>NZ_LNYY01000001.1 GCF_001468005.1 Legionella steelei
CATTCAATAACTTATCAGAAAATATGGATTTTCCTTAGCGTACGTTTTCGTACCATTGGACCTCAACCCCCTACTAAAGGTCCATTTTAACATGCTTAGATAAGATTAAGCGTTTATTATTGACTGATTTTGTATCTGACTCATTGAATTCAGTAAGCCCTTTATCAAACTAATCGTATAACAAATCATTATACGATTAGTAATTAACGCATAGATTCCCAATATGCCTATCCAGCACAACAGGATAATTTGTTAACATCTTTATCAAAAGATAATGCAGCAAGTTTTACACCCTCAACTCCGGTCAGATAAGGAAATAATGTATTTGCTAAATCTTTAATGGTAAATTGTGCTTTTAATGCAATAACAATAGTCTGTATTAAGTCACCTGCTTCAGGAGATAAAATATGGGCGCCTAGTAGCTTATCGGTTTTTTTATCAGCAACGAGCTTGATTAACCCTCTTGTGTCTCTAGCCACAAAAAAACGAGGAACATGCTCAAGACCAAGGACACTGACTTTTACTTCATAACCAGCCAATTTGGCACTTGCTTCTGTATAACCAACATCAGCCACTTGTGGATCAGTAAATATTACGGTAGGCATAGTTGAATTGTCATAGCAATGCTGATTACCCTCGAGTGCATTTAATGCAGCTAATTTAGCACCATATGCTGCCATATAAACAAACATATCAACCCCTGTTACATCACCGACAGCATAAATATGATCACGACTGCTTTGCATGTACTGATTCACTCGTATGCCACCATTGTCGGCTAAAATAATGTCTGATTCGTTTAACCCAAAACCTGAAGTATTTGGAGTACGGCCTGTTGCGATAAGGACTTGCTCTGCTTCAATAATGCGGGTATCGCCGTCCTTGTCATGGGTTAGACGAATATAACCATCAATTTCCTCTATTTTCTGATAACCTATGCCCTGACACACATCAATGCCTTCTTGCTGCAGATAATGCGTAAGAGCCATACTTATTTCTGGTTCACTAGTTGGAACAAGACGAGAGCGGCAACAAATGGTGACTTTAGTGCCTGCACGTGCAAACATCTGCCCTAATTCAACGCCAACGACCCCGCCACCAATCACTAATAATGATTTAGGTTGATTGTGTAAATCCAATGCTGTTGTACTTGTTAGATAAGGAATTTGATGTATACCATCGATAGGAGGTATGGATGCTGAAGCTCCAGTCGCAATGATAACCGATGTGGGGGTATAGAGCTGATTACCTACCATTACACCATGATTCACAATGCGCGCCTGCTCTTTTACATAATTAATATTTTTATAAGCTTGCAATACATCAACATACTTGGTTACCCTTAGTGTATCCACCAGTGCTTGTTTTTGTTGAATTAATTCATACCAGTTACTGAGTTTGCCACTTGCTTCAATGCCATCAAAACGCGAGGCCTGATTCGCTTGATGTATTGTTTCTGTTGCCCTAATCATGTTTTTTGAAGGGACGCAACCTACATTAACACAGGTTCCGCCAAGGATGCCATTATCAACCATAAGGACATGTGCACCTTCTTCTGCTGCTGTAATTGCAGCGGAAAACCCAGCCGATCCAGCTCCTATAACCAAAATATCGGGTGATGTATTGGCACTTCCTATTTCATCAGGACAACTGAGGTAATCAGACATATTGTTCTCCATCATTAGGGCTGGTTGTTATTTTTTATCGAAGAGGGGTAGCCAGCATTGGTCGTTGTAGTAATCAATGACTTAATTGTTACTTTAGTTGGATCATAAGTAATTGTGGCTGATTTAGTCTTAACTGATGTTTCAACCTTATATACACCTGGTAGCTTCCCAAGACTTTTTCGCACAGTATATGGACAAGTAGAACAAAACATTCCTGGAATATCAAGAGTCACAATGCTTGTTTTCAGATTACTGCTAACTGTAATTTCCTCAGCTGCTGTGGGTGCTTGCAAACTAGAGGCAAAAGTCGATACATTACCCAATATTACGGTAATTGCTAATACGATAAATGCATTGTTCATAAATATGTCTCCTAATCGTTATAATCGCTCTAAAATAATTGGCGCCAGATAAGGATAAAGCAGCACAAGCCCTATAATGATTAACGCAATCCAGAGCATTATTTTATTGATGCGATCTGAGGCTGACATCGCACAAAAAGTACCTTGTTTGCAATCGGAATGATTGGGTTTGCGATAAACTTTCCAAAATCCAAGTGCAATCAATAGAATAGCACTAGTTAAAAAATAGGGTTTATAGGACTCCATTGCCGTTAAACTACTTATCCAAGCTCCACTTATACCCAAACTAAACAATATTAAAGGCGCAATGCAACACAAAGTCGAAGCAATCGCCGCAGCGGTTCCCGAGAGCAATATCCATTTAATACTATTACGCTTTACATACTTTGCTTCATTCATCATGTATCTCCAGGCTATATAGTGAGACAAATAAAAAGCCGTTATTCTCCTTTTGAATCAATCATATCTAATAAAGGACATTCATTAGCCAACACATTGTTTCCACTAGCATTACAAGCCATTATTAAATCTTTGAGAGCTTTTTTAACAGTCCTAAGTTCCTTTTCTTTTTCTTCAATCAGGGCAATTTTTGCTTCGGCCTGTTTTCTCACATCAGAACACTTGGCTGTATCTGACAAACGAAGATCTAATAATTCCTTGATTTCTTTTAAAGTAAAATCAAGACGCTGTACTTGTCGAATAAACTTCAGTCGCTCCAAACTAGTCTCGCTATAAAGCCGGTATCCAGCTTTTGTTCGTCCCACCGGTAATAATATGCCGAGCACCTCATAATAGCGTATTGTATCTATGCCTACACCGCCATTTTTAGCTAGTTCACCAATGCTTAGCGAAACCATAACTCTCTCCATATAAATAGTCTAGACTCTAGAGTATACCCAAGGGTCAAGGGAATCATGATAGTATTTTGAAATAATATAATTATGCGATCAGACCAATGATGATAGATCAAAACAAAACTCGCACGGAGATTATGATTTCAGAAGGTTATAAGGTGAAAATGACAGGAATTATTCGTTAGATAATATTATGGTTTAGAGGCGAAATTGTAGTAAATTAAAGCAAAGTCGTATTTCCAGTTCGCATTAGTACTGAGTCTGTAATTTAAGCCGAAATTGGATGAAGTTTTAAAGAGAGACGCTTTACTTTTTGAAAATAAAGCGATACTTAATTCAGATAAACTAACTGCTGGGCAGCTCTTAGCCTCATATCGGTCTTAATACTTATGTCAAAAAACGAGAATTACGACAACCGGCTGTCTTAACCAACAATACTTAATTGTATGAGTAGGTTAGCATTATGAGTTCATTAGTTTAGGAATTAAGCGCACATAGAACAGTTCACTTATCAACTCCACAAGTGTCTGAGTGACAATGATTGCCGGCAGTATAGGAACAGCGCCTGGTATCGCAAAAGCAAGCGGTAGGACAACAAGAGAGTTGCGAGTACTTGCGCTGAATGCTACAGATCGGCTGGAAGGCACATCCAAGCGGAAGATTCGAGCGATAAACCATCCAGCCCAGGGAGCAATAATAGCAAAGGCAATGTAGATTGGAACTACTTTTAAAACTGAGTCTGCCTCAAGACCGAGCTGCGGTACCACCGACGTAATGACCACGAATAACACAAGAGCTGTCGCTGGTACGGGCAGCAATCCAAGTGCTATTAAAACCCGTTTGCCCATCGATTTTCGATTAGCCCACGCTTGTGTAAGTGCTGCGAGCACAAGCGGAATAGCAATTATCCATATAAAGGCTTCGACAAATGGGCCAGGTTGAACCAAGTGAGCAGCGCTTTCCTCAAGGAATAGTCCAAGATAGATAGGTAGAAGCAGCATCTGTAAGATAAGAAGCGCAGGTGTCGCCACCAAAAGTAGTCGAGCATCGGCGCGTCCAATATGCGCAAAAGTTACGACATAATCAATACACGGAGTGAGCAAAACTAATAGCACACCAAGTCGTACCATTGGATCGATGGGAAGAAATTGGACTAACGCCACTACAATTAACGGGACCACCATGAAGTTCACTAGAAATAGAACCATGAGGAAACGAAACTTCACTAATGCTTGCTTAAAGTCAGCAAGCGGCACTTGTAGAAACGTTACAAACAGCATCAGAGCTAATGCAAGGTTTACACTGCTCGCAAAAACTTTCGTGGCCGGCACGAGCAAAGCAATTATGATTGCTACAATAACTGTAGAAAAATAAATTATGATTTGCTTAGCCTCTAGTAATTCTCTTATTGATTGCATGTTCATTTTTGCCTTTAATCACGTTACGAGTAAATCCGAGAGATTTGAAAGTAAACCAGTTTAATCAATCCTACCCCGTATGATTTGCTTTATAAAACCAGTGTTGGCGCAACCACAATGCAATATTTACTAGTAAAATAAGAATCGGCACCTCAACAAGTGGGCCAATCACAGTTGTAAAAGCAATGGCGGAGTTAAGCCCAAAGGTGGCAATTGCAACAGCAATAGCCAATTCAAAATTATTACTGGCAGCAGTAAATGAAGCTGCTGTTGTTTTTTGATAGTTAGCCCCGATGAGCTTCCCCATCGCAAAACTGACAAAAAACATCACAACAAAATAAACAGCTAAAGGAAATGCAATTCGAATTACATCTAATGGAAGTTGCAATACCATCGCGCCTTTCAAAGAAAACATCGCCAGTATAGTAAACAATAGGGCTATTAGAGTAATGGGAGAAATTTTTGGTAAAAAATTAGTTTCATACCACATTATCCCTTTTCTCTTTATCAGTATAAAGCGAGTCAGAAATCCTGATAAAAAAGGAATTCCAAGATAAATGAAGACGCTTTCAGCAACAGTCATAAAATCGATATGAACCATTTGTCCCGTCATGCCAACAAGGGGTGGCAAAACGGTTAGAAAAAACCAGACATAGACACTAAAGAAAAGTAGCTGAAATATACTGTTAAACGCCACTAAAGCCGCAACATATTGATTATCGCCTTCAGCCAGCTGATTCCAGACAATTACCATGGCAATACATCGAGCCAAACCAATGAGAATGAGTCCAGTCATGTATTCGGGATATCCATGTAAGAATAAAACAGCAAGACCAAACATGAGAAATGGCCCGATAAGCCAGTTTTGAATTAAGGACAACAATAGAATTCGCCAATCTTTAAAGACCAGCGGTAATTCTTCATATTTTACCCGAGCCAGGGGTGGGTACATCATTAAAATCAAGCCAAGCGCAATAGGAATATTGGTGGAACCAATCGATAGGGAATTTAAAAATTGTGGCATGTCGGTTAAAATAGATCCGATAACAACGCCTAAACCCATAATCAGGAAAATCCATAACGTTAAATATCTATCTAAAAAAGAAAGGCGACGAGTGCTGCACGTGCTCATGACAACAGCTCCTTTTTTATTTGTTGTTTTAGTTGATTAAATACCGCTTCAAATGCTGTATTTATTTTCATCTTAGATCCTTCTGCTTTAGCAGGATCAGGAATACTCCAATGGAGTTTTTTTGGTTGACCAGGGAAAATAGGACAGCTTTCACTAGCTGCCTGGTCACAGACAGTAATGACTAAATCAATAGATTCTGAATTAAATTCATTCCAGGATTTACTGCGAGGTGTATTCGGTTTGATACCATGACGAGCAAGAGTTTCTATCGCTTTCGGATGTACGTTTCCAGTCGGGATGCTGCCTGCGCTAAAAGCCAGATAGCGGCCATTCGAGTAATAATTAGTTATTGCCTCAGCCATAATGGACCGACAAGAGTTACCTGTACAAAGAAATAATAATTTAATTGGCTCAGTACGTATCAATCACAACATCCGGTTGATTTTGATTGTACATCACAGCAAGAGGTTGATGTTTTTTTGGTGGACATTGAACACGAGCCTTCAGTTGTATTATCTCCAGAAAAAAATTGAGCATCCTCCATGGTATGATAGGCTTCCCATGCAATTCCGTTAGGGTCACTCACCCATGATTTTTGTGATTTGGCATAGCAACAGGTTGTTTCACCATCGCTATGGGTTGAAATATTAGCCTCTGAAAATTGGTTTCTCAGTGCATCTAATTCAGTGGCATCATCCACTTGAATTCCCAAGTGTTCCACGCCATGTTTTCCAGCACGAGTTGAAATGGCAAAATTAATACGCGGATCTTCCAGCATCCATTTGGCATAATCGGACTTAACTTTTACGGGATCTGCTCCAAATAGAGCATTGTAAAAACGGATACTATCAGCAAGGTTGTCAACATCAATATGAATATGAAAACGTTTCATGACTTACTCCTTTTAGAATTACAGCAATCATTTAATTTTATAACCAGACAATCGTCTGTCCCAGGTTGTTGAATTTGAACTTGTTGTTTACTGCAACAATCCTGAACCATGAAGGCGATAAAATCGCGCATTAACACAAAATTTGCAGAATAAAATACATAACGCCCTTGGCGATAGGACGTGACAATTCCGGCATTAGACAAATGGCTTAAGTGAAATGATAGGGTATTTTGTAAAATACCCAACTCATCCCCAATTGCACCAGCGGATAATCCGTTTGGCCCTGCTTGAACAAGTAGCCGAAACACTTGCAAGCGAGTTTCTTGAGAAAGGGCGTCAAATATTTTTAGTGAGTTTTTTATATCCATACTTCTAGAATAGTAGAAATATTTAATTTAGTCAATCTGCCATTTAAAGTCTGTCATTTAAAGTTTAAATTTTCCTGCCAAATAAAGATAAAACTTACAGGTTATCGAAGGAGTCTCTCTTGACGCTTTCGTATTTAGGTCTTAAAATCGATTAAATTATGATATTTTAAGACCTTAAAGGAAAAAATGGCAAAAGAAGGCAAGGCTCGGGTACTCACCGAGAGCGAATTTAAACGATTGCTCATTATGGCCAAAGACAGTCCATTTGCGCTGCGCAATGTCGCCATCATTTATTGCTCCTTTGGATTAGGTCTACGCGTCAAGGAAATTGCTGCCCTTAAAATCAGTGATGTATTCGATCATCACCTTAAAGTCATGGATGAAATTAATTTGTTACGCTCAATGACCAAAGGGGAGAAACAACGACATGCCTATGTGACGAATAAAAAAGTTGCCGCGGCGCTGCAAGACCATGTAGATGAGTTACAAATGCAAGAAAAAGAAGTACTCAATAAAAAAGGGTATCTTTTTAAAACCCAACGGGGCAATCGCTTTCAACCCGACGTGTTACAAAAATGGTTTCGCAAGCTTTATGACAAAACAGGATTGGTTGGTGCCAGCTCGCACTCCGGTCGACGCACCTTCATTACGCGTTTGATTGAACAAGGAGCCGACATTAAAGCGGTGTCTCGCCTTGCGGGTCATGCCAATATTTCCACGACCTCAGAATACGTGGAAGATAATCCAACCCGCTTAAAACGCATCGCCAGCCTTGGCTCTTTTTGATGCAGATGCCTTGGTTCACCTCTCCGTCTTTTCTGCATCTGATTCATTTTTACCCTATTGAAGTCTATCATGATGCACGTTTTGAAAAAGATACTCGCTATTATGTGATTCGTTTAAGCAAAGATTTATTAGAAGACTGGGTGATTACCTTAATCAATGGCCGCATTAAATCCAAACTAGGACAAAGCCGTACTCTCGCTTTTGCTAATTTTAACGAGGCTTTTGATTACTTTTTCCTACTAACCAAAGTGCGTC
Organism: Legionella steelei; assembly: GCF_001468005.1. Classification (GTDB taxonomy): domain Bacteria; phylum Pseudomonadota; class Gammaproteobacteria; order Legionellales; family Legionellaceae; genus Legionella; species Legionella steelei. The sequence continues at coordinate 7,735 of NZ_LNYY01000001.1, forward strand.
ACCAACGCGGTTATCAGCTTAAAACATTTACCTGCGACAATCCCCTACTGTTGCACCTGCTGCCTTTTTCGGTGCTTACTGAGAACAACAAGAAGTTAGCAGATGCCAAAACGGTTAAAAATGAAAATCGACGCACGATGCAAAGCCCTGCTTCACTGGAAATCAGCAACTTATCCCAGGTAGCTTATCAGCAAATGGGCTTTTCATTTTAGCAACAACCAAGCCATATCTGTAAATAAGGCGATACTTCATAGTTATAGGCTGGTCTAAAAGTATAATATATATGCAGAACCCTATTAAACCGTATTTTACGCGATTTTGGCGATGATTGATTTCAGACTAACTTTACCATTAGCCTGGAGTTAATTATCGAATACAAGGAAAATTTAAAGGTCGATTTTTTTTAGTTGTTCCGAAAAAATAAAAATTGGATTACTCTGTAAAAAGAATCGATACCAAATATCATTTTCGATATGATATTTAGATATTTGCATAAGTTTCAGAGCCAGCGTTAGACGTACATATCCAAACTTCCAATCAATTATTTTTCATTAGCCTTATTAGAAATCGCTGACGAGCAAATTCAATAGATTGATGTAGCTTTTTTTCCAATTCTGCTTTGGGTGGTAATGTTGTAATATTATACTCAGCAACATGAATACCACTCTTATCCAACTCTAGTAGTTCGATTTGCTCGTACGTTTTTCCACTACATAATATGATACCTAGAGGTGGATTTTCACCTGGTTCTTGTTCATATTTTGCTAGCCAACGTAGATAAAGTTCCATTTGTCCTTTATAGGCTGCGTCGAATTCTGCGAAGATGCCTATTGTAAAATAGCAGATCAATATAGTAATCACGATTGTCTATTTGTATGCGTTTTTGTCTGACAATAAAGCTGAATCCAGAGCCTAATTCCAATAAAAAATGTTCGATCTTACATAAAAATGGCATCTTCCAAGTTTTTTTCAAGGTATCGATCTTTCATACCCAGAAAAGCAAGAATGTATGGATCTTTCAAGATTAGATCAGCTGATCTGTATCAGAATCACGCAAGACCTCAATTCCATGACGTATTAATTCTTCTGGTTTTTTGGAAAGTGCTGTGCGCTCAAATAACATGGATTGGATCTGTTTTTCTAATGTACGGGTACTCCATCGCCCAATGCGACACATTTCAGCGGATCTTTGATTGGAATTAATGACCTGAAGTGAGTCCAACTCAATTCTCGTCGCAGTACAGCGATAATCTTCTCATCAAGAAACATTTATGCAAAAACCCCAATTAGGAAATACTAATATCTTTTTAATAGTATGAATAAGAATCGGATTTTTTTGCTCAATTTACTCATTATGATCAGTATAATATAAGACTCATCTTACTCAGCAGGATATCTACATGTATTGCCCGCCATTAATATCAAGATTGGCTCCCGTGATAAACCCTGATTCAGCGGAAGACAAAAAAGCCACGGCATTGGCAATCTCTTGCGGCTTGCCTAAACGGCCTACTGGGATGTGAGCGATAATTGACTTTAATATATCTTCTCTCATGGCAGAAAGCATTGGCGTTTCAATGTAACCAGGCGAGATGGTATTCACAGTAATTCCTTTGCTTGCTACTTCCTGGGCTAAGCTCTTGCTAAAACCAAATAAAGCGGCTTTGGTAGCGGCGTAATTGCATTGACCAAATTGACCCTTGCGACCATTAATGGAAGAGATACTAATAATCCGCCCAGAGCCTTGATCAAGCATGGCAGGCAACACATTACGGGTCATATTAAAGACGCTGGTCAAATTAGCATCAATAACCTGCTGCCATTGCACCGAGGTCATTTTCTTTAGCGTCGTATCACAAGTAATGCCCGCATTATTTACCAATACATCGATACGTCCATAGCGCTCCATCAATAAATCAGTGAGTTTCTCACAATCAGCAAATTGAGTGGTATCACCGTAGAGAATATCTACATCAAAACCGGCTTCTTTCTGAGTGTCTTTCCATCGTTTTGCTTCGTCATGTTTGCCGTCCTTAAAATAACACGCAATGACTTGATAATCAGCTGCAAGACGTTGACATATTGCAGAACCTATCCCACCCGTACCTCCTGTTACAACTGCGGTCATTCGTTCCATAAACGACTCCTTCGTTTTGAATGTTTATTAATGTTTTTTGGATAAAAAAATAAATGAATCGTTAGATAACCTCAACTTCTTCCGCCTGTGGGCCTTTTTGTCCTTTGCCAATTTTAAATACAACACGGGCTCCTTCAGAAAGGTTTTTAAAGCCACTCCCTTGAATGGAACTGAAATGAACAAAATAATCTTTGCCACTACTCGCAATAAAGCCAAATCCTTTGTCTTTATTAAACCATTTCACCTTTCCACGTATTTTATCGGCCATATCGGTTATCCTAATGATAAGAAAATATAGTGTAGCACTTTTTTACCCTGTTGCCATATTAGTGCATCATTGTGGCAATACTTGAATAATGACTCTCTATTTGAGCATTTTAGGGTTGATTGTAATACACTTAAAAGAAAGGATTAAGCTGGCTTACTTTTAGGATCATCATATGGGTACAGTACAGGGCAAACATCTATTGTGGCGCGGATGAAATTGCCCATCAATCTGGCGATAATATAGAGTAATTATACATATGGATGCTCGCTTATGTTGAGAAAACCTCTGGGGGAAATTCATGGTGAAATCATAGATAATATAACGCATCAAGTGGTTAGGCAGTTTAAAAAACAATCGATAGAATAAAGAGTATTACTATGCGAATCCTCGGGACATTTAAAGTGATTATTGCTTTAGTTACATTAGTTAGTTCAATGCTTCTGTTTAGCTCTTGTGCCTCATCAACAGCAGCTGGCAGTTCACAAAATACCTCACAGACTGACAAAATTGGTTATGGAGGGCACTATGAATAGGCAAAAAGAAAAGTGTATTTGTTAATGAAAAAATATCCAGATTGAATCAACAATATTCCTGCATGATCATCATACGCAAAGAAAATCATGCTCACATACGTTAGAAATATAGTATGGTGTTAACCTTGTTCCAAATCATTTAAGCGCATTTGCGCATTAGCATTTCCTTGCTGAGCCGCTTTCCGAAGCCACTTCATTGACTCCGCATCATCTTTAGGAACACCTACCCCATCATGGTATACGGCCGCAAGGGCAAACTGTGCTTCGGGAAGTCCCTGTTCTGCTGCCATACGAAAATACTGAACTGCTTTAGAATTATCTTGAAGAGCTCCTTTGCCAGTGACGTATTTCACACCAAGATTGTATTGGGCAATGGAATCCCCTTGTTCAGCTGCTTTGTTAAACCACTTAACCGCATCAACATCACTTTGCTGAATACCTCGTCCGGTAGAGAGCATAATCGCAACGCTCCGTTGAGCCAAAACATTTCCTTGTTCAGCCGCTTTACTAAACCATTTCACTGCTTTCGCATCATTTTGCTCAATCCCTAAGCCTTCAGTATACCGTGTGCCTAAGTTAAATTGAGCCAAGGCCAACCCTTGTTGTGCTGCTTTATCAATCCATTGAGTTGCTTCAATGTCATTTCGCTGTACCCCTTTACCCTCTGCATACATGAAGCCAAGATGAAGTTGAGCCATTTTCTCTCCTTGCTCCGCTGCTTTATGAAACCATTCGAAGGCCTTGGTATCATTTTGTTGCCCCCCTTTTCCGTCAACATACAATGCAGCGAGGTTAAGCTGAGCAAAGGGATCCCCTTGGTTAGCCGCTTTGTTAAACCAATTAAAGGCTTCAGTATAATTTCGCTTTATCCCCTTACCCGTGCCATACATGAGACCTAGATTGCGTTGTGCCATCGGTAATCCTTGATGTGCGGCTTTACGAAACCACTTTACTGCGTCGCTTTCATTTTTTGATATGCCTTTTCCAATAACACACATCACACCAAGATTGTACTGAGCTATGACATCACCTTGTTCCGCTGCTTTACGAAAATATTGAGCGGCTTCACGATCATTTTGCGGAACTCCCTTGCCAAATGCGTACATAATGCCAAGGTTACGCTGCGCCACGGGTAAACCATGCTCGGCTGCTTGACGAAAACGCTTCACGGCCTCCTCGTCATTTTGCGGCACATTACTACCCACAGCATAAGCTACACCACGATCATTTAAAATTGAAAAATGATCATCTGAAGCCAAATCATCGGCAATAGGGTGTTGGGATGCAGTACTTGTTTCCGCATAAGTATTCGCTGGGAGAATTGATGTCATTAGTAATAAAACCAAATAAAAATAATGGGTTCGCATTTCATCTTGGCTCTTCTCATTAAGAGCATAAATTATATAATAAGTAGGGAAAAATTGCTCTACTCACCTGCTGAATTTTATCAAAACACACAGTAAACCATCTGTCTCATTGCATCACAGTTAAACGATGAGTTACTTCAATGTGAGTAACAAATTATCTCATTGCCAACGCCAATAGTCTCAATTGGTTTCTATAATGACGGGCTTTTCATAAACCGAATGAGTGATGGTATTTAATCGTTTGATTGTGGATAGTACGTGAGAAGGGCATCGATAGGCACTTCCTTCAATGGAATGTATTTCAATATCTGTATGCCGATTCGGACTCAACGTGTAGTATCTTTTAACCAAGGTTTGATGTTTTTCAAACACAACGACATTGGCATTGAATTTTTCCCCTTCATTTTTAAGAAAATTGACATCATCTTTTTTGAGATTTTTTTCCAATCCCCAGGTAAACTGAAGCTTCATACCATGCACGTCCTTACCCGATATTTTTCCCAGCAACTTACAATTTTTTGCAATTTGTGTGTTTTGACCGTAGATAATCGTAATGTTTTTCGCATCAGGTTCCAGAGGCCTTGGCATGCAACCCACCAGAATACTTAGTGCAAAAACAATCATTGAAAAAATAATTTGATTCATCAGTAATCCTTTATAAAGCCCAACCCAAATTCGCCACAAGTAAATAAGAGTCTTTTGTTTGATTCCCGTATAAATTTTGGGTAACAGGCAGTCCAACACCTAATTGAACAATTAGTTTTTTTGAAGAAACCCATAGCGAAGGCGTTACGTAGACTACATTTCCCCCTGAATTAAAATCGATACCTCCATTGATTTTATTTCGTTGTGAATATTGTCCATCCCTTAATGTTAATAAGGTGTCTTCCGAAACCACCCTGATAAAGAAATTGATTTCCAAACTTTGTGTCATTATGCCTTGTGGTTAATACTACCCCAGGTGATGCAAATGCGAACCAATCTACATACATACGAGATAGTGTACTCCCTATAAAAAAACTTGGCGACCCAAAACCCGTTGGCGGTTGCTTTTGAGCAGAGCCCGTAGGGAGTGTAAGATTTATCACAAAGGTTGCTTGCTCTACAAAAGAAGATGTTTTTTTGGTATAGAAAGCATCTTCAAGTTGCAGAAAGGCATCTTCAAATCCTGTAGATTTTTTTTCATTCTGCACATAACTCGCAGCCATCGGTGCATTAATAAAAATCGATAAATCATCGGTAATACCATACAAAATACTGGGCATCACGTCGACAAAATGTTTTTCTACTCCGGCAAAATCATCGGCAAATAGAAATAACAATGTCTCATTTTTTTCAATAATATTTTGGCCAAAGCTGACCAAGGGACCTGGTTGTTGCGATAAAGGCAATACAAAATTTCCAATCTTTGGTGGTTCATTGTCGGACTTTGTTTCTTTTTGAACTAAATGAGTACTGGCTCCATAAATAAATGACGAAAGGAACAAAGCCATTGTGAAAACCAATAATTTCATAAACCCATCCTAGGAGAAGTCCATAGCTTGGGAATAAATGCAGGCGTTATTTTCGCATACTGTGTGTATTCTTCCCCAAACTCCCTAAAAGTTTCCTGTTCTTCTTGATGCGCCAGTTTCACATACATCGTGACCAGGATAGGAAACATAATTAAGGTCAGAATGGTCGGCCATTGCACTAAAAAACCGACCATCACGAGGATAAAACCATCATATTGCGGATGGCGAATTTTAGCATAAAGTCCTGTTGTGGCTAATTGTTGTTTTTTCTGGGCGCGATAAAGAGTACCCCATGCTGAAGCAATTATCCAAAGACCACCAAGGATGAACACAAAACTTAAGATATGAAATACATCAAAGTGTGGATCCCCTTTCAAGCCGAAAAGAGTATGGAGTAAATGGCCGCTATCATGACCATATAAATTAATTCCAGGGTAATACCTGGTAAGCCATCCCGACAGCAAATAAATGGTTAAAGGAAAGCCATACATTTCGGTAAAATAAGCCACAACAAAGGCAGAAAAAGCCCCAAATGTGCGCCAATCACGCCCTGTTTTAAATTGGGTAAAGCTGTAAGCAAATAAAATGAAAATCGCCGAATTGACAATGACCAATAACCAGAAACCATAGGCATAAGAAGTATGTTCCATCATTATTACTCCTTGTTTTCGGAGGAATGATTATCCTCATCATCAGACTTTTGATGAGGAGGCTTGTCTCCATGCCCACCATGTCCTTTATGCATGAACAGATGCATTAGTGGGCAGAGTAAGATGATCAGCAAAAAAGGTGAGGCACCTAGAAAACTGGCAATATGAGCCCCATGCTCCGTAATGAGATAATATCCGATAATGACAATAATGATTAGCGCAATCACTCCAGGAGGAGTGCGCCAAAAGTGTTGCTCTTCTTGGGGCTTTTGTTGTGGGTGATGCTGATGTTCCGATGACATGATGTTCACTCCCTTATTGAATTAGTCTTTAATATTATAGCCGCCATCCACATAGATAATTTGGCCGGTAATGGCTCGGGATTGATTGGATACAAGAAAAGCAGTGGCCTCACCAATCGCATCTATAGTGACCAGCTGATGCAGAGGGGCTTCTTGGGCGGCTTTTTCCATCAAATTATCAAAATCTGCCAATCCTGATGCCGCACGCGTATTGATTGGGCCTGGGGATATGGCATTGACTCTAATTTGTTTACTGCCAAGTTCCATGGCCAGATAGCGTACCGTTGTCTCTAGCGCTGCTTTGACTGGGCCCATGAGATTGTAGTTTTTTACCACTTTGTCAGCACCATAATAACTCATGGTGATTATTGAGCCCCCATGAGTCATCAGCGGTTCAGCGGCCTTTACCAAGCGGATGAACGAATGACACGAGATGTCCATGGCAATCCCAAAGCCATCGCGTGAACAATCCACGACACGACCTTGTAAATCAGCCTTAGGCGCAAAAGCAATGGCATGAATCATAAAATCCAGAGTTCCCCAGTTAGTTTTGATGCGCTGAAACAAGGCTTCCAATTGTGAATCATCGGTGACATCAAGGGGCATAAAGATTGGACAAGGAAGTCTATTCACTAAGGGCTGCACGTAATGTTTTGTTTGCTCATTCTGATAGGTTATGGCCAATTCAGCGCCTGCTTCAGACAACACTTTAGCACATCCCCAAGCGATGGAATGTTCGTTCGCCACCCCAACAATCAATCCTTTTAAATGAGTAGTCATCGGTTGTGTTCCTTATTGCTTTCGAGAAGAGATAGGGTATGCATCGCCATAATCCATTCTTCATTCGCCGGGATGATGCGCATTTCAAATGGCTTAAGAAAGGCTAGATGGTGTAACACCTTATCACGCACAAAGACTGAGTTTTCACCAATCCCGCCAGTAAACACAATGCCATCAACACCACCCAATGCCACCGCCATCATCCCCATCAGTTGGGCAGTTCGCATACAAAAATAATCAAGTGCAAATCGTGCCTCAGGCTCGCTACTGTCTTGCAACAGACGGACATCCTGCGTCCAGTGCGATAACCCAAGAAGCCCTGATTTATGATAAAGAAGAGATTCTGTTTCCTGAAGCGATAGATGAAGCTCACGCAGCATATAAATCACCGCACCTGGGTCAAGACTGCCACAACGGGTGCCCATCGGTACGCCATCAAGGGCAGTCATGCCCATAGTCGTATCCACACTGATGCCATGATGCATAGCACAGAGACTTGCACCATTGCCAAGATGGGCTGCGATAATTCGCCCACGTGCTAATTTGGGTTCATTTTGCTGTAAGGTATGAGCAATCCATTCATATGAAAGACCATGAAAACCATAACGACGTATACCTTGGTCACGCAGGATTTGTGGTAAGGCATATTCTGTAAACAAAGGCTCGTGATGGGCATGAAATGCTGTATCAAAACACGCGATTTGCATGATATCTGGCCTAAGTTCGCTAATCATTTTAATTGCCGCAAGGTTATGCGGTTGATGCAAAGGAGCTAAGGGACATAATGCCTCCAGTTGGATCATCACGTCCGGGGTGATGCGCACACTGCTAGTGAAGTAAGTACCACCATGAACCACTCGATGAGCCACCGTACTCACATGCCAGCGTTGATTTTGCGCTTCCATCCAGTGCAGAATAAAACGCAAGGCACTTTCAGGCGTAGCGTCAGTAGAAAGTGCTGTGGTATCTGCATGATTCTGAGTAGTGTGCCTTTCATGGGTTACTGTAAAGAAGGGTTTGCTCCCTAAATCATACACTTTACCTTGAGCAAGAAGTGGTAGTGCTGGATCCCTAGAAAACACTTGAAATTTGACACTGGATGAGCCTGCATTAATCACTAAAATGCATTCTTTTGATTGCGTCATTTAATCTTCCCTGCCTTGCGTGCCGCGGCCAACTTGACGGCCAAGGCACAAGAGAAGAGCCTGGTTCGTAAGGAATCAGCGCGACTTACTAAAATGATGGGCACGCGCGCGCCTAAAACAATACCGGCAGCATCGGCATGTCCTAAGAACGTGAGCTGCTTTGCCAAAATATTACCCGATTCAATTTCAGGGACGAGCAAAATATCAGCATCCCCTGCAACCGCTGAAACAATGCCCTTATCCTCGGCAGCCTGCTTGCTGATGGCATTATCAAATGCCAGTGGACCATCGAGAATACCATCGGTGATTTGGCCGCGATCCGCCATTTTACACAAGATCGCGGCATCAACGGTCGCCTGCATTTTAGGATTAACCAACTCTACCGCGGCAAGGATAGCGACTTTGGGCTTTTTATCTTCACCGCATAAGACACGCCACAGATTAATCGCGTTTTGACAGATATCGGCCTTCTCACTCGTACTGGGAGCTATATTAATTGCCGCATCCGTAATAATGAGTGGTTTATGATAAGATGGGACATCCATGACATAGGCATGGCTAATCCGATATTGAGTACGCAGGTTGGATGTGGTCGGCACGATGGCGGCTAACAACTCATGGGTGGTCAAAGCACCTTTCATGATGGCATCAACTTCCCCAATTGCTGCTAACTCCACCGCTTTACTGGCTGCAGCATCACTGTGTTCTGTATCAATGAGCTCCCATTGAGTAATGTCAATTTTTGCCTCGGTGGCTGCTGATTTAATTTTTTCTTTTGGGCCAATTAAAACAGGAATCATGAGTTTGGCCTTCACCGCATCAGTCACTGCTTCCAGCACATTGGCCTTTACCGGATGAACCACAGCGGTACGAACCGGTGTCATGCACTGGCACGTTTGAATAATGGCCTGAAACCGGTCATGATTATGAATTTCGACCTGGGGTAGGCTCGCTCTAGGCACTCTTATTTTTTGCGTTGGGGCCAACACCGTAGCCAAGCCTTCGACCACGATTTCGCCACGCTGATTCACACCCTTACAGTCCAAGGTGACGATGGCTTGCTTCGCCCGTTTGTCACGCACCATGAGGGTGATGGTAATCGTATCGCCAATCCGTACTGGTTTCTTAAATTGGACATCTTGCTCGAGATAAATCGTTCCAGGTCCCGGTAAGATGGTTCCAAGCAATGCCGAAATCAGGGAACCCGACCACATACCATGACCCACAATACCATGAAAAATGTCGCTTTGAGCGAATTTGGGATCCATGTGCGCCGGATTCACATCACCGGACATGGCCGCAAAAAGCTCAATGTCCTCTTGAGTGAGTGTCCTGCTGAGACTCGCCTGCTGCCCAAGGGTGAGCTCATCAAAAGTGACATTCTCCAGAAATTCCTTATCCATCATTGTTCCTTTATTTCTGCATCACATAACTGCCAGGAGCTAAAGGCAGCGCGTTATCGATGGCAGGCGGGGAAATCCGCTTGGGGGTATCTTGCCGCACCAGCCAATTATGTAAAGCGTGCCACCAGGAATCTTCTCGCTTTTCTGCTTTATTTAACCAGCGAGAAGGACTTAAATAAGCGTCACCCTTTTTGCGTTCATGAATACGATAATAACATCCGGGACGACCTGGTTCGCTGACAACCCCCGCATTATGCCCACCACTGGTCAAAACAAAAGTGGTATCGCTATTGGTCATCAGATGAATTTTATACACTGATTGCCAAGGCGCCACGTGGTCTTTTTCAGTACCTACCGCAAAAATTGGCAATTGAATGTTTTCAGCAGCAACCGGCTCGCCTTCCACAGTGAAGCGTCCTTCAGCAAAATCATTGTTTAAGAAAAGCTGTTCAAGGTATTCACTATGCATTTTGTAAGGCATACGGGTGGCATCTGCGTTCCACGCGAGCAAATCAATGGTGCCGCGGCGCACCCCGTGCATGTAATCCTGAATCATTTTAGACCAAATCAAATCATAGGCACGCAACATCTGAAAGGAGCCCGCCATTTGTTTGGTATCAAGATAGCCTTGCTCCCACATCATGTTCTTGAGAAAAGCAACTTCACTGTCGGTGACAAAAAGCATCAATTCTCCCGCTTCGGTGAAATCACCTTGCGCAGCAAGTAACGTGAGACTGTTAAGACGATTATCCCCATCGCGTACCATCGCCGCGGCTGTAATCATTGCCAATGTGCCACCTAAACAGTAGCCCATCAGATTAATTTTTGTTTGCGGCAACAAAGCAGAAACCGCATTCATGGCCGCCATTGCCCCTTGTCGGTAATAATCATCCATCCCTAAATCACGATCGTCGCCATTGGGGTTACGCCATGAAATAATAAACACGGTGTGCCCCTGACCAACAAGCCATTTAACCAGTGAATTATTGGGGGATAAATCCAAAATATAATATTTCATAATCCATGCTGGAATTATTAACACCGGCTCTTTAAATACCGTTTTGGTTTGTGGCTCATATTGAATGAGTTCAATTAAATGATTCTGAAAGACCACACGTCCTGGAGTAATCGCTACACCCTTACCGGGTATAAACTCTTCCGCGCCCGCAGGTGGTGCACCGGTTAACCTATCGAGCATGTCCTGAATCGCTAGTTCAGTGCCATGAATCAAATTAAATCCATTGGAATGAATCGTTTCGTAGAACAAATCAGGGTTAGTCCAGACAAAATTAGAAGGAGAACATGCATCAAGGAATTGGCGTGCCCAAAAAGAAACGGTGCGTTCAACCGACTTAGGTAATCCTGGAACCTGGGTTGTGGCACGTCGCCACCAATCTTCAACTTGCAGAAATTGCTCAGCAAACAACCGCCAGGGCATGGCTTGCCAGCTTTCTTTATGAAAGCGAACGTCTTTACCCCCTGCAGCACGGTCCACGCAGAGCACATTATTAATGCAATCATGCGAATGCAAAGCTGGATAAAGTGCTAACTCCAATAAGAGTCCCGGTGACTGTTCCAATTGCACTAGCCAAGAAAAGAAGGCAATCCTCAGAGCTGCTGGGCTCATGCCTGCTGTTGCCTTACCCAGATTTGCCTGAAAAAATTGAGTGAGAAAGCTAAAAAAATGAGCGAGTTCATCTGAATCGCTAACCGAGCAACACGGCATAGAGGCATTTGATGACGTCAGTTCCTTCTGGGAAGTTGGTGTCTCATCGTTGGAACAGCATTTTTTCCTTGGTTCATTCATGTCGTATATCCGTCCTTGGTATAATTATGAATCAGGATTGTAGCCTGGGTGACTCAATTGGTTCCAGCGATTCGCTTCTAATTTCTGCTCACTAAAACAAAAAAACGTTTTCGCAAATTCAATGAATCCATTAGAATCATAGCATAATCATGATGCAATAAATTCTTCTGGACCCTTCTCCTTAGTATTTATATTTAATTTATGTCGTAAATTTACGTAACGCAATATTGCGACTCGCAAATTTACGAGTTATGACGAATTAAAAAAATAAGGCTGTTGATTTGACTTAGAGCCTTTGTGATTGCCTCGATTTATTATCCAGTAATTAAAGTGGCGTAACGCTGAAGTTGTAATGATTTGTATTTTATGTGAACCTAAAAATCCCCTCTAAAGCAAAAGACTGTTGATTGTGACTTGTTGTAATATCGTTTTTATTCAGAAAAGAACTGACGTTAGAAAAATCGCGTCGAGTTTCTGCACGAAACTCAAGATTTTTAATAGGAAAATAGCTCAATGTTACAGTGAGCTCATCCCAAGTTTGAGCGACTCCCGTGCGATAACCATTCCTATCAGAAAAAATTTCTCCTCGTAAGGAGGTTCGCCATTTCTGATTCAATTGATAATTCAGATATCCAGCAATGCCTTGCCAGACTGCTTCTGCTATAGTGCCATTTGGAAGCGCGGCTTTCGTTTGTAGCGCACCATCATAGTTAATTACAAAACTTAACTGTTCCGTGATTGTGAGCGTGGCAATCAAATCAATCAGAGAGCGCTGCCCTGTAAGACCGCTTGATGTCCTTTCAGCAACACGCTGTTGACCCGAATAAGCATAAGCTGCTAAAGAAAACTGGGGGTTAAACGTATATGAGGCGCCCAATTCAATGGTTTTCTGACGACTGGTATCACGAATATTGTCCCAACCATTATTGATACCGCCTACCAAGGTGAGTTGATTGTTTGGAATATAGGAAACTCTAAATCCCGTCACGGTAAAAGGTTCTGCATAACCCCAGAGAATAGAACGAGAAAAATTACTATCATTATAAGAAAAGATATTTTCAGCACCTGCTAATTCAATAAAACTTCCTCCCATGAAAGTCAAAGAACCGCTTGCATACTGCATATAAGCTTGTGGCATTGCAAAGGAACGAATATTCCAACCATAGGGTGCAAAAATATTGGGATCACTTCCTGCTACAGGCGTCATTAAACCACCAAACCCTTGTTGCGGTTGATACGCCAAGGTAATACCCACTTGTTGGAGTGTTAATCCATTCGGGTTGATGTCAAAGACGCGATCATAGGTGCCACTAGCAAACTTATTGCTGTTTTGAAGATAATTATAGGATCCATCAGCATAACCCGAGAATTTGAAGTCAGAAGGAGTTTTCGCTGTCGAAGGAGCGTGTTGCAGCTTGGCTAAGGCTATTCCGGGTACTAAAAAAATAAATAGGACTAAAGCCATTCGCTGATGCATAGTGAATCATCCTAGTTATGAAACACCAGGACCATTTGTTGGGAAGTGTTCTGGATATTCATCATTTACTCACCGGACTCCTTTATTTCAGTTATTTTTGATTCTTGCCATATTAAAAAAACAGCCGGAATCACAATAAGTGTGAGTAGGGTTGCGGTAATCATGCCACCGACCATGGGTGCAGCAATACGACGCATGACTTCAGAACCTGTGCCACCACCAATCATGATCGGCAATAAACCACCAATAATTGCAAGTACCGTCATCATCTTAGGCCTTAGACGAAGCAGTGCCCCTTCAATCACGGCACTGCGCACATTGGCTTTGGTGAGCGCACGTCCCTCTTGCTGGGCCAGTTGTTGCTGCTTTAGGAGTGCTTGGTCAAGATAAATAAGCATAATGACCCCTGTTTCAGCAGAAACACCGGCCAAAGCAATAAATCCCACGCCAACCGCAATCGATAGATAATATCCGAGTAAATAAATAAACCATACTCCACCCACGAGCGCTAAAGGTAAGGTGCCAAGAATTATGAATACTTCCGAAAAGCGACCAAAATTTAAGTAAAGTAAGACAATAATGATAAGCAGAGTCAGCGGGATAACAATCATAAGCCGTGCTTCAGCACGTTCCATATACTGGTATTGCCCTGACCATAATAAAGAATACCCAGGAGGCAATGAGATGTTCTGTTTCACTGCCTGTTGGGCTGCTTTCGTGTATGAGCCGAGATCGCGTCCTGCGATATCGACATAAACCCAACCTGCGGGACGCGTATTCTCCGTTTTAATCATATCCGGGCCATCGGTCACCGATAAAGTTGCAACGGCCTCTAAAGGAATATGGGCACCAGTGGGAGTCACAATAGGTAATTGGCGCAATTGCGCCACTGAATCACGCACAAACTGGGGATAACGCAAATTCACTGGATAGCGCTCAAGTCCTTCAACGGTCTGCGTGATGTTCATGCCGCCCACCGCATTTTCAATCATCTCTTGCACATCGCGGATGTTTAAGGCATAACGAGAGGCTTTGAGTCGGTCAATGTCCACATTCACGTAGCGAGCACTCACTACTCGTTCTGCAAACACCGATGCAGTACCCGGCAAAGGCTTTAGTACTTGTTCAATTTTCTCTCCTATCTCTTGAATGACTTTTAAATCGGGACCAATAATTTTAATTCCCAAAGGCGTTTTAATGCCGGTCGCTAACATATCAATCCGATTACGAATGGGCATGACCCAAACATTGGTCACACCGGGTATTTGCACATGTCTATCCAACTCGTCTCTAATTTTTTCAAAAGTCATTCCAGGCCGCCATTCACTTTGTGGTTTAAATTGAATGGTGGTCTCAATCATCGACATGGATGCCGGATCGGTTGCTGTTTCTGCATGCCCAATTTTCCCAAACGCTGATTTGACTTCGGGAACGGTAAGAATTAATTTATCGATCTGCTGGATTAATTGCTGCGCTTTACCCACTGCAATCGCTGGGAACGTCGTTGGCATATACAGCAAATCACCTTCATTTAAAGGCGGCATAAATTCAGAGCCTAAGCGGGTGACTGGCCAAAAGCCAATGAGTACAAGGACAAAGGCAATCGCTAAAATCGTCTTGGGCGCTTTAAGCACCGCATGAATAACCGGTTGATAAACCGCTTGCAAGGCACGATTTAAGGGATTTTCTGTTTCCGGTCGAATACGACCGCGAATCAGATAGCCCATCAGCACAGGAACTAAAGTAATCGACAAGGCTGCCGCACAGGCCATAGCATAGGTTTTGGTAAAGGCTAAGGGTGAAAAGAGACGACCTTCTTCGGCTTGTAACGTAAATATAGGCAGAAAACTAAACATGATAATCAGCAAAGAAAAAAAGAGCGAGGGCCCAACTTGCAAGGTGGCTTCTTGAATAATTTGCCAACGATTTTCTTTGGTCACTACAGTCTGCTCAAAATGCTTATGCACATTTTCAATCATAACAATGGCAGCATCGACCATCACCCCAATAGCAATAGCAATGCCCCCTAAAGACATGATGTTTGCCGTAATGCCTTGCCAATACATAATAATAAAGGAAGCCAAGATACCGATTGGCAAGGTAATCACAATGACTAAAGCAGAACGCAAATGAAATAAAAAAGCAAAACAAATCAAGGATACTAAGACGAATTCCTCAATCAATTTATCATTCAGGGTATTCACTGCGCGTTGAATCAGGCTTGAGCGATCATAGGTTTCAACAATGCTCACACCCGGTGGCAGACTGTCTTTTAACTCCGCCAATTTTGCCTTAACATTTTGTATGGTTTTCATGGCATTTTCACCAAAACGCATGATGATGACGCCACCCACCACTTCGCCTTTGCCATTGAGCTCTGCGATACCGCGACGATTTTCAGGACCCAGCCGCATGCTTGCCACATCGGATAAGAGGATGGGCGTTCCTTGCTTCGAAACACCTAAGGGAATGTTTTCAAAATCAGTAGTTTTTTTGAGATAGCCGCGAGCACGTATCATATAATCGGCTTCACCCATTTCAATGGTTGAGCCTCCTGCCTCTTGGTTGGCATCTCGAATGGCTGCAATCACTTGGGATAGGGTTAAATCAAAAGCACGTAATTTGCTGGGATCAAGAATCACTTCATAACGGCGCACCATCCCGCCAATCCGTGCCACTTCAGAGACGCCTGGTACTTTCTGTAACTGAAACTTTAAATACCAATCTTGCAGAGTTGTTAACTGGGATAAATCATGCTGGCCTGTCGTATCCACCAAGGCGTATTCATAAACCCACCCCACCCCTGTTGCATCGGGTCCTAATGCGGTACTTGCATTCGGTGGTAACCGATTGGCAACCTGGCTTAAGTACTCAAGGACTCGGGAACGCGCCCAATACAGATCGGTTCCGTCTTTGAAAATCAAATAAATATACGAATCATCAAAGGCAGACTGGCCTCGCACCGTCACCGCCCCAGGGACTGCAATCATCTTGGTGGTCAAAGGATAGGTGACTTGGTCTTCAACAATTTGCGGGGCTTGGCCAGGATAGGTTGATTTAATAATCACTTGCACATCCGATAAATCAGGAATGGCATCCAGCGGTGTTTGTTTCAGAATATAAAGGCCTGAAAGAATTAATAAAAGGGTTGCCAGCAGGATAAAAGGCCGATTCTGGATGGACCAGCGAATAATAGCCGCAATCATGGACGATGACTCCCTGCATGGATTTTAATGTGCATTCATTTTCCCTTT
Organism: Legionella steelei; assembly: GCF_001468005.1. Classification (GTDB taxonomy): domain Bacteria; phylum Pseudomonadota; class Gammaproteobacteria; order Legionellales; family Legionellaceae; genus Legionella; species Legionella steelei. The sequence goes on from NZ_LNYY01000001.1 coordinate 24,372, forward strand.
TTTGCTTTGCTTGTCATTCATGCGCTGTAAACTTGCTTTTAAACTGGCCTCCGAATCAATCAAAAACTCTCCTGAGCTAACCACGCAGTCTCCTTTTTTTAATCCCGATAAAATCTCTATTCGGTCACCTGATTCAATGCCGGTGACTACGGGTTGAACTTGGAAGCGACCTTCACTCAAAGCAACAATCACATGAGCCCCCTCACCCGTTTGAATGATGGCCTCTTTGGGAATGCTCAACACCTGTTCCAAGGGTGTCAGGGACAAGGTAACCAGGGCATACATGTTGGGTTTTAAGTGATTATCCGGATTATCAAAGCGTAAGCGCACTTTAAGGGTACGTGTTTTCAGATTGAGCTGAGGGTAAACGTAGTCAATCCTACCCTTCCAAGCTTTGCCAGGAAAAGCAGGGAATTGCGCTTCGGCCAATTGCCCTACTTTAAGCCATGAGGCTTGTTGCTCAAACACCTCCACAATAATCCAGATGGTTGATAAATCAATAATACTCATCATTTTCATTTCAGGCGTTATCCGCATGCCTTCGCGAACATTTAAGGTAGCCACAATGCCATTTTGCGGGCTATAGATATCCACAAGCTGACTTGCTTTGCGCGTTTTTTTTAACTGTTGAATTTGTGTTTCGGCCATGCCAAGGGAAATTAATTTTTGCTGCGAGGCATCAATCAGGGTCGACTCCTTGGTTTCCAGCGCAATTAAATATTCTTCTTCGGCATTGACCAGGGTTCGTGAATAAAGCTGCATGAGTAATTGGCCTTGGGTCACAGGAGCTTCGGTTGTTTTGACGACAAGGTTTCGAATCCAACCATCCACATAAGCATTAATGTTACTAATGAGATTTTCGTTCGAGGTCACATAACCCACGGTGTCGATTTTTCGGGCAAGCGTTCCTTTTCTGACAGGTGCGGTGCGTACCCCAAGATTATCCACAATCTCAGGGGCTATGCGTACGGTTATTTTGCCATTGGTTGTCGCCCCTTCATTATCGGAATAAACGGGGACCAGTTTCATCCCCATGGAAGAGAGGCCTGGTTTATTGTAGCGAATCATGGGATTCATGGGATCAATCCAATATACTGGCTTTCCCTTTTCATTGGTTGCGCTTTCTTGGCCAGCAGATTTTTCAGTAGAGAAAACACATTTTTTTACTAAAAAAATGACTGCCAGTAACACAATAAGGAGTGCGACTATTTTCAGCTTCATCCTGTTTTTCCTTCTAGGTAAAGTAGTGTTACCCGTGTTTTAAGCTGCTCAATTTCAACATTTAATTGCTCCAACTGGATATTGAGCTCTCCGCTGTAGGCACGCAACACCGTATTCATGTCCGTTGTGGCACTTTGGTACGCCAGCAAGGCTGCTTTGGCATTTTGCTTGGCTTCTGGCATCAGCTTCTGCGTAAATACTGCATCGCGTCGTACGAGCTGCTCCCAGGCAGCATATGAACTGATGAGCATTTCAATTAAATCGCGAAAGTGGGCATTTCTGTCCAAAAATGCAGATTCTAAATGAAGAAATTGTTCCCTTAGACGTGGTGTTTGGCGATGCTTGGGAAAAATGGGTAAATCAACGGTAACTTGCGCGGTCAACATGTTGGAACGGGGCGTCCCATCGGGCATGCGGCCTTGTCTGACGCCATAATTGACATCAAAAACCACTCCGGGTTTAAATTGCTCTTTTGCTAAAGCCACTGCTTCGCGATTAGCCTGAATGGAACCCAAATCCGCTTTTAATAAAGGATGACTTTTTATGTTAGTTTTCAATGTACTTAATGATGAGAGGTGGGGTAACTTAGGTAACTTAGCGGCCAGCGGACGTCTTGCCTCTTCTTGCCCTATCCAACGTCCGAGTTTTGCACGCACTTGTTCTATTTGCTGGGTGATTTGAACTTGTTGTTCGTCTAATTGGGATAGTTCTACTTCCACCTGCAGTACGTCCGATTGGGTAGCTATAGCTTGCGCATATTGCGATTTGGCGACTTTAAGTAAATACACAAACAAACGACGATTCGCCTGAACAATATGGGCTGCTTGCTGCCAATAGTACAATTCAAGCCAGGCCTCATGTGCTGTACGGGCTAGAGCCAGCTTTTGTTCTTGAAATCGCGCGCGATAGACCCCCGCCTCTGCTTTAGTCCTTCGAGACTTGATAGCTAAAGAATGTCCTGGCGGAAGACGTTGCTCTAGTCCACCCATGATCATCGTCATTTCATCTTGTGTAAAGCTGAAGTTGTTGGTAGGCACGTTAATAGTCCCTGCCATCAACTTCGGATCGGGTAATTGACGGTCCGCGATGGCTTTCTGATCTAAAGCTTCCGCCTCAGTACACAAACGTTTCAGTTCAGGAGAAAATAAAATGGCAAGCCGGCCTGCTTCGGAAAAAGAAAGGGGCGTTGATAGAGTAGTGGCGTACGTATTTAAATAAAATACAGAAAAAAGGACTACGGTGATGCCACCTAGCCTTTTCTTCAATGTAATGATTGATTGAACACATAACCCCATGAAGCAAATATCCCTATCACTTATGAACCACTTTAGTGTCGCTTGAGTTACCCGAATTTCCAAATTGGGATGGTGTTTTTATGGCGTGTCCACAAGCAGCCTAAAACATTTAAATGTCCGTTTGAGTATATCATTGTAAAGCAAGGTACGTAAAATGGATTGTTTATTTAGTGCCAATAAGCGCTTCCGCACTCAACATAATAATCTGAATTTCTTCCGTAATTTCTTCTTGACGCAGCAAATTAAGATATTCTTTTAATGAGTTCTTTTTACTTTCTAAACGATCTAACGAGCTATTCAAATGAAAGAGCCTTTGATGATTTTCTGCAAAAAACGATTGATAAAAAACCGAATAACACATAGCAAATAAGTAATGATCCACAAATTCAGCTAAAAATTGCTCATGGGCTAAATTGAGCAGAGGAGGAATAGAACCATGATTTGCATCGTTGGCGCAAAATTCTTTAAAAGGTTGCATTGTCTTGGCTTGAATTTGATTGTGTTCTTCCTCATTGAACAGAATGTCCCACTGCCAGGAATGCAAGGCGATATGTCTTTGGGAGGACACTTTCTCTAAAGTTTGTAACAAGTTTAAAATCACGGCTGGAATTTCTTCAATGGCATTAGGCCCATCGATTGTGGCCATGACTCGAGCATCATCCGCCATTTTTAAGGCAAGTTTACGCCCGACCACAATGAGTGCCGGGTTAAATTCAGCATCGCGCTCTTTTAAAGTATCTAATTGATGCATCACATTATCATTAAAACTGCCGCAAAAACCTCTTTCTGAGCCGATGAGAATATAAATCGCAGGATGAGCTTCTTGTTGATTCGTGGGAAAAATAGGATAAAAGCTTAAAAAATCACGGCTTACTTCACGAAGTGTTTGCATGACTTGTTCCTGCATGGCAAGAAACTTAGTGATTTTATTCATTTCAATGAAACATAGATTTTTCATGGCGGTCATGATGTCACCAATTTCTTCTAAGGTATGAAGGTGCTCTTTTAGTTTAGTTCGTTTCGTCATAAAATCTTCCGTGAGTTAAAGGACAGGTTATGCCTTACCCATTTAACCAGCTTTTTACGGCATTCTTCCATTGTTCTCGTGAGCTTCCTAAAGTCAAGTCGGTCTTTTTTAGTTCTTGTTCTATTTTTTTGAGAACAGGTGGAATCTCTTCTACATTCAATGGGTCCAATAAACCGTCGTTGTAGGCAATAAGCCAGGCTTGCTGAAACTCAATAGGCAGCGGTGATAGCCTGTCTTGCTTCAATATTTCTCTTAAAAGTCGTCCCTTTTGAATCTGCTTTTGCATTTTGGCATCCAGTCGTGCACCAAAGCGGGTAAAAATTTCTAAATCAAGAAATTGCATGTAATCCAGTTTCATTCTCCCGGCTTCTTTTTTAATTTGCGGATGCTGGGCTTTACCACCAACGCGTGAAACGGATTTGGTGATATCAATTGCTGGAAGAAAGCCTGAAGAAAAGAGTTTTTCATCAAAAAAGATTTGTCCATCGGTGATGGAGATGAGATTGGTCGGAATATACGTTGCAATTTCCCCTTCTTTGGTTTCAATAATCGGTAGTGTAGTCATACTGCCGCCACCCATTTCAGCAGACAAGCAAGTGGAGCGCTCTAACAAACGTGAATGAAGATAAAAAATATCCGCAGGAAAGGCTTCGCGTCCAGGAGGTCTGCGCAGTAAAAGGGAAAGCTCTCGATAACTGTTCGCATGGGCACTCAAATCATCATAAACCACTAGCGTATCTAAACCCTTGTTCATCCAGTGTTCGGCAATGGCGCAGCCCGCGAATGGGGCAAGATAGAGAAATCCTGGTAATGCCGTTGCTTGGGCCACCACAATGGTTGTATAGTCTAGGGCATTAGCCTCTTTTAATAATTGAATGGTATTGCTTACGGTCGAGCGCTTTTGGCCAATCAATACATAAACACAACGTACATTTTGATTTTTTTGGTTAATGACCACATCAATGGCCAGCGAACTTTTGCCAAGCCCATTATCCCCGATAATTAACTCCCGCTGCCCTTTACCCATGGGAATTAAATTATCAATAATTTTATTCCCTGTATAAAAGGGACGATTCACAAAATCACGATGAATGATGGGTGGGGACAACATATCCAGTAAACCCTGTTCCTCACATTGAGGCATTTCACCGCAATCTAACGGATTGCCTAAAGGGTCAATCACTCGCCCAAGCAGTTTATCGCCTACAGGGAGACTCAAGGCGCGCTTCAAATGAAACATGGCGGTGCCTGCTTTTAATTTTTTCGTTTGCACCAACATAATCGCGCCCACCAAATCTTCCATGAGATGAAAAACCATCGCGATACAACAACCATCGACTGAAATTAAAATTTCATCGATGGCAGCAGTGGGTAATCCCTTAATCCAAATAATGCCATCGCCTACCGAGACAACCTGTCCTTGCTCCGAGACTCTGATTTGAAATTGATAATCCTCAATACGCTGCCGCGTTTTATCAATCAACGAAGGACGATTAGACAAGTCCATTTTTTCTCTCCGTAAAGAATTTGAGTTCATCGCGAAGATTGGCCTGCAAAACCACTGAACCCATTTGAATGGTTAATCCTGCAAGCAAAGTCGGATTTTCAGTAAAACGTGCGCTAAGTTTTTGAGGCACGAATTGTTCCATGGCTTGTATGAGATGCTGCCGTTGCTGTTCCTTGATGGGAAAGGCACTTTGGATGCATACACTGTCTTCTTCAGAGACTGCACTCATCGATTGCCATTGTTTGATTGGGAAAGAAGCGAGGTCCTCAATGGTTTTTGCAATGATTTTCTCTTCAAGACGAGCATCAGCAAAGTCGATGACGAGTTTTGCGGCAAATTTACCCGCCAAAAGCAAGGCTTCTCGTTCCTTTTTTTCAATAAGTGCGGCGAGTTGTTGCTTCTCATGGGCAAAAACCTGCTCTTTTTCTTCACGTAATTGGTGTTCAAAACGAAGCTTTTCTTCCGCTTTCCATTGTTCCAGTTCTTCTTGCAAGGTACTTTGCAGTGTTGTTTTCTCTTGTTGCCAATCGGTGAGACGATGCTCATAGTTTATTTGTAACTGGGTGGCTTCATTGTGCAGAGTTTGAGCCGTTGTTAATTGTTCTTGCACCGTTTTTTTTCTCTCTACAATGGTTTTTTGGATGGGTGCATAAAGAAAATGCTTTAAAATCCAAATCAGGATTAGAAAATTAATGACTTCTAATGAAAACGTTGACCAAGACAGTTCCATTTATTTTATCCCTGCTGATTAACAAAATAAGACAATAATGGATTTCTAAAGAGAATAATCAATACAATCACCAAACAATAAATGGCTAACGATTCAATCATAGCCAAACCAATAAATAAGGTTCTGGTGATGGATTTTTCAGCCTCCGGTTGTCGTGCCAAAGCATCCAGTGCCTGACTAATCGCACGCCCCATAGCGAGCGCCGGACCTATGGTTCCGATGGCAATCGCGAGTGCTGCTATAACGGTTGATGCTAAACTAAACCAACTAATACCATTCATAATGATTCTCCTTGCTTCTTCAGCTCGTGTGATTGAATTCCCCCAGCAATATAAATTAAAGCGAGCATCCCAAAAATATACGCCTGGATAATGGCCTCAATAATATGCAACATGAGGATGGGGATAGGGGCTAAAAATCCGGCAATCATAAGTACAATCAATGCGGTTAATTGCAAGCTCATCACATTACCGAATAAGCGTACTGCCAAGGCCAACGTTCGAGAGACCTCACTGATTAAATGAAACGGCAACAAAAAAGGCGTGGGTTTAAGATAATGCTTTAAATAATCGCGTAGCCCTTCGGCACGAATGCCAAACCAATGCACTGATAAAAAAGTCAAAATTGCAAGGGAGGCCGTCACCGATAAATCAGCAGTCGGTGCATAAAATCCCGGAATCACCCCAATTAAGTTGGATGTAAGGATAAAAATCCACAAGGTGGCCACAAAAGGAAACACCAAATCCACATGGGCAGGCAGTACTTCTTTAATTGCATCATGCATGGTGCTCAAAATTCCTTCTAAAATAACCTGGCAAGTACCGGGTTGAAGGGATGGTTTTCGCGTTGAAACCCAGGCAAAAAGAAATAAAGCCAGCATAATAAGCCAGGTAGTCAATAGGCTTTGGCTGATGTTGATCCACCCTAGTGAAAATGCAAAGCGCGCTAAAAATCCTTCTGAGCCCACCGCTATTCCTTAATCAAAAGATATACATTAACTGCACCAACAATCACACCGACAAGGATTAAATTGATGGTCCAACTGATGGAAAACCCTTTTATTTTTTCATCGAGCCAAACCCCAAGATAGGCTCCGGCAATAATCGGTAATACAAAAACAAAGCCTAAGGTCCCTAAATAAACCGTTTGGGCTAATAAAGTGGATTTACTTTTTTTTGCCTGGTTCATTTTGTGAACACTTCGTTTCACCTGTTGTTCCAGTTCCTTCTTTGGATCTTTAAATGCCATAGCCATTCTGCCGTTTTAATTCCCATAAACGTTTTAACATTGCCTCATCCAAACGATGCAAGCTGTCTTTAATGCTCAAAAGATTTTCTTCTTCAAACTGTAATTCTTTCTCGAGTGCACTGTGTATGGCTTGATACTCTTTATGGCGCACATAATGGCGTGTCACAATGTAGAGTTGATTTTTATTAAAGTAAACCACCGCGCCGGGTACAGCTAAATAGTCCGTTTCGTTCTTTTCATCACGAAACCAGGCCAAACCAAATTTTAAGCAGGTCATCATGCGGGCATGATTGGCTAAAATCCCAAACTGCCCCGAAGCATCCTCACCCACAAAACTAACCACCGTATCGATTTGTTCATATTGAGTTGCACTTTGAAGATGAATTGTAAAAAATTCCATGTCAGTCGTGTGCTCCCTTATTCATGGCGCCCATCATGTAACACTCCTCTTCTGAAAATGCATCGTAATCGCCTTTGATGAACGCTTCGCAATCAGTCAAGGTTTGCTCTAATGCAACCGATTGCCCTTCAATACCGGTTTGTTGTTTGGTTACATGGAAAGGTTGCGTCAGGTAGCGTTGTAATTTACGCGCTCTTAACACAATATTGCGGTCTTGAGACGAAAGCTCTTCAATTCCCATCATGGAAATGATGTCTTCGAGTTCTTGATAACGTGCCAAATGTTCGCGTACGGCTTGCGCAATCGCATAATGGCGCTCGCCTAAAATCATTTTATCCATAAATTTACTTTTGGAAGCAAGTGCATCGATGGCAGGATAAATGCCTTTACCTGCTTGTGCGCGTGAGAGCACCACAATCGAATCCAAATGGGTCACGATGCCGGTCACTGCGGGGTCACTCATGTCATCGGCCGGAACATAAACGGCTTGCACGGAAGTAACAGCACCTTTCGGGGTTGAGGTAATCCGTTCTTCGAGTTCGGCAATCTCCGTCATTAAGGTCGGTTGATAGCCGACACTCGCCGACATTCTGCCTAAAAGTCCTGAAATTTCACTGCCTGCTTGCACAAAACGATAAACATTATCAATGAGAAAAAGCACTTCATGAGATAGTGTATCGCGAAGATATTCGGCATACGTTAATGCCGATAATCCCGTGCGAAAGCGTACACCAGGTGACTCATCCATTTGCCCAAATATCATTAGGGTCTTATCCATGACGCCTGCGGCTTGCATTTCGTGCCACAATTCATGACCTTCACGAATCCGCTCGCCAACCCCTGCAAAAACAGACGTTCCTTGGTGCAATTGAATGATGGCATGCATCAATTCCATCAGCAGGATGGTTTTTCCAACCCCGGCACCTCCAAACAACCCTGTTTTACTGCCCCTAACGAAGGGACAAAGTAAATCGATAACCTTAATGCCCGTCTCAAGAATACCTTCCTGGGTCGTTGTCATGTCAATCGAAGTGGGCTTGTTGAGAATGTCACGATATTCCTTAGTTTCTAAGGGCAAAGCCCCATCCAAAGGTTCGCCAAAAATATTTAAGAGTCGCCCAAGACAATTAGGAGAAACCGGAATTTGCAAAGGGGTGCCTTGATCATAAACAGCTAATCCCCGTTGTAGTCCTGTGGCGCGATGTAAGGTAATGGCTCTGGCATGATGTTGGTCCAGATGCTGACACACCTCAAGTACATAACTGTCTGTATCAGTGTAGGTTTTGAGCGACTGATATAATGGGGGTAACACATCACAAAATATTTTTACAACAGGTCCATTGACTTCGACAATAGTGCCTACGGGGTTTTTATTGTCTTTGGCAACTGCAGTATTATCCATAATTGTTCACTTTAGTTCGTGTCGCACCATGTTAAACATCAAACCTTTTCCCTAATGCAATTCCATGAAACAAAAAATACTTTACATAAGAGACTTTTAAAATAATTACTTTTGAAGACGATGGCTTAGATTTAAAAAACCATCTCTAGTGGCCCCCACCTCCATGCCCACCGTGTCCTCCATGCCCTCCACTGGTGCCACCATAACCTTCTTCGGTTGTCGCAGAATTTTGTTGGGTTTTGTGGCATGCGCTAAGTAGCGCAGATAGGCTGGCTAACATAACGAAAAGGAATACAACCATCCTTGTATTTTTCATTAATGACTCCAAATTATAGAAAATGCAGTACATCTAGCGATGCTTTTAAAACTCTATCATATATTTGAGACTTATCCCAACTGTTTAAAACACCCGTATTGATATTGATATTGATATTGATATTGATATTGATATTGATACGACCTTAGAACGCGGATAACACAATGTAAATGAAGAACTCTTGCTTTTTTAACACCAGTTTTTGTACCGCTTTTCCAAATTATCCAGCTTATAATGGTGCATCATCCAATTCTGGATTATTCGCAGCAAATAATCCTGTTATTTGTCCGGAGTTTGTTTTTAATGACAGCACAAGTGCTCTGTAGATGGCTTGTTAGCGTTTCTTGATTCTTTGATTATTAATTAATATCCCTTGAGAGGATTATCCCTGTTCGAAAAGCTGTTTGGAACGTTTAACGCCCGCCGGTCCCGCCAGGTCTTTTATTATGAACATTAAGATCATGAATATTAGGATTTTTAGTTTCTGAGCAAGAGTTTGCCAATAGCATAGATCCAAAGAGACAACAAACAGCAATAACTGTTTTAAATAATTTAATCATGATCATTAGCTTCCATGTTAATCAATCTTTAATGAACAGACTTCAAATTAACCAGTACTCTCATTAAATTTATAAATAAAAAAATGGTTTAAATTAGTATAGCTCAAAAAGATTTACTAAGCATGGTATTGTCAAGTTGAGTTATTATCAAATCTATCTATGTATGGCATTAGGCCTTCTTTTATACCAAGTCTAGTACCGCCATAATTCGATGTAAGTCAAACACCTTCATCAACCCCACTCTCGATATCAATTCCAGTAACTTCCACATGGCCGGCAAAATGCGTGAGGTTAGCCATGGAGTGATGATTGTTTATTTTTGTAAAAATACTCTTCCTGGTCCACAATAGAAACTATTGAATCATTCAAAGCCGGGTGAAGCATGGATAAGCATGATACCGAAGTCCCAGATCAAATCTGGCATGATCTTTTTTCTTACCCAATAGATTATTGGCAACGCTCTGCTTTGTTTTTTGATACTTTGCGTGAACGGGCCAACAACATGATGGAACATGAAAAACAAGGATTACCGCCGCTGTTAAATTTTAAATATGAATTAGTCATGGATGGAAGAACACTGGACCCCAAAACCAATTATGCGTTAATTAAAATCCTCGAAGTAGGTGACGTGTGTTTTGAAAAATGTTTCGATCCTACTTTGTCACCAGTGATTATCGTTGATCCCAGAGCAGGTCATGGGCCAGGTATTGGCGGCTTCAAACGTGACTCGGAAGTGGGCATTGCCATGCACAGTGGCCATGCAGTGTATTTCGTTATTTTTTATCCTGAGCCCATTCCTCACCAAAAGCTCGCCGAGGTCTTGACCACCCTGCGCCACTTTGTCGAAAAAGTGCAAGCCTTGCATGAAGATAAATCTCCTATTCTTTATGGTAATTGTCAAGCAGGTTGGATGCTTGCTCTATTAGCCTCAGATTGTGTGGGCTCGGTTGGCTTAACGGTCATGAATGGCTCCCCTGTTTCTTATTGGGCAAACAATGAAGAAGAAGCTAATCCCATGCAACTCTTAGGTGGACTTTTAGGAGGCGTATGGAGTGCGCGCTTTCTCTCTGATTTAAAGGATGGAACCTTTGATGGGGCCTGGTTGGTTTCCAATTTCGAGATTTTAAATCCGACCACGGCAATCTGGGATAAATATTATGGTTTATTTGATCAAATGGATGTGGAGCAGGAGCGATTTTTAGAATTTGAACGCTGGTGGAATGGTTTTTACCAATTTAGCCAAGAAGAAATTACAGCCACCGTGAATAATCTTTTTGTTGGCGATCAATTAGAACGTGGTGAAATGCTGATTCATCCAGGATGTGTTTACGATTTAAAACGCATTCAAAGCCCCATTGTTGTCTTTGCTTCCCAAGGCGATCAAATTACCCCACCACGGCAGGCCTTACACTGGATAAGAACGATTTATCCCACGACTCAAGCTTTGAAGAAGGCCAAACAGCGCATTGTTTACCTCCTTCATCCATCAGTTGGGCATTTAGGGATTTTTGTATCCGCCAAAGTCGTGCGCCTGCACCATCGCGCCATCTTAGAACACGGTACTGCTATTGAACAATTAAAGCCTGGACTCTATGAAATGGTGATTGTGAATCCAACGGGCGACCCGGATTGCAGCAAAGAGCAATATCATGTGCGTTTTGAGGAACGTGATATTACCGAGCTGTGCACGAGTAGTCCAACACAGCCTTTTGAAAAGGTTCGGCAAGTGTCTGAAGCCAATGATTTGCTGTATCAGTCTCTGATGCAACCATTGGTGCAGGGCATCAGCAATCCCTTTTTATCCTGGTGGCTTGAGAAAACCCATCCCATGCGCTGGAGTCGCTCTATTTTTTCTGAAAAAATAAATCCACTCATGAAGCCTATAGAATTATTGGGGCAATCCATTAAAGCAAATCGCCAAATAATCTCAGAGAGCAATTATTTTAAAAAAATAGAACATGAAATGGCTGAAACGATAAGGGATTCGTTGGAATCGGCCAGAACAATGCGTAATGAGTTCATGATTAGCTTATTTGACACGCTGTATAAGGACCACGATTAACCTATAGACAGTTAATTAATTGAGCGTATCACATCAAATTCATCATCTAAATCATGATTATTGTTTCGATGAATGGCTTCACGTGGATTCGCTTCATCAAGATAAACGTTATCTCTCTTTGTTTTTTCTTCACGTTCATTCTGTTTCAAACAATCCCTCACCTGAGTATTCATCACCATTACTTTTACTGATTCTCTGATTAAATTGACAACGATTGTGGACTTTATGCACTATTCATTAAAGAAAAATGAAAAAGGGATGCATCTGAAAAAGCAAAACCAGGGTGAGCGTCTCATTGCCTCACCCGCAGGCCTCTAATTCTATTTTTAAATACATCCAATGCTCTTTAATCTTAATAGAGAATTTATTCCCCTTTCATCATCGAGCATCCCATCATTCCATTGTCCATCATCATTTTTTGCCTATCCATCATCATTTGCATCATCGTTTGCATCATCTTCATGCGTTTTCCCATCATTTCCGGATTGGTTGCCGTCTCACCACCCATCTTTTGCATGATGTCCATGCCATGTTGTATCTCTGGCATTTGAGTTTTCAGTAATGCTTTCTTTTCTTCTGGTGTCTTAGCATTCATCAGTTGATCGTGCATCTCCTGCAATTTTTTCATTTCTTCTTGCATTTGTTGCATTGGCGCGGATTGCTGATCGTTATTTTGCATCGTATTGCCAGACGTAGTATTCATCATATCGTCCTCTGCATAGAGGGTTGGAGTCACCACGCTCAAAGTAGTCAAGATAATGAGTGCATTAAGTTTCAACATACAACCTCCTTGTTATTTTAGATAAGTAACCATACGTTACGTTCGAAAGTATATACCATTTTTCAAGGTATTGGTTCATTCAGATTAGGCAAAAACATAGCAATTATAAAAATTCAGAGTTATATTATACTGATGTATGGCTTCCTCTTCGGGTGTCACTAGAGACCATAATTAGCCCCAGGAAGATGAATCGATGATAACGACCCTCAGAACTCTTATATAAGCAATCAGGTTATGAGTAATGAGATGATGGAGCGCAACGGATATTATTAAATGAAATGGATGCCAAACGAAAAAGGTTTGCCCACATCGATGTCTCGAGGTAAAAAACGCGATGTACTTGAGTCGAATCGATTGCATGCGACCCTGCATAGCCCATGTATATTCGGTTGCCGAATAGCAATGAAGGTCACGTCACTCATAATGGTGATGATCATGGGGATAACGCCCTCGTCCGTATTCGCCCTGTCGCCAGCGGAACACGCAGCACACCATCAGAGCAGTAATAGCACCACGTCCACATTACCTCCCATTTCAACAACTCCGACTCCAACAAACGCAACGACGCAATCCTCAGAACATGCAGCGCATCATAAAGGTGGTGCTGGCGGAAATATGATGGCTCCGTCTTCCGCCAAGCCAGGCCCTGCTGGCTGTTGTGGGGAGATGGCAACTGGCGGAAAGCCCTTTTATGCTTCGCTGATGGATTTTCCAGAACTCACTGATGAAGCGCGCCAATACATCAGAAATGAGGCCGTAGCCCGTCTCGGTTTAGGCGTGCAAATCATCACCGCAATACAAACTGAGCTTCATCGTGCCTTATCAACCAATGATCCTGCGGCCGCGCAAACTGCTCTAAAACAGGTGCGCGAGGGACTATCATTTGCTGCCAGTGGAGCCAGTGCGCTACAGGCCTTAAATGAAACGCAACCACCACCTCAAATCGCGCTCACTTGGTTTAAGCGTGAAATGAATATTGAGGATAACATGGGTAATGAAATGAACGGCGGTTTTCGTGATCTCTCTTGGCTTCATTGGATGGTGATGTTCCTCTTGGTGGCTGCGCTGATGATGGCTCTTCTCGTTCAGCGGGCACGACATCGTCGGATTAACTCCCTGATTCAACGCCTAACACCTGGCAGTGAACCAGTAAAGCCTAGTACGAGTAACAGTCCTAAACCACCTGAATTGGAAGCATCTCCTCCAAAAACAGAGCCCCCTGCGCCCATACGGTGGTCAGGTATCTTACGCACCACGGCAATCTTCGATGAGACCCCAAACGTTAAAACCTTTCGGCTGATGGAGCCCAATCTTGGCCAAATACCGTTTACATTTTTGCCCGGACAGTACGCCACCATTACTTCAGTCATTAATGGCCAAAAAATACGTCGCTGCTATACTATCTCTTCATCGCCAACGCAACACGATTACATAGAGCTTACCGTGAAACGTGAGCAGTATGGAGTGGAATCGCGCCATCTTCACGATCACATCAACACCGGCGATTTGCTCGAGGTCTCTGCACCGGCCGGTGAGTTTTTCTTCACCGGTAAAGAAGCCAACGGCATCGTGCTCATCGCCGGTGGGGTGGGCATCACGCCCATGATGAGCGTCTTGCGCTACCTTACCGATCGCTCCTATCCCAAGGACATTCATCTGCTCTATGCTGCGAATTCACCCACTGATATCATCTTTCGTGAAGAATGCACCCATCTCGCACGTCGCCACCCGAATGTCAGTGTGGATGTGATTGTGCAAACCACCAATGGCGCTGACTGGACAGGTCCTGTGGGCTTCATCACGCCCGATTTTATCGAAAAGGCGATTCCAGACATCGTCCATCACCGGATCCATCTTTGCGGTCCCGTGCCGATGATGGATGCAGTCAAAGCAGCCCTTCTGCAACTTAAAATTCCATCTGAGCAAGTGAAGACAGAGCACTTCGCACCACCCAAAGGGGGGCCTGTATTTACTACTGAGCCACCTATTTTTTCCTCTACCGCAAAAACACCAGAAGCGCCAACGGACGTCTCACCGATGATGCCCCCTTCAGCGCATGCAACCATCAATTTTTCAAAGTCAAACAAATCAGGGCCACTCGCGCCCAATCAGTCGGTGCTTGAGGCGGCTGAGGCGCTCGGTGTTTTTATTGACTTTGAATGCCGAACAGGCATTTGCGGGCGCTGTAAAGTGCACCTTTTAGAGGGCTCAGTGAACATGGAGGTGGACGATGCATTGTCCACAGATGAAAAAGCGGCTGGCGTTATTCTTGCCTGCCAAGCGAAATCACCCAGCGATCTGGTAGTGGAGGCTTAATCCATGGCTACCGAAGCTGAGAAAGTCATCGTAGGCGGTCTTTTAAGCGCATTAGCACTGATGGTTCCGATGTTTCTTTTTCACGTGGCACCTCAGTTTCCGGGCAGCTTTATAGGTTTTCTATTTGGAGTTGCTGCAGCCACTTTATTTGTGCTACTCCTCGCTTATTCCCTCGTCAAACGATACCCTTGGATTAGAGAGCGCTTTAAAAGAATGATTTCAATAGGCACCGTTTTATCCTTCCACGTTTATGCAGGTACCCTTGGAGCACTTCTTGGGATTATTCATTCAGGACATAAATTTCAAAGCCCCTTAGGCATTACACTGATTATTCTGATGCTCACGGTGGTCGCCACAGGATTTGTAGGGCGATATTATCTGGCACAAATCGGACTTGAGTTGAGTGATAAGCAAAAAGAACTCACTATTCTGCGTAACCGTTACGACAGCCTTGTGCACAGTGCGCGCAATTTAGAAAATCAAGCGGTGGTTGACCCTTCCGGGATCGCCTTGACTCATTTGCTTGGAGCAATTTCAGACCTCGAGTTTTCCATTACCGCCCAAGACCTGCTGAAAAAAGCATTTGGGCGTTGGCTCATCGTGCACATTGTCACCGCTATAGCACTGTACGCGGCCTTAGCCTTGCACATTTGGAGTTCAATCTATTATGGCCTACGGTGGCTCCCATGAAATCTCTTGCCCTGGCAGGATTGTTTGTTGCACTCCTCATCATCATCTTCACTATCGTTGCCCCTTCCACTCAATCCAGTGGTGATGAGCTATCGGTCTGGAACGCTGCCGTCAATCCTGGTCCGCTTTCAGCAGCGCACACCTTCTTAAGCAATAAATGCGAAAGCTGCCATGCTCCCAACCGAGGAATTGTGGCGGAGAAATGCATCACGTGCCACGCTTCATCACCCGAACTGTTAATGAATCCTGTCGATTCGTTCCATGCACATCTAAGCGATTGTCGCGGCTGTCATGCGGAACATCAAGGAAACAAGGCGCGCCCCATCCACATGGATCATGGGCAGCTCGTGAAAATTTCTCTAAAATATGTATTGGAAACAGAAGGCCCTGCGCAGACCGACTCCCCTCATCCCACCCGATTAGACTGTCATTCTTGCCATGTTTTTCAGGATAAGCACCAAGAATATTTTGGCAAAGAATGCGCTACCTGCCATTCGGAAAAGAGCTGGAAGATTCCCGGCTACTTACATCCTAGTCCCACATCTACCAATTGCGTCGAATGCCATAAAGCACCACCAAGTCATCGCATGGAACACTTTGGGATGGTGGATCAGTCGGTTACTGGGGAAAAAGAAGCGCGTATTGACCAATGTTATCGGTGTCATCAAACGGACTCCTTCAACGATATAAAGGGCGTAGGCTGGTTTAAGATGCACTGACCTTGAGAATATCGTCTCTATTGATGGTCTATTGAATTTAAGAGACAATAGATAATTATAGGGAACCGAGGGGTATGACGCTTAAAGCCTCCTCGAGAAATCAATACTAGGGAGATTCCACCATGATAGAAATCCTACCCAATTGGCATCCTATCTTTGTTCATTTTACCGTGGCTTTATTTACCACCGCTTTTGGTTTCTACCTACTTGCTTATTTGGCTCCTTATATACGATACATTCCCGCAAAAATGGCTTTAGAATTTGAAGTGGTTAGCCGTTGGTGCTTATGGAGTGCTGCTGTTGTGACTGTATTGACCGTCCTAGCAGGTCTTTATGCCTACAATAGCGTCGCACATGATGAGGCAGGACATATGGCCATGACTGATCACCGTAATTGGGCCTTGTCTACGGCTTTTGTCATGGGGTTAGTTGCCATTTGGTCGGTATGGCGCTACGCCAAGCAGAAGACAGTGACCATCACGTACCTAATCGCCATGCTTCTGGTGCAAGGTTTACTACTCGCTACAGCATGGCGTGGCGGTGAGCTTGTTTATCGTCATGGGTTGGGCGTCATGTCATTACCCAAAGCAGAGGGAGAAAAGCAACATCATCATGAGGACAATATCATGATTGAAAGCCCTCTTAAGGCCCCGGCCAAAAAATAGAACGAGAAACCTAATCGAAATAGTAAGGGAGAATGGATTCGGTGAAAAAAATAATTACATTACTTTTTATCGTATTGTTTGTATCCAATGTGTTTGCTGCAAAGCGAGTAATCAATTTGGTCGTAGGATACAAAACAGTTTACTTTGCAGGGAAACCCCGAAAGGCCATTGCGGTGAATAATCAAATTCCCGCACCCACCTTGCATTTTAAAGAAGGGGATCAGGTTACCATCAATGTGACTAATCATCTTGATAAAGGAACGTCAATCCATTGGCATGGTCTTTTAGTTCCTTGGCAAATGGATGGTGTAGAAGAACTGAGTCAAAAAGAAATTCCCCCTGGTGGCGTTTTTCATTATCAATTCACCTTGGAACAAGCCGGCACTTATTGGTATCATGCCCATGCAGGCCTACAAGAACAACAAGGTTTATATGGCGCATTTCTCATCGATCCGCCTAAAGCACCTCATTATCATTATACTAAAGATTTTGTGGTTGTCTTATCCGACTGGATTAATACAAAACCAGAACGAGTTTTAGCGAACCTTAAAAAAGCTGGAAATTACTACGCTCCTCGTTTTCCCCTTCAACCTTCGCTGGTAAAATTTATTCATGATTATAAAAGAGGTTCTGTTGAAGAGCGGAAAAGTTTAATCGCAGATTACAAAATGATGCAGCAAATGCGTATGAGTATTTATGACATCAGTGATGTCGCCTATGATGCCTTTTTACTCAATGGCCAACCCAAAGCCAACCCTTGGACTGCCTTGGTCAAAAAAGGAGACATCGTCCGCTTACGCTTTATTGGCGCAGGCGGGGGCACCATTTTTCATGTAAAAATTCCTGGTACGACCCTGCAGATGGTCCATGTACAAGGTAATGATGTGAGCCCTTATACAATCGATGATTTTACAGTAGCGCCTGGGGAAACCTATGACGTATTGGTCAAAATTCAAAAAAATGCACCCTATATTATTTATGCCGAATCATTCGATACCGTGGGTGCTGCTTATGGGGCATTAGTCACTTCAGCCCATCAACCTGTTCATTACCGTGAAGTCACTCCATTCCCTGAACCATTACCTGTTACCAGAGAGATGATGGCATTGATGATGGGTAAGATGAACCAAGGCTCATTACCTATAACAATGAATCCATCGGGTATGACAAAAACAACACCCTACACCCATACTATGAAGACGAATTCCGACATGAAGATGAATTCCGACGCGAAGACAAATTCCGACATGAAGACAAATTCCGACATGAAGACAAATTCCGGCATGAAGACGAATTCCGACATGAAGACGAATTCCGACATGAAGATGAATTCAGACATGAAGATGAATTCAGACATGAAGATGAATTCCGACATGAAGATGAATTCCGACATGAAGATGAATTCAGACATGAAGATGAATTCAGACATGAAGATGAATTCAGACATGAAGATGAATTCAGGCAAGAAGATAGATTCAGGCATGAGGATGGATTCAGGCATGAGGATGGATTCAGGCATGAAGATGGATTCAGGCATGAAGATGGATTCAGGCATGAAGATGGATTCAGGCATGAAGATGGATCATGCTCAATCAATGAAGATGAGTATGCCCACTGAACCATCCATTATAGGCGACAAGCTGTCTCCTCCCAGCTCTTATTACAAAACCTCAATAGGAACAAAATATCAGCCGATGGTCCCAACGATTAAAACCAACGATCCGAATAAACCTGTGTTCAAGGTGATCAATATGGATTTGTTTGGCTACATGGATCAGTTCATTTGGTTTATAAACGGCGTGCCTGCTTATAAAGCACATCCAATCATTTTAGAACCTAATAAACGGTATCGTTTTGTGATCACCAATACATCAATGATGCATCATCCCATGCACATTCACGGCCATTGGTTTATTTTACGTAAGGGAAATGACGCTTATGATCCCTTGCTGCATACGATTGATGTTCCACCTGGAGCCACCATGACTGCAGATGTGGACACGGATGCAAGCGGTCAATGGTTTTTTCATTGCCATTTTCTCTACCACATGGTGGCGGGCATGTCGCGAATGTTTCAGTATTCTACCTTAATTGAAATCACCAAAGGGGAAAGGAAACCGCAAGACATTGTGAAACAAACCCCCTATTATAATCGTCCCATTGTAAGAGTCGATGAAGCAAGACCCATCGATCTCTCTCTGGCTAAGCATCCCATGGTACATCCTGCAGGATTATGGATGGCTTCACTCATCGATGTAGGAGCAGATCCCTTCCATAATGCGCAACGCCTCAACTATAGGGGATTATATGGACCTGATTACAATAAATTGCAGTTATTCGTCAATGATGCCGAACTGTATAAGGGAAATCTTGAAAATGCAGACATTGATATTTTTTACTGGCATTTAATCAGTCAATTTTGGGCGATTAAAGGTGGTGCCAATTACACCAATAAACCGGCGAATACGCCTTATTGGCAACCAGGAATTGGACTTGAAGGAATAATGCCTTATTTTATTGATACCAATCTTAGAGGCTATTACTATAATGGTAGTGCGAAATTAGATCTTGAGTTATCACGCGATACGCAAATCACTAATAATTTTCTCATCAGAGCAGGAATACGAAGCATCCTCGCTTCAAAAACGGTAACCCAAGCGGATATCGGCAGTGGGCTGAATCAAATGCGTTATATTGTACGACCTTATTACCGCTTAATGCCAGCCTTAGACCTGTTTGTTGAGTACGAACATGAGCATAGTTATGGGGCATTTAAGACCATTCAAGTCAATCAAGGGGAAGCACCGACCCAAGACACAGTAACCTTTGGCCTTGTCTTGTTACTTTAATGAAGGAGAGTGATAATAAACAATGACGATTCACGATTCCCTTACTTTTGTCTGCTCTCCTGACGAAGACAACTGTGCTATGTACATTCTGGAATGGCACAATGATGTCGCATAAGAGCAGTATGAATCGAGAGGCTCATACGGCTCTATGATAAGCTAAGAAGAAAGACCCTTGGCTTATCAGTTAATATCGTTAACACGATGAAGCACTTATTTTTTCACACTCTTGAGCGCAACGAATACTCGCATCAGCACACCATTTACAATGCTCCATGTGACTTGCACGTTCTCTGCACGCTTTAGCACAAAGGGCACAGATTTCTTGAACGTATTGCGATCCTCTGGCCATCATTTCAGCGGCTAGAGCACAGAATTGTGCGCAATCCTTCCTATCCACCTCAAAATGACCAACCCTATCCTTGTCTTTATCCTCATTGCGACAAGCTGTTCCGCAACATTCACATTGAGCAGCACAAGCCAAACAGGCTTCGATACACATTTGATATTGTTCATAAGCCATAATCATTTCCCTATTATATAGATAAGATTCCAATTCTAAATATAGTATAATTTTACTGTTTACAACGATAGGCTTTGCCCTCTAACCCATGTCGATCAACCAAGTGCGTTTTCGGATTGCCTGTAAATAGTGACTGATGTTGGGTAATCATAAGGGTATTTGCTCCTAAAAGAGCCGACTTATTTTTTAAAATATTGAGTTCATCTTGATACAAATGCTCATGGGATTGATACGATTGTGAAACTCCATTCACATCGTAAGCAGATATTTTGTCCAAATACTGACAACTTCGGCTGAGCTTACCTGCTTTGACTACTTTGATTTGAGCTCCTTCTGAAGTGAGCGCTACATTTTTACTACAACTTGAAAGCCCAACTAAGAGCGTAACTAATAGACAGTAGCTCGTCTTTTTTCTCATTTAATGCTCCTTGTTATTCTTTATTCTCTTCTAATTTAAAATGAGTGATACTCTAGGTGCACGCTCGCTAAAACCTACTCAGCTAATCATAAATCATGAATGCATCTCATGCGTCATGGTTAAAGGAGGCATAGCAACTCCTTTATAATGAACCAGGGTCATCATCCCACCTTCTTGATGATACAGCATATGACAATGCATCATCCAATTACCCGGATTATCCGTATCAAATTGCACCTTCACGGTGGAATGAGGCAAAACCAGTACGGTATCTTGGATGGCGCCGTTTTTAATGGCTTTTCCATCAATTTCAGTCACTTCAAACACATGACCATGTAAATGCATGGGATGAGCCATAGTGGTCTGATTGTGAAACACCATCTCTACCCGTTTATTGGAAGTTACTTGCAAAGGTTTTATATAAGGCCAAACTTGTTTATTAATGGACCACGAATAACCCATCATATCACCCTCCAGATTGACAACCAGCGTTTGCCCAGGATTTTGTGGTTTTAAGGGATTTACTGCCTTGAGCTTGAGTTCCTGGTCGTAATTGAGTGCACCCGCTGTTGAATCCGCTTGCTCTTTAAGGACAGGAATAGTTACTTTTGGTGTGGCAAGAATAAGGCCCGTTTGCATGGACGTGCCCTCACCTTGTGCAAGGATAGGATAAGCTTTTTCACCGACAGGAATTTTAACCAGTACATCCAGGCGTTGTCCTACTGGTAATTGAAACTGATTGGATTTCACAGGCTTAATCGGCTGACCATCAATGGCAATGGCCTCACCCTGTAACTGTCCCGTGTTGAGAAAAAAATTAGTCATCGCAGAGCCCGCTATAAAGCGCAAGCGTACGGTATCGCCAGGACGAACAGAGACGATTTCAGGATTTTTAAGGGTGCGGTAATTAGTAAGAAAGGCATCATAGGCCACATCATTTAAATCAAGCGATGCCTGCTTGCCATCCACGGAAGCCGTTCCTCCGCCATGGTGCATGTGCGCCATCTGACCGTGTTTTAATTCGGCAAAAATGAGCTCCGGTTTTTTATAACTAAAATCACCAATAAATAACGTGACGTCCTTAGAGCTTTGGACCTCATCCGGATCGGATATAATGAATGGAGCCGATAAAAACTGTTGGACTTGCAAGTCATGATGTGAATGCATCCAATAAGTCCCAGATTGTTTTAAAGGAAAATGATAATGGTATTCACCACCTGGCGGAATAGGAGCCTGAGTGATGTAAGGCACGCCATCTTGATCATTAGGAACAATCAAGCCATGCCAATGAACCGCCGTAGGTTTATCCGTCTGGTTTTTTACAATAGCGTCAAACATCTGTCCCTTTACTCCATGAAAACCCCAAGTCCCATCGGGCTGTTCTATTTTAAACAGTTCACTTGCTTTACCATTGATGGTGGTCGTGTATTTTTTGATAAGGAGTACGGTGGATTTCGCAGGTTGCGACACAGGCGCGTTAGCGCCTGCAATTAGATTATTTAAAGCTAAAACAGTGAACAATAAACTGCGAACAACTAACATCATAACAGCTTCCTGGATTAATTAGGGGCAACAGGAGTATACAGCGCGCGTAGCTGCGCTAACACCTTTTGTAATTTTTGCCAATTGGTTTGTGTGCCTTCTTTATCCTTGTTATCGCCTGTTTTGTCAAGACGAGTGGCCAATTGGTCAACATAGCTTAAATTGTTTTGCAGTGTTTTTTTCTGCTCCTCCGATAAGTCCTTGCTTAATGCAGGTAACGCGTTGACTAAATCACGAATGGCAAACGCATGTTCGTGTATGGAGGTCAGCTGATTATCGGTTATCGCCTTCTCGATGGACGCAGCATGCTTATCTACAGCCTGCCAAATGGCTGGAATGGTTTTAGGAATGACTTCAGTTTGCTCTTCAGTCGGGTTAGCAAATACCTGGGAGTAGCCACAAACCATCAAAACACTGGCTATAAGCCCCAACCAAAAGTGTTTTTTTTGTTTCAAAGTACGGTGCATCATGTTTTTTCTCCTTGAGTAGTTTCATTAAAAGCAGTACGTTTTTCTCGCCACACTTCGATGGCGTTATACACGGTAGGCACTACAAACATATTTAAGACCGTCGATGTAAATAATCCACCTAAAAGCACCTGAGCCAAAGGACGCTCCAATTCTTTACCTGCAGGTGAGCCCCATAATAGAGGAAATAACCCCAGTGCGGCCGTTGCGGCAGTCATTAATACCGGCACCAAGCGGTCCATAGTACCATCAAAAACCACTTGTTCTCGAGTTTTGCCCTGCAAGCGTAATTGATTGTAATGACTCACCAAAATGATTCCGTTTCTCGCAGCAATACCAAACAAAGTAATAAAGCCGATCATAGCCGCCACACTCATCTCACCGCTAACCACAAACAACGAAATGACCCCACCAATGAGTGCTAAAGGCAAATTAAACATCACCAATAACGCTTCTCTAAAGGTGCCAAAGGCTTTATGCAGTAAAATCAGCATGATAAAAATCACCAATCCACCAAAGGCCAAAATAACTTTGGACGCCTGTTGCTGGCTTTCAAACTGGCCACCGTATTGAATAAAATAACCGGTGGGGAGTTTAATTTTTTGTTGTACTCGCTGTTGCACCTCAGTAATCACACTGCCTAAATCGCGGCCCTGCACATTAAAGCCAATGACTAACAAACGTTGCACCTTCTCACGATTAATGGCAAAAGGTTGCGGTTTCAATTCAATCTCAGCCACGGCGCGCAGGGGTATTTGCGCCGTGCTGTTTTCCCCCACCCCATGCGCATCAATGAGCATGTTTTGAATGGCTTTAACGCTATCACGCCCTGGTTTATCCATCCGCAGATATAAATCAAAGGTTCGTTGTCCCTCTAAAACACTGGATACACTGACGCCATTCAGCAACACCTGCACGTCTTCAGAAATCTGCCCAACATTGACTCCATAACGCGCTGCTTTTTCGCGATCAAGCTTTATCACCAGCTGCGACACTTTAATCTGCTGCTCTTTATTTACATCCACCACCCCGGGTACTGATTTTAAAAGGGCCTCCATCGACTGCCCTAACTCATTGAGCGTGGATAAATTATCCCCAAAAATTTTAACGGCCACTTGAGCTCGAACGCCGGAAAGTACCTCATCCATGCGGTGGGCGATGAATTGGCCCACATTAAATACCGTGCCTGGAATATTGGCCAAATCCGCACGGATACGACGCAGCAGTTCATCCGGTGGCATGGATTTGTCTTTAGCAAAATCAAGGCGCACATCAAACTCACTGACATTAGGTGGCAAGGCATCCTCATCCAATTCA
Organism: Legionella steelei; assembly: GCF_001468005.1. Lineage (GTDB taxonomy): Bacteria > Pseudomonadota > Gammaproteobacteria > Legionellales > Legionellaceae > Legionella > Legionella steelei. The sequence continues at coordinate 48,424 of NZ_LNYY01000001.1, forward strand.
CTGCGTCCTGCACGCTGCGCAATGGAAATCACTTGCGGGTAGCGAAGTAAAACCTTTTGCACCTGTTGGCCTAAACGCATGGATTCATCCAGTGAGGTTCCAGGCAAGGTACTCATTGCGACAATAAAGTTGCCCTCATGAAACTCCGGTAAAAAAGAAGTACCGAAAAAGGGAAGTAACGCCAAAGCAAAAATAAACGCAGACAGGGCCAGGGCGAGCACTATTTTGCAGTGCGATACGGACCATTGGAGTGCGTTTAAAAAATGTTTTTTTAGCCACAAGACAAAACGAGTTTCGGATTCAGCCTCGTGATTCGTTTCGCGCTCAGCAGTATAATGTCGCTCTTTTTGCGATAGGGCATGCAAACTGACTTCGGCATCGTGTTGTTTTTCTTGGCGATGTACCAGCATCAGGTAGCACAAAGCGGGTACCATGGTGATGGAGACCACCAGAGAACCTAATACGGAAGCAATGTAGGCAATGGCTAAAGGACTAAAAATGCGCTCAGCAATGCCTGACAAAAAGAAGATGGGTAAAAAGACGAGACTAATAATCATCGTGGCATAAACCACCGAGCTTCGAATTTCAAGTACTGCATCAAAAACCACTTCAATGGTGGGTAAGGGATGAGCTTCCTGTCGATTAATCCGTAAGCGATGCACTACGTTTTCAACCGTAATGATGCCGTCATCAACCACTTCGCCAATGGCAATCGCCATACCACCTAAGGTCATGGAATTAATGCCAATGCCAAAATAATGAAGGACTAAAATACCAACCACGAATGAAACCGGCATGGACAAAAAGGTAATAAAAGAAGCACGCCAATTCATCAAAAAGACAAAAAGAATCGCAATGACAATCACCGCACCTTCAAGCAGGGCCCGTGTTAAATTGTGAATAGCGGATTCAATAAAATTAGCCTGGCGAAATACATTGGTCATTAAGGTTACATCTGCAGGCAGTGCTCTTTTAATTTCTGCAAGTGCCTTTTCTACTTTAGCTGTAGTCGTGACCGTATCGGCCCCATAGGCTTTAGAGACGGTACCAATCACAGCATTTTGGATATTATAGCTCCCATCACCGCGTTTAATCTCACCACCAAAAGCAACGTGCGCAATATTATTAATGGTAATGGGTACACCATTACGAACAACAATCAACGTTTTTTTAATGTCTGCTAAGGATTGAATACGCCCCATGGTACCCACCACCATTTCAGTTCCTGCCTGATGCAAAAAAGCACCAGGCACATTTTGATTGGCAGAAGTCAAGGCTTGGCGTACCTCTTCCACGGTGATTCGATACGCTAACATGCGCTCGGGAATAAGACGGACCTGATATTGCTTGACCTCGCCACCAATAGATACCACAGAGGCCACGCCGCCTAGTGCCAGAATCCGTGGTCGAATAGTCCAGTCCGAAATAGTACGCAAGGTTTCAGGGCTTGCGGTATCACTGACCAAAGCGTATTTAACCAACCATCCCACGGCAGAGGTAACCGGTAACATCACCGGCGAACCAACCCCTGGTGGCAAGCGATTAGTTACTTGCTGAATGCGTTCATTCACCAATTGGCGATTACGGTAGATGTCGGTTTGGTCATCAAATACGACCGTGATAGTAGAAAGACCGACAGACGTTTTAGAACGTACACTATCCACCCCTGGCGTGCCGTTAATTGCACTTTCCAAAGGATAGGTAATTAAGGTTTCCACATCCTGGGTTGCCATACCTGGAGCTTGGGTTTGTACCACCACTTGCGGTGGGGCAAATTCAGGAAACACATCCACAGGCATTTGTTTTAAGGTATAGCCACCTAACAAACACAAAACCAAGGTGAGTGCCAAAATTAAAAGACGATTATGCAAAGACCAGGCAATGAGGTGCGTAAACATTAATGGGGCTCCTCATGACCTAATCGGGATTTGCCACCGCTAGTTAAGGATAAGGTATACAGTTCCTGATTGCCCTGGATGACCACCTCATCACCGGGTACAAGTCCTTCTTTTATTTCCGTATAACTGTCGTCACTGGCACCAACACGCACATTAACCCGCTCATAGTTATTGCCTGTGCGTACAAAGACAAACGAGACATTATCCACCTCAAGAATCGCGTTGCTTGGTACAGTCAGTGCCGCATTGGCATAGCGTAAAACAAGATTAGCCCGCACAAACATACCTGGCTTTAATACGTTGTCTTGATTATCCAAGCGGATTTGGACATTAACGGTACGCGTTAAAGGATCCAAATTGGGCTCAATGAGTGTCACTTTGCCTGGAAAAATCTGCTTGGGATAACTTAATGCATGAACATTAACCTTCTGCCCTACTTTAACGCGGCTTAAGTCTTCTTCATATACTTGCGCCACAACAAGCAACTGGTTCCGATTACTGACATGAAACAAAACGGTATTAGGCTCCACTGCCTGTCCCAAATTAACATTACGTGCATCAATAACCCCATCAATCGGGGATTTAACCGCCACACTAGGCGGTGGGTTGCCAATTAAACGCGATTGCACCGTAGCCAAAGCCTGGTCTTTAACTACTTTATCGCCTAAATTGGCATTAATGGCCGTCACAGCCCCACTGATTCGTACACTGACATCGGCTTGAGCATCGGGCAACAATTGAATTTGGCCATTAAGAGTCAGCAATTCTGCCATAGGACGAGGGGTCGCATCAGCCACCTCAATACCCAACATTTGAGTTTGCTCCTTGGTCAATTGTACAGGTCCTGCTTTTCCCCCCTCATTGACCTCAATTTCATCCCCATGTGCACTTACTGAAGGTGCATTTAAGAAGAGGAACAAAACAATCGCCCCACTCAGTCCTGTTTTAATCTTTTGTTGCCAAGTCATAACCATTGTCATTCCTCTGATAGGCTAAATATGAACACAGTCCCTTGGGTTGATCTGTACCCATTGCAGTACATAATGCAACATACACCTGAAAATATTTCTCTAATGTATTTAAATAAGCATTCTGTAAATCATTTTGTTGGCGCTGAATTTGCAATACATTTAACAGTGAAATTTGACCATTCTGATAGGCATCTTGTGCCAATTTTATATTCTCAATACTTAAACGAAGGGAGGTGTTTTTGGCCTGCACAAGACTGGCGTGCAAGGCTTTAAGTTGCGCATAATTGCTGGCTACTTCCGTTTCAATCGCAAGATTTAAAGCGCGTAACGCCATGAGGGCTTGGGTTCCTGTGGCGGCTGCCTCAAGGATTCGCCCCTGATTGGCATTTAACAAAGGCAGGGGAATGGAAAGAGTGATCCCTAAAGTGCGATCGGCTGGCTGTGGCGGTCCATTTTCTACAACAATCTTATCTTGTTGAACGCCAAGACCCAAAGTCCAATCGGCAAAGCGTTGGGCTTTCGCAAGACGCCTGTCGGCATTGGCTCTACCCACCGCCAACCAAAGACTTTGTCGGTCAGGGCGATGCTGTAAAGCAAAGGACTGCAACGTTTGAAGTTTAAGGAGCTTGAGGTGGATTGGTGTCTCTAATTGGATCCTCAACGGTTGATTGGCTTTCCGACCGAGTAATTGATTCAAGGTAGCATATTGACTGATGCGAAGGCTGTGCAAAAGATGCTTGTCTTGCTCAATGCGCTGGTATTCAATACGCGCCGAATTATCATCGAGCTTGGAAATTTCAGCAGCATGATAACGATCATGAATCACGTTCACTAACTCCCGATTAATACGCAGTAAATAATTGGCTTGTTGCAAGCGCTTCTCAGTAACCACAAGTGCATAAAAGGCAATAGCTACTTTAGCGCTTAACTGACGTTCCGCTTCTCGAATTTCAGCCCTGGCGCGTTCTACATCAATACGGGCTACCGTTTTTTGTTTGGCAATACGCCCAGAAATAGGAAACGCTTGGGTAAAGGCCGCGCTTCGAGAATATTCGCCTTCATTATTAAACAGTCTGTCGTCGTTATTCGACACATTAAAATTGGGGTTTGACCAAAGCCCTGCTTGCACTAATCGACCCGAGGCAATAGAGACATTGAAACGCGCTGCCCTTAAATCTTTGTTGTGGTCTATAGCCAGTTGGGTTAATTCCTTAAGGCTTACAGCAGGCTGAGCGCTCACAACAAAAGAGCAAAACAAAAGTATTAAAATGAGTAAACAACGCTCATTCACCCTGATTAAATGCTTCGCTTGCCCTAAAAAAATTCTTTTTAGGGGTAAGGAACAGGCTGGTATGAGTGGATAACCCCAAGAACCGTTCATACGTGTAACCACCGTAGGCGAAGCGCATTCCCAATGACGGATACCGAGCTCAATGACATGGCAGCAGCAGCAATAATTGGGCTTAAAAGCATCCCAGTCATAGGATACAAGACCCCTGCAGCAATGGGCACACCTAGTGCATTGTAAATAAATGCAAAAAACAGATTTTGGCGGATATTGCGCATCGTCGCTTGCGATAAACGCCTGGCCTTTAAAATGCCATTTAAATCACCACGCAATAAGGTAACCCCTGCACTTTCTATCGCCACATCCGTGCCCGTCCCCATGGCAATACCAATGTCTGCTTTGGCAAGTGCTGGCGCATCATTGACCCCGTCTCCTGCCATAGCAACAATACGACCTTTAGCCTTCAATTCACCCACAATACGACTTTTATCTTCAGGCATGACTTCAGCCATCACGTGTTTTATGCCCAATTTAGCGGCAACTGCTTCACCGGTTTTTTTACTGTCCCCAGTCAGCATAAAAATTTCAATCCCATCCTCCTGAAGTTCACGAATGGCATCGGGTGTTGTGGCTTTAATCGGGTCTTCGACAGCCAAAATCGCTGCCGCTTTACCGTCCACCGCCATGAACATCACCGTAGCTCCTTCGGCCCGTAGCTTATCAGCTTTTGCCACTAACAGATTACTGTGAACACCAAGCTCTTGCATCAACTTAGCATTGCCGATGCCAATGGAACGCCCCTCGATTATTCCTGTCACCCCTTTGCCCGTCGGCGCATTAAATTCTGAAACAGGAGCTAAAGTCAGCTTTTTCTCTTTTGTTGCGGCCACAATGGCATGGGCCAGCGGATGCTCACTGTTGTTTTCTAATGCCGCAGCCCAAGCCAATGCCTCATCTTCTTCAAACTCATCGGCCGTGATAATTTGTGTCAGCTTTGGATGTCCTTCAGTTAATGTACCCGTTTTATCAACCACTAAAGTATTCACTTTCTCCATGTGCTCCAACGCTTCTGCATTTTTTATCAGTACTCCATTTCTCGCCCCAAGTCCAACCCCGACCATAATAGACATCGGAGTGGCAAGGCCCAAGGCACAAGGACAGGCGATAATGAGCACCGAAACTGCCGCGATGAGCCCGTAGCTGAATGCGGGTTGCGGGCCATAGAGTACCCAGACACTAAAGGACACCACTGCAATCAAAATAACAATAGGCACAAACCAAGAAGACACAGTATCAGCCAAACGCTGGATTGGGGCGCGACTTCGTTGTGCCTCACTCACCATCTGTACAATGCGCGCCAGCATCGTGTCACTGCCAATATGCAAGGCTTTCATGACAAAACTACCGGTCTGATTTATTGTCGCACCAATGACTTTGCTACCCACATCCTTAGCTACAGGCATAGGTTCACCAGTAACCATCGATTCATCTACATGACTATGACCATCTTGTACTTCGCCATCAACCGGTATTTTCTCACCAGGCCGTACGCGCAGCAAATCCCCTTCCTGGACTGCATCAAGTGATACTTCCTCTTCGCTACCGTCTTCCCTCAAACGATGTGCACTCTCAGGGGCTAGTTTCAGTAAGGCACGAATCGCACTACCCGTTTGTTCGCGCGCTTTGAGCTCCAACACTTGTCCTAACAAAACCAAAGTAGTAATCACTGCAGCTGCTTCAAAGTAAACGGCCACCACGCCTTCTTTACGAAAGACTGCTGGGAATAATTGTGGGAATAAGGTGCCCACTAAGCTGTAAACCCAAGCTACACCGATACCCATGGCAATCAAAGTAAACATGTTCAGCCGCGTCTTTAGCGATTGAAATGCCCGCTCAAAGAAAGGCCAACCTCCCCACAAAACAACAGGAGTTGCCAGCACCATCTGCATCCACGTGGATTGACTTGCAGAGAGGTGAGATATTCTTCCATGCCCACTCATTTCTAGAATAAAAACGGGCAGTGTCAAAATGAGGGAGACCCAAAAACGACGGCGCATATCCCGATATTCAGGACTAATTTCCTCCATGATTGTCGCAGTAACTGGCTCCAGGGTCATGCCACAAATCGGGCAGTTACCTGGATGAGATTGGCGAATTTCTGGGTGCATGGGGCATGTGTACATCACCGCTTCACCTTCTTTGGAAGCAGCAGGCTTTCCTTGATGCGAGTCTTGCTTGGGATGACAACACGTATGCTTCTTTGCGCCTTCAGTGGGTTTTGCATTATCCTGTTCGTGTGGCATAGTTCACCTATTCGTATTTTTTGAGTAGTTCCATAATCTCATGGATGCGTTCCACCCTGAGTGATTCATCCTGACAGCAAGAAGCATCGGCAATGCACTCAATGATATGGGTTTCAAGCACACTAAGCTCTATGGATTTAATGGCGTTTCGAACAGCACGCAACTGAGACAAAATATCAACACAATACTGTTCCTGTTCAATCATGCGCTTAATACCTTGAAGCTGGCCCACAGCACGGTTGATGCAAGAACGCTCTTTGGTATGTGAAGAATGGTCTGGCATAGCTTAATATCCTTTAATAATTCCCACCGAAACATTCGCTAAACAGGAGTATCCAAACATGAATCATATGGCCGATTGAGCGAATGGATGCACTATTAAGAATTCTAAATAGTTCCCATTATGTATCGCTTCACCCAATCTCTGTCAAGTCATACCCTGGGGGGGTATAATGAATAACCCTTTGTTTCGATAATAGTTTATCCAGCATGAGCTTGTAACTTGCACTATACTCAATAAAAAAGGACTCATCATGATGAAATTAACGTTCCTAGGCGCCACAGAAACTGTAACGGGCTCTAAGTACTTAGTTGAGGCAGACCATAATAAAATCTTAGTGGATTGTGGGTTATTTCAAGGGTATAAGGAGCTTCGCCTTCGCAATTGGGCATCACTACCTATTAACCCCTCATCCATTAACGCAGTACTTCTTACTCATGCACACATCGATCACACCGGTTATTTACCCTTATTAGTAAAAAATGGCTTCTCTGGTCCTATTTACTGCACACCCGGTACCAAAGATTTATGTGCCATCCTTTTACCCGATAGTGGTCATTTGCAAGAAGAAGAGACCAAAAATGCCAACAAGTACGGCTATTCCAAACATCATCCGGCCCTACCTCTTTATACAATCCAGGATGCAGAAACGGCGTTAAAACAATTCCGAACCAAACTCTACGATACCCTTTTTGATCCTTTTAAAGACATGGAGGTTCAATTCATCCGTGCGGGTCATATTATTGGCTCATCCTTTGTTCGCATGAAGAACCATAATACGTCCCTTTTATTTACTGGCGACATGGGAAGGCCTCATGATTGTGTCATGCAAGCGCCAAGCCTCATTGAAGACATTGATTATCTGGTGATTGAATCAACCTATGGGAATCGCCTCCACGACAAGACTCCTCCTACAGAGCTTTTAAAAAACATCATTAATAAAACCGTGCGACGAGGGGGTTCCATCATTATTCCAGCCTTTGCCGTGGCGCGCGCCCAAAGCATACTCCATTACATCGCACTATTAAAACAAGAGCAATCCATCCCGGATATTCCTGTATATCTTGATAGCCCCATGGCCATCAATGCAACCCATATTCTGTGTCACCATCAAGAAGACCACCGTCTGTCGGAACAGGAATGTAAAAACCTGTGTGACACGGCAACCTACATCAGGACCCCTGAGGAATCCAAACAACTCGATAGCAATCAGTTTCCCAAAATCATCATTTCGGCCAGCGGTATGGCAACAGGAGGTCGTATTTTATTTCATTTAAAAGCCTATGCCCCTCACCATAAGAACACTATCCTTTTTGCCGGCTACCAAGCAGGTGGAACGCGTGGTGCCCGTATGATTCAAGGTGAGACGGAAATTAAAATACACGGGCAGATGGTTCCTGTTAAAGCACAGGTTGAATCCTTAAGTAACCTTTCTGCCCATGCAGATTACGAAGAGCTCCTGCACTGGTTAAGCCATTTTCGTAAACCACCTAAAAAAGTTTTTATTACCCATGGCGAACCTCAAGCGGCAACTTCATTACAGGCGAAAATAGAACAGCAATTTGGCTGGACCTGTGTGGTCCCTCACTACCAACAAACGGAAGAGCTCACGTGAACACCACTCATGCAGCATTAACACTTACCCATATAGGGATTAACTCGTCAAAAATGGCGATTATTTACATGCGCGAAGACTGTCACATCTGTCGCTCAGAAGGGTTTGTGGCCGAGGCCCGCGTAGAAGTCACACTTAATAACCAAACCATCATCGCCACCATCAATACCACTGAGGTAACATCCAATTTACTCAAACCCGGCGAAGCAAGCCTCTCGAGCTATGCTTGGGATTTGCTCTCAGCAAAGATAGGCGATAAAATTTCTATTGCCCACCCAAAGCCACTTGACTCATTAAGCTCTATTCGCTCCAAACTTTATGGGAATGAATTAAAAAAAGATGAAATTAACCACATTGTGGCGGATGTCGTGACAGGACAACTCTCCGATGTTCAGATTGCTATGTTTCTTGCAGGAAGTGCGGGAAGTCGATTGAACACCAATGAAATCCTTGATTTAACGAACGCCATGGTGCAAACCGGAAAGAAATTGCACTGGCCCTCACCGTTTATTGTGGATAAGCACTGTGTTGGTGGCTTACCCGGCAATCGCACTACCTTAATTGTAGTTCCTATAGTTGCAGCCTTTGGACTCATGATGCCTAAAACCTCCTCCAGAGCCATAACCTCACCCGCAGGAACAGCCGACACCATGGAGGTTTTTGCGCCCGTTAATTTAGACATCAAAACCATGCAAAAAGTCGTGGAGCAAGAACATGGGTGCATTGCTTGGGGTGGTGCCGTTGCTTTAAGCCCCGCGGATGATTTACTCATTCGCATTGAACGTTCCATCGATTTAGACAGCGAAGGACAAATGGTGGCTTCCATTCTCTCTAAAAAAATTGCCGCGGGCTCGACCCACATTGTCATTGACATTCCAATTGGTCCTACTGCAAAAGTAAGGACGATGGAACAAGCAACAGCGTTAAAAAATACCTTAGAGCGTATCGCCAAAGAATTTTCCATCCAACTCAATAGTGTTTTTACAGATGGAACCCAACCCGTTGGTCGTGGCATCGGGCCTGCTCTTGAAGCAAGGGATGTATTTTCTGTGCTTTCTTGTCACCCCTCAGCACCTCAAGATTTACGAGACCGTGCCTTAACCCTGGCAGGACACCTACTCGAATTTTCTCCCGAAGTTGTATCCGGTACGGGCAAACAACTGGCAGAATTCCTATTGAATAGCGGAAAAGCATTAACAAAATTCGAAGCAATTTGCCAAGCCCAAGGTGGATTTTTTGATATTCCGTCCGCACCCTACACCCAAACCATTGAATCCACACAAACAGGCAAGGTTACGAGCATTGATAATCGCTTAATTGCCCGTCTTGCAAAACTAGCCGGGGCACCCAAATCAAAAGCAGCGGGAGTTGAACTCTTAGCGCCTTTAAACACTAATGTAGAAAAAGGCCAACCTTTACTCATTGTTCATGCAGAAACTCAAGGTGAGCTTGATTATGCCTTGGCGTTTCATCGACAAGGGCATCCTGTTATCCATATTGAGGAATCCCCATGAAGCCAACACCAATCCTCTTTTCCCTGTTTGGCAGCGACCATTTTGCCAAGGCGATGCAGCCGCAACTGGGGTATGAAATGGGCAGTATCACACTGCACCAATTTCCCGACGATGAAACCGTGATTAACATCAAATCTTCAGTGAACGACAAAAACGTCATCATGATTGCTGATTTAACCCATCCCAATGACAAAATACTGCCTCTTCTCTTCGCTGCTGAAACAGCCAAAGAATTAGGAGCAAAAAAAATAGGTCTCATCGCACCCTATCTTGTTTACATGCGCCAGGATAAACGGTTCCAACCCGGAGACAGTATTACTTCTCACTATTTTGCAACACTGATTTCAAACTATTTTGATGGCTTGATGACTATTGACCCTCATCTTCATCGTTGGCATGCTTTAAATGATATTTATTCCATCCCAGCAATTGCACTGCATGCAACTAAGCCCATTGCCGCTTGGATTAAAGCTAATGTACCTGATGCATTGCTTATTGGACCCGATGCTGAAAGCGCGCAATGGGTTTCAGATATTGCTCAAAGAATTAAAGCACCCTTTTTAGTTCTGGAAAAACAAAGAAAAGGCGATAATCTCGTTGAAATATCCATTCCGCAAATTAGCTTATATCAAAGCCATACACCCATCTTAGTCGATGATATTATTTCAACCGCAGCCACCCTGATTAAAACGGTCAATCATTTAAAATCACTCCATATGAAGCCTCCTATTTGTATTGGAGTACATGCCCTATTTGCTGGCAATGCCTATGAGGACTTACAACAAGCAGGAGTAAAGCAAATCATCACCTGCAATACCATTGCCCATGCCTCGAACGCAATTGATGTAACGGATTTGATGATTCAAGCAATGGATGATTTATTTAAGACTTAAGGAGATAAGATGGAGGACGCCATTGAATCCATAAAACAGACTATGCGAGCAGCCAATTACCTCTCTGCCGCGCAAATTTATTTAATGAACAATTGCTTACTGGAACAACCACTTACCTTTGCAGACATCAAACCACGCTTATTGGGTCACTGGGGTACTTGCCCAGGCATTAATTTCATCTATGCTCATCTTAATTATCTTATTAAAAAACACAAATCATCCATCCTTTTTGTGCTTGGTCCAGGTCATGGTTATGCAGCACTACAAGCCAATCTTTTTATTGAGGGGACTCTAAAAAAATACTATCCAGAAGCAACACATACCGAACAAGGAATAGCTTACCTTATTAAAAATTTTTGCTGGCCTTATGGTTTTCCAAGCCATAGCAACCCTGGAACTCCTGGTGTTATTTTGGAAGGAGGTGAATTGGGTTATTCACTCGCTACAGCTTATGGTGCTGCACTTGATAATCCTAATCTTATTGTCGCTTGTGTTATTGGCGACGGTGAAGCTGAAACAGGACCAACAGCCACAGCCTGGCATTTGAATAAATTCATTGATCCTGCGACTAATGGTGCCGTTCTTCCTATTCTTCACCTAAATGGATACAAAATCTCTGGCCCAACCCTTTTTGGCCGAATGAGCAATAAAGAATTGAAATCACTCTTTTATGGCTACGGCTATCAGCCATTTATTGTTGAAGGTCAAGCCATTCATCAAAAAATGATGGGTGCGCTTGATCAGTGTTATCAAACCATTCGAGCCATCCAAGAATCATCTCGCAAGGGCAACCTAAAAACACCGCCAAGACTTCCAATGATGATTTTAAAAACCTTAAAAGGCTGGACGGGAATTAAAACCTTACATGGCCAAAAAATTGAAGGCAATTGCCTTTCTCATCAGGTAGTCGTCACACAAGCCAAGACTGATCGTTCAGAACTACGACTTCTAGAGCAATGGCTTAGGTCTTATCATTTTGAAACCCTGTTTAATAAAGAAAATGGATTTAACGAACACATTCGCTCTCTCGTTCCTGATAGTAAGTTATGCATGGGTAATAGCAGACATGCCTTTGGAGGCAAACCGCAAGTCAAAGCGCTTAAGCTTCCTACCATCGAACACATTGCAGAAGACGCAACCACTCCAGGAACAATAGGCTCAAGCAGCATGCGATGTACTGGAATTTATTTAAATGAACTGTGTCAATTCAATACAATTCATCGTAATTTTCGTCTCTTCTCCCCTGATGAAACCTACTCCAATAAGCTCGATAAAATTTTTGAAACTACTCAGCGCGCCAATGTGCAATTGAAAAAAGCATGGGATAAGGATATAAGCTCCGATGGACGAGTCATTGAAATGTTAAGTGAGCATGCTCTTCAAGGACTCATGCAAGGTTATGTGTTAACTGGTCGTCATGCGATTTTTGCCTCTTACGAAGCTTTTATTCAAATCGTCTCCAGCATGACGGATCAATACATGAAATTTTTACAAATTGCCCGCAACATTCCCTGGCGAGGAGACATCCCCTCTTTGAATTATATTTTAACTTCTTCAGGATGGCGGCAAGAACATAATGGATTTTCGCATCAAAATCCTGGTTTTATATCAAATCTTCTACAAAAACACGGCTGTTTTACGCGTTCCTTTTTTCCACCGGATGCCACTACTATGCTGGTGGTTTTAGAACGTTGCCTTACTTCCTGTAATGCAGTCAACGTGATTGTTGCAGGTAAAACACTAGAACCCCGCTGGCTAACGCCAGAATTAGCAAGAAAAGAACTTGAGCAGGGTCTGATGATTTGGGATTTCGCAAGCGACCTTAACCCAGATATTGTCCTTGCAGCAGCAGGAGACTATTTAACCAAAGAAGCCCTTGCAGCCATTACTTTGATTCAAGAGGACATGCCATCCATTAAAATTCGTTTTGTTAATATTCTTGAGCTTTCCGCTTTAGGCTTTGGAAATTCTGATTGTTCTTTTTCAAAAGACAATTTTAATGACTATTTCACAGAAAATAAGTCTGTCATTTTTAATTTTCACGGCTACCCCTCCGTCCTGCAACAGTTATTATTTACGATGGGCGACACCAGTAGATTTCACATTCATGGTTATGTGGAAAATGGCTCTACAACGACTCCTTTTGATATGCATATTAGAAATAAAACCAGTCGATGGCATCTTGCCAAAGAAGTATTCTCCCTTATGGCAGAACAAAAAGTTATTTCTCAGCAGGATAGTGCAGCGCTTAATAAGAAATATGATAATAAGCTCTTAGAGCACCGTGTCTATATTAAAAAACACGGTATCGACCCCGATGAAATCGAACAATGGCAGTGGAAATAAAGTCATTTAATGTGATCAGGAAAATATCGATAAAGGTGAGAATGGCGAATTATAAGTGCAAAACAAGCCCACAAAAGCGTATATGAATAATTCAAATAAAATAATGGTATCCATGAAGAAATTTGTTTGGGTATTATATTTCCTTAAACGCGATCCCAGAGTTAATTGGAACGCTAAATTAGTTGTATTTATAACTCTCGCTTATGCATTAAGCCCAATTGATTTAATTCCTGATTTCATTCCTATTTTAGGATCGATGATTTAATCATTATCCCTTTAGGAGTTTACTTAGCTATTAAACTAATACCTCAAGAAGCTTGGAATGACTGCAATCGGCTTGCAGAGATTTCTATTGATAAGGGTAAATTATTACCCAAAAACTGGGTGGTTGCGTCAATTATTGTGTTCTTATGGGTAATATTTATCGCTCTAGTTGCTAAATGGCTATGGCATTTTTTTCCTACTCAATGGCCAAACCTTATTTGACCTACACTTTATTCGCTTCGCTCATTCTGTATATAAAATTCATGCAGTTTTTCCTGCAATAGCTTTTTATCCGGCATTGAATTTTATATTCCGCAATCAGTGCGGGAGAAACTGTTCTATTTAAAGAGTATTCAACCCACCTCATTATCTTTGCTCGCACAAAAAAGAACACCAATTGCAGGATTTTAATGTGTTTTCTGGCGTCACGATCTAATGCTTCCAAATAAAATGATAATTTCCCAAGATATTCGGGTTCAAAACGCCCTACTTTTAAGCAACGAGACAATTCAATCCCCTATGAAAAAATAATAAATCCAGCAAAAATCTCGCCCCAATTCAATAAAAAAATCTTTAAGCTTTGTAAGTCAACCTTGATACAAATCTGATTCACTGTAACCATCAGGTAGTCCTAGAAACTCCACCATATATGTATCTTTAAATATACCAATAGAACCTAGATGAGACTGAGTTAATGTCATAGATGCTTTTGCTGGGCTTAGGACTTTTCTCTCGAACAAAGCTGATTTAAATTGCCTTTCTAGCTCTCTTTTGCTCCACTGTTCATTCCCCTAGTCAGCCATTTTAATCTGAAGGCTGCGCCTATTCAAACACAGTCTTCAAAACAAAATATCGACATTTATACTACAGCGATTATCGCAGCCCTATGGATAGGTTCAGGCAAAAATGGAGGTTCTTTTTTTATTGCATAAAACCCATTAATACTTGGCCTAACCCCATCAAACGATTCCTGCACCTCATCGGATTGATACACATTTATTTGTTCCAGGCGAATAATCTGTTGCTCCTGTCTGTCTAAAAGCTTGCGATACCTCTGATTACTTTCTTCTAGTTGTTTTGTAACCACTGAAAGTTTGTGTTCGGCCTCACAAATTCGGTCTGCTACCTCAACAAAGCTTTTCTCTTTATTGTTTAAAAATTCCTCCAATCTTTTTTGAAAAGCAGCCCGCTGTTCTTTGTCTTGAATCACCATGTTAGAAAATGTTTCCACTGTTCCACTTAAGACAAGTCCAACAGCCCTCGCCTGTTCCACTTCTTTCCCCATTTTTTCTTTAATGTCATCAAGTTTTTTTATTTTATCAGACAACTGATTTTGATTTTCTTTATATGCCTTTACAACCTGATCCAATTCTTTTTGAGTGTTTTCTAAAGCTTGAGACTGCCCCTCTAAAGAGCTTTTAAGTGTTTTGGCAGTAAATTCGAGTTCAATCTGAGTTGCACGCAGTGCTTTTTCGGTATCAGTAAGCTCATTAATTTGCGACTTTAATGATTTAATCTGTTCAGAAAATTGTTCGATATTCACAGTCAGGCGCGCATTTTCTTTCTGGAATGCATCAATTTCAATGGCCAGTTGTTCGCGTAAGAGCTCTAAAGTTGAAATAACCGAGTCCAGCAGATCAGCAAGACTTGAAATTCCTGCCTTTAAACCTTCGATATTATCTGTATTTTGACTCTGATGATTTTCAAGAAGGATGTGGCTTACCGTATAAACAATCCCAGTAACAATACTGAGCGTAATAAGGGCTACAAGATTTGCCATGAGTCCAATCATCAAAAGAGGTACGGTGACCACTACACCTGCGGTAATTTTTTGCCACAAAGGGATTTCGTTCCAAAAGCTGGCAGCCCGAGATAATAGACTTGGATTTTGATTCATCGCCTGAATTAATTGATTCAGATCTGCTTTAATTTTTTGTATTTTATTTTGAGTAGTTACAATCTTCTCAAAACGTTCTTTATCTTTTTTTGTTTTTTGATTGAGGTCGTCCTGCTCCTTGTTTTCTGACTGATGGAGTGAAGACACCAACTCAAGTTCCAGTTTTTGATACGTCATGATTCTTCCTTACAATGAGTGAGTCATCCACTTTTTAAAATGCTAAACAGTGTCACATGATTATCAGGCTAATCTTAAAATAAACATGGTGACGGGAAATCTTTTAAATTATTGAGTTAATTACCAGTACCTTTTACGTATTGGATTGAGATGTAATTAAAGTTTTTGTGGTAAGGTCTAACAACCCTAAAGATAAGGTCTTACGGTTGCTCATTGAGGGGGGAAATAGATTTTTAATATTTAGAATGTTACTCATTACCACGCTTCCTTAATTTGGTTTGAAACAACAATCAACCGAGCGCCTTTCCTGGAGCGGTTAAATCTTGATCATTCTATCGAATAATTTGTGTTCAGTCATTCTTTTTTTAGTGACTCAATAGTCTTAATGGTGCTGTAGATATAAGGTTACCTGAACGGATGCTTTTTGGATCCCACCAGCCACCTAAAGGTTCGTTTTCATCAAAATACTCATGCACTTTTTCAAAGGAATATTGGGATAATTGTTCGTATTCTGATTGGGGTAACAGCATGTAGTGCTCTTCGTCATCGATAATAGAGTTTAGCATCGTTCCAACCAGGCGACATCCATGCCATTTTGCACGGGTAGGGCGGTTTGATTTTAAGATAATTACTCTACTTCTATTCAAAAAAATGGCATTCAACGCACGCATTACCAACTGAGCTTCCCTTTTAGTATCGAATCTATCTATGTTTAAACAGAGTTATTCTAAACGCGTTTTAATAGCGCTTAATGAAACGACGTTTTTTATGCAACTAAAACCATTGGTTATAGTCAAAACAACGCTTAAAACTAAAATATGGAAGTTGATTTTTTTACTTAAGTGCATAAAAATTGACTTTCAGTGATGTTTTGCTAAAAGCTGATCCTTTAAACAAGAAATCATCAAACAAAGTCACTTTAGTAATTGCTTTTATCTCTTTCTGTTTTCTAACTACCACTTAATTCTATTTTTTATTAGATAAATCTTCTAATAAAATTTTTCCCTTTTGGGACAAACGATATTCTTGTAATCTACTTTTAAGCTTATCTGGGTTAGTACGTTCGATTAACTCCTCCTTGAGTAATTGATCAAGATAATTACGTTGAAAAGTTTCTCGATGCCTGATTCCTGCTACTTCTTGTAGATCTATATTTTTCAGTTCTCCTTTTAGCTTGCATGCTCTGAGTACTCACTCAATCCATGGATCCACTTGTCCGGTCATCGATGACGATTTACGCCAAATGGTCGTTTTTAATCCCTCGGATATCGAAAACTCAGGTTTGGGCAATCCAACTTCACGACAGCGACGAATCATATCGCCAGTTCCAGTCCCCATACGCTCAATATATTTCGTTAAATACAGCGGTTCGGCAAGCAATGGGTTTCTTGGAACAGAGCCAGGTGGATGACGCAATTTTTCTAAAGTTAACGAAGGAGGAAGCCCTCCTGGATTCCAAATTTCCAATCGATCAGCAAACAGCATGACCTGCACGCTTCCATTACTATCGTAGTCGCAGCCAAAGGTCAATTTCAAATTTTTTATAAAGATGAACACGATCAGCGCTAGTACCTGCCTGAATTTATCGCAGAAACAGAACGCTCCATTTTTATGATTGAAATAAAAGCACGTAAGGATTTACAGACACAATGGTGCTTGCAAAAAAGAAGCCTACAACGTGGTGTAATCATGCAACAAACCATGCAAAAACGTACAACGGTAAACCATGGCATTATTTACTTATTCCACATGACGAGATAGCAGAAAATAATACAATGGATGGATTTTTTTTAAAATTTAAAAATTGACTTTCTCTGACCAAAAATTCCAGAATAAAATAGATTTCTAAGGGAGAATTCAAGTATTAATTTCACTTAGACTTTAAATTATAGTTACGGTACCCGCAATCACACTTCAGAGACTCACTAGATCCTTTTAAGGGTATAACGTGAAGAAGTGTATTACACTGTTGACACTTAAACCTCTGCACAAGGGAGAAATAAGCATCGCGAATTTCTTTAAAATCGTCAGTTCCCATATTAGCCCATGAATTAAAATGAACCGTTGCATTCATTCCCCACATTTCACTTCTTGCCTTAGCCAAGCATGCATCGAATTCCTTTTTCTCTAACTCATAAACACCACTTAATTCAGAGTTTTTCCACGATTTTGCAGCGCTATTTGCTTTTTTCAATAAATCACCATACCTCGAAGTTACACCCGATAGTAGCTCACCCAGATCATGATCTCCAGACGCACTCCTTGGAATACTAGCTGAGAATCTTACGGACAATTCATCCATAAAATATTCAAGAAAGCGCCTAAGTGAGTGTGAGGCTCTTGGTATATTTTCATCAGCAATAAATTGGTCAATATCTTCCCAAGAGTCTTTTTCATCCCATACAGACGGTCCGGTATCAACAGTCCAATTTTTAAAATGCAAAATGGTTGAATGATTAATCAGGCCCTCTGTGACCATTTGTTTTTTCCAATACTCATCATGAGTTGTAATAATAAATTGTGTATTGGGAAATTCTTTCTTTAACAATTTACAAAAACTTTTACGGTGATCAGCATCAACAGACATTAATACATCATCTAAAATGGCTAATGTGAAATTATTGCCCAAAATTTTCTTCATCAACGCTAAATAAAGGCATAACCCCATACTGTCTTGATGGCCCTCGCTGTGATAGGCTGCAGGAGGAAATTTACCTCTATCATAAAAATTAACTTTAAACTCCAAAGCGCCCTTGTCAACGCTTAGATCGCCAACAAACGTAGACTCATCCTCTTTATTTACAATCTGATAGTAGTGGCTAAAATCTTTCTGAACCTCATCATATAAATTACATAACCTGTCCTCTACAACAGTATTAAATGTAGAAAGCATTTTTTCTGTGGTAACAAGCTTAGCATGCTCATAAACCCATTTCTGTTTAGATTCCCAATAATCGGTTAATCTTTCTTGGCAAATAATTAAATAACTTTTTGACTCGTCTTTTAAAGACTTTTCAGGTAATTTTCCAACCTCTTCTTTTAACGTAATTATTTCTCTTTTTAATGACTCAAGATTTGAAATTCCAATACCACCTATATCTAACAGGCTTTGGTAAGCATCAAAGTCTGACTCAAGATAGGCAGATATTAAGGCCAACTCCTGTCTTGTTTTGATCATCTCTGTCGTTTTGAACGATAATTTACCTGATAGTTTATTTAATAAATTTACTATATCACGCAGAGCGCTCTGCCAATAATTGGAAATAGCATGAGTACTAATTAAAAGATTGTCCTTTATTTCTTTTAAACCGGAAATTTCTATTATTTTATCTTTAATAATTTTTTGAAGCTCTTCGTCCTCCCATTCTGAGTTACAGAAGGGGCAAACATTATCGCCGATCAGAGGAAGTCCGATTTCATAAAAATTCAACTTGCTAAGATCTCTCAATTGAATTGTTTTAATTGAAAGTGCTTTGTATTGCTCAAGAAATTTAGTTGCTTGATTAGAAAATAAACCATTCTGGTCTTCAAAAATCATCATCAGAGAGGATAATTCGTGTACTATTCCTTTCTTATCTAAATCGACACTCTTTGAATTCTCCTGCATTTCTCCAAACGCTATCTGTGTAAACTCGTCCAAATGAATAATCGGTTCCAATTTTAGATTGGCTCTATGTTTATTAATTACGCATAATATTGAATCTTTATTTAATTCTTCAACAGTAAGCCATTCCCTTAATTTCTGCTTCTTTCTTTCAAATTCTTGTTTTTCAGCAAATTCTGCTTTAATAACTTTATTTTTAGCTCCCAAGAGAGAAGCCCTGATCTCATCGATCTTACTGATTTGCAGTAATGCTTGTATCTCTTTTGATCGCCTGCCTGGCTCAGAGAGCACAAACTTTAAAATTTCTCGACGAGATAAAACCAGTTCTCGTCCCAAAGGAAATGATTTAACCTGTGCCAATAAATCGCCACTGACGACGGGGTTGGTTTTAAATTTACTAGGATTATTACAATCACGTATTATTCTTAATTTATCACTAAAGTTCGCACTTTTTAGTTCAATCTCAACTTGTGCAGATTTGGGATCGTCTTTGAAATCCACGTGAGGACCATGAACTTTCACACTCACATCCCCCCGCCCTTCCCCTGATAATCTGCCAATCTCACCGGAGAGAGCAAATTCAATAGCATCGACCACTCCACTTTTCCCCGAACCATTTCGTCCGTGAATAACCCATGATTTACCAAGAATTGGAATAGTTAAATCTTTAATTCCGCGGAAATTCTTAATTGTTAGTGACTCAATCTTAATCATAACTCGTCATTCTCTTCATAAAGTAAGATTTCTATTTTCTGAGTCGTCACTTTTTCATTACTATGAAGAAGCTCTTCTAAGTTTTTGATGAAACCCTGTTTTATAAGATTGTTATCTTTTAGTTCATGAATAAAACAATCAATAATGTCGGTGACAATTTCATTGGTGCCCATATTTGCCTCATCATAAACATAGAATATTCAAATATAGTATCATAAGACTCAATCTTTAAGGACAAGAAGATAACCTTTCTGTTAAGCCCCTTTGGTCAACTGACAAAACAAGCTAATCTTTTCCATCTGATCTAGATTATTTGCACAAGTATCAAACAACAGAGGACTATAAATGATAATTGCCATACATTGAGCCCGCGTAACTGCAACATTAATCCGATTCTTATCGAACAAAAAATCAACTCCACTAGGGGACTCATTACCCTGGCTTGCACACATACTTAAAAATACTATAGGTGCTTCCTGGCCTTGAAATTTATCTACACTACCCACCTAAGCTTGCTCTCCTAAAGCATGCCGTAGCTTGTTTACCTGATGATTATAAGGTGCAACATATAAGATATCTTGCCAATTAATGGGCGTTTTCTCTCCTCTTTATCAATAAATGTTCGGCCAAGAAGAGCTTGGGTTACTAGTTAGGATGTGTGGACATGTGGCGAACTTTTGATATTCGCTAATCAACTACTCTCTTTTGTTAATTATCATAATAAGCCAATTAACTTCGATAATACCTCCATTCAGCATTAATTTTTGCTGAAACATTTGTAGTAAATTGTTGCGATTGACAAGCGTTTCACTCTTCGCACTTTTCATGTGGTTTTGTTAGAAGTGGAACTTGTTATGCCCTCCCATAAAACCACACCATTTAATAACTCATATGCATTACAGAATTTATTCATTTATTTATTGTTTAAAATCAATAAGTTATAAAAAATGTCCCCGGGGGACAATTTATTGATTTAGTAACAATTACATGAAATTAAAAGCATTTGTTCAAACAGAAACTAGATTAATTTCTAATTAAAATTTTATTCAGCAACTACTCTAAAAATAATTGAGATCACTAATAGCTCATGGGAAAAAACCAATTAATTTACATTTGCAAATAATTAAATCTCATTCTTTTAGTACATTAGTAATTAATTTTTTAAAATTTAATTACATCAAGTATAAAATTATTAGAAACACACATTTATATTCTCAAAATAATGAGATACCAATAGCAACTTGAGAAAAGTCTATGATTAAATTAGTTATTAAAAATCGTTAAACAGGAAACCTTTACAAAAAACGCACCACCGAAAATCCACTTATCAATTTCAATAGAAGCATTAATACCATTTTGTTCATCCCTAATGCCAAAGAGAATGTCAAATAGAATTAATAGAGTCACTCATTAAAGGGATGAATGACACGAGTTAAAGTACTATCAACTTAAATTTGGCCAAGCTGAGATCAGTATATTGGGAGATTACAATGCCTTAAAGGAAACCGAAAATATAACGTTACCCTGTAGAGCTAATTAGTATAGCAGTATGGAGCTATCAACGTTTTTAACAACAGCTATCGAGACGTATCTAAGAAATATTATATCGTGGCATTGAGGTTAGCTATGAAACGATACGTCAATGGCGATTTAAGTTTAACCCTTATTTTAAGGGTGTGATTAAGAAGAGGATACCTAAACCTTCTGATAAATGCATATGGATGAGCAACAGCTTAGCATTAATGACTAAGTGTACTACTTATGGCGTGCCATAAATGAAGAGGGGTATGAGCTAGATGTGTTCTTGCAAAATCACCGTAACAAAAAATCTTCGATTCGCGTCCTATTTTGTCTATTGTGCCCTATACCAAGCAGCGAGCGATTGTAGTAGGAAAATTAAAAAGCCATTCGAAGCTATTTAGCAAATGAGCAAGGGCGCACCGTGCATCGCTCACATAATGAACCCAATAAGCAGATCGAAAATACCATAAGCCGCATGAAGAAAATAAACCTAATTCATTTCAAATCATCAGTCAGTGCAAAGGTCATCCGAGATCTCATGGGGAAAAAAAGAAATCTGTTCCCCGTTCTCGGAGGACAACACCAAATCGGAGACACAATAGAGAGTCCAATTCCAAAAAGCAATGGAACTTGGACAATTAGCAGCATGATTCTTTACGCCTGAAATTCGACACTCACCGCTTTCTTGCGTTAACAAAAGTCAAGTTGGCGATATAAGAACAGTCAACAAAAAACGAGAAAAATATCAAAGAAAATTCCGAGATAATCTATTTTAAAATTCATTATGTAAAAAGCCCTCATAATATCTAAAATTTTCAAGGAAAAATACAGTTATCTAACCTAACATTTACTGCATAAAGGTCTATATAAAAAATAAAATATCCCATAAAGGTACACCATTAACATATACCTACACAATAAAGCCCCATAAAGCTACACATATAATAAAAACAAGGGATTAACCCCATATTTCTACACACAAAAACTCATAAACCTACACTATACATCCCAAATACATACACAATGAAAATGTAATAAACAATTAATAATCAATTAGTTACAGATAATTCAAGTAAGGAAGTTATGAAAAGAAGAAAAAAGATATATATTTTCTTTTTTTTAAAAAAACTTGAATAGTACAAATTACCGCTTGCAAATTGATTTCACTAAAGTTAATCTAAAAAAAGTAATAGTACAAAACACCTTATTCTAAAAAAGGGAGGACGGATGAAAGTAATTACAACAGCTGGAAACAAAGGAGGTATTGGTAAATCAACCATTGCTCTCACTCTTGCACAGTATCTAGCTAAATGTAAAAACATGAAAGGGGCATTCATTGATCTGGATCCGCAAGGAAATTCCTCGTCTAGCTTGATTCCAACTACCAGAGATCCTGCTCACCCAACCGGTTATATGCCTAAAGCCCATCCAGAATGGGATCCAAATAACTTACCAGAAGATGATCCACATTGGGATGGTGTTAGTAGTATTGCAGACATATTCATAGGAAAATCTATTTATCCATATCCAACCTGGGTTGACAATTTAGATTGTTTCCCTTCTTTTGCTTCATTACTAGAAGATGCACAACGTGTTTTAAAAGTTGATGTGAAAGAAAAAGTTATAAATCGCCTTAAAGAATTTACCGAAATGCTATCAACTCATAGTGATTATCAATTTGTTATTATCGATACGAATCCACAATTTGGCCCACTAACAATGGCCGGATTGCGCGCAGCAAGCCATGGTCTATTGCCAACTGAACTTGAACAATATGGTATTAATGGAACCATAGGAATGATTCAGGCGATTTCACAAGAGCAACTTAGAAGAGTAAAGGACGATACTATCAAAATAGCTGGAATTTTACCTAACCAAGTGCGTAAAACAGCAGTACATACGAAGTTTCTTAATGATTTGCGTTCAATAGAAAAATCAGAAGAATGGTTGTTACCTCCTATAGCTCAAAGAACCATTTATTCCGAATTGGTAGTGGAAGATGCAAAACCTAATTGTGTATTTAATCTACCACAAACACATCTAGCGAGAGTTGAAAGTGAAAAATGGTGCTCTTATGTATATGACAGGGTATTTCATAATGTATACAAAAAAATAGAGGAAAAGGAGGCTTCTTATGGTTAATAAATTCAAATTAAATCCTGTCAAAACGGAAGCTATATCAAGATCATTAGCAATTGCTAATGATTATGCAGGGGAGCTATCAATAGAAGTATTGTCCTTGGATAAAATAGAACTTGATCCGGAAAACAATCGTGAGCTAGCACTAACTCTTCATGATGCTATAAATGGAATAGAACCTTCGGATCCTGACTACGCAAAAAAGAAAAATGATTGGAAGTCACTTGAATCATTGGCGAAAACTATATTGGATGATCAATTAATTAATCCCATATTTGTATACAGATTTGGGAACAAATGTCGTTTAATTGCTGGCGAACGCAGAACATTAGCCTCAGCAATTGCTGGCAAAAAAGAAATTATAGCAAGAATCGCAAGTCAACGACCTGTTGGTACAAAGTTAAGAGTTCTACAGTGGATTGAAAATAATGAACGAGTAGACTTATCTTTAGCTGAAAGAGTTGCGAGTATTGAGGCTATTGTTAAGGAATATTTAAACGAAAATAAAGAAATAAATGATAACGAGAAAATAACATCAAAAATTTTAAGTGACTTAACGGGAATGTCCATAACACAATCTCGAAGATATATCCTGATTTTGCAAGCAAGTTCAGAAATAAAACAGGCGATTGCT
Organism: Legionella steelei; assembly: GCF_001468005.1. Lineage (GTDB taxonomy): Bacteria > Pseudomonadota > Gammaproteobacteria > Legionellales > Legionellaceae > Legionella > Legionella steelei. The sequence continues at coordinate 72,482 of NZ_LNYY01000001.1, forward strand.
GAAGGAAAAATAGAGAATATAAAATTAATTGAATTAATTATTTCAGTTGAAAATGCAGAGCATCAACAAGTTCTTTTAAAGGCAGCTATAGAAAATTTATCTTTTGATGCAATTGTTAAATTAAAAAAAGAACTTGAAGTTTCCTTAGTTACAAAAAAAGAAATAAGAGGGCGTAAACAAATAAATGTTAGTTTAGGTAAGGTAAAACCAAATATTGCAAAAATTATCTTTGATGCCTTAGTTTCAAGCAGCATTTTACGCGAGAACATTGTCGAGCAAATGAATACGATAAGCAATAATGTCCAATGGAATAATGGTAAATCGGTTGAGGAATGCTTTAAAAAAATACTTCCTCTAATTGCTCAGGAAATGTGATTAAAATGAATAAATTGAAACTCAATAATAATGAAGACGACAAGAAAATTATTACATTTACTATTAATAAAGAAATCAAAGAGTCGCTCAAAGAAATTCTGTTAAATTCTGAAAAATATAATTTAAAAAAGAAAACTGATTGGGTGAATGAAGCCATAATAATGTTGAAGGAAAATCCTGATTACAAAGAAATGGTGCTTAATGCAGAAGGGAATAGTGAAAACTTTGTATTTGATAAAATTTACATGACATTTGAGCAACGATGTTTTTTTTCTGATATGAGAAATGAAGTTGTAAAGGAATATCCTGATATAAGAGGCCCTCAAGCCGCCATAATCCGCGCTGCTATTTTGAGTAGAATAATGAGGAAAAAATAAGAAAAAAGGCCAAACGGAGTGGAACCGGTAATGTTCGCTGAAAAAATAATACGCAAACATGTCGCAATTATTCATGCATACTCGTTAATGAGTGTCTTGCAACGAAAAATTGTTAATGTGCTTTTGTATGAAGCAATAAAAGGAGATGGCCGCATACATAACCATCAAAACTCGGTTGCTGTTGAATGTAACATGCCTTTTTCTAAGCTGTTAAAAGCAGTTAAATTTAACAGTAATAATACTCAATATCTAAAAGAGTCTATTGATGGGTTGGCATCATTAAAAATACAATGGAACTTATTGAAAGATAAGGTGCCTACAGACATTTCTTTTTTAAACTTACGAGTGTTACATGGCGCACCCACATTTTATCAAAATAATACCATCAATTTTTCTTTTCATAAAATCATGCTTGATTTATTAGCTAATCCATCTATATACGGTACTATCGACGTTGATCTGCAGTCTGAATTTGAATCGAAATACGGTCATGCTCTCTATGAAAATAGTACACGGTTTATTAATTTACAAAAGAATAAAATTATTCCATTAGATACCTTCAGAAAAATTTTAGGAGTTCCTGAAGATAAATATCCAAGCATGCGAGAGCTTACGAGAAATGTTATTTCACCCTCGTTAGAAGAGGTTAATGATCGAGCTAATTTTGCTGTTAGCTTGGAACCAATAAGAATTGGTAGAAAAATTACTGGATTCGAAGTATTAGTTAATAACAAAAAAAATACATCAACATCAGAAGTCAGTCGCATTGAAAATGCTAAGATATATAAAGTAATAAAAACAATTTTTGGTACATTAAGCGAATCAATATTAGAAAATATTATAAATAATTATTCAGAAGAATACATCCAAGAGAAGATTAGCTATACCAAGAAATATGCAAAAAAAGAGAGCACAGGCTTTTATCCTATTCCATATTTTATTAGTGCTTTAAAATACGATTATAAATTCAAAGAGGAGGCTAAGCCTGAAGGTTCTCACGAAAAAGAATCTAATGAAGAAATTGAATGGGAAAAAAAATTATTTGTTTTACAGGCAGAATTCAATCATTGGGAAAAATTATTTGGTTATACTAAACCTGGAGATAATCAAGAGCATGTTAAAAAAATGCAAAAATTTGTTTTGGAGGCCCAAGAAAAATTAAACCAACATTACTTAGAAAAGCCAACTAAAGTGGAGGTGGTTTAATATGAAATTCCCTGCATTTGAGCCAATTAATCTAAAAAATGATATCCAATCTTTGGAAGCAATCGATCTGCGTTTATCAAAAATTTATCCAGATAAAAATCAAGCGAGGAAATTTTTTAGCGATATTTCACTAGAAGAGCTGGCTTCGTCAATTCGGCAACATGGAATTATACAGCCTATTCTTGTCAAAGAAATGGATCCTAATAAAAATGAATATCAAATTATTGCAGGTGAACGGCGTTGGCGTGCGGCTAAAATAGCTGGATTAGAAAAAATACCTGCCATCATTCGAAAATATGATAATGCAAATGGGATGGCGGTTTCTTTAATTGAAAATATTCAAAGAGAAGATTTAAACCCATTGGAAGAGGCGCAAGCTATAAAGAGATTAATAGATGAGTGTTGTATGACTCATGGTGAAGTTGCTGAAACTTTAGGCAGATCACGAACAACAGTTACTAATCTTCTTAGATTGCTTACTCTTACAGATGAAGTAAAAGAAATGCTAAAAACAGGCTTATTAGAAATGGGGCATGCTAGAGCCTTATTAAGTCTGTCGAGTGCACAACAAGAAGATGTTGCAAAAATAGTTATCAATAAGTCTTTATCAGTTAGGGAAACTGAACAATTGGTTCAACGCTCAAATATGCCAAAAGATAGGCAAGAGTTTTTTCTTTCTCCCCAATTTGAGCAAAGAAAGAAAGAGTGGATAGTACAATTATCAAAAAAACTTTCATCTACGGTTAACATGCATTTTAATTATGGTGGCAAAGGGAAAGTAGTTATAAGTTTTGATTCTTTAGAAGAGGCAGACTGGCTGATGTCGCATCTTAAGGTGGAAGGGTAATGCTATTTTTTATAGGTGGATAATTATATGGAAAATCTTAAGTTGTTACCTTGGGTGTTGAGTTATAATTTTATTGGTGTTTCGATACAAGATAATTTGTTTTAATTTAGTGCGTTGGCGTGATTTTTGTGGCTGTGGTCCGATAGTTATTTTTGTAGTGCGTTTCTTCGAAAATAATCCTGATATGCAATTGATAGCCAGCATTAAAAATTTCTGGTTATATAATAAAATCAAATTATGCCCAAGATATGAATATGTAGGATATAGGATTAAAAATGGATGCTGTAAAAAAAGATCGGAAAGGGGTTGTTTATTTGCATTGGTTGAATGCAATAACCACATTTAGTTTTGCTGTGTTGTTCTCCTCATTATCTCTTTATTTAATAAAGAATATTGGTTTAACTCAAATGCAATCCAATGGGATAGTTGGATTTTTTCTCGCGTCAAATTTTATTTTACATTTTGTAGCTGGATACATAGGCGATAAGTTTCTAAGTAATCGATTACTATTCGCTATCTCAACACTCATACAAACATTAGGCCTAATAGTTCTTAATTTTTCTGATTCATTAGTTTATCTAGGATTAAGTTTATTTTTGATTGGCTGCGGCTTAGGCTCTACTTGTATTAACTGCCTTATTACCCAGCAATTTAGTAATCATGAAAATGAATTACGAGAAAAAGCGTTTTTTCATAATTACAGCGCAATGAATATTGGATTTCTTTCTGGTTATATTATGGGAGGATTTATCGATATTCACGATCGATACGAGCACTTATTTGAAGTAAGCAATTTAATTAATTTGATTACCGTGTTTTTTATCGTTAAGTCATGGCGCTATTTTGATAAAAACAAAACAAATACGCGAGAGGAAATAAAAAAGGGTAGAGTAGGGCTGTTGTTAATTGTACTTATTGTGCCAATTCTTTTTGCTGGATTTCATTATTCCTGGCTGGCAAATAGTCTCATACTTTGTATAGGTGTTGCTGCTTTAATTTATATTACCTTATTAGGACATTGTTTAAGTACTAGCTTTGAGAGAAATAAAATTTATTCTTTTGTATTTTTAACCGGAAGCTCTATTGTTTTTTGGATGTTGTATTTTGTCGGACCAATAGGGGTTACGCAATTTTTGAAATATAACGTGGATATCTATATCGGCTCTTATTATATTCCTCCGCAATGGCTGATGAATTTGAATTCTATTTTTGTAATTGTTGGTTCACCTATAGTAATTGCTTTATTCGAGAGGTTAAGAAAAAAACACATCATTATTTCTATATCGAGACAATTTATATATTCCTTAGTGTTTATTGCGTTATCGTTTTTGGCACTAACTATTGGTATAGAAAATTCCAATGCTAATGGATTAACTAGCATGAGTTGGATTGTTGCGCATTATCTTTTCCAAGCCTTAGGGGAGTTGCTTCTTGCTCCGGTAGGTTATGCGATGATAGGAAGTCTTGCTCCGGAAAAATTGCAAGGACTCATGATGGGAGTATGGATGATGGCGTCAGGAATAGCAGCTACCTTATCCAATTACTTTTCCAATTTAATGACCCAATCTGAATCATTAAATCCGATTGTGAGTAATGAACATTACATGGGTACATTTACTCAGTTAAGCCTTTATGCCATTTTTGGTGCATGCATTCTTTGGCTATGCTCTAAAACTATTGAAAGCAGTATACAAAAAACATCAAGTAGCTCGATAGAGGGAATAGCATAATCTAATGCAGCGAATATTCGGCTTGCAATTTTGATAATTTTGCTTCCTCCTGAGCCAGTATTTTTAGAAAGTTTTCCAATATATTAGGGTTTTTTATCGTTTTAATATCTTTTTTAATGCCATTAATAAGACTTTGTTGCACTTGCAGTGACTTTCGTAGTTTTATGTTAGGGCAGGGCGGTTGAGGCAAATCATAAACATTTTGCAGGCGGTTATGTGTGGCAACCTCGTTCAATCCAGAGTAACCGCACTCTTCTTTTTTAAGAGTTAATCGTGCTACTTGCTCCTGCTCTTCTTTTTCTTGATAGCGTTTTGCTTCAGGAGAATATTTATTAAACCCTTTTGGTGTTTTCCAGTGATTTGCGCGAAGAAGTTGAGAGATAATATTAATTTTATGCTGGAATGTGCCAATGTTTTGAAATTGTTCCTGGTTGTTTATTGAAAATACCACTTCATCAAAAACTTTTTGGGGTGACGATAATTTTACTCCGTGCTGTCTTTGCACATTCAACAACATCCCTTTAACGATATTGAGTTCAGTAAGTGCTAATGTATTGCTTGAATTGTTATGAATAATATTATTAATTACTTTATTTTGATCTTTATTAATGGATTCTCTTAAAACGGGAGAATCCATTCTCTCGTTTATATCGTGTGCAGAATTAGGGCTCTTTTCTTTTATCTCAATGATGTTTTCAGGTTCCTTAATGATCAATTGTAATTTGTTTTGAAGTAACTCTGAAATTGCTATAAATGAACGCGGAACACCGTAATATTTAAATCTTTTACGAATAATAAACCCTGCTTCCTCCAGGTTTTTGAGATAGATATATGTGCGGCTTTCACTAAAGCCCAGTTCTTCTGCAAGCTCAGGGATTTTTTTAGTAAACCATAATCTATTCTCACGCTTCAAAAGAGTGCCTTGATGATGAAAGATAATTTTATCTAAAAGAAGGGCTTCTTTCGGGCATTTGGTTAATGAAAGAAGCTTGTTAAAGCCCAAATAATAAATCGAATTGTTCATAATACATCCATGTGCAGAAAAGTTTACTTAATTAACCCTGATGTGGTCAGCATATAAATTAATTGGGGTGTGGTTTTGCAATTGAAACTTATTTTTAGATCACTGAGTCGATAGAGAATGTATCGTTTAGACTTTTTTGTGTCCTCAGCAATGTCATTCACATGGCATCCGTTGACTATCATCTTGATGATTTGATTATCTACATGGTCGATTATCATCATATAAACTCCGTTTTTATTTAATGCATTTCAAGTAACATAATTTATAACTTGAAAAGCGTTATTGCAATAAAAAATTTTATTTTTAGTAAGTATTTTTGTTACATAAAATGCATCGTCGTTGAATATACTCAACTTCTCCTGTATTATTTCTCTCACTAACTGGACTTTGATGTTGATATCATGAGTGAATTATCTTGGGATCAGGTAAAAGCAGGCATAGCTAGAGTTAACAAGCGACTTTATGACGTGTTAGAAACCATCGATGGTATTCAAAACATGCTTTTTTCGGTGCTTGACTATCAATATGGGCAAATCATTGCAGATGAACATCATTTTTATTTGCCTAATACAGGCGGAAAATTACCGTCTGTTCCCTTTTCAATGGTTTTAGAGAAAAAACTCGAAATGTTCATTGAATTTAAAGGAAAATCAAGTACTCATCAAATATACAGCGAAGGGGATTTTTTAAACGTTAGTTCTTTGTACAATGCTTCAAATACGCATCATCCTACAGATATATTGCAAATATCGTCTGGTGCAAGGAACACGTTTTTGCTTTGCCCTGTGGCAGACGCAAGGCCTCATGCAAGTTTAGAACGATATTTTAAAGCAGATATTCCGGTTCCAGATGATCTTGGAAATCATTATTTAACGTTTAAGAGCTTGTGTGAAGCGGCTAATTGTAACTGGCGAGCCAAATTGTTAGTGTTCCCCTCTGAAATCGTTGCATTAATTAAAGCCAATAAATTACCGACTCTGTTAAGTTTAATCATGGAATTTGATTCTAATCAAAATGGATATTATGCAAATCTGCCTTTTTATAATTATCTAATGGCTTATATTAGAGCCAATCATCCTGAAATATCCCAGAATGAATTTACTAATAACGCGATTAGCCAATTAATTACTATAGGTACAGGACAGGTTCCTGGTTATGGTTTAGCTGTTAGTGATGACTTGTTGCCGTTGGATTTTATTGTTGAAACCTATCGTGATATTTACAAATCGAAATACACCCCTTTTGTTATGGAACCGGTGCATTTTGACAAAACTAAAAACAATCCCGTGTTTTATTCGATCCTCAAAGAAGAGATGGCTTTTAAGCCGACTTCTTTTGCTAATAAACCGCAGCGCTGTGAGTTGATCTATGATACGTATCTCCAGTATGCAGATTATATAAATAAATTGGGCCATTTTAAAAACACACCCTTTTTTGATAGTGCAACGATGCTTGAGTTAACCCTGTTTCATGAAAAGAGAAATCAAGTCACTAATAATTTATTTAAATTACCAAAAGAAACTATTTTTGATTACGATCCTCGATTTTTAGAAATAACCAATAAACTTGGTTATTCCGTGGAGCAATTTCCTTCGAAAACTGCTTTTTTAGTAGGATGCTTTGGTATTAAATATAATGAAAATAAAGACATTGCTGTGCATTGATCCTCTCCAGGATTATGAATTAATTGATTGTGATGTACTCCGTCAAAAGGGAATCACTCCTGTCTTTTTAATAAAAGAGCCCTCTAAGGCGGTTAAAGATCGGGAACATATATTAGTAAACTCATTTTTCTATGAAGATCTATTGACTATTTGTGCTTCGGTTCGCCCAGATTTTATTGTATGTTTTTCAGAAGATATGTTTGTGGATATCGCCAAGATTCGAGAGCATCTCAATATTTCTGGTATGAACTTGAATAAGGCCATGTTATTAAGTCATAAAGATCTCATGTATTGCCAGTTAGATGATTCATTTCCCTATCCTAAAACAACCACATTGATTGAGTCTCCAACTTTTACATCAATTAAAGAAAAAATAGGCACTCAAGAGATTTTTATTAAACCGATTAACTCTTCTGGATCTTATGAAACTTATCATATTAAAACGGAAGGGGAGTTTTGCCATTTTTTAACCAATAAGAAAGAAGGCGAAGAACAGTACATCGCTCAAGCGTATGTTGCCGATGATTTATATCATTCGGAGTTGGCGATATTTGATGGGAATATATTATTTGTGGAGGCCAGAAAATATACTCACCCAAACCATCTCATGGTCAGTAAAAATGTACCTATTTTTAGTCTAAATATTTTAGATGAACATCAGAGACAAGCAGTATTGGATGCTTCAGTGAAAGTATGCCAGTTATTAGGGTTCCATAACGGAGTACTTCACACCGAGTTTTTCATGAGTGAGGATGGTTATATTCAATTTATTGAAACCAATGCCAGACCACCAGGTATTGGTTTAAATAAATTATATCAAAAAAAATATTCCATCAGTCTTGAAACAATTTTATGTTGTATTGTGTGCGGCGTTGAGCCTCCAGATTTAGTAGAGAATCAAAGACACTTTGTGTGTGGTTACTTTCCTAGAAAACAAGGAGTGATAAAGAATATTAAAAAACCCGAGCTTAATGTTCAAAATGAATGGACTTTTTTTGTTAAACCAGAGGACACAAGTGAATACATGGCACATATGTCTAAGTCAGCGATGGTTCTTTGCTGGGATGATTCTCTTGCTAAGATAAACAAGGCAGGAACTTTTCTTGCCGAGCAAGATATTGTAGAGGTTTATTGAGTTGAATAGATTAAAGTCTCATCTTCGCTGCAGATGAGTTTTTACCTAGGTCTTTAAACAGTTGTTCGTTCATATGCACCACCCTAGTTAGATATGTATGAATTATATATATCCTTTATATAAAAAGCTACAGGTTATAAGAATGTATGAATATCAATTAATAGAGTTTAGTTCAGAACGAAAAGAAATCCAATTGGTTTCTAATAAGTCAAATTTACAACAGATACTGGCCGAATTTTATAAAGAGAAATATGAGCAGTTGTTTGATGAAGAGGGTTGCTCTAAGGGATACATTTCCGTATTCATTAATTCAAAACAAATGACATCTACCAAAGACATTACGCTTCGTTTTAATGATGAGATCTGTATTGTCGCCTCTATATCAGGAGGATAGCGAGAATGGACCGATACAAACGGCAAACAGCGGTTATTGGGGAGCATGGCCAACAACTAATAAATAATGCGTCGGTGATGATTATAGGGCTTGGTGGTATTGGAAGTCCGGTGGCTCAATACCTTGCTGCAGCAGGTGTAGGAAGGTTAATTCTGGTTGATGATGATAAAGTAGATTGCTCTAATTTACATCGACAAATTTTATTTAATGAATCTGATGTTGGGTGTTATAAGACTGAGAAAGCAAAAGATGTTTTAGGCAAAGTGAATAGTAATGTGGTTATAGAGACACATACTAAAAAATTTGATGTGGATTTGGGGGGCTCTTTAAGTACCGATATCGATTTGATTATTGATGGAACCGATAATTTTGAAACACGCTATCTGATTAACGATATTTGTGTTTTAAAAAACAAAGTATTTATCAGTTGCAGTATCTTAGTGGATATTATTCAGCTTGTTTTATTTGATACGCGAAAGGTTTGTTATCGTTGCGTCTATCCTAGTCCACCTCCTACAGGCGTTATTCCTAATTGCTCGGAGGCCGGTGTATTAGGAACAGTAACAGGAATAGCCGGAACGATGGCGGCTAATCTTGCCTTAAATTATTTACTTAATGCAGAGAATGCCCAATTACCACAACTACGAATCATTGATGCGAAAAATTTTAGCATTTCTTCTTTATCTATAAAACAGAGCAATGACTGTGTTGCCTGCAAGCAAAAAACAATCAATTTTGATAACCTGAAAAGTCAATACACTGATTATAGAATTACCTTCAATGATCTTGATAGAAACAAACATTTTCTTGTGGATATACGACAAAAAGAAGAGCGAGAACTTATTAAGTTGGATGATGATTTATTTTTTCCTATTAAGGATAATAATGATTATTCGTTTTTCCTATCTTATAAAGATAAAAAGTTGGTTTTTTATTGTGCGTCTGGATATCGAAGTAAATTGTTCTCATCAGAACTTAGAGCGTTAGGTGTGGATGCTTATTATCTTGATGAAAGGCTTTCTAAATGAATTTTGAACATACAGAAACGTCTTTAAGAGCTCGCCATTACCAGGAAACACTAAACGTATTGGCTCTTTTTAAGAGGATGGCAGGGATTACCCGATTAGCCGATTTAACCCATTTGGATTACTCAGGACTACCTGTTTATACTGCAATAAGACCGAGGGCAAAATCCTTAACTACGAGCCAAGGTAAAGGATTAACTAAAGAGGCAGCTCAATGTTCAGCGCTGATGGAGTCGATTGAAGTTTATTTTGCTGAAGAATTAATCCCACAAGTGGTGAATAAATCAGAGCTTGAGTTAGCCGAAGACAATGTTTTTTTTATACCTACAAATCATCTGGCATGTTCAGTGCATTATACTTCCCCATCTCAACCGAGGAATTGGGTTTATGCTAAGTTAGTGTTTTTGGAAAAAAGTATTCTTGTGCCTTTTGCTGAATATTCTTTGAATTCCTATTTGCCAGAGGTATTAATTTATTCACCGGATACAACAGGATTGGCCGGAGGAAACACTTACCAAGAGGCTTTGTTACATGGGCTTTTGGAAGTTATTGAGCGATGTGAGCCTGAACAGGTTTCTGAAGTGGTTGAGGTTAATAGCGAGCTGCTTAAAAATATCTCCAATAAATTTAATTGTTTTATTACTCACCAAGAAAATAGGTACGGAATTCCTGCTTTTGAGGTATTGATTCAAGCAAAAAATCCTTTTGAAAACCAAATTCTGTTTAAGGGCAATGGTTGTCATCTTAATAAACAAATCGCTTTAAATCGTGCGCTGACGGAGGCCATTCAATCGCGTGTGACTACGATAGCTGGTTCTCGTGACGATTTAGTTCATACTAAATATGATTTTGAGCGCAATGAGTTTCCAGTGATTGCAAATAAAAAGGAGTTTGCTGATGTGCCTGATCATACGATAGAAACGATAGATGAAGCACTATCGGCACTCTTTACTCGAATTAAAAAAAATAATCAGGACATTTTAGTGTATTGCTATTATGACAAAGAGCTGTGTATTTTGAAGGCAAAGCTCATTTCTAAGGACTTAATCTGTCATGCATGAAACCATTGTTTTTTTAGAAACTTCGCTATCCCAGAAAGAGGCAATGCAGTTATTCCCTGATGCAACTTATTTGCCCTCAATACAAAAAGGCGATGTGCTTAAAGCAATAAAACAAGGGTATAAACGCATTGTCATTATTGATGGCAATTTTTCTTGGGTTCCTTCGGTATGGCATAAAGAAATATTAATTGCATTAGACTACGGTATTGAGGTTTGGGGTGCGGCTTCAATGGGTGCATTGAGAGCAGCGGAGCTGGATGTTTTTGGCATGAGGGGGTATGGGCATATATATGAGAGGTATAAGAATAATGAATTAGATGGTGATGATGAAGTGGCCATTGCCTATTCTAAATACAATCAAGATCAAACGATACCGTTGATTAATGTTCGCCTCACCTTTGAGCGAATCAATGTACCTAATCCAGAGGCGATCCTAGACTCCATACGTACAATTTTTTTCGCTGAGAGAACATGGGAGAACATTGCTCGGCGTTTACCCAATGAGCTTTATGATTTGATTAAATCTCATTATATTGATGTAAAAAAAGAAGATGCCAAGTCGTTATTGCATTACTTAAATCAACAACCGGTGCCAAATAAAAACATGGTCTTGAATACAAACAAAAGAGAATTTACTTTGTTTGAAAAAAAATTGATTGAATCTACTTTTTCGCCTGATTGGCTACGTGTCCCTAAATTTCAGCAAGCAGAAGATACAACACATATGCAGCGAGCTACATGTATTCTTAAGTTACTCGCTATTCCTGCAACAAAAAAGAATAAGCATCATTATCAATCCGTGTTATTGATTCTTGATAAACAACCTTATGGCATAACTGAATATGAGCTTATCTATCAAGTGGAGCAATTTCGAGAGGAGCATAATCTATTAAAAGGTGAGTCTTTTTTTAACTGGCTAAAGGATAGGGGGCTTCATGAATCTAACTTGGAACAACTCTTTACCGATTATGTAAAACTCACTAAATATCGGATTATTACCTACGATTACAATAACTATTTTAATTAAAAAACTCACCGTAAAAAAATTTTTTCACTTTTTTCTCTTCCTTGCACCTAGGTGAATGCACTGTCATTTAAATGATGGTTCAATAACCTTATCGCTTATCAAAATAATCAATTATGACTTTAGAACAAGAAGTATTCGATATTTTAGAGAGTTGTATTTCCTGTCTACAACAGGCATCCATAAACATAAGTGGTTTGGATTTTGATAAACATGCACAAGCGGCAATCTATGCCTATTCATTATTGCGACGGCTGCAGTTGTTTTTAATGTATCCAATTGAGAATGAAACAGTGCATTAACAGATAAAAATAAGCCAATAGAAGAGGAATTAATATGTTGATTTTAACGCGCAGGGTAGGGGATACCGTGGTTATCGGAAATGAAGTGTTTTGTACTGTATTAGAACAACAACACGATGGTCAAATAAAGCTGGCATTTGATGCGCCTAAGGTTATTCCAATCCATCGTTTTGAGATTCAAACGCAAATTATGCAAAAGATTAAAGAGGGTACTTATACGCATGATATGACCTTGAATGAAACGGTGATTGAGCTTTTAACGAGTCAGTTTAATAGGATATCTCACTGGAATTAATCACTTATAAATAAGGATAATGCAATGAAGGAATACATTAAATCAGGATTGACACACTCATTGATCGTTGGAGCGATGATCGTACTTACAGGCTGTGCGGCAACTCACACTGTCCTAGAACATGGCTCGTTGCAAGTGAGTACAAAACAAAGCGACACCATCTTTTTACACCCAGTACCCAGTGCCCAAAAAACGGTTTATGTTTCTGTGCGAAATACTTCTGATGAAGAGGTTGCTATCCAGCCCCAGCTAAAAACTGCATTAATTAACCATGGGTATAAAGTACTTAATAATCCCGATGCCGCACATTATATCTTGCAAGCCAATATCTTAAAAATTGGGAAAATGAATGCTTCAGCGAGCCAATCAGCATTACTTGGTGGTTATGAGTCTGCTATAGCAGGAGCTGTGGTGGGTACGGCTGCAGGAAGTTTCACTAACTCCACGACCGGAATGGTCGCTGGTGGTTTGGGTGGTGGATTAATTGGTATGGCTGCGGATTCGTTAGTTAAAGATATTAATTACACGATGATTACTGACGTTCAAATCAGCGAAAAAGTGGGGAAAGGAATTAAGGTGAAAGAACAAGTGCAATCGAATCTAAAAAATGGCAGTAGCACAATGATCTCTCAAAACTATTCCCGAGACAGTAAGTATCAAAGCTACAAAACGCGCGTAGTGTCGAACGCAAATAAAATGAATCTAAAGTTTGTGGACGCACGTCCCGCATTAGAGCAGGGTTTGGTAAAAACAATTGCTGGTATCTTTTGATTAGCCTAAATAGAGCTCTATGAAAGAAGCATATGCCTTAAAAAATAATCTGTTAAAAAGGGAATAGTAATGAGAATAAATATACTAGCTGGACTTATTATCATGACATTAGGTGCACAATGCGCTGTTGCAGCTAATTTAAATAACTACGATTTAGAACGGCGGATTTTTGATGTGTCTTACCAATTAAACCAGATAGCCCAAGAACACACCACCGATTTATGTTCTGGAGATGTCGAAATTGCTGCTGCATACCTGGAGTCAGCAGGACATGAATTGCAGCATCAAAACAAAGACAGGGCACTGGTTTCTATGGCCTATGGGCTCAATGAATTAAAAGAAATCAGCAATGCAAGAAGTTACTGTATTCATCTAGCACCGAAGATAAAACCCTATCTTGCAAAAGTCATCGTGATGAGGAGTGAACTTGAGAACATCACCATTCCAGATACAGATCAGACATCGGATTAATTTGGAAGAATGAGAAACGAGGTGATCATGGATGAATAAGCACTCTTTTTAAAACCGCGATTTATTAAATAAAAAAGAATAAAAAATGAGCATAAATAGGGCTTAAGGGATTTCTTTAACCAAAAAACGGAGGTAGGTACTAAAAATGGATAAAAAAATGGCAACTAAGCTTGCTGTCTTGTGTTCGGCATTGTTTGTAACGGGGATGTGTTTCTCATCTCAAATTGATAAAGAAGCCATTTCCAGACGATGTGACAATGTTTACAACACCTTAGACAGGATGTTTGAAGAACAAAAACATGAGCCTTGTGCATACGATGTTCAATACGCCGGATGGGTAATGCAAGGTGCTGCTGCTTTAGTTCGTTCAGAACGATATCCAACTGCATTGAAGAATCTAAGAATCGCGGGTGGAAATCTAATTAGGGTTTATTCCAAAGCACAAGAGTGCGCTTATTTTTCACCGAAAGTTAAATCTTCTTTAGATGAAATAAGTCTTTTGATTAACGAACTAGAAAATAATTCCAACTAATTGGCAAGGGAGAACGTTATGAATGTCAGTGCAGTAATCAGAAAAAGCAGTATCAAGCTTCATGAATTTATACGGTGGTCAGTTCCCTTGTTGGTCTTAAGTTGGGTTGTTGTTTTATGCCTTTCCAATACAGGATATGCAGAAGGTCAAAATTATTTAAGTGCGATGAAAGGGGATGTCAGTGCCACCTTTGGTAAGAATTCAGATTTGCCAGGTTATTTATACGCGGGTGAAACACTGGTGGCTGGCGTTACCTGGATGAAGACCAAAAGTCCTTGGGTGTTTGTGGGATTGCCTTTGCTCATGATCTTCACGCATTGGGGTTTAAGTTATGTCGCATAACTATTCCACATTTATGTTGTCAGAGGAACCGCGCATTGCAGGGATTCCTTTGACCACTGGATTACCCGTGTATTTACTCACGGGTATTGGATTACTGATTGGTTATGGGCCGCAGCTTTTTGTGATTGGGGCTGTTTTAAGTTTAATCATGCATGTTCAGTATGGCGGGCTGCCCCTACGGGTTTTATTAGGAATGATTTATTGGTCCTTACCGCATGCCATGACGACGCTTATTTTTAGGTCATTCCCTAATTCAGCGCATCGAATCTATGTAGGGTGAGTTTATGAACAGTGTATTTCGTGACAATGTGCTTTTAAAAAATAAAGTATTGCTTCATCTGACATTGGCTTGGGCAGTCACTGCCACTCTTGCTGTGTTCATTTTAGGTGGGCTTTGTGTTCATGTCGTTAATAATAAAGAAACGCATTGGTTGCCCATTTGTACCGAAGACGGGTACTTCTTGAGTAACTCTTCTTTTTCACCTTCCTATATTAAAGACATGACTAAGAAGGTCATCCAATTACGATTAACCTACAATCCAGATACGGTCGCTGCGCGATTTGCTTCGTTAGTCCATTTAATCCCTGCATCTCATCAAGAGGCATTCAAAACCATTCTGGACTCAGAGTCAACCGTTGTGAAAGAAAAAAATATTAGTTCCGTATTTTATGAAAAGAACATTCACATTGATGAATCCACCCTGCAAGCCAAGGTAGACGGAACGTTAAATCGAACTAGTCATGGTCTTGAAGTGAAACCACAAAAGAAAGTGTATTTAGTCCAGTTTGCGCACCTTAACGGGATGATGTGGCCTAAGACTATTAAGGAGATTCGTCAATGAACGCACGTCAACTCTTCGTGTTAAGTAGCGTGTTTGCTACCTCACTGCATGCAGGCAATACGGCAGCCACGCTTAAATTTGAAGAAGGAGAACGATTTACGCTGTCTTTGTCTTCGCTTAACTTTAATCGTATTGATGTAGAAGGGGAGCGAATTGTTAAAGTCAGTTTCCCTGAGCACTCCTTTATTGTGGAGCAAAGCAAAGAATCTGAGAATGATTTAGATGGTGCTGTGGTTTTAAAGCCCTTAGCGCATATTCCGTTAACCGTCTATTTCACAACCAATCTCAATCATCATTTTTCAGCTACCGTCTCTCCGACTGAAGATTTAGGTAAGACCATTAAATTGGTATCTAAAAAATTAAAAGGGTTTGATTATGCCAAGGCGCAAGAGCAGAGCCAATATCAACAAAGTGATTTAATGACGGCGCTTATGGAGGGAACCACACCTTTTGGTTTTCAAGAAGTGGGCATCAAACCCACGACCTTCCGTTTGCATAAACAGTTAAAAGTAACCCTGGTGAAACAATACCAAGGCAAAGAGTCTTCGGGCTATGTGTATCGCATCGAAAATCAATCCAATAAACCCATGGAATTAACCGCAAGCTTATTCGAACACCCCAAACTGATGACGATGGAGTTGTCCGAAAAAATGCTGCAGCCCAGTCAAACCGCCTATTTTTATGGCATTTACCGTGAGCAATCCAACATCGGGTAATAAGGAAGCGTGTCATGATGAAACCGTTTAAAAAGTTAATGAATAAAAGTAAAAAAGCCAATCTTAATCAAAGTGCCAAAATGGAGCAGCTTCGTAATGGCTTGGCTTTTCTGCTTCTTGGTGGATTGTGTTATGGATTCTATCTTTATTCGTCAAAGCCACAACCTACGCTTCCTACAAATAAAAAGCCTGTGTTTGATGGGGTATTAGACAGCGCCTTTAGTAAATTAAGTGATGAGGCCGTACTTGAAAAACAACAACACCAAATTGATGCACTCAAAGCGTTGGTAGAAAAAAATAAAAAGAGTATACCTAATAAATCAGAGGATTTGGTTTCCGAAAACCAAGCCTTATTAAGTGCCATGCAAAAACAATTAGAGAAGCTTGCGCTTGAAAATAAAGAAATCAACGGAAAACTACAGGTAGCCCTTCTTAAAAATTCACAAACCAGTTTAGCGGCAGTGGCCGCAAGACCGCCTACGCGTGAAGAAATAGAGGCCCGTCATAAACAACGCATCCTAGATGAAAAAGCCTACTATGGCAAAGCAGGGCTTGAGACGGTTCATTTTAATTACCGCCGTCAACAAAAAGAAGAGCGTACACCAGATAATTACGTCTGGGCTGGAACCCATGCTGAAGGCATCTTATTGAGCGGAGCCAAAGGGGATGCTGGGATTAATGGTGCTAAAAATATGGGAACGGCACTGATTCGCCTGGATTCTAATGGAATTATGCCCAACAACCGCCATTCACGACTTAATGGCTGCCTGGCTATTGTTTCCACGTATGGTGATTTGTCTGATGATGCGGTAGTGATGCACCTTGAAACCCTCTCGTGTGCGAAACCTAATTTAAGTTTTGAGCAAAAGGTGTATGGGGCAGTGTATGATCTGGATGCGATGCAAGACTTACGCGGCACATCCATTTTAAAAACCAAACCTCTTTTAGAATACAGTGCGGCTGCAGGGATTTTAGCAGGCTTTGGGGATGGACTTAAAAACCTCAATACGGCTCAGACCATTAATCCAGGCGCAGGCACCATTACGACTTATGGTCAGGCCTCTACGCTGATGCAATCAGCAGCAGGAGGAGCGGTAAGTAATCCAGCCAATAAAATCTCCGATTACATCATGAAGATCGCTGATATTTATCACCCTCTGGTGGTGGCACGTGCAGGACGTCGAGTGTCCATTATGTTCACCAAAGGTTTTTGGATTGATAGGGCGCACCAATCGTTTGAATCGGGTAAATCCATTGATAATCAATCAGTTCAAAATGAAGCTGCGATTACAACAACCATTAGCCGAGCAGGCGGTGAAGTAGGGGAGAGTAGCAGTAAAGAGCCTTCAGCGCCGCAATCCACGTTTCAATCCGATACGCAAACGGCACAGCAATTTTTAAATCAGAATGGGATGCCCAATCAACCCCTCTTTTCAACAGGTAATCCTACAGGAGACGTACATGGTTAAAATATGGCTTGTTTTGCTCTGTTGTTGTTCGGCAGTGACGCTTATGGGGTGTTCACGCTCCATTTTTGATCATCAAGATGTTCGCTGTCCTTTTGTCGAGCGTGGTGGGTGCCAAAGCATGGAGCAGGTGAATCGTATGGTGGATGCACGGCGATTTACACCGGATGGGCAATACGTGCAACAAGAGCAATGCGTAGGCTGCAGCGTTTATTCAAAATAAATGAAACGGAAATTTTTTAGGATTAACTATGTTCGCAACACTAAAAAAATATGTCCAGGGTTTTAGGAATTCAATCGATGACTATTTGGTGGATGGGGAGGAGTCGTCTTCCCAAAATACCTTAAATGTTGGCGATCACCAATACCCTCTTTTTTGCAAGGAGCTTCCTTATCAGTATTATGACGAGGAATCGCATTTATTTATTAATCGCTGGAACACAGGCTTATTGTATCGCATCACCCCGTTAACCGGTGCGAATGAAAAAATAGCAGAGCAGTTGGATTCGATTTTAAGAACCAAGGTTTCTGATGAATTTACCTTACAGCTCATCTTAGTCAAACACAATCAAGTGGGGCATGAGCTGGATGCTTTTTCAAACCAGTTCATGACTCCAGATTTTGAACAGTTAAGTGTGATGGGTAAAAGCCTTCGTTCGTTTTATGGTGAGGCCGCAGTTCATGGATTTAAAACCAATACCAATATCAATCCCAGAATTACACAAACCGAGTGTTATGTCGTAGTCGATAAAATCAATGGAAAAAATGAGGAAGACGTTAAAGCCTGCTTTGCGCAATTTCGTATTGCCTTTGAAGCCTCGTTGATGTCGGCCAAAATTGGCTTTAGAACCTGTAATGCTGAAGATTTATTACGCTTACTTCATTTTTACCTGGCTCATGAACCCGATAATATTTACCCCAAATCGTCCTCTTATGATCCAAAGAAACTCATTAAGCATCAGGTGGTTGGCCGTGATTTTGATGTAGAGGTAGCCAAAGAAGGCCTGCTTGTGAGTGGGGTTAATAATCAAGGCAAGGCATTCGAAACGGTCGTCTCAGTGATGACCATTGATGGCTTACCAGGTGAATACCATCTTTGGGATAACATTAATAACAGCGCCAATATTTTTCATCCAGAACAAAGTATTCCCTGTAATCACATTATTTCTGTTACCTACCTGGTTGACGAGCAAAACAAAGCGCAGGGACGTGCGAATCGCAAGACTAGTGATTTGGATAAAAAAGCGAAAGGTGATTATGCGCTGCATGTTGCCGGTACAGAAAAAAAAGCGCGTGAATGGCGTCATTTTCGTGATGATTTGGCTTCAGGAAAGACGCGCTCTTGTAAGATGCTGTATAACGTCGTGCTATTTTCCAGACGCTCCGAATATGCTCGCGATGTGGAAGCAGCTCGTACCTGTTTTTCTTATAACGGTATTAAGCTCGCGCTAAGCCGTAGGATGCAATCCCCCTATTTTCTGGCAACATTGCCTTTTTTATTTACGAATCATCTCCAAAAAGGATTTCAGCTACCCACGATGATGTGGCCTATTTCCTCATGGAATGCGACTCAATACATGCCCATACTTTCGGATTGGTCGGGTACGGGATCGGGGATTTTATTACCGACATTACGCAATCAATTTTCTTGTATTGATCCGTTTTCAGGTAAGTTGGGCACGAATTACAACATTTCTGTGACCGGCACATCAGGCGGGGGAAAGAGTTTTTTTATTCAAATGCTAATGCTCAACGTGCTGTTTAACGGCGGGGATCTCTTTATTGTCGATGTCGGGGGAAGTTATAAGAAGTTATGCCACGCCTTAGGAGGTGTGTATCTGGAATACTCCAATTTGGCAATGAATCCCTTTACTCATGTCACGAATATTGGCAAAGAAATACAACATATTCTTTCTTTGTTTCAATTATTAGCGTGCGCTAAGGATGGGGCCAGTGATGATGATCGAGGAACGTTACGAGAGGCAATACTGCAGGCGTTTTCTGAACATCAGCAAGCCACATTAATTGATCATGTGCAGGCTAAGCTTCTGGAGTTGCATCAGAACGACCGAGAAAAATACCCTACAGGGAAAATTCTGGCGAAAAATCTTGATCCCTATTGCACTCATTCAGAGCATGGCACGGTCTTTAATGCGCCTTCTAAGTTAGCGCCTGATGCACGCATTATTGTTGTGGATTTAAAAGAAATTGAGGACGATGAACACATTCGTGCGCCTGTATTACTGTCTATTTTGTCTCAGTTTCAAGGCCGTATGTTTAATTCCGATCGTAGCCGTCAAAAAATGTGCATCATTGATGAAGCCTGGTCCTTATTCTCTGGCGATCAAATTGCAGTGAATTTCATTAACCGAGGGTTTCGTACAGGGCGGCGGCATAATGCTTCTTTTGTGACGATCACGCAAGGTATCGATGATTATTACGCCTTCCCTGAAGCACGTGCTGCTTGGGAAAATTCTGCTATCAAACTCATTTTTCTTCAAGATGGAGATTCTCTTGTTAAGCACCAACAAGAGCATAACACGTTTTCTGATTTTGAATTTAAATTACTTTCTTCCTTTCCTAAAGCGAAGGACGCTGGATTTTCACAAGTTCTGATTCGTGCAGACGGTATTTCCTCGTTTCATCGGCTCTTTGTCGATCCGTTTACACGGGTCCTATTGTCTTCTGATGGACGCGATTATCAAGCGGTAATGAATTACATCGCGCAGGGGCGATCGTACATTCATGCCGCCATGCTGGTAGCCAACAAACACTATGGCCTATCCAAAAACGTGTTAGTGGAAGGAGGGCTTGCTGATGCTGCGTAATTATAAAACGCAACTCTTGATTCTAGCGGGTTTAGTATTGTCTGGAATGGTGTTATGGAGCATGCACAAGCCCGCACCGCTGGCTGTGGTGGATATGCAGCGGCTACTGAATCAGCCGGCGGTTTTATTGAGCCAAAGTAATTTATCAGAACAAGAGCAAAAAAAGGTGTTAAAGCAGTATTCATCGTTGTTGCCTCAGACGCTTTCTGAGTATGGAGCTTCTCATCATGTGACCTTAATCACAGCAACAGTGATTTCCAGTGGACGCTTCGATGTGACGGATGAGGTGATTGCAGCAACCTTGGAAAAGCTGGGTGCACTATGAATAAAGTAACGGGTTTGATTTTAGCACTCTTAATGAACGGCGCATCGGTGTATGCCAAAAACTTAGGAAATTATGGACAGCTTTTTCCTATTATCGAGCAAGACATTCGCCAAGTCATCATGGCGAAGCTGCATCGCTTAGAGCAAACAGGTGCGTTGAAACAGCATCAGCAACAAATGGTGGCGCGAGTGGAAGAGCATGTGAGAAGACCCAAACCCCTTCATTTACCCACGACGACCACTCCTAAAACGCATGAATTAGATCCAAGTATCGTCGTGAATCAAACGCTTTATACCCATGATGGGGCGTTGATTGCTAAGAAAGGTGCGCATCTTAATCCTTTTGAACGCGTGTCGTTTTCTAAAACGCTGTTTTTTTTCGATGCCGATGATCCGAAGCAACTCGCCTGGGCCAAAGCGCATTATAAGCATTTTGACCAGGTGAAATTTATTTTAACCGGAGGTGATGTTAAGGAGGCCTCCGAGGTTTTGGGCTCGATTTATTTTGATTTAGGAGGGCGCTTGAGTAGTTATTTTCACTTAAAACATGTGCCTTCCGTAGTTAGCCAAAAGGGGTTGGTTTGGCGTATTCAAGAAATTGGTCAACACGAGTTACGCAAATAGGAGTAAGTACTATGAATAAAAAAATGGTGATTAACATAATCAAGGGTGTCCTCTGGTTGGGTATGTACGGGATTTATCATCTGTTTATTGGATTAATTCTCGCCTTCATTTTTTCTCAACATCCTTATGAGTTGCTTCATGAATTAAACGGAAGTTCATGGCCTGCCTACTTAGCTGTAGCGGGTGTTGTGATTGGAATTTATTTATCTTTGTCTTCCTGCCTTTCATTTTGTGAGGGAACAGCAAGCCATCAATACCGAATCATTGATTGGAATAAGGTTACTTTTTATATAGAAATTTTAGTCCATATGACCTGGATTTTGCTCCCAACACTCTTAATCCAGCATGCCGAATCACTAAGAGCATTGAATCATTCCTTGATTATTTTGGGTGTTGTTTTTTTCTTAAACTTTGCAATGAGAAGACGCAATCACCTGCAGATTATTGGTGGATTAGTATGATGAACCGACTGATTACACGATTCATTGTGCTGCTTTTATTGAGTTCGCTTAGCGGTGTCCATGCTTCTCAGTGTAAAGGACACTTCATCAATCCAATTACCGATGTCTGCTGGAATTGTTTGTTTCCACTCACCATTGGTAGTAGTGAGGTGGTTAAAAGTAGTTATCCTGATACAAAAAATCCAGGTAATCCTTTGTGTTTATGCCCTACACCCATTGGGGAGCGTTTAGGCGTCACTATTGGTTATTGGGAGCCAGCGGCCTTGGTTGATGTGACGCCTAAACCATGGTGTATGGTGAATTTAGGAGTGCAACTGAATGTCACTAAAAAAGGGTTAGGTGGCTCACAGATGCCGGAGACGGACGGACGCGGTGCCTTTTATTACGTTCATTGGTACAAATACCCTCTGGTATATTGGCTTCAGGTGTTGACGTCATTAGGGTGTATGGAAACTGAAGATTTTGACATCTTATATCCATCGGAGTTAGATCCCACTTGGAATGACTCAGAACTGGCCTTTGTTCTAAATCCAGAAGCCGTTTTATTTACCTCGCCACCAGCAAGAGCTTCTTGTGCCTTTGATGCGACCAAAGCACTTGCAGGCACCGCTGTGAACAGCCTTTTTTGGTGTCAAGGTGCGCAAGGTTCTACGTATCCATTAACGGGGTTTGTTGCACATCAAGCAAGCCCTATAAGTACAGCAGCCTTACTTGCAGAACGCGTTGATTTTAAATTGCATCGACCTCCAACACCCGCGATACGTGATTCAATAGGCCAAGATTGGCCTGCTGTATGTCATACCTATGCATCGAGCATTATGCCCAAAGACCGTTATCGCTATCAGTTGGTAAATACCTTGCCTGAAGCACATCGTTGCCATCCCTTTGGGCAATCGGTGATTAGTTGGGAGGCAGGGCACACCTATCCAGGTGATGGAGATAATTTTGGGTTTTTGATTTGGAAGAAAAGAAATTGTTGTTTTCTTTAAATGATGAGGATGAATCATGAATGCATTTGGAGTTTTTTTTAGTAGCCTGTTTTTAGCTATGGCAAGCCATGCCAATGTGAATGATTTTATTAATGAGGCATCGGCAACGGGGAAGGTTGCGCACGATTCCGTAAGCCAAGATACGTTGGCTCATTGGAATGCGGCATCCAATCAATCCTATGCACAAAATAAGACCTTGATTGATCAGATTATTGAACAGTCACGGCAAGGAGCCCCTATTGCTCAAAAAGGCCAAACCGTTGATGGAGCCGTATTATTTGTGTCTTTTTCCATGCCAGAACCCTTGTTGTTTTCACTGAGCGATGAGGCAGCTTCTTATAAAATCCCAGTAGTGATTAATGGTCTGATTGAGGGGGATTTTAAAAAAACCATTACGGCGTTTTCCATGCTTCATGCTAAGGCCAAAGAATCCAAATGGGCATTTAATGGGGTGTCGGTTGATCCTTTATGGTTTGAACAGTTTCATATTACTGCAGTACCTGCATTGGTTGTAAGCAAAAGGCCGAGCACTTGTGGACAGCAATTACTTTGTTCTGAACAGACTTATGATGTGGTGTATGGCAATGCGTCTATAAAAAATAGTTTACAACTCATTGCGCAGAAAGGGGACAGTGCAAATGAGGTGGCGCAGACGCTTTTGGAAAACGCTCATGTTTAGGTGGGGTGTGTTTATGGCATTACTTTCTATGGGCTGTTTTGCGAATCAAACAGAAACAGATTTTAACGGCTTTAAAAATTATGCTAAATCGTTAAATGCCCAACCTAAAGACGCCATGCGTGGGTTTGATCCTCAAACGTTTTTTGATCAGTATTCAGAGCACCCTGCACAAGAAGGGTATTATCAAGGGATTCAAAAGGAGCAAACGGATTTATCAAGCCAGGCCAATGCGGCGATTAAAAATGATCCTGGTGCCCAAACCGTTATTGAGCATTTTGGAACAAACAAATTTGAACTCAATCAAGCAAATTCCGTATTGGCTCAATCTCAATTGATTCAGGATGAAAGTTATGCGATTACGCACGGACAATCCAATAATCGCGTTCAATGCTCGAATCAAAAACCTGTTTGTACGATGACGACGCATGAGGAACAGTGTTTCAGTTCTCGTTCATTGCCCGATCAATCCTGCTCCAAGAACCTTAAGGTCCTGGTGGATTCTGAAAAAGTGGTACAACGTGCTGATTTTTCGTTTTATGTTGCTAAAAAATGGACCGGAGTGATTACTGTAAATTTGGTGACGGGCGCAATCACTAATGCTGTGGGAGGCTCGGTTCCTTATCCCATTCGGATGAAACATTCGTGTGATGGAATGAGTGCCACCATTCATTCCATACTAAATAATGGTGCGAACGCGTATTGGGTTCAGGTCATTGGTTCTCCAACGTGTGCTAATAATGGGTTATTGACCTTTTATATTAATAAAGGATGGGGACGAATTTATCCCATTCAAGTTGCTTTGACGGTCACAGCACACTCAAAACCCTACATCAGCCAAGAGTATTGGGATAATCATTGTACGAGCTTTGAAAATAATGGTTCGCTGTGTCGAATAAAAAAAGAACAATGCACGGATACTCAGTCCCCTAAAGTAATTGATGGCCTTCCTGTATCCCGTACGTGTTGGGCAAAAGAGCTGACGTACTCTTGTTCCAGTGCTGCCGCTGATGAATGCCTCGTGCAGAAAAATAAAGGATGTTTTCAAACGGCCTCTGAGTGTGCGCGTTTTGATAAGCAGACTTGTGCCCTGTATACGCAAACGTACAGTTGTCAGGAAAATGTGTGTGAAGCACCTATCGAATGCATTAAAGACTTATTTTGTGCCGATGGTGACTGTACAGAGCATTCCCAAACCCAAAATAGTGATTTCGGGCAAAGTGTTTCTTCTTTAGCGGTTGTGGGAGAAGCGGGGCATGAATTAAGTCAACAACCCAACGCGTCTCTTTTTGGCGGTAAAGCAGTTCAATGCAAAATATGGCCCTTGGATCTTATTGATTGTTGTCATGATAAAGGATGGGGAAAAGACATTGATTTGCTTCATTGTCGTGAGGAAGACAAAGCGCTGGGTCGCGCTAAATTAAATTATGTGGCTCATTATCTGGGTGAGTTTTGTAGTGAAGAAGTGGCTGGGGTTTGTTTAGAACACAAACGCTCTTATTGTGTCTTTCCAAGCAAAATGGCCCGAATTATCCAGGAGGCTCGTCTTACACAAGTTAATGGCCGTGGTTTGGGTGATGCAGAGCATCCAACCTGTGCAGGAATGAGTGTTGCGGAACTGCAGAAGATGGATTTGGGGCGGGTTGATTTTGTAACACCTATCTATCCCTTTGGTTATGGGACACCTAATAAAGCGGCAGGGATTGCAGGCGATCTAAAGATCAAATCTCAAGACCCTAAAAAGTCCATTGATGAAGTAGCTCTGCGAATGCAAAAAAAGGCAGGTGAATTATGAACCGCCTGTTGATTCTGATGGTATGGGGACTGTTCGTGACATCGATTCATGCGGACATTGTGCAGGAGCATGCAAAAGGATTTCATTGGTATAGCGTTGAAGAGGCGCCAAAACCGATTAAAAAAATAGTGCAGCCACGACCTGCTCCTGTGGTGAAATCCCCTTATGAGCGCTTAATGGATAAACGTCAGGCCACACTGAATAAATTGGCGCAAGCCCTGCTCTCTCCTTCATTTGATTCAACACATGAATACATGAAGGCGCAGATGGATTATTCAAAAAATAATCAGCAATTTGTGCGCTATTGGCAACAAGTTTTATTGGTCCATCCTGAATTGGATAGCACACTTAATTTTCCAACCGATAACTCAGCGATTGCAGTACGCAATGATGCACAAAAAGTATTAATCAACAAAGTCATTCATGAAAGCAGTGCACGTTATGGCTTTATCTTATTTTATCGTGGCACGAGCTCCATTTCACAAAAAATGGTCATGCATTTGCTTCCCTTTATTAAAGAATATGGTTTTTCCATGATTTCAGTCAGTACTGATGGCCAACTCATTGATGGACTTCCTAATCCTAAATCAATTCCTCTGGAAACGGTTCAAAAACAAGTAGCACTTGAGGCGAAGTACATGCCCGCTCTTTATTTTGTGGATTTAAAGAGCAACAAGATGTCGCCAGTGTCTTACGGGTTTTTATCTTTAGAAGAGCTGAAGCAGCGCATTTTTGATGTGATGACGCAGTTTAAACGATTCAGTTATGAAGGAGTGAATGAATGAAAAAAAGGTTCTTTTTAATCGTGCTATTCCTTCTCAGCACAGAGGCGTTTGCAAATGTAGCACTGGATGAACTAACCCAGCTCTTAAATAAAAAACAAGAGCAACAGGTATTGGAACGCACCAAGAACAAAAGAATCAATGCGCTTTCGGAACAACATTACTTTATTTTTATATACCGCTCTACATGCCCTCATTGTCATCAATTTGCGCCCATACTTCGTGATTTTGCATCCAGTTTTCATATCCCTGTAGAGGCTTACAGTTTGGATGGCGAGTCTTTAGATGGATTTGATTCAGCCAATTTAACACCTGAACTGTTCCAAACTTTATATGTGTCTGGTGAATACAAGCCTGTAGTGCCTGCCCTGTATCTCGTGAATCGTCCTACTAATCAAGCGTATGCCGTGTTGTTTGGTGAGGCAGAGCCTGCACAACTTGCAAACCGCGTGGATGAACTCATGACGCATTTGGAGGAAAAATTTCATGATGAATAGATTCACAACTTTGCGAGATGACTATGTTTAAAAAAACCGTTGCCGCCTTATTGTTGTTAGGGACCAGTCAGCTCTTTGCAAATGCAGAATCCGATTTATCCCATTTTTTTAATAATTTGGGGTTTGATGCCAATGTGACGGGATCGCATGCTTATCAAACACAAGCGGCAGGTTATGCTGCACTGGGTTCGGTGTATGCCCGTAATCAAGTACGTACCATACGTCTTGCGCATGTGGATGTTCCTGGAATGCGCTCTGGTTGTGGTGGTATTGATCTCTTCGCAGGCGGGTTTTCCTTCATCAAGTCGGATCAGATTGTGAAGTTCATGCAAAATATTTTGTCAGGAGGAGCAGGCTATGCGTTAAACCTGGCCTTAGAGACGGAGCTTCCTGAAATTGCACATGCGATGCAGTTTATGCAGAAACTGGCGAATGAAATTAATGGCACCAATTTTAATTCCTGTGAAATGGGTGAGAATTTAAGTGCCGCTGTGTGGCCGCGAAATAGGGCGGCACAACAGCGTCTTTGCGAAGATTTGGGTCGCCACAAAGGAACCTTTACGGATTGGGCCATGGCACGTCAGAAATGTTCCACGGGAGGTGAAGCTGATTCCATATTGGCTGAGGCTAAAAATAATCCTGAATACAAAGACAGGGTGCTAATCAATACCAATGTGGTTTGGGATTCCTTACAAATTAATCAGTTTATTGCACAAGATCCCAAATTAGCGGAAGTATACATGTCTATTTCAGGAACCATTGTCTTTAACGCGAAAGGGGCGTTAATGACTTATCCTTCGCTTGCAACCAATCAAGATTTCATTAAAGCCTTGTTGTACGGAGGAAAGTTACCCAGTTACCACTGCTCTGATACGGGACCGCAGTCGCATTGTTTATCTATTGATGCCACAAGCACGCAAGAAATCAGTGCCAAAAAAGCATTAGTGGCTCAAGTGCAAGAATTACTGCAGGGGATTTATGACAACATTAAAATGGGCAAAGAGTTATCCGATAAGCAAAAGGGGCTGATTGAGCTAACACAACCCGCAGTTTTTAATCTCATTTCTGCCAATGCGCAACAAAACACGGGTATTCAAGGCAGTTATGAGCTGGCTCAAAGTGTGGCAACGGACCTTTTAGCACAATACCTTTCCAATTCCCTCGATATCATTCGAGCCTCGCTCTCAGGAAAAGAACTAGGCGCTCACAATGAAGAGCGTTTATACAAAAATCTGCAGACGGCACAACAGTTTGTGACTCGGTTTGGCACGGAGAGCCGTGAGCGGTTTAATGCGGCTTTACAGACGAATGAATTAATCCGCAATAACGTCAAACAAGCATTAAGTGCATTAACACCCACCTTAAGAACCGCCTATTATGGAGACGCGCAATGAGTCTTTTAACCATTTATACGCCACAAAATGGAGAGTATCTAAAAACAGTACTGGATGCCATGGTTACTCTGTTGGGCACATCAACCTACAAATCGGCTCAGGACATTGTGAGTATTCTTGCTGTAGGGGTGGTTGGGTTTCAATACGTGAGTGGTAAAAGGATTCAAGCCATTAGTCGTTATGTTTTGTGTACGTTTGTCTTTTTGTTCTGTATTTTAGGCATCAAAACGCCGGTGGCCATCATTGACATGCAAACGGCCGATTCAGCGGGACCTGCACTAACTGTAGATCATGTACCTTTAGGCGTTGGGCTGCCTGCGGCACTTATTAGTGGCATTGGGTATGGGATCACTCAAGTATTTAGTGACGTGTTTCATATGCCGCAGGATTTAGATTACACCCGAACCGGCATGTTGTTTGGCTCACGTACCTTCTTAGCGTCCACCAGTTCTAATTTGTCTTTGTCGCCTGAGCTCTCTCGTGATTTATCCACCTACATCAGGCAATGCATTTTTTCAGCCAAACTTTTGGGGAGTCAGCAAATTTCACCCAATGAGATGAAGCACAGCTCTGATTTAATTCGGTTGTATTTTGAGCATCCATCCCCCATTTATCGTGTCTTATTTCATGATGGTACTAATTTGAGCTGCATTGAGGCAGCAGCACGTTTAAAACCAGAACTTAATGAGGGGATAGAAAAACAACTCGTTCATTTATCGAATATTATGACCAAGGGTGATAAAGAGAAGTTTAGTGATGGTTTGGCGGCAGCTCATTCCTATTTTATGAACGTGTCCAAAGATGCAGCCCAAGTACTCACACAAAATATTTTAATTAATGCCACCCGAGAATCAGCCCTTGATGCCTTTGCTTTTGCTGGTGCGGATGCGGAGCTGATGAATTACACCAACAGTTCCAGTCTGCAAAAAATGCACGTGGCTGAAGCGAATAGTTTTTGGCTTGCAGGGTATCGACTTCCTTATTACATGACCGTCTTTTGGATGCTAACTCTGTGTATTTTTCCTTTAGTGATGTTATTAGCGCTGGTGCCCGCCATGCATGGGGTATACATGATCTATATGCAAACCCAAGTGTTTTTATGGTCTTGGCCTCCGATGTTTATCATTATTCATTTTTTTGTGTCGTTAGCGTCTTCTACCACACTGACTTTATTTGGTTCTAAAAATGGTGGGGTTACTTTTTCAACCATTGATTCCATCGCCAGTATTCAAAGTAGCTTTGCGTATACGGCAGGGGGCTTGGCTATCAGTGTTCCAGTGATTTCCCTTTTTATTGTCAAAGGATTACCTAATTTATTAAGCGCTGCGTCTCAACATCTAGGAGGAATGGCGCAATCGTTATCTACAGGAGAGGCTCAATCGGCTACACAAGGAAATATTTCCATGGCTTCTTACAGTGGTTGGAACATGAACCACAACAACACCCATGCGAATAAATGGGATACCAATTATCAGCATATGGAAGGGCGAGCTACTGTTCAAGCGGATAATGGTGCCTTGCTCTCACAGGGATTGGATGGGTCGCGCGTGATTAACTCACAGTCTGCAATGAGTCAGATGGCAACGCGATTACACGCATCCGACAGAATCAGCGCTTCATTGCAAGACAGTGCAAGCCTTTCGTTCCAGAATGCCCAATCGCATCGAACCAGTGCAGATTCTCATTACCAACAAGCCTTGAGTGGACTCTCTCAATTTAATGAAAGCGATGCCAGCGAGGTGCGCGAAGGAACGGGTATTAATAGAACGCTCAGTAATGCGTTGAATCAAGATATTCGTCAAATGCAAGATGCGGTTAACCAATACAATCAGCATCATGACAAATCAGGACAGGTGTCGTGGGATGCGGCGGTTTCGGCCAGAATTGATACTCGCAAAGGGGTATTTGGATCGTTCGCTCATGCAGTCACGGGTATTTCTGGGGAAGCGAGCACGAGTTTGAAAACAGGTTTGTCTGCTTCTAACTCGGTTCAAGCCTTTTTTAACTCCAGTGAAGGTCAATCATTCTCTAGCGCATTGAACCACATGGAGGCTACAGCCAAGACGCACCACTTAGATGCCAATGATTCGTTTAATTTGTCGAAATCCGAACAAATCGCAGCCAACCTATCTCAAGGACATGCATTATCCGATATGGCCTCAGCAGAATACAGTAAGGGCGAACATTATCAACACATGGCTAACCGTGTGAAAGAGCACTCCGACGGGATGGATAGAGTATTGGATCAAGCGTTTCATGATTGGGCGGTGCAGCATCATGGGGTCCAGGTAGAAAAGGCACTGATGGGGACCGATGCTTCGAGCTTAAGCGCACAACAACAATTGGCCGATCAGTTTATGAGTTCTTCCCAAGGACAATCGGCAGTCAAAGAGCAAGTAAGCCGCATGATCCACTCATCACCTGATCAAGTGAAAAGTCAATTTGAAGCGCAACGTGCTTCGATGACTGCCCATCAAAAAGCACTCATCAACCAAGCCCATCAGGATGGTGCTGGAGGCGTTTTAAATAAATCGCAAGAGCGACATTTAAGCCAGGTGCAAGATAACACCATCCAGCAAGCGCACGATCTGCATATGGATAATCGCGAAGATTTATCGAAAGCCTATCAACACCAAGAGGGCAGTACACAACACGAGATTAAGGCCTCGCAAGCGGATTTAGCAAATCGGCAATCAAAACAAAAACAGGATTATGTGGACAATGATCGTTGGTACAAGGAAGGACGTTATGAATAAGCAAACACGTGCGCTTAGAAGAGCGGTCAAACCAATGGATTTAAAATCATGAAACAAAGTTCCTTGCAAAATATGTGGCAATTTATGAGTGGCGGTCAGATTTTTGACTATAAAACCAAAATGATGATTCAGGTAAGTAACCGTATTTTTCACTGGGCTGTCTTAGGTTTTGTCGTGCTTTTTTCGCTGATTATGGCGTTTTATGCATCGTCTGAATTAAAGCTGGTGGTGCTTAACCACATTTCAAGGTTCCTGGTTAAATTCCATTACGGGGAGTATGTGTTATGGACCAATCTGAATGGGAGTAAAATTACAGCGCTTTTTTATCAAAAAAGTCCCCTTATTCAAGCATCCGTGCAGCTGGCTCAGGATGCTCTTTGGAGAAAAGCGCAAGTTTCTTTATTTTTTGGTGGAGCGGTGTATTTGTTGATTACGCTGTTGTTTTCCCGTTTCTTTATTAAGTTAGGTGAAAAATACACCAAAGATCAATTTGTTTCCGGTACGCGCTTAGCGTCTTCGCCTAAAGAAACCATCAAATCGGTCAACGAATCACAACGCGGTGCTTCAGAAATTAAACTTTTGAATCGCCTTCCTATGCCTAAGTATTCTGAAAAACAAGGGATGTTGTTTCATGGCACAACGGGTGCTGGAAAAACGCAAGCCATGATGATGCTTTTGGAGCAAATTAGGGCCCTGGGCGAGCCTGCAATCATTTATGATAAAGAATGCACCATCAAACCGTATTTCTTTGATGAGCGCATTGATGTGGAGCTCAATCCCATTTCAAAATTATGCGCTAATTGGAAAATGTGGCGAGAATGTGCCAATCCGTTGGAGTTTGGCTCCTTTGCCACGTATTTAATTCCTAAATCAGTTCAAGGCAGCGATCCGTTTTGGGTGGACTCAGCAAGAACCATTTTTACCTCGATGGCATGGAAAATCAGGGATTATGCAGAAAAAGATCCCGTGTTTCTTCTTCAATTATTACTTACCACCTCATTGGAGGAAATCAGGAACATTCTCAAAGGGACTGAATCTGAAAATCTGGTGAGTAAGGAAATTGAAAAAACGGCCATTTCCATTAAATCCGTGTTGGCAACCTATACCAAGGCGCTGCGCTTTCTTGAGGGACTTGAGAAGTCGGGTAAAGAAGACTTTTCGATTAAAGAGTGGATTGAAAATACATCCGATCCTAAAAAGTACAATAAGGGGTGGTTATTTATTACGTCACGCTCCAAATACCATAAAGAAATAAAGCCTTTAATTTCTTTGTGGTTAGGACTTGCTATGCAAGGGGTGCAATCCTTGGCGGCTAATAATAAGGGGCGTATATGGCTTGTCATGGATGAATTGGCGAGCCTGCATCGTTTAGAAACCATTTCAGACACTCTGGCAGACATTCGTAAATTTGGAGGGTGTGTTGCCATTGGCATTCAATCTATTGCGCAATTAGATTTTATCTATGGAACCCATGAGGCCGGAGCCATTGCGGATCTACTCAATACATCCATTTATTTTAGGAGTCCAAAATCGAAAGTGGCTAAGTGGGTTTCCGACGACTTAGGTCCACAAGTGATTAATGAGATGAAAGAAAGTCAGTCTTATGGTCCTGATTCTGTTCGTGATGGTAATACGGTGGGTTCGCAACGCACCAAGCGAAATACGGTTGAAGAGGGCGATATTATGACTCTGGATGACATGGAATGCTATGTTCGTTTGGTAGGAAATCATCCCATCACCCGTTTGAAAAACAAATACATTGAGCGTAAAGAAATTTGTGTATCCCTTATTGAGCGAACCATCAATTTTGATGCATTGGAAAAAGTAAATCACCGCGCGTTAATGGTGCAGAATAACCCTCAAAGAAATGACGACGTTAAAAAAATCCATCAATTTGAAACACTGGCGCATGAGGTATCGGATAAGGATTTAGTACCTCCTGAATCACCTTATGCGGAACCCAAAGACCAAGCTGCAGCTAACAAAAACGACACCGATGCTATTGAGTTGCGTGAGGCGTCCATTGTTATAAAAGAAATTTTTTAAGTCATCCAGGGAGGTATTATGTTGACCTTAAATAAAATAAGTGCAGCCAAAGACGCGGTGCATTATTACACCAATCAAGATAATTATTATTTAAGCGATCGAGATTCGCTTAATAGTCTCTCACGATGGATAGGGAATGGTGCACAAAAGTTACAGCTGTTCGGTCAAATTGAGCCTTCGCAATTTTTGCAGTTACTAGACGGACAATTACCCAGTGGGCAATTGCTGGGTATTATCGATAAAGGAGAACGTATGCATCGTCCTGGAACTGATGTGACTTTATCAGCGCCTAAGTCCGTATCCATTTTAGCCCTGGTGGGTCAGGATGAGCGCTTGCTTCAAGCCCATCAAGAAGCCGTGAACATTACCTTTGGTCGGATTGAGCAGCTGGCAGCAGAAGCACGCATTACATTTAATGGCGAAACCACCTTTGAAAAAACTCGTAATTTAGTAGCAGCCATGTTTGTCCATACAACCTCTCGTGAATTAGATCCCGATTTGCACACGCATGTACCCATACTCAACATGACCGAGCGTTCGGATGGATTATGGCGCTCTTTATCGTCACGAGCAAAAAATGATAAAGAGCATCTGGATCATGGTTTTCGTGAATTAATTTATTCTAATCAGCATTATTTGGGATTGGTATACATGTCCTCTTTAGCGAAAAAAGTTAAGGAGCTGGGCTACGATATTCGCATTAAAGACAGGTACGGTAATTTTGAGATTGTAGGTATTAGTGATGAGGCTATTACTGCTACATCCAAAAGGCGCGTACAGATTCTTGATGATATGAAGGAACGTGGCACAAGTAGTGCGAAGGCTGCTGAAAAATCTAATTTATCAACCCGCAACCCCAAAACTGAAATAAACAGTCAAGCGCTGCATCAACAGTGGGTAGACGAAATTAAAGAGCTTGGTATTGATTTAGGCGCGATAATCCAGGATTCCAAATTAAATAACGGACGAGGAGCGGTTAAAAGCACGCACACCAAACCTCTAAGCCATGATGCGCAAAAAGCCGTGAATGATGCGCTAGCTCATTTGTCCGAATATTCCACTCAAATCCAGCATGGGGCTTTAGTACGCCAGGCCATGACTTTTTCAGCAGGTCTTGTGGGGCATGAGGATATTGAGCGGGAAATTGAATCGCTTTTGGCGGCAAGGACACTCCAGGGAAAACCCTTGGAATATTATACAACGGCGCCTCTTCTTGCCCGCGAGAAGGAGTTTATTGCAAAAATTACCAACGAGTTAAAAGTAAGTTTTTCAATTCCAGTACCAAATCATGGGCTCTCTTCTCAGATATTTAAAAATAGCGAGCGCATTCAAATCATTGATGTAGAGGGGTTTCGGTGCGAGAAAGAGCTGATTCAAGACATGGTGCATCTTGCAGAAGCACATCAACTCAATTCCTATGTGTTGCATCCAGGTCACCTAAAAACACAGCAACTTCGAGCAGATATCAAGCATTTGGAGACAGGATTTATTTCCAGGATTAAAAATTTGTTTAAAGACGATATTGTACATACGGTGTCTGGGTTTCAATATCATTATGGGAAACACATCAAATCGTCACCGTTTTTGAGAAAAAAGCAAGATTTAGTGATTGTTCATGATGCACAAAAACTTTCTTTCGATGATTTATCTGCGTTAAGCGATATTACTCAAGCAAGCCAAAGTAAACTTATTTTATTGAATAACTCGGCAGGAACCTTGGGTTTTAGTGCAGGAAATCCTATTAAGATCTTAAAAGAGCAGGGCATTCATTCGTATAAATCGTTAACAGCCCCTATCAAAGGGGAGCTCAAGCTCTCGATTGGAAAACAAGCTAATGAATCCATGAGTTCCGCTTGGCTTCAATTGACGCCAGAACAGCAGCAAAAAAGTGCGCTGGTTACTTTGAATAACAAACAAAAAGAGGCCTTGACGAGCCAGATACGAGAAGGGCTGGTGCAACAGGGTCAGTTATCTAGGCAAATGAAAAAGGTCACGGTTTTGGCAACAGTCGCTATGACACAAACGGAAAAAGGATACACCCACTCTTATAAAGCGGGTGATAAAATTACGTTTTATAATGAAGGGCGAATACCGAAGCACTATAAGGTGTGTGACGTTGGTGCCAATGGGCTGCATTTAGAAAATGCCCAGGGCAAGACGAGTCTGTTTGCTTATGATACCAAAGAAGACTTTCGTGTATCACGAGAAAAAATACTGGAAGTCGCTGTTGGTGAGCGGTTAATCAATGAACAATCCCTAGTTCATCAGCGCGTTAAATATGCGCCTAAGAGTTCGTTTGTTGTGTCAAAAATTACTGAAGAGGGAATTTATGTTCGCCATGAGTCCAACACCTTATTTTTGACTAATAAAGCGTTGTCCGAACATCATTTTGATTATGATTATTGTAAAAAACCGCATGAGATAAAACCAGACACCACACTAGTGTTTATGGCGGCAAGACCGTACCAGCTCAATCGTAATCTCATCGGAGAAATTGGTGAAAACGCGCAGCAGGTGCTTTTATTTACGGATGATGAACAAAAAGCACAGCGTTTTTTAGAAAAAGAGCAATTGAAATGGACTGCTTATGATGTGCAACAAAAAAAGCCCGATTTAGTCTATCGTGATATGGCCTATGCCAATAAAGCATTGGAACGAGAAATCAACTCGTTAATTCAGCATCTGAGTCTGAAATCAGAAGATAAAGAGGGCATTGCAGCCACAGCACTCACGTATGCGCTTGCTAAATGCACGGAACGCAATGCGGCTTTTAAACACAGTGATTTAATGACCCATGCTTTAATGCATGCATTAGGAGAGGCAGATTTTGAAGACATTGCCCCATTACTGAAAGGACGAATGGCCGATTCTCTTGTTCATTTGGATACCTATTGGACGACCAAAGAGGCATTGCACATTGAAGAAGAGATACTTAAGGCTAATTACAAAGAGCAAAATACAGTAAAGCCCATTGAGCCTTCTGCGCAAAAGCTTTTGTCATTACCTGAAACCTTAACGCAAGGGCAAAAAGATGCCATCACGTTAGTGGTGAGCACATCCGACCGGTTTGTATCCATCCAAGGGCTTGCGGGTGTTGGTAAGACCACAATGATGCGACATGTGAAGGACATTGCACAGAGCAATCAGTTTCAAGTACTTGGATTAGCGCCTACGCATAAAGCCGTAGAGGAGCTCAATGCGAATGGCATCCAGGCGCAGACCGTGGATAGTTTTTTACGCAATGACGGGGGGTTGAGTGCAAGTCATTTAGTCATTGTGGATGAAAGCTCCATGATTGATAATGAGAAGTACCATGCCTTACAACAAAAGTGCATTGGCTCCCAATCACGAATGGTGTTTACAGGGGATATTACTCAGTTACAATCCCTGGCTTCAGGGATTCCTCATGAGCTCACCATCAAAAGCCAATCGCAAAAAACAGCGTTTATGACGGAGATTGTGCGCCAGAACCCGAATCCTGAATTAAAAAAAGCAGCTGAATTTGCATCACGTAGAGAAATTGGTAAGGCTTTTGAACTCATAAAAAACATTAAT
Source organism: Legionella steelei (assembly GCF_001468005.1). GTDB lineage: Bacteria > Pseudomonadota > Gammaproteobacteria > Legionellales > Legionellaceae > Legionella > Legionella steelei. The sequence continues at coordinate 108,808 of NZ_LNYY01000001.1, forward strand.
CCCGAAGAGTACGTGCAACGAAAGACACCGATACAGGGATTGAATCATTCATCATTGATTGAAATTAATTGTACTGATGAGGAAGGAAAAAAGGACTATACATCCATTTACCGTGCTATTGCTGACGATTTTCTCAGCCGAACCCTTGAATGCCAAAAAAATACGCTAGTGGTCGCTCATGCTCATGAGGACAGAACACCCATTGAAGTATTACTCCGTGATGGTTTGCGCAAACAACATCAATTACACAGTCAAGATGTACTGTGTAAGCGCTTATTTCCAATCAGCCTGGATCAAGCGGACCAAGTCAAAGCGCATTCTTTTGAACCAGGTGATGTCATTCGGTTTGGTAAAAACTATTCAGTGGCTAAAAAGGACGAGTATTTCACTATCAAAGCCATTGATAGTGAATCAAATAAATTGTTCTGTGTTGATGAGTCGCAGGTTGCGTTTACAATCAGTGCTTCTATTTTACCCAAAACAATGCCTTCCTTTTACAAATTACACGAGCGGCCTTTAGCCTCAGGGGATCGGATTCGGTTAAAGCGAAATGATGATGCCCGTGGCATTATTGCCAATGAAGAATATACGGTCACACAGGTTTTTGGTAAAACAGTAGGCTTAAGCAACAATAAAAATCAGGTCACGCTTAATTTAAAGGAACAAGCAGACCTTCATTGGGATTATGCCTATACAAATACAGCTTATTCCAGCCAGGGTGCTACATCCAAGTTCATGATTGCCTTGGAATTGGAAGATCGTCTTGTGGTAACCACTCACCGATCTCATGAAATTGATGCAACTCGTGCCAGTCATCAAGCAACCTTTTATACCGATAATTTTGAAGGATTGGTTAAAAGACTTGAAGATCTCCTGAAACAACGCGATGCGGATAAAACCTCTGCTGTATTGACCGAAGAGGCTTATCGCTTGAAACAACAGAAACAGCAACGAATCAGTACGCAGTTAATGGATCGTGCTCAAGAACACATTCTGGACGAAGCTAAGGAGCTGAGAAGCGATTCTCGACCCGCAAAAAAATACGAGTCTCCTCAAAAGCCGTCTATTAATGCGGATGAACTGTATAAAGGATTATTGAACGTATCTGATGCTTTAGCTAAAAGCCTTTTAGGAGAACCCAACCCTAAACTCTCTACTAAAAATGTATATCGTTATGGTTCTCTGGGAAGTCTTAAAATAGAGCTTAATTCAGGTTTATGGCATAACTTCGAAACGGAAGAATCAGGCAATCTGTTCCATTTAATTGAGAGGGAACAAGTACTGTCTGGCTTTAAAGAAACCTTGGAATATGCCGCACGATTTATCCATTACATCCCTGAGCACGAACGTAAGGCACCACAAAAATCGAGTGAACAAAAAGAAAAGCCAATGAACGAAGGGAAGCGTCAATTGGCTCAAACATTATTTCAAAAATCACAGCCTATTAAAGGGACCATCGCTGAAAAATACTTAATTATTCATCGTGGACTGGCTCATTATGAGCATGCTGATCTGCGGTATTGTAGTTCGGTATACACCAAGACCGAAGATGGGCAAAGGCATGTTCCCGCACTATTGGCTTTTAGTAAAGACGAACAAGGTAACGTACATCATGTTCAGGTGATCAAACTAGACCCTCAATCGGCTAATAAGGATAAGTCGTGTGTGCCGGTGAAACAAACGTTTGGTTCAATCAGCAATTATTTTGTCAATTTAAATCACCAGGGTAAAGGCGATATTGCTTATTTTACTGAAGGGGTTGAGACAGGGTTAAGTATCCTCCAAGCCAATGAGTCTGCGCGCGTGTGTGCTGTTTTGGGGAAAGCAAATTTTTCAAATATTGATCCCAAAAATAGTCCTAAACAAGTGGTTTTTTGCTTGGATAATGACGGAAAAGACACCTATAAATATGCAAAAAATGAACAAACCAATACGATTATAAAAGCCGCTCAGAAATTACACGATTCTGGTATCCATGTGTCCATTGTGATCCCTAAAAAAGAAAATACCGATTTAAACGATGTGCTTGTTAAGGAAGGAAAGGACGAGCTTAAAAAACAATTAAACAGGCTCATGAGTTTAGACGAATTTAAAAAGCAGTGTGCCTTAGAGAACAAGGAGCCGGAGCTCAAAAAAATAAATCAAGATAAGAAAATTCAGTCGTTGATAAAGCAAGATCGCAAACTGAATACACAAAATGACAATGAGTTGATACGGCTCAATCAAGGGTTAATTAATGGAATTAAAGAGCGCGTGCATCACAGGGAACTTGTAGAACGTAATCGTACTTTTAATAAACCACAGCCTAACCGAGAAATGGAGCGAGAGCTTTAAATTTAAAAATGAGCAGGCTGAATTATGTCTGTGCTGCACTATTTTTTCATTAAGGTATTTATGCTTAACGGAGTTTACTATGCTAAAAATTGTATTTGCACTGTTTTTAATCTGCTTTGTAATCGAGCGATTAGCTCCTGGTTGGAAGTTACCTCATGTTACAACCTGGCCTATTAGGGTGGTATTGCTTAATTTAGTGCAAATTGGTGTTGTTACATTGGCAGGTTACACCTGGGAATTATGGTTTTCTTCCTGGTCTATATTTCATCTGTCACATTATTTACCCTCTTCCGCGGGTGGTTTTATTGCCTATTTTATCGCAACGTTTGTGTTCTATTGGTGGCATAGAGCGCGTCATGAATTTGATTTTTTATGGGTTGGGTTTCATCAGATCCATCATAGTCCACAAAGGCTTGAGGTCATCACGTCGTTTTACAAACATCCTGGCGAAATGATTGTGAACTCTATCATCGGCAGCCTACTTGTATATACAGTTCTTGGTCTATCAATTGAGGCGGGTATGGTTTATACGGCTTGTACCGCGATAGGTGAGTTTTTCTACCATACCAATGTTAAAACACCTCAGTGGATAGGGTATGTATTTCAGCGTCCAGAGATGCACAGAATTCACCATCAATTCAATCGGCATAAAAATAATTACGGGGATATTGTATGGTGGGATATGTTATTTGGCACCTACGAAAATCCCAAGGAATGGAGCAAAACCTGTGGCTTTATTCCTGAAAAAGAAGAGCAATTATTCGAAATGTTATCTTACAAAGATGTTCATTCAAATGACCTGGTTTAATCATAAAACAGATCAGTTATTTCTTTGAAAGAGAAAGTAAATTCGCTTTTTCTACCCAAAAATCTCCATAAAATCATGAAATGATGAGAGCGGTTTAAGAAATCCCTTTTAATATATTTGGAATCATTCGTTCAATCATAGCTAATGCCGTTTCTGCGTCATAAGCACCCATTTTAGACAAGTCTTTGTTGTATACACTGTACAAAATCTCAGTAATAATTTGTATGGATCGAACACTATTTTCGATTAATAGTTGAGTTGATTCATCTGTCTTGTTTTCTAAAGATTGTAGATAAATACGCGCGCCAAATGACAGCATTTCTGCTGCGGTTACATTCAATTCGTTGTTATTCATTTTTGTTATTTCATTTAACGAATGAAGAGTATCTGCTCCAATATCAATGGTTATTTCCATAGCGATTCACCTTCTTCTATAGGTACTGTTTTAAGACCAATTCCGTTCATTTTAAATCGAACTTCTTTGTAAGAATTATTCTGAAATCCTGAGAAATTATCGTTTAAATATTCGATGGTTTTTTGTTTTATTTCTTTCAAAGAATCGTCATTAATATTGGATGAAATAACTAAACTTTGATAATGATTGTGATACATCAAATGGGGTATTGATGCATGAATTTGTTCAATCATTTTTCTGATATCTTGTAATGGATTTTCATTTCTTCTCTGCGGTGAAATCTCATTATGTAAGCAAAATTCTAAAAGAAATTTTAATGCTTTTGCTGGCGAAGTGTCTGATGAGCCTCGTTTTTGTAAATTAAATTGATCTGCAATTTTATTTAAGTACGCCCGTTCATATTCTGAAATACGTAAGGTAATAACATCATTTTCTTTCATAGAGAGCTCATTTATTGAATCAATACAAGTATACAATAGTATTATTTATGTATACAACTGTAATTTTAAGTTGATATCCATTGATTTATAAGGGGTACATGTATACAATTGTATACATGATGGTTTTACTTTAAATTACTAGTTTTTTAAGGTTATTGAATTATTTATATATAAATCATATGGTTACGTGCAAATATTTTAAAGCAATCATATTGCGTGGTGTGTGTAGCATCATAAAATACAACTAGGCACAATCCTTGTGAAGTACTACTATTAGTATAGTTAGAATAGTGGATTATGGAATAAATAAAGAGCGCGTGTCTTTGCGCGTTTGTGAAGGAATAAATTAGCTATCTAAATAGGATAAAAAAATGAAACTATTTTTTCAAAAGGATGTGATAGTTGATCGTATAAAAAAATTAATACAATTACTCATCCGAATTAAAGATTTTGTATTAGAACCGCCACCAGGTTATCTTGAATATCAAAAAGCCATTGCATCAAAAGATGAGCACTTTAATTACATGGAAAATGAATATTTTAAACGGCATATTTTGCCTTATATGATTAAAGGCCATGGCATAAAGCAGGACGATCATTCTTCTATTAATCAGCAATTATTTAATAATCATTCACAGGATACGTTTAGAGTAAATCCTGCTACTGGTTTGCCTATGATTGGTTCGTATGATGCGGGAGGAAGTCCATTTGGATTTAATTACAATCACTCCATGCATCATCATATTAATTATCATTCCAGCTTTAGCAATATGCATTCAAATAACCAATTTAATTCATTTGATTATTGGAATAGATAGTTGATACGTGTTAAGAATTTGTAACATTAAGCGAGGATATAATGCCTTTAATTACTGAAGATAAAATAAAGCAAACTGAAAAAATAAGAGTTGAAATTGATGCCAATATATATAAGGAAATTCAAGCCTATTGTGAATGGGCAAAACTGAAAAAAACGGATACATTTTTTGAAAAATCAGCGTTGTATATTCTAGCAAAAGATAAAAAATGGAAAGCCTCTGATGAATATTCAATGATTGATTAAAAGTTGTATTGCAATGCAGTTAATACGGTATGTAGTTAATCAATAAATTAATATCAATAATTAATGCCAAAGGGTAATTTATGTTTATTAAAATTTGCATTGTTATGAACTCAATTGCAATGATTTTTTGTGTTTTAAGTTCTAATAAAAATAGAAAACTATTGGAATCAATGCAGCGGTGCAATGGCGATTGTGTAAAATCTAGTAAGAGGGCAGAGTACATTGTATGATGGATATGAACACTATTCTTTTATTCATTGTCGTGCTTGTATTTCTGCGGTTATTCGATCTCAGTAATTTTGAATCTACTTGTCACCACGTTATCGATCATTGGTTAACTAGAAAATATGGAATACGTGGATTTGAAAAAAGAGCTTATAAACGTGGATTTCTTGGTTTATTTCACGAAGAATTAGCTCTTCGTTCACATCGACCAATAACCCAACGTGAGTGCCATTATGCGTTTCGTGTTGCTCAGTACAAGCATGAGAATAACTATTAAAAGTAAGTGGTGTAATGGTTTGCTGATCGGCGCATTAAATGATGGTTCTATTAGCAGTATTTGGATTAGGATATGAATATAAAAATAATTTTTAAACACACATTTTATTATTTAATTCCCTTAATCATTTTGTTGGCGTTTATTATTTCTTCTTATAATGCGCACTATGAGGATACATCTGAAGTTCCAGAGCTAATCTCGTTGAAGGAATTTAGCCTTATTGCCCAAGAGAAAGGAAATTTTCGGTTATCATTTTTAGATACGCTTTCTATTAACGTTTTTGATTTTATAGTACCAGCACGATTTATACCTAAAAAAGCCAGCTTGGAGCTATTAGATCAGAAAAGGCATGCTCTTGAATCCAATCAAGCTGGTGAGAGTGTTAATCAATGTGTACGGACTTTAAATATCACGTAATGTAAGTACAAACAGCCGTTAAGCTTAACACGAATACCGAAAATTATGCTGAGCAATTACCGATTAGGGTTTTTAAGCTGTACCCGCATAAACATTCTATTTGATTGGTGCTGTTTAAATAGGTTTCAATTAAGTATTCAGATTGTTTGTTCGGATCTTCGTCATCTTCAAAAATGGCCTGAGTAATTTTTTCCATAATATTCATAGAACCGCCCCTTATGTAAAGGCCGTAATTTAAGTTTACGGCCTATTTTAATCTGCTTAATCAATTGCGGCGTAAATGTCAGTAGCTTCTTTGTGGTATTCGATGTAATCCCGCAACAAATAATATTGATGGATTGTTTTATCCGATTTAGTTTTCCAACACAGTTGATTAAGAACACATAGGGTTGTAATGATTCCAGCAGCATCTGCGCTCACTTCACCATCATAGCCGTTGCCTTCCACATATATGGGGAGTGGCTCGTCCATGTCAGGAGCTAAATAAAAACCACGATTGCTCAATTCGTAAAAATGCCAATAGCCGCCTTCGTAAGAAGAGCACATCATTTTTAATGTATTGTAGACGGCTTGTTCGGCTCTTATCATCATGGTGCCGAAATGCTTAGGTAAAAAAGAAAGGCGTTGTTTGTCACTCACTAATTTTGAGGTAATGATTGTTGTCATTTTTGATCCTTAATGTTTTCTATTATGTTCCTAAGTGAACAAATACATTATGGCAAAAATCGGTAATTTTGTCAACAAAAAACATCTTATAAATTGACGTTTTGTTATTGCATGAGAATGCTATTTCATTCCAAGATGTAATTTATTAGCTTCATCGGCATTGATTTGTTGCATTCTTGTTTTAAATTCGGACGCGCTAAGCCTTTGACCTTGATCTAGCTCAAACCTGCTTATAGATGCAACAGAGTGAGGAGTGCTTTCTTTTTCCCAAGTGACTCGCACAAGGTATTCATCCTGTATTTTTATATAGATAATATGCGCATAGAAGTTATTGCCTTTAAAAAATCTCTCATGTTCAATCCAATCTTGAGAGTTTTTGTCAATTGGCCAGCAAAGTGTGTGTATTTGATAGTTTTTATAACGATTTTTTCCTTTGAATAGGTCATTTAAAAAATTTTTAAGCCCCTGGCTTCTAAAATAAGTATACCTCTCATCACCATAATGTTTAAAAAATAGCTCGGAAAATCGCTCTATGGGGCTTTTTTCGATAACAAAAAAATATGGCCAAAGGAGAGGTTTAAGAATCAAATAGCGTTTAACATCAGGCCTTTTTAGCAGCAAATCATTATTGTAATATATTTTTAAGCGTTTAAACTTGAGAAAGCTGTGGATGGAATAACTTAGAGTAATTAATCCATCTACTATATATAGTGTTATCAAAAACTCTTTTACACATACATCCATTGCTTATCACCATAATTTCTAAATCAAAATATAATCTTTAAATGAGGATTTTTAACGATCGGCTAATTATAACATTCTTATGGGTAATTGGCGTGTACTGTGATTCAGTTACGTTGCACATTCTGTTAAAATTAAATTAATGACAATCAACCGTATTTGATTTTGAGCGCAATCTGGTTATAATACAACTAACCATACCCGCCACGCCTCTTAACAATGCGGACCAGGGCGGGTTATTTATTTTATGCATTCAAAAATGGTTTTTAATAAACCACCTCTTTCCATACCAGAACAAATACATCACTTACGGCAAAAAGGGTTGTTGCTGGATAATGAACAAGAAGCTAGTCAGTATTTGACGACCATTGGTTACTATCGTTTGATGATTTATTTTAAGCCTTTTCTCATTAGCTCTGCGACAAGCTCTCACCAATTTAAACCCAACACACGATTTTCGGATCTTTTAAATTTGTATGCATTTGATAGGGAGCTGCGCTTATTAGTTATCGATGCCCTAGAGCGAATAGAAGTTTCTTTTCGTACCGCTATATCAAATGCAATGAGTTTGAAATATGGTGCACATTGGTATCTAAACATGAGTTTATTTTCTTCGGCGGAGCAACATCAAATGTTTTTGGAGGAGATTAAATCGCACCTGAAACGTTCACACGAAGACTTTATTAAAACGTATTATGCTAAATATCATCATCCAGAACACCCGCCAAGCTGGATGGTCATGGAATGCATTTCTTTTGGTACAGTGTCCAAGCTCTATGCCAATATTAAAGATCGTACTGTAAGAAAAGAAATTGGTGATATTCTTGGGCAATATAGTGAGATCATCAAATCGTGGATGCGCTCACTGACTTATACCAGAAATTTATGTGCTCACCATTCTCGCTTATGGAATCGGTTTTTCGTCAATAAACCCAAGGTTTCAGAAATAACAATATCTTTTGAACATAACGAGAGCCCTTTCTATCTACAGGCTTATATTATTCATGAATTATTAAAAAACAGCTCGCTAGGCAATCATTGGCGCAAACAATTGTTTCATCTTATGCAAAATCATCCTTCTATACCCTTTTCAAAAATGGGATTTTCTGAGCATTGGGAACAAGATGGCTTATGGTTGTTGGAATAAATTCGATAACGCTTGATGGAAACACCTAATACCTTTTGTTATTGGGGTTATAGAGCATAACCCCAATAACTCCGTTATTAATTTTTTATGTCTGCGCTAGCTACATTGCCAGTTATAATACTTTGCTGCAATTGCGATGCGATATCATTCGGTAACTGTGGCAATAAGATCGTACTGGATTTGTTATGTGATCCTATTTCTTTTAATGTATCAAAATATTGAGTAATCAATACCAAGTTCATTATATCTGCAGACGATACCCCGGGTACGGATTTTTGGAAATCCTCTACAGAATGGCTTAGCCCATCAATAATTGCTTTTCGTTGATTGGCTGTTCCTTCACCTTGTAATCGCTTGCTTTCTGCTTCTGCCTCTGCCTTTTTGACCATCAATATTTTTTCTGCTTCCCCCTTGGCTTGAGCGGCAACTTGCAATCGTTGTTGTTCGTTAATTTCATTCATTGCATTTTTTACTTTGGCTTCTAACTCTATGTTCGTTACTAATGCTTTGACAATTTCAAATCCAAAGTCTTTCATGGTGTCGGTTAAGTGGCTTTTAACGGCATTAGCAATGCTGTCTTTTTTTTCAAAAATATCATCCAAGATCATTGTTGGCGTTTCAGAGCGGACTAGATCAAGGACATAGGCCGTAATTTGTTGCGTAGGATCTTCCAATTTATAGTAAGCATCATAAACTCCGCCATCTTTGATGCGATATTGCACGGAAACTTGAATCTGGACAATCACATTATCTTTTGTCTTGGTTTCGACTTTGACATCTAATTGTTGAATTCGTAATGATAACTTACCGGCAATCCAATCAATAAAGGGTATTTTAAAATTAAGCCCCGCATGTGCAATAGAGTGATATTTTCCTAAGCGCTCAATGAGTGCAACCTCCTGTTGTTTGACAATAAACAGACCTGTTAAAATAAAGATTAACAAGAGAACAACAATGCCAATTAATAGTTCGATCATCATTTATATAACTCCTTATAGTTATAATTTATTGTTTAATTTTGTTTTATAAAAAAGAAATTCAGTAGTAATAATATGAATAAAAACGGCCATACATATAAGAAGTAGCTGTCCAATTTTTCTTGCATGGATTCAAAAAGGTCTTTTCTTGCTGCATTTGGAACGTAGTAGGAGTGAGATAATTCTAATACAAGCTTTTTATCCTTTTTGTCTCTCAACGTTACTTTAATGGCGTTATTCCCCCATGTTTCTGAATAGGTAAATTGATAGAAATGTGCGTTATTGGGTTTCATTTCATTAATATTCACCACATCAAAATCACTTATTGGTTTTGGGCTTTCATCTGAAAATCTGAGCTCATAAAGAAGCTGTTTGCGTTTTACTTGAATATCCGGTTTTTGGTTAGGGTTATACGATTTTTCAATTTTTGATTCAATTACTCTTTCTTTGAGTGGAACCAATTGAAGGGTGAACGCGCTAATGTATCTTTTTTCAGCTAACGCAATTAACCTGTTTTTTATCTGTTGATTTCTGCGCTCTAATGTTAATTGCTTATCCTGAAGCAAGCCACCTTGAGCTAATAATTGATTATTGCGCTCGTATTCACTATATAGCTCACCATCAGGTGATTCAAAATCCTGCTCATTGTAAGAGACAGGATGTCCCTTTTGCGAGAATAAAACAGAGCCTGCAGCTAACCCAGTTAAAAATTTAGAGTGTTTTACCGTAGGCGATATTCGCCGTGATTTCGTCTTTCCATGGGTATGAGCTATTCTAAATGATTTAGAATGCCCTGAATGAGCAGGAAAGGATAAAAAAGCCCCCATGAATAGGGTAAGGGCAAAAAGCCTATTTATAGTAATTAAATAGTTATGACTTCTTAAATAACTCATGTGCGATTCCTTTAGGTAATTTATCATCAAACCATTTCCAGAGTTCGAATTTGTTCGTTCCTTTTTCAAAATGAAGAAAATCCTCTTCAATTTCATCCTCATCGTTTATTGGTACATCCCCTAACTGGTGCCATAAATTTAAATAATCCATTGTATTCCCTCCTAATAGGTGAATAGGCTAGAAAAAATCTAGCCTACTTAATTGGATTACTCTTCTTCCTCGGTATAGTGCAACCCATCAATAAAGGCTTGAGCTACAGAGACGGCCTCTGACTCGGTTTTTAAACCACAAAATCCTTGGACGGTATGGCCATCATAATCATCGATGCGAATATCAGCTGTATAGCGTTCGTCGGACTCTTGATAACTAATTTCTATTTCGTGTCCTTTGTAGTGAAATTCTTTAATAACTCTAATCGGCTTTAAGAATAAATCGTCTGAAACAATTTCTATTACATCCCAATTAATACCTATGGTGGCATCATGATTTTTTTTAATGTGTTGTAATACGATACTTGCTTGCTCTTTGCTGAGCAGTGGCCTCACATCCAATACATCCTCTATAGACCAAACGATGCTAATTTCTTGTATTAAATTATTTGTTACAGCTGTTAGTACATTACTCATCAAAATCTCCAATTTGTTATTAAACAGTTAATTAGTGGTAACTCCCTAGTCATGCAGGGAGCGTAAATATTAATGATAAGAGGAATAATAAAGAGGAGTGCCATCCCAAAGACTTGCATGAGAGAAGGAATTCATGCGTACTCTGCCTTGCTCGTTTGCTCTTTTTCTAAATGGTTCATCAATAAAACAATTAGGTTTGGCTTTTGTTTTTCCGCAAAAAGCATCGTTTCGTTCAGTGATTTTTTCTTGTGCAATTTCTCTGAGTACCACAGTGGAAGTTCCAATTAGATCAATGACCTGATAAAAATCAATGTTAGTTTGCTCGTAACCCCAAGAAGCATAGAGGATGGAACCGATTTGAAGAGGGTGTTTAATCATGATTTATTCCTTATTCTATCTATTATGTTCCTAAGTGAACAACTACAGTATGACAAAATCTATATAAAAAGTCAATAAAAGAGATCTTTTTTATATATTTTTTTAAATAAATTCTTTGCCATCTAGGTGAGACAGCAAAGAGGGTATTATCTACAGAATGGCGTACTATTTCACTGCTCTCTTGGTAACATAATGACAACTTTTGGATTGCTATCGCCATCACGTAATATCTTGGCTTTTAATAAGGCAAATGTTGTTTTTAGTGCGATGCCATAACCAGGCATAGGAAATAACCTAAAATGAATAACGGATCTTTTAGGTGATTTATGAATGGAATGAGCCAACATTAAAAGAATGTTTTTTAATTTAGAGTATAGATCATCGCTATTTCCAATATACTTATTCCAAACGGCTTGCGTGATTGCAACAGGAACAGCATAACCAAGGAGCTTCGCTTGTTCGGAAATGTTAATTAATGGGGTTGTTACGTGTTGTTTATTTTCGTTTGAGTGAATAATCATTGTTGTGTCTCCATCTAATGGCTTTGTCGAAGGAAAGCCCACTTAAGGGCTTTCTATTTATGCAAGGCGTGCTTGTTCTTTTTGTGAAACGTGCACACTGCCATATTTTTCTCTAATCGCATTCATTGAATATTTGCCAAAAGAGCGGGAGCGCATGGCATCTGCAGGTCTAAAGTACCAGCATTCTTTCTGGGGTGCCCATTTAAATCCTGCTGCCTTTAAAGTGTCTTTGTGAGGTTTTGTATTCCCTGAAACCCAAACCCATGCACCACAAACTTCAATGATTAAGCCTAAAGTGCAAATTTGATTTAACGCATTGGCTACTTCATCACCGTACAAAGCCGCATCGCTGGTGACGTGAGCAGCGCCATCAAAGTTTTTTAATACCTCAAAGGCCACATTTATCATCTTCATGATTTCAAGACCGGCTGGGTTTCTATCGGGGTGGAATTTGGAGCAGGCTTTTTTATATGCCTTTTTAATATCGTCTTGAGATACTTGGCCAGAAAGACCTAATACTTTTAATGCATCGTATTGATTCATGGTGATTCCTTATTTTTTCTTTTATGTTCCTAAGTGAACATCTATAGTATGGCATATCACAACAAAACAGACAATATAAAAGATGTTTTTAATTTATCTTTTTTATGGATTTTATTTATTGACAAATTTGGTTCTTGTTAATAAACTAATTAGTGTCATTAGGACAATCAAAGAAAACGAGGTAATTATGATTCATCTAAATCAAACCAATGCACCACTTGAGCTGGCCTTTTCTTTAAACGATTTATTGAGAGCGTTAATGCTTACATCTTCATCTACCAGAAATCAGAATATTTCTTATTCCTACTGGAATAGGTTGTCTATTAAAGAAGCCATAGGCGCTTATCTGGAATTAAATACTCTTGTTCATTACCCCCAACTATGCAATGCACTAAGGCGGTTAGAGAGCTTAGATTATCAGGTAGAACTTTCTCTGGAGGATATTCCTGAGATGAATCAACAGGGTGTTGAGGCGATGATCTATTCTTTAGAGACAATAAAAAATAAATTATTGGATGCACGAACTCAAAAAGCCGCCCTTGATGCTCAATTTAATAACCTTGTTTACCTATACGGACAAAATGCAACAGTGCCTGTATTGCGTGCTTTTAAACCTTATTATTCTTTGCGAAGAGCAACTTACTATAGTCAGTACACTACGCGTGCCAGAAAAATAAATATTTCCGGTGTTCCTTATTTCATGCATTATCATGGCTATCGATTACAAAAACTAAAAAACCTTTATGAATTAAATGAACACCATTTATTAGGTCGGTATTTTGATGCAACAAAACAGGATACAACAGCAATAACCCCAGTAATGAGAACCTATTTATTGGGAGGATTCATCAATACGTCCTTGTTTGCATTTCGTTCTAAATACGATTACAAACAATCTGGTAAAAAATACTACATCGATTTGGCAACAAACAAAACGTACACGCGATTAAACGATGCAAAAGACTGTGCATTGCAATACTGTAACAATCCATCACTTATTTTATTAGAGGCTTCTTAATGAAAAAATTATTGCGATTCGAAGTGAAACAAAATTTGCGTAGACCCTCAAGGGTTTACGTCAAATCAACGGATGGGAAGAGCATTTATGGTTCTTTTCATATGAATGAGCCCGATTTATTCGATGGTTGGGATAATCTTTCAATTAATCAAACGATTGAATTAAAACAGTTCATGCAAAATCTTAAGGCCATTCATCAGCACTTGCATCCTTCACCAACAAGCACATTGCTCGATTTGCGCTTTCGACTGCCTTATGAATTTATCGACGTTTTGGAGCAGATTGAAATTATTTGTGACGAGCAAAAAGTGGAGTTAAACATCTTTGAACCTATGGTTAGCAGTATGATACAGCAAATTAAAATTGCAGTAGGGAAGCTTTCAGGTTCCAGCAAAGAACAGGCTTTAACTTTACTGAAGCAAGTAAACCTTGCCGAATATAAAAAGCAGGATTTTAGTAATCAAATAAAATCTATTTTTTCAGAATTACAAGCCGTTGTTAATCGTTCTGAGAAATTGCACCACAAAGCGATAACCTTATTTGATAAAGATAAAAGCTATTCTCCTATGGCTATTAAGGGCATGGCTGGCGGAGAAACAACACCCTCAAAATGGTTGGTGGCCTGTGCAGTTGAAGTATTGCTCGATGAAAAAAACGATATTCTTTTTAAGATTCTCACCGAAGATGATGTGTTTATGTTATGGGCTAAACAATTGCTCGATCAAGGACATAATCCTGAGAGTATCAAGCATAAAATAGATACGCTCAATAAAAATGAGTTAATTAATAAGATTAAATGCTATAAAAATAATATGCTAAAATAGCAACCATTTGCATAGATAATTTTTACAAGAGAGTATTGATAGTGTTCTTAACATTTACCAACGGCTTTATCATTTTGCTGGGGCTTGTGCTTACGTGGTGCATTCTATTTTCTATTTTCAATGAAAAATCATCGCAGCGTTTGGGTATAAAGCTAGGAATCTTGGTATTGTTCCTATCTCCATTCATCGCTAAATTAAGTTATGATTTTTATGCAACTGCTTCGCGACAATTGTTTTTTATGGGTGCCAATGGCGAAATTCAATTATCGTATTCACCATTAAAAGTGCCAAAGAACCAAAATAACCATTATTGCAATCGCTTTACAGACAGCAAAGGTAATTTGTTAAAACGCTCTACAGTAGGTGATAAGCATCTATTTTGTGGTGTTTTTTGGAATATGGGGGAACATGACGTGGTGTTTTTGCCTTACAAACTTTTGGATAATAATAAAGCCATCTATTGGGCTTCACCAGAACTAAAAATTATCGGCCCAATGCCTCCTGAACTCCTTTTAATAAAAAACAAAGAAAAAAATACCCATTCGATTTCATCAGAAAAACCCAATAGAATTTATGTTGAAGCAGGTAAAACAGCGCATATTATAGTAACAAAAAAATTTAAGCTTCCATCTGATACAGCTCACAAGGAAAAAACAATTTCCCCTGGGGCAGTGTTATCAGGAGTTACGCTAGAACCGTTTGACGTCTCAGAAAAACTGAGCCGAGGACGTTTTAAATTATTCATTGGAAATACATCATGTATCGCCTCGTCAGATACACATATTAGGCCTGATTATGATACAACAACTGCTATAGCTAACATCATCAGCTTAAATTGTTCTAATGATGAGGAACATGCGATTCCTATAGAAGCAATAGCAACCGTTTCTGGAAGAGCATTATACCCTAAAGAATAAGCGATGTGCTAAAGCACGGCTCACATCATGATCAAAAAAAGGAACTGTTATAATGCGCATAAATCTAAAAACACCAATATACTACTTATCGTTTTTACTGCTGGTTCTGTCTTATTTGTCGCTTTCTTTTGAAACCTCTTTAAAATCAGGGGTATTTTCCTCTTATGGCGATTTATTTACCCCAATAACCCATATTTTTTACTGGCCAAGGTTTGCGTTGCTACTAGGGCCTACACTTGTTTTGATTATCCTTTCTTCTGTTAAAATGAAGAATTATGAGTTTATTTTAAAAGGGTTTTTCCTTTTTACAGCACCAATTATTATAAGTAATAATATCAGTTTATTTTCAGCCCCTAATGTAATTCCCCATCTAAATCAGCCTAAACAATTCATACAGCTTTATTATTATGCTTCATGGATCAAATCAATAACTTGGATGGGGATTATTTTATTAGGTTTGATTTGGACTTTTCAAAAAGAACCACAGTCCTTAATGGGCAATAGAAATATGTTAAATGCTTAATGCAATTTATGCAAAAAAATGTGATGTTAACCTTATCATAAATTTAATTAAAGACTATCCCGAATTATCTGGGCGTAAGTTTTCGTACCATTGAACTTTAAACCCCTTCATAGGCTCTGACACTTAGTTTTCTTTCGGTATTAGTTTTTTATTCTTGGCAGATTGATGTCGTTTAATGAGCTCAATATCGTTGTATCGATCAGTAATAGCGCTTGAACTGTGGCCTGCATCATCACGAACATGTGCAACAGGCCGTCCGCGTATATTAATATCATCTGAAATGCCAGTATGCCTTAACCAATGTACAGTTGCAGATTCAAAACTATCTGCTTCTGTTGCAAACCCTGTTTTCCTTAAAGTTTGCATTGTTTTATCAAAACAATCTTGGACTAAACGACGAATATGCCTTGAACTCTTCATTCCACCGATACCTTTTTCTTTCGGCAACAGCGGGGTTCGATCATTGATCGAGGGAAGTGGGGTTAACTGCATACTGATACGATATCTCTTGAGTGCGTAAAGCATGTCATCAGATACTGCAATATCACGCATTTTGTTACCTTTCCCTACTGTTTTAAACCACCAGCAATTTTGACTATCTTTGTAAAAGTGACCCATTTCAGGTGTCCAACGGTCACTTGCGCATAATTCAGATATGCGTAAGTACAATAAATACAGCGCGGAAATAATAAATAGGGTACGCTCGTATTTGTCTGGTGCATTGATTGCCATTTCTTTCACCGTATCAAGACATGTTTGCCATTGTTTTTCACTCAATCGCATCACTTGTGCCTGATGCTGATGTTTTTGGGTGTATTTGTTTTTTTGCTTGATGAGGGTAATAGGGTTCAGCGATACTTTTTCCTCTAAAGCCAAGTAATTATAAAAACTGCTGAGTACTGTAAAAATCTCACGAATTGCTTTTTGTGATAGCTGATAATCTTGTTTATCTGGTTTCAATCCATTTTTATGGGACGCTTTGCTGATAGTGACAACAAAAGGACGCCATTCTGGATTGGGAACGCGCTCATCATTGCGCTTAATAAAACGTGATACCTTTTTAAAGCCAATCCATGATTTGGGAGGAGCAAGACAAAATTGAATGTAGTTTTCTATGTCTTGTCGTTTTAAATCGAGCAGTGATTTTTTCTCAATTAGCCAGGCCCATTGAATTAATCGTTCGACTTCTCGACGATACGATTCAAATGTGGCATTATTATTATCATATTGTTTTAAAAAATCGAGACAAAAAATTAAGTCATACGGCGCAAAAGATGGAGGTATAAATGTTTGCCAATTTTTTTCTTTAAGTTGTTGGCAGGTATCTATTAATGGTTGTGGTATAGGAATATTTGCCATGGTCACACTCTAATTTTGAAATGGATTAATAGATTATTTACGTCTTCGAATGCGCGCTATCATTAATATTTTCTTCACTGAATTCTGCTTCAAGTTCCGCAATGCTTGGCAGGTTTGATTTTAAGTTTTCAGGAATTGCTTTTGTTAGTTGATATTCAGAAACGCCTATTGGTTTTTCTATGCCTTTTAGAGCATATTCCGCAATGACTTTGCTTCTTGATTTGCAAAGCAATAAACCTATGGTAGGATTATCTTGTTCTGTTTTAAGATACTGATCAACCAAGTTGAGATAAAAATTTAATTGCCCAGCATGTTCTGGTTTGAAGCGAACCGCCTTCCATTCTATAACAATGAATGCCCTAAGTTTTAAATGATAAAAGAGCATATCTAGGAAATACGTTTCGCCATCAATTTCCATTGGATATTGGCTGCCAACAAATGCGAAACCCTTGCCCAGCTCTAATAAAAACTTGGTAATATGTGCAATAGAAGCGTGCTCAATTTCACGTTCAAGTGCATCATCATGAAGACCTAAAAAATCAAAATTATATGGACTTTTAAGTACTTCTTGCGCAAGTGATGATTGCGCCGCGGGTAATCGGTGTATAAAATTAGATGCTTTACTGGAGGGTAAAGCTTGAGATTGATATAAATTTTGATTAATATTTTTTTCAAGTGTTGAGCGAGACCAACCATTTTCAATGGTTTGACTTACATACCAATCACGCATGATGACATCAGTAACTCTTTGTATTAAAACAACAATATGCCCCCAAGGTAATTCGCGCACAGCTTGTGCGCGAATTTCATTTAAATCGGGATATTCCTCCGCAAGACGTCTCATTCGCCGAATGTTTGCTACCGAATAACCCCGGGTTTCAGGAAATAAATTCTGTAGATCTCGAGATAATGTTTCAATAAAGCCCGTTCCCCAAGATTTTTGCTTCTGTTTTTCAATTATTTGTTTGCCAATGTACCAATAGTGGTTGATAACTTCTTGATTTACAGCCAGTGCTGCACGGAATTGTGAGGACTTTATTTGAGTTTTAAGCGCACTTAAAAATGACTTATAATCATGATCGAGATGAAAAGTTATTTCTTTTGACATACTTGGTTCCTTTGTTGGGTTGACTAATCGATTACAATTCAATTTGTCTTCCAAGCACAAAATTTTTGCTCACTGTCGTGAGCGAAAGTTATACGACTACGATAACTTAATTTCAAAAACTTTCTGCAGCGGGTGTTGCAAAAAGTTTAATTACCAAATTAGATATCAATAATACTTAATTTTCAAATAATTGTAAACAGTCCAGTAGTATAAACTATTGGACTTATTGGCACTGCAACGTAGAATTGCTCATCCCTCCCCTATAAAAAAAGCGATATTTGCAGAAATACTGTTGGAAAATCAATCTTATAGTTGCTTTTGAAGTTTATAGAGCTTAGAAAAATTTATTCTTTCTGCGTTTTCTCTATTTCCAACCTATTTATAATGGCTTTTTTTATTGATGCCCCTAATTTGTCTGCTTCGGCCCTCAATGCTTCGCACCCTTCATAACCATGAAGCACGTCAAAAAAAAGCCAATGCTCGTCCATTAATACAAAATTTTGTTGTTCCTTTTTCATTTTTATCCTTGCATGAACCCAAGTATAATTGTACTTAATTTTTTGCGCTAAGATAATGGAGCGAATACATTTCACCCAGCTCACTTTATTACTCTTAAAGCGGCATGATAAATACCAGACAACCTTCTTGGCGTTGCTCCATCGAAAAAAATGCCATATAAATCATCAAAGAAAGGATTAGTTCTACGAATTTTCAGATTATTTAAAATTATAATTGCTTTACGCATGCGTTCATCATAGGGCTTGAGTAGACAGGATGATGATTTATATCCTAATCTCTCTGCCACACCCTCTATAGACATGGGGTTTTTTTCATGAATCCAATATAAAATTTAGTAAGGCAGGAGGATATAGGGGTTAATTCCATATAGCGCTGGTTTATCAGCATCAAGCCTTATAACCCTTATTCAGCAAGGCTTATAAAGCGAGCATTGATGGTTTCATCCTCTAACAGTAATTTCACAACCAATTGAATATCAATAAGTTTTTCTGATTTGCAAAATGTAAATGTACCAACATATTAAAATGTTGCCAACAGGATATAACCTTTTAATGGTCGAGTGGAATTGGTAAGTGTCCCTCGGTATGGCCTTACTGAGCTAATCCACAGCGCGGACATGTCAAATTTCGCAGGTGGCGTATCATGTGAATAATCAACCTCCCAATTATTATTAATTGATTATTCAATTCAACGATCGGCCATACCCATATTTTTATTTTTAAATTTAAGTAATCGTAAGCCATTAGCAACAACAATAAGACTAGCCCCCATGTCTGCAAATACGGCCATCCATAAGGTAGCTAAACCAACCAATGCCATAATAAAAAAAACAAATTTGATTGCGAGTGATAAACTAATATTTTGCCGAAGCACTCTTGCTGTTTTGCGGCTTAAATCAATAAATAAAGGCAGCATCGCTAAATCATCATTCATGAGAGCCACATCAGCGGTTTCCAAGGCGGTACCAGTTCCCTTGCCCATAGCAAAACTAATAGTGGCTTTTGCAAGAGCTGGCGCATCATTGATTCCATCTCCTACCATACCAACAGAGTGGTAACTAGCCAGTAATGCATTCATGGCATTAAGTTTCTCTGTAGGTAAGACATTAGCATTGACTTCATCAATACCCACTTCATTGGCAATGGCTGCAGCGGTAACGGCATTATCTCCAGTTAACATTACTGTTTTGATACCCCGTTGATGCAACGATAGAATAGCTAATTGGCTTGTTGGGCGAAGCGTATCAGCTACGGCAAAAATGGCTAACACAGCTTTAGTAGTACTTAAAATAACAGTTGTTTTTCCTTCTTTCTCTAACTGTTCCAGCTGTTTTTCGACATCAGAATTACAAACTCTATTATCTTCTGCTAGTTGATGGTTCCCTACATAGTACGGTTCGTTATTAATAATCCCCATAACCCCACGACCAGGAAGGGCTTCAAATTTACTTACAGTTGATAAAGTGCTCATCGGCTGCTCCTGGTGCCAGTATTCAACCAATGCATGGGCAACAGGATGTTCAGAATGACTGTCGAGACTTGCAGCTAAGAGCAATAAATCGCTTCTTTTATGTGTGTTTTGATAGTCTATAAAATCGGTGACTACAGGTTTTCCTTCTGTAAGAGTTCCTGTTTTATCCAGAGCAATGAGCTTTAACTGATAACCCATTTCCAAATAACTTCCTCCTTTTATAAGAAGACCGTAATGTGCTGCCGCAGACAATCCACTGACTACCGTAACCGGGGTTGATATTACCAGCGCGCAGGGGCAAGCAATCACGAGTAAAGTAAGGGCTTTATAGATCCATTCGTAAAATGGATACCCCAATAGAAGTGGCGGAATTAACGCAACTGCCACAGCGATTAATACCATAATAGGCGTATAATACTTGGCAAATTGATCAACAAATCGTTGGGTTGGCGCGCGCTCAGCTTGTGCTTGCTCTATTGCTTTACCAATTTTTGCTAATAGAGTATCGCCGGATTCTTTGCTTACTTTTAATTCAAGCGAGCCACGCTCATTGAGTGTTCCAGCAAAAACACTGTCGCCAACTTGTTTACTTATGGGCATTGACTCACCCGTTATGGGCGCCTGATTGACACTACTTTGTCCAGAGACAACAATACCATCTAACGGAATGCGCTCACCAGGTTTAACTCGGATAATAGTACCAGGTTTTATGCCCTCAACAGGTAATTTTTTCCATGTGCCCTTAGCTGTTTTAACAGTTGCTTCATCTGGTGCAATTTGCATTAGGCTTCGAATGGCTAATCGCGCTTTGTCTAATGAATAGCGCTCAATTCGTTCTGCCAATGCAAAAAGAACGGTCACCATCGCCGCTTCCGGCCATTCGCCAATGAGTATTGCCCCTGTAATTGCAATGAACATTAAGCTGTTAATGTTCAGAATTTTAGAACGTAAAGCAAACAAACCTTTCTTAAATACTGTTGGTCCACTGATTACTATCGCTGCTAAAGCCATTACCCCTACCCAAAGGGATTGCTCTATTTGGTATAAATAAGCCATTCCCTCGGAGATAAGGGCCAACATCCCTGCTGTCGTAATCCATAGCCAGGAATTATCATATCCTGTTTTTGCAGCGTTGCTGTTGCTAATACTGCTTTTGATACTGACACGCATTCCTAATGTTTCTATTTGTGCTTTAAGTGACTCAATGCTATCCAGATAATGATAAATAGTGACTTCTTCACCAATGAAATTGAAATCCATTTTTTCAATTTCAGGAATGGCTTGGAGTTGACTACGTATCATTTGCTCTTCAGTTGGACAATCAAGCCCAGCAACTAAAAACGTGGTTACGTTTGTAGGTTTTGTCATAACACGTTCCTTTATAATTTCTATATATCTATTAATACTAAAAGATTAATTCTTTAACTGGTGAGTTGATTAAATAAAAACATATTATTGATTTAGGTTTCATTTATTTTTTGCAGTCAAATAAACCATTGAAGTCACTTGATGAATCAAAGAATAAGCCACTTCAGAAGATACTAGCATTCATCAGAAAAGACTTTACTAAATAGTGACAACCTTTGAGTAATTTGCCTGCTTCTGCTAGGTTTATTGGTCGTGCCCTTCTGGCAAACGTGTAATTGCTGACCTTTGATTTCATCTCGTTTTTTCATCATAAAACATACGATATCGATGATCCAATTATCATTTGTTGAACACTGGATTTCCATTATGCCGTTAGCCCTATTACAAGAAATTTTCTTTAATAAAGATACGTATTTACAGAGCGCTTAGTACTCGTTCCAGTCGACTTTTTACTTCGCTAGCAACCTGATTGATTTCAGGATTGCCGACTAATTCTAATACTACTTGTGGATCCATAAATTCAACAAATACATTGGCTGAATTATCCTGTCGTACTACTACATTACAGGGTAGCAGCAATCCAATAGACGGCTCCTTCTCTAATGCATGATGGGCGAATTGTGGATTACATGCACCTAGAATCTGATAAGGGGGCATATCTTGATCTAACTTTTTTTTCAGCGTTTCGGACACATCAATTTTTGTAAGAACTCCAAACCCTTCTTTTTGCAATTCCATTGTAACTTTCTCAATTGCAAGATCAAAGGAGTACGATACTTTTTTTCCAAATCCATATTTGATGTGTTTCATTTTATCCCTTTGTTCTCTTTAACAGATAACTGTAGTTATTCATTTCCCCATTAAAGAATAATTCAATATATTTCTTATACAGTTTAGCATATTTTATTTTTTGATTAGATAGATAAGAGTCATCCCCTATAGTAAGGGGCTTGGGAAGCCAACCGATTTAAGTCTGACTAAGTTGGATTTTCAAATAAAATAGAATCCAACAGCAAATACAACATAAAATAGTCCAAAATATGATAACCGAAGACCAGTTAAAGCGCTTTTTCGTAACAGGAGGTATAAACCTAAAATAGATACTATGGTTATGACTGCTCCCCATATTGAAGCATTATCAAGAATCCATGGGGTGAAAAAAATTCCTAACGCACTAGGTACAGTAGCTTGAATCATCATTGCCCCACTGATATTGGCAAGAGCCAGTATTTGTTTTCCCTGGCGAGCCCATATTACGGCAGTCATAATTTCAGGGAGTTCTGTTGCTATAGGGCTTAAAAGTAAGGCCACCATCTGAGGAGGCAACCCAAGACTTGGGCCCGTGATTTGCAGCCAAAATTTGTTTTCGATGAACTCCTTGAGTGTTGTGAGCAACATAAAATCATTCGTCCTAAATATTCAACCCTACAAAGCATCAATTTGTCCATGCTCATTCCTTTTGAGTTTTCTCTGCACCGAACCTATTTATAATTAGCTCTTTTAATGAAACAATCAACTGCTCCACTTCACATACATTTCTATTAATCCGTTGAATCTGGGGCGGAAACGGCTTAATCAAAAGCCAATGCTCATCCAATAGTGAAAAATTTCTTTTTTTTCCACGTTCATTTTTTATCCTTCAACTTGATTAAGCCAATAAATTGCCAACTAACATTAACTGATTAAACCTAAATCATCTAGCCACGTATTTACATTGTAATTATAGAGAGTAGCTATACTGCAAATAACCATGAACCTCACCAAAATGAACCAACACCAAAGAGGTCTTGAAAGGTACATTATAAGACCTCTTCAGTGTTTACAAGGGTTATCTGTAAGTTTTATCTTTATTTGGCAGGAAAATTTAAACTTTAAATGGCATGAAAGTGACATGTTTAATGATGGATTATGTAAGCATCAAAATACTGCCAGTTTAGCAAGTTCTTTTAAACAGTCAGGCTTATTTTCTATATAAATAGAGGTGGTAATTGTGCTGGCATGCCCTGCTAAGTGAGATACAGATTTGATATTAACACCTTGTTCAATTAATCGAGTAATGAAAGTACGGCGTCCAGAATGAGAGCTTGCACCATAAATTCCTGCCTTATCGTAGAGCGACCTAAACCATTTTTGCAGCGTACATGGAGTAAATTCTTTTTTCCGCTGCGTTTGAAATAAAGGCTTATTAAGTCCGACACCCTCCATGTTTTTTAAATGATCGGTGAGTGCTGAATACACTTTTTTATTGGTGAGATAAACGTGGTGTTGTTTTTTTCCCACTGTTATTGAGCGTTTAAGGCAAATTTCATCACGAAGTCTGTATTGACTGTTGGCAACATCCTTAATGGTAAGCGATGCGATTTCTTTTACGCGCAACCCTAATCCAAACGAACAATATACAAGAGCAACATTGCGAATACTAGAAGATCCAATTTTTGCTGCAACGAGCAATTGCTCAAATTCTGCTTCACTCAAAATTTTTGCTTTATCTTTTTTTGTCATATAATCCTCGAATTAAAACAGATTAAGTATTACCAATTAACAAACATTCTCTTGCTGCCAAAACCACCTCGTTAGTGATATGTTGCAATTGATTTAACCTTAACAGTCGATCAATTTGCATAAATAAGCGATTTAATAATCGAAAATTACCATTGGTTATGCGCATAATAGAGGCCATCGCCTCATGATCAGAGAACTCATTAGATTTTAAGTTAAGTCCCAATTTCTGCCAGTTATGTTCCAACGTAAACAGCATCTCTTCCTTGGAAAGGGGTTTGTATTCATGAGAAAAACCTATCCGCGAATAGAGTTGAGGATATCTTGATAATCTTTTTTCTAAGCCAGGCATGCCAAT
The DNA here is from genome assembly GCF_001468005.1 of Legionella steelei. Taxonomy (GTDB): domain Bacteria; phylum Pseudomonadota; class Gammaproteobacteria; order Legionellales; family Legionellaceae; genus Legionella; species Legionella steelei. Next base: position 133,243 of record NZ_LNYY01000001.1, read on the forward strand.
AAATACGATGGCAATTCCTTTACGGTCATATAATGATCGTAATAATTCAAGTGAGGCCAAATTAAGTCGTTCCGTTTCATCAATAATAATTAGTTTGCAATAATTCTTAGATGATAATTTTAACGTTTTGATAAAATGCTCTTTTTCCTCTTGATTTAATTGGGTCTGCTCATTGATTCTCTTATTTGTCTGTGCGGCATGAACTACCCGATCAAAATTACAAATATCTTGATTTAAGGTATTCAACATTTGAAGAGAAGATAGTGGGGCGATAGGTGTATAAAATAGAGTAGCGCAGTTACTAAGTTCGGTAGGTATATGAATATTGTCTTCAATTGCGTATCCATTCGGGTTCGCGGACAAAATTAAATTATGCTTACTGTAATATTCTGCGGATTGCGTTTTTCCAACGCCGGGTGAGCCATAACATATCCCTATATATTTGTATTCGATGCAAGCATCGCAAAACTCCTCAAATCTTCTATACCCTTTTGTTTCTAAAAATATATTTTCAATAGCAGATTGTTCACTCATGTTCGTACCTCTTGATACCTACCTGTATTGACTTGTTATTTCGTTTAATAGTGGTAGTGGCCTCTATAGTTGAGGTTATTTTTGCGGGATTTTTCAACAAGGCGTCTACAATTGAGCAGCGATCCTTTATATTCTCTCGTAGCTCCTTTCTTCGATCATTTCTCGCTTGGACAATTTCTTTCAAACTTATTGTATCAGTGTCTAGATCCTGCGAAATTGCACGGCACAAAAAATTATTTTTGTGAAACACACGAATCTCTGCGAGATCTCTTGGATTATAACGGATGATGACATCCTCACCAACAAAGCCCGCCAGTGTAGTAGAAAAATAACGAAATCCTTGGAACTTTATACCATCTCTATGAACTCTTCTGGGTTTTGCTACTGTTAGTAATAACAAATCAAGTGCCTCTTGTGTTTCAGGAAGCTGAGGTAAAAAGTGATTGCTTTGCCATTTGATGAGTGGAGCTATCTTTGTTGTGCTATGTGGCTGATTGTTATATGCATCCAAAATAAAAGACTTTAATTTCAACTCCAATTTCTCCAGCGATAAGCATTCATTCTTTTTCACAGGAGTACCTTGTTGTACATACCCGGGTAAATCCTGAAGTACTCGCTGGTTAATTGTTCCAAAAAAACGTTCAATTTTTCCACGACCACAAGGTTTACCAATAGTTGAAAAAATTAACTGGATTTTCATTGATGCACAAACCTCTTCGATATGATGCGAAGTAAAATCGCAACCATGATCTGTATACATGATTTCTGGGATGCCACAAATAAGCCACTGCCTCTCATTTTTTATCCATATCGCCTGATGAAATGCTAAAGAAGTTTGCAGTGATGAGGGGGCATTGAAACTTAAATAATAACCAGCTATAGCTCTACTGTAATCATCCATTATGATGGTAAGCCAAGGACGTTTAATTCCACCACGATCATCAAGAATATAGATATCAAGCAAAGTATGATCAGCTTGCCATATTTGATTTGCTCTTAATGCTTCTCTGATGTAGAGAAGATCGTATTTTTGTTGATATGGTTTTATTCCTTCATGGGCGAGGCTGATTAGATCTGGAGAAATATTATTAATAACTTTTGAAACAACAGCATAACTGGGTATGGACAATCCGTTGTCCTGTGTATGGCGAACTATTTGTCTATGAATTGCGGCAACAGTACGTTTTGGTTTTTGTAGCGCCAGCCCCTCGATAATTTGCACCAAGCCTTCTGACAGCTCTCGATAACTTCCTTTATCATCACGAACTTTTAATTTTAATCCGTCTAAACCATTTTTCTTAAATTGGTTGAGCCATCTGTGTAAACTTCTAATCGAAATACGAGTCTCTTTTGCTATAGAAGCCAAAGTTGTTTTATCTTCCAAATATGGTTGAATGATCTTAAATTTTTCAAATGCACATTTACTACTCATATGTATTCATTCTCTTCTTTATAGGTCTTATTTTGCTTATTTAGATCAAATTTAATTGAATCTGGGATTAAAATGCCTTTAAGGTGGTTAATTATACAATTTGATGTCTATTTTGTATATCACAAAACGACCGTTTTTATGCACATGTTTTATTATCGTCTTACACTTTATAAATCTATATTAGTATGTATAATTAAATCTATTATTTAAGGTTAAACATTAACGGACTATTTTTTGAGTAAATTATGCCCAAAACTATTGCATATATTCGTGCTTCAACAGATAAACAAGATTTGAACAATCAAAAACTTGAGATTTTTGAATTCGCCAAAATAAATAAACTTGAAGTGGATGATTTTATCCAGATGACTATTTCAAGTAGAAAAACCACCAAAGAGCGCCGCATCGATGAAATGATCTCAGTATTAGATGATGCCGATACACTTATCGTCACTGAACTCAGTCGATTGGGACGAAGCACTGCGGAAGTCATAGGATTAGTTAATGAGTTAATTAAAAAAAAAGTGAGGGTGATTGCTATTAAGCAAAATTTGGACATGAAACAACATGACATGACATCAAAAGTGATGATTACCTTGTTTTCACTCTTTGCTGAGCTTGAACGTGATCTTATAAGTCTCAGAACAAAGGAAGCACTTGCCAGCAAAAAAATGCAAGGAATTCAATTGGGCAAACCCAAAGGAACAATCCAGAAAAGTAAATTTGATAAGGATAGTGATAAAATTAAAGAGTTATTGGCATTAGGGTTATCCGTCAGGAAAATTGCAACATTTTTGGGCTATAGTAATCATATTGGTCTTAATACTTATATTAAGAAAAGAGAGTTACGTTCAGCGGAAATGGCTTAGTTTATTGAGGGAGCAAGATGAAAGATATTATTATTCCCAGCGATGTATCTTTTAATGATCTTAAATTAACTACCTCAGAATACGTGAAAGACAACCCGACACGCTTGAAAGGTATCACAAGTCATGGTGCCTTTTAATGCAAACACCCTGGTTTCTCATCCCTTCCATTTTGCACCTGAGTATATTTGACTTTTCTCATGAATAGAATATAATAATAGATAAGTGGATCGGGGAATCTCGGTCGGCGTTAACGCCTCGGTGAAGATCGGGGCTTTTCGCTTTTTAAGGGAAACGTTTTAAACCCCATCCTTCTTTTTTACCATTCCCATTACGATAAAATTTTTTCTCGATTAAGTGATATGCTCTATTTTCCTGTTTTGGATCAAGTGTATATCGACCAATTGGGCGAGCAATTAAGTCGGCAAGTTGTAGGCCGCAAGAGTTTGTTTTTTTATCAGCTAGAATCATATCAAAAGGTAATCGCACTCCCCAATAATTGGAACCATCGCATACTCGCCTAAATTCCAGTTCTAAATCGTTATCTTCTTTTTTGCCTCTACATTCAAAGATAATATGTGTTCTAAGTTGGCCTTGTTGTTTTTCCTTTAAAAAAGTATAAATTCGCTCCAATCCAAAACCCAGTGCTAAATGATAAGGATTTGCTGGATCTGCATACTTATTTTTAAGAGATTTTTTTTCAATAACCATACTAATAACAGTAAATGGAGCGTCATTTATAAGCTCATTGAGATCGTCCATAAAAGTATGGCGGGTTTCTTCATTTACTAAAATAACAAATTCTTTTTTGGCCTTGCGAATATCATGTTCATGTAATAAAACCATATCATGACCAAAATAATTAAATTTAAATTTTTTTATAGCGGAACTAACAGTATGAGCATAATCCCGTTTATTAAAAATACAAAAAGCCAAAACGAAAACAGGGTAATTGGGATCAATTGATTCCAAACTATGATCGCCACTTTCATCTACATAAATGATATAATCACTAAATCCAGCATCCATAAAGCGTAGTTCCAAAAAGTCATTAAATATTTTTATACTAGGGGTTTGAGGTCCAGTGGTACGAAAACGTACGCTAAGGTTTAGAACCTAACCTCACCTTTGCTATCTCTTG
>NZ_LNYY01000002.1 GCF_001468005.1 Legionella steelei
CATTCAATAACTTATCAGAAAATATGGATTTTCCTTAGCGTACGTTTTCGTACCATTGGACCTCAACCCCCTACAAGAGCAATTAAAGGTGTCTATTAAAATCCATAGATTGATGCAACACCCGAATAACTGCAATACCATAATGGGTCATTTTGAAAAAAACAACATGAGAACCAACATTGAAAGCCCTCAAATCCTGACGGACATAATCACATGTTCGAGAAATAAGTGGATCATCTGCAAGGTATTGGAAGCTTGTTTCAATTGCCAAAATATAATCTTCTGTTCTTTTTATACCAAATTCGCGCGTACTGTATAAATAGATTGACTCAAGATCCTCTATAGCCTTTGGATAAAGGCGATATGTTTTATTTAGCATGAGGGGCTTTCTTCATTCGCTCAAGAAATTCTTCCGCGTTCCACATTAATGGATCGCCGCTCCCCTCCCCTTCATCGATAAGATGACGCAACTGTTCAAGCTTTGAAGCCGCTTGTTTTTCACGAAGCAGGCGCAGCGATTCTCTTAATACTTCACTATTACTTCTATAATCTCCTGAATCAACAAGAAACTGAACATAATCACGAAGTTCACTACCCAAATCAACAGTCATTGTGCGAGCCATAAATACCTCAGCAATGTAAGTAAATGTCTTACATTTAGTATATAAGACATTTACTTACATTGCAATAAATTCATTACTCTCACTAGAGTACACCCTTGTGATGCCTATCGTGATCTTGAAGCACCTACACTTTTAGCTATCAAAAGATGCCGATTGTATAATTTGATAGAACCAAATCACATAGTCTAAAACCTATTGATAGACTCTCTCGGCTTCCTAACTTTCAAATAATTCTTCTATGGTCGACTGCATCTCTTCTTGACTGGGTTTTGCATAACGAAAAATTTCCTTAATGGACACATTCCCACTAAGCTCCTGTGCAAAATGCACTCCATGTTTATCAGTCACTTTCTTCAAGAAAGTATGCCGGAGCTTATGGGGTGTAAATTCAAATCGCTCGTTCTCTGGTAATAGTGCTAACACTTGTTTTAAGACACGCTGACATATTCTAAAAATATTCCGAGTATTAATACGATTCCCAGCCCTATTAATAAATAATGGTTCGTCAGGTTCTGAAACGCGGCTTTTTAAATAATGCTCCAAATGTTCCCTAGCTTCTTGAGGTAAAGGAATTTTTATAGTCACCCGTTTACTCTTATGTCGTACTACAGAATGAAGTCCTTTCGAATGATACTGGTGTACATTTAAAGTAACGAGCTCAGATTCCCGTAAGCCTGTTCCTAGTAACACATAAAATACTGCCGTTTCCAGTAATGCATTTTGATTTTTTCGGGTGCATATTTTGGCTCGTTGTTCACACGCTGCTTTTAAACGCATAAGTTGTTTTGAATTTAAGCCATTCCATTCTGGCGCATCAGTTTGTAAATCCTTAACCCCGGATAACGGGTCACCTGCGATTAATGGTCTTTGTTGATAAAGCCATCGGCCTGCATGACGAATTGTTGCCATTGTCCGATTAATGGAAGTCGCTTTGTATGCTTTTCCGGTTTTCTCCGAAATGGTATTGCATAAGGAACGTTGAAATTGTTTACTTACTGCTGGTGTCCAATTATCTACCTGGTCATGTCCTACTTCGACCTGAAAAAAATTTAAAAATTTAGATAAGTCTTTTTGTTTCGCCTGGACTGTTTTATCAGGTGCACCTTTGACATGAACCTGAACATAAAATAACAACCAGGCAGACAAAGAATTGGTATCAAAATGAACATCTAAAGGATAAAAAACCTTATCTACCCCAAACTTTCGATTTTTGCTATTTTGGTGATCCAATACGTTCAAGACATTCTCCATGAGTGTTTTTTTCATTTTACCTCATTTGGGGTAGATAAGGTACGTTATCTACCCCAAAAGCATCAAATCATTTTTTTCATTAAATTTTTATAACGTGGCCTTTTTGTGCTACAATTAAATCATCATGATTTTTCGAGATAAAAATGAAAACGGCAACTGTAAGAGCACGAGTAGAACCAGCATTGAAACTGGAAGTAGAGTCCGTATTAAATGAATTGGGTTTATCAGTATCAGAAGCTATTGAAATTTACTTACGTCAAATTAAATTAGTACATGGGATCCCTTTTGATATCTGTATCCCAAATAAAACAACCCAAGAAACATTTGAGCATACTGATCATGGTGAGAATCTTAATTATTATAAGAATGCCAAAGATATGTTTGATAAGTTGGAAAGCTAATGCTTAAACCCATAACCACGAACCAATTTGAAAGGGATATTAGACTTATAAAAAAACGCGGCAAAGACCTTAATAAGGTTTTTAAGATCATGCAATTACTTTTAAACCAAGAAAAATTACCATCAAAAAATCGAGATCACGCATTAACAGGTAATTATGCTAATCGCCGTGAATGCCATGTAGAACCTGATTGGCTTTTAATTTACAAACTAGAATCTGATGCGATTATTTTTGAAAGAACAGGAACGCATTCTGATCTGTTTAGATAAAATTAATATCCTTTATGATTAGCCTCTAAGGCACTCGGTTTTAACAAAACCACTCTCACCACTATCTAGCACTTTAACCAGCCTCACTGTTACGGCCATTCTCCTCAAACATGCCTCCATATACTCCACCAGAGATAACAAAGCCTCAGGAATTAGGGCTTATCAAAAGCAAATTTTAATGAATGCTGTAAAAATACTGATTTGTTCTGAATGGCCTCAGAAAATCTTATTGATAGCAGCATACAGTAGAGACCCGAACGAAACTTACCATCTTTATTAAGTATTCTTTTTTCACGTTCAGTCAAAAAATTAACAGGCGCATCTTTTCCTATACAGCCATCATTTTTCTTAAAATAATTAACTGCTTGAATTAAGTCGTTGTCCGAATGCTCTTCATCTAGATCCAGTATTTTTAATACTTCAAATAAAGAGTCCTCTTTTGCCTGCTTATATTGTTTTTCAAGTCCGTCACAATAAATAGCATATTCAATATCATCATACTGTTGATTATTGCCACTATGTAAATTATCTCGTTTAGTTGTCATGGAACCCCTTTCAAATAAAAATAGGCTGCTAATTGTAGCAACCGATGTCTTCCCACTACTGGGTTAGGGGTCTTTATCAAAGTGTATCGTTTTCCATTGGGCAAGAACGTCAAAGATTGACAAAGACTTCTGGCTATTGCCATTAATTTCTGATCAAAAACCATTCAAAACCCTGAACCGAACTGTTAAAAATTATCGCCATAAGCTTATTGTAAAAGATTATCTCATAAAAAGCCCCAGATGTTTAGCTAAAATACAAAGAGGATTTTGTAAATACTCTATATCTTATAAATGAACTTTAAACAGTCCTATTCATCATTTGAATTCAATCTTGGTTTCTATATCCCAAAAAATCCATATAAAAAATAGACTATTATTTTAATAAATATACAAATATAAGATTTAAAAATGGCAACTAATACAAGAAATCAATTAACGGATCTGATTGTAGATAGATTAAGCGAAACTAAAGAACAGTCGAAACAACAGTTTTTTCTTGAGCATTCTATAAAAGTTGCCCGTTATTTTACACTAGACAACCTTCTTCCAACTGAAATTGCTGAAAAAATATATGCTAACTTTCCTAAACCAAGTGACATGCATCTATTAAATATTCCTGGAAAGTTAAAACTAAAATACAGCCACCTAAAAGATGTATCCAGTTTATTGCAAGATATTAATTTTGCAATTCAAGATCCTCGAGTTGTCGCTTTGATTGAAGAAATAACCGAGATTAAAAACCAAATTCCTGATCCATCAGAGTACGCAGGTGGAATTAGTACATTACTCAAAGGATTTCGTCTTAACCCTCATTTGGATAATTCGCATGCTGTAGACAGAAAACACTATCGAACAGTAAATGTACTTTATTATGTGTCCCCTAATTGGCGACTCGAAAATGGTGGAAATTATGAACTATGGGATAAAGAAATAAAAAATTGCATTGTTGTTCCTAGTCTTTTTAATCGCCTGCTTGTGATGGAAACAAATCGATCCTCTTGGCATGCTGTGAATCCGGTTTTATGTGACGCCCCTCGGTGTTGTGTGTTTAATTACTTTTTTTCTAAGCAATCTCCTGAAGGTGAGGAATATTTTTTCAATGGGAATTCATTTAGCGCTCGACCTGAACAAAAAATTCGTCGTGCAGTTGAACGTATTAAAAAAACATTCCTAAGAAGAAGATGATGATGATTTATCAATGCAACTGGGTAACACATTAGGAAGCATTGAACGAAGTTGAGAAAAGGATCAGATAAATGTTATTTGCTTTAGTTGTTCTCTTCGGTGTTGTTATGGTTCTTTTTTCAGAGGAGTTTAGCAAATCCTTCAAGAAGCTATGGGCAATAAAAGGATCTAAATTACTTCTACCACTGTTTGCTGCTTCTTGGTTTATCTATACTTTTGATTTTTTGTTTGTTGGGGTAATCTTTTATCTACATCAATTTTTGCACGATACACTGGCCTTTTTGATAAGGATTATGCCTTTTCAGCAAGGTGCAGAATCCGTAGCATTAGTCATCTTATTAACGTTTTTTTCTGTTGTCCCTGTGCTAATTATTGATTTTTTTACTCGAAAGAAAAACTATAAGGGTTATCAATACCCTTATATAACAAGTACAATAATTTGGATATTGTGCGTTGCTCTATTAATAATCATCTAATTGTTTATACCATTCACAGCACAGAACAATTTTTAAAAAAGTGAATAAACAAGAGAACGTTAGCCGATTTTAATCTATTTTAATCGAGCCATCGCATTCTCTTTGACCTAAAACATTTAATACATAGTCCCAAATGATACTTGGCACATTGATTCGCGTTCCATCAGAGGGATTAAGATGCAAGTCGATATAGGGAAAGCTATTATTTTCAATAATGCCAAATTGTTGCTTATGCCATGGAAGAGAAATATCCTGACAAATAAAATCAAGACCCGTAAGGGGTATATTGAGTACTTTATGTACTCGTTCCAATAACAGTTTATTCTCTGGATGGATCAGATCAATAACATTACTAATTTTTGCACCACTACCTATAGTCACTTTTTTTGAAATAAAGATTTGTTGTCCTTTGTTTATTACTGTGTTAAATGCAACTCCCTGAGCCTCTAGTATTTTCTTCAAATAACTATTGAGATTAATTTTGCGTGAATCACTACCACCTGCAGCTTTATTCTTTTTATCGATTAATTCAGCCAAAGTACTGAGACCATCACCGATCACGCTTCCAGGCAGTCGCATCACACAAGCGACTAATGAGTCATCAATAATTAATGACCGATAAACATTGCCAGGAATATGTTGTTCAACCAATACACGAAAATCAACTTGTTTTACTATTTTAATTGCCTCTTTTAATTCATTTGGCGTTTGAATAGTACACAAGGCATGAATACTTAGCGATTCGGATACGGGTTTCACAGCAAGAGGGAATCCTAATTCAATGCCATATTGATAAGCGCTTTTACTGGAAATAAAAACCTTTCCTACGGGACAGGGGATTTTTTGGTTTAATAATTTCTTTTTGAGAATCCATTTATTATCGTATTTGGTATCCTCATCAAAGTACGTATTTTTTTGATAAAGAAGAGAAATAGGGGTTTGCGTAAAATAATATTTTTTGTTATTGAATACCAACATAAAATACAACGTATGTAATTGGGACTCTTTAAAATTATACAGTTCTAATCCCCTTCGTTGCGCCTCATCCCATAATGCAAGTACACTATTATTAAATTGGTTCCTATCAATGATATTGGTTTTGGTAAATAATTTTAATTTTTGAAAAATAGTAATGGACGTCCTATTTAATAGATTATCAAAACGTAAAAAATCTTGCTCTGAGAGGAGAAACGCTTTAGATAAAGCATAGATAAATGGATTGAATATAAAATAATCGAATAAACTAAAAATTTTCCTTCTAACATGACAGCGTTTTTCAGGATAGCAATGCTCACAAATTTTATCATCCATCACCGTATACTCCCTTATAGGTATGGTGTCATCTCAAAGTAATAACGCTTTTATTTAAATCCGTCTGCTCGACCTTTTCTATATTCCTAATCTTAGTTTCTTCGTAACCTCAAAGCTACCCCCCAAGGCACGAAGCAATTAGTTTAAAAAGACTTACCTATGAGAAACCCTGATTTAAATCCACAATAACTATCCTGTTGATTTTTTTCTTTGCTCTTTTCCGGTGTCAAAAATCCTAAAGTTAACGTTTTTGCTTTGGGTAAAGAGGCAGTGAGTCGTTCTGATTCTTCACTCACAGTAGTTCCTTTTGCTAATTCTTTTGGTGTATCTGGTTTTTCTTCAATTTTAGCCGAAGTTTTCTTTAAGCTACTGGGGTTTACCCCATGAAAATTAGTTATCCCTCCTAGCTCATCAAAACTCCTTGCAAATCCATAGGTTTGAAAAAAGTAATTAAATACGTTACCTATCTCTACTTCTGGAGAGATGATTGAATCTGCTAGAATATGTCCATTATGTGAATTGGCAAAATAAACTACAGCCGACTTATCTTCTAAATTCATTGCCACCCACGCTCTGTATTCATTCATATCACCGGAATGATAGGCTCTGCTTGCACGATGGATATGGCCTGTTACAGCGGTAATCCATTTTAATTCATCCCCTTGGGCTAATTTATAGGACTCGGTACATTTTGTTTTCAGCCTGTTAAAATCATCCTGATTACTCTCAGTCAATTCAATCCTACTAACCGTTCGACTGGTTTGATCTGCATAAAAAAGCGCATCATTAAATAAAATGACCGCATTTCTATCATCCAATAAGCCTTCGATACAATCAAATGAAGATTGGCTTGGATCGGTTGTCATTTTAATAAGACCGCACCCACATTGCTTATCGGTTTGTAATCCAAAACCTAAACCCCATGCTACATTGTTTTTATCCTGTTCTAATCCATTGACTTCGATTGGCCAATTGCCAGGTAAATAATCATTGTTCATGGAGACCATGGGTTGAAATGCATACTGTAGCTCTTCGTCATTCATCCAGGCTACTATAAATTTGGCATAATCACTTGGCGTTGTATAGAGGCTATTTGCTGCCTGAGGCGGCTTGCTTTTATCGAAATGATAGCTGCTGTGCTTCATGTTTAAGGCTTTTTCCCCAAAGATGTGTTCTTGGGCAAGTGATTCAAGATTTGAGCCTGTTACTGCCTCGATGACTTCTTGCAAGTAAGCAATCCCTGGGCCTGAATAGGCATATTTTGTGCCAGGGTCAAACTGAAATTCAATGAGCCCTTTGCTCTCATCATGCGTAATGGGTAACCCTGTCGTATGGGATAATACCATCTCTGCGGTCAAAAGCTTGGCCTTATCTTCATCTTCTTTACGGAATTTTTTTAGTATCTCTGGAAAAACTTCATAAAGCGGGGTATTTAAATCAAATTTAGCGTTAAATTTTCCTAGACCAGGTTGGGCTTCATTCGCGTTATTGGCTGCTATTAATTTTAATACCAAATAGGCAAATACAGGTTTACTCAGTGATGCAGCTCCAAAAACTGTTTCAGGAGTTACGTCCATGGACGGACTTGAATGAAGATGGTCTGTAATTGAGGTAATCTCACTTAATTGATCATCGGACAAGATATCTATTTGTTCGTCTTTGGCGAAACTCTTACGAAAGTCTTTTAACTGATATTCATCCAGCTCAAGCTTATGAAGCTTATCCTTTGATTTGTTATAATAAAGTACACCTTCTTCAGTAAGGATGTAATACGATTTATAAAATTTGCTTTGTTCTTCCTTAGTTTTAGCCACAGGCATCTTCAATAACCCACATTGGGTTGATCTGACAGTGCCTTTAACGAGTGGCGGAGAAATAATTCCTTCATGATTGACCGTGACAACCGATATGCCTGGAATATCGGCTTTTTTCATCACCTCTTCCAATGTCATTTTTGATGAGGGGGCAGTTGCTTTTTGTTTCTTCTCTATAATGGGCTGAAATGCTAAATCGAGAAAGTGATAAGCAACGTGCCCTTGTTCTTTATCGAATTCAAGGCGAAAATTGAGATTGTTTTCTGGTGAAAAAATGTGGTCACCAACAGGAATAAGCTTATAACTTTGTCCGAATGACTTGAGCTTAAGTGACTCTCCTTCAATGCTTAATTCATGAGGTCCATACTTGCCCGTATATTCTTGTAATTTTTCTTTACTTACCTCAATTGGGTTATCCAAATCAGTTAACCACGCAAGATGTTTTTTGATCTGTTGTTCAGATTCTAAATCTTGAAGCAGTGCTTGATTGAATTTGATTAGGGCAGTTTTATAATCACCCTTTAATTCAGCTTTTATGCCTTCCTGTTGCTCTTTCCAACCAGGCCTATCATAACACTCAATATGTTTCGTCAGTTCAGTAGTGTATTTAGGATCCAATTCAATGGCCTTGAGTAATTGGATTTTTGCAGTGACATAATCGCCTTTCGATTCAGCGATTAATCCTTCATGTCGTTCTTTGTAACCGGGTTTATCATAGGGCGTATAATCATATTTGCCACAAAGGTAATCGAGACCTTTTGTTACACCAACAACAGGAGTAACTAGCTCTTTGGCAAGAGACAAGCCATTTTGGCTGTTCGCAAAATAACAAATTGCAGAACCATTATCAGGATTTATTGCAACAAATGCCTTCGCGCCTGATGTATCTCCCCAATGAAATGCCAATGTTCCTTCCTCTGTTTTTTCTAAACCCCATCCTAATCCCCAAAATACAGAGTGTACTATTTCTTGAGGAATCTCTTTCTTTCTTGCTGTTTCATCTTTTTCTGTTGAGACGATTTCTTTCATTACTGTCTTTCTCAGCATTTGCTCTTTGAGTAGTGCCATGACAAATTGTGCATAATCATATGCTGTAGTTTGTAACGACCCAGCAGCAGTGACCTCGTCTCTATACGATTGGGGCTGCATCAGTTCATTATGACGGGAGGCAAATTGTGTTCCTGGCTTAAAACGAGCACGTTCAAAGTGACTGTTTTTCATTCCAAGTGGTGTAAATACATATTCTTGTGCCAGCGTTTCAAGGCTTTTACCTATTTTTGCTTCAATTACTCTCTGTAAATAGTGATACCCTTCACCCGAATAATGGTATTGGTCACCCGGTTTGAATTGGAACTCAAGTTGATTATTAGCAGGCTCCCAGTTAGGCAAACCTGTTTGATGCGACAAAATCATTTGTGGCGTTAAAGATGCTACTTTTTCTTTATCCTCACTCTTAAAGCGTCCATATTCTATTTCAGGCAAGGATTGTGTCAGGAAATCTGGTGGCAGTTGGTCTTTTTCTATCAGTTTTAATACTAAATAAGCAAACAGTGGCTTGCTCAAGGAGCACGCCTCAAATACAGTAGACTCATCAACACAATCTCCTGAATCCATATCAGAAATACCAAGCGCACCGCTCCAAGAAAGTGTTCCATCAGAAATAGTAGCAATGGATAGTCCAGGAATGTAGGCTTTTTTCATCAAATCGTGCAACATTTCTTTTTTTGGTAAATCAACGGGTATTAAAGAGGGTTGCTCTTTTGCCCCAACTGTTTTTTCATGATCCGTTTCGAGTTGAGGTTTTGGTAAAGGATGTTTCAATAAAAAGGTTTTTTCCCCATGGATAGAAAGGATTTCCACGAGATCGCTTTTGAAACTTAGCTTAAACGAGGGATCCTCTTCCGGCAGAAATTCGGTTTCTGATATGCGTACAAGCTTTGTTTCAACATTAAAACGCCTGCAGATTAAGCTGCCCTCTTTTAAGTAGATTTCTGCTTCATTGTTATAATTTCCTACAAAAGTTTCCAATGGAGCGGTAAATACTGTTTTTTCTAGAGAGGAAATTTGATGAACTGCATTCGACCATTCCAAATGCCTTAGCTTAAGCGCTTTTTCAAAATAAATTCTTGCCTCTTCAAGTCTGCCCTCTTCTTCACACATCTTACCCGCAATTGTTTCTTGCCATCCGGCCTCATCACTTTGACTAAAACTCATATAGTTAAAGAGTTCTTGCATATCCCCGATAGGAGGTAAAATAGGAGAATTCAAAATTTGAGTGGCGATACTCATCCCATTTTCTGAATTCGTAAAAAATACTGCACCCTTTTTTTCTGTAACATTTATGGCAATAAACGATCGTGTATTAGGGTTTGCACCCCATTGATAGGCGATGACTGCATCTTTATTTTTATAAATATGCCAACCTAACCCACAGGTTTTCGCAATACTGTAATCACTTCTTGGCTCAAATGCTTGTTTTATGATGGGATCATCCATACTATCCAACCAAGCACTCATCAATTTTGAAAAATCATTAGCTGTTGTAAGCAGTGATGCGGCAGAATGAAGTGGTGGCTCTATTGCTAAAATGGAAGTCGATTTTTCCAGCTGAGTATGAACAACTACAATATTTGTATCGTCTTCTGATTGAGGCTGGAACGTAGAGCGACTCATTTTTAAAGGATCAAACACATACTCTTTAGCCAACTTTTCTAAATTTTTACCCGTTTTTGTCTCGATGACTGTTTGTAAAAAAAGAAACGCTTCACCTGAATACGAATATCCACTACCTAGCTCTGACTTAGGATCAAATGCTAGTGGTGAAGATAAATTGGGAGCCCAATTGGGCAAGCCTGTGGTATGTGACAATACATGTCGAGCAGTTAATTTTTTAGCCTTTTCAGGATAGTCACCATCCACCTTGAATCGTTCATATTCATGGCCTTCTTGTTGAAGAATAGAAAGTAATGGCTCATCCAAATCGATTTGCTTCTCTTTGACCAGCTGTAACACCAAATAAGTAAATACAATTTTACTCAGTGAAGAGGCTGGAAAGCTCGTATTACCATCTACGGAATTTTCAGTACCTGTGGATTGAACATTTTTTTTGCCAAGAGCAAGAGAAGTTTTTGCAAGTCCGTGTTGGTGTTGTTCATTAGATTCAACATAAGCATAACTTACAGCGGGAGTATGAGCAGAATCAATTATTTTTTGTAGTTGCCCTTTATTACGTACAAAAGTTGTGAGTTCTTGATGAAGCATCATTTTTTTATCATGCATGTTTTTTCGGTCTATAATGGTTTTTTTTGTGTCTTCTACTCGTTTTGCATCCTCCTCGTTTTCAGGCAAGATAACAGGCAGTTGACTCACCGTATCTAGATAACTTTTAAGTGCTGTTGGTGGCTGCCCATGCTTGATGTATTCATCAGCGATGAGAGAGTATGTCCAGAAATCTCTGAGATTAAAACTAAGCTCACCCTGATTATCTTGGAAAATTTTATTTATTTTTTCAAAATCACCATGCCGTGCGTAGGCAAGCATTCGTTCTCCTACTGATAATTCTTGAGATATTCTCAATAAATCTTTTGAATCGATGGTGACATCATGAATCACAGGCTCTAAACCAAGTTTCATGGCACAAACATTGACTGCTCTAATGTTTGCCGGTGAAAAATAGGCATGAGTAAAATTAACAAAACTTGTTAAATCGACTTCTTTTCCAGAATGTAATGCATCAAACAACTCCTGCGTGTATTTTCCAGTATCATGCTTTATCGCACTTCCTATTTTAAATTGCCAATCACCTTTTTCATCTTTAAAAAACAGAATGTTTTCAAATCCCATGGCATCCAGGATGATATTAGTCCTTTGATAAAAATCACGATAATGATTTAAAAATTCAATCATGACTTCCCGAAGCTTGGGATCGCTATCCAAACGTTGCAAAATGGCACCGATTCGTTCATCAATGAACGCATAATCATTAAGCTCAAAATCTACTCCAGTATCGTCTTTATGAGTAAGCGTTTTATGTGCCTTATCAAACAAATCCTGGTTATGCTCCATCAAATAAATATCAAGTTCTGCGGGTTCTATTTTAAAATCAAATTTTACTTTAGATTTGAAGCATTTTTCATAGGGAACAATGGATAACGCAGCACTTTGAGACTCTTTTCCAGGAAGTTGTACTTGACATGTAACATGTTGCTCCCGGATGCAGCGTTGTTTTCCATCTTTATCAAAGCACTCGTATAAAACAGCATATTTTTTCTCTAATTCTTCAAGCTCTGTAGGATTGGGATTTTGTTTCATTAACTTAATAACAAAAGGCGCATCTGAAAATCGATAAAGTATGTGAGTCCCACCTTCAGCTATGCGCTCCGCTTGTGCTAAATCAATTGCACCCGATTCAGTCTTTGGTACTGAATGAATGAACTCTTGTTGTGCCAATTCACCAGACATTTTGTTCACTGATAGAATTTGAGCAATTTCTTTATTGGATGTAGACATAATAGAAAAACAAAAATAGAAGTGTTGCGCACATTTTAAACTAAAAAAATTACACGCCCTTTGGGTGAGCCTTTTTTTACGTTTTTTTTACAGCTCAAATTGCTTTTTTATGATAGGTTACTATGAATTTTTGGCTCATCGACTAAGAGGGACATTAAACTGACGCCTTACCTAACAAAAAATTATTATCTTGCATCCGCAAACACATTAATTCTTTATTTGCTATATCAATAGCGCGAGATAGAGCCCCAAAAATTAAATTTGACCCGAATAGAAGGATGTATAGCGTGTCTACGCGTCATGACCCATAGAGTGTGTTATTAATCATCTCAAGAGTACCTATAATGTTAACCGCTAGAATTCCACCAAATACATGGATTAAACCCTTTCCAGTAGCTCCTGGTTGACTACCCGAACCTGCAGCGCGTGCAATTAATACCCACCCTCTTACAAAAGCAATGAGACCGATGACTTGAATAATAATCGTCAATGGCCTTCCCACAACACTTCCACTACCAAATAAGGTATCAAGAGTCGAATTACCGCTATTAACCGGTGCATACTGAAGAACATTTTGATAACCAAAAGAAGATTGCATGAATGTCGCAAAAGTCGTTGGAAAATAAATCAGCATTGTACCCACTAACAAATAGGTTATTGGTTCTTTAGCATTGGTATTACTCGACATCATTGTTCGTTGTTCACCATATTGCTTTAAACAATAAACTCCCTTAAATAAAAAGGCGCAACCGATAAGATACGCTGCTCCTGTAATTAAGCGCTCTACAGGAAGCAAGTTATTTGCAATATTATTTAATATATTGACCTGACTTGATATCCAGCATGCCACTGTCCCGCCTGTACATGTATCAGCCATATAAAACCTCAACTATTTTCTTATCTAATCACTCGTACTGGGTGTAGATGGCTATCAATACCCATCACCCCTTCACCGAATGAATTAATTTCACCCCATACCTTGCAATTTTTATTTCTTTTCTTACAGTTAAGTTTAGAATATTTATGCCAATTTGTTTTGCACAACGATATAAATACTATTTAACACTAATTTTGCACCAAAATAAGACAAATCACTTAAATAGTGGCGTATTTTTACATAAATTTTGCAGATAATTTAATATTTGTGTATAATTGTCATAATGTTTATAAATTTAAATTTGGTATCCTTTATGAAAAAAGACAATGAAAAAGAGAAAGAAAAACATCAGCCCGTCCCTGAACCAACCACGGCAGGTAAAGCCAAAGAACAAACTTCTTCAGCCGCACTCACATTAGAACTATTAAAAAAAGAAAAAGAAAAACTGAAAGAGGTAGAAAAAAAAGAGGCTGCTGCTGAAGGAGCAAAAGTACGCTGTCGAACTTGTTTTAAAGAAATAGCCCCTACCCGTCGTTGTTTTGGACATGGTGGAGGAGGCGGTGGAGGTGATGGTGGTTCTGGTAAAACCTCCGAGGAAAAAGCAAGTTCTGGTGAAGATAAATCGCTCACTAAATCAGGAAAAATAGTTGAAACTACTGATGAATTGATAGGCGAGTTTGCTTCCATGGGAGATAGTGAAGCACTTGATTTAGAGTCTAGTTTTGACCCAGAAATAATTGAACAATTAATTGCTGATGGGAAATTGCTGGTTGATAGTGATCGCGAATCAATGACCCTTACCATTAAATTGCTTTGTGAACCTAATGAATTAACTGAAGAACAAAGAGAAGAATTAAAAAAATTCATGGAAGCGATTATAAAAGAATTCAATGAATTTAAAGAAGAAAATAATCTTTCCGATGAGTGTTTACAACTCATTCAAGATGAGGAAGGAAACATACGTTCTCTTCGTATTACTATGCCAACATTAGCCTTATACGATGCATTTATCCAACGGCTGGCAAATAATTTAGTACCAATACCCAGTCCAAAAGCACAAGAAAAGGATGAAGCCACGAAAGAACAAAGTATTGCTCCAAATCCACTTTCGAAGGAACCCAAGCCTTCTAATAAAGGCAAATCCTCTACAAAAGAAGAAATTGAGCCTAATAAGGATATAGAACCTAAAAAGGCTGAGGAAGAAGAACAACCGATATTTAACCCATCTCCTTTCAATATGAAACCTTGGTAATATAATGAGTGCGGATAAAAAATGCCTTGCTTTTATTCGTACTCATTAAAAATTTTTGTTTAGAAAATGGTTTCTAATATAATGAACCCGAACCGACCAGGATCAACATTATATCCTGCTTAAATATCGCCATTTGAAATCTAGCATCGTTGACCGCTCTCCCATGCAAAACTGCAGATCTTATCCTAGATGACCATTTTTTTGAAATCAAACCCTTATTTTGCTGTCAAAACACCCACTATTGCACAGGGTTATCCTCAGAAAATGTGGATAAAAGAGCAAACAAAAAAGGGGTTTATAGACCATATTTATCAATACGATTTATAAATCAGGTTTATAAGTCACATTTATAGACCTGTTCCATAAACCAGATTGATCTACCTCCTTATACAAGGGGGTTTATAAATAGGGTTTTATTAAAACACCGTCAATCTGTCTTTAAAACTGTTGCAGCTTGATCTATAAGGGGGCTATAACCCCCTTCCAATAATAAACCTAAAAAAGGGGTCTAACAGTAGTTAGTAGTTATTAATCATTATTACTACTAAAATATTTTATATGAAACCACTGATGTTCAAAAAGTAAGCGGAAATGATTGATTCAATAATTTCCAATTTAAAAAATAACATGGATAAAAACCACCTTATTTTAAAGATATTTTTATATCCTGAAATGATTTACTGTTCTACTAAATTAATACTCCCTACAAAGGAACGTGAGGGCGATTTTAGCCTACCCATATAAGTAGCATTTTTATTTCTTTACCATAAAGTTTTATGAACCGTATTTGGGGTCGTGTGGAATAACCACCAAAAGTGTTAATCCTGAATTAGTCGTCCTTCCAAAAGGATGCCTTTAGGTGTTTTTCGAGAGCGTTCACCATAGCTTTTATGTCAATTACACCATTACTCTTTTTAAAATTGTATTTGCCAGTAAACGCAATGTGCGCCCAGGCAATGGGAGATATTCTTGCAAATTTTTCAATAATATCCTGACTAACACCACCTGCAAGCATTTGTTCATATACCATGTTCAAAATAACGCTGTTGTACGCAATGATACAATTTGCAACAAGCCTTACTGCATGAGCACTGATGCGATTAGCAACTATTTTCTTCCCTTTGAAAACGCCTCGGTATATTTTTCTAATGAGTCCCTGTAATTGATGATAGGCTTCCGTTCGATTCCTTGCTGTTCGTATGGCTTTTCTCAGCGCCATGTTATCAATTAAATTTAGAACATGGATGCTTTTTAAGAGCTTGTTATATTCAAATAACGCTTTCTTTAGATTGGAATAACGTGCATATGAATTTATCTTTTTAACAAGGGTGCTTTGGGTATTTTCTTGCAACAGTAATGAAAGAAGAACCCGCAAGATGCCTCGTTTCTGAGATTTAATCAAGGGTATATTAATGATCCCTTTGGGTTGAATAATACCTGAGTAATCACTAATCGGCTTAACAGAATACAAATCACGAGCTGCTTCTTTTATATCCTTGATGCTTGGTACATAATCAACGTCTATGGAATCCAAGATAACAAAATTGAGTTGATTAAGCGAATGATTATCGCCAGTCACCATATCAATATTAATGTCTGTCTTATTTCCATTAATTAGGTCATAAAGTGAGTGCCCTTCGTACTCATTTAACCCGATATTTTTAGCATTAACTGCAACAAAATTCGCTATTAATGTATAAACAGAAATGCCCGGTGCTTTCCCAAGGTATTTTTTTGAATACCGTGATTGAATAGTGCTTTCGCTAGTCGCCAGTTTTTGCCCATCAGCATCCCCCAGTATTTTATTATCGATCAAGTCCCATAACTTGAAAATAGGCAGTGAGTGTACAAGGTTACTTGCCTTATCATTTGCAGGGCACATTGTGTCAATTCGAATATAGTCTTCTTGAGTTGAACGTAATAGATTAAATTTCAGATCAGACATTTCGGCCATTTTTTCAGTGCTAATACCGAAAGCATTTGAGAGGATACATGCATTGACAGCAGTTTTGGTAGGTTTTACTTTTACATTATATCGCGTTTTCATGTGGGTAAACACACTCCACATATCGGTACGATCCCCCATGTGCATCATAATATCTGGAATTTCAACTTGTGGCAGTGTTTTAAAAAAACTGTCATCAAGTTTTTCAACACTGTCATAACTCAAACTCCAGTCTTGTTCTCCCGATTTAGTTTCTTTAATGTTGAATGCTAAGTTTTCACCACGACGAATACGACCGGTGGTCTTATCCCATGCACTGTTTAGCTCATTTACTGCGTCATCTAATCGTTGGTCACAATAGATTGGAATTTTCAGATAGCCAAACTCGGTAGCAATTTTTTCGGCATCATCCACCAAGCTTTCACTAACCAAATCATGATCGATATCACAGTAGGACACACTGTCATTGCAACAGAGTAATCCTTTATCCAAACGGCGATACATCTTTTGATACACAAAAAATTCAAATAAATGGGGATCTACATGTTCATCATCCGCATTCTTTTTCAAATAAGGCAACATGGTTTTTGAAATAGAATCCTGCATCTCTTTGGGGAGTTTAAAGGACGATGGGCCTTTTTTTCGGCTGTAATGATTTTTCATTAACTCGATAAAGTCCATGATGTCGCTGTCTTCTTTATAATAGTCAAACGAGACATTGAGTAATACGGGGCGCAGATAAAGGGCGAAGAGACGGGATGATTCCAAATAAAAATCTCTCCTGGCAGCCTTTTTGTCAAAAGTGCTACCCACTAAATACTCTGCAATGATAGGAAACTGCTTTTCTGGTAAAATCTTATAGGCTTCATGATTTAATTCTTCATGGCTAAGGCCATATTTGCGATTGGGAAACCATTTCATAAAACGAGCTAATTTGGGTAGATCAACAACTAGGCTTGCATTATATTCCGCCAGTGCTTTATCGACATGTTTTGTAGCATCAGCCAGTATAGCTCTGATATGAAACATAAAGCTTGTTATCAAATTATCCATGATTTGGTGATAGCGGTGGTAAACAAAGCATAATGCTTGCAGCCATTGCTGCGTTATATTAAGTCGTCGTAATCGAGAGGCAGCATACTGTTCAGCCAAATCAGCATAATATCGAATGGCATTTTTGGACAGCTGAAGGGTTGGCATAAATTCCTTTGCAAATTTATATAAGCTCAGGATTTCTGCTGCTTTGGCTGCTTCTTCTTTGATGGAGGAATATTTAAAACTTTTCTGATCGGCACGAATGACATTGAGTTTAGTGAGCCCATCCTCTCGATTAATCAAATTTGATAATTGGTCTTGTTGCGCTTGCGGGATTGCTAGTATTAGTTTGCCCAGCCGTTCATTTTCTTTTGAAAATGCTTGGGTAAACAGATCTTGCAAACTGCGATAGGTTGGCAATAGTATTTTTTGATTATCAAAATAAACCAGCAATTGCCGAAATGTATCGTGACCTTTTGGATAATAGCGTAACAATTCACAGAGATGAGCTTCAACTAAACCAGCTTGCCTTGGTGACCAGTCCTGATAACCAAATAAGTTTAGAATAACGTTTTTTTGCTGATTCAAACTTTGCCTGGTAATGCTGCTTGGTAAAATGGCATTTTTTATTTTGTAATACCGTTCAAGGATATAATCAACATCAGTGCGAACATCGTCAAAAGTGAATGTAAAAAATTGGTGCTTGGCCTTAAAATAAGCAAGCTGCAGAATAAAGGCAACCCGTGTTTTTGTCGTTGAATATTGCTTCAACGCAGTAAGCTCGTCCCTACTCAATGAAAAATACAGCTCACGTTCGCCAGCATTAAACTCTGGGCGAGCATAAAGATCTTCAATTTCTGCGTCGGTAAGTAATTGCAACCGATTTTTCAGGGACATATTTTGGTTCAAAAAAACGGAGGTTTGGGTGAACTAATTTTTTAGTCAACAAAGGTCGCATTGTACGCTGATTTTTAGTAAGATAAAGCGGTTCAGTAAATCTTGGTTCAAAATATTGTTTTTCTATTAGTAAAATGGACTAAACTGTATGAAAATTGGATATGCGCGCGTTTCAACTAGAGATCAATCTTTGTCCATGCAGGTGGATGCATTAAAAAAAGCCGGTTGTGATCAAATTCATGAAGAAATTGCCAGTGGTGCAAAAACGGCAAGACCAGTGCTTGAAGAAATTATGCGTAACATTCGGGAAGATGACACCCTGGTTATTTGGAAACTGGATAGACTTGGCAGGAATCTGGCTCACCTTATTCACTTAACCAATAAATTGATTGAAAAAAAAGTTGGCTTAATAAGTCTGAACGATCCAATTGATACATCAACTGCCCAGGGACGGATGATATTTGGTATTTTCGCAACATTGGCAGAGTTTGAACGTGAATTAATCCGAGAGCGAACTCAAGCGGGGTTAAAATCAGCTCGAGCTCGAGGAAGAAAAGGAGGAAGACCCAAGGGCATGTCAAAATCAGCAATGGAAAAAGCGGCTATTGCTGAAGCTCTTTATAAAAATGGAACCATCCCTGTTAAACAAATTGCTGAACAGTTAGATATTTCTAAAACTACGTTGTATCTGTACTTACGTTCTCGAAATGTTTCTATCGGAGAAAAAGGTTGATACTTCAATTAGAAAATAAATATCTCATCATGAGCTGGTTATACAGGAAAATACAGCTAATGATAGTATTCTCCAAGAGGTACTAATGTACGAACGATTATATCATTGGTTTTTTGCTTTATCACAATATAGTAAAGCTCTTTACACTTCGTTCTATTCTTCTGTTTTATATTCCGATGTGGTGAAGCGTTGGCAGGGATTGGGTCTGGGGTATCTTTTATTCCTCATTATTTTGGGAGCCATTCCTTTATCTGGACGGGTAATCGTGGAATTTAATCATTTTTTTAAGGAGGAGATTCTATTCCCCATACAGTCACTCCCGCTACTGACCATGCAAAATGGCGAGATCACTTACGATCAACCTATGCCCTATTTAATAAAAAACAACAAGGGAGAAGTGGTTTCAATAATCGATACGACAGGAGCAGTGTCTGATATGAATCAGGCATACCCTCAACTCACGGTTTTAATCACCAAAAATAAAATGATTTTAAGACCGCCTAGCTATAAACAGTTTTTAGGTTTGGTTAAAAGCAACATTGGCAACCCCATTTATATACGTACTTTTGACAAAGGGCTTAATGGAATACTCTCTGGCGAAGAGTGGATTCATTCCACTGGGATTTCCAGATTAAATACGTTGATGCAAATCCTTATTTTTCCTTGCATAATTTTATTTTATTTTGGTTTTTTTGAGGTTATGTTACTTTTACTGTCTGCACTGGTGCAGTTGTTTTCTGATATTTTTTTCAGCTTTAAACTCCCATTTAAAGCCACATGTCGTCTATTAGCTGTAGCTGCAACACCTACCTTGGTTTTATTCTTTTTTATGCGATGCGGTAATTTCGCTGTTCCTGGAATGAGTTTGGTTTATGGAGTACTCCTTCTCAGTTATACTTCCTATGGGCTGTATTCAGCCAAACGGTTTAGTGTATGATTTTATATATTCTAACTGGACATAGCCCCCAACTCATTAATTCTACGCCCTGATAAATAAGTTCAAATTGTTCATGATGTATTATTCGAGTGGCCACAATAATTCGACTTCCTGATTTTAGACAAGCCATCTTTGAAATTAATTCATTCCAGGTCGCATCAGTAAGACAAGTGGCTGCCACATAAATAATACTAGCATCCCCAAAATCGTAATGTAAAAAACTGTCATTGATAAATTGAATGCGCTCCATTTGAGATAGGTATTCTTTCTCAACATCAAGTTGTTGAAATCGTTGAATTGCCTTTTTAAGCAGGGTATTCGATTGCTCATACAGAGGTGGCAACAACTCAATACCAATAGATTTGTTAACATTAAAAAATAACATAGTGCTCAATACTGCTTTTCCCGAGCCCGAACCTAAGTCAAAAAAAATATCCTGAGTGGAAGGGGTGGCTCGCTCAAGAATGGTATAAAACGACAAAAAATCGATTTCTCCATAAATAAACTCCTTATCTTGAATCAAATGTAATAATCGATACCTTATCGAAGAGGATTTTGCACGAGCTTTTTTGTAAAGTGTCTCCAAAATCCCAATCCTTTTTTCTATTCTTGACCAATCTGTATTCTGACTTAACTGTTTTTTTAGCTCTTTTTTCTTGAAATGGGGAACAAGTATATTGGTTAGTAGAAGTTTTAAGATAACTAATAAAAAAGGTATGGTGATAATAAAGTAGAACATTAGGTGTCACAGTGTTTAGGAAGATTTATTATAGTATTACAGCTTCTTCCGTAAAAATAATGTAAAAATTCCAGCAAAAAGAATTAAATGAACTAATTTCACATATAATTTCTCTATTATTGGGTTTTACCGCATATCCAGCCCAAACTGGCAATGAGATAGCTAAGCGACTTTAAGTGCCAATATTTTGTCCATATCGAATAGCATGCCCTGCTCTTCGATATCCTGAGTAAAATCATATTCCCCATGCAAATTGACATAATGCCAGATTAAAGTCGATCCATTGCGAATAATGGTTAGTAGTGCTTTCCTGCTTACTTCATCCTCTAACAGAGTCAATTTTTGCGAAAGGTATAGCTCATTCCATAATACAATTGCATTCTGGATTAAGCGCTGGCAACCAACAACCATTTCTTGTTCCTCCTTACTGCTGTATTGAATTTCCTGGTTGTTACCAAACAGAATGGCTTTTGAGAATTTATTCGATAGCTCAATACGATTTAACTGTTTTTCAACAGCCTGTCGTAATTCCACATCATCAATATATCGAAGAATAAACAGACTTTTAATAATCCGTCCAAATTCCTTTATGGCGCAGTACAATGGATGTTGTTTAGAATATGAACTGAGACGCTTGAACAGTTGTGATGCCGTTGTGGCTTTAAGTTTAATCGTAACCATCAAACGCAAAATATCATCCCAATGGGTTTTAATTAAATCAGTGTCAATATAGCGATGCGGAAGTATTTTATATCCGCTGGTTTCATAAGTACTTCTGGAGTTAAAGCTGTACAGAGTGGCTTTCTTCAGACCTTTAATTCTGGGTGCAAAATAAATCCCCAGCATGTTCAATATCCCAAAAATTGCTTCAGAATAACCATGTGTATCAGTGGAATGGATTGTGCTCTTGATCGAAAGATTATGTAATAATCCATCGGCGACATAAGCTGCTTCTCGTTCAGAACTACTGATGGACGTAGTATAAAACAGGCGGTTTAGCTCATCAATAAAGCTGTAAAGAGTAGATCCTGAACCGCTGCCAAAATATTTGAATGATTTATTGGAGTTCAATGACTCAACAACTACGCTGACTTTTCGTCCATCGCTGGATGTATGTAATTCACCAGGACTTTTTTGATAGATGCTGGCTAATGATAGCTTGCCGAGCAGATCAAGAATGCATTGATTGGCTGCGTTAATATTATCAAGACTCATGTGCCAGTTTACAAAGTTTTCCAGAGCATCTTCCGTAATCCCTTTGGAGACATTGGCCATCTTGCTGATGCCAATGTTGCATCCCATTCCTAAAATCGATGCATAAAATATAGATGTTTTGGGCAAGATCCTCTTGTCTTTAACGCTGTGATGGCGAAAGCAATCAAGGTAACCAGTTAACCGCTGAATATCACTCAATATTTTTAATATCGATGTATATTTCTGATCAGCAAACAGAGAAGATACCGACTGCGTATTTATTTTTTCGACTTTGGGTGTTGCCAGAACCATTCGTCCCTTTGAATCAAATTTGATGTGAGGATTTTTGTCTGCCTTGATACGGCGATTAGTTTTATGGTATGCCCCGTGGAGCTTTTTTTGAAGAGTTTCCATTAATTGATCAATGTCTGCAAAATCGAGTAACCCTGCTTCTTCCAGTAACCTGCTCCTGTTAGCCTGCCAATGTTCTTTGGGGTGTAAATAATTTTCCAGTGACAGATAGCGATAGGCTGGTTTCAAACTGATAACACCTGCCTTTAAAGTATCTGCCGTGTAAAAATACAGCAGAACCTTATAAAGAGATACCCTGAATTTACCTTCACTGGAATAAAGTGCAGCCTGCTCATTTTCAGATAAAAAGCTGACTGGCGCCTCTTTCCCCACATTCCCTGTTTTAGCCTGATAGTGTTTGATGGCTACTAAAATGGCAGGAATATCCTGATTTTCCGGGATATCAAATGCAATATTGCGCAAGATATCAGCCACTCTGTTCTGTAATTTAAGGGACAAATCCTCCAGTATCTGGTAATAGTTCTGTGCATTCATTTCATCAAGTGCCTGTTTTGTATATTCATCCAGTTTTGGTTCCGGTGGGTAGATTTCCAGGTGCTGGTGATAGTCCTCCAGCAATTGCCTGATTTGCTGAACTTTCTCTGAATCACTTAAAACAGGTGATGTTGCCAGCTTTTCAATTTTTTTCAGTTGAGCCTTATAGGATATTCTTGCATCTGATAATAATTGCAGGGTTTCCTTTTGCTGGTCTTTCTGTTTAAAGATCTGTTCCTTTTCATTTTTTGTAGCGGCGTTTTCTGTTGCCTTCACACAGTTGAGTAAAATATCTGCAAAATTATCCTGTCTTAACTGATATTGATGAACCAGAAAACAAATGATATGGAGATAGCGTTTATCAGGATGAAGCTGATTAATCTGAAACAGACTAGCCTTGCGAACCCAGGTTGCATAATGCTTGACGGTGTCATTGTGCAGATTTAGTCTATCGAGCAAGGGACTAACACTGTTATAAATACTTTGGATTAGTTGAAAATCCTCGATACTTTTCTTAATCTCCTTTGGCTTTCTTGAGTGACTGATGGTTTTAAGTCTGGCTATGGTTGAAGAATCCGCATCATCTATTTTTAGAAGAGCATCCATACTGATTTTGTGACCATCGGATAATTGATCCTCAATCAAATGAACCAGATGTTTATCATAATCACTGATTATCTCTGTGATGCTTAGGGCAAATCGATTATAACGAGGGATCTCAATACGCCTGGCTTTCAAAAGATCGAATACATCCTGTAAAATCTGTTTTGGTGGGTAACGACGAGCAACGCGATCATGGATGCTCTCCCTGAACAATGTTTTTGCCTCTTCATCAAAGGGTTTTATCGCTAGATATTCCCGAATTATCTGTTTATGGTAATTAAATGTCCGCTGATTATATTTTGTTAATTGCACCTCATTGCTGTCAAAGCCGTATTGGTAGCATATGACCTTGAGATCAGATTCATAAAATTGTCTTGGCTGGTAGAATCGCGCTCCTGCCAAGCAATACCCAAACAATAAAATAAATCCAGCTTTATTGGTGACGCTATCCACGCTTTTCAGCCAGACCGCTAACTCTGGTGGTAAACAAAAATATTTATTTTGTTCATCTTGGGAAAAATTTGGTGGAGCATTGAAAATAGTTTGTTCTGATGGGGTCAGTATTTCAAGCTTTGCCATTAAGGTACATCCAGGACATCAAATTTAATTCTTTTAACGCTCGTTTTATTGGGCGAGAAATTATATCATTAAGGTGCGTGGTAAACGATAATAAAATCTATGGTGTTATGTATAAAAATAACCTTAATACAAAAAACACAAAAATTGGATAAAATTTGTATGATTTATGGATATGTTCGGGTAAGTACTCAAGATCAAAGTGTTGATAGTCAGAAAAATAGTATCAGTCGATATTGCATTGATCAAAAACTGATGGTGGATGAGTGGATAGAGTTAGAAATGTCTTCGCGAAAGTCTACTGCTCAGCGTCGAATTGATGAGTTATTAAATAAATTAGCACCAAGTGACATTGTTATTGCCTCAGAATTATCACGGTTAGGACGTTCAATTAAGGAAACACTTAATACAATAGAAACGATTATCGAGGATAAACAAGCAAGACTAATTCTTATTAAGCAAGCTCTTGATTTAAATCCAGCTGCTAAAAACAATGTGGCAAATAAAGTTCTAATTACTATTTTTTCTATGCTTGCGGAGTTAGAGAGAGATTTTATTTCGGAAAGAACCAAAGAAGGATTAAAAGCAAGAGCAGCTAAGGGAATTAAACTTGGGAAACCTAAAGGAGTAATTCAAACTTCAATGTATGATCAAGACAAAGATAAAATATTGCATCTTCATCAATTAGGGGTCCCCATACAAAAAATTATTGCGACCCATTTAGGCTATGGAAAGTATTTATCATTATCCACTTATATCCGTAAAGTAAACAACTTACAGGTTGAAAATGAATCACAATATTAAAATTAAATTCGCAACAATTGACGATGTCTCTTTAATTCTGCAATTTATTAAAGAATTAGCTGAATACGAGCAATTGCTTCATGGGATTGTAGCAACTGAGGAACTATTGCAAGAAACCCTATTTGGTAAGCACTCTCATGCGGAAGTAATTATAGGGTATTTTAATGACCAACCAGTTGGTTTTGCTTTATTTTTCCATAATTTTTCCACTTTTTTGGGCAGACCCGGGATTTATTTGGAGGATCTCTACGTCAAACCAGAAGCTCGCGGACAAGGAATTGGAAAAATTATGTTAGCTTATTTAGCTCAACTAGCTAAAGATAGAAATTGCGGCCGATTAGAATGGTGGGTATTAGATTGGAATGAAACGGCTATTAATTTTTATAAAAGTTTAGGTGCTAAAGCCATGGATGAATGGACTGTTTATCGAGTAACAGGTGAAGCATTAGATAATTTAGCTAATAACTACAAGATAAAAAAGGAGTAAGATATTCATTGCCAGTTTGGGCTGGATATGCGGTAAAACCCAAGGCAGGATGCCCGATGGAACGCCGCGCTCTGATATGCTGACGGCTCAAGTCACTATGGATTTACCCTTTTTTACCGCCAACCGCCAAGACCGCCAACTCAATGCAAGCCTTAATAAATTAAATGCCACCCAAATGGACAGACACATCCATTATCGCGATTTACTCCAATCGCTTAACATACAATATACTACTTGGGAACACCTTGTAGAGCGCGAACATTTATACAATAAGCAATTAATTCCAGAAGCAAAACAAAATGCCAAAGCTGCATTACTCGCCTATCAAAATACCACAACCGAACTGACCACTGTATTACGCGCCTACAGCAGTGAATTAACCATTCAACTAGAACACATGCAACTCCAAGTAGAGCGCTTAAAAGCTCATGCGACTTTGCTCTATCTCGAAGGAACGCCAACATGAACAAAAAATTAATTGCTCTTGCACTCATTACTCTGATTCTAGGCGTTGTTCTTGGACGATGGACCACTAACACCACCGTGTCCCAAAAGGATAAAAAACCCATGTATTGGATTGATGCCATGGAGCCAACCATTCACTACCCAGGACCTGGAACATCACGTATGGGTATGGAGTTAACTCCTGTCTATGCGGAGGAACATCAGAATGAGGCAACAGTACACATCTCACCTGCCGTTATTAATAATTTAGGCATTCGCCTTGCGCCCGTAGTACAAACCAATTTAGCAAAAACAATGGATACCATAGGCTATGTAGAGCCTAATGAGAATCAAATTGGTCACATTCACACTTATGCCGATGGTTGGGTAAAAAACCTAGTGGTTAAAACAATGGGTGAACCAGTAAAAAAAGGCCAACTCCTATTACAATATTATTCTCCCCAGTTGGTCACTGCTCAAGAAGAATATTTGATCGCTTTAGAAAGTAAAAATCCTGTCTTAATCAATGCATCCTATAAAAAATTACAAGCCTTACACATCTCTGAACAACAAATTCAAGAAATCAAAACAACCCGCAAGGCCAATCAATTAGTGGCTATCTATGCGCCTCAAGAGGGGATTGTGGCCCAGCTGAATATTCGTGAAGGCATGCGAGTAACCCCCGATACGGAGATGATGAGTCTTGTAGACCTCGCTAGTGTATGGATGATTGCCCAGATTTTTGAAGAACAAGCCAATTGGGTCCATATCGGCGACTGTGCAACAGCAAAAATATCTGCTTTTCCACAACAACAATGGAAAGGTGCTGTAGAGTATATTTATCCGCAATTAGATCCCACAACCCGCACTGTTAAAGTCAGATTTCGCTTTGAAAATCCGGATGGCCAGTTAAAACCTAATATGTATGTCAGTATTGTCATTCTGACACAACCTAAAACCAATGTGCTCAATATTCCCCTTGAGGCATTAATTAGAAATAGTCAAGGCGATCGAGTGATTGTTGCCTTAGGTCAAGGACGATTTGAAGTCCGCCCTGTAACAATAGGGATGGAAGCAGAAAATCAAGTGGAAATTATCTCAGGACTAAAGCGTGGGGAGGAGGTAGTCATCTCCGGGCAATTTCTTCTGGACTCCGAATCTAATTTAAAAACTGGACTTGAACGGCTACAAACACCTAAAAAGAACATGAGTGACCAAGTATCTGCTGCATCAGCGGATACAATAATTAGGGGATTGGGAACTATAAAAGAAGTGAACCCAACCAAGCATTCTTTAACGATACAGCACGATGCCATACCTACTTTAAATTGGCCTGCAATGAAAATGAATTTTCCAGTGTCACCAGAAATTGTGTTGGATGATTTTAAAATCGGAGACTTAATTCAATTTGATTTAGAAAAAAAGAACACTGATTTTATGATTACGAAGATAAAAAAACTACCCAAGGACGATCACTCTAAATGATAGCTGCCATTATTCGCTGGTCTATTAAAAATCGCTTTTTAACTTTACTGATGACCGGCATGCTCATACTCGGCGGCATTTATACAGTGAAACATACTGTAGTCGATGCCATTCCTGATTTGTCTGATGTGCAAGTCATCTTAAAAACGGAGTTTCCGGGACAAGCCCCTCAAATAGTTGAAGATCAAGTGACTTATCCCTTAACTACCGCGATGCTCTCAGTACCCGGTGCTGTGACTGTACGAGGTGAATCCGGTTTTGGGGTGTCTTATGTGTATGTTATTTTCCAAGATGGAGTTGATTTGTATTGGGCTCGCTCTCGCGTTTTGGAATATCTAAGTCAAATTGCCAATCGTCTGCCTCCGGGAGCCCAACCCTCTTTAGGTCCTGATGCAACCGGTGTGGGCTGGGTGTACGAATATGCATTAGTCGATCGCACAGGAACTCGTGATCTCGCACAATTAACCAGTTTACAAAATTGGTTTTTAAAATACGAATTACAAAAAGTACCCGGTGTGGCTGAAGTAGCCACCGCAGGAGGAATGGTTAAGCAATATCAAATAACTTTAGATCCCGATCGTTTACGCGCCTACGGATTAACTCTTGCACAAGTCAAACAAGCCATTGTGCGTGGTAATCGTGAAGCAGGAGGCTCTGCCATTGAAGTAGGAGAAGCCGAATACATGATACGTGCTAAAGGGTATCTAAACTCCATAAAAGATATGGAACAAATTCCAGTGGGACTTGGCAAAAATGGCATTCCTATCTTATTACAAGAAGTCGCTCAGGTGCAGTTAGGCCCACAAATGCGCCGGGGTATCACCGAACTCAATGGTCAAGGTGAAGCTGTAGGCGGCATTATCGTCATGCGTTTTGGGCAAAACGCCATGCAAACCATAGCCCATGTCAAAGAAAAACTAAAGCTATTGCAAGCCAGTTTACCCAAAGGGGTAGAGATTATTACAACGTATGATCGCGCCAACTTAATTCAACGTGCCATTAATACTTTAAAAGACAAATTGATTGAGGAATTTATTGTTGTTTCGCTCATTTGTGTTGTCTTTTTATTTCATTTTCGTTCTTCATTAATTATTGTCATAAGCCTTCCTATTGGCATTTTATTGGCGCTAATGGTCATGCACCTTCAAGGCATTAATGCCAACATCATGTCTCTAGGAGGTATTGCCATAGCCATTGGTGCTATGGTTGATGCCGCGATTGTCATGATTGAAAACGCCCATAAACATCTTGAACATAACGTTCTTACAGAAATGAATCGCTGGCACATCATGGAGCAAGCAGCTCTCGAGGTTGGACCTCCTTTATTTTTTTCCTTACTGATTATTACCATTAGTTTTCTACCCGTGTTCACCTTGCAAGCGCAAGAAGGACGATTATTCGCGCCTCTTGCCTATACCAAAACCTATGCCATGGCCGCTGCTGCAATGCTCTCCATTACTTTAGTCCCCGCACTTATGGGATATCTCATTCGAGGCAAAATCAGACAAGAACATGAAAATCCGGTTAACCGTTTCTTGCTAGCCCTTTATCAACCCGTGTTACACGCCAGTTTAAATGCTCCAAAAATGGTTTTAGCCGGAGCCACTCTGATTGTTGTTCTGGGTTTTTTACCCTTTCATTATCTGGGTAATGAGTTTATGCCCGAACTGGATGAAGGGGATTTGCTCTATATGCCAACAACATTCCCGGGGATTTCCATCGGCAAGGCACAACAACTGCTGCAACAGACGGATAAACTCATCGCGACTATTCCGGAGGTCAAAACAGTATTTGGTAAAATAGGCAGAGCAGAAACTGCAACCGACCCAGCCCCCTTATCGATGGTTGAAACAACCATTCAATTTAAGCCCAAAGATGAATGGCGCCCAGGTTTGACCATGGACAAGTTACGCGAGGAACTGTCTTTACGCCTTAAGTTGCCTGGACTGTCGAACGCTTGGGTCATGCCGATCAAAACTCGCATTGACATGTTAGCCACAGGAATAAAAACTCCTGTGGGGATTAAAATTGCAGGTCCTGACTTAAACACCATTCAATCTATTGGAGAACAACTCGAAAGTATCTTAAAAAGCATACCTGGTACCACGTCTGTTTTTGCAGAGCGAGTCGCAAGCAGTCATTACATCTTTATTGACATTAACCGCCTTAAAGCGGCCCGTTATGGATTAAATATTGAAGACATTCAAGAAATTATTGAAACAGCTGTTGGTGGCATGAATGTAACTCAAACGATTGAAGGACGAGAACGTTATCCTGTGAACCTGCGCTATCCGCGTGACATTCGTGACTCTTTAGAAAAACTTCGTTTACTGCCTATTGTCACACCTACAGGTGCCACGATTCCGTTAAGTGAAGTCGCTTCTGTCTCGA
Source organism: Legionella steelei (assembly GCF_001468005.1). GTDB lineage: Bacteria > Pseudomonadota > Gammaproteobacteria > Legionellales > Legionellaceae > Legionella > Legionella steelei. The sequence goes on from NZ_LNYY01000002.1 coordinate 29,630, forward strand.
TTACAGAAGGACCTGACATGATTCGCAGTGAAAATGCACGGCTTAATGGGTGGGTATATATTGATATCGCCGGACGCGATTTAGGCTCTTATGTTCAAGAAGCACAAAATGCCGTTCAGAGCCAAGTAAAACTACCAGCAGGTTATTCATTAACCTGGTCTGGTCAATATGAATACTTAGAACGTGCCAAACAACGTCTCACTTTAGTTGCACCTTTAACCTTAGCAATTATTGCTTTTCTGTTATACCTTAATTTTGGTCGCTTAGGCGAAGTCTTGATTATCTTAGGAACATTGCCCTTAGCATTAGTTGGTGGGGTTTGGCTTTTATATTTATTAGGCTATCACCTATCTGTCGCAGTGGGCATTGGGTTTATTGCTTTAGCTGGGGTGGCCGCAGAAACCGGAGTCATCATGCTCGTATTTCTTAATCAAGCTTTGGAAAAAGTAAGGCTTGAGGCGTTACAGCAACAGCGTGCCCTGACTCAAGCAGATGTTTTTGATGCGGTAGTGGCAGGAGCCCTGCTTAGGCTTCGCCCAAAAATAATGACGGTCACAGCAATTATCGGTGGTCTATTACCGATCATGCTATTAAGCGGTACAGGCTCTGAAGTGATGAGACGCATTGCGGCCCCAATGGTTGGAGGCATGCTCAGTGCAACCGTACTTACTTTGATTGTTATTCCAGTGGTTTATCTACTTTGGCAGCAAAGAAAATATAATAAATAATGAATGACAAAAAAGTTATCTGACTGTTTTTTTAAATACTGCAGTCGATGGTCCCAGGCGGCGGTTGCTGAAGAAGTTGGACTTTGTAAGGAGTTACTTATGAATAAAGCTATTTGTTTAATTACCCTTTTTATTATAACAGGCACCATAATGGGTTGCGTGCCAAGACATGTAGAGCCAGGTGCTAAAAACATCACTATTCTCTATGACAAAAATACTCAGCATTTAAATGATTGTAAGTTTCTGGGAAAAATATCAGGCAAGGATGTACACGGTATGACACTTCAACGCTCATGGGGATTGGAAAAAATCTCAAAAACGATGATGTCAATTTTCTTAAAAGCGAAGGGGACAAATTAAATGCTAATGTTGTTGTGTTTGAAAAACATCAAACCTTGATTAAACGATTCCATACATGGAGCCTAAATCGACATACGGAGATTAGCATCCATTCTATTGAAAGAAGTGCCTATCGATACTCTTCACAAATAATGCTCACAATCAAACAATTGAATACCATGAATCATTCGGTTTATTGTCCGTTATCATAGAAAACAATGGAGAATATTGGTGTTAGCAATGAGATAATTTGTTGATCGCATTGAAGCAACTCATCATTTTGTTGAGGTTCAATGAGATTGATGGTTAACCGAATGTTTTGATAAAATTCGGTAGGTTAGTAGAGCAATCTTCTCTTGCTTATTATACAATTTATGCTCTTAATGAGAAGGCCACGATGAAATGCGAACCCATTATTTTTATTTAGTTTTATTACTATTGACATCCATTGTTCCTGTAAATACTTATGCAGAATCAATTACTGCATCCCAACATCCTATTGATGAGGACAAAACCATCAATGAAACGTTCTCTCTTTTAAATGATCGTGGCGTAGCTTATGCCGTAGGTCATGAGGCACCCAAAAATAACGTTGAAGCCGTGAAGCGCTTTCGCCAAGCTGCCAAACATGGATTACCCGTGGCGCAACGTAACCTTGGCATTATGTACGCATTCGGTAAAGGCGTACCGCAAAGCGATCTGAAAGCCGCTGTATATTTTCGTAAAGCAGCGGAACAAGGGGATGTCATAGCCCAGCTAAATCTTGGTGTGATGTGTGTTACTGGAAAAGGGGTCGCAAAAAATGAAAGCGAAGCAGTGACATGGTTTCGTAAAGCAGCACATCAAGGATTACCGATAGCGCAACGCAATCTAGGCCTCATGTATGGCATGGGTAAGGGGATAAAACAAAATTATACTAAAGCGTTTGCGTGGTTTCGCAAAGCAGCGCAGCAAGGAGAGCCTATCGCGCAACTTGATCTTGCAGCAATGTATGTTGATGGAAAAGGAGTACAACAAAGTGATACGGAAGCCTTCTCATGGTTTCGAAAGGCAGCAGTACAAGGGGAGAAGATGGCTCAACTTCATCTTGGCTTCATGTATGCACAGGGTAAAGGGGTCCAGCAAAATGAACTTGAAGCAACACAGTGGATTAGTAAAGCGGCACAACAAGGATTGGCTTTAGCGCAATTCAACTTAGGTACACGGTATGCAGAGGGCTTGGGGATTGAGCAAGACGATGCAAACGCCGTGACATGGTTTCGTAAAGCGGCAGAACAAGGAAATGTTTTGGCTCAACGCAGCCTTGCGATTATGTTCTCTACTGGACGAGGCATTCAGCAAAGTGATGTGGATGCGGTTAAGTGGTTTAAGCAGGCAGCACAACAAGGAGATTTAGTTGCCGAGTACAATCTTGGGGTGAAATACATCACGGGTAAAGGTGTTGCTCAAAATGATTCGAAAGCCGTTGCCTATTTTCGCAGGGCAGCGGAACGGGGGTTTCCCGAAGCCCAGTATGCCCTTGCTGCCGTATACCATGATGGGGTAGGAGTTGAGAAAAATGATACTGAAGCGATGAAGTGGCTTCGAAAAGCCGCTCAGCAAGGAAATGCTAGTGCGCGAATACGATTAAATGCTTTGGAGCAAGGGTAAATCCGTACTACTTTTTATCATTAGGATGATTGAGATGACCGATAAAATACGCGGAAGGGTAAAATGGTTTAATAAAGACAAAGGATTTGGCTTTATTGAGAGCAGCGGCAAAGATTATTTTGTTCATTTTAGTGCCATTCAAGGGAGTGGCTTTAAAAACCTTTTTGAAGGAGCTCGTGTTTTATTTAAAATTAGCAAAGACCAGAAAGGTTTACAGGCCGAAGAAGTTGAGGTTACTTAACAATTCATTTATTTTCTTATCCGAAAATGAATAACCATTCAAAACAAAGGAGTTGTTTATGAAACGAATGACAGCAGTGGTAACAGGAGGTACAGGTGGGATAGGTTCTGCCATATGCCAGCGCCTTGCGGCTGATTACCAAGTCATTGCATGTTATTTTAAAAATGGCAAACATGACGAAGCAAAACGATGGCAAGAAAGTCAGAGAGAGGCAGGTTATGATGTAGATATCCTCTATGGTGATACCACTCAATTTGCTGATTGTGAAAAACTCACCGATTTATTGAAGGAGCGCTATGGACGCATCGATGTTTTAGTCAATAATGCGGGCATCACCTGTGATACGACCTTAAAAAAAATGACTTCATTACAATGGCAACAGGTTATTGATGCTAATTTGACCAGTGTCTTTAATATGACGCGCAATGTGTTACCTAACATGCTTGAGCAAGGATGTGGTCGAATTATTAGCATTTCATCAATTAATGGACGCAAGGGGCAATTTGGTCAATGTAATTATGCAGCCACCAAAGCAGCCTTATTTGGTTTTAGCAAAAGCTTAGCCCAGGAAGTGGCAAGTAAAGGAATTACGGTGAATACCATCTCTCCAGGCTACATTGAAACGCCGATGCTTTGTGCGATGAAAGAGGACATATTAAAGTCTATCATTACACACATTCCAGTAGGCCGTTTAGGCACGCCGCAAGAGATTGCCAATGCCGTGGCGTTCTTGTCTTCTTCAGAATCCGGGTTTATTACAGGTGCCAATCTTGATATTAATGGAGGGCAATACATGTAGATGTCCTACTAATTGGGATGAGTTGCTGATTTTCGGTGAGTCAGGACTTTGCATCATGCGCCAATTTTCGTTTTTAGCCGTTTGGCTCCTCAGCGCAGTTTTCGCCATCATGTAGCTTTGGTTTTTCCGAAAAACTAAAGCGCATCGTATCAAAAGCAATGACTTTAATGAGCTTATTTGCCTTTGTTGCCTGTACAAAGCTTCCTACTGGACTCATTGTATCCTTGGCGTGAGAAAAAGATGAATTAATACCAATCTCTGATAAGAAGCCTGTCAAAATAATTATTCTGCATAATGCCACCATCCTATTTAAAAACCTTTATAATCCATTTTAAATTAACATTAATTTATAAATTAGGAATGGAGTATAGTGCGCTCCACAGTGCACACTATACCCGTTTCTGCCCTAGGAAATCGCAGTTAAAAAATTCCAAGAATAAATGGCAGCTCCTTTCTTACAGTAGTACAGTAAGACCAAAAGTTATCGTATCTTGACTGGCTGCTTCCCCATTAATTATTTGTATGTTTTTAAAGGCACCATAATTTTGCTCATGTTCATACTCCACATTAATATTTAATCCAGGGGCTATACGATAATAAGGCCTGACAATATAGCGCATTTGATTAAGCCCATTTCCGATATTCGCTTGAATAACTGTCTTTGACGCCAGAATACTGCGTACCCCTGCCCTAATGAAAAAATTATTGGTAATTTGAGTATCTCGTGATAATTCCAAATCAAGTTTAGCACTGCCGTTATAGTAATAACCTCGAAGGTTGGTATCGATAAAATAAGGCATTAATCCTTCAATACCAATACCTGGTTGCCAATAAGGAGTATTTGCTGGCTTATTGGTGTAGTTAGCCCCAGCTTTAATTGCCCAAAACTGACTGATTAAATGCCAATAAAAAATATCAATGTCAGCACTTTCGACTTTCCCTTTCAACAGTTCTGCATCATTAACAAACAATTCCAGCTTATCGTAATCAGGACCATATAAACCCTTATAATTAAGACGTTGTGCATTATGAAACGGATCGGCTCCGCCATCAATAAATGAGGCGCGCCACAAACCTGCAGGATGCACCATCGGATGCTTCACTAAAGAAGTATCAATAGGCATCGTTTCATCCATTCTCACAATGGGGCGATTATAATAAGCAGTTTGTTTTATAATATCTTGCGGCTTCTTTTCACCTTTTGTAATGTCTATTAAGGTAGAGTACTGAAACACCCGAGACATACCGGTCATCATGTGATAAAGAAAATGGCAGTGAAAAAACCACTGGCCACTGGCATCCGTATCGACATCCGCCGTTATCGTAGCACCTGGTGGCACATCAATCGTATGTAATAAAGGATCGTAGGCATCATTTCCCTTACGCAAAATAAACCAATGACCATGAATGTGCATGGGATGATGCATCATGGATGTATTGGTAAACACAAATCGATAGCGTTTCCCAGGATCTAACCGTATGGGTTTTGCTTTATAAGCAGGCACTCCGTTGATGAACCAAATAAATCGATCCATATACCCGAACAATTCCATATTAATCACATGAGCTACTGGTGTGTTTGGATCATTCGTTTTCACTGCAGCAATCATCGGTTGATATTTAGTACCCAATGAGGTTTTGTAAGAAGAGCTCTGTGGACCCATTTTGTCTCCAATAATGGTAGGCTCCGTAGGCATCTTCATGTTGGAATCCATCTTCATACTGGAGTCCATCTTCATGTTGGAGTCCATCTTCATGTTGGAGTCCATTTTCATGTTGGAGTCCATCTTCATGTTGGAGTCCATCTTCATGTTGGAATCCATCTTCATGTTGGAATCCATCTTCATGTTGGAATCCATCTTCATGTTGGAATCCATCTTCATGTTGGAGTCCATCTTCATGTTGGAATCCATCTTCATGTTGGAATCCATCTTCATGTTGGAATCCATCTTCATGTTGGAATCCATCTTCATGTTGGACATAGAAGAGGAAATATTTGCCTCCTTAACTTGTAGTTTTTTCTTGCCCACTTCATGAGACATTGAACTCATTTTCATCTTAGAAGAATTGGTTCCCTCTTTTTTCTTAGTAGATGATTTAATTACTTGAGGTAGAGTACCCTGATTCATCCTGCCCATCATCATAGCCATCATATCTCGGCTAACAGGCAATGGTTCGGGAAAGGGCGAAGCTTTTTGGTAATCAACAATTTGTTGAGGAGATGTAACCAACGCACCATATGCAGCTCCTACGGTATCTAAAGATTCTGCATAAATAATATAAGGTTTATTTTTTTCAATTGGAACGAGTACATCATAAGTTTCACCGGATGCAATCGCAAAATCTTTAATAGCATAGGGTCTCACATCATTGCCTTGTGCCTGCACCATCTGCATTTCAGATCCTGGAATTTTCACACGAAAAATGGTGCTTCCTCCGGCGCCAATAAAGCGCAACCGTACCACATCCCCTTTCTTCACCACAGCAGTCCAAGGCTTGAATTTGGGTTGACCATTGAGTAAAAAAGCATCATAAGCCACGTCGCTAAAATCATAAATACTCATGCGCATTTGTTGCATCATTTTATAATCATTAAACAATTGTTTACGCTCATCTGCAGAGCCCTTTTTATAATCATGAATAAATTTCACTAAAGAGGGCTGCAGCGGAAATCGTGGGGAATAATAATCCCCTTCTTTTTTTAGATTTTTTAAAATCTGTTCGGGTTTGGTATTGCTCCAATCCGATAACACCACCACAAAATCTTTCGTGTATTTGTATTTAGGCGCCTTAATCGGATCGATGACGAATGCTCCATACAGGCCCTGTTGCTCTTGTAATTCTGCATGAGCATGGTACCAATACGTTCCTGATTGTTTGAGCACAAACCGATAATGAAACACTCCTCCTGGTGGAATCGCTTCTTGACTTACATGTTCCACCCCGTCCATTTGCCAAGGAACTAACACACCATGCCAATGGATTGATGTAGGTTTATCCATATGATTGGACACATTAATAGTAACCTCATCGCCTTCCTTAAAACGTAGTGTGGGTGCTGGAATTTGATTATTTACTGCAATTGCTACTCGCGGTTTCCCAGCAAAATAAACGGTCTTGTACGCCACATCTAAATTGACAACACGCTGTGCAGAAAATACATTCGTCATCACCAAAAGACTGGTGAGAAACACCATTATTTTTTTCACCAAAATCCTTTCTCCCTTATTATTCTGAGCGCTCGCTTATTCGTATTAAGAAAAAGATTAAAAATTAATCGAGATGTTGTTCATGGGCTTTTCTCATGATGGTGCTGGGTTTCGCCATCTGTGCTGGGTAAAGACAAAACACCCAAGCCGTGACGATACACCAACTCACCACCACGCCAGGCCGTAGAAAGCAACAGTCCCTGAACAAGAAACATTGCAATAAGAAACGAAAAGGTCATTGCTTTTTGCTTGTAATAGCGCCATAAAGACCAAATTGCAACGAGCCACATCACAACAGCAGTGGATAATGCCCAATTGCGATGACTCATCATGGCCAAATGCGCTGGTTCATCATGTTTAACGGTATTATAAGCATAGAGCCCTGCAAGAACGGTCAATATCGTTACTAAAGCGGCGCACCATAAACACCACCGGGCTACAATTTCAAACTCTATCGTCATTTTATTTGGAACGAGACGCGTGTATTTAGATATATACGTCAGTAGATAGAAACCAAAAGCAGACGTAAATAACGCCACAGTAAAATGCACTAAAATTGGATGCCAATTGGGTAGTATTTCAAACATTGTAAAATCCTTTTTATTTGTGACTTTATCATACTGATACCAATTTCATTATGCTCTATTATTCATTGTAAATAAATCCTCCAAACCAGCACCTTAGGAATAATACACCATCGCTCATCGATAAAAGTTTTGAGTCCGCGTTGATATTGTTTTTAAGATGCCTGTATCAGTCGTCTTGTCTCGAATAATGACTCGAGTATTTCCCGTAACTGCGCTGTATTATTTCTCAATGTATTCAATTCATCCAATTCGCCTTAGTATCTTCTTTATCGTTTACATCTCTTGTTTTATCAAGGCGTGCGGCCAACTGCCCTACATCACTTAAGTTATTTTGCAGTGTCTTTGTCGGATCATCCGATAACTCTTGTTTAAAGAATGCAGTGTATTCTACTCAATCAGTTTTTCAGTGAAATTGATGTTGCTAATCATTAGCCTTTATTTGGGATTGATAAGCCAACCAAAACAAAGGGGCTTGCTTTGCTAGATGGGCTCGACCAACGGTTAAATAAAAAACTCCTGGAACATGTGCCCTTAAACTTTATATAAATTGACGTCTTCCTTTAAATGTTTGACAATAGCATCCAATTTGTAAATAAATGCCATCATCTCTTTAATGCCACTAGAAAAAGTTGAAGTCGTGCGATTAATCTCATTCATACTTTCAACAATTTGTTCAATACCTACAGCTTCCTGACGGATGGCTACTTCAATGTGTTGACTGGAAATGGATGCTTCATTAATCATCTGATTTAATGTTTGAATCACCTCACCGGCTTTTTCGATGCATTTTGATCCTGAGTCAAGAGTCTTTGTGCCTTCTTCTGTAACGGTGACAGCTTTTTCAGTAGTTCGTCGAATGTCCTCAAGAATTTTTTGTACGTGCACGGTAGATTGTTCAGATTGTTCGGCAAGATTTCTTACTTCAGTGGCGACTGCTGCAAAACCTTTTCCTGCCTCACCCGCTTTTGAGGCTTCAATCGATGCATTCAATGCCAACATCTTTGATTGTTGTGCAAGGGTATTTACTACCGAAGTAATGTCGCCAATTTGTTGGGTATGATTGCTTAAATCAAGAATGGTTTGTGCGATAAGCTTCATCTTTTCTTCTGATGCTTTGATTCCGTGAATACTATGCTCTACCGATTCGGTACCCAGCTTTCCTTGTTCGTACGTATTTTTAGCAGCCTCTCTTAAGGCTTGTGCTTTAACCATCGTTTTTTTTGAGCTCTTATCAATTTCTTCAAGAGAAGCACTGATTTCATTCATTGCAGTGGCTTGAGAAGTAATGCCCTCTGCTTGTTCATTCGCTGAAGAGAGAACCGTTTCAACCATAGTCACAATATCATTACTTACTTGAGTAATTTTTTTAGTAATGGACGCCAGACCATCGGTCATCAAATTTAAATCGTGACCAAGATCATGTAAAATATCTTCTTTATCAATCTCAAGACACTCACGCAAATCTCCTGCAGCAACTTTACTGCTGTGTGCTCTAAATTTTTTCGATGAACTGACCAGTTTTTCAAAGAGTTCTCGAGAGGCATTCAGTATGGAGACTTGGGCTTGATAAAAAGGTACATATAATTCTTGGAGCTTGCCCCACTCATGCTGTAGCTTTGGATTATCTAATTGGCGCATCACCCGATCCCACTGGCCTCTAACACGATTTATTTCATTCCATATATGTGCAAAATACACTTTATCCTTGGGATCTCCGGTCATGGCCCAATGTTCAAGAATGTCTTGAGCTTGATAAATTTGGCTATCAAGGATTGGTGGTAAATTTTCACGATGAATTTTATGGGTCAGCGTAATGACACAATTTACTCTGGGCAGTAACAGCATAATTAATATCAATAAAGGCAAACTCAGTGCCATAAATCCTATAACTAATCGAGCCCCCATTGTAATTACAAAACTTCGTTTATTGATTTTGTTTTCCATAAATTATTCCTATCCCCTATTCCTTAGGATTAGCAAGAATGATGATGCACTATGAGAATATATTTTAATCACACCATGTTTTTGCTTCCCATAAGGCGCATTGGCATTCTTATTAAAACTCTAATAAGTTGAAGAACTACAAAGACCTTCTTTATTTAAAGTTTCTTTATGTTCCGTTTGTAAGGTGGTGTGCCTAATATTAAATTGAGAGAATAAGATGTTCTGAACGTTCGTTCTTATGGGCTCTTCTTCTACGTTAAGAGCAACAACAAGATGGGCTGTGAGACTGATTTTATCACTGGTAATCGCCCAAACATGCAAGTCATGTACACCCAAAACTCCTTCTACCTTCATCATCTGCGCTTTAATTTTTTCTAGATTAACTCCAGATGGCACCCCTTCTAGAAGAATATTCACCGTTTCCTTCAAAAGAACCCAAGTGCGGGGTAATACCCACAAACCAATTACTACCGCCACAGCCGAATCAACCCAACTCCAACCCCAAAAGCGAATGATGAGTGCCGCCGCAATCACCCCTAAAGAGCCTAACATATCACTCCACACTTCAAGATAAGCACTTTTAATATTTAAACTTTTATCTTTTTCTGAAGAAAGAAGCGACATGGAAGCCAAATTGACGACTAAACCCATGCTGGCAATAATAAGCATTCCTAAAGAATAAATCTCAGGAGGTTGTTTGAGGCGCTGATAAGCCTCAAACAGTATATAAAGAGCAACTACAAAAAGAAGGGCCGCGTTAAATGCTGCCGCTAATATTTCAAATCGATAATAACCAAAGGTGCGGCGCTCATCAGCAGGACGTTTACTAATCCGAATCGCAATTAAAGCAATAATGAGTGCGGTCACATCCGTGAGCATGTGTGCCGCATCAGATATTAACGCTAAGCTCCCCGTGACAATGCCCCCAATCACTTCAGCAATTAGAAAACCACCCGTTAGCAAAAGAGCAGACCAAAGTAACCGCTCTTTTGAAGATTTTTTGACATCAGGAAATACGTTTTTACCCATTACTTCTCCTTATCACCGGCCGCTATTTTAATTTAAATGAAACCCCATGGAGGAAAATCGCTGTAATGATAAGAAAAGTAATTAAGGCAACATAAAATTGAATGGTTTTCTTCTGTTTTAGAAATAACAAGGTAAGGCCGATCAATATGAGAATTACGAAACCTAAAGAACCTAAAAACCATCCATTGGTAAACATGATGTATTCCTATTTAGTTGTTCTTGTTTTGATGCACATGCCCACCCTCGCCACCAAATCCCCCCTCATAGCCACTTTCAGGATGAGTTTGAGCAGGCGTTGTCTTGGGGGTACACGCTGACAAACCAAAACCCAACAAACCAATCAACACAATCATCTTAAATCCATTAGTATTCATTATTTCTCCTTAAAAACGAGCCACATATCATTAACACTCTTCACATCGTAACATAATGAATACTAGAAGATAAATGAGCCTTATCTACTCTCCAAAAAGATTCATTTTTTAAGATTTTTTAGAAAATCAAGCAATTGTAATGCATCCATTTTGGATATGGGCTTTTTAAAATAAATCCTGCTGCCCTGAGATTGGTGCTCCTCGTTATGGTTAGAAGTCAAAATGATTATGGGCGTCTGTTCATTGAATACCGAATTTTTTTGTATGTGGTCAATCAGCTCATAGCAATTTAACTTGTTATCCACTAAGATAAAATCATAAGCTCTCATAAAGGCCAGTTCTATTGCCGATTCAGCATCCCAAGCCATATCCACCGAATGCTTGTACTCTAATAAATGTGCACGAATGATAATACGAGCGCCTAATGAGGATTCGACCACTAAAAAACGTAAAGAATGAGCACTATCTTGCTCATTAGGAACCCACTCATTCATCATCCACCCAATTCAAGATAAAACTACCAAGACAACTCATTAACCTTTCATTTCCTGATATTCAAAATGCCCCTTGTGCGAGTTAAGTAAGCGTAGGCCATTCGCAACAACAATTAAGCTTGCACCCATATCAGCAAATACCGCCATCCAAAGTGTTGCTAACCCTCCTAAGGCCAGAATAAAAAACACCCCTTTTATGACAAGGGATAACGTAATATTTTGGCGAAGAATACGCGCTGTTCTTCGGCTTAAATCAATGTATAAAGGAAGCATGGCTAAATTATCGTTCATTAACGCAACATCCGCCGTTTCTAAAGCGGTATCGGTGCCTTTCCCCATCGCAAAACTAATCGTGGCTTTAGCCAAGGCAGGGGCATCATTGATTCCATCACCCACCATTCCCACTATTTTATACTGCTCCAAAAGGCGATTAATTGCTTGTAATTTTTCAGTAGGCAAGACATTTGCTTGCACCTCATCAATCCCCACTTCCTTGGCAATAGCTTGAGCGGTCAGCGCATTATCACCCGTTAACATCGCCGTTTTAAGTCCTTGGTGATGCAAGGTGTCAATTGCCCATTTGCTCGTAGCACGAAGCGTATCGGCCACCGCAAAAACGGCTAAAACAACTGCTGAATTACTTAAAATAACGGTTGTTTTTCCTTCTTCTTCCAAACGCTTGAGCTCTTGCTCTACAGCAAGAGAGCATACATTATTATCTTCTGCCAACTGATGATTCCCGACGTAATAGAGTTCTTGACCAATTGTTCCTTGCACTCCACGACCGGGAAGGGCTGAAAATTGCTCTACTTCAAGCAAAGACTCATCAAGTTGATTTTGCTGCCAATACTCCACCAAAGCATGCGCAACTGGATGTTCCGAATGACTATCAAGGCTTGCAGCAAGTAGTAATAAATACGCTTCAGGTTGTTTTTTATCGTAGGTGATAAAATCAGTCACTACGGGTTTTCCTTCGGTTAAAGTGCCCGTTTTGTCCAGAGCAATTAATTTGAGCTGGTGTCCCATTTCTAAATAACTGCCTCCTTTGATAAGAAGACCGTGCTGTGCTGCTGCAGCCAATCCGCTGACTACCGTCACCGGCGTGGAGATAACCAAAGCACAGGGACAAGCAATAACTAATAACGTTAAGGCTTTATAAATCCAATCATAAAAAGGGTAGCCAAACGCCAAAGGAGGAATAAGTGCGATTAAAATTGCTATCAACACCATAATAGGGGTGTAATATTTTGCAAACTCATCAACAAAGCGCTGCGTTGGAGCGCGTTCACTTTGTGCCTGCTCAATGGCTTTTCCAATCTTAGCAAGCAACGTATCACCCGATGCCTTACTGACCCTAACTTCAAAAGTGCCGTGCTCATTTAAAGTTCCCGCAAACACCCCATCACCTACATACTTGCTTACCGGCATGGACTCGCCTGTAATCGGTGCTTGATTCACCGTGCTTTGTCCCGATATCAATACCCCATCAAGTGGGATACGCTCACCAGGTTTTACTTTAAACACTGCACCAACGGCAACCTCTTCTACAGGCAAAGTCTGCCATTGACCATTATCCATCTTAATCTGAGCCACCTCAGGCGCAATCTGCATGAGACTGCGGATGGCCAAGCGTGCCTTATCCAGAGAATACCGCTCAATGCGCTCAGCAAGAGCAAATAAAACGGTAACCATTGCGGCTTCCGGCCAGGCTCCTATAAACAGTGCCCCTGTGATGGCAATCAACATTAAACTATTAATGTTCATGGCTTTGGTACGCAACGCAAGCAAACCCTTTTTAAGAGTAGGTGGGCCACTTAAGATAATGGCCAGCACCGCAGAAAGAATAACCCAAATTGATTGCTCACTCGCCCAGAAATAAGCCATTAATTCAGAACCAAGCGCTAAAAAACCTGCCAAAGCAATAAATGGCCATGAGGAATCCACTCGCCTCTTCTCTTCTGTTGCTGAAGAGGTGCTGCCCTGAGTGCGCACACTCATGCCCAATGCTTCGATTTGTTTTTGCAATACATCAATCGCTGCAAGCCGATGATGCACGGTCACCTCTTCTGCAATGAAATTAAAGTCCATCTGTTCCACTTCAGGTATCATTTCTAATTGCCGCCTGATTAATTGCTCTTCAGACGGGCAATCCAATCCTGCAACAAAAAAAGTGGTTAAGGTGAGAGGCGTTGTCATAATGAGCTCCCGCATTGGCCAAAAAATTTCGCCCCTGCAGCAACTGTAGCGCCACAAGTGCATTGAGTATTCTCAAGACCGCTCCCACATTGACTGCAAAAACGTGCCCCAGATGCAAGAGAAACCTTACAACGTGGGCAGCTCACTCCTCCTATTTCAAGATTTTTGGAATAATTATTGTGTTTGTTTCTTTGACCATGATGAGAATTTCTGTATCCATCAGAGTGGCCACCAAGATAATTGCCAAGCATTCGTTTTAAAAAACTCATGTTAATTCTCCGTCTCTTCAGTAAAGTGCTTGAGCATGTCTGTAAGGATACAACGTACATGGACGTCATAAATGCTGTAGTATATATGTTTGCCATCGCGATTGGCCATTAGAAGCCTGGCTGAGCGCAATAAACTTAAATGATGACTGGCTAAGGGCACGGAAAGTTGCAATTGTTCCGCCAATTCCGAAACTGATTTAGGGCCTTCAAAGCATACTATAAGGAGCTTTAGGCGATTAGGCTCGCCCATCAAATGTAAGATATCGCTTAAGGTAATGATTTGGTCTTGAGTTAACATAATCAATCAAACAGTTAAATAAGTATTTAACTATTAATATAGCCAAATACATGGTTTTGTCAAATCACTATATCCCGAGTTGTGTTGCACTTTATATAGACAATTAATTTCATATCGTTAGCAAAGAGGAATAACAACTATTTAAAAGAGCGTCTCATTAAAGACAGCGCATGCTGTTAACGATTGCAACACTTAAATGGTTTATTATCTACTTTTCTTTTTTAATGAATGAGATGCTTCCAGCTCTTTCCAAAATAGCAGCATCGACTAAATCGAAATTCTCGGTATTTAACCTCTGTCGTAATTGTTCTAACAAATCATTTTCACTGATACTGAAACGACGCATGTTATTATAATTGAATATTCCATTCTCTATTAGGTAATGAGAACATCCTTTAAATAGAAACCCGATACCCTTAAAATAAAAACAGAGTTTAGATAATATAAAGTGGAATATTATCAGAGTGATCAGACCTTCTACAGTAAGTCCCAGTGAGTTTGCCCCTACAATACCCCTGCTGATCAACCCTCCAGAAATGGTAATGATTAAAAAATCTAACGGAGTATTTAAACTAAACCGATGATTGGTAAAACGGATACATAGCACACTTAAAACAAATAGAATCAAACAACGGATCCAGGCACAAATATATCCCTGACCACTATTAATCCAATCAATATATTCCATCAATTATCCTTACAAGTGCGTTACAGACAGCTCATTTGGGACGGAAAATTTCTAACTGTTTTAAGCATGAAACTCCCTATTCTACTTATTGGTGCGATGATTTTTATAAAATCGCTACTTATTCAAAGCTTTTTTTCTTCGCTCATGAAATAAGTAGTACAAGCCTGGTAACACGAGTAGGGTCAAAAAGGTGGACGAGATGATGCCACCGATAACCACAGTTGCCAAAGGTCGTTGCACCTCAGAGCCCGTGCCTGTAGCTAAAGCCATGGGAACAAAGCCCAGTGACGCCACCAAAGCCGTCATGAGTACTGGACGAAGCCTTGCCAGCGAGCCTTGTAATACTGCATCTTTTAAATAAAATCTTTTTTCTTCACGCAGTTTATTGATAAAAGTAATCATCACCAAGCCATTTAAAACAGCCACTCCTGATAGGGCAATAAAACCCACGCCTGCTGAAATCGACAACGGAATTTCGCGAAGCCATAACGCGAATACACCACCCGTTAAAGCCAGAGGAATGCCAGAAAAGACTAATAAGGCATTTTTTACACTACCAAAGCTCATGAATAAGAGCAGGAAAATGCCCAACAAAGTAATAGGAATCACAATTTGTAAGCGTTGAGAGGCTGATTGTAACTGCTCAAACTGCCCGCCCCAGGTTATCCAATAGGCACTGGGTAGTTTAACGTTTTGTTCAATGCGCTGCTTGGCATCCAAGACAAAAGAGCTTAAGTCACGTCCACGAACGTTAGCACTCACCACCACGCGACGCTTACCGGTTTCACGACTTATTTGGTTAGGGCTTTCACTACGTACCATTTTGGCGACTTCACTTAAGGGAATGAAGTGCCGCAGGCCATCTTTAGAAGGCGGTAATGGGATAAACACTTGCCTTAGTACATTAGCATCAATACGTTGTGACTCAGGTAGCCGCACCACAATGTCAAAGCGCTTATCACCTTCAAAGAGCTCACCGCCCTTCTTGCCACCCGTAGCAATAACAATGGCATCTTGTACCGTACCAATTTGTAAGCCGTAACGCGCCAAGGAATCGCGATTAATTTCCACAGTCAATAAAGGAAGACCACTAACTTGCTCGACTTTTACATCAGCGGCTCCCGGTGTTTTTTCAAGTTGAGCATCAATTTGTTCGGCAATTTTTAATAAAACTTTCAGGTCATCACCAAACACTTTGACCGCCACATCACTACGCACCCCAGAAATAAGTTCGTTAAAACGCATTTGAATCGGTTGGGTAAACTCATAATTATTGCCCGGTATTCGCTTGATGGCTTCTTCAATTTCCCGCACCAATTCTTGTTTGGTTTTCTTGGGATTAGGCCACTCTTTGCGTGGTTTTAGCATAATAAACGTATCGGCGAAGTTCGGTGGCATGGGGTCGGTGGCTACTTCGGCAGTACCAATCTTGGCAAAAACGTTTTTCACCTCAGGAAATTGTTTTACCCGTTTTTCGACCATATCCTGCATGGCAATGGATTGGGTGAGGCTCGTACCTGGAATACGCATCACCTGCATGGTAATATCCCCTTCATCAAGGCTTGGAATGAATTCACCGCCCAGGCGAAAAGCAATCAAAAGACCCACCAGAACTAACGCCACTGCAGCTCCAATTACCCCAATTCGCGCATGAAAGCACCGCCTTAGAACGCGCTCATAGCCTTGTGAAATATAATGTACTAACCAGTTTTCTTTTTCTTGAACCCTCCCGTTGAGGAAAATCGCCACTGCCGCAGGAACAAAGGTTAGAGCAAAGAGCATGGATGCCATCAGCGCAATAATGACCGTTTCAGCCATGGGTAAAAACATTTTCCCCTCCACACCGGTAAGGGTTAGGATGGGTAAATACACCACAGTAATGATAAATACCCCGAAAATACTGGGGCGAATAACCTCGGTCGTGGCATAAGCAATTACTTTTAGTCGCTCTTCGAGGTTTAATAAACGCTTGACCTCATGCTGTTGTTCACCCAAATGTTTGATGCAATTTTCAACAATAATCACCGCCCCATCGACAATCAAACCAAAATCAAGTGCGCCTAAGCTCATCAAATTGGCACTGATTTTATTGGTCACCATGCCGGTAATGGTCATGAGCATGGATAAAGGAATTACCATCGCGGTGATTAAAGCCGCACGAATATTGCCTAGAAACACAAAAAGAATAACACAAACGAGTAACGCCCCTTCAAGAAGATTCTTTTTCACGGTGTTGATGGTGGCATTCACAAGCTCTGTACGGTTGTAAACAGTGACTGCCTCTACCCCTTCAGGAAGCGATTTGTTGATGTCTTTCATTTTGGCTGCCACCCGCTCAGACACAGTGCGACTGTTTTCGCCTATGAGCATGAAGACTGTTCCTAACACCATTTCTTGGCCTTCTTCGGTTGCAGCGCCCGTGCGCAGCTCTTTGCCCAAGGCCACCTCTGCCACCTCTCGAATACGCACTGGGGTGCCCTCAAAGCTTGCCACCACAATATTTTCAATATCAGGAATGTTTTGCACTTGTCCGGGTACGCGAATTAAATTTTGTTCGCCATTGCGCTCAATATAGCCTGCGCCGACGTTCGCATTGTTACGCCGAAGTGCTTCGACCACATCGGTAAGACTTAAGTTGTAACGCACTAATTTGGCGGGATCTGGAGTGATGTGAAACTGCTTCTCATAACCACCGATGGTATTGACCTCAGCAACGCCCTCTACATTGCGCAGCTGCGGCTTGATAATCCAGTCCTGAACCGTGCGAAGCTCCATGGGGTTATATTGTTTCTCTTTGGGAAGATTGGGTTTATTGGTCACCGTGTACATGAAAATTTCGCCAAGTCCCGTGGAAATAGGGCCAAGGGAGGTTTCTACTTCCGGTGGTAACTTGTCTTTTACCTCCTGCAAACGCTCATTAATTAATTGACGGGCAAAATAGATGTTGGTGCCGTCTTTAAATATCACGGTTACTTGCGATAACCCATAACGAGAAAGAGAGCGGGTATAATCCAAACTGGGTAAGCCGCTCATGGCAAGTTCAATAGGAAAGGTAATGCGTTGCTCTACCTCATAGGGCGAATAACCAGAAGCTTGCGTGTTGATTTGTACCTGCACATTGGTGATGTCGGGCACCGCATCAATAGGTAGTTTTTGAAAGTTATACACGCCAAAAAGAGCGAGCATCAGGGTAAACAACAGGATAAACCAGCGGTGTTTGAGTGAAAATCGTATGATTTTTTCCAGCATCTTTTATCCTTAGTCGTCGTGGCTTGCGCCTTCCTTGCCAAGCTCGGCTTTAACAAAAAAGCTGTTCTTGGTGACATATTTTTGTCCAGCACGCAATCCTGAAAGTACCTCAGCCCATTGATTATCCTGCTGGCCTAGGGTGACAGGCGTGGCTTCAAAAAAATCCCCTTGTTGGACAAACACCACCTCTTGTTCCCCCATACGTTGAATTGCTGAGAGACGAACAGCCACCGAAACGGCTCTTTCTTTAATAATAATTTCCCCATTCACATACATGCCTGGAAGCCACAGACGAGGCGTATTGGGCAAGACCGCACGGGCCAGTGTCGTTTGACTGTCTTCAATTCCTAGCGGTGAAATATAGAAAATAGTGCTCGTTGAATCAGGCTTTCCTTCATCACCGGTTACTCTGACTGTCATGCCTTTTTTCACTAAAGACGCTTCTTTACGGTATAAGGTAAAATCAGCCCAGACATCATTTAAATTAGCCACATCGTAAATTGGTTTGGTGCCTTGTGCCATCTCACCATTGGTCGCATATTTTTGTACGATGGTACCCGTAATGGGTGCGTTAATCGTGTAGTTTTGTAGGCTTTCATTGCTCTCAATAGTGACTAATGGCTCACCTTTTATCACTTCTTCGCCTAAGATTTTATTCATGGTTTTAATAATGCCTGCGTAACGGGGGTATATAGGTGCCATTGTGTCGCGGTTGGGTACTATTTTTCCGACTACTTTTAATTGGGTTTTTATGGTTTGCTCTTGGGCCGTTTCAGTTTGGATGTCTGCGGCATTAAGCGTTGAGGGAAGCAACGTCACACGCCCCTCATAGCTTGGATAATTCCATTGATAGGTTTTGCCTGATAATGTGAGTTTAACAGCCACATCAAACGAATGAGGCTCGGGAATGGCTTGATTGCTTTGTAGAAAGCCATCATTAGGTTCAAAAGTAATACGGTCTTTATTTTGATTAAATCGCGTAAGCTCAAGAGTAAGCTTGGTATCAGCAGACAAAGCCTGCTTATCGTTTTGATAAAGATAGGCACGAAAATGAGGTGGCATTCCTTGGCTAAAGAGAACAAGCTCAAGACTTACATTCTCTTGCTTTAGCAATCGACCCCCATGAGGCCCTTTTTCAACCACTTCTTCGGTTTTCTCACCCATACTGGCCTCATTGGCCCACGTAATCGACGTATTCAAACTTACCAGAAACAAAAAAAGGGTGAGAAAGGTTCTTAGTGACAGGCAGATCATTTACTCTCCTTGGTCGGATGAAGGCCCAAAAGTCCCGTGAGTTGAATTAATGTTTTATGAAAATCAGCATGGGCCTGCTGATAATGGCGCTCCTCTTCAAATAAGGTGTTTAAAGAAAGCGATAATTCAATGTAGGTGTAACGCCCCATTTTATACCCCTCTTGGGCCAAGGTAATGGATTTTCGCGCTAGAGGAAGCAATGAGTTGCTCACCAGATTGGCTTCGTATTGACTTTGTTGGGCTTGCAAGTACACGGTGTAGACGTTCTGTCGTACATCAAGACGTGCGCCTTGGTACATATGGGCTGTTTGGGTGTATTGCGCCTCAGCAGTGAGGATTTTTCCTTGGTTTCTATCAAACACAGGAACTTGGGCGTAAGCTGATGCTACTGCGGCATTGCTGTCATCATCCGAAAAATGCCGACCTCCTAATTGAATGTTTAAGTCAGGCCATACTGCTTTTTTAACCGCCGTGATGGTGGCACGCTTGGCCTGTAACTGAATTTGTATTTGTTGCAACAGGGGGTTTTGCGGCAGTTTTTTGATTAATTGCGACCACTTTAAGGTCACATCAGGCAGGCCTTTGTCGATTAAGGGGCGGTCTACTCTTAATCCATCGCCTAAGAGTCGTGATAATTTAGCACGTTGCGCTAGAGCGTCTCTGCCTGCCTTTTTCTCCTGAATACGCGCATCGCCTAAGCGTACTTGAGCCAGGCGCAAATCCAGTTCCGCACCCGCACCTGCTTTTACGCGTCTATCAATGGCCACCACAATCTCTTGATTTAATCGAGTTAATTTTTTCGTGACCTGATGCCACTGCCCTGCATACAACGCATCCACATAAGTCATCCCCACATTAATGTACAGTGTTGCCTTATACACCTGAATTTGCGCTAAGGAAGCCAGGTAATCACCGTAGGTGGCTTTTTGTTGGTAGTGTAAACGGTTTCCCAAAGGGATGGGTTGTGTAATAGATGCGGTAGTTTCTGCCGCTTCAAAGCTTGAATAAGAACCAGAGCCGCCAAAATTTTCTGCGGTTAGCGCCACTTGAGGATTGGGATAAAGGCCGCTTTGAATAAAAGTGCCGCGCATCGCGCGCGCCTTATCCATTTCAGCTTGCAACTCGGGGTTATTGCGATAAGCAATGCCCAGGGCTTGTTTGAACGTCAAAGGACTAGCCGCAAGCCCTTCGTTCATTATAAAGCTCATTGCACTACAAAGAACTGAATAAATTAAATAACGCATTCCCTACCTATTAAGTAATCCATAACAAATTTTGTTGTTCCAGTGTACCTTGATTTTGAGTCTTGATACATCCTATAGCTAAAGAATGAAGAAAAATCTAAAGCTAATCCACTGAAATGATTCTCATATTGGTATACACTGCTCTTTATGACCCCTCGTCCTATTTATCTTATGTTCATGCGATTGTTCTTTGTTTTATTCATGCTCTTAACTGCTGAGCTAAGGGCCCAATCGTTAACCATCGGGATAGTAGCATATGATCCACCGTTTTCAATGAGTGCCGATCAAAATCATTTCTTTGGATTTGATATCGAGCTCATGACTGAATTATGCAAGCAAATTAAAGCCCAATGTCAATTTAAACCCATGCTGTTTAACACATTGTTTACTGACTTAAATGCAGGTAAAATTGACTTGGCAATTGCCGCAATTACCATCACCAATGAACGGCAGCAAGCCTTTCTTTTTAGTCTTCCTTATCTCGCCAGTGAAGCACGTTTTGTTACCACAAAAAACAACTCCATCAAGGCGCTGAAAAACCTTAACAATAAAACAATAGGCATTATCAAAGGCTCTCTATTTAAACAATTAATCACTCAGGATTTTAAAACCAACTCGATTAAAGAATATCCCTCGACCAATCAACTAATAACTGCCTTAAATCAACACGAAGTGGATGCCCTATTGGTGGATGACTTTTCGGCTGATTATTGGATAGCCAATAATAACACCTTGTTTAAAGGATTGGGAAAGCCCTTTCCTGTAGGCATTGGTTATGGAATTATGGCTAAAATGAGCGCTTTGGCGTTGATAAATCAAATCAATAAAGCACTAAAACATCTTGAAAAAAATGGGATCTATTTGTCTTTATATCAAAAATATTTTCACACCATACCCATGCATTAATAGCAACCTTGTATTGTTTTTCTTAATCCCAATACTTTAATTTATTCTCGTTAATGATGTCCATGTCCGTGGCCATGCGGGTGATACCCCCACCAAATACTCGCTTAGGCGGTTTAGTGTTTTTTGAATCTTCTTTACTCGTAGCAGAGGTAGCGACCTTATTGAACATTAGACTCCCAGCTTTTGGATGGTCTCCATCGTTCATTCCCAAGCGGCATGAAACACCAGCTGTTGATCTCTCCAAAGCAAGAAAAGACTTGCCTGACAGTGATGATGAGATGTTTCAATTAAATAAGTTCCCTATCTTAAACAGTGACGAGGCATTGAAAAACTGTGCGACTCATGAGATGTTAAAGGAATTGTTAACCTTAATGACTCAGGAACTTCCCACTGATTTGGAATGCATGAACAATGCCTTCAAGGCTCTTGATTATCCACTGGTTGAAAAAACCGCCCATAAAATAAAAGGTAGAGCGGTTTATGTAGGAACCATTCGTATGAAATACGCCTGTCAGTATGTTGAGCGCTACTGGAAAACAGGGCAACGTGAATTATTTGATGCACTCTATCATCAGGCAGTAAGTACTATAGAAGAAACCATCACCTATATTGAGGGCTAGTTGCAAAGAAATACTCCATGAATAAAAAATTGTTTCATGCGATCGAACGCGAGTGTTTGATTTATTTATCCAAGAAAGAGGCCACACTTGAACTGCTTCGCCCGTTAATTAATGAATTTCTTTCCACACAACCAGAGCATCTACTGTTAATCCTGGCCAAAGAAGAACAAACGACTGATACAGTCAGTGAGGTAATCGCCCATCAATTCACCGATACCCATGATATTTTAATGCATCGAGTGATACACCACCTTAACGACCTGCTTTATGAAACCATCAAGCCTTATTATTTCCAGAATAAATGCTAATAAAAATCCACTCATCTCGTTATAACAAAAGCCATCAGGAATCAGTTAATGTCTGCCCCTTCTCTTTCTTTAATTGCTCCTGTTTTTTTAAATAAATTTCCTGCCTGTTTATACTCACGTGTTTAGGCGCATCAATTCCCAATTTAAAATTTCCAAGTTCATGGGTTTTAAAAGGGGTAATCACCACCTTTTGATTGTTCTTCAACGTAATAATTAACTCAGATTCAAAAGCTACTGTTCTTATTTCCATATTGGTTTACTCGTTTTAGTTCAAAATAATTGCAAAAAAAGCACCGGTTATACTACAGCAACCATCGGTGTCCTATGGGTAGAAGCAGGAAAAAATGGAGGTTCTTTTTTTATTGCATAAAAACCATTGATGCTTGGCTTAACACCATCAAACGATTCCTGTACCTCTTCTGGTTGAACCATATCAATTTGTTCCAGGCGAATAATCTGTTGTTCCTGCCTGTCTAACAGCTTGCGATACCTCTGATTACTTTCTTCTAATTGTTTTGTAACTACAGAGAGTTTGCGTTCGGCTTCGCATATTCGCTCCGCTACCTGATCAAAGCTCTTTTCTTTATTAGTTAGGAATTCATTGAGTCTTAATTGAAATGAGGTACGTTGCTCTTCATCTGCTATGACCGTTTTTGATAGGGCTTCTACTGTGCTTCTTAGAACAAGGGAAAGTGATTGTGCCTGATCAACCTCTTTACTCATTTTTACTTTAACTTCATCAAGTTCTTTAATTTTATCAGATAACTGATTTTGATTGTCTTTATACGCCAGAACAACCTGCTCTAATTCCTTTTGAGTGTTTTCTAAAACTTGAGACTGTTCCTCAATAGAGCCTTTAAGCGTTTTGGCAGTCAATTCGAGATCAATCTGAGTTGCACGAAGTGCCTTCTCGGTATCACTCAGCTTACTGATTTCTGATTTTAATGTGTTAATTTGCTCACAAAATTGATCCACATTTTGGGTTAAGCGCGCATTTTCTTTCTGGAATGCCTCGATTTCAAGGGCTAATTGTTCGCGTAAGAGATCTAAAGTTGAAATAACCGTGTCTAACAGTTCAACAAGACTTGAAATTCCTGCGTTTAAATTTTCGGTGTTGTTTGTGTTTTGGTTTTGATGATTTTCAAGAAGGATGTGACTTGCCGTGTATCCAATCGCCGTAACGATACTGAGGGTAATCAAGGCGGCCAGGTTTGCCAGGACGCCGATTACCAAAAGCGGTACGGTACACCCAACTCCTCCGAGCACCTTTTGCCACAAGGGAATTTCATTCCAAAAACTTGCAGCACGAGAAAACCAGCTAGGATTGTTATTCATTGATTGAATCAATTGATTCAGATCTACTTTGATTTTTTGTATTTTATTTTGAGTCGTTACAATTTTCTCAAAACGCTCTTTATCTTTTTTTGTTTTCTGAGCGAGAGTGTCCTGCTCCATATGTTCTGATTGATGGATATCAGAATCCAACTCAAGTTCCACTTTTTGATACGACATGATTCTTCCTTACAACGAATGGGTCATCCACTTTTTTTAAATCGAAATGGTGTCACAGGATGATTAGATTAAGCTTAAAATAAGCAGGGTGACGGATAACCTCTTAATTATTTAGTTAATTACCAGTACCATTTTTAGGTATTGGATTGAGGTGTATCTTCATTTTTTGAGGCACCGTATAAAAACCCTGAAAATAAGGTCTTAAGGTTGCTCATTGAGGTGGGAAATTGATTTTTAATATTCAGAATGTTACTCATTACCACGTTTCCTTAATTTGGTTTGAAACAACAATCAACCGAGCGCTTTTCCTTCGAACGGTTAAATCTTGATCATTCTATCGAATAAATTGTGCTCAGTCACTCTCTTTTTAATGAACTTACAGTCTTGATGTTCCTCCAAACAGAAGCGTTGTTTAAATCCCATCAATCAGGAAGTAAATTATTGTTATTATCCTTGATTGCCCCACAGGGTTACCCACAGAATTTGTGGATAACTTTATGGAACTGTTTTTGATAGGCATTTATTATTGGGAACAGTGAAGGCTTTATATATAGAGATCTCAAGCTTAAGTGTTCCCCAAAAAAAACATTGAACAGTGAGTTACATTAAAAAAATGAGGACTATAGTTTCTTAAACTCATTCTTATTGAGGGGTTAAAAATAGCATATTGAATTAATTTTGAACGTTTATTTATAAGAGGCGATAGGGTTTCTTCCTATCTAAAGGCATTTTAGATTAAAATTACTTAAAAATTTAAGCAAATACGGGAATATCTGAATTGTCTAGCGTGAAAAACCGCTTTATTTTCTTGAAGGTTTCAATAAAAAATTCAGTGGTTGACGGCTCTTTTAGGCGGCAATATGAGGTATCCAGTGGCGCTGAAACACCAGCAAGACCCTTAGCACGACGCATAATCAATGCATTTAACAGGTTAATGCGCTCAATATCCAGATGATAAAGTCCATGCTCGGCTTTCCCTACTCGTTTTTGTTTTAAACCCATTCTGCTAAGCAGCATGGAAAGAAAGCGCAAGGGGTCGCGTTGCAAAAGTTGCGCGGAGGGAACGGAGATGAGCCCTTGAAGAATGGCGCGATGTTCCTCTATCCAATTTATAAAACCACTGTGAAGAATGGTGTCTTTGGTGTATTGATAATCGTGAAGCGCTAAGGTCTGATGAGTAGTGGTTAAATGAAGTGTATCGAGTACTTTTTTATAAAGCAGTTGCAAGGTACTAAAATGCGTTAAATCCGCTGCAAATTGCGCCCCATCTTCAAGTTGGGCAACAAATCGTTTTTGCGCAAGGGCTGCATCACCTAAAGCAAGCTCTAAGGCTAATACCTGTTTTTTAAAACGTCCATTATTATCCATATTCGCCATGGCGGTAATGGATGCTTCATCTCGTTCTGACAGATTATAAAACTCAATAAGCTGCTGTTTTTTATACTGCCTGGATTCGCTCATTGTTTTGCGAGGCTTTTGAGCAAGCGCTACTAATTGAGCCGCGGTTAAGGGTAGCTGCTCCTGGCTGATAAGGGAGGCATCTTGTTCAATGCACGCATTTTTAAATTGACGCAATTGTTGTTGGGTGGTTACATCAAGGGTGGTATCAAAATAGGTGAGCTTCATGCCATCATGCAATGCCAGCAGGGAAAATTGTTGGTAAAAATCATTAAAGCTTGCATGACGTGCCTGGGTCACTAAAAGAGTTAACTGTTCGTAATCAGGGTTTAGAATGATACGTTGTCCCTCTTTATCCAGATTCATAAGGCTTATATCATGCTGATGTGTGTTTAACCACTTAGAGGCAATAACATCAGGATTTAATGATTTAAAGGCTTGTCGTTTATCACAAAAAACGTGCAAGGTTTTGTGGTTTCGGATTCGTCCTAACGCTTGCATGCAATCATTGGCGGTATTGACCTGGGCGTTAAACACACCGCCTACAAAATCAAAATGTCCGTTATCAATAGAGACACCGGTACTCACCGATGGAGTACATACCAGGTAATCGTAGCGTTTTGACACTTCATTGACGTTATTAAAAAAAGCCTGATTTTCAGCGTCACCCGCATTATCACTTGATATATAAAGTCCACGCTTTTCAGGAAAGGCCATGTTCAGCGCGGAATAGGTTTTAAAGGCTTCCTTTTTGGAATTAAAGGCAAGGTATACTTTTTGTTCTTGCTCTAAAGCCTGCATGGCGGTCATTTGCACGCTTTCTGGGCTGTCGTGAAAGGCTATTTGGCGTGCGCTTCCTGGTTCAAAGCGGTTAAAATGAATGGTGACGGGTTGATTAGGGCAAAAACGTTGAACCATTTGTACTGTTGCTTGAGACAGATGTGCATCAAGGCAAATCAGACTTTTGGCATTTGTCATGACGTGTTGCAGTACAGAAAATATCAGGGGTTTTTGTTCAATATGGGAAGTCAGACGGGCAAGAACCTGTTCGATTTCATCAATGATGACCACATCATAGTGTCTCAGTGAGCCTTCTGCGGTGAGTTTTCCTAAGGAATTGAGGCAAATGGCCAGGCGATGTTCGATTTGTAAGTCAAAATTATCACACTCATTATAACTGGTTAACCCTAATCGAGAAGCGGCACTTTCCACCAGTGAAATAAGATGGGTTGTGAACAAAATGGATTGTTTAGGGTTTTGTTTCACCAGGTGCTCAACTATGGCCGTTTTTCCTGTACCAATGGCAGAACGCACTAAATGTACGCCCTCTCGTTTAAATACATCATTGGGTAAATAACGACTGTTATAAGATAGCTTTACGCCATCTCTAAATTGACCAGGTGCCACCGCTCCATGGGCATGTTGGTTAAAATGTCGTAATTCATGCCATAAGCCTAAATGGATATCAGGTTTTTGGGGGATGGTTGAGACTAAGCGATTTAATCCGTCTAACCGATGTAAATCATTAAAGTCAGTAGCCTCTTTAATTAGCTCTGAATCGAATGTTGAAAAATCAGGCGTGCAGACCAAGGTGCCTCTTAGTTTAAAAGCAGTACGGTTGGCTTGAATGAGTCCGGTGTTGCCTAAAACCCTACCAAATTTAGTTTTAATATCGGCTTTTTGCCAGTCATTATCAGCCCAGATAATAATCTGTGTTTTAGGATAGTGGCGTTTTAATGATTTACATACAGGGAGTAAGTTAAAGGCATCAAGAGCTGCAAAGACAGGCTCACCAATCGCACGATGGATGCTGGCAGCAGTTGCCACCCCTTCGCATACATGAATGGTGCTTATTTTTTCAGGTAAGGAAGGACAACCTATGAGCGTAAAATGACCTTTTTTAGATAAGCTTTTAGTAAATCGTTTTTGACCGTCATTAAAAATGCGTTGCAGGCCTAAAAAAGTATTATGGGTATCAATAATGGCTACTGCAATGTGATGCTTGGCGTGTTTTATTCCTGGAATAATACCCTCGGATAACCCTTTTCGTTTGAGGTAGTGACTTGTGCCCTTATCAGTCATCGATTGCCAGGATTCTTTATCACGAGCAACCCAGTCAATGGGATTGATTTCTGGCATGGGTTCTATACGGGGTTTAATTGCTGTCTTTGCGGGTGATGAAAAAAGCCCTCCCCTCGCCTCTTGCCATAGTGCTTTAAGTACGGACTTGTTATCAAAGCGCTCAGAGTGACCACCGTGTCGAAAGGTGTAATAGGTCAAAGCGAGATAGGGAATTCCATCGCTGTTATATTCTATCGTTGCGCGATAGCTTTGTTTTTTAGCCGGTTTATCAATGTAATGCCATCGATTATCTACGATTAGGCTGCTTACCGGTGTTCGCAGGTCTTCCCCATGAACATTGAGAAATGCAATTGCCTCATCAATCAATCGAGCCTCGATGGATTGCTTGTTCTCAATTGCCCATTGGGCAAAAGATTTACTACTCACTCGCTCTAACGAGTTGTTATTCTTATTAAAAAATCCCATTATACATGTCCCTTACACCAAAAAATCTTGATGTTTATAAGGAACAAAGCTAAACTAATCAGTGTGTTCATCCAAAAAATTCAATTTTATTGATTATT
The DNA here is from genome assembly GCF_001468005.1 of Legionella steelei. Lineage (GTDB taxonomy): Bacteria > Pseudomonadota > Gammaproteobacteria > Legionellales > Legionellaceae > Legionella > Legionella steelei. The sequence goes on from NZ_LNYY01000002.1 coordinate 57,611, forward strand.
TTTGGTGTTTAGCTTTGTTCCGAGCTAATAGTTATATTTTATTGAGGAAGAGTTTGCAGACTTTTCCTCAATGCACTTAGTTCACTATATACCCTCTCACCATTTTATTGCCCATAATTTAATCATCCAACATTAATAACTAGTTCATATGGTTTGCTATTAAATTACAAAATCTCTTTGTGTACAACCACTCTTTCAATACTCTATAACAACCCAATACAATCCGCAATATATGGCCTTAAAAAATAAAAAACACGGAATTTAGAATTTATCACTTGATAAATAACGAATTAACCTATAAATTTAAATTTCATCTTTTTTATTAAAAGGAAATAAATGAAAAATCAAGCGGGAATTGAATACATAAGAGCATTAATAACTCGTGGAGAAAGTGTTTTACGACAAATAGAAGAAAGTGGGAGGACGCCAAATAATAAGAAAATCTTGGAAAGAAGATGGTCATTGAAAGAAGCTGCTGAGTTGGTAGGTAGATCAAGTAGTTCTATTCTTAAAATCCAAAATCAACTAATTACTGATGGACTTCTTGATAATCTCGAAAAATATGAATCAACGAATCGGATTTCTGGTTATACATTAAAACAGATCAATCAATTTAGAAATCATTTCAAAACCTTTCCAAGAAGAGATTCTTCCTTGGATGATTGTTTAACCTTGGCCATTCAAACTTTTAAAGGAGGTGTTGGAAAATCAGTGACCAGTGTGGCCGCAGCGCAATATTTTGCAACTATGGGTTATAGGGTTTTATTTATAGATATGGATTCACAAGCGTCTTCTACAAGCAGTTTTGGTTATATTCCTGATCGTGACATTGATGACAATAGTACATTATTACCATATTTCAAGGGAGAAAGAGATAGTTTGCATTATTGTATTAGGAAAACATATTGGGAAGGATTAGATATTATCCCATCAAATTTACAACTTTATAATCTTGAACTTGGTATAGCAGAACAAATAAGGGATTTGCCAACAATTGAAAAAAATTATGTTTTTACAGAACTTAAGCAAGGAATTGACACAGTTAAAGATTCATATGATTTAGTTATTATAGATAGTCCACCCGCATTAGGTTTTACTTCAATGAATATTTTGTGTGCCGCAGATGCCATTATTGTTCCAACACCTCCGGCACTTTATGAGTTTAGCTCTACTGTTCAATATCTTAGAATGATAGAAAATGTTATTGAAATGATCAATTCAGAAAAAGAATATAGATTTATCAAGATTTTAGCCACAGATGTTTTTCCGAATCAAATTAATCATAGGGAATTTTTACCTATTATGCAGGACGTATTTGGTTACCATATGATGAGTAAGTATTTTTTACATACTACTGAAATAGGAAATGCAGCCATTGATTTTCAAACCGCATTGGAAGTAAGAAGACCTCAAAAAAGAGCGCTTAATATTATTAATTCTTTTTGTAAGGAGATTGAAATAGAAATATGGAAAACATGGCCAAGCAAATTTAAGAAATTAGAAAAAGAAGGGAAATTCGTGTTAGGAGGTGAAAATGTCTACGCGTAAAAAAAGATCTCTTTCTGGTGTCATAGCTAATGACTCTGAGACAATAGGAATTAACAATAAAATCATATTACCTGCTACATCAAGAACATTAAATCAAGATAAAAAAAACAATCACAGCGAGGCAGTTAGAGGAACAGAATTTTTAGTTGAACCATCCGATTGTCGTCCTTGGAAGTTTCATAACAGAGACAACATTTGGATGAATGTGGATAAATGCCAAGATCTTATTTCTTCCATTAGAAAGAACGGACAAAAAGTTCCTATATTTGCACGAAAAATAGAAAATGATCCTGATGGTAAAAATTGGGAAATTATAGCAGGAAGAAGAAGATGGTTTGCATGCAATCATTTGGGTATAAAAATTCGCGTTAAAGCAACAGATGCTAATGATCGTGAATGTGCAATTTTAATGAATTTAGAAAATAAAGATAGAAATGATATTAGTGAATTTGAAGATGCTATAAGTTTCAAACAACAACTAGAAGCGAATTTATTTGACAGTCAAGATGAGATGGCTATAGCTCTAGATCTTAAAAAGAGTAAGCTATCTAAAATGCTATCCGCCGCTAAAATTATAGAATACAAAGAGATTATAGATCTTTTTAAAGATATTACACTCTTAAAAATTAACCCAGTATATTCTTTAGTTTTATTGTTAGAAAAAAACAGCATGAATGAAGAGCGTATAATTAAAAAGGCGCAATATTTGCGCGATGTAATATCAAGCAGGAAGATTCCAATAAAAACCAATGTTATTATTAATGAACTAATAAATTCATTGGACAATGAAGATAATAAGAAAAATATAGCTTATAAGACATTTAAGTTGGATGAGAAAGTTATTATTAAGACAAGCGAGGTAACTTCGAGAAAAGTTGTTTTTGAGCTTAACAAGTCGAATTTAATTAATTTTAGTTCCGAAGAAATCAAGAAGGTTGTACTAGAAGCATTAGAAGAGTACATGGTTGATCACTCAGTTTCATAAATGAAACTGAGTGTAACTATTTGTTTTTAATATATTTTTAATTAATTAACAAAATATTTAGTATATTAAAAAATGAAATTAGACTATCGAAAATATATATTTTTTAATGTTGGCTATTAAGTGATTTTGCCGCCCAAGGATATTGTTTAAACAAAAGTTGTAATTTTTTAAATGAATCGATTACTATGTGTTTCTGAAGCAAAGCAAGGATGCGTAGAGTCGATAGATATACTTAAAAAGTAGAGGAAATTTTTAGGCTTATTTTTTATTCGGCATGAATTAGAATTTACTTTAAATAATTATAAAATGTATAATGAATTACCTAATCTAAGTTAGGAGGAACTATGGAATTATTAGATGCAGTTGAGGCATTAGTAAAAAATCCCTTTCTTGATATGTTGTTTTTAGAAGATTCAATGCTTAGTAAAAGTTTGGTTGAATCATATAAGAACTCAGATACCCATAAGATCAGAGAATTAATAGCAAAAAAGAAAGAATTTTCAGATATGAGTCATGTCATACCATTTCCAGATATGAGTCATGTTTTTCCAGTGACAAGATAAGGTTTTATGTGAAACTATTAGCGTTAGTTGGCACTGGTATTAAAACCATATCTCATCTTACAGAAGAAGCAAAAGGGTATATATGCAATTGTGATAAAGTTTTATATTTAGTTAATGAACCTTTGTTAGAGATTTATATTAAGAGGTTATCTAAATTATCCGAGACGCTAGAACCAGTCTATTTTCAATCAGAATCAAGAGAAAATTCTTATAATAATATCGCGCAAAAAATTCATATAGAGTTAGAAAAATTTAACTCTATATGTGTTGTAATATATGGCCATCCATGTGTTTTTGCTACCCCTGGTCTCTTAGCTTTATCAGATCTTGATAACAGTATTAAAACAGTCGTTTGTCCTGCTATTTCAGCTCAGGATTGTTTATATGCCGATCTGAGATTTGATCCTGCTTCTGGCGGAATCCAAACTTTTGATGCCACTGAATATCTTTTGTATGATAAGTTAATAGATACCTCCTCTCATACAGTGATTTATCAGATTGGCATGGTTGGAAACTTAGGTTTGCCAACAAATAAAGTTAATAAAGAGGCAATTAATTTTATCAAAAAAAAATTGATAAATGTATATGAAAAGGAAAAAAACGCGGTTATCTATGAATCAGCTCTTTATCCTGGTAATAACCCCAAAATATCTGAATTCGATTTAGATGATCTAGATAGACAAGAGTTAACAACAATATCTACTTTATATATTCCTCCTGATGGAATACAAAGACAGCCGAATTCAGAAGCATTAAAGTTATTAAATCAAGCGACATAATAGATATATTTTTTATTTAACACGAGGGATTAAAATGAGCTTAACAGTCAGCTCTCCTAAAATAGGATTTTCTTTTGGCGATTTACCGATTGTTTGTAAATTACTATTGGCTCTTTCTTTTATAGAAGCTATTGGAGGGGGAATATCTTATCACATAGCATATTTCTTTAGTGTGAGCACAAACTTTAATAAACTTAATATAGGTTTCTTAGGTTTTTCAATGGGGATTGGTGCCATATTCGGTAGCATATATGGTGGATACTTCACAGGAAAAATACAAGCAAAAAACTTAATCGGAACAAGTTTTTTATTAATAGGGATAGCATTTTCTATTTTAGCAAAAGTAAGTAGTTTTCAACTGTCGATTATCTTTGTACTGTTAATGGGATTTGGAATTAATTTATTTATTACTTGTAGGGGTTTGAGGTCCAGTGGTACGAAAACGTACGCTAAGGTTTAGAACCTAACCTCACCTTTGCTATCTCTTG
>NZ_LNYY01000003.1:0-1122 GCF_001468005.1 Legionella steelei
CTTATCCAATCGTTCTCCTCATGTTTCCAGCTTTTATACGGATTTAACACCGCATCATTCAATGCATCTAAAAACCTATAAACGTTTCTTTAATTTTTCATGAGGATAAAGAAGAATGAGATATAAATTAAGACTTGATAATAACGATCAAGAAGAACAAATATTCACTAAGATTCAAGAAGTTAAAAAATTACTTGGTGAGGGACATCTTGATTTGAGTTTCAATAATCTTGGAGCAAAATCAGAGAACGAACTGGCTATTCTATTAGAGATTCTCAAAGAGCCCGCGATAACACAGCTTGATTTGCAAGGAAATTTCTTGGGGAAAAAAACAGGCATAATGGGTACCGTATTAGGTGGTCTGAAAGATTCCAAGCTAACACATCTTGATCTAAGCTGTAATGAGCTTTGGAAAAAATCAAGTACTGAGCTGGCCAACATATTCAGCGCCTTGAACACTTCCAGAATCTCCCATCTTAATTTAGGTAGGAATGAGCTTTGGAAAAAATCAGCCACCGGGCTAGCCACCATGTTAGCTGCTCTAAACAACTCTGGAGTAACCCATCTTGATTTGGGGGGGAATTATCTTGGACGAAAATCAGCCACTGAGCTCGCCACAATTTTCACTACTCTGAAGAACTCTGGGATAACACATCTTGATTTGAGCTGGAATGATCTTTATAAAAAATCAGGCACTGAGCTAGCCACCATGTTCGCTGCTCTAAACAACTCTGGGATAACCCATCTTGATTTGCGTTGGAATTATCTTTATAAAAAACCAGACACTGAACTGGCCATCATATTCGATGCCCTGAAAGACTCTGGGGTGACTCATCTTGATTTGCGTGAGAATCGCATTAAGGAAGTATCAGATGTCCAACTGTATACCATCTTTGCGGCAATTCCAGAGAATATCACCTCAGTTTGTTTTGATTATTCTGAGTTAAAAAAGATGACGCAAGCCCAACGGCAGGCCATTCAAGCCCGCTTTCCCAATGCAAAAAATATCATTTTACGCGATGAGAATAACAAAAAATTAAAACCCGAATTGAACATCGCAGATGCCAGGGCTTACAGAGAGCTCGGATTTAATACATCCGTTCCCTCCTTATTCAATATTTC
>NZ_LNYY01000003.1:1132-1568 GCF_001468005.1 Legionella steelei
CAGATGACGCAAGCCCAACGGCAGGCCATTCAAGCCCGTTTTCCCAATGCAAAAAATATCATTTTACGCGATGAGAATAACAAAAAATTAAAACCCGAGTTGAACATCGCAGATGCCAGGGCTTACAGAGAGCTCGGATTTAATACATCCGTTCCCTCCTTATTCAATATTTCTACTTTTTTTGTTGCGCACAACACCAAGCTCTTTAAAGAAGGATATGAACAAAAACTCCCTAGCGAACTCAATGAACGAATCGCGAGGTTTGGGAGCTAATCCAGGAGGTACTTATTTTGTAACCGGTTTAGTTTTGTAGTCCGGGAAAGCAAAGCAGAACTCTCGGGCTTTCTGCCCCCTCTTTTGCTTCACCAGCCCCAAGCCTAAACTATCTTTAACCCCGCCAATGATTTTCTTAAGTTTTCCTTAAGGATTGAATCGT
>NZ_LNYY01000004.1 GCF_001468005.1 Legionella steelei
GTTCCTGCATTAATGACAGAGCGCGTGCAAGCGTGTTCAAAGATGTTTCAATTACCTAAATTTAAAATTGAAGCGTTGTTGCGCGGCATTGTTGCATTAGACGCCAATACGATGCAAAGAATCGCTGATGAGCTTGAAGTGAGTTCAGATTGGTTGTTTGGTGATGCGAAAGAGAAAGCGACACACCATTAAATAACTAAGGCCTGAATAATAACGACTCATCATTCAATACGCCTACGGTGGCAACACCGTGTGTCGCCAGCCAACGATTTACCTGTTTACGTTTGGTGTAAATGGGTAAATCATAACACATCGCCGTTTTAAGTATCTTGTTTACCACTTTATCAGACAGAAAATACTCGGGATAATTTTTACGTAAGTACTTTTTCAGATTTTTACCTTTGTCTGATAACCAAAATCCACCACCAAGTGATGCGGAAATGCAAATTTTTTTAATGTCTCCAAAACGTGAAAAACTAATGAGTTTGTGTATCGAGCGTTTACGAATGTAATGAGTTGTATGATGACCAAAAAATTGGGTTTTGCTATAACGTTCGGCAACTAAGCCTTTGGGCTTAATGAACCAGCCCGAAGGATGGCGTTCGCTTTTCTTTTCCAGTACCCCACCAAAAAAAAACCAAGTTCCTGCATAACCAGAATTTCTACCCGTTGAGCAATACCAAGGGGTGTTATTAATGACGGTGATTAAGCGGTGAGTTCCATTTTTCCACAAATTTGCTGAAATCATGGTGTACGAATGAGATTTTGAACGCCGATCGAAAATTATCATCGAAAATCAGTCCAATTTGGGTTAGTTAACTGAATGTCGCCAGTTTTTTTAATATTTAATACGAATATTTCTGATGCATTTGTGGTCATTCCCGTCTGGCAGGAATGACCCACTCCCTGATGCTCTTTAAGTCATTCTTTTTATCAAGACAGTCTGTGATACGTGTTAAGCCCATGGTTGAATACATCAGTGAGGTTCGCAACGCTGGGGATTGTCGAGTTACCGGAGAAAAACGCCAACCCTGCTTGGATCCCGCGTGCAATGTTGGCACCGGCAGCCAATTGATTTAATGAATTAGGGGCAATTGCTTCAAACGCATGAATTGCAACATCCGGTAGATACTCTATTGCTGCAGCTTCTGGGTTATTGATGTATTGAAACATAACAAGCCCAGCAACCAGTGCATTATAGCCTCGATAGACGGTGCTCCAGCTTAATAGGTTATACATACTTACAGGTTGTTGAGTCGCTTGTTGTTTTGCATAAGACATATCATTACTCCTTAGTATTTATAGATTAAAAAATTGTCCTTTCGTGTGTCATTATAAAGTAAGTTGTAAGTTTTTAAATAAGTCTAGCTCCCTCCGTAGATGATGGGGGCTTTACTTCAGTGCTCGAAATCAGCTCATTTTGTCTCAAGCGAGCGACATGTTAATGACCTGGTTCGCTAATGAAAAAACCTTATATTTTTTCCAAAAAATAAAGTTGAAGTTGAAAAAAAACTAGTTAAAATAATGACTTGCCGCTGGAAAACCTTAGTTAGAAAAGGAGGTAACATTTTCAGTAGCGCAAATCAATTCATGGATTAAATAAGCACTTAATCCCTTATTCATATTTCTTTATAAAAGGATTTAAAAATGCCTGGCTCAACCTCAAACATATTAGATCGCCTTCAAGCACGTGTACCGACCTCTTCTGCAGCCCATCGGAATGCGCAAAGAAGTAATGGAGGCTTATTAGTGACGCAAGGCACAGTACAAGCAGGGATGCAAATTACGAATACAATGAGCCCAATTCCTTTAATACCAATAGCTTTTGCACAGGTACTCAATTCCGGATATGCAGTAGCGCGTTCTGATACTCATCTTAATGAAAAATTGATTCAAGGGCTGCAGGCGATATTCTCGGCAGTGATCTTAGGGTTGGCAATCAGTTTGGTATTTCATGACGAGCAAATAGTGCAGCAAGTCATGTACTTATTTCAACTCCTCTACGGTTCATTATTCCTGGTTACATGGGGAGGCAGTGAAGTTTCTAAAGATCCCACTTCAACAACTACAGCCAATGCAGTGGCTCCGCAGCTACTTAAATCCATAATCAAGAGACCTGTTGATGAAGATTTAGAAAAAGGTGAGAAAAGTGAGTTGGAAGACGAAGTTGATGCAAGTGATGAGGAAAACGTGCACGAGATGAAAAAAATGTCTAAGTCTTAATGATGGTATTTGGGGGAGGGGCATTCTGTTTAAGATAGCCCCTCAGATGGTATGTTTTGGGACTATTTTACATTTGGTGAGAAGGTTGTTGATCCTCTCCAAGTTTGATACCGGTCAGTGTTTGTTGAAATATATCGAAATTATTGATTTTTGAACGGGTATTAATTATTGGGAACATAATATGTTGAAAAAAAGCCGCTCTTTTTTCAATTTCTTCAGCATAAATTTCGGCGACTAGTTCGGGCTCATTTCTAAATTCACCACAGCCCCAAGCTCCAAGTAGCACATTAGGTTGCTCTGCAAGAATTAATGTATCCAGTTGCGCTGCAATCCGTCGTCGCAAATCATCTTTATGTTGTTTGAGCACTGTAGGTTCTTGTGATTGTGATTCAGCAAAGTGTTCTGGAGCCGCAGATCTTAATTCATAAAAGGGAAAAATATGTTGGTCTGGAAGAAATGCGAAACTTAATCCAGAATCCGCAACCATATTTGGGGTATATTCATCCATTGCTAATGGAAGTGACACGATTGGACCTCTAAAGCAAATTCTGGGCTCTTCACTGAAAAACGTTTTATTTGCGTCCGGTGAATAGGCTTCTTTACAGCGTTTCTTTAGCATTTCAAGTTCCATTGGCAGCATTTTCTTTCTGCCTTCTACCAACTCTCTTCCTTCCGGAGTATAGAGGAATGTGTTTTCGTAATCCCTATCGCATATCACTATTTTATCCTTTAAGGATAGGGCACATGTGGTTCGGTGCCACATGTTTTCTTCTTGAGCACTTCCACCTTGCAATGCCGCCCCTCCAGGATAGAGCGAATTTGCCATGTTTAATACAGCATATAGTCTTCCATACTTTCGGGTTGCTTCTAGTGCTACATCACCCCAATCTTGATTTACCACCTCAACTTCAGAAGGAGGTTCTGCTTTGTTTGCTTTCCAATGATTTAGATTTGCTGTTGCCTGCTTTTTTAATTTTCTGAGTTTTACTGGGTCGGTTATTGTAGTTAATGTTTGGCCCATACTCTCATGACGCCAACTCTCTCCAGAAAGAGCGCCTCTGACTAGGCTTGGTTTTTGTGCTTCATACATATCCATAATAGCGGAAAACTCTGGATTGCTAGCAGTTTGCAGACCCCTTCTTCTAAAAAATTTTAGAAACATAATTCAAAATCCTTACTCTATTTGCACTCAATATATCATTTTTATTAAGCAATCTGATCTATACCTATTGCTTTAAATGAATAGGCAACAAAATTTGAGCACAGGGTTCTGCTGGAACCATCTTACTCAAGCGCCACAAGAGGCGATTCACAAACGAATCAATATGATTATACATTGATCATAGTGTATATGTTTTTTAATTCAAGAGAAACACTAGTCTTGTTAAGACAATAAACCATTCTTTCTCTTTTTAAGGGGGCATATACGAGAATCAGTGTTAAAAAAATCGTCGATATTGAGCTGAATTTATATTCCTTCAGCATTAAATAAGTTATATTAATGAAATCATTGAACAAGGAGAGTTTGTATGATGAAAAGCTGTGTAAAAAATATGATCGGAGTAGTTCTATTTTCTTTTTCAATTCATGCCTTTGCTGATGACACGATCAAAGTACAAGTCAAAACTGATGAGCAAACAGCAGCAGCTTTAGGTTTTATTGTGGATGGTAAAAAATCAGGTGCGCGTGGGAAATCCTATTCAGGCAAGGGACCTGCAAATAAGGTATATGTCTTTGGATACCGAAAAAATTCTGCATTTGGCAAGGATATTATGTGTGGTTCCCAAAAGTTGGCAAAAGACAGCACGGTGACCTTAGTAACTACAGGTGAGCATTGCACTATTCAAGTAGATTAAACGAAATCTAAAAGAATTGTTTGCAGGATGGACGTTTTCTCATATTTATCTGCTGAACTTAAAGAGCAGATAATCCTGCATCTGCAATCATCCGTTCGTAAATCAAAACCAAAACTGAACCTTGATGAATCTCCAAAACAATTTCTGAGTGCAGGGTTCGATTGAAACACGATGTTTGTCCTGGAAAAGAAAGCGTTGCGTTGTTGAGCTCCCACTGAAGTCCTGTTGAAGAAACAATTGCCGAGGGTATTCCCATTAACGAGATTTTTGTATGGATAGGTAATGCGCAATGCATACGGGAGTGTTCATTGAGAACAAAGCCACGCAGGGGCGGGGCATACAAAAGGCAGTTTGTTTCCATAAAGATATTAATATTATTCAAGATATGATCCAAATGCCCGCCATTTATTCCTACAATGATGGCGGGTAATAAATCATTCTCTTTTAAATAACTCATCGCTTTTTGAAAATCACTATAATTTTGATCTACTAAACGCAGAGAACGATGGTTTTCTAAAATGGCAGGCCGTACAGAGTCCAAATCCCCAGTGATTAATTGTGGGTGGACTCCACGTTCCAATAAGCTATTGGCTGCACCATCAGCTGCAATGACAGGCAAGTTCAGGCTAATGAAAAAAGAAGACTCAGGTAGATCGCCATTGAGGCAGAGAATCGATTGATAGCCTGTTAAATTAATTACATCGTGCATCATAATATCTTTTTAAAAGAATAAGCAGCAAACTGACAATCAAACCGACTACATTAGAACTGATTACAAAAAAGGAATCTGTATTGCTCCCATAAATAATCCATGCGACAGAGCAGATGAGGTAATTAATCAACATAATCATGGACAGATCTTGAGTCGATTTTGTTTTTAAGGATTTGACAATTTGTGGTAATAAACCAATAAATGAAGTAATAAACGCTATAAGACCTGAGAACATAACAATAGACACATTTTCCTCCGCTCAGACGAATGAGATCAGGTTCAAAGGGTTGGTTTATCCTCTCAGCCATAACCGGCACCCCTAATGTATAAATATTATTCTATCATGAAAGAGTCTAACCACCAAAGGTGAATTTAGAAAATAACCAATTGTTTTGTTCTGTGATTCATTTTCTCACTTATGATGGCTATTTTTTTATAACTCATGTGGCCAATTATGAGGAGGTCAGAGAGAGCGGCACAGGCTATGGGTTTTGGGGGAACATAACAGTGGGTTGTTCTGGAGGTTGTTTGCTCTTCAAAAATGCCTGTTCAATCAAAATCATTAATTGGGTTCTCGCCTCTTTTGACGGTAAGCATTTATCAAGCTCAAGAGGTAGAGTCTGAGTAACTTCAGGCTCTTCATCTTCAAGCTCAAAATGATCTGCCGAGAGCACTCGACCTTTCATGATTCCTTCTTTGATAGAGCCACATGTTGAAAAGGAAAAATATGTGTCAGACCAAGGATCAACAATATAGTCATCCACAATTAAAAAAGCATGATTTATACCAAATTCGGCTATTTGAATTTTTCCCGAAAATCCTCCGGCTCTTAATAGTAATCCGCTGGCGGAGGCCATTTCTTGACAATTACCACAGCCGGTTTCCATAGCGTTTAAACCTTGTTCATAGAGGCTTGATTTTTTGTTTTGATAAGCTCGTATTGTTTGTTCAATTTCTCCACTTTCAGGATAACCGTCAGGTTTTAATGATTCTCGGGTCGAACTTTTAGGAATCAGGTATTTAATAAGTCCAAGTATTGCTTCGATTTTTGTGGTGGTTGAGGACTCGCTTTCAAAACGAAATGTAGGAAGATTATTTGCCATAATAATTAAGATTATTATCCACTATGTATATTATATAGTTCATGTGTGCTTTAAATTCCAATCAACCTTTTGCCAGGATTTCTGCTGGTAGGATTTTCTCTAATTGGCAGACGCAATAACGCTGCCTTGCACCATTGGTAATGTCGTGCCTCTCTTTTATTTTCTTTCTACATGTCACAGATAAAACACTATGATAATTTTGATTTTTTATTGTGCAAAAAGCGAAGTTTTTTTATCTGTTCAAATGGTTTTCTTTTTAGCATAATGGGCGGCGGTGTCAGTTTGGTTTAAAAGTTTTTTATCTTCAAATTGTCATTAGAGTAAGTTATTGATCCTTAAAGATATGTTCCTTGAGGATGTTTTTTTCAGATAAGGAATGAAAATGAAAAGATTTGCTGTGTTAATCGCGGGATTGGCTCTAACTGGGTTGGCAGTGGCTGACAAACCTAAAGAAGAGGTACGTCATATTGTGACGCTCAATGGCCTGAAACAAGGTGATGGACGGTATATTCGTACCGATGTTGTTGAAAATGGTAAATATAAGTTTGGCTATTATTTTTGTGGTACCCGTCATAGCGTAGTTTATGGCGATATTGTTTTTGCTGATGAGGTGAGTGAGAACTATCGCGTAGAGCGATCCCTGAAATTTTCAATTTGTCAGGATGAGACTTTAACTGATTGCCAGGAATTTGCATCGGACCAGTTTACTATTTTTAAGAATAAAGATGGTTATCTGGAGACCGACAGTCGCCCTATTGTGCCTCTTAGTATTGCATCAGTAAAAGATGCGTATAAAGCATGTGAACCTAATCCAGCAGAAAATAATCGGATGAAAAAAATAATCCATGCAGGCAGCGATTATCTGATTCGTCAAGGTTAATTGGATATAGCTTGGGGGAGGCGCAGTAACCTGGGTTTCTGAAATGAATGAACACTTTAATCCCTGCTTATGCCGCGCTTCCCCAACGCTACATAAAAACTTGTTAATAACTGCAGATTTTTTTGCAGACCTAGAGCAAAAGCACAAAAATTTTACTATAATGCCCCGCTATTTTTTTATAAATTGAATATTATGTTGCAAACAAGAACCTCCATTGTATTTATTGGCTTATTAGCGGCTTTTTCTTTACTTACCTTTGATCTTTATCAACCTTCGTTGCCTTATCTCACCAATTTTTTTGATACAACACATGACTTAAGCCAATTAACCTTAAGTATTTATCTGTTTGTTTTTGGGGTTACTCAATTAGTCTGGGGACCACTCATCGATCATTTTGGGCGACGTCGTTTATTGCCTGCAAGCTTACTCATTGCAGTTCTTGCCAGCTTAATCTGCGCTTTTGCCCCGAATATTTCTGTGCTCATTCTCGGAAGGGCATTACAGGGGTTTGCCTTGTGCAGCGCTAATCTGATTGCGTTTTCAATCTCGCGAGACTTTGAAGATACGGTAGAGCGGGCCAAGGTTTTATCCTATGTGTCTATGATTGTTTCAATATCTCCCATTCTTGCTCCAGTATGTGGTTCGCTGATCTTTACCTATTGCAGTTGGCAAGCGAATTTTATGTTGATGGCTGTAATTGGCCTGGTGCTCTTGTTGCAAGCGCGCAAAGGATTATTTGAGTCACCATTTTGGACTCAACCCCAAGAACCTTTTAAGATAAAAAAGGTAATCAAAGCCTATCAAGACATCATTCCATCGCCTACGCTTTGGAGTGGTTCTTTTATTATGATGTTTAGCTTTGCTGCGGTCATGCTTTCCGTGATTAATTCATCCTACATTATTATTGATCAACTGGGTTTTTCACCCTTAATGTATGGCATTATCTTTATTATTAATGGATTAAATATTATTGTTGGGAATTACTTAGGCATTTGGCTGCGTAAGTATTTCAGTATGGCTGCCACCATTTATCTAGGTAGCTGGTTTATTATTAGCGGAGGTTTTGCGATGTTATTGTATGCAAACTTTGCTGAATTTGATTTATATGCTTTGTCTTTTGCATTAATTTGTAACTTAGGAATTAGTTTAACCGCACCGGCCACGATGTCGATTATGCTTGCAGACTATAAGGAAAATACTGGTCTCGCATTAGCCATAATTCATACCGTACGTATGTTTGGTTCATCTGTATTCACTATCATCAGTGCTTATTTACTGGTGCAAACACTTACGGCATTGCCTTTAGGCTTAATTGTTTGTGGACTCGGTGCTCTCTACAGCGCTTGGTATTTTAATCGCGTGACGATGAGTGACTCTGAGTTGGATGGGGCGGAAGCTGCTTAGTGCGTTAAGGTTCTAATATAAAAATTGGCAAAACGGGTAAACAGATTGTACACTTAAGGTGTTTAAAGGCTCATTCTTACTCAGGAACCTGACTTTATCAAGCATCATGGAGGATATAAATGAGAATATCGCGATCTGTTGTTGTTGGAGTTTCATTGCTCCTTTCATTAAATCAGGCTAATGCACAAGATCTTGACCCTAATGCGGACAGTAATAATATCACTAATTTTTCTCAATTAGTGAAAGCAGTTGAAAGTGGTGAAGATGTTCGAGGAATCATTCATTTTGATAACTGTGAAGCAACAGGACCACTTGCTACCCAAGCTATGAGACGATTAGAGGGGGCTACCACTCGTTTTAATTTCACCAACTATTTTCATGGTCAGGAAACTATTAATAACATATTGATAGATACGGTGACTACGTCTATGAAAATTTTTATACAAAACCCCTCAGGAGAATTCCTAACGTTATCAGGTCGTTTAAGTGTTTTTGACGATAATACAGTGACACTACACGTGAATTTTTTTGATCCCATTTTGCATAAGCAACAAATGGTAGTCGATTGGACTTGTAATTTTAATAAGGACGACGGTAAAAATGGTTTGGTGTTGTTTAACTCTTAGAGTGAACTACGAAATAAATAAATTGCCCCTCCTATTTTCCGTTCTTTGCTGTGGTGTACTTCGGTATGCACAGCGAAGAGTGGTCTTCTCATATTAGTATTTTAAGCCTATATTAGCTCTACGACTTACCAGAGCTAATTCTTAGAATTTAATACCGTATCTATGGTATCATTTTGTTTTAATAAACAATGATTGTGCACAATGAAAATAAAAGTTTTTTTTTATAGTTTGTTTCTATTAATGAATCTTGACGCAGTCGCTGCACCTCGTTTTATGCCGGCTGAACCGTCGTCTGCAACCCGTTATGAAATCAATGGGCCTGCTTTATGTGCTACCGCCAAAGAGACTTTGGCTTATTTAAATAAAGGCAGCCATTATGATCCTCGGGTTATTCATGAAGGCAAAGTGTTTAAAATCCCTCTTGTGCGAGTCAAAGCAACCTTAATATTTATTTGCCAACACCAAAACGAAATGAATAATCCTGCTTTTGTTAAAGCACACTTTGATTTTATGCGTTGGTATCCTGATCAAGAACAAGCGAAGCCACTGAGTATGCAAAAACCGCTTCTTGCGCATTTACCCAAAGATAAGATTTTAATGACTAAGTATTATGTTCATCGTGCTAAGGCATCAACTACACGCAACGCGGTTTATCCCTTTGCCCTTTATGGTCTTCCTAAGGATGAAGAATTACTGACTTTGGAGGAGGCAGAGGCTAAGCCTGGACTGATACGTTTCCAATATGGCAAGCAGGCTATTTTAAAAGGCGCATTAGCGAATAAAAATGTACCTGCTTTGGGTTATTTCAATCGAGAAGACATCGAAGCAGCATTAATGCAAGGTACCGTTGTTGCTGATTTTGGCTTGAACCATCCAACAAAAACCTTTAATGTGCATCGTTGTAATAACATTGCATATGACAAAGCCAAAAATCCCTATCAGCAAGAGCGTTATTGGTATTTTAAACCAGTAGCAGGCATCAAAGGCTATGGAAAAGATGCAGATCATAAAATTACTGTGAATACAGAAGTTACTTTTGCCGCTGATCTTACGCAGTTTGGTTTAGGTAAATTATTGATGGTGCAATACCCTAATCGTTCAGGAAACATGGTGACACGAGCTGGCATTTTTGCTGACACCGGAGGCGCATTTGAAAATAATTTGTATCAAGTTGACTTTTTAGCGGGCAGTTATGCTGGGAGAAAAGCGTTTGCGCAGGCAACCCATCATTTGCCAGATTATGTAACAGCATACTTTATGGTATTAAAAGAATAATATGAAAACTCTTCTACTTTGCTCATTTTTTATAAGTTCGCTGGTACATGCCTTTTCTTGTAATGACGCGCAAAAAATTCATAAAGCACCGATTCAATTTGATCTCCAACGTGTTGTGTTAACACGTCAGTATCAATTAACTCATTATGGAATCGATTCGAAGTCCATTGAAATTGAACCGAAAATGATTGTTTTGCATTGGACATGTATCCCTACGTTCAAAGCAACTTTTCGTGTATTTAATCCACCAACATTCCCCAAAAACTCACCGCGCATTAAAGAGTTGCCTGGAGACTTGAACGTCTCTACCCATTTTGTAGTAGATCGAGATGGAAGCATCTATCAACTTATGCCGGATCATTGGATGGCTCGGCATGTTATAGGCTTGAACCATTATGCTATTGGTATTGAAAATGTAGGTGGGATTGATAGCAAAGATGATCTCACCGAAGCACAGACAAAAGCAAACGCATTTTTAGTCTGTTATCTCAAAAAGAAATATCCGGAAATAAAATATGTTATTGGCCACAATGAATATTTAAATTTCAAAAATACGCCTCTTTGGCTCGAAAAGGATCCCAATTACCAAACGGATAAAGATGATCCAGGCCCCGATTTTCTTAGGCGAGTTATGAAGTTAGTACGTGGCAGCCAAGGCTGGCATCAACATCCAGAGCATCGACTTCAGGTTGCTGGCAGGAAATATCATGAGCAAGAAACCAGCGAAATCAATGCTTTTTTTAGCTCTATAGGGCTATGAGCAACTACGCTTAGTATATAATAAAGTTTAAAGACGCAGTGCAAATAATAGTGCTGAACCTAAATGATCTGATTCAATTCATGGAGTGAATATGTCTGATAAGTTATTGGATGTACTGGTAGTTGGCGCCGGCCCCGTCGGTTTATTTTGCGCAAATGAACTAACCCGCCAAGGTTTGAGTTGCCGGATCATTGATAAAAAGTCGACGCTCAGTGACAAGTCTAAAGCGTTGGCCATTCATATTCGTACACTTGATCTACTTAGGGATTGTAGTTTTCTTGATGAAATACTCATTGAGGGACAAAAAGTAGATGGAGTTATGTTTAAGTCTAAGGGAAAAGAGTTAATTCATGCAACGTATGCCAATGTTGAAGCAGATTATCATTTTGTTATTGATCTCCCTCAAAGTAAAACGGAACATATTTTTCATCAAGGATTAGCTGATAGAGGTTTGCAGGTTGAATGGCAAACTGAACTGATGGAAAGCGAACAATCAGCAACCCATATGGTATCTACTTTAAAGCATGTTGATGGCAGTATGGAACAGGTTCAATCGCAGTGGATTATTGCTTGCGATGGTTCACACAGTACCCTAAGAAAATTAGTGAATGCAGAGTTTATAGGCTCTTCCTTCAAACAAACTTGGTGGCTTGCTGATTTGCTTATTGATTGGGAGCTGCCAGAGAATAAATTTATAATCTATGTGAGTGCGGAAGGGCCACTAGCCTGTTTTCCAATGGGAGAGAAACGTTATCGTTTGGTCATGACTGCCCCAGAAAAAATCATGCATCAAGAACCTTCAATCGAAGACATTACAAGGGCTTTTAAGGCGCGTTGTACGGATTCAGCAACCCTACGTGATCCTATTTGGATTAGCCAATTTGGTATTGATCACAAGCAAATTCAAAACTATCGTTACGGACGCGTATTTTTTGCTGGTGATTCAGCGCATGTTCACAGTCCTATGGGTGGGCAAGGTTTAAATACGGGGTTGCAAGATATCTATAATTTGGCCTGGAAATTAGCGCTGGTGCAAAAAGGACTGGCAACCGATGCATTGCTTGATAGTTATCATTGCGAACGTCATCCCATTGCTGCAGAGGTATTAAAAAATACGGGAGCAATGACTCGTTTGATGATGATGAGTAATCCGTCGATGATTTCTCTGCGTAACTTCTTTTTACGCATAGCCATGTCGTTCGATTCGATTAAAAATTTTGTCATGTATAATTTGGCCGAGTTGTCAGTAAGCTATGCCAAAAGTCCAATAGTTAAAGTACTCGGCGAAAAGACAAAGTTTCATGTTGGTGAGCTTCTTATGAACTTCCCTTTACTTGATGCGCAAACTAAAGAAAAAAGAGAGCTGCAGCAAGCGACGCAAGGAACGCTGCATCATTTATTGTTGTTTGTGGGACTTGCTGATAATAACGCTCTGTCCGCTTTCGCTGAACTTGCTGCAACTGTTACGCAGCAATTTAAGGGGCTAATAAAAACTCATATTATCCTTCCGCATTCGGGAATGAATATAGCTGACAAAGGGATTTCAATATTGATTGATGAACATCAAAAGATGTACCAGCGCTTTAAAATCAGTCAACCTACCGTGGTGTTGATTCGGCCTGATAAATATATTGGTTTAACCCAGATGCCAGTGAATAAAGAAGAGTTAATGGAGTATTTAGAACATACCTACTTCCTTACGAGTTCTAAAATTTGATGCAAGATAGCCAGCATGATAAGTAAATAAAATAAGCCTTGATGGTTTTTTTGTGACTCTGTATGATTTGCAGCCATATTTTATAGGATTTAGGATTTTTTTAATGGTCGCGACTTCCAAACAGATAAAAATTGAAAAGGAGAAAAAAAAACACGCTTTGCAGGTCGCAGAAGCACTTACAAAACAAATCAAATCTGGAGAAGCGACAGGAGTTTTATCTGGGATTACAGATAATATTATTAAATTTGCTTTAAAAGCATCTGAATATATTGTGCAGTTTCAAGAGACTATGCCCATAGGCAACAAGAATGTCCCGATAAAGTTATTGGGTGGTTCTGCAATCCCTATTTATTCGATAACGTATAAAGATGTACCTGTTGTTTTCCGGGTTATTTCTGAACATGATATTGATTTTCCTGCATATATCAGAGCGCGCAAACATAACGTGTTAAACAAGCACTTCCCTGAACAATATGCGCTGGAAGAGTTCATGCATAGAAGCCAAAAATATTATTTAGAGGTTGTGGAATATTGTGGACGACAGGATTTGCGAGTAGTAAACAACGATTTTGTCAGTCGTATACAGTATGTTAGAAATATGTTGCAAATAATGGCTGATCTGCGTGCCGCAGGTTTTTGTTTTACAGACTTTAAACCCGGCAATTTTGTGATTGCTGATGATGGTCGTTTGGTTCTTTCAGACGTGAAATCTTTGCGAGACGTAACTGGAAAAGATGCGATTCCAGTAAATGAGCTGAGTAATAATATTTCTGTAGGGTATCAATTCTTGCTTGATTCGGTGAGTAATAACCCCGGCTCAAAACCCATGGTTTCTATACAGGAAATTGAGTACGAATCCCGTTATAGTTTGGGGATAAGTATTTATGAAGTGCTTACCGGTCATTTTATTGTATCAGAACATATGAAGGCACAGGCTGCAATCAAAGACTTAGTCAATAAATCAGAAACGGATGCAGACGAGCGCCCCTTCTCTTCTTTTTTGCAACAGCAGGCAACCACAGGCTTAGGTGAAACTCTTGAACGAATGCAAAAAGAGGACTTAAGTGAACATATGAATTTAGAGCATGAAGTGTTTCAAAGTCCTGTAGGTTTTGCTTTAAAAGAGATCATTCTCTCATTGACAAGTAAAACAAAGACACAACGAATGGAGGCGCAAGAGGCATTGACTCGTTTGGATCTTGCGATTGGTTTTACTCAGACCTCATCAGCACCGTCTTCTACTGAGGATGATCAAAGTGTGGAGGCATCATCTTCTAATTCTCCTGGATCTGTGAAAACCCCTGAGTCGAAGAAAATCGTGAAACAATATTCTCAAGCGGAGCTCCCCACAATGTTTAAGAGAGCCTCATCGGCTCCTGCACCGGAAAGGGAAGCACCAGGTACGCCAACTGTCAGCGACAAAGTAGATAAATTTAAGCGGTCGGGTAGTTTTTTGAGTAAGATTTTTAGCTCCCCGAAGAAGGAAAAGGCAAAGCCTGTGATGGAAGCAGAAAACCCGGCGCCATAGAAGATTATCTCATGAATTACTGAGTTCTGATTATTGGTTTTTGTTGACTAACAAGCCATTAAAAAAACAGGTTTTCAGTAATTCTTAAGAATTTATTTTATCCAAGCGTTTTACGATGCATGCCGTGGCGAGCATAAGTTGATCGATTTGGATTAATAATGATTAATTTATTGCCTAAGGTACACAAAAGATTGTAATCAATTTAAAAATAGAATAAAAATTTGCTTAATGATTGTATGGCTTATTGCTTGACAGTAAAAATTAGTCAAAAATGCGGTAAAAGAAAATTAAATACCTTATCAAGGTCACCAAACCTTCCTAACAAACTATGGACTGTTGCATGCTGATAGGGAAATTTCTAATGTACGTTTATCATACACTTTGAAATATGCAGTAATGAATGCTTTTCTGATTAGGCGCGCGTGAGCGATTACCTGATTATTGATGCTAAAAAATTGAATAAAAATAATGAGAAATGGATTAAATATCATATGAAAAAATTACTGGCGCAGCATACCAATACTCTAAGTATAAAAAGTACTGTAATGTGTTGGTTTTTGGGTTTTGTATTTTCAGTAAATGGTTTTGCTGCTCCGAGTGATGCGGAGCTGATTAGGAAGCTAAATGTTATTGAAAAAAAATCAAATACAATCATGGGGATTACTGCCATTTATATAGAGAAAAATAAGGTGATTGCACATAACAGCAATCAACGCTTTTTCATGGCAAGTACCATCAAATTACCGATCGCGATGGCTTTTTTACATCGAGTCGATGAGAAAAAAGACTCTTTGAATCGTGTGATTAAAATGGATGCGCGTAATTCGGTTCCTGGATCTGGAGCACTGCATTATTTATTCGAAAAGAAAAAACTGAATATTTCTTTAAAACAAATACTAATGCATACACTTAAGAACAGTGATAATAGTGCGAGTGATGCATTATTGCAGGCAGCAAATGGTCCTAAATATGTTGCACAACGCATGAGTGCGTTGGGATTCAATAATATTTTTATTAATCGCTCGATTATGGAAATGTTTGTGGATACAAATCATGTGGATCGTACCTTTTTAAAAAAACGCCAGCCGGTATATTCCTGGCAAAAAATATCGAATCGTGTGCCCCTGCGAGAAAAGCAGAAAGCCTGGCAACGTTTTGAAAATGACACTCGCGATACCACGACTCCGAATGATATGGCGAAATTGCTGGTGAAATTATATAAAAAGCAGGCACTTTCAGAATCAAGTACCAATCTTCTTATGAAGATCATGGAGCAATGCCGAACTGGTCGCAGCAGGATAAGAGGGTTATTACCTCCCAGTGTTAAAGTAGCTCATAAAACTGGAACGTGGTCCATTTATGAGCGAGATTATTTAAGATATCCTGGTTCTAAAAAACTGTATCGTTTCGTGAGTGACGTTGGCATTATTACGTTACCCAATAATAAAGGCCATATTGCGATTGCAGTATATGTTAAATCGAAATCAGCCAGTGATTACCCCCGCAGTCATGCCATAGCTCTTGCGAGCCGTGCTATTTATGATCATTTTATGAAGTCATAACCTTTACAACATAGCCTGGGTGCAGCGTGGCGGTACCCGGGTTAAAAAGAAGTTATTCTATCCCGAGCTCCGCCACGCTGCATCCAGACTACTACGCTGCACATTGTCCCCATTTTCATACATGGCCTAGAAAAGTTGCATTATTTCGTATACTCTGTAAAAAAAATTAACTTTAAATACAAGGAGGTTGGAATGCGTCGTTGTTTGATTTTGTTTTTTAGTGCACTCATCAATTGTTGCATGAGTTTTGGTTTATACGCGCAATTGCCTTGCTATTATCAGGAGCTATCTGCTGAAGAAAAGCGTGATTTATTATGGAGTGAAATTACTTTAAGCCACGAAGAAGATCCCTTGCCAGTACTTACTGGCAATAGTTTTAATGAAGTGCTCGAAAAACTAAAAGGATTGTTTAACTTAAACCCTACATTTGATTCTGCCAGTGATGAAATTCCTACCGGACGAGTAAAAATTATTCATGCCAATGGTTCAGTAGGTAAAATCGCTCTAGTTCCGGCCGCCGATCATCCTTTCACTGGTATTTATCAAACCGGAGGCGTAGGGGTTGCACGTCTTTCGTTAGCAACGCCTCCCGCTGATGATAATTATATTCCTGGCATGGCGATTAAATTTTTAATCGCAGAACATGCTTCTGTAAATTTGCAGGTGATGAATTTACTTGAGGGACAAAAAGACAATTGGAATTATTTTGCAAAAGATTTTTCGAACCAAATACCTCATGCGACAAATTGGACCTTGAAGGCAATTGAGAAAATATTTGAATGGACTCGTGACCCTGCCAATAATCTTCCTTTGTGGCATTTGGCTGCTTGGACGAGTGAAGGACGAGTGACGGGGATCCCTGTCTTTCCTGAACGGATCTATTTTAGACCAACGAGCTTGGTTAAGGATTTGATCCCTGAAAACTCACGAGAAGATTTTAGAGTGTCGCTCGCAGCGATACCTATGGGACCAATCTATGAAGTGTACGGAGAATATCAAGGTACAGAGTACCATATAGGTACCTTAATGTTGGAGAGTGCTTTGCTGGCTTCAAATTATGGCGATAAGAAATTATTTTTCCAACATCAAAGATAACTTGTAGTCCACGTATACGTTTATGTAGATATGATAGGTTGAGCCAAGGGCCAGCCTATCATATTATTCGGCGTGTGTTTAAAAATTAAACAACGCTCGTTCCTCTTGTCCTTCCGATGCCAGAATCAATTCTCTTGAGCAGGGCTTAGTTGTTGGTTCTTGCAATGCAACAAATGGAGTTGGCGCTGGCAATATTGATTTTCCCAAAAGGGCTAATTTTTTTATGCTGCCATTGATTTCATTATCTTGAATCTTCTTTATGGGGTTCAGTTTGCTTTGCTTATTGAATGCTAGGTCGTGCTCATCTGAATCAAACACTTTATATCTTAAAACATCACGAAGATAGGATTCTGAAGTTGTTTTATCTACGGCATTATTTTTATTTTCTGTGATAAAGCGAAATGCTTTGTCTATCCGTTCATTTTCAGTTTTTCGTGGTTCTTTGCCGCAAGGAGTATCTAAATTATAAATGTGCGGTAGGAGACTTTGAAAGCCATCATGCCCATGCACATAAGTAATATTATAGCCATTGTGTGTTGTGGGTCTTGCGGATTCTGTTTCTTTAATTGCATCCCAACGATTCCAAAATAGATAAATTAAAGGCCATGTTGCACGCTCTTGTTCTGACATATTGGTTCGGTCATGAATCGTGTCAGTATGAAACAGTGAGTGTGTGCTGTTGTTTTCAACATAGGTTTGAAACTGATGATTAATCTGTTCAATGGTTGCTGCTAAAGCTTCTGCGGTGGAGCCGTCATAAGGTACCCCAAGACTCGCTGCCATCAGTTGAATGCTATCGAAGCGAATTGGTGCATGACTAAATAAAGTAATGCCCTGTTCACTGAGCGTGTAATCTAGTACCTTTAAAGTGGGTTTATAGGTTTCATTGATTAAGTGGGTTAATTCCTCGGAGTTAATAATGTCATGTTCGAGTAACAGCTTAAGCCCCCAAAAAGAAGGGATTTGTACATCACCAATGTAACCCGGAGGGGCAAAAGCATGTCCGGCCATGAATTGTTCAAACGCATAAATAAACTCACTGCCATGGTTTGATATGAGAATGTTTAAGGGACAATGATTTCGACGTAGCAGATTAAGAATTCGTACTGTGAAATAATCACAATTTCCGCGATCGGCTATTTCATCACCAATAAGCCGAATGAGTGTTTGATTATCGCGTACTTCTATTTGCGACATGAAGTGGTTAAATTGACTCACAGAGTGAGACAGTTTTTCTTTGGGCTCAGCGAGTTTTTGTTTTAACTTCCTGTGTTCCTCTTCCGCCGCCTGTAGTTTTAAAAGTGTTTGTTCCCGTAATTGGGATAAGTTTTGTTGCGTTTGTGTTTCTGCATTTACCGCAGCTAATAATTGTTGTTCTAGATTTGCGATGCGTTCTTTTGCATTATCTATTTTGATTTGTGCAAATTGTAGCAGGGTGTGGTTCTCAAAATACTCCTCAAGAATTTCACCAAATTGTTCATACAGAGTTACAAATTGTTGATAGGCTTCCTCAACATTCGTCACTTCATGGTTAAATTGAATGATTTGATGACGGAAGAGAATGTGAATGAGTTTGATGGGATTGCCATGCAAATCGCCAAGCGTAATCGCCCCTAAATTGTTTTCCAGTACATTAGGATATTTATAAATATCAATATTCTTACTGATAAAACGTCTGGTCATCCTTACTCAGATCAGGTGATTTTTCATAGTAAGAAAAATAATGGATTCCAGCACAAATATCAATTTTTATGCTAACGAATTGTCAACAGTTCGAATTTTCTATAAAGACCAAAGGATACACAATGTGTGCCCCTTATCTGTTGAGAAAGAGAAGTGCTAAATTTAAAAGGGAGAGGCAGGCCATGACGCTAAAAGTCAAAATCATGCCGCGAGTGCGAAATTTTAGGTGATGGTTTGCTGTAAGAAATGCATAAGCATGGAAGATGCGTCCTAAGATAAAGAAAAAAATCAAAGTGCAAAGCACAATCCAGTTTGCGCTATTTACTTCAGCACAAAGAAGTAAGATGAGCGTAAGAGGAACATATTCTCCAAAATTGCCGTGAGCTCTGACTGCCATTTCTAAATCAGCAAATTCTTTACTTCCCATGCCAACTTTATATTTATGACGTAGCGTCACGACTTGGACTGAGAGATATATGTAGGCGAGGGCTAACAAGGAAGCAGCTAGGGTTGTCATTGGATACATTTCACTCTCCTAATAAGTAGGTTTCTGTATTGGTTGTTGCAGAATTCAGTTGCACGACAAAATCATCAAAGCAATGCTGAACCGCATCAAAAAACATTAACCAAGGGCAATGACCAGCTTTAGTAATTATTTTATGGGTACTATTTTTTCCTTGGAACTTTTTATTGTTCCTAAAAATTTGGGGTGGGCAAATAAAGTCATTTTCACTGGCAATGGTCATTGTTGGTATTGTCTCTGGAAACCATTTACAGTAAAAATCCGGGTAAAAATGTTCAATGGCATAATGATAAGCTGTATTATTAAAGGCAAAAAGAGGCATGATTTTTTCTCCCTCCGTCAATTCGTCAGCAGTAAAACAGTAGTATTTATAAGTATTCCAAAATTCTTTATAGGTTAGATCTGAAGGCGCCAAATGATATTCACTGGCAGCAGGAACTAAATCAGGTAAATGATGTTGCTGCTGCATCGCACTGACATGCTGAAAAAAACTGTTTTCAGTGGTGGTATTCATTAACACCAGGCCTGCAAGATGATGTTCTAATTCAGGTAAATTTAAAGCAAACATTCCTGAAAAACTGTGTGTCACTAATACTGGTTGAGGGAAGGATTTTAATAAATCAATTAAACCATCTTGCCAATGTTGTATATCCAGTGTGCCTTGTGAGTTAGTACCATCTTGCGGAAAATCTAAAAGAAAAATCGTTCCTGGTAACTGCAAGGAACTGCAAAAATTGCTGAGATATTCAGAGCCCAAACCAGGGCCTCCGGGTAAGCATAACCAGGTGTATCCTGGACCTTCCGTGATTTGTTGTATTTTATAACCATACTTTGTGTGTTTCATATTGGTACATACTTTTTTATCAGCTTGTAATCATAACACAGGGGTTAGTTGAATTTATGCGTGATTAGCATTTATAGTGGATTAAGTGGTTTTCCATTAACTCGAAATAGGCACAAATGCCGAACTATTGAAACAGGTGAGGGTATGATGAAAAAAACAGCGCATAGTGTTTTTTTATTCTGTCTTTTTTTAATTTCGGCGCAAGCGCATGCGACTGTTTTGAGGTATAGCGGTAAATGTCAATTTACTCTGACTCGGGATCGTTATGCTTATTGTTTAGAGAAGGAAATGGTTTTTTACGACGGTGAATTTAAAAGACTTTATAGCAACTTAACACCAGAAGCATCCCTACTTGCTTCTGAAGCATTAGCAACACAAATTATTGAACCTAATTGTGATGCTATAGCGCAAAAAATTGGTGCTGGTTTGGAATATCATATCGTTTTTCGAACCTGCATGATTAATATCACCAAAGAAAAGATTGCCTGCATCAAGAGATTTATTCCATGCCAAATCTGTTGGGGAAGGAAATTAGCGAATACGATAAAAAAACCTCTTTTGTTCCTAGAAGGAGTTTCTATCAATATCTCGGATCCTACTTGATTGAGGAACGCCAAGATGAGTAACCCTTATCCGCTCTGATGGACACCTTTTCTCCGGTAGGGATAAGGGATATGCTCTTAACTTAAATTGAGAGAAAATTCCCTTTCTATTTTGTGGGAGAGGACTAGGGGTAGGGCACATTTCTCTTGAGACGATGGGATGTTCTTTGAATTTGAATATGATGGTCAGAAGTAAGAAGTCCTCACTCCTGCTTTTGGGAAGAGTATGAGAGAACGCATTTTCCTTGGGGAGGAGAAGAAATCCCCTCTCCCATTTTGGAGAAGGGGGCAGGGGGAGGATATGAGATGCACTAGTAGTTAATTTGAAGATGGTTTGGAGGCAACAGCATCAGCAGAGCACGCATCTGCAACAGTATCGATCTCTGCATCATATTGTTTGTCGGTCATATCATTAGAGCGTTTGAGCAGATCGGTTAATTTAGGCTTAGCACATTCACAATATGCAGTAATTAATTTTTTATCTTCATCGGATTGTTTTGGATAGATAAGATCCCATCTGTTTTGGCAATAATCAGCTATATCACTGTCCTTTGCTTTACTTAAACCCACTTCATCTTCCAATGAATCCATTGCATCATGCAACAGGGTTCTTGACATACAGATATGGATTGCTTTTTGAACGGCAGCGTCATTGTCTAAAGGTAGTTTTGCAGCACAACCACAGTATTTTTCTCCAAAATTTTTAAAATCTACTTTATCTTTTGCATCATCGGCTTTTTTCATCCAGGAATTAGTACAATTAGTTTGAAAGTCCCCTCCTCCACCTGCGGCATCTGCATAAGTCGGTAAAGAAAACATCATGGCAAGAACAGAAATTGCGACTCCCTTACAGAAAAAATTCATGATTTGTTGCTCCTTTGCTTTGATTGTAATTTTACCCCTTCCTCATTGAGAATAGCTAATGTCTTTAAGGTTATCCATAATATTTTGAAAAAATTAAAGTCTATTGGCCTAATACTTTAGTTGCATTTTGCACTTACAGGTTGGGTGCCTAAATTTGTGACTTGGGCCTTGGTTCCAGGGTCTGCGGATATAGGGATTTGCTGCACGTTGGTTAAAGCGGAGACTAACGAATCACCTTGTTTTAGCGACGTACCATTGAACATTCCTTTTCCACTAATTATGCGAACGGAAACATAGTTTTGTGTGCTTGCAACCACATGTACTTCACATAATAGAGAAAGCACTTGATTATTTGTATTGGTTAAAATAACCGGTTTATTGGGATCAAGGCTGATTTCGACTGGTGTAGAAAAAACCACAGAACTCGTTAAAATCAGCATGCAAGATAATAATTTATGGATAGATCGATACATAATGGTCCTTTTTTTATTGATTATTCTTAGCGGTATCTGCAAAAAAATGACCGACATTTTTTTGCAGGTTTTTATTATCATGCAATCAATAACTGAAATAAAGAATCAAAGAAAAAAAGTAAGCGTTTATGCAATGCGTCAATTTAAGTGTAGCCTGGGTGAAGGTCCGAAACCCGGGTTTCACTTCGTTGCACCCAGGCTACAAGTATATTAATGAGCCTCTGATCATATTCAGATTTGTAAAGCAGGAGCTGCCTTAGCTTGAAGTGCATACACAAATTCAGTTATTGTCCGGACCTTTTGATCCACAAGCTCATCGGCTTTTCCAGACTTAATCAATGCGTTTAGTTCATTGCCTAATCTACCATCTATCAAAGTAGATAAATGTTCGATTAAATTAATCTCTTTTAGGCTAGGATCTCTTTGCTCTTTTGGCTTTAAAGCGTTTTGTACTGCGACAACTGCATCGTTTTTTTGTTTAAAACTTTTTTGCAAGCAGGTAAAAAAGCGATGGAAATACTCTTTAGTCTTGCCTGAGGAGTCAACCACTTTTTTTCTGTCTTCAAGATAGCCTGAAAGGAGCTTATTGATGTCATACTCTCTAAGTTTTTCCTGATTTTGAGCTAAAGCATATCCTTCAATAATCGATTTAACTCTGGCCTTATGTTTTGTGCGATATTCTTCAACTTTGTCATGATTTCCAGCAAAAGCGTAGCCTTGGGCAATATCATTAGCAGATATATTATATGTTGTCCGATATTCTTCGACTTTTTCATGATTTCCAGCTAACGCATAGCCATGAACAATCGCCACTGGATTTACCTGATACAGCATCCGATATTCTTCAACTTTGTCATCATTTCCAGCGATCGCATATCCTTGAGCAATAGCACTAGCACTTGCATGATGAGTCATGTAGTACTCATCTACTTTGTCGTGATTTCCCATGATTGCATAACTTTGGGCAATCACATCCTTATTGGCGTTAAGTCGAAAACGATATATTTCGACTTTCTCATCGTCTCCAGCTAAAGCATAATATTTAGCGATTGAATGCACGCTTGCATTATATGTGGTCCGATATTCTTCAACTTTTGTATGATTTCGAGCTAAAGCGTAGCCTTTAACAATGTCACTAGCACGTGCTTTATGTATCGTTCGATATTCTTCAACTTTGCCATCATTTCCAGCCAGAGCATAGCCTTTAGCAATTGCATGCACGCTTGCTTTATGTTTGGTTCGATACTCTTCTACTTTGATATGATTGCCAGCGGTGGCATAACCTTCAGCAATCGCATCAACGCTTGCTTTATGTTTGGTTCGATATGCTTCAACTTTGCGATCATTTCCGGCAAGAGCATAGCCTTTAGCAATCTCATCAATGTTTGCTTTATGTGTTGTCCGATATTTTTCAACTTTGTCATCATTTCCAGCGAGAGCATAGCTGTGTGCAATGGCATGTACGCTTGCTTTATATGTCTTGCGATATTCTTCAACCTTAGGAGCATTGCCAGCGAGAGCGTAGCCTCTAGCAATTTCATGCACACTTGCTTTATATATCCTTTGATATTCTGCAACTTTAGGACCATTTCCAGCTAAAGCATAACCTCTAGCAATTGCATGAACACTGGCTTTGTATTTTGTTCGATACTCTCCGACTTTCAGCGTATTGCCAGCAAAAGCATAACCTTCAGCAATTCGATCGACACTGGCGTTACAAGGAGGAAGCTGATACTCCATAACCTTACGATGATTTGCTTTCATAGCATAGGCACGTGCAATTTCATCAGCACTTGCTCCTAGCTCCCATAACCATTTTACTTTCTCGTGTTGCTCCTCTAATGCGAGACAAGCTGCTGCGGTGATTAACGGCTGCTTGATTTTTCTGGCATCAATGTGCCGGTCTTTTAACCGGGATGCTAAATCTTGTGGGCTAGTCGCTTCTTGTGTAGCGTGATAAATAAAATCGAACATAAGGGATATCTAATCAAATAAGATTTGGGCTTTTATTATACGACAATTATTTTTATTAGTCGATTTGTCTCCTATTATCCATGTAGCGTGGATTCATGATAATCAGGATTGAAAAGTTAAAAAGAGCATGTAAAAATTCTGTGTGAAAATTTTGGACTTAAATTTATAAAGGATGATCAAATGTTTACAAAACTTCTTATCAGTGTTTCATTTTTATTATGTTCTCTTTCAGCATACAGTATGCCTGATGAGGAAAGAGCTTATCTTGCGAATCAATGCCATGAATTATCACAAAAAATTGAAGAGTTAAGTGCGGAACAAACAAACAGTTGTTCTTCTTTGATGCATGAATCTGCACGCTTGGTAGAACAAACTGGTGCGTTCATTTTAAAAGAATACTGGTTTAATGCCCGCACCAACCTGCATCGTTCTTACAGAGTATTAGGGGATGCAAATCAAATGAACTGCAAAACCTCTTCAGTAATTTTAGCTGCCCGCAAAGGCATCGATGACATTTTAGAACAACTGTATGGATTAGAATAAGAACAGTAGAAAAGACTAATAAAGTTGATTGACCTCTAAAAGGAAATACACATGAAAGTTATAGTAATCGGTGGAACTGGGACAATAGGCAATGCGGTTTGTGACGAATTAGCACAACGTCACACGGTAGTTACCGTAGGGCATACGAATGGTGATTATCAAGTTGATATTAGAGACACTAATTCAATTGCATTACTTTATAAAGCACTTGGTTCATTCGATGCAGTGGTTGCTGTAACTGGCGAGGTATATTTTGAAGCGCTAAGCCAATTTACTGAGGAACAATATACTATAGGTCTGAATAGTAAATTAATGGGGCAGGTTAGGCTCGTGTTAGAGGGACTTAAATACATCAATAAAGGGGGGTCATTTACTTTAACCAGCGGTATTTTAAGTCATGATCCAATCCCGATGGGCACTTCTGCAGCCATGGTCAACGGTGCGATCAATTCTTTTGTAAAAAGTGCGGCGATTGAAATGCCTCATCATCTGCGTATTAATGCGGTAAGCCCTACTGTCCTTTCAGAGTCAATGAATCGATACGCACCTTTTTTTCGTGGTTTTGAATCGGTGCCAGCAAGTCGAGTTGCACTGGCGTATAGTAAAAGTGTCGAGGGAGCACAAACAGGCATGGTTTATTCTGTTGAATAAAAATTTCAGCTTTTGCACAATCAGGTTTAGGGGAAGGGGTTTAAAATGAAGATTAGAGTATGTTGGTTTATTTTGCTTGCCTATTTATTGGCTGCAAAAATTAGTGCGGCTGTTCCTGCTGCTTTAATGTTTCATGATAAACCCATCGATGCGCTGTGTTTTTTTAATGTAGAAGGAAAAGAAATTGATCTGAAGCAATGTGGATTAGCAAAAGCCAAATACGCAGTGAAAGGGCACAATGCCAGTCTCATCGAAAAGGGATATATAGGATATAACTGGCAAGATCCAGAATATCCGGGCCCTGCAGAAGGATACAGTTATTATAAATTTTTTAATGCCGGGAAAAACGTGTATTGGCTTTACACCATTAATAGTGGTGGCGGCACCGGAGATTTCACGGCCATTCTGCGAGTAAAGAGAAAAAGTACGGATATTTTAGAAATAGAAACTCTAGTAGATGGTGATCGCTGCAATGGTGGCGTGCAAGATGTCTCTGCCGTAAATGATCATTTAAGTTTTAGTCAGAATCTTACTGCCTACGATCTTATTGCACTATCTAAGAAAGCTGCGCCAGACGTTAAAGCCTATGATGATTTAGCGGCTTGTGCTATTTGCTGTGTTGCAAAAGCATATTATGAACTGGGTGGCAATGCGCAGTTGCAACTGAGTTATGTTGATTTAGATAAGGTTAAAGAGATCCAGGAAATGCCTGAACAAGGTACGCTCCAACCATGCTTGAACCAATTATTCACTTCTTATGCTACTGAAGGTAAAACGAAATTAAAGCACAATATGCTTGATGAGTTTGTCGCGAAATTTAAGCAAACGTGTATCCAGCATCATTAGGGTTATAAAATTTTATATACAAAACCCTTTTCTTTGCTACTGTTTCGAACGACAGAAACGCTTAATTAGGCTATGCTTATTCAATGCTTCAGCACGATATTGTGGATCAGGGAGAGTACTAAGAATGAGTTATTTTGATGTAAAGGACCCAATATGTGAGACCGAAGATTGTCCCAAGCACATCAGTGTGGAGTTAATTCCGAGAACGGTAGATCTCGGAGGGTTTCAAGTGGGACGTGTATTACCATCTAAGGAAAAGAGAACCGTGGGGCCTTTTGTCTTCTGGGATCAAGCCGGACCTAGCGAACTGCTTACGGGTAAGGGAATTGATGTTCGTCCACACCCTCATATTGGTTTATCAACGATGACTTATTTATTCTCTGGTCGACTGGAACACCGAGATACACTTGGGAGTCATCAAATTATTGTTCCAGGTGAAGTGAACTTAATGACTGCTGGACGAGGCATTGCTCATTCAGAACGTACACCACAACCCGATCGCTTTTATCCGCAACATTTTTTTGGCATCCAGTGCTGGCTTGCACTACCTCTTAATAAAGAGGAAACAAACCCTTCATTTAATCATTATGATAAAAGTGCAATTCCTATGGATAATGATAATAATATAAGTTTTTGGGTAATTGTTGGGGAATGGATGGGACTTAGATCTTCAGTTATTACGCAAAACGATGCACTTTTTGTTGAATGTAAGTTACAAGCACAGGCTGAATTGATTATTCCATCTACCCTGGAAGAACGCGCGATTCATCTTTTAAGCGGCAAGATAACCATTGATAATGTGAGCTATGATGCCACGCGAATGTTAGTTCTTAAGCCCGGGGCTGAACTGAAAGTGATGGCGGATTCGGCGGTGCATATGATTATCCTGGGGGGAGCTGCTTTAGAGGAGCGGCGGTACCTGTGGTGGAATTTTGTGTCCAGTTCGCGGGAACGAATTGAGCAAGCGAAATTAGATTGGAAGGAAGGAAAATTTGGCAAAATACCAGGTGATGAGAAAGAATTTATTCCTTTACCAGACTAAAGGGGCCTGTTTACATTTCGCTAGCTTGAGCCAAAATGTAAACAGGTCCTGCATTGCGGTGAAAATCTTATAAAACACTTAATATTATCAAAAAGGACCTTGAAATGAAAAAGTCGGATCACGAAGCTCAGTATCTCAAAGATGGTGTCATCAAAACAAAATTGACAGGATATAATCTGCTCAACAACTCCAGATTAAACAAAGGGACCGCGTTTACTAATAGTGAACGAGATATGTTTGCACTTCACGGTTTATTACCACCGCAGGTGAGTACCTTAGAAGAACAGCAAAAACGCCGTCATGATAGATTGACAGCATTCCCAACATCGTTAGACAAATATAGTTTCTTGCGTGATCTTCAAGATAATAATGAAACTCTTTTTTACTCGTTGATTATTAACAATATCGAGGAAATGCTCCCTATCGTTTATACCCCTGTAGTTGGCGAAGGATGCCAAAAATTCAGTGAGGTATTCCGCAAGCCGCGTGGTCTATTCCTTAGTTATCCCAACAAGAACATGATTGATCAAATTTTTTCTCATCCACGCTATGATTTGATTAAATGTATTGTCGTCAGTGATGGTGAACGCATTCTTGGTCTTGGTGATCAAGGTGCTGGAGGGATGGGAATTCCTATCGGAAAAATGGCGCTTTACACTGCTTTAGCTGGCATTCCCCCTCAATATTGTTTACCTATTTTACTGGACGTAGGTACTGATAATGAAGAGCGATTAGCTGATCCTCTTTATATTGGCTGGCGTCATAAGCGTATTCGTGGTGCTGAGTATGACGAGTTCGTTGAGTCATTTGTATCCGCAGTAAAACGTCGGTGGCCAAATGTTCTTCTGCAATGGGAAGATTTTGCGGGAATGAACGCGGCACGGTTGTTGACCCGTTATCGCGATCAACTCTGCACGTTTAATGATGACATCCAGGGAACCGCTGCTATGGCGACCGGTACGTTGCTTTCCGCTATTAATGTGACTGGAATTCCTCTGGCCGAGCAAAAAATTGTTTTCCTTGGTTTCGGAGGAACTGGTCATGGAATTGCTCAATTAATGCGCGGCGCTCTTATGGATGCAGGATTAAGTGAGCAAGAGGCTAGTGATCGTATCTATGCGGTGGACCGATATGGATTGCTTGTGGAAGGTAGCAAGGGATTGACTGAGGATCAAGCCGCTTTTGCTCGTAAGCGTTCTGAAGTAGCTGGGTGGCAGGTTGCCAATCGTGAGGAAATTGGCTTGCTGGATGTTGTGCGTCATGTGAAGCCTACTGCACTTATCGGGGTTTCGGCACAACAGGGTGCATTTACTGAAGCAGTGGTGCGCACCATGGCTCAATACACAGATAGGCCAGTTATTTTCCCTTTATCTAACCCAACGTCTCATAGTGAAGCAGTGCCTCAAGATCTTCTGACTTGGACTGAGGGACGTGCTTTGATTGGCACAGGAAGTCCTTTTGATCCAGTTAAATACAATGGAAAAGAGTTTCATATTGATCAGACGAATAATTCATACATCTTTCCAGGATTAGCTTTAGGTATTATCTCAGCGAAAGCAAAACGAGTTTCAGATGGGATGATTAAAGCTTCGGCGCTTGCACTTTCGGGATGTTCCCCTGCGAGGAAAGATAAGTCGGCAAACCTTTTACCACCTATTGCCGATCTTCGTGCCATTAGTCTTGAGGTAGCAAAAGCGGTGGGGAAACAGGCGATTTCTGAAGGCCTTGCTGGGGTCAATGAGGCTGAGTTTGAGAGTGAACTTGCTGCCAACATCTGGAACCCCATTTATATTCCTTATGACTTAGCTGACTGAGTCAGGCTTTGGACACTTCAAAGACGACTTGGAATAAAAAAATCCAAGTCGTCTTTTTATATATGCCAAATTAGAGTTTATATAAAAAAACATTATGGTATATATTAACTCAAATTATGTGACAATACTGTGCTATCATCTTCAGAGCGCAAAAACGGTTCTTTATGCGACAAACTGTATAAATCATAGAATGGATGACTCAATCAGAGGATACATAAATGATAAACTCCGAGATGCCTATCGATTTAAAAAAGAAATGCTTTGAGGATCTATTCGCAAATACACGCACCTGCCGAATCTCTCGTGAATATTTAATGGAATTACTCGACGTTGGGAAACTAAATATTTGGCAGTGGGATCTGAGTACAAATGAAGTCATTGACTTTGGTTATTCTGAGTCTTTATCCATTCTAACCCCAAACAGTGAAGTAGGACATATTGATCATTTTATAACGCGGCTTCACCCAGAACATCGTGAAGAAGTTGCTAATAAGTTAATCGATTCTCTTTCTTATTTTGAGGATTATAGAGCGGATTTTCGTATTCAATCGACTCAGGGACATTATGAATGGGTGTCAGCGCATGGTCGTTGTATTCGCGATGCAGAAAATAATGCGATTAAAATGGTAGGGACTTGGCATTTTATTACGGAACAAAAAAAGAACCAGGAATTAATTCGGTTACAACAGTCAACACTTGATCGCATCTCAAGATGTTATTTTTCAGGGGAGTCTGCATCCACCTTATCGCATGAGATCTCTCAACCTATATTGGCACTAAACTCCTATCTTCTTGGGAGTATTTTACGTTTGAAACAAGAAGGTAATGACGTTAATGAATTTATAGATGTACTGCAAAAAGCGTTAGAACAAGTTGAGTTAATCAATACGATTATTAAGCGAATGAGACGTTTTGTTACCCATGGCGAATTGCATTTTGAGCGAGTTGATTTGGCTTTATTAGCAAAACAATCAGTTGTCTTATCAAAATTTTATTCTAATTTTTCTGGAACTGTTCAATATGAGATTGATGAGCATTTGACAGAAGTTTCTTTAGATAGAAATCAAATGGGGCAGGTATTTTTAAACCTGATTAATAATGCATTTGAAGCCTTGGTTGATGCACAAACAAATAATCCTACCTTATTGATTAATATAAAAAATATCGATTCGGGGGTGTTGGTGACTATCACCGATAATGGACCAGGAATTACGCAAAATGTGCTCGATAATCTACTGGCTTCGTGTTACAGCACTAAGGAATATGGCTTGGGTTTGGGATTGAGTATTTGTAGAAAAATTATTGAGGGCCATGGCGGATGTTTCAAAATAGAAAAAAATACCGTAGGCGAAGGGACGGTGTGTTCTTTTAGACTGCCTATGCAAACTTCGGGATCTAACAATGAATAAGACTATTTATGTTGTTGATGATGATGAGAACGTATTGCGTGCTTTAAAATGGCTTTTTGAGTCTATGAGCTTTGAAGTGCAAACCTATTTAAGTGCAAAAATTTTTTTGGAACAATATAATCCGCTGCATGAGGGGTGTTTGATTACCGATGTTCGGATGCCTGATATGGATGGGCTTGAGCTATTCGACAAATTAAAGCGGCAAAACAGCATGCTTAAAGTAATTATTATTACGGCTTATGGCGACATTCCTATGGCTGTTAGAGCGATAAAAGCTGGAGCGATTGATTTTATCACTAAGCCCATCAATGAAAGTGATTTATTAAAGCTGATTAAAAAATGTCTTGAGCATTATCCAAACCTTACCACCAATGCAATGAACAAATATGAGCTTTTAACCGATAAGGAGTTGCAAGCCCTCGAGCTCATTTGGACAAATAGTTAAATACTCTTGCCTCAATAGCCCAATAATGTTCTGATTCGTTTGGTATAATCCTTTAGAGTTGTGTTCATCATAAATTCTTTTAGTGGTGTGTCGATATTAAAATAAAAAATGTTAGCTAAAAAACCATAACAACACGCATCCAAAGTATGTGGTGTATTGCCGAATATAAAATCATTATCGCCTACAATATGTTGAATGGTTTGTAAATCATCAATACCTGATTGATATATATCCTTGAAGGGATACCTACCAATACCTTGATAATGATATTTTTCAATATTGTATTTTCTTACATTTTCAAGTGAAGCGTCTGATAATTCAGAAAATTGTTTTAGGAACTCTGCTTTGAATAAAGGCCAAAATTGATCATCTTGCCAGCGCGAATAGGACATAACCCAATACAAATGATTATCTAACATGCGAGTCACTAAAAAATGAATGTTTTTTTGTTCTTTTGTTAGATCGTGATCCAAATCCACATATTTTTGTGACAGATATTGCAACATGTTATTACTGTCTGTAATGATTTGCCCTGCATCATGCAAATAAGGTAGCTGTCCTCGAGGTGCGTTCTGCGTATCAATAATATGCTCATGTTGATAATCTATGTGGGCTAAGCGAAGAAAAGTATCTACTTTTAAGCCAAAAGGATTGTTATCTGGAAGACCAAAAAGCTCAGGATAGGAATATAAAATTATCATAGAAAACTCCCTTTCTTACTTATGATAGCATAACCCATCCTTACCCCACGTTACATTGGGATGAGCAAAGCGCCGCGTTGCTGCATCCAAGCTGCGGAGGAAAAGGTTATTTCACCTATCAGACCTTATTGATTTACTCTTATTTAACAAAACAAAAGCATTTTTTTACAAAGGACTTTTTACAACTTAATATTTGTTTAATAAATACTCAGTATCATGTTTAGATATTCCCTTGCAAATAAGCCGGCAAATTCTAGGGGGGAGACTAATAAATGACAATAGCACTGAGTACTACCAGCCAAGAGCTAATTAAAAAAATATGTGGAAGCAGACCTGATCTTGCTGCCTTGTTGCAGAGCGTTACAACAGATATTGAACGAAAGACTTTGCTCGCCTGGTTTGCACTAACCTCCAAAACTAAGACTAGTGATGCAGACTTTTTTTTAATCGCCTCATTACAAAACTCGTTATTAAAGGATCTGAATAAGTCATTAAATCCTGGGAAGAAAGAAGATGAAACCAAAAAAGCGGGGGTTTCTGCAGCAGTCAAATACGGACTATTAGCACTTGCAGGAACAATTTATTTTGGTTGCGAGGGATTTGATGGTGTTACTGCATTCATGGGAATTTTTTCATCGATTCCTACGATTGCTATTTTCTTGGGGGGAACGCTCTTTTCAATCCTGTCCATGATTGTATTTTATAGCTTTGACTTGGTTGAAATTTCCAAAAACCTAGGTATTAAATCTTCAGAAACGCCGCAGTTGCTTGATATTTTACTTGAGCAATTCAAAGAAATAAAAGCGATTCGTGCGCGTATTAGCCGCGTTTCTGGGAAGTCCAAAGATGAACTGCAGGCTGATCTTGAACTTGCAAAAATGCTGTATCAGCGACATCTGGATTTAAAAGAAGCTCGAGATGAATTGAATGCTGCTTTGGACAACCCATACTTAAAAGCTGGAAAGTACATCACTGCAGGGGTTGCGGGCATTATCTTTTTCAGTGGTGGTTTTTTTGCTGGGCAAACTGTGGCGCTGGCTATTGCAGGTTTATTTGTTGCTTCAATGGCTGCAACAGCATGGCCTATTGTGGTCGCGAGTATTGCAGTTGGTATAGCTGCCTTGAGTGTTTACTGGTTTGTTGAACGTCCAGGAATTGAAAATCTAATTAGCCGTTGGCGAGGGCTGGATAAAGAAAAGATTGATAAATTATGCAAATCGGATGTTGTAGATAAAGAAACCGAGAAACTAAAAACATTAATTGATGAACTTGAATCTGGCGTTAGAAGCTTAGAGAAAGAAGAGGCAGCGCAATTGGAAATACAGACGTTAAGGCAAAAAGTATCGCAAATGGAGACCTTAGAAAAAAGAGCTTCTCGCGCTGACGAGTTGGAACAGACTGCATCACGAGTGCCTGAATTGGAGCAACAAGTATCTCGTTTACGTGGAGAGTTGAACCAACACACTCAAAGGGGAGAGCACGCATCTGCGCTACAAACATACTCTCATTTTAGTCATCTCAGAAGAACAAAGTCTGCCGATAATCTGCATCATCTGCACCAAATGGATGGTACGAATTCCTCTGCACTGCTGTAATGCGGATCTTCAGGTGTAGCCTGGGTGCAGCGTAGTGGAACCCGGGTTTTGGATAACAAATCATGCTCTTATAACCCGGGTTCAGCTGTGCTGCTCCGGGTTACAATTTTTCAGTATGGAAACTAAAAGTATCCGCAACCTTCATTTACAGCGAGGCACTTAATGTCGCTTCTGTATCTAAAGTAAGTTCTTGTTGCAAAGGATGCTCTTTTTTACTAGAAGTAGCCAATAACCCATTCTTGACTAGGCCTTTCATCACAACATGAGCGCTTGCAGGTTGCTGCCAAGCAGGAGTTGCGACCGGCTTTTGTCCAAGCACCGTTGGTGGTTGGGGTATCGGTTTTCTCCCTGGATTAAGTTGGTTTTCTTCCGCTGCCAATAATTTAAGTTGCTCGGCAGTAAGTGGTTGCATTTGGCTTGAGTAGGTAAAAGGAAGCACGCGCAGTTTAAGCACTAAAAAGAATGCTTCGAATGAATTACTGAGTTCAGTATACCCATGTTTTAACGGTGCAGCATAGGTTGCCTGTAATTGCGATGGAGATAATGTACCAATGCTATTTAGATCCGTACGATAATAAATTTTTCGATCATCACCTAACAGCAGCAAGGGTTGCGGTTGGCGATATTGATGATCAATATCGGGCATTTGCTCCAGCCCTCCATATTCTGCTTGCTCAGGAAGAGCACTTCCTTTAAATACCTGATGCAAATCCTGCAATGACTCGGTCATACCATTCAAACAGGCTTGTTTGTTAAAATCATTATTCGACGCATCAAAATCACCATCACCGCCTGCTTGAACTGGAGGTTCGCTGTTATCGGGAGTTGGGTCATAAACGCGTTTGGTGTAGACAGTTATTCGGTTTAATTCATCATGCAAATTATTGACTAAAATACTACCCCAAACCCCAAAGCGCTGTGGCAGTATGTCACGCAAGTCTCCCATAAATGAAATATGGCCTGCAGCGAAGTGATCGGTATAGTAGTGAAAGCAAAAAAACTCCATTCCCAAAGCCAAAGCTTGATAGCGATGGGCCATATCCTGCAGGTTATCCCGATTTAAACCACCTGGAGTTTGTTTCAGTGTATTGAGTAACTCATTGAATTCGCTATTTTTCGATTGATAATCTGCGTGCGCCATGAGTTGGGTTAGCTCATAATGAATGCGTGCGTATCTAAGCGCTATATGATGTCCAATGGTGTATACACGGACTGACCAAGGAGTGAAATGTGACAAGTTTCTATTTAAAATTTCACTATAGTTTTTTACCCTCAGGGCAAACATAAGTTGCTGCACATAAAAATTGAGCGTACTTGAAAAGGGGATGTAATTGGCATCATTTATTGTATAAATAGTCTTGATATCGCTTTGCTGTACGTCTTTATTTGCTAGTCGTTTATAAGAGCTAATTAATTTTTGTTCCTCGGGTTCAGTAACCGGCTTTTTGATTAAATAAGTCCCTAAGGTTCCGCATGCGCCTGTACTATCAAATTTTTTTGGTTTTGCATTAAACTCAGCTAAGCTTGGCAAATTTAAACAGACTTCTTGGCCGCCAAAATAGTCCCCAGACATGGCAACAATGTTGCCGGCGGAAAGATTTAATCCAATCGACTCAGGCAGGCCAAGTTCGTTAAATCCTTGCAGCTGTAAATGCAAGCCCCCTTTCTCATCAATAGTGACATAGGGATTATTTTTTAAAACCTCCCAATCTAAAAAACGTAATGCATCACCCAGTTCCGTGTGTTCAGTCGTATCCATAAGCAAGCTCCATTTTTCTTATTTTTAAGTTCGCTACAAAAACACAATGAATTTATTAAAGCTGTTCCAGCATTTATGGTGTAAAAAAGAAGGGCTAAGTATTAAATATAGAAGTGAGATGTAAAATTTTCAAATAGCCATTTGATGCTCTGTTCCAGCCGTTCAGCAAGGATTTATTATTCACATCTATAATTAAAAATAATGCGCAACTGGAGGTAATTATGGCCGATGAAAAAAGAGAAGCATTAGGAGTGCATCGTAATACCTTATTTTCTGCTCCTGAAAATAATACAGCCTCTTCTAAAGATCGCTTAAAGGATTTTGATGCAGCAAAACAGAGTCAATGGCTGGAATTTAGCAAAAACGTGATTCAAGATTTAGGACCGAGAATATCTGCTTTTCCGCAAGTACCACCAGTAGTTCATAAAGATATTCATTGTCCCCCAGATATGTTGCAATCTCGAGTGGGGTGCACATATGCTTGGTTGGCTGATAAGCGGCGCGAAATAGCCAAAATGTTAAAACAAGGTCCGTTGCGACATCAATTTGGATTAATTAATAAAGCAGGTTTTGTATCGACTGATGAGTTTAATTTGTCCCGAGATCTACCCACGCAAAAGAATTTGATCTATGAGCATCTAATCGTTTTAACTCAGAAAAATGAGGAACACATTGAGATTAACCGGCAACAACATCAAGCACAGGATGGTACAAAATATACGATTACGGTCAAGTTAACAGCTGAGGAACGTGAGCGCTTACATCAAAAAAATGCAGAGTCACCATCCCCATTTGTTGAAGATGATATTATTCTTACTATTACTTTTGACGATTATGGGAAAGATGACAGCAGAACATCCCTTGTAGTGGATCATCGTCCTACTCCTTTTAATCAAGATTATCGTGATAGTTCGAGCTATTTCCAGGTACAATTTGATTTGATCGAGCCTTATTTTCAGGCGTGCTGTGATTGGGAGTCCGATCATGATATTAAGGATTTTTTAGCTAATGCAGGAAAACTCGCGTATGGTCTTGCGCAATTACAGCCTGTAGGTCGAGGCAACTCAGCAATTGTTGAATGGATGATCAGAGGACTTGCTAAAGATAAGCATATTGAATTAGGGCCATTTAATCACAATGAATTGGGATGGGACTTTAAAGCATTCTTAACCCCAGATATCAATGTATATGCAGCTTGGTTTGCTGAAAAAGCATTTACACAGCCTGTGCTCGTAGAAGGCGAAGATTTAGCCCCTAGAGTGTTATAAGGCTCAATTACCTTTTACTCTAACCAGGCTTCGTAGGGTATCCATTACTCCCGCTTTAGCAAAAAGTAATTTAACTTATAAATTGAAACTAGGAACTGCTTTATGAAGAACTATACGGTAAGGTGGTTACATCCTGACGACAAGGAAAACTGGTTAACGATGTGGCAGGAATATATGGCGTTTTATCAAATATCGCTGCCGGCAGATGTAGTGGATAATACCTTGCGTACCTTGCTCTCAGATAATAAAAATTCAGGTTGTCTTATTGCCTGCGATCCTCAAAACGTAGCTGTTGGGTTTCTAACGTTTATTACCCACCTAAGTACCTGGGCCATAGAACCAGAATGTTATGTGCATGATTTATACGTAAAACCCGAGTGTCAAAGAGGGGGAGTGGCCAAAAAGCTCATGGATGAGTTAAAACACTTAGGTAAACTAAGGCATTGGAGTAGAGTGTATTGGCTCACCGGCCCCAATAATCGAGTGGCGCAAGCGCTTTATGATAACATTGCAAACCGCGAGCCTTGGATTGTTTATACGATGTTTGATTGAGTTGAGTATTGGTACGGCTTAATCCTGCGAGCGCAGAAAGGGTAGGCCTCTTCCCCGGCAGGAGAAGAGGGCTTGCCCTAAGCAGTCTCCACAAACTCAGCGATTTGAATCCGACTTGGTGGAACTGAGTTAAAAGGAGCATGTTCTAGCCACAAATTGCCATCCATGCCTCGTACAAATACTTGTAATTGATTTGACATCCTTGTTCTCCAAATGAGCATATTTTAATTAATACCAGGAAATCACCTTAAAAAGTCAAATAAGATTGGCATGAGCTAATGACTCCAGGCCATAAGTGCAGTATATATAACAAAAAAATAAACACTAATGGTAAAAAACAGTCGGTGTAGTTTTTTTTTCTCATGAGTAGAGGTATTGGAAATGCAGGTAAAGCAGGAGCTAGAGGATATTATCAATCCAGTAAAAGTAGAGCTTGGTTTTAGCGAAGATGGGAATCCTAAAGTAAAGTTCAAGGTGCTCGCAGAAGACGTACCATCGATTGATTTTTCAATTGCACGTGATATCGGTGTCGTAAGCCCATTTACCCCCAGTTATCCATCTATAGAAATTCGCTGTCATGTTGTGCAAGCCCTGATGCCTCAAGAGGATTATGAGTATGGCTTGATCCAAAATTTAATTTTCAGTAAGCGTGAAGCTTTATATTATGATATAGAGAGGAACACGACTTATAAATACTGTAAAAATCACAATGCCTCCTTAGGCCCAATCAGAGATGGTGGCCAATCAGAAGAGGATCCTTATTATGATGTGGCAAGCCGAAGTATTGCAGGTGATAAGAAAGCGACACTGGTATTAAAGGACTCACCAATGTTTTCAGCGCCACGAAAATCAGAATCTCATCGGGTTGCTCTTACATCCATGGAAATCAAAGAGGCATTTGATGTATGGTTTTATGCAAAACATTCCCGAACTGGAGACGAGTATTATAAAAAACTATATCATTGGGAAATCCAATATAGTTTAAGCTGCGAAGAGATCAATGCATTATCTACATTAGGTTCTTTAGCTCCAAGTATGGGACAAGTCACTTATCGTGTAAGCAAAAGTCACGATGAGGCGATGAAAACAAAACCGCATTATCTGGTGGTGCAAGGAGAAAGACCTGATGAAAAAATCAGGTTAATCGATACAGATAGACGCCGGGGAAGTGCGTTTTTTAAAGAGCTTAGAGAGTGTAAAGACGCAGATGATAGGCACCTAAGTCAAGCGGGCCCACGCTGATTCCTTATGAATGACATTTTCGCAATATGAGGCAACTGCTAAAGCCCCGCTCGCGCATGGATATGAGGATCTCACTCCTGGCAAAGCATTCTTGCTGGTTATAAAGCTTAGATTACTTGCTCCTTTTTATTCGCCTAAAGTTGAGCCTCTTAGAGCAGAAG
Organism: Legionella steelei; assembly: GCF_001468005.1. Lineage (GTDB taxonomy): Bacteria > Pseudomonadota > Gammaproteobacteria > Legionellales > Legionellaceae > Legionella > Legionella steelei. The sequence continues at coordinate 37,733 of NZ_LNYY01000004.1, forward strand.
AACAAGAAAGCATACTGAGAGATGAACAAGAATTTGCATCTAAGATCAAACTACAGAAAGTGCAAATGAAGCAATCTACTGTAAGTTCAGGGGCTACTCTTAAAAGAGATGACGGCTCCTTAGGCCAATGGCGTTTGAATCGCCCACAAGCCTCAATTCTGCCCTTAAGTTTTTTGAACGGGTCTGCAAAACAGTCTCTCGTTAAAGCCGAACGTTCTCTCGAACCTCAAGAGACATTATTAAAATCATCAACCAATTGATTGTAAATAAATTTATAATACATTAAATTGGTTGTTATCCTGCCAAGCCACAACGCGAGACGCTAATAGAACTTGATAAAGAATAAGGACATGTATCAATGCTCGATCTAATCAAACCGGCACTTTTCAATGCGCAGTTAATCAGAAGTTTAGGGTGTGCCACCTATCAAGGAGCCGAAATTGGTGAATGTCTTGCAATAGCGAATCAAATAGAACCTGGCAATAAAGAAAGCTGGTATACGCATTGGGCTGCTTTTGCTGATAGCAATTACAGCATGGCTGAAACTTATCGTGCTCAAGGATTACACGCCGATGCAAAGTTGGCCTTTCTGCGTGCCTCTACGTATTATCGAACTGCTTTCTTTTTCTTGGAAGATGAGCCTTCTGACCCTCGGATTGAACAGGCATTGCAATACAGTATTCGTGCTTTTCATCAGGCGCTTGAATTTTTTGAAACACCAGTGGAAAAGGTAGAAATTCCCTTCGAGAACACCACCTTACCTGGTTATCTTTATCTGAATAATTCTTTTCCGCAGGCGCCTAAACCCATTTTAATCGATACTGGCGGTGGTGATGGCACGAAGGAGGAATCTTATTTTAATACGGCAGCAGAAGCGTTAAGTCGTGGTTTTCATTGTCTGAATTTTGAAGGTCCTGGTCAAGGCAGTTTGCTGCGTTTAAATAAAATACCCTTTATCCCAGATTGGGAGCGAGTGATCAAACACGTTGTTGATTTTATTATCGAGCGTCCAGAAATTGATCCCCAGAAGATTTTCTTAATTGGACGCAGCTTTGGTGGATATCTTGCTGCGCGGGCGGTAACCCAAGAAAAACGAATTGCGGCCTGTATTGTTGATCCTGGGATATTTGATGCAAGTGGCAATTTAGAAGCCAAATTTAATTCGTTTAAAACGAAGGCTCCTGATTTAAAAGATGTTCCTTTAGAGCAAGCGATAACACAACTAATGCAAACGGATGAACATTTACGGTTTATGTTAGCAAGCCGAAAATGGCGATTTGGGGCTAAAACAATTGAGGAAATGCTCGCTAAAACGCGTGACTATACATTGCATGGCTTAGTCGAACAGATTCAATGCCCTATGTTGGTTTGTGATAATACTTTAGAATACATCACATTAGGCCAGGCAAAAAAACTATATGATCAGCTGCAATGCAAAAAGCACTATATTCTTTTTAATGAGACAGAGGGAACGGGTGGGCATTGCGAACCGCTTGCACCAAGATTATTTAGTGCAAAAGTTTATGCCTGGCTGAGGGGCTGTTGACTGATACTATCCTGGCCAATGTGATCCGATGTTTACATACTACCCTGTCATCCCAAAAGATGTTAGGTAATTCGTTGACAAAATGACAGGGGTAGGCTGGGCTGTTAAGCCCAGCATCCGCAGAGTTCATTAACACGTATCTTACTCATGGTGCTCCAGCTCATTGTTACATGCTGGGCTTAGCAACCCAGCCTAAGGTTAGTTAGCGTGAGATTGTCCTTGTGTTTCGGTACTCTAAAATCACGCCATTTTGGCTTAGTCAATAGCTAGGGCTAAGCCAGAGGATTGGGATATTTTTGTAAGTAACGTTTCCCAAATTGATAAGAGGCATAATCAGTAATATGGCCTACATCACGGTATATGGGAATGCCATTGATGTCTGCTTTACAGGTACTGTGCGCACATTGTACTTTTTTAGGGTCTATGATAATTAATTGCGGGTACTTGCGTTGCATTTGCTGAAATAACTGATTTAGCCATTGAACCTCATTAAAGGTAAAATCACATTCGTGCGGGATATATGCGGTTCTTTGTTTTATATGTTTAAAAAAACAGTCATGAAAATTATTTTGTATTCTCGCCGTTGCATGGATTAATACAGGTTTTGCTCCTGAGGCAATAATGATTGCAAGTGCTTTATCTAAGGCGTTGACCAATCTTTTTTGGGATAGGCGGTAAGAGCGTTTATCACCCAGGTTATTGATGATGTTGTCGGTAAAATAATTAACCCATAATTGTCCAATGATTACATAATCGTAGTGATTGTGTTGAACCATTTGATAATACTTTTGGGTCTGCTCATAACAGTGCGAATAGACTCGTCTTTTAAAATACCACCAATCATAAAGATAAATGTCGGGCAAGGTTAAGCAAGACGATACGGTTTGCATTAAAATAGAGACATTTGCTGCTTGCCCTAACTTATCCATAAAACCCCAATAATGATTGGCAAATGAATCCCCAATCATTAATGCGTGTTTACTGTCTGCTTTTTTTGCGCCAAGAAGACATTGAGTATTGTTTTTATTCTGAGAATCAGCCATACACAAAGCTCTTTGTGGACTGTTGTATTGGTTCAATTGTTGATAGATGGCTAATAGTTCATCATTAAAGCGCTGAGGAAATCCCTGATTTTTTCTAATCATATAGTCGCTCAGATGTAGCGCAAGTATAGGGACTAATAACAGGAGTACAACAGTGTGTCGCAACGGCATGTGTTTCCAGCGTTTTGCAGGTTTTTCAATAAAGCGCCAGGAAAGGTAGGCTAAAACAAAAGTAAGTCCAAAAGCACTTAATACAACAGGGGATGTCTCGACGATACTTTGATATCTCAAAAATGAAAAAACTACCCAATGCCAAATATAAAGAGAATAAGACAATAATCCTATGAAAACCAACGGCTTACTAGACAGTAATTGGCTCAAGATATTTTGAGGCGAATAGGTCCCTATGAGAATCAGTAATCCTGTTGCAATGCAAACGACAAAAGCATGTTCATCAGGGTAACCTGCCAATACAGGGTTAAGGCTGGCAAGATACAGTAATGTGATTAATGCCAAGCCTCCCACTAGGTTTAAAAGATATGTATTGCCAGCAAAAAAAGTCGCCGGTATGAAGGCGACACACGCGCCGATCAAAAACTCAAAGATTCTGCTCGAAAATAAGTAGTAGGTGTGTGCAGGTATGGTTTTCGCCTGATACAAGGAGCAGAGAAAAGCGATACAAGTCAAGCCAACGATAAGTGGTATCATGTATTTTTTAGGTGTAACACGATGCACACCGTAGATGAGGCAAGGTAAAAGCAAATAGCATTGCCACTCTATTGAAAGAGACCAGGTATGGAGTAAGGGAATCTGCTGGGTATCTGGTGCAAAATAGCCCGTGGTCGTTTTATCAAAAAACAAGTTAGATAGAAATAAAGAAGTTTTGCGTGCACTTCTACTGTATTGTATTAAATCATCAGGCAAAAAAAACAATAATGCTAATGCAGAAGTCACTAGGAGCAAACAAACAAAGACAGGTTGTAAACGCCATAATCTTCGATTGTAAAAGTTTAAAAAAGAAAAAGAACCGTTCTGAAGTGACTGATGAATGATACCCGTGATAAGGAAGCCCGAGATCACAAAAAATACATCCACGCCGATAAAGCCTGCAGGGAAAAAGGAGAGTCCTCCGTGATAAATTAAGACCAGTAGAATCGCAATCGCTCTGAGCCCATCAATATCGGGTCGGTATTTCATTTGTTCTCGAACAAAAATGCCAATGCTAGCATCTCGGTTACGGTTTATCTATAACCCATCTTGTTGTGATTGGCACGGCTAATTGTGAATAAACTCATGCAACTGAATGAACCAAATGAGTAAATATTTTTATTTTTTAATGTGTTAAGTATGTCTACAACTTGATCCCATATTTCAATTGTCGATGAGCCTTTGTTTTGAGAGGACCTGCTTTGGGAGTCGATATAACGAATAGAGTCTTCAAGTTTTTTTTCACTTAATTGTTTGCGTACCGCATTCATGATAATGGACGCTTCTACAGCAGATTTTGTTCTAATGATATAACCTAATGCCATGCCAATCGGCTCGATTGTGGAAATAAGATTGACATAATGGTTATAGCGCTTGGAAGTTTTCTATTCAGGAAAATATTTTTTCTGCGATGTTTTTTTTATACAACGTAATGTGTGGCACCTTGTTGCTAACATACTTGAATAGATGATCAATATGGGAAAGACAACCTTCTAGGAATTCGAGTTTTTCTTGTGTGCTCTTAAGAATCATTGTAATTCTCCACTATCCATATAGTCTTATTCACGCTAAGTGCACATTCAATTCTATTTGGTCAATTTAGATACTATTATAGTATATATATCCAGCTTCAATTATTTTGATGCAGGATACTTAAGGATGTTTCTTACGGTGCAGCGTCTTAATGAAATACATACTGCTTTTGTGAGGGAATAATGCCGTCAATACGCGTTTTTTTTGCAATTACTGTTCCAAGTAAAACACAAGCTAAACTATCAAGATGTTTAAATTCTTTACAAAAAAACCTCTCTTCGGATTATATTCGTTGGGCTCATGTTGAAAAAATGCATATAACATTACAATTTTTAGGTGATTTGCCACAAGAACAGTTAGTACCGGTGATAGAACATGTGCGCGCTGCAATAAAAAATCTACCCGTATTTCAACTCGAATTAGGGCATTTGGAATGGTTTCCTTCATCACATCGTCCTAAAGTTATTTCTTTGTCAGTGCAACCACAAGCGACTTTAGCTACACTGTCTGAGACAATCGGAAAGGCGCTTATTGCATTGCATGTTCCTGTGGAGTCACGTCCATTTCGAGGGCATTTAACTATGGGACGATTGATTCGACATGGGATCCCTCATGAGCCTTTAGAAACGATAAAAGTGCCGATTATGCCGCCTATTACAGTAGATAAGATTTATCTGATTGAAAGTAGACCTGAAAAAGGGATGCAAAATTACTATTCATTGGCGGAATTTAAACTGGCTTAGAATATTGTCATCCACGAAAATTATTAACCATAAACACGCAACAAATATTCCATGACAGCACGTAGCCCCATAACCTCGCCACCCTCTGGTTTGCCCGGTTTGCTTTGTTCGCTCCAGGCCATAATGTCGAAATGTATCCACGGTGTTGTTTTGGTGATGTAACGCTGGAGAAACAATGACGCAATAATAGCTCCAGCATAAGGATGATCACTGCAGTTGGTCATATCTGCAATCGAAGAGCGTAGAAATTTTTCATAAGGTGCAAACAGCGGCAAGCGCCATACCGGATCAACTGCTTTATGAGATGCATCAATTATGCCTGTGGCCAATGCTTCGTTATTTGTAAAAAATGCTGACATTTCAGTACCTACAGAAACACGAGCTGAGGAAGTTAATGTGGCGAAGTCAATCAGTAGATCGGGTTGCCCTTCACATGCTTTAACCAAAGCATCGGCTAGAATCAATCGTCCTTCGGCATCCGTATTGTCTAATTCTACTGTTAAGCCATTGCGCATCACTAAAATATCACCTGGTCTGTATGCATTAGGACCAATGGCGTTTTCCACTGCAGGAATAAGCAGATGTAAGTGAATAGGTAAGTTATGTGCCATAATCCACTGAGCTAAGCCTATCACATGTGCTGCCCCGCCCATGTCCTTTTTCATTATCCGCATGCCATAAGCTGATTTAATATTCAGGCCTCCTGTATCATAACAAACGCCCTTACCCACCAAAGCAATACGAGGATTTTCTTCATTACCCCAGGTTAACGAGAGCAAACGTGGTTCTGACTGGGCTGCACGGCCAACGGCGTGGATGGCTGGAAAATTATCGTGTAACAGTTCATTACCAATCCATTGTTCAAATTTAGCATTATATGTATGGGCTAATGTAGCAACTGCATCGGCCATTTCTTTAGGCCCCAGGTCGCTGGCTGGCTCATTGATTAGATCACGTACTAAGAAGTGCGTTTGCGCCAATTGGAGCACCTCATCAAGCATTTGTGGCTCAACCACTAAAATTCGAGGAGCAGTCGAGTTTTTTTTGTATTTTTCAAAACGATATTGTGCTAATGCCCAATATAAGACAGCTTCCTGAGTGCATGTATCTTGAACTTGATACGTGTTCACAGGCAATAATTCCGCGGCATGTGCCATTGCCAATACCTGATTATCATCGCCGGTGCCTATATATGCTTTTTCTAATAAACCATCGGCATTATAAAACAAGCAACAATCACCAAGTGTCCCATTAAATTGCATTTGCTCAAAGTAGTTATGCTCTACTGCCGTTAATGTGGGGCGTTGTTCCTCCCACTGTTTTGGGGACATGAAATAAAGAGGGACAGGTCTGGTGCTATCTACTGTATAAAAGAGATCTGCTTGCATGTTTATTTCTCGGTTAATTTAGTGATTAGTTTTTATTTGTAACTGATGATTAATTATTTGTTCTGATTTATTTTTTGTCAAAGATTAATAAATCTAATTTTTTTTGCAAAATTTTTTTACGAAGAACATATTTCACTAAAAGTTGATATGCTTATTTAAAGATAGCTTAATTTTATCATTAGGAACTTGGGCAAAATGAACATGAGGAACGAACGGAAGCTTGCTGCGGATTCTTTAGGGATAGGCGAATCCATCGTTATGGGAACAGCAGGATCTGCGCCCGCTTTTAGTGTTGCTGCAGCAACCGCTACACTTGTCGTTACAGTGGGTACCTTAGCCCCAGCAAGTATTTTGTACTGCGGGTTTATCATGTTTGGTATTTCCCTGGCATTTATTCATCTGAATAAGGTCATTGTTAATGCTGGTGCGTCCTATGCATGGATATCCAAAATTTTTGGGGTGTATTTAGGCTTTTTTACTGGATGGGCTGTTTTAGCTTCTTCAGTAGTCTTTATGGTCTCGGGCTCTATTCCCGCAGCCACAGCAACTTTACTACTTGTCGCACCTGATTTGGTAAACAGCCCTGGCTGGGTTGCATTTACCAGTATACTCTGGATAACTATGATTTCAGCAATAGCGATTGTGGGAATTAAACCTACTGCCTATTTGCAAATTCTGATGACTGGTTTCGAAGTGCTTATTCTATTTGCAATTATTGGTGTGGGGCTGGTCAAGTTCAGCCATCTTCCTGCTCATCATTTCTCTTGGTCTTGGCTTTCTTTTACCAGCTTTACGCCCGATTTATTTGCAACAGGTGCATTAACTGCAGTGTTTTTTTATTGGGGCTGGGATGTTACCCTTAATTTAAATGAGGAAACAAAAAATACGCGACACGCGCCAGGAATAGGGGCCTTCTGGTCTGTACTGATTATTATATGCATCTATGTCAGTTTTGCTGTTGTCACACTTTTGGCACTTTCTGATGCAGAAATAAAGCATGCTGGAACAAATGTAATCTTTGCAGTTGCAGAAAAAATAGTGCCGCGTCCATGGAGTTATTTGGCGGTTTTTTGTGTGATGCTCAGTACAATTGGTACCTTGCAGACCACCATTGTGCAATTTACGCGAACTCTTTTTGCTGAGGCACGTGATGAAATAATTCATCCGCGTTATGCGACTTTACATCAAACCCGAAATACGCCATGGATAGCAATTCTTTTTATCTGGTTTTTAGGGGTGATTCTCTTGTTTCTATCCTCTAATTATTCAACGGTAAATCTTATTATTAAAGATTCAGTGCATGCGCTTGGTCTTTTGGTTGCTTTTTATTATTCCTTAACTGGATTTGCTTGTGCTTGGTACCATCGCTCTTTGTGGAAAAATACTGCTGAATTACTAGGCTATATCATTTGGCCTACTTTTAGTGCCTTATTTTTAGTTTTTATCGCAGGATTTAGTATTCCTAAATTTGATTTGGTGACCGATATTGTTGCAGTAGGAGGGATTCTTTTGGGGTTTGTACCTTTATTAATTCGTTTTTATACAAAAAAAGCCTCACAAACCAAGTGATAGCGGGCGAGATAGACTCTAGATGAGTACAAAAGGAGTTAGGTATGTTAAAGCAATTTGTAAAAACATTATTTCTGTGCTTTTTGGTGTTTTTATCTTCTGTTCTCACGATTAGACTGGTCTATGCAGACAATGAGAAACATTTGCTATTGCATACTCTGAAACCAGGAACACTCATTGTGGCTACTTATTTTACCAATCCGCCTTTTGAATATTTACACAATGGAAGGGAAATTGGTTTTGAAGTGGATTTGATCAGAGAGGTTGCCAAACGCTTGCATGTACATCTTGAGTTTAGAAATACGCAATGGGAAAAAATTATAAATGAGTTAAAAGAAAATCATTATGACCTAATAATGGGGGCGATTACGATTACTAAGGAACGTGAACAACTCATCGCATTTTCTAAGCCCTATATGACTACTACCCTAAGTATCGTGATTAATACAAATAAAACACCCCAGGTAAAAAACATTAATGATCTTGGCAATCTTACTATGGGCGTCCAAGCAGCAACAACAGATTTTGATATTGCCCAACTCATGCAAAAAAAGGGACAAATTCATGGAATAAAAATATATCCTTTTAAAAATTTTAACCTAGCAATAGAGGACTTAATGGCCGGCAAGGTAGGGGCGGTGATGAAGGTATTTCCCGTTTCTTATTATTATGTTCAATACCATCCTGAATTAAAGATTCTTGCCGCAGTCCCCAATGCACCTCAGCCATTGGGGTTTGGTATGAACCAAGCCAATCAGGACATGGTTAAAGCTGTTAATCAGGCTCAAGCAGAAATGCAAGCCGATGGAACCTATGAAAAAATTTACAAAAAATGGTTTGGAAATGGTGCAAAATAAGGACACAAAGTGTAGCGCGGGGCGTATCCAGAATCCCAAGTTCGGCTGCGCTACACATAGTAATCAGTCCCGTTGTAATCACTGAGCAGGAGCATTATTTTTAAAGTTTTGATACAGTCCAATCAACTCTGCGCTGCCAATAACATGTCCCGTCATTGTGTCTAAAACGATTTCACGAGTGGTACCATCACCCAAATTTAATACGGTATCCAGAGCATACAATTTGAAATGATAACTATGTGCTCCTAAGGAAGGGCAAGGACCTCGATATCCTAAGCCACCCCAACTGTTTTTTGCATTTGCAGCTCCAGGAGGAGTGGGAGCTCCAGCGCCCAACTCGGTTACTGTGGGTGGTATATTAAACACAATCCAGTGTGTCCAAGTGCCGTCAGGTGCATCCGGATCATCAACAACCAGAGCAAGAGACTGTGTATTGGGTGGAATGTTTTGCCAGCTTAAAGGGGGCGATTGGTCTGTTCCATTACATGTAAACTGGTCTGGAATCATGGAATTCATTTTAAATGCTGAGCTTTTTAGGGTGAACGCATTTGCAATACTATGGCAGTAAAAAAAAGAAAGGGTTAAGAATAAAAGCAGAGAATATTTTTTCATTTTTATTTTCCTCCAACCTATTAAAAAAGTAGATCATTGAGACAATAAAGCACCGCTATGAATTCACGAATTAGAAAAGTTAATAATATTGCAGTGCTTACTTATCTTCAATCAGGTACTTCCATATTCATTTGAACAAAAAAAAAATCCAGATGCAAAGATTTTAAAGATTGATATAATCCACGCCCCTAAGTTTCGCTTAATCTTTTGTCACACAATAAAATTTATTGGCATGTTGGTCTAGATATTCATCTGTAAATCATGGTTGTTGGCAGTTTATTTTTCTGTACTCTGCACATAAAAAAAGATGAATTGATTGGAATGAGTTGTTTTTTTATAGGAAATGGTAATGGAAAAAAAAATTGAAAAATCGAGACATGCAAAAAAAGAAGGAACAAGTATTAACTCAACATCTCAAGAGCTACAAATCGGTGAAGTAATCATCAATGTTCCTGAAACTTCTAAGGCTGTTGAGGCATATGTTGCTCCTGAACAACAGAATCAGCTAGAAGATGTTTCATTAGAAAATGAGGGGTATGAGTCAATAGCTCCAATTACTGATTCTGACGAGACAGATGATGATTCATACGGGCTTTGGGAGGTTTTCAAATCGCTAAGTGCGCTTTCTGTTCCTATGGCGCTTTCATTTACCTTTAGCTTTGAGATTTTTTTAATTGTTCTATTACTTAACTCGCTCAGTGAAAACGAAGACGAAGTGGCTTCCGCTACGTTAATCTCTACAATGATCAATACTCTTTTAGTCATTGGTATGGCTCCTTTGTTTTCTATGAGTGTGGTCGCCAGTAAGAAAATTGGTGAGCTTACTGAAGCTGAAGAACAGGGGGAAACCAACGAAGTTGTCTTGCAGGAAAAACGTGAATATATTGCCGGTATCAACCGGAATGGTCTTTTGATGTCGGCTGTACTTACTCCAGCAATTATGGCGGGAATGATTTTTTCTAAACCTTTATTAACTACTGTTTTTGGACAGAATGACCATGTTGCGGAAATTACACAGAATTTTTTACGTATTTATTCACCTGCAGTAGTAGGGCTATTGACACGCATATCTACGGAACAAATGATGTTTAGCTTTGGACGTGCTAAACCAGCAATGTTTATGGGATTAGCAAACCTTGCTGTAGGAACAGGAATTTCTGCCTGGCTTGGATTTGGCGGTCTAGGTGTACCAAGGCTAAGGGGGACTGGAATTGCTATAGGTTATGTCATTGAAGCGTATTTAACATCGATAGCTTATGCGCTTTATTTAGCAAAACATAAAGATTTTAGTCAGTACGAATTTTTCAATATTTTTAAAAAATTTTCCGGGCAGTTCGCACAGCTTAAAGAACTTTTGCAAATAGGTGGCTCGATTACTTTGTCGGTTGCAAGTGAAATGGCAATGTCTCTTTCTGTAAGTGTTCTGTCGGGGATTTTGGGGACAAAGGAACAAGCAGCCATCACTGCTTTAAATCAGTATGTCTTCTTTAATTTTTTATTATTAGCAGGGTTTGGACAAGGGAATTCACAGGAGCTTAATCGTCTAATTGGCGCCAAAAAATATGAAAATGCTAACCGTATGGGGAAATATGGATTATTAACGACCCTGCTTTATACCACTCCTATTCCTTTATTTTTTGCGGTGATGCCAGGTGTGCTGGTTATGGGCAATAATCCCGCTCAAGTAAAAGATATTCTTAAATATTTGGCACCCATTATGTCGGCTGGAGTCATTTTGGATTCGGTACGCTATGATTTGTTACAACAATTACGAGTTTTGAATGATCTCAAGGGGTCAACTATTATTTCAGTTTCTGCATTATCTTTGGGGATCACTGGCTCCGCTCTTCTTGGACTTAAAACGAAGTTAGGAATATATGGCATCGCTGCGGGGTATACAGGGGGTGTTATTATCGCTATTCCCGGATTAGCCTATAGATGGAGCAATCGCATCAATGCGGGAAGAATAGAAGAAATTGCTGAAGAGCCACCGCAGATTGTTGAGGAAGCCGCTCAAGTTACTGAAGAGCCTTCTCGTGCACTTACATCCTCTGCACATTGCATGGATGGTTTTTTTAGCCAACTCCTCAAGAAAAATCCTAAGGATGAAAAAGAGAGTTTGTTAGAACATAAAGGAGCAACATATAATGCAATGAGTAAAATACAGATCGTTTAAATCATAAATTGGGTGAATAGGGATATAAAAATGACCATTGGCTGTGTTATTGATTTAATTGTAGAAAAAAAGGAAAAAGCATTGATTGTTTTTGAAGACGAGGGTTTTATCGCTTTTTTGGACTCTCGTCCACTTTTTCTGGGGCATACCTTATTAGCTCCTAAGATGCATATTCAAACACTATATGATTTGCCTGACTCAATGCTATCCCCACTTTTTTCATTAACACAAAGAATAGGCAGGGCTGTGGAAAAAGCAATGGGGGCTGCAGGAAGTTTTATTGCAATGAATAATACCGTTAGCCAAAGTATCCCTCATCTGCATATACATATTGTTCCCAGGAACAAACACGATGGGCTTAAAGGTTTTTTTTGGCCACGCACCCATTATAAAGATGAACAGCATATGCAGGAAGTACAAGAACAAATTAAGCACCAGCTGAATGTCGATTAACAGATTTTTCGAGGTATGTTTGAACTAGGTGAGATGCCGTATTTGTGCGAAATTCGGTATTGCTTGCAATGCCCGATCAATCATATATGATGGATGAGGATTAGACATCCCAGCAATTCAGTTTCACAAAGAACATAAGGGATAACCATGCGTTTTCTAACCTTTTTACTAGGATGTTACATTATGACTTCTAATATCGCTGCCGCTGATTCATCTAAACTCAATGATAATGCCTATGATTATGCATTTCATACATTGCGTGGTCATGAACCATTGCCACTCTCATCATTTCAAGGCAAGGTTTTAATTGTTGTGAATACGGCTTCAAAGTGTGGTTTTACCCCACAATATGCGCGGTTAGAGAAGCTTTATGAACAGTATAAAGATCGCGGTTTGGTAATACTGGGTGTTCCTTCAAACGATTTCGGTGGCCAAGAACCAGGAACCGAGCAAGAAATTGCTAGTTTTTGCCAAGTCAATTATGGTGTCACTTTTCCAATGGCTGCTAAAGAAGTGGTTTCAGGAAAAAATGCACATCCATTTTATCTGTGGGCGAGACAGAAATTAGGATTTGGCACAGCACCAAAATGGAATTTCCATAAATATCTTATTAATCGCAAAGGGGAGCTGATTGATTATTTTTATTCAACGACTTCTCCTGAAGCAGGGCGTTTGGTCAAAGTAGTTGAAAAGGCTCTTGACGAAAAAGCATAATTATTGATGGGCATATATAACTACCTGTAGACTGGGCTGTTAAGCCCAGCATGTAACAATGTCGACGGATGAACACCATGGATAAGTTACTTGTTAATTGAGATTTCAGTGGTAGTTTTTATAATGGACATTTTGAAGAATAAGAATTAACACAGCAAACGCTGGGCTTATCAGCAGCCTACCTTGCTGACTACCTTAAGCAACATCATATCCGCCTGCCACCTCGTTATACACTTGCACAATACTATCAAGTAATTGCGCTTTTTCTTGAATTAACGTCAATTTACTGCGATCAAGATTAATTTTTGCATTGAGCACATTGCGATAGTCTTTTGCTCCTGACTTATATTGAGCTAATGCAACCGCATATGCCCTTCGTGCTGCCATATAGCCTTTTTGAGTTTGCAAATAGGATAAATTGTTTTTCTGTTCATTGGTAAGAGCATCATCTACATCCGCAAATGCGGTGTGGAGGGTGTTTAAGTATTCATAATAAGTTGCCTTGAATCCAGCCTTCGCTGATTTGATATTTTCATAGGTGCTGGCATTGAAAATTTTTGTTGAAGCAGCCGCTTCTGCAACCCAAATATTCGTACTCAATTTTAGAATATTTGTTAAATCAACAGAAGCACCCCCAATTAAACTGGTTAATGCGATGGTTGGAAAAAAAGCCGAATAAGCGACTCCAACTTGTGCCTGGGCTATTTTTAAATTGTTTAACGCAATCATGAGATCTGGACGATTTTTTAAAACCGATGACGGCAATGATTTAGGGATCACCTGATTTAAGTTCAATGCAAGCAAGCTGCGATGCGTGGTAATCGGGCCAGGATTTTGATTCAACAACAGGCGGATGGTATTTTCACTTTGCGCGATAACGCTTTCAATTTGCGGAATCCTGGCCTCCTCCTGTGCCAGTTGTTGATCAATGTTTATTGGTACTTCGATATTGCTGGCCCCTTTCTTGAAACGAATTTGTTCCAGGTGGTGTTGCTTTCTTAAATCATCAAGCAGTTCTTTTTCAACAGCCAATTGTTCGCGCTGGCTTAAGAGCATAAAGTAGGCTCCGCTCATTTGGCTGATAATTCCTAATTTTGTTGATTGAGCTTGTGCTTGCTCCATGGCTAAAGAAGCTTTGGCTGATTTAACATTATAGATGTTATTTAAGATATTCACCGTGTATTTTGGCGTAAAGCCGGAGTAGTATCCTCTAAATTTGATGTTGGAAAGATGCGAGAAAAAGGGATTATTCGCTAATTGTCCTCTGGGAGTAATATGTGAGTTCCAGGTTCCTCCAGCAAAACCGGTGGCTGTTGCATCCAGAGTTGGGATCCACGCAAATTGAGCTGCTTTAAGTTGTGCTTGTGCTTGCTCAATCGTTGCATACGAACTTTTAATTGTGTCATTAGAGGTCAATGCTTGCATAATCAGCTGATTAAGTTCCGGATCCTGCAGCTTTTTCCACCATGCAACTCGGCTTAAGTCCTCCGCTTTATTATCGGTGTATTTTATGCCGCCGCGTGAATTTTTAGGATAATTCACTTTTTCAGGAATAACGCAGTTTTTGCAACAAGCTCCAAGCAAAATAGCGAATAGATGTAACAAGATAATTTTTAGTTTCATAGTTTAGTCAACAACCCCTAGTCGAGCTTTGTTTTAAATATTTTTCCCGTCAAAAAAATCAAAATAATGGCAATTAATACAATAGGTAAAATATTAGGAACAATCTGCGTGAACGTGTTTCCCTTCAATAAAATCCCACGTGTAATACGAATAAAGTACGTCATAGGTACGCAGTACCCTATCATTTGTGCCCAAGTAGGCATGCCATAAAAAGAAAAAATATAGCCTGACAAAAACATTGACGGTAATTGGTAGAAAACACTGAGTTGCATTGCTTGCATCGGAGTACGTGCCAGCGTGGAAAAAATCATCCCCACCATTAAATTGGCAATAATAAATGGGGCAGACGCGATATAAAGCAAGAATGTACTTCCTTCGGTAGGAATATGAATTAAGACTTTACCAAAAATTAAAATACTGGTTAGTTGCAAATAACCTAAAACAATGTAGGGTATTACCTTACCTAAAATGATTTCTGTTGGTTTCAATGGCGTACTTAACAACATTTCCATGGTTCCAGACTCTTTTTCTGAGGTGATGGCCGTTGATGTAAGCATTACCATGGTAAGCGTGAGTAGTACCCCAATTAATCCTGGAACGATATTGTAAGAGCTGGTATTCGACTCATTATAAAGTCGGTGAATGGTGAGATTGACACCTCGCTGTGTATTAGTGGCGTTGGGGGAGCTTAGCCCTTGTTTGTTAAATGTATCTAGAGTTTGATTCAGTATGGGGAGTGCATTACTGAGCGCACTGGCACTACTTCCAGGATCTGAACCATCGATTTCAACCAGTAACTGTGGATTTTCATTGCGAATATATTTGCGTGTAAAATTAGGAGGGATGGTGAAGGCGAAGCTTATTTTGCCATTAGCGAAATCTTGATTTTTTTTACGTTCACTCATTTGTTCATCATGAATGATTCTAAAATACCCCGAGGCCTCAAGAGCACTTACATATCCTCGAGTTAATGGGGAGTTATCATAGCTAATAATGGTCGTGGGAAGATGTTTAGGATCAAATTCAATAGCAAAACCAAAAAGAATCAGCAACATAATCGGTAAGACGACTAACATCGCTATAGTACCGCGATCGCGTGTGATCAACACAAATTCTTTACGTATTAGGCCAATAAGACGAGTAAGGGATATTCCATGTATAAAATGTTTGTACTTCATCGCATTAGTCCAATAAAAACTTCTTCAAAGGAAGGGGTAACCTCTTTAAATGAAAAGTGATTATATTCTTGAGTCAGTTGCTTCAATGGTTGATGATCACGTGATGAAATTCGCAATTCATTATTTACAATTGAGGCCAAGAGCTTGGGATATGTATCCTGTATTTTTTCCATTAATGGAGTTTGCTCTTTTCTCTCGACTTCCAATACGTACGTTTTGACTTTGGAGTAGGGAATTAAATTTTGGGTACTGCCTGTATACAATAGTTTTCCTAGATTGATGTAGGCCAAATCAGTACATTTTTCGGCTTCATCCATATAGTGAGTTGTGACCAGAATGGTTGTATTATCACGTGAGGAAATTTTATGTAAATAATCCCAAAACTCTTTACGCGCTTTGGGATCAACTCCCGCAGTAGGCTCATCTAAAAATAATAATTGTGGCTTATGCACCAAACTACATGCTAGGGCTAAGCGTTGTTTCCATCCTCCTGATAAATTAGCTGCTTGAATCTTGCGATAGTCTTCAAGTTCGAGATCTTTTATAATGTCTTCTATTGCTTTAGCTGAATTTTTTATCTGAAAAATATCGGCAATAAAGCGCAGATTTTCATGAACCGTTAGTCCTGCATAAAAACTAAATTTTTGTGGCATATAACCCGTACGTTTTTTTATCTCATCACTTTGACTGCGAATATCATATCCAAGACAGGCTCCCTCTCCATCAGAGGGGGTTAAAAGCCCACAAATCATGCGGATAGTGGTCGTCTTACCACTGCCATTTGAACCTAAGAATCCAAAGATGCTGCCTTTTGCTACTTGTAAGTTAATGTGATCTACAGCGACTTTTTCAGCGAATTTTTTTGTTAAGTCTTTAACATCAATTGCAAACTCACTCATGCAGTCAATTCCAAGGTAACAGGTTGGCCGAGGTGAATTTTTTCAAGATCGGGGGCGTCAATTTTGGCTTCTACTCGGAATACAAGACGCTGACGTTCCTCACGAGAATAAATGATGGGCGGAGTGTATTCAGCAATATTGGAGATGTAGAAAATTTGACCCGATGCAAAATCAGCATTGTGATCGGTCTTGATTTTAATTCGTTGATTCAGGCGTATGTTTTCGAGCTCTTCCTCGGGAATGAAAAATACGGCTTTAATATTATTTTTGGTAATTAAGGAAAGAACAGGAGCTGCTGCTTGGACAAACTCACCTTTGGTATGATAAGTATCAAATATAATCCCATTATCCGTTGCAAAGTTTTCCTTGCGCGTTACTTGCCATTTTTTGTCAGCAGTATCGATTTGATTACTTTTAATTTTGGCATCAATATCGGTAAGCTGTTCTTTGGAAATGTTTAAATCTCTTTGTGCTGCATCGAGGTCATTTTGACTGGCTGCATTTTGTTTGCGCATGTCTACGATACGGCGGTAATTGATGTCATTGTATTGGAGTTGGGTCAAAATTTGTTGTCGTTGAGCGAGCAGGTCTTTTTTGTTTAACTTGCTTATTTGTACATTGTAAAGTTCGCTGGTTTGTTCAAGCCTAAATAGAAATTGATCGGTTTTAACTCGTTGTCCTCTGACTATGGCAAGATCAGTGAGTCGTCCACCAAAGTCTGCAGACAAATAGACGAGGTCCACATCAATATACCCACTAAAAGCTTTATTCTCTTTCCCACAGGCTGTTAGTAGTAAGAAAGTCAACCCAATAAACAGCAATTTATGCATTTCAAACCCATCCTGAGCTTTGGTACGCATCCATGGAATGGCGTCAGCTTAAGAGTAGACTCAGTGTCCGGTCTGCAAGATTGCGACCTAAGTTTCACTCCGACTACATATACTCATCCTTAAGTTGAGCCATTGCCTGAACAGGTACAGATTTTTTAATACTGCGGGAATATCAGCAGATATGCTATCTGAGGCAATAAGTACGTATATTAAGCTCAAGAATTCCGTGTGTCAAAAGAGTTAGTCACTTGATTTAAATCAGAATTAATAATGCACGTTGCTTAAGTTATCCAGCAGGAAATTGATACCATTTGACCTTATCCTGGTAACATGTTAAACAACCACTCGGTATCAAAATCACTGAGCATTTAAACATTAGCAAGGAGTATCTTAATGAGTTTTAAATCGTTTTTTTGCGCTACAATTGCACTTTCTTCTTTATTTACCCACGCGGTTGTTGCTGCGCCAAAAGAAATTACTTATAAAAATGAAAGAGGTTCAATTTTAACCCTTAATTTCTTGGCTGATAATAAAATCGAAGGGTATTTCACCACGGCAGTTGCTTCTAAAACCTGTCCACAGGCAATTAATCAAAAAAGACCGATTACAGGTTATATGGTTGGTAATGTACTTTCTTTCAGTGTTGTTTACCCAATGTGCGAGTCTGTATTGAGTGTTAGTGGTCACCTCGATAAAAATCTACACGCTATTGATGCAATTTCCATACTGAACAAACAAGCAAGCGACATTACTCATGAAGGTCCTGGAGCCCGTTTTATTGGTCATGATTCCTATAAAAAAATAGGATAAATGCATGTGGCGGTGTGGCGAATCGAGTATGCATCTTGAGCGTCGTCCGAGATGGTATGTGTTAGGCGATTCGGTAGGCTGGGCTGTTAAGCCCAGCATGTAACAATGCACCAAAGTACATGGATAAGATGCTGGCTAATTGGCGACAAGAATTAATTCAGCAAAACGCTGGGCTTCCAACCTACGCTTGCCAATCGGGATGGCAAAATTTTAAGCGTATGAATAAAAAATTCATTATTAAGATGAGACGTTTTCGAAGCAAATTAATTTGTGTCATAATGTGGAAATATTGAACAATTGAGGTACCGTCAATTGAATAAATGTAAATGTTTTTTCGCGCTGTTCATATTCTTCGCAATGCCACTATTGGCACAAGCAACTCAAAGTCACCTGAACGCAAATGACGATGACTTGGTTTATTTCCAGATGGAAGCACAGGTACTCCACAAGCCTGCACCAATTGTTATTAATGGAAAACGTTATTTAACTTATGAGATTTTTCTTTCGAATATAGGTCAACACCTGTTTTCTTTAGAAAAGGTCGAGATTTTTGATGGCAAAAATCCTAATCATCCTATCAGTTCTTTTGATCATGAGCAGTTAAAAAAAATGTTGCATTCTTTTGCAGCAAAAGAAATGAATAACAATGAGGAGTTAATCGCACATCCGGGAATTCGCCATGTCATATATCTCTCAATTGAGTTGAATCAGGGTAGAGAACTCCCCAGAACAATCATGCATCGGTTTTATCTTAAGTCACAAGAAGAATCTGGAAGAGCAGATTGGTTTACTCTTGCTGCAGCACCTACTGGTATTAACCGGGATGAACCATTACTCATGGGCTCACCTTTAAAAGGCGAGCATTGGATGGCAATCAATGGTCCATCGAATACCTCGAAACATCGACTGGCTCATGTCACTGCTCATGGTATTACCCATTACCCTGAACGTTATGCGATTGATTTTATGCAATTTGGGGCAGACGGAAATTATTACAAAGACAACCCCAATAAAAATGAAAATTATTATAGTTACGATGCTCCTCTTTATGCTGTTGCCGACGGCAAGGTAGTCGAGGTGCTGGATGGTATTCCCGATAATGCCCCCTTAGGACGTGATTATCCAATTACCTTAAGCAATATAGCGGGTAATTATGTCATTATTGATCTTGGAAATCACAAATATGCATTCTATGCGCATTTGATACCTAATAGTGTTAAGGTACATAAAGGAGATAGAGTAAGTAAAGGTCAGATCATTGGTAAACTAGGAAATTCTGGTAATTCTGATGCACCGCATTTACATTTTCATATTATAGATAAACCATCACCATTGCTTGGTGAGGGCATACCTTATGCTTTCGAGCATTTTATAACGCAGGATTACTCATTTTCTGACAATGACGAGCCCCCCTTAATTTATAAAGACAATAGGGTGCCACATCATGATGAAATAGTGTATGAAAACACGTTGATGACATTTGAGAGTAAGTAACCTGTAACGCCAGAGTATTCACTATGTTATACACTATAAATTTTCTTCGCTTGTACGCAATAATTGTTTTAGTTATCTATGATTGGCATTATTTTTTTAGTTTATGCTATAAAAAAGGCGCAGGCTTCACGATGCAATTTGTGCCTTTTTACATTAACCAAGAGTGTCTGTATTGGGCATTCTTCTCAATATTTGCCACCTATTTGCTTCTATTTTTTATGACTGCACTGGCAAGATATGTTTTTTCCCTTATTTTAGGAAAAAATAAGGTTGGCTTGATGGCCAACATTCTGATTGTTATTTTGATTACTTTATTATTACATTTTCTGAAATTATTTCTCCTTGTTACTTAAACCTATGGTGTTACCCACAAGGGTGTATGCCTTGTTGCAAGTTTACTCGGCTTCAATCATGTACTACATATACTCTCTCTTGCGCTTGTCTCAATTTTAATGGCGATGCTATATAGTTACGCCAGTTTTAAACCACGAAATAAGCTGTGTAATTCGAGAAGAATCTTTTCTTTAGTCTGAGTGATACTGACTACTAATAAAAACTGAGCAGTGTAATAAAGAAACATAATTAGCACGGCTGTTGGTGTATTGTTTGCTAAAACAAATAAGTTTAAAGACAAAACAAAGTCAGACAACAAAAAGAGACATGCTCCGATCCGCGTTAGCAGCGATTGTTGCTTTACTTGAAACGCGCAAAATACCATTAAAGTAAGTAGGCAGAGATAGACTGCGACTGGTTTTTCCATTTCGCCCAAATAGGGGGATAAGAAGTAGAAACTGACTAAGACAAATACTAAGATAGGTAAAAAAGAAAGTAAGTTCTTGCCGCGAAAGCATATGTTTTTTAAAAATAACCAGATGTAGGTACAGTGCGTTGCCATAAACGCCAAAATTCCCACGTGCAATGCTATTTTTATTGGTAAGGTTAAAAAAACATCACCAAGAAGTGAAAATCCCAAGGCAAAGAGTAATAAGGTTTTTACTTGTTTGCTGCAGTTGACTTGTAATGTAAAAAGCATAAGTAATGCAATGGGGATGGGTTTCAATATGGTAGTCAAAGGGTATTGGATAAAAGAAAGCAACCCAAGATACAGTATTATGCTGAGCAATGTGAGTGGTATGGTTATTTTAAATGGCTGTCCTAGCATATAGAAGTCCTTATAATTTAATAGGCTTCTTTCGAAACGCTATTACAGAGGCCAATTGTGTCTCTTTGGGTTTCGAAGAGGTCTGATAAATGTTTTCTAGTATACACGTTCTTTATCGTTCCTTTAATTTTTTGTTTATTTAAGATAATTATGGTTTAATAACGTCCTTCTTGTGTTTTTTAAGGCCTGGTTATGAAAAAAATAATCGCACTTCTACTTCTTGCCTCTTTTTTCTCAGTAGGGCATGCCAGTAAACTCAGTAAATTTTTTAAAGACATGGATGCAGAAGATAGGGCGCGTCAAGAACGAGAATGGCGCCAAGATATGAATTTCGGTGACTTTTCATTTCGTTTGGACAGACGATATACGGATGATCGCGGACAACGTTGCCGTGATTATAAGTTTAGATCGCGCAGTAATCCTTTTCGTCATGGATATTATACAGTCTGTGATGAACGCTAATTCTCAGCTCCGCCTGATTTGTGGCTGGGAATGAGCCTTATGGTCGTTCCCATATGCCATCAGTAAAAATCATCCTATTTTGCTTATCAACTTGACACATTGAAATGGAGAAATTCATTCCATCTTCTAGAATAAAATCATATAGACCAAAATTTTTTTGTGGGGATGCAACTCCATTTTTTTAAGGATGCATGATGCGTAAGCCTATGATGATGCTTTTCTTGTTGGTATTTACTTCCTGTAATTATGCCAATGTAGCCAATGATATCTTGTTAAGCAGAACATCGGAGCAGAAAGCGCAAATACTAAGTGGAATTATCAATGCAGCAGGCGCAACATGTGTTCCTGTGGTCGCTTTTTATCAAGGCCTCGATCGATATGATGCAGCATATTGGAATATTGCCTGTTCCAATGGTCATGCTTATGTCATTCAAATCGCAAATGATGCAGCAGCTACAACCACAATCATTCAATGCGATGCAATGAAATCATTGGGAGCACAATGCTTTAAACGATTTGGTTTTTAATTGGCACAACAGAGACGAAGCGAAGAGCGTTGTACAATGAATTAAAGGTGGATAAATATTAATAGAGTTGAATGAGGGCTGGTTATATACTCGATATAAGTGATATTATCAGGCGAACATCAAAAAGGGATTTTTTATGGAGCAGACAGTAGAGCATCGTATGATTAATTTAATCTCTAGGACGCAAGAAATTCCACCTGATGAGATTGATTTGGATCAGTCAATTGACCAGGTTGTTTCTAGTTCTCTGGATTTAGTCAACTTATTCTTTGATTTAGAAGATGAGTTTGATCTTGATATTCGTAATGACATCAATAAAGAACAAACGATTCGCGAAATAGCTATTGATATTAAACACTTAATTGCTAAAAAGAACTAAAATTCGTCTAATCAACTCAAGCTAATGCGGGTTTTGAGCGTCACCATCATCCTTGGTATTAAAAATAATTTATAAGAGTTTTTTTTGCACATTCTTTATTGTCATTACGCTAAAGAAAATTTAAAATGCCTCTTTTTATTATGAGTAAACTAAAATGTCATCAGTATTAGAACTTCTCGGGATAAAAAAGCAACTGTCTACACCTGTGCCCCCACTTGGCATCAATAGTGATCTAAACACATTGCAAACGGAATCGATGCGATACTTTACTATTGCAAAGAATGCTGAGGCAGCTGATGGCAACAAGCTTGCGATTACCGTCAAAGACGGACAAAATTTTCGCACAAGCAAACAGGAATATATCAATTTTTTAACTCAATGCACGGCACAGGTTCAAGAAAAATCCATGCAATTAAAAAGTATTGATAAAAAAATTGCAGGAAGTGTTATTTTTGGT
This sequence comes from Legionella steelei, assembly GCF_001468005.1. Classification (GTDB taxonomy): domain Bacteria; phylum Pseudomonadota; class Gammaproteobacteria; order Legionellales; family Legionellaceae; genus Legionella; species Legionella steelei. The sequence continues at coordinate 60,395 of NZ_LNYY01000004.1, forward strand.
GTTACAGCCACTGCTTTGTCTTTTCTGCCAGTCATTGGCTTTTTAGGTTGGATAGGCTGGGCAGCTACCGCGTACTTTATCAATCAACGGGGTAATGCATATACTGAGTATTATGAGTCATTAAAACTTTTAGTCGGTGCTTGTAATTGGAGTCTTGGAGAAGGTACTGAGAGTCGCAAAGACACTATTCCTAATCTCACAAAGAATAAAGCAATACGTGATATGATGGCGGTGCTTTATCCAGTTCTTACTGAAACTCAAGTACGACATTTGATTGCAGATGATATTGAGAAAGTATTTACTCAAGAATTACATGATTATGAAAAAAAGTTTCAATTTCAACTAGGATTTTTCTCAAAACCAGATGCCAAACAAGACGAGACGATTGCGCTAAGTAAAAAGGGTGCTGAATTTAGTCGTTGTATTTATGGCTTTAATAAAGGTGGCGCTACAGATTTTCTTGATGCGATTGTATCCATTCTTCCAGACTTATATAAAGCAGCACTTCATGGTTTCCAACGCCTGCAATATTGGTGGCAAGGAAAAACAGCTTCTCCAGAAAAGGAAGCTGAGTCACATCAGCATGAGCCAGCCAAGTCGACTTTGTAAATAAATACACATTGTCTACACTTAAACTTTATGACTCGAGTCAATGAAGAGAAATGATGTTCTATACACGATGAATTGTACTGTTCTTAATGGCAAAAAGATCTTCCTCATACATGGGAATTTTATTGCTCCATACACATTGTTTCACCTGAGGAGAAAAAATGCGGCTGAAGATAGAAGACACTGATGATGCGAATATTTTTATCTACGGTAAAAGAGGGCAAGATGAAACCAATCTTATTCTTTTGGCTAAGGCAGAATGGTTAAGCCAGCAATCGAAAGCCTCCTCCTTAAAAATCACTCAGTTGCAAGAAAACGGTGGTAAGTTATGGTTGATACGAGACAGTCAGGTAAAGGGATTGCTCACTGTTCAATCTATTAGCTGGGATAAAGAGAGTGCTCAATGGCAGGTAAATATGCCTCAGCGTTATATGCTATCCAATGCTCAAGGATGGATTGTTAATAATGCGAACCCACAAAGTGAAACATTTTTTGATATTGCCGATGCAGCGGGTGGAATTATCCACATGACTGAGGAGAATACACAACCTCATCTGCCTGGATTACTAAAAGTTTTATCTGAAAATGGTTATGAAGTAGAAAATAGAGTTAATCCCAAAAAGGGACAAGAAACAACATCTATAGGTTATACCGCCTACATTACGGACGCATACATTCGCAAAGGCGATTCATCTGGCCCAGAACTGGAGTCTACAACAGTCGATTTGCCAGAAGGTATGCTTATCGCACTTTCTTGCCCATTGACAACAATAAAGTCAGGGCAAATGAAAGTGATGAAAGATCCCGTTACCTGGGTACAAGATGGTATAAGTTATGAACGTGCTAATTTATTGGAAAGATACCCTGGTTTGGAAGAGGGAACGGACTTTTATCCCAATACCAGACTCAAAACCATTATTAATTACGTCTCCGCAACGTCTTTAAGTCCCGAAGAGTATTGGGCAAAATTACAGAAAGTAGAAGAAGATATCAGAGATCCGATATTATTTAATGTCATGAATGAGCCTGTTTTAAGTCCTAGTGGCCATTCATTTGAAAAGAGTTCTATAACGAAATGGATAAACAGTAAACAAGTGAATCTGCCCACCATGAGTAATACCTTTCCTATTCCAGATCCAATGACCAATCAAAATATTAGAGATAAGCCTTTGGTGAATAATATAAACTTACTACAGTTTATTAAAGCGTGGCCCGATTTTTACATGCAACATGAGTATAAATTGACTATTTCAGCATTTGAGGAAACACAAACGAGTTTAGGTGTATAATTAACGTCATCAACTTGCTCTATTGAGCCTACATTCATTTTTTATGGTATAGTTTTTTATGGCAATTTAATAAGGACGTTTTGGGGCATGCATAAGGAATATCAAGGTGTGGTCACACGATTTCTCCGCCAGGATGAACGACTTATCTTATCCGAAGAAAATGAAATGCCACTGGTGATCGAAGCTAATGGCTCTTCGGATTTTAGTTTCCTGCAACAATTTCTTGCTTCCAACTCTCATCACATTCTTGATGATATAGCCCGTTATGGTGCTGTGCTATTAAGAGGTTTTAATATTGAGACTGATAAGCAATTTGAGCAGATTATTCTAAGTATTCCCGAGTTTCGCGGCATTAGCGAAGCGTTTATGTCTGAAAATGGCCGGGTTCATGTCGATGATCTCAAGTACGTTTTACATACCAATTCAGTTTATAAAACTGGAGGAACACTTTATCTTGGTGGGTTTCATACTGAAAATTATTATTCCACCGATGTTCCCAGTTATCTTTGTTTTTGTTGTTTTCAACCATCAGAATTAGGTGGGGAAACAGGTTTAATTAATACACAAAAAATTTACAACCATTTGCAGGATGAACTGCAGCAGAAACTAGAAAAAAATTCCTTTTTTGTCTGTAAATGGTCTCTTGCCGAAATTGCAGACCGCTATCAGATCACCCAATCTGCAGTAGACAAAATATGTAGTCACTTTAAGCTTCCTATAATCGGTGAGGGTGAAGATCGGTTTGTTTTAATGTATAAACCAAGTGTCTTAGAGCATCCAAAAACTAAAGAGAAAGCATTGCAAATCAATATGTTTGAACTTCCCACATTAAACTATGAACTAAGAAAATGCTTTATGAACGACTATAAGGGGAAGACTTGGTTTTGGCATCGTTTTTTTTGGAAATTACCCACGCCAATTTTTAATTCGATAGAGAAACTCGCGATTATGTTTATTTCTTTTTTTAACTCACCAAAGAATTCATATAACATTTTGCGTACCAAACTATCTAATTTTAAAGCAAGCAGAAAAGCGAAGCGCTTTTCAGCGAATACAGTGAAAGTAGGAAGTTGTTTTAACGCCAAAGAAGTGAAAGAGCTCGCCCAGTCCATGCGTAATTATTATTCGTCTTGTTTGTGGAAAAAAGGGGATGTATTGCTTATTGATAATAAAAAAGTGATGCATGCAGGGATGCCTGGAATGGGCTCCAGGTTGGTTCGTGCAATGATTTGTAATCCTCTTGATATGAGTTATTCCGTCTCTGAATCGGGTTCTTTAGTAGCCAAAGAGCGCACCGGTGACACAATTGGTGCTTATATGGCTAAAGGATCTGTGTCATAAATTAAGAGCTTGTTAATTAATTGTATCAATTGTATCAAGAAATTTTTTGGTCATAAATTATGGCTGACTAAAAAACCTCATTAAAGAATATTTTTTAACCAAATAGGTCAAATAAAGTTTATTTTGCATTTACATTTGCGCTCCATAAATGTATAATTTTTTTCCAAGTTGATTTGTTTTATGCGTTTTAAGGCGGGGTAATGAAAGCTAAGTTTTTTGATAATTTACCCAAGGTGCTTAATCGGGTTGTTGACAAGTACCTCAATTCTAGCGACTCATCTCATCTTGCGAGAACCTCAAGAACTACTCATGCCCTATCGAAGCTTTCTCCATTGCCTCTTTCACAACGTCAGCCTTTAAGGACATTCTTAGGTCATGTCGTACAGGGTGAGCATGGGCAAATACAAACGATGTTGCGACAAGATATTCGACTGCTTATTCAAAGAGATAACGTAAAAGATTACTCAGGCCGTGCATTTGATTGCATTAGTGGCTTTGAATATGCGCTATGGGCTTTAGACAAACACCTGTGGACTGATATGTTGGCCTGTTTACCTAAAGATGAGAAGGGGCAATTGACTGAAGAAGGTCAAGCTATTGTTCTGGAGTTGCTCCACCAATATGAGAATGTGAAGACTAAAGGAGTGAGGTACCAACTCAATGAAATGAATAAAATAGAGTCTCATTATGATTTCGCCATTATTGACGCATTGCAAAAACAAGCAAATGCTCAAAATGCTCTTGGAGCTAATCTTGCAACTAAAAATTGGGATGCTGCTGACCTGCAGTGGCGTACAGGTGTTGGTGGGGCGCAGCGGATGGCACCTATGCACGTAGTTGATGAGTATTGTTCGAATACACCTTTTGAGCCTGTACCAACATTCGTTGCGCGCCCCACACCTGCGAGAGGCTTGCGCCAGTTTTATAATTGGCTATCTAAGGCTTGGGAGCCTTGGTGCGATGCAAACTCTAGGTTGGGTTTTGATTTGGCTATATATAAGGCCGGCGCGGCGGGGTGGGCCCCCTGGGGCATGGAGCGCAGCGGGTTAGCCGGCACAGATTTAGCCGCCATGACGGCGTTATGTAAAACAAGAACAGAAGATTTTATCTTGCTAGAAGCCCAGCTGAAGTCCTTACTGATTGTTGGGGAACAGCCGCGCTCGGTTCCTGGTCCTTAATTACCAGAGCTCGCTTTGCATGGTGCTGAAGGAGTCGCAAGGCATAATAGCCTGTGTGCTCATCCCAAAATCATAATAGGACGTCGTGATATAACCAGTTGGTCATTGTTCTTGTCCACCACACACACCATCGGTGCAAGTACAGGAGGATACGTCGGGCAGAAAACCGATCTTTGACTATCACTTGAACTTACTCGCGCGCTTTTCGCAGGGTTGGTGCGTGAGGCACGAACTCTGTTGGTCGGTGAAACTGATTCTCGGGTTGCCTGGTTGGTTCTACCCCCCACACACGTCAATAAGAAATAGCACGAGCAAGTTCAGCACCTAAGCGGGCATTATTTTTAATTAAAGCGATATTGGCAAGTAAACTTTTTCCTTGGGTCAGTTGCGTTACTTCTGATAGTAGAAAAGGGGTTAATGCTTTTCCAGAAATATTATTTTGTTCTGCTTTTTGTATGGCATTCCTGATCACGGGTTCAATTATTTCCATGGGAATATTAAATTCTGTAGGAATGGGATTAGTGATTAAGACACCTGAAGACATACCTATCTCCCAATGAGCGGTTAATATATTGGCAAGGGTTGGTATATCATCTGCCCAGATCGGCAACTGATAATGGGTTGCATCAGTATAAAAAGCAGGTAACACCTTCGTGCGATAACCAATGACAGGCACGCTCATAGTTTCTAAAAACTCTAAGGTTCGTGGCAGGTCAAGAATTGCTTTGGCTCCTGCACAAATGACCGCGATCGGTGTTCTTGAAATCTCAATTAAATCAGCGGAAACATCCTGTGCATCACCACGATGAACGCCACCAATTCCGCCCGTAGCAAATAATTTAATCCCGGCCTTCGCTGCACAAAATAAGGTTGCAGCAACCGTAGTTCCCGCAGAATGTTTGTTGGCTATTATGAACGGTAAATCGCGTCGACTGGCTTTCAACACATTTTTATTGCATGCAAATTGTTGTAATTCATCTGCGGTTAAACCAATTTTTATTTTCCCCTCAATCACCGCAATGGTTGCTGGCGTTACATTTTGGTCACGCACAATTTGCTCGACTGCCCGTGCTGTTTCAAAATTATCCGGGTAGGGCATGCCATGAGAAATGATGGTGGATTCTAATGCTAATATTGGCTTTTGATGCTCAAGGGCTGATTGTACTTCTGGGGAATAATCAAAAAACTGTTGCATGATCGAGTTCTCTTTCTGTAGGTGATAATTGAATTTTTTTTAGTAGGCCATGATTAATGTGTTCATTTACTGTATGGCTAGATTGTATGGTTAAAGCTGCCATCGCGGCTCCTGTTTGACAGGCGTCAATTATAGGGGCGTTGTGTTTTAATTCATAAAGAATACCAGCAATAAATGCATCGCCTGCGCCACTGACATCAACTATCGGGTTGATAGAAAACGCCGGGAAATGTTGTTGTATGCGTTCATTAATAAGTACATAACCGGCTTTACCCAAACTGATAATGCAGTTTTTAACCCCTTTATCCAGCAATAATTTACCTGCTTTGATGCAATCAGATACTGAATGAATACGCATATCAGTCAATGCTTCCGCTTCGAAACGGTCGGGTTTCAGTAAAAAAATATGTTCCAGACAAGGCGGGAGTTTTTGGGCCTTGCTTACTGAAACCGGATCAATACATATCTTAATATTTTGAGTACGTGCCATGTGAATTGCATACTCGATGATTGTTTGTGGTAAGTTGCTGTCTAAAAAAACAAGGTCGTCATTATTCCATTCATGCCAGGATTGAGTGAACTGGCTAAAAGGAACATGATCGAAAATGTCCATATCCGCTAAAGCCAGGAACAACTCTCCTTCATTATCAAGAATGACATCATAATGAGCTGTAGGTTGATTATGCAGGGTAAGAATATTCTGGATGTGGATATTTAGGCGTTTTAAATTGGCCAGGGCCTCCAGTCCATGGTTATCTTGACCTACAACACTGCAAAGATGCACGTTATCTGTCAACAACGCCAGATTTTTAGCGACATTATGTGCCACGCCACCAAATGTTGAGATCGATGAAACTGGGTTGGACGTTCTTAATTGCAGTGGATGCTTCGATGTGAGTTTTCTATCAATAGTGATGCCACCGACACAAATTATTTTTCTATTCATTAATAGATTAAAAAATGATAGGGGTAATGCATCATAGCATGAAATTAAAAATTAAAATAAAACAACAGAGCCCATTATTTTGCTATATTTTCTGAAAATAATGTATAAGGAAAAAAAATCATGGGACTTTTAGTCGATGGTCAATGGCATGATGTTTGGTATGACACTGCGAAAACGGGCGGTGAATTCAAACGCGAACCGACTCATTTTCATGCTGCAATTAGTCAAGATGCTCAGGCACGATTTCCTGCTGAAAAGGGACGTTATCATTTGTACGTATCCCTGGCTTGTCCATGGGCACATCGGACTTTGATCTTCAGAAAACTCAAGAAACTGGAAGATTTTATTGATGTCTCTATCGTGCATCCACATATGCTTGAAAAGGGGTGGACATTTAAAAAAGAGATGGGAGCCACGGGTGATGTGCTTTATGGATTGAATTATTTATATGAGCTTTATGTACAGGCAGACAGCAAATACACGGGCAGAGTAACCGTACCTGTGTTATGGGATAAAAAAGAAAAAACAATTGTTAATAATGAATCAGCGGAAATTATTCGTCAGTTTAATCAGGCATTTAATCATTTGACTGGAGATAATCAAGATTTTTATCCAGAATCATTACGTCCCGAAATTGATGCATTGAATGGGCAAATTTATAATGCAATTAATAATGGGGTTTATCGTTGTGGCTTTGCGACAACACAACAGGCCTATGAAGAGGCCTATGTTGCATTATTTCTCTTGCTTGATGAGTTAGATATGCGCTTACGCAAGCAAAAATATTTGCTGGGAGCGCAGTTAACTGAGGCTGATTGGCGCTTTTTTACAACGTTAATTCGTTTTGATGCCGTATATTACGGTCATTTCAAAACAAATCAACAACGAATTGGTGATTATGCAGGACTCCAACCTTATTTGGAGCGACTGTATCATCATCCTGGGGTGCGTGAAACGGTAAATTTATTACATATTAAGCAACATTATTATTTTAGTCATAAAACCATAAACCCAACACAAATCGTTCCTTTAGGGCCCAAATTGGATTTTTAATTAATTGGTGTGAACTGTTAAATTTGTGCTATACCAACTGTTGAGTTTATTGGGTACGCAGTGCCCGGATTATGCTAATCCGGGCTACAAAAGTGCAATAGCATGGCCTCAAGATGGTTGTTACACAGTTTGCATAATTGTTTTTATCATAGCAAAAGCAAATTTTAGTGGGGATGGCGATGGCAACATCCTGCACCAGGTTGATCCAGGATCAAAAGAGGTTTATTTACTTTTGTGTTTCTTTTGCAAATCTTTTTTCACCCAATTAATTAACCCACCCTCAATAAGCAATTCGATTTGACGTTTGGATAGAGTTTGTTCTACCTCCACATCCTTATTATTTATTTTTATTTTAAAAGATTCTTTCTCCAGAATGTCAGGTAAGTTTTTGACTTCAACGACATCATCTAAGTGGATGGCATCGTAATCCTTAGGATTTTTAAAAACTAAGGGCAAAATGCCGAAATTGATCAGATTTTGCCAATGAATGCGGGCAAAACTTTTGGCGATAACTATCCGTAAACCGAGATAACGAGGAGCCAATGCAGCATGCTCTCGACTTGAGCCTTGACCATAATTTTCTCCACCTATGATCACATGGCCTTGTTTATGCTTTTTAGTACGCTCTGCATAATCTGGATCGACGTGACCGAAGGTAAATTCACTAATTTTAGGAATATTGCTGCGATAAGGAAGAACCTTAGCGCCGGCTGGAGAAATTTCATCGGTAGAAATATTATCTTCTACCTTAAGTAAAACTGGTATGCTCAAAGAATGTGGCAAGGGCTCAAATTCAGGCAAGCTGACTATATTCGGACCTTTGACTAATTTTATTTTTTTTGCTTCTTCTAAGGGTAAAGGAGCTTCGAAGCAGGCGTGGTTTAATATCCTTTGCTTAGGCGCTTTGATTTCAGGATAAGGCATTTCTAATGTTCTAGGATCGGTAATTACCCCGGTTAATGCTGATGCCGCGGCAGTTTCTGGGCTGCACAGAAAAACTTTATCTTCTTCAGTTCCTGAGCGTCCAGGAAAATTTCTTGGTACGGTACGTAAGCTATTTTTTTCTGTCGCAGGAGCTTGTCCCATCCCAATGCATCCATTACATCCTGCCTGATGAATACGAGCACCAGAATGAATAAGACTTCCTAAATGTCCATCACGCACCAATTCCTCTAAGGTGGTACGAGAAGTTGGATTAATATCAAATGATACATTAGGATGGATGGTTCGGCCTTTTACCATTTCAGCGGCAACTGCAAAATCACGATACCCTGGATTGGCAGAAGAGCCAATGTAGGTCTGATACACTTCTTGTCCTGCTATTTCTGCAACTGGAACTACATTGCCTGGACTGGTGGGTTTGGCAATGAGTGGTACCAGTTTCGATAAGTTGATTTCTACATGTTCATCATAGGATGCATTTTTGTCTGCTTTTAATTCCAGCCAGTCTTGTTCGCGACCTTCGCTGTGCAAGAATTCTTTAGTGATTTCATCTGAAGGAAATACGGTCGTGGTAGCGCCTAATTCAGCACCCATATTGGCAATTACGTGTCTGTCCATAGCACTTAAGTGCTTTAAGCCTTCTCCATAATACTCAAGGATGTAACCCACTCCACCTTTTACATCATAACGACGCAGCATTTCTAGAATCACATCTTTTGCACTGACCCATTTGGGTAATGCCCCAATTAAATGAATACCCATCACTTTAGGCATTTTGATATACAGAGGGTAACCTGCTATGGCCATTGCCACTTCCAGGCCACCAGAACCAATGGCAATCATTCCTAGAGAGCCCGCAGCACAAGTGTGACTGTCTGAGCCGGTTAATGTTTTACCCGGTTTGCCAAAATTTTGCATGTGTACGGCATGACTGATGCCATTTCCTGGTCGGCTAAAATAAAAACCAAATCGTCGGGCTGCACTGGCAAGGAAAAGGTGGTCGTCAGGATTTTTATTGTCTTCTTGAATCAGATTATGATCGACATATTGAACGGAAATCTCTGCTTGTGTACGTTCAAGTTTTATGGCTTCTAATTCGAGCATGACCAGGGTTCCGGTTGCATCTTGACACAGTGTTTGATCAATTTTTAAGGCGATTTCTTTCCCTGGCTCCATTTTACCTTCAAGAAGATGGGCCTTGAGGATCTTTTCGGTCACATTCATTGCTATTTCCTCCTTGAGAACAGCTAATTGTTAAAATATAGCACAGTGTCATAAATATAGTTCAAAAGATGACAGTATGGATTATGAGGAGGAGAAAAGGCATTAAGGCTGATTATGTCTAGTCTTTCATGAGCATATTGTGCGACCTCAAGAAGTATGAACTAAACTTCAGGGTGATGGAGCGTATTGGAGAATATGGCATGAATTACGTTGATCGAAATCAAGCCGGCCGTGTTCTAGCGGACTCGCTTAAGGATTATGCGAACAAACCGGATGTGATTGTATTGGCATTACCGCGAGGTGGTGTGCCTGTAGCTTATGAAGTAACGAAGAAGCTATCGCTCCCGCTCGATATTTTTATTGTACGTAAACTCGGTGTTCCTGGACATGAAGAGTTCGCTATGGGAGCTATCGCTTCTGGAGGCGTCGTTGTATTTAATGAAGAGGTAGTCAAGAGGCTGCACATACAAAAAGATGCGATTGCTACAATTCAAAAATCAGAGCAAGAAGAGTTATCACGGCGTGAGCTGGTTTATCGTGGCAAGAGACCTGTTCCTGAAATATCTAAAAAAACGGTAATTCTTGTGGACGATGGCATTGCCACAGGCTATACAATGCGTGCAGCAATTGCAGCACTGAAACAGAAAAAACCAGCAAAAATTATCGTTGCAGTCCCAGTTGCACCGCGATCAACTTGTAATGAAATTGCTGCTTTAGTTGATAAGTTCATTTGTCCAATGCGTCCGTCTAATTTTCATGCGGTAGGGTTATGGTACAATAATTTTTCACAAACTACAGATGATGACGTGATGAAGCTATTGCAGCAAAGTTAGCCCACGCTTATTGAGTTTTTTGTCAACGAATTAACTAACATGTGGGGTTGTTTGCTGTGTTTCAGTACTCTAAAATCAAACCACATTGGCTCAATCTAGCGATAGTCAGCAGATCCTAAATTAAGTAATAAACAAGAAACATTGAGGGACAAGAGATGAATAATTTAACGAATAAAATTATTTTAGTTACTGGGGCATCAAGTGGCATTGGTCAAGCGTGCGCGCGCTTATGTGCACAATATGGGGCTCGGTTGATACTCTGTGCCCGACGTGTGGAACGCCTTGAGGCTTTGGCAAAAGAATTAAGTCAACATTATGGTCAAGAACACTATGTACTACCTTTAGATGTATGTGATCGTGAGCAAGTAAAAAAACAATTAAATTCTTTACCCAACCAGTGGCAAGCTATAGATGTACTCATTAATAATGCAGGATTAGCATTGGATACGTTGCCATTGCAGCAGGGGATTGAAGCGCATTGGGATATTATGATTGATACCAATATTAAAGGGCTGTTATACGTCAGCCGAGCTTTGATTCCCGGAATGTTGGAGCGAGGTCGTGGCCATGTAGTGAACATCAGCTCTATAGCAGGACATGAGTGTTATCCAAATGGTAATGTTTATTGTGCAACGAAACATGCAGTGCATGCGCTTTCAAAATCAATGAGACTGGATATGCTTGGTAAACCAGTTCGTATTACGGAAATTGCCCCAGGTGCAGTCGAAACTGAGTTTAGTGAAGTGCGATGGAATGACAAACAAAAGGCAAAAACGTTTTATGAGGACTTTCATCCTTTATCGGCCGAAGATATAGCGGATGCGATAGTTTATTGTATTACCCGCCCACAACATGTAGATATCGAAGAAATGACAATTATGCCCACAGTGCAAGCCTCTGCGAATCATTTATATCGAGACAAGGAATAAGTAAAGTTTGCACAAAAATTGTGCACATGCGAGCTACGTAGTCTATCCTTTATACATATGGGTGATACTTATTCCGGCTGAACCATTTAATAACTTCAGGTTAGGAGGTTGTTTTGGAGAGTGGTGTGCAGGCCTATGTGGTCAGTGGGACGCCTTAAGCTCTACATAAACCTACAAAGTGGATCATGTAAGAGGCTCAGGATCTGGAAAGGTTTCGCCTATATAATCACATCAAAATTAGAATAAAAAACAGTCATTTTGATTAAATAATGTTCTTGTCTTATACTTAAGCTACCATAATTAGATTTGTGAATAAGAGTCTGGAGGCTATTATGAGAAAACTAATTATTTCTGTAGTCTTAAGTACCCCTCTTTTTTTAGCCGCGTTGCCTGCTTCTGCTTCGGCTCTACCCTCAGCCCTTGAAAATCCAGCACAAAGAACAGATGCCTCGGTAGTCGCAAATGATAATTTACCTGCCGCAGGTGCAAAATATGCCTATTGGCATAGATGGCATCATTGGCATAGGTGGCACCATTGGCATAGATGGCATCATTGGCACTATTGGCATCGGTGGTAATTTTTAGGATTTAAAGTATCAATAAATAGGAAGGGATTATGAACAGATTGATTCTTGCTTTAATCATGGTCAGTTCCATGCTTTTGGTAGCTGGCTGTGTTACGGAACGAGTTTACTATACTCCCACCTATACTCCTGCATACGCATATTCCGTTGGATATTATCATACCAGTCCTTACTGGGATATTGATTATTACAATGATAATGATGCTTATTATTATGGTTATGACGATTTGGGAGATGTAGGTTACTGGGGAATGTATGACTCTTATCAGGTTTATTAACTGATAATTCTACTGTCTTGGTCAAATGGCGAGATTTTCTGTGTTTCTATACTCTAAAATCTCACCATTAGCTCAATCTTGCGAATTGCCAACAGCTTCTGGTGTTCGCTCAATCAACTTAAAGTTGAACTTCCTCAAAATGTGAGGAAGTTATATTATTCTTTGGCACGAGATACGTATTCGCCTTTACGGGTATCTACTTTAATTAGTTCACCAGTTTGTACGAATAAGGGCACACGAACTACGGCTCCTGTTTCTAAGGTGGCTGGCTTTCCACCGCCTCCAGAAGTATCGCCTTTTAATCCAGGATCTGTTTCCGTAATTTCCAAAATCACAAAGTTTGGTGGCGTGACTTGTATGGGCTCATTATTCCAGAGCGTTATAATGCAAATATCCTGTTCTTTTAACCATTGTTCTGCATCAGCAAGTACTTCTTTACCTAAAGCATATTGTTCAAAATTATCAGGAACCATAAAGTGCCATTGTTCCCCATCATTATACAAATATTGCATTTCCACATCGGCAACATCAGCTGAAGGTAATGTGTCTCCCGATTTGAATGTACGCTCCACAACACGACCTGTTTTTAAGTTGCGGATTTTAATGCGAGTAAAAGCTTGTCCTTTTCCGGGTTTTACAAACTCACAATCGAGAATGGTACATGGGGCGTCATCAACCATTACTTTCAAGCCATTTTTAAATTCATTGGTGCTATAAATTGCCATTAGTACTCCAGAGTTGAGATTTTGTTTGGTTTTAGTTAAAGTTCGCACAGTTTATCAAGTCTGTGTAATTAATGCGAGATACCTCTTTAAGTTGGCAAAAAAAATTGGCGCAAGGTTTTGCTTCAGTTAATGAATTATTAGAATTTTTAGAGCTGCCCTTATCTACTGGGAATTTACATGCTGAAAAGCAATTTCCTAGTCGTGTGCCTCTGGGATTCGCGCAGCGTATGCAAAAAGGAAATCCCCGTGATCCTTTATTACTCCAAGTTTTAGCTACTGAAAATGAATTACAAGTCAGTGAAGAGTACGGTCTTGATCCTTTAGAAGAGCATGACAATACCCCAATTCGTGGATTAATGCATAAATATTACGGTCGGGTTTTATTAACCTTAACGGGTGTTTGTGCTGTAAATTGTCGTTATTGTTTCCGCAGACATTTCCCCTATCAAGAGAATAACCCTGGCCGGAATGGGTTAAAAGCAATTTGTGATTACATTGCCCAAGATTCCAGCATTACCGAAGTCATTTTGAGTGGAGGTGATCCTCTGTTGGCATCTGATTTGGTTTTAGCTGAATTAATAAAACAATTGGAAGAAATTCCACATCTGCATACGTTACGTATCCATACCCGAATTCCCGTGGTTTTTCCCGAGCGAATTGATCAGGGATTACTTTCAATATTAAAAAATACCCGCTTTAATAAAGTGATTGTCCTGCATTGTAATCATGCGCAAGAACTGGATGAGTCTGTGCGACATGTGCTTCATGAGTTACAACAAATTGGATGTTATTTGCTAAACCAAGCCGTATTACTTGCAGGAATCAATGATGATGCTCAGATTTTGGCTGATTTAAGCCAAACTTTATTTGCATACGGCGTTTTGCCTTATTATTTACATCAACTGGATAAGGTGCAAGGAGCAACTCATTTTGATTTAGCTTTTGCGACAATACAATCGATTTATAAGCAATTACAAAACCTCCTGCCAGGATACCTGTTGCCACGCTTAGTATGTGAAGAACCAGGAAAGCTAAGTAAAACCCTACTTATTTAGGGTTTGTTGAGCCTGAGAAGATAGAGTAGTGTTTGCCTTATTTTCCTTAAATTGCAGTACAATGTCTTTTATCCAAAATGGAAGAAATTTTTTTTTAAGAGATAGCGAATGAAGAAATTACCTGTGTTATCCCCTGGCGATTCTATAGAAATCATTGCACCATCATCTCGAAGTACAGACAGTCAATTGCTTGCATTGCAAGAATTATTGGCGTCTTGGGGATTAAATTGTATTGTGCAGGAAGATATTTTTGCTCGAGATTTGCTTTGTGCCAATACCGATGAAATGCGTTTTAACCATTTAAAAAATGCGCTTCTAAATCCTAATACTAAAGCGGTCATTTGTGTGCGAGGTGGTTATGGTGCTACGCGCTTAATTCCAAAATTAGCAACGCTTCATCCTCCAGAAATGACTAAAATATTTATTGGTATAAGTGACATTACCTGTCTGCATCTCTATTTACAACAACATTGGGGTTGGCCAACAATACATGGTGCTGCAGCACCCGATAAATTTTCCAAAGAATCGATCGCGGCAGTAAAGTCAATTTTGTTTGGTGATACTCCCATTCAGTTCAATGATTTAATCCCTCTGAACAAACAGGCAAAGAAAGAGGGCATGATTAAAGGCCAGGTAACTGGTGGTAATCTAGCAATTGTACAATCAGGGATTGGTACGAGCTGGCACATGGATGGACGTGATAAAATTATTTTACTTGAAGAAGTTGGTGAGCGAGGATACCGTGTTGATCGAATGCTGGAGCATTTAGAGCAAGCAAAGGTTTTTTCCAATGCAACTGCAATCATATTGGGTGATTTTCTCGAGGGTCTTGAGCCCAATGGCTCCTCTTTGATTGAACCTGTCTTACAGCGTTTTGCTGAACACAGTGCTATTCCAGTACTAAGAATTGCAGGAATAGGCCATGGGGCGATTAATTATCCTATCCCTTTGGGAACGGAGGTACATCTGCAATTGGGTGCTCAGCCTCAGTTAACCTGTTTTCGATAAAAAATAGCCTGGGTTTCCTTGCCGCTTTTTAGCCTGGGTGCCGCTGCGTAGCACCTATGCTACAAGGCCGCGTTGGGGCGTAGTGTCGGCAAGGATGTAATCCAGGAACTTTTACTAAATCGAATTTTCTTCGTCTTGATAGAGTTTAATCAGTTTTTCCTGTGCACTATTAGTGCCTTGGTTTAATGGTTTATAACTTCCATCGCTTTGCATTTCCCAGGTATTACTGCTGTCTTTGAGGTAATTCTTAATAATTTCTTGCTTGATACGCTTTTTACAGTTCTCATCAAGAATAGGGAACATAATTTCAATGCGATGGTATAAATTTCTTTCCAGCAAATCAGCACTAGAACAAAAATAATATTCTTCTTCTTGCACCCGAAAGTAGAATACTCGATGATGTTCCAAAAATCGGCCAATATAGGAAAGTACCCGTATATTTTCTGAAATCCCTGGGATTCCCGGTTTGAGACAACACACACCGCGCACCAGCAAATTGATTTTAACGCCAGCTTGTGATGCTTTATATAAAGCTTGAATGATGGTTTTATCGGCTAACCCATTCACTTTAAGGAGAATTTCCGTGTCGCCTTTTTTTAAGGCAGTTGCAGTGCATTGTTCGATATATTGCAACAATGTTTTTTGTAATGTAAAAGGCGAATGGCTTATTGCTTTGAGTTTGATTGCTTTGCCTAGCCCCGTTAATTGTTGAAAAATGATTTGGATATCTGAAGTAATTGTAGGTTCGCATGTTAATAAACCTAAGTCAGTATAACGTTTGGCAGTATATTCATGGTAATTGCCAGTGCTTAAATGGACATAACGCTTGAGTTTGCCATGTGCCCTGCGCACAACTAGCGTCATTTTGGCATGGGTTTTATATCCAACAACCCCATAAAGCACCAGTATTCCTGCTGCATGTAAACGATTGGCTAATTTCAGATTGGATTCTTCATCAAAACGAGCGCGCAATTCGATCACGGCAGTGACCTCTTTACCTGAATGGGCAGCATCGACTAAAGCATCGACCATTACTGATTCAGAGCGTGTGCGATATAACGTTTGGTTAATTGCTAATACATTGGGATCACTTGCAGCTTGTCTTACAAAATCAATTACTACTTCAAAGCTTTGATAGGGGTGGTGCAACAGAATATCTTCTTCATCAATCACATTGAATAAATTCCGTTCTGACCTAGGAAATTGGGGATACTGTGCTGTATAAGCTGGGTAATTCAAATCAGGCCTATCAATGCTGTTAATGGCAGTTAAATGACGCTGTATATTAACGGGACCATCACAATAATAAGTATCTTCATGACGCAGATGGTATTTTTGTAATAAAAAATCAACAATTTTTTCTGGACAATTTTTTTCAATTTCGAGTCGCACGACATGACCATAATGACGGGAAAAAATCTCCCGTTGTAGTGCTTTGGCTAAATCATCAATTTCCTCTTCGCGCAAAAACAAATCACTGTTGCGAGTCAGACGAAATGAATAACAACCACTAATTTCCATTCCGGGAAATAAGCTATTTACATGGGTGGTAATAATTGACGAGAGGTAAACAAAATAATGAGCATCACCACATAACTCTGATGGTAGATGAATGACTCTAGGAATCGATCGTGGTGCATGGACTACCGCATAATTAATATTTCGGTCAAAAGCATCTTTACCACTTAATGAAATAATAAAGTTGAGGCTTTTATTAATCAGCTGTGGTAGAGGATGTGCTAAATCGAGAGCTATTGGGCTGATTACAGGTTGAATCTCATGTTTAAAATAATGCTTTGCCCATAAATGAATGTCATCGGTCCATTGCTCTGTATCTAGGAAAAAAATCTTTTCTTTACCTAGAGCGGGAAGGAGTTGTTTATTAAAGATTGAGTATAGCTGGTCGATGAGTGTATGTGTTTTTTGACTGATCTGGCTGTACGCTTCTTCAGGGCGTAACCCATCAATAGTTAATTTCCCCGAGGACAAAGCGATCTTTTCTTTCAGGCCTGCAACACGTATTTCAAAAAACTCATCTAAGTTGCTACTGCATATGCTAAGAAAACGCATTCTTTCCAGTAAAGGAACACGTTCATCATTGGCTAGCATAAGAACTCTCTGATTAAATGCAATGATAGAGAATTCTCGATTGATATAATATTCTGGACTATCTAACATTATTTCCAAGGGTAACTCCATTTTTTGTAACCCTGTCCCCACGTTCACCGAAAAGCCATATTTGGCACTCAAATCTGACTCTTCTCCAAGCATCAAAATGTGATGCTATTTTTTACAAGACATCGCAACGTTACTATTCTCGGCCTTACATCTCACTGTACTCAACGAACTAGAAAAAAACAAACTACTATAAACCCTAAAAAACCATAAAAGGGTGATAAATTCCAAAAAGTTAAAGCGAGGAAAAAAATGAAACAACACAGCGCAATTGGAATAGAAAAGTACATGCCTACAACCCCTTGGGCAACAGAGTAACTTGCTGCAGCAAGCAATGCTAATGCGCCATACTGGACACCAATCATTATCTTACGCATCCCAGGACCACTATGACTGGTTAGCCAATGGTAGCCTACGATAGCCATTAATAATCCTGGCAAATTAAGACTCAGTACCGCAATCAGCAAACCAGCGATCCCCGCGACTTTATATCCTATGAGCGCTGATAATTTAACACCGGTTAATCCTGGGAAAATGAAGCTTGAGCCTACCATGGCGATAAACTCTTCTTGACCTATCCAGTGTCGATAATCAACGGCCTCATATTCCAACAGTTTTAACATGGAATTACCGCCACCTAAGGAAATAAGGCCAATTTTTCCAAAGCTTAGGATAAGGTCTAGTAGGTTTCTTATCATAATTTCAATAAATTTTTCAGGAAAGTTACATATTCGCAGGAAATGGGCCCATCCAGCAAGTGCTTGGAAATAGTCTCTACTAAATGCAGCGATTTTCCTTCGACACATAAACTAAAATAGATTTTGTGGAGGACCTCAAGACGTGCAAGCTCGATTTTTATTGTGGGAGTTGTTGGGAATTTGTAGATGAAGGATTCCTTTTTAACAAAAATTCCGACTCCCTCTGTTTCAACATGATGTATTATTTCTTGTAAATCTGCAGGCAACGGTTGTTGTTCTTGCAGCGGGGTAAGCGTTATTTTTGCACCATAACCGACAGCATGATTTGCATGTTTGACCATGGGCTTATAAAGCAATTGCTCATGACGCTTTTTGATATTGTAATTTTGACCTGGCAGTAAATAATAATAATCTTCTTTGTGTTTCTGCTTATAATTTGCTAAATCAAACAATGAACTGTCAATAGCATTTAGGATGATTATCTCACTATCCGGCCAAAAATAACGCACTTCCCATTTCAGTTCTTCATTTTTTTTATCGACAAAAGTTGCCAGCGGCAAGCTTTCTTTCGGGGCTAGCTCGAAATTCCAAACCAAGCGTTGGTTCATGGTCAATTGCTACTCGTAAAATAAAGAGTATATACTACACCTTTATTATGCAAAGCAAGGGAAGGTATTGATATTATGGCCATTCTGTTTTTTTTAGTTTATCTAATATTCACCCTAGTTGTTCTTTATAGGGCAATGAATCCATTAGTTTGGGAACTGGGGAGTGTCTTTTATTTAATCGTGGCGACATTTGCTATCGGCTTGCCTTGGATAGTGGGTTTTATTCTTTGGCTCGTAATTATTGTGGCATTACTTGTCGTGTACCTCGAACCGCTGCGAGCGACGATTGCAGATTTTATCTATAAAAAAGCAGGCAAGTCGATCCCTAAGTTATCTAAAACTGAAGAACAAGCATTAAATGCGGGAGATACTTGGTTAGAACAAGATATTTTTACGGGAAAGCCAGACTGGAATCGATTAGCTCATGTAGTTACTGAACTTTCTGCAGAAGAACAATCATTCCTTGATAATGAAACACAAACCTTATGCAGCATGATTGATGAATGGGAAATTAGCCAAGCACGGGATCTACCCGAAAAAGTTTGGACTTATGTGAAGGAAAATGGCTTTTTTGGTTTGGTGATTCCAAAAGAATTTGGTGGGAAAGGGTTTTCAGCTCGCGCCCATTCTGATGTGGTGATGAAAATTGCCTCGCGTTCTGGTGTCACCGCAGTCACTGTTATGGTACCTAACTCCTTAGGCCCAGGTGAATTAATCAATTATTATGGTACCGACGAACAAAAGGCTCATTATTTACCACGTCTTGCAAAAGGTATTGATATCCCTTGTTTTGCTTTAACTGAACCAGGGGCAGGCAGTGATGCAACCTCAATTCAATCTACTGCCATTGTCATGAAAAAGAAAGTTGATGGCAAAATGGTTCTTGGATTAAGCATTACATTAGACAAACGTTGGATTACTTTAGCACCCGTAGCAACATTAATTGGTCTTGCTGTGAATGTAAAAGATCCCGATGGCTTGTTGCAGGGAGAAGGAGAAGAAGGAATCACCTGTGTGTTGATTCCACGTGATACTAAAAATCTAGAAATTGGCAATCGACATTTGCCTTCTGATCAACCATTTATGAACGGCACCATTCGTGGAAAAGATATTTTTGTGCCCATCACTACAGTGATTGGTGGCCAGAAACGTATCGGTGGTGGCTGGCAAATGTTGGTCGAATGTTTATCCATTGGCCGTTCCATTTCTTTACCAGCACTTGGTGCAGGTACTTCTTCGTCATGCTATCTGGCAACCAGCGCATTTGCTCGCATACGTTGCCAATTTAATGTAGAAATTGGCCAGTTTGAAGGAATTGAAGAAAAACTTGCAGAGATTGCGGGTTTAAATTACTTAATTAATGCAAATCGACTACTAACTGTTGCGGCGGTGAATGAGCATAAAAAACCTTCTGTCGCCTCGGCAATTGCTAAATATTTTAATACTGAATTTGCACGATTAGTGGTTAATGCATCAATGGATGTGCATGCCGGGCGTGCTGTAGTTGTTGGTCCTCGAAATTATTTAACCAATTTTTATAATGGGGTTCCCATTTCCATTACGGTGGAAGGAGCAAATGTAATGTCACGAAACCTGTTGATTTTTGGACAAGGTTCAATGGCATGTCACCCTTATGTACGCAATGAGTTTTATGCGATTTCCAAGGAAGATAAAGAGGCATTCAGAGAGGTTGTCTGGAAGCATATTCAATATTTTATGCAAAATTTCGCCAAAACAATTTGTTCCGCGTGGACCGGTGGGATATTTATTAGTGCGCCAGATCTTAAAATGAAGCGTGAATATAAACGGTTGGCACGTCTAAGCCACGCTTATTCATGGCTTGCCGATTTAGCGTTAATTGTGTTAGGAGGGGATTTAAAACGCAAAGAACGTTTGTCGGCCCGTCTGGCTGATGGAATGTCCTATCTGTACATGGCGATGGCTGTGTTAAGAAATGTGCAATTGAATGGTGAAACCCCTGATGACCAGTTACATGCTCAATGGGCCGTTTCTTATTGTTTTTATCATGCACAAAGAGCGATGATTGCATTTTGTCACAATTTCCCCTCGCGATTTTTAGGCTTTTTCGCACGCATCATTGCATTTCCTTTTGGACAAACGATGTGTTATCCCTCTGATAAGCTGGATCACAAATTAGCACGTTTGATGACCACGAATAATGAGTATCGCGACCGCTTGAAGCAAATCGTTTATCTGAGTGGTGATCCCAAACAACCCATAGACAGAGTAGAGTGTGCCTTACAGCAAATCATTCAAACAGATGAGCTTGCTAAAAAAGTGGGAGATTTAAAACGGGTTAAATTTGGTAAGTTACAGGATAAATTGAAAGAAAAAGTTGAAAAGAATGAATTAACTCAACAGGAAATGGATGCCTTACTTGCAACGGAAGCAGCTCGCTGGGATGCTATTTTGGTGGATGAGTTCACTTTTGATTCAATGAAAAACCAGTTATTTAACTCAGTTATTGGTGATGTTAAGTCCCCATTCATGCATAAAGATGAGTAGTTTGAATACTGATGATCCGCAGGTTATCTGCGGATCTTATCGTTTCGGAGTTCTTTCAACTCAGCCGGGTTGTTTGCAACCGGGATCTAACGTGGCATATTCCAAGAATCCCGGTTGCAAACAACCAGGCTACATTCTTATAGAATCTATAATTTACGCCTTTTTAACGAGTGAATAAAAAACCGGTATTCTTGCAAGTGACGCAGGTTTGCTATAATTATGTAATATAATAATAGAATTTACGAAAGAGAGATTCATTTATGTCTGTTCCGTCCGCCAAAGTGCCCGTTAAAGGTGCGCCTGCAATAGTTCCACTGAAAGATGTAAACTTGCCGCTTAGAGAAGATCTGTTACGCGCAATGAAGCTTGCCGAAAATTCACCAGAAGCTGCTCAATATTTAAGGCAGCGAGTTCATGAAATAGTTGAGAGATCAAGATTCATAAATAAATCACCGGAGGCAATGCACGCCGCGCAACAAATACTAGACGCAGTAGATGAGTTTGCTGAACTTGTGACATATAAATTTCCTCAGGACGGGCAAGCTTGGACTGGCAAACTGCCTTCATCTTCAAGCGTTGAAAGCATGCATAGTGGAATTACACAACAGGCTGTCAATAAATTATCGGAGAAAAAACTTCCAGGTATACGCTTCGATTATGCTATCAGCGAGATAGGACATTTTGTACGTGGATATGCTTCAACTGAAAAAGGAGCTTCTCAATTAGATGAGACAACAGTTGACTCGTTAGATCGTTTGTTTAATGCGTGGTTAGCGAACAAGCATGGCGTTGCAACGAGAGATGGCAATTTCTTTAAAATGAATGCAGAGGGACATATAGATGAAAGTAAAAAAATGACTGCAGCTGAGGTAGAAGAGTTATTAGCAGACTCCGCACAAGACTTTAAAGATTATTTAGTGGAGAGTAAGTTTAATACAGAAATCGTATCCCGACAACGTGACTACCCAGGCGAACACAGACTGGAAGAAGCCAGGAAAAAAGCTATGGACAAAATTCTTCAAGGTGTCGAGGAAAAGATCGAAGAAAAAGTCGGAGAAAAAGTCGAGGAGAAGGTCGAAGACCGGGTCGAACCTACAAGTATGGGGGGGCGTACTTAGCTTCGACCATTTTCCAGGAGCGCGTTTCTGAAAAAAGCACGGACTGGATGAGTAAATTTGCTGTTGAGAGACTACAGAGTTACTGGATTAAGAGGAACCCAGTAACTCTTTAAAATTTTGAAGAGTTGATGCTCTTAAATTTGATTCACGGCATGAAGTCTTTCCAGTGTTCCTATGTCATACCAAAGGCCACTATGAACACTGGCGGTCACTTTATTTTGTGCTGCATACTGTCGGATTAATGGTGCAACTGAATAGCGTCCTTGTTTACAGTGCATAAATACTTGCGGATGATAGCAGCAGATTCCCGCAAGAGTATATTCTGGATTTGTATTACTTAATTGGGTTTGATTAATTAATCCAAAGTCACCATGATGATTCAGTAATGGATTCTTATTTACCAAAATCACATGAATTGAATGGGTATTTTCAGGCTGAAGCTGAGAAAAATCAAAGTCGGTATAAATATCTGCATTAACGGTAATAAAGGGCTTATCACCTAACAGCGGTAATGCATTGACGATACCACCCCCAGTTTCTAATCCGCCAGGAGGTTCGGGCGAGTAATAAATTTCAATTCCCCAGCGCGCTCCATTTCCTAAATGCTGACGGATTTTTCCTCCAAGATAGGCATGGTTAATTACTAATCGTTCAAAGCCGGCTTTTGCCAACCCCATGACATGATGTTCTATTAATGGTTTTTCTTTAACAACACACAGCGCTTTAGGTGTCATCGTAGTAAGCGGTTTCAAACGATCACCGCGGCCAGCAGCCAATATCATTGCAGTCTTCATGGTAAATAAACCTTCATTTGCAGGAATTGGAAAAATGGGTGTAATTCTTCATAAGTCTCTGTGCATTCAAGTACGTATTTTAACGTCAAAGGCAGATCTTTAAGATATCCAGGTTTTTGATCACGCAAATACAGCCGACAAAAGATTCCTAAAACTTTTAAGTGCCTTTGTAAGCCACAAAGATCAAATGCACGGATAAATTCAGACAAAGAATAATCCGTGGTTAATGCACTGTGTGTGTAGAAAAACTCGACCCATTCTAGAACTTTACCTCGTGGCCAGGAAATATAACAATCTTTAAGTAAAGAAACCAAATCATATGTGAACGGACCACGCATTGCATCTTGAAAGTCAATAACTCCCAAGGCTGGATCTACCTGCTCTGCTAAGAGCATTAAATTACGAGAGTGATAATCACGATGAATAAATGTTAATGGTTGCTGGGCTACTTCTTTGGCTATCCATTCCATAGTCTGTTGGACTAACGTGCATTCGTCTTGATTGAGATTCAAAGCGAGATAGGTTTGGAAAAACCATTCAGAACATAAACTCATTTCCTTGAGCATATGCGTTTCATCAAATGGTGCAAGCAGTGGATCATTAATCGAACATGTTTGAATTTTAAACAAAGTTTTTATGGCCTGATGATAATGAGTATCCACGGTTTCAGGACCTAGCACATTCAAAAGAAGTTCATCCCCTAAATCACTTAATAGTAAGAACCCTTCGTCTGAATTTATCGCCAGCACTTTTGGGGTATGTACGTCAGCTTTTTCCAACGTTTGTGCGATATGTATAAACGGTCTTAGATCTTCTTTTGCTGGAGGGGCATCCATAACAATCTGCGATAGCCCATTATATCGAAGACGAAAATATCTTCTAAAACTAGCATCTCCAGCTAAGGGTGCTAACTGAAAATCTTGTTGTTTTAGTGTATGAATTAGCCATTCTTTCAGTGCGTTTTCTCTTGCATGCATGGTATACTTCCCCATCATTATTTTCTGGTTGTAACTTAATAACTCAGATTCCCTCTCCCATAAATTAAGAGCGGATGAAAATAGGTGTCGTAAGAACTCTATCGCAAGATCATTAATGCGCGTACGACGCTCAAAAGTAATTAGTTACATATTTTTATGTGCATAATAAGGCATTTTATTACCTGTGAACAAGATTTCATTTAAATGGTTCTTGATGAGCGTGTTTACGACACTGCTGATTTTACTCATGGTAATCTATCATGCGTTGGCTTATTCGGCTTCTATAATTAATGAACCGGTACAAGCCTGCGTGATCGCACGTGATGTTGATTTAACCAATGCGATACGCGCAAAGTTTGCTCAATGCTTGGGATGGCAGGCAGATCAAAATTCTCCTATTTGTCTTGGCTCGTATCAACCGATCACTGTATCACCACTTGCGTCTCCTGATGAAATAAAGATCATGGCAGATCGCGTTTCGTTTTATCAAGATAAACCTTCAACGTTGACAGGACACGTAGAAATTCAACAAGACCAGAGAATCGTCAATGCACAAACAGCTCATGTATATAGGGATCCACAAAGTAAACAGATTACAAAAATTGAGTTCTTAGGTAATGTCCATTATCTGGAACCTGATAAATTATTGATCGCTCGAAAAGCAACGATTAATCCTCAAGATAAGTCAGGTCAAACTGAAGATGTACTTTATCGTTTTAATATCAATAAGCATGCCGCTTTATTACCCGCATGGGGACGAGCAAGCCTCATGCAACGTTTTCCGAATTCAGACTACTTATTGCGTCAGGCCACTTATACTACATGTGCACCACAAGATAAGGCTTGGGATATTGAGGCTAAATCCATTGTTATTGATAATAAGAAAAAAGTGGGGGTTGCCAGAAATGTTACGTTGCGTGTCCGTGAGTGGCCGATACTTTATGCTCCTTATTTGAGTTTTCCTACAACCAAAGAACGTAAATCAGGTTTTTTAATGCCTTTAACAGGATATTCTAATGTTGGAGGTTTTGATCTTGGACTGCCATATTATTGGAATATTGCCCCAAACTATGACTTGACTATAACACCACACGTTTACACAAAGCGTAATGTCATGTTGGGCGGTGAGTTTCGTTATTTAACTGCACACAGTGTAGGTTTCGTGACGGGTAATTTTTTGCCGAATGATGCTGCTTATCGTAATTTCTTGAACAATCATGCAGCTGAGTTTCCTTCGTTTAAAGACAAATCAACCAACCGCTGGCTTTTTGGTTTTCTTGACACCACGCAAATTAATCCTGACCTGCGATTAAATGTAAATGTTCAGCAAGTTTCTGACGATTATTACTTTCAGGATTTTAGCACGAATCTGGCACTGATTACTCAGCGACAGTTATTGCGCCAAGCCGATTTAACCTATTCTACGGAGCATTGGACTTTTAGAGGCATGGTTCAAAGTTTCCAAACCTTACATCCGATTAATGAAACGCCCATCGCTGATCAATATGAGCGTTTACCACAATTGTATGCCCGTGGTTATTATTACGAATTGCCTGCTCAGGCTAATTTAAATATAACAGGACAATATGATCAATTTTTTTGGCCGACATCAAAATGGCAGAGTCTTGGAGTAGAGATGCCTCAAGGCCCTCGATTCCATGTTAATCCAGTGCTTTCTTTACCTCAGAGAAGCAGTTGGGGATTTATTACTCCCTCGGTAGAGTTTGTAGAAAATTATTACCAGGTACAGAATAATTGGAATGATTTGCACACTGACTATAATCGTTTTATTCCTCGTGTCAGTGCACATGGTGGTTTATTTTTTGATCGGGATTTTAATTGGATGGGAGATTCCTATACCCAAACGTTAGAGCCCAGCTTATTTTATTTGTATGTGCCTTTTTATAATCAAAATCAGTTGCCTATATACGATACGGCAAATATGATTTTTAATTTTGATCAACTTTTTAGAACCAATCGTTTTTCAGGGTTTGATCGAATTGGTGATGCAAATCAATTATCTTATGCATTAACTTCACGTTGGTTATCAGAAAGGACTGGGGTTGAGTTAGCCAGTTTTTCTATTGGGCAAATCAAATATTTCTCGGATAGAAAAGTACAGTTATGCCGTAACCCAACCGGTGATTGTGTGGGTTCTCCTCTTGAGATTGGACAAGTGTCCCCATTTTATGGAGTTTCACCCATAGCTTCTCGAGCAGTGTATCATTTCAGCCCGCGTTTGAATGTTCTCGGTGACTATGTATGGGATCCGGCTAAGTCAGCGACAAACAATGGTGGTTTAAATGTGCATTATCAACCCAAGCCAAATGCAATGCTTAATGTAGGATATAGTTATTTAGTGAATGGTGATGTGACATCTGTTAGGAATAATGCAGGGGTTGATAATGCATTACATCAAGCGACGGTTTCTGTTTCTTGGCCAATAAGTGAGCGATGGAGCACGCTTGGCGCATACAGTCATAACATTAGTAAGGACTACAGCATGATGTCACTATTGGGGATGCAATATGATAGTTGCTGTTGGGCTTTGCGAATTTTGGGTGGAAGAACCTTTAAAAGCTTAAATGCGGAGTATTTACCTCAATATAATAATAATATCTATTTGCAAATTTTACTAAAAGGCTTAGGATCAGTAGCAAATAGTGATCCTGCAAGTGTATTGAATACTTATATTCCAGGATATAATGATCCATTTCATCGTTAAACAAAATAGTGGTATAGATTAAAACAAAGCCGCTTGTATTTTGGATAAAAATAACCTAAATTGCTCGAAAAAAGTAAGTAAGGATTAAGGTATGTATAAGAAAATAGCCCTTGTATGCATCTTGTTTGCTAGCGTTGGCGTAACAGAGGCAAAACAATTATTGGATAAGGTGGTTGCAGTTGTTAATAATACTGTGATCACAGAAAGCGAACTCAACAAACAAGTTGAATTAACGAGAAAACAAATTCTTGCTCAAAAAATGCAAGTTCCTGCAGACCCTGTCCTGCGAAAGCAAGTCCTCCAGCACTTAATTGATGTCAATGTGCAGCTGCAAATGGCAAAACAACATGGTCTTACTGTAGATGATACAGAATTAAACCAAGCGATTGAAAAAATTGCTGCTTCGAATCATGCAACTCTTACTCAGTTGCGCGAGGAAATTGCGAGACAAGGTATGATCTGGAATGAATACAGAGAAAATATTCGTAAAGAGATGCTTCTTACTCATCTGCAGCAAAAAGCGGTTGGAAGAGACGCCATGGTGACGAATGAGCAAGTCGATCAGTATCTTAAAACAGAAGGAAGCATTGTTGATCGCACCGCACTTACTTATCATCTACAAAATATAGTAATACCACTCAATGAAGAACCTACATCGGAAGAGGTAAAGAAAGCCAAAGACAAAGCTCAATTGTTATTAACAAAAATAAAGAAAGGTGATGACTTTAGCCGCCTGGCTATAGAAAACTCGAGCGGCGAATTTGCACTGGAAGGAGGCGATTTAGGTGATCGCCATTTAGCAGAGTTACCTGAATTATTTGCAAAAGAAGTTGTGAATATGAAGGCAGGACAAGTCGTTGGCCCCTTACGCGCAGGCAATGGTTTTCAGTTAATTAAACTGGTTTCCATTGGTGGTGATAATCAGCATCATGTCATTACAAAGACTCATGTTCGTCATATTCTTTTAAAACCTGATCCAAGCATGCTCCCTGAAGATTCAAAGAAACAAGTAAATAATCTGTACCAACAAATTCGCTCTGGTAAGGATTTTGCACTTATGGCCAAGCAATACTCTTTGGATTCTTCCAGTGCGGTTAAAGGTGGAGATCTAGGTTGGGTACCACCTGGAGTATTAGTTCCTGAATTTGAGAAAGCGATGGATAAGTTGTCTGTAAATGAAATCAGCCCACCTGTTAAGTCACAATTTGGTTGGCACATCATTCAGGTACTTGGCCGTAAACAAGAAGATGATTCTGACGCTTTTAAAAAACAGCAAGTACGACAATTTTTACAACAACGTAAGTTTGCTGAAGCAGTACAAAATTGGCAACAACATATTCGTTCAGATGCTTACGTTAATATTATTGCAAAGGAGCTGGCGTGAAGCCACTGCTCATTAGCAGCGGAGAGCCAGCAGGAGTTGGTCCAGATTTATGCTTGGCTCTTGCAGAATATGATTCACCATTAGTGATTTTAGGGGATCAAGCGGTACTAGAAGCTAGAGCCAAAGAATTAGGCCGCCCTATTTGCTTTACTCCATATCAAAGCGGACAAGTTGTTGTGCCCCAATCGGGTCATTTATCAGTACTCTCGGTCAATTGTCCTCTTGCAGTGCAAAGCGGATGTCTCAATTCTAAAAATGCGCCCTATGTTATTGAGTTACTTAATAAGGCGGCCGTATTATGTGAGCGTGGTGAGTTCTCTGCCTTAGTGACGGCACCTGTGCACAAGGCAAACATTAATGAAGCAGGTATTCCGTTTAGTGGGCATACTGAGTTTTTCGCGCAATACTACAATGCAAATGATGTGGTCATGATGTTGGCTTGTAAGGATATGAAAGTTGCTTTAGTTACCACGCATCTTCCCTTATGTAAGGTACCAGAAGCCATTACTTTAGATTTAATTATTAAAGTAATTACTCAGGTGCATCAATCACTGATTCGAGATTTCAATATTAAAGATCCATGTATTAAAGTGGCTGGTTTAAATCCGCATGCTGGGGAATCAGGATATTTGGGACGAGAGGAAATTGACGTAATTACTCCTGCACTGTCCTTATTAAAAAATCAGGGTATTAATGTTCAAGGACCTGTACCCGCTGATACTATGTTTATTAAGAATCATTTAAACGATTGTGATGTTTATGTTGCAATGTATCATGACCAAGGGTTACCAGTAATTAAATACGCTGATTTTCATAACGCTGTAAATGTGACTTTAGGATTACCAATAATACGTACTTCTGTAGATCATGGAACCGCATTGGAGTTAGCTGGTAAAAATTTGCTGGATTCAGGTTCAATGTTTGCTGCTGTTGACATGGCTAAGTCCATGGCTTTATCAAGGATGAGATCATGATTAGTTTAATTGCTGCAATTGATGAGGCTGGGGGTTTAGGTTTCAATAATCAATTACTGTGTTATCTACCTGCCGATTTACAACATTTCAAATCAATCACTATGGGTAAGCCCATTATTATGGGAAGAAAAACTTTTGTTTCTATAGGCCGACCCTTACCAGGAAGACTTAATATTGTATTAAGTCGAGGCTTATCTACAATTGATGGCGTTGTCGTGTGTGATTCCTTAGAAAATGCAATGGAGCAAACAAAGGATTTTTCTGAAATTATGATTATTGGTGGAGCTGAATTATTTACTGCGGCGATGAATAAAGCATCTCGTTTATATATCACACGTATACATCACCAATTTACAGCAGACGTATTTTTTCCTGAAATTGATACATCAATATGGCATTGCCAGGATAAACAGTTCAGACAGCATGATGAAAAAAACAAGTTTGATATGACTTTTTATATCTACGAACGAAACAACGAAGCATCCCCTGCATAAATAGCAATTCATTTTTATAAAAGTAATATGTTTTAGATCTCATCTGCAAATCATTTATTAATAAATCATATATAAAAACCGACAACAAGATTTTGATCATCGTGCTCATGTCTAAGGCAAAAAAGTACTGGTGGAAAAGTTTTGAAATGCAAAAAATGCCCAACATGGGCATGTAAAGATCGAGATGGACTAATAGTATATAAGCAAAAGAAAACATTTAAAAAAAATGAAAAAAGTGTTTGACACAGGTGCCGAAATCAGTAGAATACGCAGCACGCCTTCGGGGCAAGTTCATTAAGAAGA
>NZ_LNYY01000005.1 GCF_001468005.1 Legionella steelei
AAGTGAAACGAACCCGCGCCAATGATAGTGTGAGGTTTCCTCATGTGAAAGTAGGTCATCGCCAGGGTTTTATTCTTAAAAAGCGGCTTTTTTGCCGCTTTTTTTTTTATCAATTAATCCTTCGAAAATGTAGAGTAGATAAAGTCTCTAATTTTTTTTCTATAAATTATTTAATTACTCCGTAATCGCTCACGTGAGATAGGTCATCCTTGCATGCGTTGGGTAATTCGTTGAAAAAATAACTCAAAACGTAAGTTAGGCTTAGTCGCGCAGACTACGTTTACTAATTTGAATTTATTATTATCAAATGATTCATATTCGATTAAATTGTCATTCCTGCCTTTGCTAGAATGACAACAAATCCATGAGGATAGATCAGCTCAGGATGAGGTGATTTTTAAGACTCCTTGAGCTATTGCACTACTCCCTAAATGTCACGTTGAAATTAATTAAAACCTCATCTCGATAAAAGTTCATTATCGAGATACACTGCATTAAAAAATATTCAGGTTCTTTTGATGAAAAATAACTTCCTAATTTATGGTTCATATGGATATACAGGTAATCTAATTGCTCAGTTGTGTGTACAGCAAGGATTAAAACCGATATTAGCGGGTAGAGATGAGGTGAGATTAAAGCTGCAAGCCAGGGCTCTAAATTTAGAATATCGTGTGTTTGATGTGAATGATTTAGAGCAAACTACAAATGCGTTGCGCGATCTTATTGCGGTAATTCATTGTGCGGGACCATTCAAGTATACCTACAAAAACATGGTGTTAGCCTGTCTTGCTACACAGACTCATTATTTAGATATTACTGGTGAAGTAATGGTAATAGAACATCTTATGGCTATGAATGAGCAAGCCCAAAAAGCCGGTATTATGTTATTGCCTGGTTCTGGATTTGATGTAGTCCCAAGTGATTGTTTGGCTGCCTACTTAAAACAGTGTTTACCTGACGCTAATCGATTGATTCTTGCTATAGGAACATTTAATAAAAGTGGACATTTGGGTATTTCTCATGGAACGGCTAAAACGATGTTAGAAGATATTCCTGCAGGAACCATGATTCGTGATGAGGGCGTTTTAAAGAAAATCGCTTTCTGCGAAAAGACTCATGTTTTTGATTTCGGTGTCTCAAAAAAGTTGTTATGTGCCACAATTTCCTGGGGTGATTTGGCGTCAGCATGGTGGTCTACGCAGATTCCGCATATAGAAACTTATATGGCATTACCTCAAAAAGTCATCAAGTTTAAAGCAGTTATTAATTTATTTAAATGGCTTTTAAGTTGGGCTCCAATGAAAAAATATCTAATGAATAAAATTAATCAATTACCTGCTGGACCTACTGAGGAACAAAGGCAAAACTCAATTGTAAAAATCTATGCTGAAGTAACAAACACAGCAGGAAAAAAAATTGCTGCAGTCATGACTACGCCTAATGGCTATACGTTAACTACTTTATCTACTCTATTGATTATACAAAATATTTTATCTGGAAATGCGCCAATTGGTTTTCAAACTCCTTCCAGTGCATACACAGATGATTTAATCATGAAAATACCCGAAGTAACTCGAGTTATGGTTCAATAATTGTTAGTATTCACTTCATTTCAAACTGGAGAAAAATTTTTATAGCCCAACATTATTTGTAATTGAATAAATTTTATGATGTGTATAAGGAAATTAGATGACACTTGAAAAAAGGCTAGATGATTTAGAAGATGGAATTGAAGAGATGAAATCAATAAGTTTATGCATGGCTGAACAAACTGCACATATGCAAGCACTCATTGAGCAAATGGAAAAATGCCTCAATCAATATGAGCATATTATGGAGCCAGCACAACCAACAAAGATGAGTGATGTGGGGCTGGTTAATAAATTTGGTATCATGCGACAACAAAAACAAAATGAGCCTGGTGAGCATACGCTCAATGGTCCTCGTAGCCCTTAAAACTGAGCTGTAACTAGTTCCTAGAAGAAGTAAAAATTGATATTTATGAGACAGATTCATTGATTCTAAAATCAAGGAATTAATAAAAGATTAATGTTCTGATTCAGTGCAAAATGAATCACGCTAATTTGTATAATTTAATAGGATTATCGCGATGTTTTAGTGTGGCATTACCAACAAATTCAGCCTTAATTTCTGGTAGATTTTTAATGGCATCTTCAGAGATAAGCACGTTAGTGTTATAGGTTTTATTCAACTGTTCTATATGTGCAGCTGAATTAACAACATCGCCTATAATGGTATATTCCTGTCTTTTTTTTGTCCCAATTGTACCGGTTACCACATAGCCAAAATGCAGTCCTATTCCTAGTTTTAGATCAGGTATGTTGCCTTTTTTTACCTCCTCTTCAGAGTATTTAATAATCGCCAATGCTGCATTTACTGCGTTGGCTACATCATTGCTGCTGGAAATGGGTGCACCAAATACAGCCATAAAACCATCGCCTAAAAATTTATTAATAATGCCTTTATTCTCATGAATGATTTGAATCATAAATTTAAAAAGATTATTGAGATAACTAACAACAATTGAGGGTTTGTTTGCTTCGGTAAAATGAGTGAAATTACGTATGTCTAAAAACATAACGCAAACGGGTATGTATTCGCTTAAATTGCCGTCTTTTGATAATAATTTGGATACGACTTCGGGCGACACATGCTGCCCAAAAATATTTTCAATTCGATCACGTTCTTTTTGAGCTTCAAAGGCGGTAAAAAACTGCTTTTTAATTTGTGAGGTGACAAATCCTGTAATTATCCCTCCAATCAATAAAATTATTCCACGGGCAGCAAAGGAAAACCATGCAACGAGGTAGTAATCAATGCCTTCAATATCTGTATAATTTAGAATGTAATAGGCAAGTCCCCAATACTCAATGGCTGCAACTAATCCAGCAAATCGACATAACCATTCATTTAATGTCAGTGAAGTAAGAATAATAAAAATAAAATAGAGTAAAACAGGGGGCATTAAAAGAACATAAACAGGTGTTTGTACCGTTGCTGCAATAATGATCCCTACCGTTGGAATATTTATTTCAATAAAGCCACTTAAATAACGTAGAAAGATAGGCATATTCTTTTTATGGTCTATGTATAAACAAGTTACTTGGCGCATCAATAGAAAATAGAGCGCTACCCCACCTAAATAACTTGGCAAAATCAAGGCGGGTATTTTTGCTATCTGAAAAAAAACTTGAGGAGAGTGGACAATAAATATTATCCACATGAGGGACAATAGAGCAAAAACAATAGATAAAATTGTTGTTCTTAATCGTTCAGTTTTTAATATTTCTATTTCCAAAGGAGTTTGCGTCATTTACAATCATTCATTGGTCCATTTTCTTTTATTTTAGATTAAAATTAGAACAATACTTGTAGCAACGTCGTCGTTTTCACGAGCTCCATTCTATCGCACTGATACATACTTAGATTGATGCCAAATGTTTATCCTTTAGTCGCACGTAATGTTGAGCCGAATACTCTAACATTTCGAGCTCTTGATCCGTTAACTTTCTAACTGCTTTAGCAGGGTTACCCAGATATAAATAACCACTCTCCAATACTTTTCCTGGAGTGACTACAGAACCGGCAGCAACCATTACATGATGCTGAATATGTACTGCATCCAAAATTAATGCACCCATACCAATAAGGCAGAAGTCATCTACCGTACAGCCATGCAATACAGCACGATGTCCAATGGTAATGCCTTGGCCTAAAATTAATGGTTGCCCTCCCGAAGTGTAAGGGCCGTCATGGGTAATATGTAAAACAACGCCGTCTTGAATGCTACACGCATTGCCTACTTTAATTGAGTTCACATCACCACGTATTACTGCCATAGGCCAAACAGATACATCATCCCCCAGAAGTACATCGCCAATAACTACCGATTTTGGATCAATGAAAACTCTTTGGCCTATTGAAGGTGATTTACCTTGAAAACTGCGAATTGCGTCACTCATATTATTAAACCATAGTTACTAATTCTTCTGAGCTCGTAGAATGAATAGCGACCGTATTATCAAAATCTTTTTTACAAGCGCCCATCTTTATTGCAACACCAAAGCCTTGGAGCATTTCATCAGCGGCTAATCCAATAATGTGCAGACCAATAATTTTCTCTTCTTTCCCTAAGGTGACTAATTTCATCACTGTAGGTGTTTTTTCTTCTGCGAATGCATCAAACATAGGAGTAAAACGAGTTTGATAGATTTTAATCTGCTCTTTACCGTATTGCGCTATGGCTTCTTGTTCACTAAGCCCCACCGTTCCGATGGGAGGATGACTAAAGATCACGGTGCAAATATTGTCATAATTTAAGCATGCGTCAGGTTGTTTACCAAATAAACGATCAGCCAAACGTCGGCCTGCGGCAATTGCTACAGGAGTAAGTGCAGGTGCATTCGTTACATCACCTAATGCATAGATTCCCTGAGTACTCGTATTTTGAAATGCATCGACTAAGACCAAACCATGTTGATCTATTGCAACGTTTACTTTTTCTAGGTTTAATCCAGATGTTCTCGGTTTTCTTCCTACTGCGGCAATAATGACGTCTATATCCTGAATAATTGCACCACTAGCGGCACATACTATAGATTTTCTACCATCACTATGTAAATTGATTTCGTGTGCTTTATGGTTTTGATGGATATGGATACCTTGTTGTTGCATCATCTCCATTAACGTATTTCCCAAAACCTCATCAAACCGAGATAAAGGTCGTGTTCCTCTCATTAAAAGATGTGTTTCACTACCCAGGCTGTTTAATACCCCAGCTAGTTCTACCCCGATATATCCACTGCCAATAATGGCGACTTTTGCAGGTTGTTTGGTTAAAGCAAAAAAGCCGTCCGAATCAATTGCATGCTGAACGCCATGAATCCCTGGCTGTGACGGTTCACCACCAGTGGCGATGATGATATGCTGTGCCTGATAAACGGAGTCATTTACTTTGATTGAGTGCGCATCATGGAATGCTCCCATACCTTGAATTCTTGTGATATTAAATTGGGCAAACCGTTTGGCATAATTTTCCCTGAGCCGTTCTATATAGGCATTACGTCTATTAACTAGGCTATTCCAGTCAAGTTGAGTTGGCGCCGAAGAAAAACCATATTCTGGTGCATGATGCATGATTTCACGAATCATGGATGCATTGAACATTATTTTTTTGGGAACACAGCCTAAATTAACGCAAGTGCCACCTAAATAGCTAGGTTCTACCACGGCTACTTTGGCGCCGTATTTTGCAGCTCGAACAGCACTGGCGATACCACCACTGCCTCCACCTAATACAATGAGATCAAATTGATTGTTTTTCATAGACATTTTTTGACAAATAAGTTTATATTATCAGGAACAGTCCAAGCAACCAACATAAAATTCTCAATAAAATGAAGTTTATCAAGGGGATGTTTTTTCCAGTTGTCCTTGCCTTTATTACTTATGTTCTAACAACTACAGTAGGTAATGAAAGTAAATTTAATCGTTCTTATTTGTATCGTTAAGTAGTACAACGCAGCGTGATTTCATATCTTTTAAATACTTTGTAATCGTTTATTTCGGCTTTCCTTCCTTGAGCATTGAGCAAGGATCAGGTTTAGGAGATTTAAGGTTGCAACTTAGACTTATCCTAGTTTTTTTCCTGCAAAAGGATGGAGATCTTGGTCGATGATCTTTAATAAGGAGATTAATATGCCAGCATCTAGGATTAAGATTAGTCGTTTGGTTGTTTTGGGAGATAGCCTATCAGATAGAGGTACTTTTGATAAGCGTATGCTATTTGGTTTTATTCCTTTGGGAGATCTTTATGAAGTAGGTTTTGATGCACCTAGAGGACGCTTTACCAATGGATTTGTCTGGGGAGATTACTTTGTTACGGCAGTGATTGAACAATTCGAAATTGATCAAGTACGCAAAAAAATGAAACTTGCTCGCGATGCGCGAGGAAATGCAGATGTAGCCGATGCAATTTTGGCCAATGATCGCCATTTATTAAGAAAAAATGAGAAAGCATTTAGTCTAAATAATGACAAGCATATTTTATATAAAGGAGAGCGCTTTGCCCGATTTTATTGCGAAGCAGGCTTAACCTCATACGATTACAAAACAAAGTTTACCCCGAATCCTGAAAACGAAGTAATCAGGCTGATCTTGGCCAATTTAGAAGAGAAACAAAAGTTACTCACTGCAGACGATAAAAAGTATCGCATTAGTGCTCAGGAAAAAGCGGAAACGTTAATTATTGAGTGGTCGGGTGCGAATGATTTACTTACGGTAAATTCGGAGCCTACTTTTCTTGAGGCAGATAATGCAGTCCATGCGCGTATCGCCAATCTTGAAGTTTTGATTCAACAAGGCTATCGAAATTTTGTTCTCGTGAATTTGCCTGATCTTTCTTTAACCCCAAAATATCAGGCTAAAAGTAAAACAGAACAAGATAATGCGGCTAAATGCTCGAAACATTTTAATGAGCAATTGGCAGCTAAAGTAAATCAAATTATTGAAAAATATAATGATTTAAATATTCCTTTGAATCTTTCAATTTTTGACGTCAGCATACCCTTTGCAGACATTTATTATCATTGTGACGAATATGGATTCGATAAAAAGAAATTAAAATCCGCATATATTGATTCTGAGGAATTTAAGGAAAATCAAAAAAATCCGGAGGATCAAGAAAAACATATTTCTCCGGCTGAGGACTACATGTTTTGGGATGTCATCCATCCGACTATGAAAGCACATTCTTGGTTAGCAGAGATATTTAAAGAAGCATACAATAAAATTTTTAAATTCACGCCTCCTCCTGAATCAGTAAAGAAACGCCGTAAGGAAGCAGAAGATGCGATACAGCAATATTCACCTTCTTCTTATGCCCATTTGCCTCCTGATTTAGTAAAAGTAATAAATGCAATTCATACCAATGCGTTGAGTATGGGGAATTCATTTAGTGCTTCCCGTCGTGAAAAAGGTGAGTTATTAAAGCAATTTATTTTTGATTTGAAATGCCAGCGTGGAAATTTGCAAGAGATTGATGCGTTTATAAAAGCATTTACGCAAGATACTGAAAATATGAAAATAATAAAAAAGCACAATAATCCAATATATGATTTTTTTGCGAGTAAAAAGACGACTCGTTCAGAGGATCATCTTGGTGAGCTCAGCAGGGTGGTTGCAGAAAATATTAACGTTCAGAAACAACTAAGCATCTGATTGAGAAAGAGATAGCCTCGTTGCCTGGCTGAGGCGAGTTTTCTATTATCCCAAACGTAGTGGGAGCTCTCATCGAAACACTGCTACAGTATGGAGAGCTCCCACTACGCTTGGGATTGTATATGTCAGGTAATTCGTTGCCAAAAATGAACGATGTAGGCTAGGCTGTTAAGCCTAGTATCTCCTGAGTTAATTCGTATTCTCCAAAATTGCATTATGTAGCCAATTAACACGTATCTTCTCTATAGTGTTTCTAAGAAGGAATACTTTAGTGGGTTGCTGGGCTTGGCAGCCCAGCCTACGGTTATTTAGCTTTTTTTGCCAATAACACATACAGGGATGTGGAGTTGCTTTATTCTACGCTTACTTTAAATGTCACATCAACATTGCCACGAATTGCTTTAGAATAAGGACAAACTTCATGGGCTTTGGCTACTAATGCTTCCGCATCTTTTTGGTTTAAGCCCATGATATGAGCATGCATCTCAACTCCAAGTTGAAATCCTTGTTCTGGAGTAGAATACAAAGAGACTTGTGAAAGAATGGAGATGTCTTGCAGAGAAATGTTCTGTAAACGAGCAACATGACGCATGGCACTCTCAAAACATGCAGAATAACCTGCGGCAAATAATTCTTCTGGATTTGTGCCGTCTCCTGGGCCACCAAGTTCTTTAGGTTTCGCCAGGTCCAGTCTTAATAAGCCGTCCGATGTTTCAATATGACCATCTCGACCACCGTGTGTCCGTGCTGTTGCTGTGTAAAGTGCTTTCATTTTTGGGTCCTTTAAATGATAACTGATACCAAAGTTAGAGTTGATTTATGAATTTGTCAATTAGGGTTGACTCTATATGTTGTATTGCATTGATGTATTGGCACATTAGGGCTTTTCACTCCATAAAACAGGCCCTTATCTAAATAATGACACACTTGTTTTGTATTTAACTGATTAAGGCATTGAGATAAAGTCTTGTGCTGACAATGCGGAAAAATGGCATTAGAGGCATTTATCGCTTGATATTGCTGAGCATCCCAGCTGTTTAAATGACTTGTGTAATACGTCGTAAAATTTGTAATGCTTAGGTTCTTATTCATATTAAATATTTTCATACCTGGGTAGTTATGATGGATACGACTTACGCTTGGGGTAGAGTAAGCATAGATATTAGTACCATTATTTAAGTTAATTTTCCTAAGTTCATCCATATGGGTATGTGAGGTAAGCAGGGTAATTTCCCCATATGATTTTTTGTTGTTATTTAATATTTTTATAAACTCGTCTAGGTACGGTTTATGCCATATGGGTTGCCCCCGATACGAATTTCCAGGAGGTTCATGCATCGCAATTAATAGTTGTTTGCCATGATGCTTTTTTAATTGTTCATTTAGCCATGAAAGCTGGATTAAGGCATCGTGTTCTTGATTGGGATATTTTGCAAGTATGGGGGTTTTTGTCCATTGAGTCGCGTTTAGGGCAATTAAGATAATTTTTTTATTTCCAGGTATTACATAACTGGAATAATATCCATCGTGATTCATGTGACTGTCATCGATAATTAATTCTTTACAATGAGCACAGGCCCCATTCCAACCTGCAGCAAAATTTAACGGAGAAGTGCCATTCGTTTCAAAGGGTTGATAATTACCCTGCAATGAATCATTGTTTCCTGTAATGTAAAAAATAGGTTTCAGATCCTTATCGTGTTTATATAAGTCATCAAACACTGTTTTTTCAAATTCACCTTTTTTAGTGGTGTTAAATAAAGAGTGGGTGGGTAAATCGCCTAGGCAAAGAATAAAATCTACTTTTTTACTTAATTTCTCATATTCCTGCATGGCAACATCGAGGAATTCAGGGCCGGTGTCTTCTCCATCACGTGATAAGTTACTACTGCCGTAATGTATGTCACTAATTGTTAAAAAACTAGGTGCTGCATGTAGGGAATGAAGAAAACAAAAAATCAATAAAACAATTTTAAAAAGTGAATTCAATTGCATCTCCGTGATGATTATATTTACGCAGCTTCGTGAATGCTCCAAGTTCTTTGTGCCTGATTGGCTGTGTCTGAAGCTTCTACCCAGAGTAGTGTAGGGCTACCTAGAGGATTAACTGATAGCGTCTTAGACGTTAACATGACTGCAAAAGGATATTTCTTGACGACGGACTGTAACGTTGACCATACTTTTCCAGGATCAGTCTGGTTATCGCTTATAATAAGCTCATTACCCCTATAGATGACATTGACCGCTTGGCCGCGAAGCGCGGTGCGTATGGCTGACTCTAATCGTCGCCACTTCGCTTGATGCACTTTTTGTCGTTCAGCCTGAGTTGGATTCAATTGAAAGTTAATACGTTGATGTGGTGAAAAAACTCGACTCAAGCGATTGCTTCCCGGGCTTTTTTGCAAAAAATAAGTGCACAGCGCATCCAATACGGGACGGCCAGGACCTGATGCTTTGCCGGGTTGTCGGTTGACATACATTGCAAATGCTAATGTATGGCCATTGGCAGTATATAAATACCCGGAAAGGCTATTTATTCCTGTCATAGTACCTGTTTTAGCGCGTACAAATCCTTGCTGTGTTGGAATGCGAAATCTTTTTTGCAATGTTCCATCTCGTCCTGATATTGGTAATGCTGCGATGTATTCATAAGATAATGGAAAACGTTGATATAAGAATTTTAACAATGATATGGTTTGCTCTGGGGTGACTAAACTATATCTTGACAAGCCTGAACCATCAGTAAAAATGGCATTACTAAAATCAATTCCTGTTTGTGACTGCAAAAAATTCTTAATTAGAGGTTGTGCACTTCGCCAATTGACTGGTACTCCGTTATTGAGCTTTTCTGCAGCATGCAAATATAAGCTGTCTGCATAGAGGTTATCTGAAGGCTTTAACGTATCCGCCATCAATTGCGATACTTGTTTGGAGTGTTGGGTTGCAATTAATAAAGAACCCTCAGGAGTTTTACCTAATTGGACCTCGCCAGTGAGTTGGATATTTGCTTTTGCTAATTGGCTTTTAATCATGCCTTGTGCATACATTAAAGGATTTTTTATCGCCATTCGTTGTTGCACCGCCCACTGCCCAACACCAACGCAACCACGAACGGTTAAGTGATTTTCTTGATCTAAACTAAAACCTACACCACAGCCCTTAGCATCCGCTTTAGTTGTTGCCTGGTTATTTAAGGCGATGGCGCCACCTCCATCATCTACCTCTACAATCGCTGGATCTCCAGCTTGAGCGCCAGGATTTACCGTTACAGTCAAGCGATTGGAATCTACCATCACTGGAGCGTTGGGTGCACCGTAACTGTACGATAGATCTGTTGTGAGCCAGCCTGGCGGATAGGGATCTACATTAGCGAGGTTGCTGTCAATGTATACATTTCCCTGAATGGTATTGATATTCCACTTGTGCAATGAAGAAAGCAGAGTGTTTAAATCATCGCGATTAAAAGATGGGTCGCCACTAAGTCGTACATAAACGTTTCCCTGCAGCACTCCTTGTTGTATTTTACCTGCACTCATACTTAATTGGTTTTTAAAGCGGTAATCGGGACCAAGTACCATTAAGGCTGCTGCTTCAGAAAAAATTTTCAGGTTACTTGCGGGGATATATAACCGTTCTGCATTACGACGATATAGCGTTTGACCTGAGGTTAGGTCAAGGACGACTATTCCAAGATTAACATTAGGATTAACGCGTTTTATTAATTGATCGACTTCACCTTGGATACTGATGCTATGTGATATTGTGGATAAGGCCAATAAAAACACGCCAGTCAAGGTTCTTTTCATCGATGTCGTTCCTTTTGCTGTACCATATTTTGTAAACACCGGACTATTCATATCTTAAGCCTAAACGTTCCAAAAGTCCCGCAAGAGTATCATTATCAAAAAATTTTACTTGCAGCCATCCACCTTGCTCATTGTCGTTTATTATGTGCACAGGTGCACCTACTTGTTCTGATAATACGGTTTGTAAGCGCTCAATGTCGCGATCTTTTTTCGCATTTTTTGGGGGGGGCTCTTTATTTTTTTGCGTTTTAACAGCATGTTCCAACTGCCTTACTGACCATTGTTGTTCTATCGTTTTTGTGGCTAAATATTCCTGCTGGGCCGGATTTAATCCGACGAGAACTCGTGCATGACCAAAAGATAAGCTTTTATCCCGAATTAGGTCTTTTATTTGTCCACTCAAATTTAGTAATCGAATAATATTGGCAATATGGCTACGTGATTTTCCTACTAAAGTGGCGATTTCATCTTGATGATAATGAAACTCATCAAGCAAACGCCGATAAGCGCCTGCCTCTTCAATCAAATTTAAATCTTCTCGTTGAATATTTTCAATTAAGGTGAGTGCACAAGCCTGTTTGTCAGTATA
The DNA here is from genome assembly GCF_001468005.1 of Legionella steelei. GTDB lineage: Bacteria > Pseudomonadota > Gammaproteobacteria > Legionellales > Legionellaceae > Legionella > Legionella steelei. Next base: position 11,635 of record NZ_LNYY01000005.1, read on the forward strand.
GTTTCCAATGAGGCAAGGTACTGTTTGCAATCCTGCCATTTTTGCCGCACGCCATCGTCTTTCTCCCGCGATAATTTCATAGCGTTGTTTTGCTATGGTTCTGACGATTAAAGGCTCGATTAAACCTTGAGATATAATCGATTGGGCGAGCTCTTTTAAGGCAGTGTCATTAAAATCCTGTCTGGGTTGATACTGTCCTGCTTGAATGTTTTCTATAGGTATCTGATGAAATTCAACGTGCATTGAAAACAAGTACTGGATGGGATTGATGAGAATTGTTTCATATTTTGCTGGGAATGGAAATAGATTTGTAACCTACGATAATCCTGGAAAAAGCAGTTGCGTTCTACTGCACAAGCTAATGACACTGAATCTATGGTTTTTAGCATCCTTAGTTTGCTCGTTACGGACACAACCGCTTTTTCTAGGATAATGATGAGCGTGCTAATTCCATTGTGCTGTCAAGTACCTTTTCAGAAGATGTTTTTACACCTAGAGCTTCTTTAGCTAAATTTATTATTTTGGAGAAAAAGGAAAGTGCCCAGCCTCCATCAATAGTATGACCTCTAATGGCACTAATATTTTTGGCTTGATCCTTCTTGTCGGTACTAAAGGGAGAGCAATCAGGTTTGACCATTTCACTTCTATCCATAGGTTGAGTAAGCTGACTAATAAAGCTATTTTCATCTGTAAAACTTTTCAGGGCTGCTTCTGCTTGTGTTTCATCTAAGGTATCAATATGTTTATTAATATGCTCCTGTAAATTTCCTGATACAGGTATATATTTTTGATCTGCAGTAGAGAATGGTGCTATAGCATTAAAAAGCTCTTGATATACCGCGTCAATTACATCTTTTCTCCGTTTTATTCTCTCGCAGTCACTGTTATCAATTAATGGCACGTCATGATAGAAATTTAGATCTAATGTACTGCGATAAGCATTATCAACTTTGCTCTTTTCACAGAGTAAGTCTGCTGCAATTTTTTTCAAAGCATCTTTCTTAGTAACTACTGGCATCTTCACACTCCCCAGGGGTGGATTAAAAGTTAAGAGAGTCAAATGAAGTATATGAAAAAAAAACAGATTGATCAAATTTGGAACAAATAAAGGGCGGGCGCAGTATTACTCCTAGTGTTTGGACTGCTGCCCATGTATTACTGAGTTTAGATTAAAATAACCCATATACTATGGCTGAAATAGCGATGATGCCTATTGCTGCCGTAAATACATTACTTACTTTATGTGACTGATATTTTTTCATTGCTGGAATTTTAGCAATAGCATACATAGGCATGATAAATAACAAAACAGCTATGACAGGTCCACCTAAAGTTTCTATCATTTTTAAGATATTGGGATTTATGGTCGCTACGATCCAACATGTGAGTATCATAAAAATTTCAATAATTCGTTGGAGCTTACATTGGCTTATTGTGTTTCCTGTTGGCTTTAATATGTTCACAATAATGCTGCTCAGACCCTCTTTAGCACCTAAATAATGGCCTAAAAATGATTTGGAAATTGCAATAAAAGCAATAACAGGCGCAATGCAGGCAATGAGTGGCGTTTTAAAATGATTGGCTAGATAAGACAAGATAGAAATGTTTTGCAGTTTCGCCTGTAAAAGGTCTTGTGGTGAAAGACTAAAAACACAGCTAAATACAAAAAACATGACTGAAAAGACCATGAGTAAATGGCTATAGCGCATAATGGAGGTGCTGCTTCTATCTGCGTCGCTACCATGTCGTTCTTTTTGATTGACTGCAAATGAGGAAATAATCGGCGAGTGATTAAAGGAAAATACCATAACTGGAATGACTAACCACAGCGTCATCAAGAGACCATGCCCGCCATTAGCATGTAATGAATTGCTTTGCTGTAAAATGGCGTTGTTCCAGTTGGGAATTAAATAGAGTGATAAGAATAATAATATTGTTACAAAAGGATAAACCATTACGGACATCGACTTGACAATTATTTCCTGTCCAAAGCGGACTATAGACATGAGCGCAAGGATGAGTATTATGGCTAAAAGTGCTCGGGGGGGCGCGGACACACCCAACTGATTTACCAGAAAACTTTCAGTGGTATTGGTAATTGCTACGCTGTACATTAATAAGATGGGATAAATTGCAAAAAAATATAAACCCGTCAGTATTCTTCCTGCAAAGGTACCAAAATGTTCTTCGACAACACCGGTAATGTCATTTTGGCTCGAAGATCCTGATAAAACAAAACGGCATAAAGCACGATGAGAAAAATGGGTCATGGGGAAGGCAAGTATCGCCATTATAATTAAAGGCCAGATTCCATTTAATCCGGCATCAATGGGGAGAAATAGCGTTCCAGCACCTACAGCAGTACCGTAAAGACTTAACATCCAGACGGTATCATCTTTTGCCCAAGAATACTTTTTATTTACTGCAAGAGACGGAAGTATTGCTGTAGATTCTTTTGATGACATGAAAAATATCCTTTCCATTATATAATACCGTGCACAATGTGCAATATTAACACTGTGAAGCTAATATTTCAACAGAGTCTACATGTGCTAGTAGAGGTTCTTGACTAATTTATTTAGTTTGCCGCAGCTAATACTCCAGTTTTGTTCCATAAAGTCTATCACCTGCATCACCTAAACCAGGAATAATGTAGCCTTTTTCATTGAGCTGTTGGTCTATTGATGCTGTGAAAATAGGGATCTCAGGATGTTCTTCATGAAACGCCGCTATTCCTTCAGGTGAGGCGAGTAGACAGAGGAATTTAATGGATTTAGGACTTATGGCTTTAATTTCTTTAACTGCGGCAATGGCTGAATTTCCAGTAGCTAGCATTGGATCAACCACAATAACATCTCGATCGCGAGTATGTTCTGGAAGTTTAATGTAGTATTCAACGGCCTCAAGAGTTTTGGGGTCGCGATACAAGCCAATATGACCAATTCTTGCTGTCGGTACAAGTTGCAACATGCCATCGACTAAACCATTACCGGCACGCAAAATCGAAACAAAAACCATTTTTTTACCTTTTAAAACAGGTGATTGCATGAAGGCTAAAGGTGTTTCGATCTCTTCATATTCCATTTCTAAATCACGAGTAATTTCATAAGCAAGCAGCATGCTGATTTCATGCATCAATGTACGAAATTTTACGGTGCTGGTGTCCTTTCGACGCATAATCGTTAATTTATGTTGAATTAACGGATGTTTCACTACTACAACTTGTTGATCACTCATTTTAACTCCAAACTGCGATTTTATGTAAATTTTGCTCTTAATTTAAAAAACAGTACCATCACTAATAATCTGGATAGGTGGGGTACCTTGGGGGCGTTTTTGTTTTGCAATGCGCCGTCCTGCTTCCCAGGTGCCGCCCTGCAAAATTTTCGCCAAAGGTAACTCTATAGCATTTTTTTGCAGTTTTTTTCTGATTAAATCGGCCAATTCATCCAATAGAGCAATGGTTAATGCACGCCATTCTACAATGAGTTCTGAATCCGGGGAGATAGCTTGTTCCAGAACTTTTTTATTTTTAATGTGCAGTAAGCCACAATCGATGAGTAAGCCACCATTCCGATACTCTGGTAAACCAGTGAGTTCCTCTAGATGGGTCACTTTAATTCCTGCTTGTTCTAAAGGTTCAATCAATGAATAAGTGAGCCACTGGGATAATTTATGAAACGGGACATATTCAGATCCTGGCTTATCGGTTTTTAGTGCATTATATTGCCACACATCTCCAAGAGGAATTCCATGAAATAAAAGTCTGGCTGGCCATATATTATTAAATGCCTGAAGCACTTCATGAAAAACTTGTGAAGCAGCAAGCTTGTTATTGGTTGCTAAGGAGCTGATATAGGCATAAAAGTTACCTAAACGGCGTTCTTTTCCAAAATGATGTTCATCATGTTGCATTAAAGCTCCGAGTCGATTCAGCAGAGCAACTCGTCCGGAAAGACCTTCTAAAGGGTTGTTGGTAGTTACTTGAAATCCAAGGCGAAGATCATCTTCATTAAAAGTTAATAAACGCTCTGCATCTACTCTGAGCGGCTCAGTCGGTAAGGCACTGAACATGCCTGCTTGATAAAGAGATAAGCTTGCTAGAGCAAGGCCTTCTGAGCGGGAATATTCTACTCCTGTATCTGACTCCTGATAGCGCCAGTATTGGCCAGCACCGGCATCGAGAAAGACACTGATGATAACAAGTTCATAAAGAATTTTGCCACGCTCATCAACGGACAAGCCACTCAACTCTTCCAGCATTTTTTCTATCCGCTTAATACCCCCAGCTTCAAAGTGACGCCAGCGGCTATGATACGGAATATTAAGATTTGGATAGTTTTCTTGAATGACGTTAATAACAAAAGAGGCTGTGCCAGTCATCTTTTCCGGCTCTAAGGAAAAATATGCTGATTTATCGTGTTTGACTCGCTCCAAAATAGCTTGGGCGCGCAAGCGTATGGTGCGGAGATCGTTTAACGTTGTTAATACTTGGGCAATTTCTTGTTGTTCATTACTCATTAAGATCGCGTCCTTTAGTTTTTGCTAACTCATTGATATCGACAATGCGATCGGGTGAGTAATAGCCTGCTGCACGCTTGGCGTTCATTTCAACTTGAGCATCTGGAGGAACAAGTTCATCAGGAATGGTTACTCGCTCTACAACCTGAATTCCTGATTTGAGTAATGCATCATACTTCATATTGGACATTGAAACAAAACGATGAATTTTGGTAATACCAAGCCAATGCAAGACATCCGACATGAGTTCTTGGAAGCGCATGTCTTGAACTCCTGCCACACACTCCGTTCGTTCAAAGTATTTCGCAGCAGTATCCCCACCTTGTTGTCTTTTGCGAGCGTTGTAGACTAGAAATTTAGTGACCTCACCCAGAGCTCTGCCTTCTTTACGATTATAAACAATCAAACCAGCACCACCTTTCTGAGCTGACTCGATAGATAATTCAATTCCATGCGCTAAATAGGGGCGACACGTACAAATATCAGAACCAAACACATCAGAGCCATTACATTCATCATGTATCCGACAAGTCAATTCAACTTTGGGATCGTGAATGGTGGTTACATCACCAAAAAAATAAGCAGTTAATCCGCCTATTGGGGGCAAAAAAACATCGAGATCAGAACGTGTGACCAGCTCAGGGAACATCCCCGCAGTTTGTTCAAATAGGGTGCGACGTAAAAGTGATTCTGAAATTTTAAAGCGTTCAGCAATTCCAGGCAAATACCAAACGGGCTCCAGTGCCGCTTTAGTTACTGCAACATCACCTGACTCTTTTAATATTTTTCCATCCGGAATAAGGCGGCCTTTTTGGATGGCTGTTTGCAATTCAGGAATATTAATATGTGCTTTAGTCACTGCAATTGTTGGTCGAATATCATATCCTGCGTGAATTTCTTCAGCGAATGTATCCGCTACCAGATGTCCCCAAGGATCAAGTGAAACAATTTTCTGAGGATCACTCCATTGAGGGTGAGGTCCTATCATTACCGGTGGGGTGGTATCCGTAAGATCAGGAACATGCTCGGGATCCAATACTCCGGCAGCAACAGCAAGAGCACGATAAACTGAATATGAGCCTGAGTGTGTGCCAACGGCATTACGATTTTTAATATTAGTAAGGGATGCGATGACTGGACCACGTTCTTTAGGATTTTCTGCCCCCCATTTAATTTTTAATGGAGCCGCAGTATGTCCGGATGGATGTGACGACAGGACAATATGTCCCTTGGATTTTTTTTTTGATTCATCTTGTACCATAGTACCACCTTTTAAAAGATGACAACGTAATCAATTTATCATAACAGAAGAAATTAATTGGTAGAAAGTACTATTTTTCCTTTATAGACATGAATCCTAAGTCATTGTACTAAGGAGGTATTCTCGCTATTATGATTCATTTTTTATTCGTTATTCAGGATAACGAGATACGCTTAATGAAGAAGTTATAACCTCCTGGGTTCCATGGTGCTGCACCAGGCACTAATTATTAATTTAAAAAGCACGAATGTTTACAGAGGAAATGACATTATGACTACTTTGATTATTTGCTTGTTCATTGCAATATTATTCCCTTATCTTCTGAAGATGGTTGTTGCTTATTTTATGCAAAAAGAAGGCCGATACGACAATCATTATCCCAGAGCGCAACAGGCAAGATTACAGGGTATGGGGGCACGGGCTGTTGCTGCACATCAAAATAGTTTTGAATCGTTGCTTGTTTTTGCTACTGCAGCTTTAACCGCGATGACTACCAAGCATCTTGGTATCACAATCCAAATTTTGGCGATCATTTATATCGTTTCCCGAGTTATTTATTACTATTGTTATTTAATGGATATGGCTTCATTAAGATCAACCGCGTGGTTTGTTGGTTATGTTTGCTGTTTGATTATATTAGGGCTCTGTATGATATGAATAGGGCATGAGTTTTATAGGGAAGGGGCTGTTAATAAGAAGTTAAGGGTTTTTTGATGCACAAAAAAAATGATGTTCGGCAAGTTTCGCTTCAACCTGTATTGGTTTTTGTTGTTTTAATGCTCATGATATTGATGCAGATGACTACGGATCAGTATATCCCTTCATTGCCTGCTATTACCAGGATTTTTAATAGTAGTGAAGCATCTATTCAATTAACGTTATCACTTTTCATGTTGGGCTTAAGTATTTCCCATGTATTTTATGGTCCTTTATCCGATAAAATTGGCCGCAAACCGCCACTTATGTTTGGTGTCGGTTTGAGTATTTTAGGTAGCTTAATCTGTTTTCTTGCTCCTTCAGTTTTGGTATTGATCATTGGCCGTTTTATTCAAGGATTTGGTATTGGATGTTGTGGTTCAGTGGGACGCTCCTTAGTTCGTGATCTCTTTACTGACAGAATGTTATCTAAGATCGGATCTTATGTGGGTATTGTGAGTGTATTTATTATGGTCGCCTCGCCAGTTTTAGGCGGATACATTCAAGAACATTTTGGATGGCGTGTTAATTTTTTATTCTTATTAGTATTTGGCATTGTTATATGGATTTTAGCGCTGTTAGCGCTGCCAGAAACCAATAAAAACCTGAATCCCGATGCAACTAAATTTAAAGTAATGCGTGAGAACTATTTTACTTTATTAAAATCTAAAGTCTTTCTTGGTTATGCTTTGTGTGCATGCCTTGCGTCCGCAGGTTTAATTGGTTATCTCGCAATTGCGCCTTTCCTTTTTCAGGATGTGTTAGGACTTAGTCCTATAGAGTTTGGTCAATTAACTATATTTATTGCTGCTGCTATCTGTGTGAGTGGGATAGTTAATAGCCAATTAGTGATGAGTAAAGGGGTATCCTATATGGTATGTATTGGCATTGTATTCATGATTATTGGTGGTTTTACCATGCTGCTTCTTGCTATTTTAGGATTTCAGAATGTACTGTCTATCATGATTCCAGTGTCCTTGTTTAGCATGGGTGTGGGGTTTACTTTTATCAATGCTTTTGCTGGTGCTTTTCATCCATTTCCCCACATGGCAGGTACAGTAGGGGCTTTATATGCCTGTATGCAAGATTTAAGTGCTGCCATATCTAGCGGCATAATCGCACTGGGTCAATGGTATGGCCAACTCTCTTTAGCTATAATTTTGCTTATTTTGGGGCTATGTGCTTTTGCTTCATGGTATTATTTGGCTTCGAAAGATAATGAATAGGTGTTGTATGAAAATCATTGATAGTGAATTAAAACAAATTATATCCAAGTTATCTGGTGCAAAAGCAGAGGAAATTCATGATGATACGGTTCTGATTGAAGACTTGCATTTGGACTCTTTGAAAATCGTTGAGTTACTGGCCATTCTAAGTGAAGAATATAATCTAACAGTGACTGAAGAAGATGCAATGAATTTTCATACTTATAAGGATTTGTTTGATTTTACTCAGGCGTAGCCAGTAAGTGTTGGAAATACGTTTTCTCATTGATGAGCTTTGTTCGGCTTGAAGTAGGTAGGGCCACTGCCCAACCTACTTTATCTATGTAGCGTCTAGGGATTTAGCGTTGAATTTAAGACGCTTTCATTATTCTGTTGTTTTATAAAATATGAAACCAACATGCAAACAAGCAGTATACCTATAGTGACTCCGCCAAATAATGTAAGGTTTGGGCTCGCGTATGTTGATTGGGGTTTTACTTTTTCTGCTGATAATTTACCAATTTTATACCACTCGTGTTCCGCATCGAATAATTTAGAGTCTGGTTCAACTTTTTGATAACGTTTGAGTAACTTGCTCCATTGTTCCCGGTGTTTTTTTTCATAGACGCCAGCATTTACTTTATCGAGCAGTGTATCGCCTTTTTGAGCGTCGGATTGCTGCATAAACTCAGTGCATTTTTTATGTAACTCACGGATTGGTTGAGCGAATTCTTCTTTATTATAGCGGGTGGTCGCATTACGTCTTAATATTGGGAGAGCATGTCCTAGGCTCTTAGCATCTAATTCTATCTCTGGATTTTCAGCAATTTTTACAGCGAGGTCCAAAATGTAAAAAGCAATGGCCACACTATCATATTCGGTTTGTTTCTGTGTTTCTGTTACGGGTTTTGATGCAGAGGAATACTCAATATGTGCTGAGTCGGCGATTTCTTTTAATTGTCCGATTTGCTCATTTACTCGTGCCATCAATGGTGTATGAATATTGTTTTCATCAAGAAGCCAACCTGCATATCCCCTGAGATGTTCTTGTTCAAGATAAAATTTGACTTGCTCAAAAATAGAGGAGAAGAGTTCTGGAGAAACAACATTGTGTTCCATTTTAGCTAGAAGTTGCTCAGCAAATCCTAATAGCTCATTTACTTCTTGAAAAACAAGTTGTCCATTGAGACGAGCATCGGGGCCTATACCTATTTTGGGTAAGGCAACGTATTTTTTAATTTGAATATCAATCAATTGACATAAAAACTCGAATAATTGTTTTTGACTCTTCATTTTTTATCTCTCCATAATTTCGGCAGTAGGTTATCTGATGACGTTACTTGATGCAATGAAATCATGCTTAAGATCTTATGTTTTTATTTGCTTATTCAGCTCGCCTTTCCATCAAGAGATATATACTATAAGAAATGAGACGATTTCGTAGGTCCACCATGGAAACAAATCGTGGCTTAACAGTGACAACATGGTCATTGCAGGTTGTAGAAAGTATTAATCATTTTCATCAACAAATTTTAGGCTCAGGGAAAGAACCCCACCTTATTTTAGATGCTGTTAAAAATAATCCTGATAATTTGCTTCTCCAAGTCTATACAGCTGCTTTTTATCTTTATGGTCAGACTGATGCAACAACTGCTTTGACAAAAGAGCATTTAATCCATGCTGAAAAATTATTGCCTACAGCAAATTTAAGAGAACAATTAACTTATCAAGCAGTTAAAGCGTGGATGCAGTTAGACTATGCGAGTGCTTTAACCGCTTTGTATCCTCGCGATACTTTGGCAGCAAAGTTCGCTGAATGGTTATTTTATTGTTCAGGGCAAGCGTACAATAGTCATCAATATTTGGCATTTTGTGAACGAATTGCCACACATAATCAGGATGAATCGCATTTTATAGCCATGCATTCTTTTGCGGCTGAGTTGTCAGGTCATGTAACAGACGCCCAACGTTTGGCAGAACACGCCCTTACCATTGACCCCATTACACCGTGGGCTCATCATGCTTTGGCGCACACCTACCTGAATACTCATCATATTGCCAATGGAGTTGTGGCTTTAGAGTCTTTTCGGGGGAGTTGGGACGAGATTTCATCGCTTTTGCGTGGACACAACAGCTGGCATTTAGCTTTATTTTATCTTGCATTACGGCAAGTTGATAAAGTGATGGAGCTATATTCTGTAATTTTTGGCATTTCTCCGGAAATTGTAACCGAACAAATCGATGCGATTTCATTATTATGGCGTTTGGATATGGCAGGACTGCCGCAGCTGGAGCGGTTTAATGAGCTTGCACCTTATTTGCAGGAAAATCCATCGATGCATTACACCGGTTTTAATACGGTGCATTACATCTATTGTCTTGCTCGTTTAGGCCAGGAGGATGCAGTGCAAAAATCCCTCGCATCGATTGAGGCTTACGCTAAAACACTACCGAGCGGATATTATCAATCGCTTTGGTTTTCGGTAATCTTGCCCTTGAGTAAAGGAATACATGCTTTTGTACACAATGAGTTCCAAACAGCATGTGATTTGATGGCACCTTGTATCTCAAGACGCACTGAAATCGGTGGCAGTGATGCGCAATCAGAAATCATCGCCCAAACCTATCTTATTTGTTTAATACAAAGTAAAAATCTGCATGCAGCACAAGAGTTTTTTAATTTTCATTTAGCGCATTATAAAGATACGCCTTTGGCTGAATTTTGGTTTAGTTCAACATTTCATTTCTAATACAGTCATCCTTCGGTGATGTTTGGGATGACGGGCCCCCGTACTTAAATAACTTCCAGAAGCGCACAAGCTGCAATACCGCCTCCACCTGCAGCGACTAATAACACTTTATCATTTGCTTTAATATCTGCATGTTCGCGCAGGTAATCCAAGGCAATGCCGACACTGGAGCCGGAGGTATTGCCTGTTTCCTCCACAGTTTTGACAATGCGCTCTTCAGGAAAACCCAATTGTTTGGCAACTGATAACACTAAATTTTTATTTCCTTGATGAGGTACTAGCCATTGGATGTCCGCAGTGCTCAGGTTTAATGCCTTGAGAAATTCTTCGGCACCATCCACCATGCCATGTACTGCTTTGACAAATAATGCAGTACTTTCCTTGATGGTAATGTAAAAGAGTTCGGGATCTGTACACTGTGCAGCAGGCAGCCGCGAGCCACCTGCAGGAGTGGAAACTGTATCGCTGACCTCTCCATCTGCAAATAATGCCGAAGCGATAAAACGAAATTCTGCATGCTCTTTATCGGTGGACACAACACAAGCAGCTGCGCCATCACCAAAGAGAACGCTGGTGGCAAAATTATTTTTATTTAAAAATTTGGAGCGAATTTCACTGGCTATTAATAAGATGGAGCCCATACTTGCCTGAGCAATCGCCGCACTTGTATGTAAACCGACTACAAAGCCCGCGCAGGCTGCTCCTATGTCAAAAGCACCGGTATTTTGTAATCCGAGACGGTATTGCACCAGAGGGCTAGTTGGTGGCGCGAGATAGTCTCCTGAAATTGTAGCTAAGATAATTTGGTTAATCTTATTTTTTTCTGTGGGTTTCTCTGCGAATAGTTTTTCTGCAGCAAGTACCGCCAAATCACTACATGCTTGATCTTCATTGGCCCAACGTCTGTTGCGAATTCCGGTCGAGAAACTGACCAGTGTTGGACTTTGGGTACTATTCATCCAATCGAGAACCTCTTGATTACCCATAATCTTTTCGGGTAATGCAGTGAACGGACCTTTGAGGTATATATTTTTTTCAGCGTATAATAAGTTCATGATGATAATAGTCCTTCTGAACGCATCAGAGGTAATCCGCCGCTTACTGTAATTACGGAGCCTGTCATAAATGAGGTTCTGGATAATAAGGGATCCATCGCTTCTGCGACTTGTGCAGTTTCTCCCATCATGCCCTGAGGAATAATGTGCGCCATTTTTTCTTGATAAGCAGGTTTTTTCCAGAATTGCTCTGTTCTTGATGTTTTAATCAAACCAACACGGACGATATTCGATAAAATATTGTTGGCACTGTAATCAACGGCTAAATTTAAAAACAATCCCTCTAATGCCGCTTTGGTAGCGCAATAAGCACCATAACGACTAGTGCCTGTAATTGCCGAAAGACTGGAAATCAGAATCAATCGGCCAAATTTATGGGCCAAAAAAGCAGGCAATAACTGATGAATCAACCAAATATTGCCATGTAAGTTATCATCAATATAAGCACGTAATGCAGGATAGGGTAGCGCGTGTAATTTACGAAGTTGGCTTACACGCGTAAACGCGTTCAGCACAACCCCATCTAAAGGTTCTTGCAGCAGCTCGTGCAGCTCTTCTTTACTGGCTTCTGGATTGGCAAAATTGTATACCAAACCGCGTACTTGCATGTTGTGCTGTTGATAGTGTTCCAAGGTTCTATCCAGGCTTTCTTTAGTGGAACAAGTTATGATAATGCGGTCGCCTAATTGCAGTCGTCGTTTGGCTATAGCCTGGGCAATATCGGAAGAACCTCCCGTAAGCAAAAGATTCATTTTGCCCCCAATTCAATTAAATGTTTTTCAATGCTGCTTATCGATTCATAATGTTCTTTGACTAAAGGCATAACCGGGATCTTAATTTTAAACTCACGTTCTAATTCGATAATAAGTAGCGCTAACATTAAGCTATCTAGGCCACCTTGTTCCAAGGTGGCCGATGTATCTTGGGGTAGATGGGGAAGCCCAATCTTGACTAAGGTATTGTGAATGCGTTCAGTGAGCATGGATTTTATCCTTCTGACTTAAAAGTAGGGTTTTTCTATCCAGTTTCCCATGTTGATTACGCGGTAATTTTTCTAATAATTGCACGCTAATTGGAAGTTTTCTGGGTAAAAGATGTTGTTTTAATTGTTTGACAAGCATGTGTTCAGAAATATTGGGGCTAAAACTACTCTGCTCCAGACAGACAAGTAAGCGGATACCATACAGTTCATCGTTTAAAGGTAAGACAATCGCCTCTTTAATTCCTTTAATTTGGCAAATTTTATGCTCTATCTCAATTAAATTGATTTTTTCACCGCCTATATTCACCATGTGATCCAAGCGTCCTTTAATTGCTACTAAACCTGAGGGTAATTGCTCCGCTAGATCTCCAGTAAAAAACCATTCATCCTGTATTCGGGTTTGTTGTTCTTCCCCCAAATATCCCAGCATCAGTTGGCTGCCTTTGATAAGCAATTCATTGTTTTCTGACAAACGCACCTGCCAATCACCAATTGGATAGCCAGCATACTCCTCGAGAAATAAAGGATCAGTACTGGAATAAGTGAGTACGCGAGGAGAGGCCTCTGTTAAACCGTAATTATTGTAAATGATCGCTTTGGAAAAGGTATGAATTAAGCTTTCACGTAATGAAACACTCAACGGTGCTCCTGCAGAGACAACTGCTTTTATTTTTGCTGCACTTTCTGGGAACAATGCAGCCATTTTGTGAATTGCCACCCAATGCGAGGGCACACCACTCCACATGTGCGGTATCTTACCACCTTCTAATAAGACTTTGATGTCAGTAAATTGTTGGAGCAGCTGCGTTTTTATGCCTGCGATTAGTCCCGGAAGTAATTGACCTAGCAAGCCAAAAGAATACGATAAAGGCAAAAATAATAATTGATCCTCTATCTTGGAAAATTCAAGCGCCTTCACAATAGCTTTGCAATTGGCGGTGATATTTTTTAGAGAAAGTTGTACCGCCTTCATTTGTCCTGTGCTTCCAGAGGTAAAGAGTACCAAAGCTAACTGAGGGTGAGGTTTTATATCATTGTTTTCATGGAGTTCTAGAAGTTCTCCATGCTCATTCACGGTCATATTCGTGCTTAAAATAGCCCGTTTTTCCCATGCCAATTCTTGATGGGCAAAAAGTGCTACAGGTTTTCCGATAGTTAAAGCAGCTAATAATTGAATGACAAATAGGGGTTGGGGTGTGGCTTGTAAGACTAAAATGCCCGGGGGCAATTTGTTTAACTGCCTAGTCATCTTGTAGATCGCCGCTTCTAATTCAGCAAAACTTAAATGCTGTTCCTCAACACTTAGTGCAATTCGATTGTGTGCATCTTGAGCCAAAAATTGCATGATCTTAACCCTCAACCTTATTCAATCGCCAAGTAGCGATTATAGGCAGTGTACTATCCAATAAGTGTTTTCTACAGAAATTTCGACGAATTTTACCACTGGTTGTATGCGGCATGGATTTGAGCGGAATAAGTACAATGTGATGAATTTCGAGTTGATGAGTCTGGTAAACCAGTTCAAAAATAGTATTGCACAAAGTGTCTTGTTCCTCAGAACTAAGCAAACGATTTTTTACTTCGCACATGACAGTTAGCTCGTATTCATGTTCTGTCTGTATCACAAAAGCAGCACATTTGCCTAAAGATGCATGCACTGGCGCATGTAAAATAGAGTATTCTATATCTTGTGGGTAATGATTTTTCCCATAGAGGATAATCAAATCTTTGATGCGGCCCGTCACATAGAGTTCTTCTTCATGTACAAATCCTAAATCGCCTGTTCTTAAATACAATTGATTACTTGGGTCATCCTGAATTGTACCTTGGAATGCATGCTGTGTTTCTTCATCTTGTTGCCAATAACCTTGGGCAACACTGGCACTTTGTACCCAAATTTCACCTATTTGATCATTCTCACAGAGGGTGCGTGTTTCTGCATCAACAATTTTTACTGTTTGTATGAACTGACCGCAACTGACCAGAGTATGGCTCAGTGGACTTCCTTCTTCAGCAAAGCGGACGCGATGATCCTGATATTGCTCCTTAGTTAAAGTAAGGGTGCGATAGGAGGCATTTGGAGTATTACCTGTCACTAATAAAGTCGCTTCAGCCAAACCATAACAAGGATAGAAGGCCTCTTTGCGAAACCCATAATCTTTAAAAGCATGATAAAAATGTTCTAATGTTTCTTTTCTAATGGGTTCTGCTCCATTGGATGCAATATTCCAGCAGCTTAAATCCAAACCCTGCTTTTTTTCTTCCTTGATGCGTTTCACACAATAATCGTAAGCGAAATTAGGGCTACCGCTGATGGTTACTCTATATTTACTAATGTTTTGTAACCAGGAAAGTGGATTTTGTAGAAAAGAAAAAGAAGACATCAGGTATGTTGGAACGCCAGCATAAATAGGCGTCAAAATATAACCTATTAAGCCCATATCATGATGAGGTGGGAGCCAACTGAATGATATACTTTCTTCATTTAACTGAAATGCATGCGATATTTTGTGAATATTATCCAGCAAGTTGCCGTGAGTGATGATAACCCCTTTAGGGTGCATTGTTGACCCTGAGGTGTACTGTAGAAAAGCAACGTCATGTGCACGAATAAGAGGAGGTTGCCACAGAGAACTCATATGTAATTCTATGGTATCTATGGCCAAACATGGAACTGAATCCAAATGCGGTTGTCCCTGTATATTCAGCGTGGCGAATTTGAGCAAATGATCTGCCGTCATTAAGGCATATACCGGTTTTGCATTCTGAATAATGCGATGTGCCTTATCTAATAATTTTGCTTGGGCAGGAGGATAAATGGGTACTGCGATACAACCTGCATAAAGACAACCGAAGAAAGCTTGAATCAGGGGAAAACCTGGGGAAAATAATAATAAGATCCGGTCTCCAGGCTGTACCCCCTGTGCTTGTAAGTGTGCAGCAATAGCTCTTGCTCGCGCATCCAATTCAGCATAAGTCATTTGTTCTTCTAAATGTCTATTTACAAAAGTACAGCTTATTTGTTCTGGAGTATGCAGCGCTCTGTGTTGAACCGCATCGACAAGGGAGATGCAGTTGAAAATCTCTTTATTTATCACAGAAACCTCATGGATTATGAAATTGGAGTACTTGTGCGGCATAAGAGAGACCACCGCCGACACTCATCATCAGTATTTTTCCTGGGCGGTCAAAAACCTTTTCTTCGATTGCTCTTGCTAAAGAATAAAGAACCGATGCACCACCAATATTACCAATTGTATCGGAATCCCAAATGATTGATTGATTTATCATGTCATTTTCTTGAAGCAGCTGGGTAATTAATTTGCGGTTCACTTGATGCGGTATAATCCAGGTAATGGCGTTGCGATCTTCTTGTGTAGGTAATAAATGGGCGAGCATTTGCTTGTACTTAGCATACGCCAATTCTTTCATCAGTGATTCGTCGCCAATTAGATGATACCCGATGGAATCAATTTGTTCTTTGGTCGGTGGAAAAATCCCCTGGGTAGTGAACGCTTCAACGTATTTTCCCTCAGTAGAAAAAAAGCTTTTTTCAATGGTGAATGCACCTGTTTCCTTTTTTTCCATGAACAAGGCTGCAGCCCCATCAGCTAAACCTATCCATGTTTTTTCATTTTCAGGGTCAATTACTTTGGATAACGTCTCAGCACAACTGACCAGGACATTGCTGTAACCTAAAGCCATTAAGGCATAGGCAAGATGAAGCGTCGATAAGGATGTGGAACAGCCTGTTTTTAAATCATAAGCCGGAGCATCTATACCTAAGCTGCCAAGAACTGCTGCAGCTTGTGAGCCTGTAAATCGTTTATTGGTTGTCGAGCCCAATAAAAATGCATGTATTTTCGAGGGGGGGAGCTGTGTAAACAGCTTTTGTACTGCTTCAATAGCTAATGATTCAGCCGTCATTGCTTTGGACTTGTCTAAAGGCTCCCACGGTTTATGACACCAATAACGAGAATAAAATCCAAATTCCTCACCAATTTTTTCAGCAAATTTTTCTAAAAAAGATAGAGAGTGGCCCGACGTTCTCGGGAAGTTTTGTAAAATATCCAAATTAGTGATTGGCGGAGAGTCAGGAAGGACGCGAGATGCGGCTGTAATATCAAAACGAATATTAGGGGACAAAATTTCCATAGATTTTACCTTTCATTTTTTACGGCTTTAATGCGGGTAAATTATACCCTTTTTTGGGGATAATTTGACCCTATTAATTACGAAGTGTATTCTTTTGCACAAATTTAACTGAAAGTTGAGTGATATATGACCTCATCGTCTGCTGATAAAACCACGATGAAGTGGATAGAAAGTCTCATTGATGAGCATAGTTTCCTTCCATTATTTGCAGATTATGCGCCTAATGAGCAACTGCATTTACAGTTTGGGGCGGAAGTAATTACGGGCTTAGCTAAAGTAAACCATAGACCAGTTGCACTATATGCTCATAATCATTCAGTGAATCGCGGATATATTACCAGCCAAGGTGCCAAAAAGATTCTACGTCTTATGGACAGAGCCAAAGACTTACGCATTCCTATTATTGCCTTTTTAGCTTCTCCTGGTATTTCTTTGGAAGAAAATTTACTAAGCGGCGATGAATACACGCAAATTATCGCGCGTAATATCAACCTCTCAGGGGTTGTCCCGCAATTTGCGGTACTTGTCGCACCTACACTAGGGGCACCTGCTTATTCTGCGGTGTTGATGGATTTGCTGTTCTTTAACAAGCACCGTAGCTATTTAATGGTCACTAGCCCGATGGTCGTGCAACAAGCAATCGGTGAAAAAGTCAGTATGAGTGAATTGGGTGGGGCCGCAATGCATGCGAGCACTACAGGTATCGCTGATTTTATTGACGACAGCATCACGGCGCAAATTAACCACGTGAAAAATATGCTCCAATTTTTTCCTTCACATAGTGGAGAATGCCCTCCGGTGCACGCGTTCATGGAACCAGTGCATGCTGTGCCTAATATCCCAGATGATCCCAGAGTGCCATTTAATATGTGCGATTTGATTCAGGCAATTGTGGATAACTCAGAAGTACAACAATACAAAAGCATGTATGGACAAGCCATGATTTGTGCTTTTGTGCGCATCCATGGATATGCCGTAGGAATTGTTGCAAATCAGAGCACTCGTTTTAGCGGCGCGATTGATTCAGATGCCGCGCAAAAAGCAGCTAAATTTATCCGAATATGTGATGCATATAGGATTCCTATTCTTACTTTAATTGATGTTCCAGGGTTTATGCCCGGAAAACGTGAAGAGCAAAAGGGCTTATTGCAACATGGGGCCAGATTATGTGCCGCGATGCAAACTCGGGTGCCGAGAATGAGTGTGATTGTGCGTAAATGTTATGGTGCTGCAGCATTTCTCATGATGCAAACCGTATCGCAGCAAGGTGATTTGGTCTTGGCTTTAGAGACTGCGACTCTTGGTGTTATGGGTAAAGAGACCACAAAAAAAGTTCAAAGTACGGATGGACGTGTGTCTGTCGAAATCAAAGCAAGTGCGACGAATGAGTTGTCTCTTGATCCCTCATTAATGGATGCCTATACATCTGGTTTGATCGATGAAATGATTACTCCCGAACGAATGCGTGGTCGTTTAGCACAACATTTGGAATATTTATATCGCATGATGGATGATTTGCCGATGGCACGACATTCTATCGTATAGAATTTCTCTCGATTATTAGTGAGGAAAAACAACGCCCATCTGCCCTGACGGGCGCTTTCTCCCCAAGGGGGAAGGGATGTTTTTTTAAGATCTCCTCTCCTACTTGTAGGAGAGAGGCAAATACAATGAGTAAGGATCATCATGTCTGCTTATCACGACTTACTGCAATTAATTCATTCTTTTGAAAACTATTTAGGAAATCCTGAAAAACAGGATAGCCCACTCAATTTTCAAGAAAGTGTGCAACACGATGAGCAAGAACAGCTTGCCTGGAAACAAATCAAGTGGATTCAGCAATGGGGGTTTATGGATTACCTCATTCCTCAAAGCCTTGGCGGCAGGTTTGCTGCACTTGATGTCGGGTATTTTCTGGTTAAATCAATATGCAGACGCGACTTAACCACAGGTATTGCCCTGGGGCTGCCATTTCTGGGGGCTTTACCACTTTGGATCGCAGGCAATGCACAACAGAAACAAGCGTTGGTAGCGTCTTTTCGTCGCGGCGAAGTTACTGCATGTGCTTTGACTGAGGAAGAACATGGTTCTGACATCATGGCAAATAAAGTCACGGCGCATCCGTGTAATAACGGTTGGGAGTTATCCGGAAGAAAATGGTGCATTAATTTTGCTACCCAGGGGCAAAATATTACTCTTCTTTGCCGTACCCATGAACGCGGAGGGCCTTTAGGTTTTTCCGTTTTTTTTCTGGATAAATCCAAAATTCAATCTGGTTTTATGCCAACACCCAAGCTGCCTACGCATGGGGTTAGAGGCTTGGACATCAGTGGCTTTTCTCTGGAACAAGTTTTCTTGCCCCAAGATGCGTTGGTTGGTGACAAACAACGCGGTTTGGAAATTATCTATAAAACGTTACAGGTTTCACGAACTTTATGTGCTTCTTTTTCTGTAGGCACTGCTGATACGGCGTTACGTCTAGCACTTTCTTTTAGTCTGCAACGACAGTTGTATGGGAAGACAGCATATGAAATTCCTGTTGTAAAACAGCGACTGGCAGAGCAGTTTACGCAACTACTCATTGCCGATTGTACGGCTTTAGCTGTGGCGCGTGCGAGTTCGGTGCGGCCTGAACAATTATCTTTTTGGTCTGCGATTATTAAATTCCTTATTCCTAAAATAACTGAGGGCGTTGTCGACGAATGTAGCATTGTCATGGGGGCCCGCGCTTATTTACGTACAACAGAATGGTCCATGTTTCAGAAAATCAGACGCGATATTTCAGTAATTGGTTTGTTTGATGGGAGTAGTCAGGTTAATTTATCCGTGATTGCAGGCAGTTTATTACCGCAAGCAAGAATGAGAGGAAGTTGCCTGCCAAGTCAATTACAGCAATTGGAACATATTTTTAATCTGGACTGTATGTGTCCCGAGTTTTCACTAGAGCGTCTAAGTCTTTTCAGCCATGCAGAAGATGATATTTTGGCTGGTTTATCCGTATTAAAATCGAAGCAAATCAACCCATTAATTAAGGCGATTCGTGTTGAACTCAAGCGATTAGACCGCGAAATAGTTGCTTTGCAAGAGCAGAAACAATTTGACCCACGCAGTCTGGCAGCATTTCGTTTAGCAGAACAATATTGTTGGATTTTTGCAGCCAGTTGTTGTCTTCATTTTTGGCATTTTAATCAGCAATTAATGACTAAAGAATTGTTGGGCATAGACTGGATTCATTTGGCAATTCAATTAATTCTTAATAAATTGAACTCATATTCATCTATTAACGACAGATTGCAGGAGTCTATGGCGGATTGTTTGTCTCAATTTTATGAGCAACATCGATTGTTTTCGGTAATTCCAATTACAATACCTGCTTAAACCTAGAAAAAAGGTTGAGTTCTACTACTCAAGTGGCGAACTCAACTGTTTTTTCTAGGTTAGTAGCTCGCCAACTTTAGTTTTTGAGGTTATCATCTCGTATCGCATTCATTTTGGCTAGTAATAGGAATGAATTGGAAAAGAATATTTATTGCCGCAATTACCCGAAAAAAATATCGCGCTTTTATTAAGGATACCAAAAATCCCGAGCGTTCACGTGAACGTTTATGGAATCAAGAGATTGTACCTTTATTAAAAAAATCTGCTTATTGGCAGCCTCGGCTACCCAATATCCCAACGTTAAGGTTGGATGATTTTTCAATTACGCATTATGAAGATTATGAGGCAGATCTTTTGGCCGCCCAACACAGTCATATTCAGCCTTTTAATGGAGAAAAATTGATTTTTTGGTCAGAGACTTCGGGAACAGCAGGAGTCCGCAAATTTTTTCCAATTACCGCCTCGTTTCAGACGCAATTCCAGCGCACGATGCCACCTTATATTTATACTCTGACTCAACGCTTCCATGGGTTGTTTAAAGAAAAAATGTTGTATTTGGTCGCGGTGGATTCGCATAAAACCTCTCCAGCGGGTACTCCATCAGGCTGGATTAGCAATTTTAATTATCGCAATTTACCTGCGTTTATTAAACGTTCCTATGCAATGCCTGATGAAGTGTTTGATAGTACAGAAGTCTATACACAATGGTCTGCTTTATATGCTTTAGCATCTGATCTGAGCGCACTATTTGCGGTAACACCTATGGTTATTGATGCTTTTTTTGAGCGTTGTCTTCACGATTTTAAACATTTTTTACCCTATTTATTAGGAGAAAAATCTATTCCTGATTTTTTACCTCCGCTACAAATTACAAGAAAACGTCGACATTACTTAAGTCAGCTCGCACAACAGAACCCTAGCTCATTTAAAGAGTTTTGGCCATCATTGAGCATTGTTGGATGCTGGATTTCTGGCCTTTGTGAATATCCTGCGCGTCAATTACAAAAATTGTTGGGTCCAGATGTTGGCCTAGTTGATGGCACTTTTTCCGCTACGGAAGGATGGCTTACTGTTCCTTTAGACAACCGACCAGGAGGTTTTTTACATCCCGGTGCACATATTGCTGAGTTTATTGAAGAAGGTAAAAATATTGAAAAAGAAAATCTTTTACAATCTTGGGAGTTGGAGCAGGGTAAAAATTATGAGGTTTTCTTAACTACGGCAATGGGCTTTGTGCGCTATCAGTTAAAAGATGTGGTGAAATGTACTGGTTTTTTAAATAAAGCACCAAGACTTGAGTTTTGTTATAAAACACAAATGCTTAAATTGGAAAGTTGTTCCATCACCGGCCAAGAGTTGCAACATATGCTGCGTGATATTTCTTTTGAAATAGAGCCTCACTGGTATTTTGCGCGGAATAGTTTGGGAAATAGAATTGTTTTCGTTACTGATGATGCGATGCAAATACCTGATTCGTTATTAGCTGGTATGCACAAGCGTTTAATGCAAATAAATGAACCCTATGCACATAGTGTGACGACTAAAGAAGTACTTCCTATGGTTTTATTGCAATTGCCAAAAGATGAATTATTAGCAGATAGCCATGCACAGACAAAGCCTAAATTAATTTCTCAGAGGGTAATTACAGAAAAATGAAATGATTTGTATCTGGCCTTAGAGCAATTGACATGTAAACCCCAGATTATTGGGTTTGGTTATTATAAAAGGAACTCGTGTTATGACAGAAAAGAGTAAAGCTAAGTCAAAAAAAACTCCTGGAAAGACTGAATTATCACCATCCATGCTGATTATTATTGACTTGGTATCCATCTTATTTAGTTTGATGCCTGGTGTTGCTGCTTTTAGCATCACTGGTCTATTTATCTATCATGGTTATGCTCATACATGGTTGGTTCTGCCATTGGCTCCTTTCGTTTTGTTTGCCTCGTTTATTCTGATCATTGCAGTCATTAGATTGTGTTTGCCGCGTTTAAAACCAGGCCGATATAAACGCGAAATGAATCAAATGACTTTTGCCTGGTTTTGTCATTTTGCACTGACGCGCTCTGCTAAGGTTGTTGGACTGGCTCCTTTGTTGCAAACATTTAACATCGTTAAGTTTTTTTACTGGCGGGCGCTGGGTGCTAAAGTTTCTTTTCAAATTGTAAATTCGTTTGATATCGATTTTGTGGATTTTCCATTAATTACTATAGGAAAAAATGTCACTCTTGGAAGCGGGGTGTCAATAAGTTGTCACTCCGATGTAGGTAACTTGCTTTTTCTTGCTCCGGTGGTCATTGAAGATAATGTTTTTATCGGTATGTCCACTGCGATTGGTCCTGGAACAACCATTAAAAAAGGCTGCTGGATTGGCTATGGAAATACATTTGTTAATCAGGTAGTTGAGGAAAATACCCGATTAGGGAATGTCAGACCAACTCCTGATTTAGAGTAAATAATCGCATCCTATTAAGAGCCTACCTGGAAGACTATGGGCATATATGGCAAGTTGAGTAAAAAAAGAATAATCATGAAAAACAATGCCGAGAAAATATTTCCTATCCGTACCCATTTTTTTTCCATGCTTTCAGAAAACCATGCAGTAATTGCATAAGTCAGGCTATATAAGATCACTGTGATGATACAAATGACCACATTAATATCCAAAGAATAAGATTGGAAAATTTTATGAGTCATCATTAGAATCAAAAGAAATAAAATGACCCGATAAATACGTAATAATAACTTCAGCCCGAAGGGAGCTCCTGATTCGACACTTCCATCTTGGAAATATGCATTAAAAAATATAATTCCTAAAGACGTAAGCGGGATTAAAATAGTAAGCGGATTGATGTATTCTTCACCGCCATTGAGAGAATGGCCTATATAAAGAATAAAATAAACGATGCTGATTAAAGCTAAGAAAGGGAACAGATAATACATCATTCTTAACAATAAAAAGCGTATGCTGTAAATGATTTTGATATTTTGTTGTCCGATGCCTAATCCTATAAAAAACAACGTTACATGTGAAATCAAACGAAAATGGAGATTATTGGAATACAAATTCCATAAAAAATCACTGCCCACCGTTCTGAATATAAAAGCGCCCAATAAAATGAGTAAATTCGCTAAAGCGGAAAACACGGCAGCAACACACAGTAGAGGAAGAGTATTCCAGACGGCAGCAAATAAACTGGTATAACTAATTCGCCAGGTATTATCATGATGGTATGCGTAATGAAATGAATGCCCGACATAAATAAATACTGGAAATGCGCATAAGAATGTAAACCAATGCTCTAGAGGTAACGCTGCAAAACGTACTTCTATAGGCAGCAGAGGCAACGATAAGAATAGAGCGCTTAATATGCTGCTAGCAACTAAGCGTAAACAATTTTTGTCATTATAAGCCAATGCATATAAAAGGGCGCTGAGACTGATTAGGGCATAATCAAATATTTTGATAATTTCATTGCGGATTAAGCCATCCAGAGCAAAACCAAGGAGTAAGCCAATTAGAGTTAAGAGGTAGATTCCTTTTTTTGATGGCATATTTGTGTCTCCTTTTCGTATGAATTTAGCATAGCTGATTTTAAACTTACTTGCATTTACTTCATTGTTATTATTGATTTTTTTGAGATTAAGTTTTTTTGGCGCAATTGATGGATATTATGGTTTTATTTTAATCTGCGTTTTTGTAGAATGAGTTTAGAATCATTCAACGAGTCCATAATTGCGATGCTGAGTAAAATTGACCGTTTTAAACAATGGCGTGGAAGCCAATCTGATGCAGAGCAAAATGTCCTCGCCACAGCGCTACTGATTAGCGATTATGTGAGTTCAGTAGATAATCTTGACATCATCCGAGATAACGCGGAGCGAAAGTCTAAAGATTTTGAGCTATATAAAGCACGCTCTTTGGGAACGGCGGTTTTTGCCAAGCTATTTATGGATGAAGCACATGCGCAATTACCAGAAACTGCTGAAAAAGAAAAAAAAATACTGTCCAATTCCAGTATGATCTTATCTAAATTGTATGAGGACTGGAAAGATAATACTAAAGAACATGTTTTTACTTTAATTGGCAATATTGAAAAATTACTTGCTTTAAACACCATGCCCTTTACAGATAAAAATGATTATAAAACGTTTATGCTTTCTGCATATATGTTACTCCTCCTTATCAAGACAGCAATTGCAAAAGTAGATTGGAAGGTTCAACTTGCGGTTTCAGTTTTTTTTAATCTCGAGGAAATCAAATCAAAGATAGGGCTTTTTTTGCAAAAAATAGAAGAAAAAATGGAGCGGTTCAATCATCCAAAAGCCGAGCGTGTCGTAGATCCTTTAAAGCCAATTAAAGAGCTTTTGAATAGACGCTATCATAGCGTATTGGGTATTGGCCCTAGAAAATCTGCTAAAACGGATAAATTACCTGAACTAAAACGCCAGACACCGGTGCTGCCAGCAGAAAAAAAGCAAGTAACGCGAAGTATTTTTGATAGCCTCACTGAGCTTGAGGCTGATATAGAAAAAGTTTCTTCAGGTATGTTTAGCTTAATCGGGTTACGAAAGAAAAAAGCAGAGTTTGATGAAAAAATAGAGAAAGTAACTCAATTACTTACAGCAATAGATGAAAACGATAAGAAAATTATTGGTAGAAAGGATTTTTTAGAGCTTCTAAACGGTCATCAGGAGTCCTATGAGACTCTTTTAAACAATACAGAGGCTCCTCAAAGGCAACAACTTCTTGAAAAAGTAGCACAACTCAAGAGCTCGCTTGCATCGCCAAATCTGTCTTCAGGCGCCATTCAGGGAGTGAGCTGGGTGGCTACACCGATTACTATTGTCTATCGAACGGCTACGCCGCAATTGGTGCAAGAAGCAATCGGTTCCACACTGCCTACTACCTTAGATGGTGCGTGCAAAATGGAGCTTAAGGCATTAATCAATGCCTGTTTGCAGGATTTACAAGGCAAGTCGAAAAAGAAAGAAGTACAAACTGCAGCCATAAAAAATCGTTTTTTTAGTCATGAGGTAAAACTAAAACAGTGGATAGAAGAAGAAAGCCTTGAACAACTTATTGCTTTAAAAAAAGCAAATGATGCAATGAAGGATGCAGTACAAGCCAGTTGTAAGTTACTTACTACCATAAAAAGAAACTCACTTTTTCTGTATACTCTGCAACAATATAGTGAAACTTTGGGGGAGTTTGTCCGCTTGCATGATGGGTGGTTTGTGAGGGTGTGTAATTTTTTAGCTAATTTCTTGTCTTTTTTTAAAACAGAGACAGCACAAATGATTGATGATGCTGCTGTTTTGAAAACTAAAGTAGATCGATTAGCTGATGAATATCAACGTGCTGTTGCACAGGGAATTCGACAAATTGAACGTACTCCTAATTTGACCGACCCCATTAAAAGCCATATAAAAAGCCAACTTAAATTAGAGCTACAGGATACGACTCAAGAACAACACGAGTACATGAACCCAAACAAACGTACGGTACGCTTATTGATGAGTAGTTTATCAACCTTATTTGCTAAAAAGCCGCAACCGCATAGAGAACAACGGAATAAAAAAGAGCACGAGGAAGAACAATCGGCTTTAATCGTGGCAAGCATTTAATTATTGTTATGAAAATGAACACAGGTACTATCTAAAGGGCTTTTCTAAACGCAGTTTTCCTCCATGTTTTGACTTGGAACAAGCAATTATATAAATGACTTGATTTTTAAGAACTCTATGTTTAAAGTTCGATCAGATTTGATTGTAATTAAGGAGGATTAAAATGTTCGGTTTTTTTAATAGGGAAAACAAGTGGCGTGCAACGATGCAAGTCGTGAATGGTGTTGTGCTCGTGATGGCTGCGTATGAGATGCTTTCTAAGGGAGAACTTGATTGGGAAAATGGTTTTGATTTGGCAATGGGCGCACTTAATGTCCTTACTTTTAGTCGCAATGATAATGCATTGACCAGTTTAGGGGATACCGCTCTCAGTTTTACAGGCCTGGGTACTGTTTATGCAGGAGTTACTTCGGGTTGTACTGCCAGTTCGCTTGTCGGTAATGCGGGCAAGGCAGCATTACATTTGACCAATGCAATAACGGGTATTTGTTATAAATATAATCCACAGCAAGAAGAAACTGCTCCAGAAACGCTAACTAAATCAATGTAATCGTCCGCGACTCGTCCATCCTGAGGAGTTTACGACGTAAGTAGGCTGGGCTGTTAAGCCCAGCGTTTGCTGAATTAATTGTTACGCTCCAAAATGTTCATCATGAAACCTATCCGTAAACCCAATTAACAAATAATTATCCATTGTTCTTAAGAAAGAAATCTATTGGTGTTATAACAGCCCAGCCTACGGTTATTTATCTTGGCCACAGTAGTCGATATAGACTGGACGAAAAATTCTGGCCGTACAAAAAACTCAACCCGCTTAAAAATAAATCATTTTTTCCATATAAAAATATCAGTTGTAATGAAAATTTTGAGCTATATTAAAAATACAGGATTTGCACAAATAAAAAAATAAGGACAAATCATGGGCTCACTTCTGCTATTATTTTTAGCAGTATCCACTACATATATTCCGCAGCTGCCAGTGGAATTTCCCCAGGCGCAAGCGATAAAGAATGACGTTCGTTTCATCAGCGAAACAGCGCAGTATTCTGTGCGAATTAATGATCAATCATTAAACGATATTAAGTTGATGCTTACTCATGCAGCGCCTTACTTAAACCCGCTCGTTATCAATAAAGCACTCACTACTTTAAAGTGTGCGACTGAATATAATGTGGATCATAATAATATTTTAACAATTATTGATTATTCATTGCCTTCCAATGAAAAACGGTTGTGGGTATTTGACTTAAATGCAAAAAAATTATTGTTTCATACTTATGTCTCACATGGCATTAAATCTGGTGCCTTACTTACTAATTATTTTTCAAACAAATTCAATAGCAAAGCAAGTAGTATAGGTGTTTATCAGACCCAGCAAGCTTATTATGGTCGTGATGGGCTTTCATTACGTTTGGATGGTTTAGACCATAATTTCAACGATAATGCCTCAGGTCGCTCTGTGGTTATGCATTCCGGGTGGTATGTAGAAGAAAGCTTTATCAAAAAATATGGAAGACCTGGGCGGAGTTGGGGATGTCCTGCGCTTCCTCTGGAAAATTCACAAGCAATCATTAATACCATAAAGGATAAGTCTTTATTGGTTATTTATTATCCAAGTGATGCGTGGTTTGCTAAGTCAAAATTTTTAAATTGTGATAAAAATTCTGCACCGCAATATACCAGTAATCCGACAGTACAAGTACCTGCAACTGCTCCCGATGAGCATCGTGATGCCATCTTTTTTGTAGGCAGCGGATATAAGGGCAAACGTGCTGAAACTAATCCTGTCGCAGTCATTTCCGCAGATACCTATGAGCGTGTATTTCATACGGCAGCGCCATTGTCACGGATGTTGCGAAGACAAATCAATAATGCAGAATATATTGCATTAAGTGCTAGTGAGCTTACTTACTTGGCGAATCACAACAATCCAAATGCTGTAGCTCAAGATGACGGCATTAGTGCAATTCGTTTTGTAATACCCACGATGAAGGTAGTTCGAGGGGGGTATTATGAAACGCAAATGCAAATTGTTGATTTAGGTAAAATCAAAGAAGTTAAAGTGAATGGTGATTTACCTAGAGAAAATATTACGGTTTACTTTGAAGGGAAATCTTCCGTAAGTTTGAATGCACATAATGAATTTATTCGCTGGGTAGGATTGTAGGAGACAAAACTCACATACTACTCCCCCCATCATCCCTCGCTACGCTCGGGATGGTGGGGGAGACTAAGCTATATTTCTTTTTTATCTGAGTCTTTGTCATCCAGTTCAAGCCACATTGCATTTAAGATCGCAAAACAACAGGCCAGACCAGTACCTAAAATCCAGGAAAAATACCACATAATAACCTCCTAATAGGCCGTATCTTGATTTTTCTTAATTGTATTTTCTGTTATTTTTCCTCGCATCACTCGGTAAACCCAAGCGGTGTAAAGCATGACTATAGGTAATAAAATAACAGTTCCTAAGAACATAATGAATAAAGTTAACTGACTTGAAGAACTGTCCCAAACGAGCAAACTTTGTTCTGGATTAGACGAGGAGGGGAGTATGAACGGAAACATACTTACACCTACCGTAGCAATAATGCCCGCAACAGACAGTGCACTACAAATAAAAGCAGTTTTAACATGCCTTGCAGCAAGAAAGGCGAATAATGCTGCAATAATCCCAATCCCTGGAGCGAATAAGGTGATGGGTAGATTGCGGTAATTAGAAAACCATGCTTCTGCTTGTCGAATTACTGTTTTGTAATGTGGGTTGGATGGGCCATCGTGAGCTAGGGCACTGGTTAAACTGTATCCATCAATACCATAATGGAGCCAAATCCCACCGGCAATAAAGACTAATAAAGTCAATAGCGCAGATATTCTTCCTGCCTTTATGGCGCGTTGCTGTATGTGTCCTTCTGTTTTCAGGTTAAGGAAAAAAGCCCCATGCATGGCGAGCATCAACACTGACAGCACACCGCATAACAGGGCAAAAGGATTCAACAAAGCAAAAAAACTGCCCGTATAAAATGGTCGTAAATATTCGTCATAATAAAACGGGATGCCTTGTAATACATTTCCTACCGCAACGCCAAAGATTAGTGCAGGTACGAAACCGCCTACAAATAATGCATAATCCCAAAATGTACGCCAACGCGCATGGGGTAATTTTGAACGGTATTTAAAACCAACAGGGCGTAAAATTAGCGCTAACAAAATTAGGAGCATTGCAAAATAAAAGCTCGAAAATGAAAGCGCATATAGAGCTGGCCAGGCGGCAAAGATTGCGCCACCACCCAGAATAAACCAGACTTGATTTCCTTCCCAGGTTGGACCAATGCTATTAATTAATACACGTCTTTCAATATCTGTTTTTGCAAGCCAAGGCAGCCACATAGCAACGCCGAGGTCAAAACCGTCCATGACCGCAAAACCAATCAGTAATACACCGAGAAAAAGCCACCATATAATTCGTAATGTTTCATAGTCCAAAGGCATATTGAGTCTCCTAGTGAGCCATATTATCTGGGCCAAGACGGATGTACTTAACCATCAAGAAAATTTCAACTACAGCAAGAATTGTATAAAAGAGGATAAAACCTGATATGGAGGTTAATACTTGCGTCGTACTGATACTAGAGGCACCCATTGCCGTGGGTAAAACATCTTGAACAGACCAAGGTTGTCGTCCATATTCTGCGACTACCCAACCCAGCTCAGCAGCAAGCCAGGGCAAAGGTAGTGAGAAAAACGCGATGCGCAAATACCAACGCGTAGTATGTAATTTGCGTTTCATGGACAAGTAGAAGCCTGTTGCGAATAATAGAATAAAGAAGAATCCGCACGCGACCATAATGCGGAAAGAGAAAAATAAAGGAGCGACTCGGGGTTTCAGATCATGTGCCGCTTGGTTAATTTGATCATCAGTTGCGTCAACTACCTTTTCTGTATATTTCTTCAGAAGAAGTCCATATCCTAAATATTTATTGTGTGCAGTAAAATCGGCTTTTGCTTGCGCATCATTAGGATTTTTTTGTAATCGGGTTAACGCTTCATAAGCAAGCATACCTTCTTTGATTCGTTCTTTTCCTTGCTCGATTAATTCAGAAATACCTTGCAGTGGTTCAGTGAAACTACGTGTTGCGATTAATCCCAATGCGTAGGGGATGTTCAATGCATAATCCGTATGCATTGTTTCCTCATTGGGAATTCCAAAAACGGTGAGAGCGGCAGGCGCTTTTTCCGTATGCCACAATGCTTCAATGGCCGCAAATTTCATTTTTTGGTTTTCATTGTCAAGATGGCCGCTTTCATCGCCGAGCACGACTACTGCTAAAGCAGATGCAAGTCCAAAGCTTGCCGCCACAGTTATTGAACGTTTGGCAAAGTTGGTGTTTCTGCCGCGTAGTAAAAAGTAGGCACTGATGGATAAAACAAAAATTGAACCTGTAACGTAACCCGCACTAATGGTATGAACAAATTTGGCTTGTGCCACTGGATTAAACATGACTGCAGCAAAATTGGTTACTTCCATACGCATCGTATGAAAATTAAATTCAGCACCAACGGGGTTTTGCATCCATCCATTGGCAATCAAAATCCAGAGTGCAGAAAGATTCGTACCTAAAGCCAATAACCAGGTGCAAAACATATGCTTCACGCGACTTAATCTATCCCAGCCAAAGAAAAAGATACCCACAAAAGTTGCCTCTAAGAAAAACGCCATCAGTCCTTCAAGTGCTAGTGGGGCACCAAAAACATCACCAACATAATGGGAGTAGTAGGCCCAATTGGTGCCGAATTGAAACTCCATGGTCAGCCCGGTAGCTACACCTAAAACAAAATTAATGCCGAAGAGAATCCCCCAATATTTGACCATCTGTCGCCAAATATCGCGACCTGTCATGACATAAATTGTTTCCATGATTGCTAAAAGTAATGACAAGCCCAACGTAAGTGGGACAAAAAGAAAATGATAAAGCGCAGTTAGAGCAAACTGTAAACGGGAAAGATCGACTAGCTCACTACCAGGAATCATTGCTCACCTCTCATGTAATGTATTGATAAAGTTCTTGTAGCCTGTCTGCAAAATCCACAAAAATGACTAGAAGCCGCGAATTTGCAGGTAGTAGGCTCTTAATCTCTGTTCTCTATGAATTAGGGCAGCATCTTTATCAATTTACATAATGTATGATTTTCACTTTATCCAGATTACAACTGCCATTTTTAGAGAAGAAAGAAGTTATTTTTTTTCTTGTACGGAACCTAACAGCCATTGTTCATTGCTTTGATGTGGTTTTTCCACATTTTTAAAGCAAATTACCCATAATAAAATCAATAAGGTAAATTTAATAATTAAGGTTATTAAAATATCACGTTTAATCATGTTCTTTAACTCCCTTTTCTTGTCTTAGCATCCCAAATTTTAAAGATCCTGCAATTAAGGAGGCTTTTTGAACTATTTCTGCAGCAAGTTCGCTAGGTAAATGATGCTCAGCTTCATGCTGGAATAAGTTAAGCCAACGTACGAAATGTGCTTCTTCAAAATGGGTTAAGTGTTTTAATAGGACATGCTTTTGATAAGCATTGCCGTGATACTCATTGGTTTTCAACATGACGCTATTCCAAAACTGACACAGCAGAGGGATGTGCTCATTCCAATCAACTTGAGCTACATCATTAAAAATAGGACCAAGAAGCTCATCATTTTGTACTTTTTGGTAAAAATGAGTCACGAGTTTTTCGATATGTGTTTTATTCAGCTCAGTCATAACTACTATCCGCTGATATAAATAAAAGGATCATACTTAAGTTTTATTTTAAATACAACTTTAAATGAGCGCCCAATCGGATTATTTTTTGATTGACTTAATTAACTCAAGCAAGGCTAGTGCATTATTGTGTTGTTCGTCTTTAGCACCGTATAACAAAGTGACTGTCTGGCTTTTTGCTTTAGTAATAATTGTTTGTACTTGCTCTTCTTTGTTTTTAAGTTCCTGAGCGTAACGTTCTTGAAATTCTGGCCATTTTTCGGGTTCATGGTTAAACCAGTGCCGTAGGTCGTTACTGGGGGCCACATCCTTTAGCCATAAGTCTATATCCGCCTTCTCTTTTTTTACTCCGCGAGGCCATAATCGGTCAACTAATATTCTGTAGCCATCAGAAGACCCCGGTTGCTCATAAATTCGTTTGATTTTTATTGGACTCATCGAGCTCTCCTTTCGGTATAATATTGAGTAATGGATACAGATCGATTTTGTTTTGAATGATGTCCTTTAAGGTAAATTGTTCTAAAACGTTAAAGAATGCGTTTTGAGCCTCAAGAAGGACTGCTCGTAATTTACATGTTGGTGCAATGCAACAATTGGCTTTGTCTTTATTAAAACAAGGAACGAGGTCAAAGTGGGGCTCAAGCCGCAAAACAAGGGATTTTAAATTGATTTCCGCAGGATTTTTAGCCATCAGGAGACCTCCATTTTTTCCTCTAATTGTTTTAATTACTCCTAGTTTAGATAAATTATGGATTATTTTTATTAAATGGTTGTGTGAAATGTCATAAGCACAGGCAATATCATGAATCGTGCACATATTTTGTTTTATCGCAATATAAATCAAAGCTCGCAATGAATAATCAGTAAATTGAGTTAGTTGCATTAATCACCTTAAACATTAAATAAACGGCTTATTATTTCTTTTTATTAAATGTATTTCAAATGCATATTCAAGATGGCAAAAAATTGGCAGTAATAGTATTATTGAAGCATATTTAAGCTATAATTTAACTTATGGACATTGAAAATAGGAACTTATCATGAGCAGAAATATTATGAGTAAAATCATATGTGCTACAGTTTTTGCTCTCGGCCTATTTACTGCTGGAGCAAGTTTTGCGCATGGTGGCGGTGGCGGTTGGCATGGCGGTGGTGGTTGGCACGGTGGTGGTTGGCATGGTGGCTATTATCATGGTGGTTACGGTGGCTGGCACGGCGGCTATTATGGAGGCTGGGGTGGCGGCTGGTATGGACCCGGTGTTGTCATTGGTGTTCCTTACTATAATGATGATTATTACTATAACGATTATTGTCAAACTGTTCGCGTGTGCAATAATTACGGACATTGTTGGTTGCAACAGTCTTGTTATTAATTACAAATTAAGTGAGTGATTTTTTGACCTACAGCATAGGCTTGTGGGTTTTTTATTTTAACTGCTTGTGCACCGTAAAAATGTTCTTATGAAATAATTCGCGTGGTAAGTCAGGCAATAAATTTGGGCACGAAAAAAAGTTTATAGTATCTATTGGTGAACATTGATACTATTTTTTTTGTCTTGTATCTTGTTTGAGTCAATTATGGATTACACCTTAGAATATTTGAAACACATGGATTGGGAGCGTATCGCTTTTTCTCTATTTTTGATCTTTTTGGGATATTTTCTTGCAAAGAAAATGAGTCATTTGGTTGAGAAAATCATTGAAAATCGATTCTCAAAACATCATGCAATGCTGTCAAGCCGTGTGGTTTTTTACGGTTTGTTTTTGCTGTTTTCAGTTTCCGCATTACATGAAATGGGATTTAAACTAACCATATTGCTGAGTACTGCAGGTTTGTTTACTGTCGCATTGAGTTTTGCCTCGCAAACGGCAGCTTCCAACCTTATTAGCGGTGTTTTCCTGTTATTTGAACGTCCTTTTCAAGTGGGGGATGTCATTTCCATTAAAGACATTAAAGGGACAGTAGAAACAATTGACTGGTTATCAACCAAAATCAAAACCAAAGATAATCGTTTGATCCGCATCCCTAATGAAGGTTTAATTAAATCAGAAATTACTAATTTAAGTACTTATCCCCAAAAACGTGATGAAATAGTGCTCCGAATTGCTGCGGTACATGATGTCAATACGATTAAATCGTTACTCTATAGAATTTGTCAGGAGTGCAACTATATTTTACCAAACCCCAGTACTCAAATTTTATTAACGCAAATGATTGATGGGGGCGGTATTGAGCTCAAAATATTGTATTGGTCAAAAAGCGATTTAGCGATGGTACGTGACGAAGTACTTTCTGCAGTGAAAACAACATTTGAGCGAGAAGCAATCACTTTTGTTAATGAACGCGTGTTTATGACGCCTATTCCTTCTTCATCATTACCACAGCCTTTATAGGTGGAGCTGTTTACAATACGACTGTTGGTAAACATGCTTTAGTTTTATGTCTGACGCACATATTACCTGTCACTGCTCTTGCGGGCGAGGGCGGACTTGCCA
This sequence comes from Legionella steelei, assembly GCF_001468005.1. Classification (GTDB taxonomy): domain Bacteria; phylum Pseudomonadota; class Gammaproteobacteria; order Legionellales; family Legionellaceae; genus Legionella; species Legionella steelei. Next base: position 45,527 of record NZ_LNYY01000005.1, read on the forward strand.
TTTCCTTAGCTTGAGATCCGTTAGACAAGAGGGGTGTATGCTGCGTTTTGAGCACACCGCATTGTGCCTCAAGCAAGCAGACCCTTGCATGGTGAAATGAAGCTTAAATTTTGATTATTTATTTCCTGATTGTTTTTTGTTCAGGATTCATTTCATTTTATCCAGATCACAAATTCAAAGCCACTTGCGAGTCACGCATACTAGGTGTATGTTGAATATGAAGGGATTGTAAGTTGGGAGTTGAAATGGAATCAACGATCGAAATTGTAGGCTATATTGCCTGTTGTTTGGTTTTAGTGACGTTTTATGTCAAAAGGATTTTGACATTACGTCTTGTCGCAATCTGCTCTAATGTAGCATTTATTCTGTATGCTCTTGGGAGTACTCTCTATCCGATTTTTGTTCTACATGCTTTATTATTACCTTTGAACTTATATCGGATTTTTGAAATCAAGAGAGGCACATTACACTCTTAATCATGTTTTCAGAAGAGCCGGTGCTCTTCTGAAAACGATGTAAATAGCTCTAATAAATGGTTAAGAAAATGTAAATAATAGTTGCAAGAGTCAAAAGAGATACGGGCTATTTGCTATCATAAAAGCTGGATCATGATGACCGTGATCGATGGAGGAATATGCCTGATTTAACGTACTCAGATAGTAGCAAGTTTATGCTGCAAGCTCTATCGCCTGTGCCAAACAGTATCGAAATGAGCAAACAGAAAGCGCCCAAGAGCAGGCCTCTGGATTTGCTATCAAATGAGGAATTAATTGCGCATGATGCAATTGCAATTTGCTTGTTTGATCTAGAAGAAATGATGGAGTTTTTATTATTTAGCGATGACAGTGAGCAAAACGCAAAAACAATTCGTCCTAAGCCCAGTCTTTTATTGTACAATGAAAAAGATATTCAAGAGATTATTCAAATCCTGAAGTTGGCGCTTGAGCAATTCAAAATTGCTTTAGAAAAAAAGGGTGTACCTGTAGACAATTTCACGGTAACTCTGAATAACAATGAGTTAATTGTTAGTCAGGCTTTTATTAAAGAACTTATCAGTAACAACTTGTTGCCTAAAGCATCTATCCTCACTCCAGTACTCGAAAATCAACCCCCGCGTTTAACTCCTTTTACTACAACACCAACCCCCACAATTCGTAGCAAAAAGGAAGAGGAACACGATGAGGTAGAGAATACCTCAGGAGTGGATAGCATCTTTAATCCATCTCCGTTTTCTTTTTCATTGACCAAGCTTTTCGGTAGATCCTAGTAGCTGCAGTTAATCGTACCTCTAAATTCCCAGGTGCCGCTGTGTTAACCCAGACTACAAAACTAATCCGGGTTACAAAACATTCAGGTTGTGTTTATTTATTTTTTTGCTCATGTTCAATGAGCCATTTTTTTCGTGCAATTCCTCCACCATAACCGCCGAGCTCTCCACTGGATGTGATGATGCGGTGACAAGGGACAATAATACAAAGTGAGTTTGCACCATTAGCATTAGCTACGGCTCTATATGCGGTTGGTTTGCCTAATGTTTGTGCTTGTTCTGCATAACTTCTGGTTTCCCCATAGGGAATAAGTGTCAAAGCATCCCAAGCCATTTTTTGAAAGGGACTACCCAGCATATGTATTGGCGTATTAAATTTTTTTAGATTTCCCACAAAATAAGCTTTGATCTCTTCTTCAATAGAACGCAGTGGCGAAGCCTCTCCTGGGATAATGGCTGCTTTCATTTTATTTCTCAGCCGCTCCACTTCACGCTCGAGCCCCCTTCTATCTACGAATTCCAAAAGATATAACGCTTCTTCATCTGCTACTGCAAGCATTGGTCCTAAAGGTGAGTCAAACCAAGAAGCTTTTAAAACGGTATGATGTTTGTCTCGTTGTGAAGGGGCTGCACCCATTATTTTAGAAAAAGCATCACGAAAACCACTACCTGATCCGTATCCAACATTAACTTGTGCTTCAATCACTATTTTACCCTCGCGAATTTGCTTCATGGCAATACCCATTCTTCTTGCACGTGCATATGCAACAAAGGTTATTCCAAAGCGTTTTTTAAATTGTCTACGTGCTGTTGATGTATCAACTCCTAATTCTGCAAAGTCTTTGTCTTTCCATCTCTTTTCAGGATTAGCTTCTACCGCCGCAACTAATTTTTGAATTAAATGCGATGCCTGATTAGGGTAGGACAAGGGTTTGCAGCGCGCACATGGTCTATATGAAGCAAGAAGTGCTTCTTGCACCGTATGAAAGAATTCACAATTTTCAAATTTAGGTTTTCTTGCAGGGCAAGTTGGTCGACAAAATATTCCAGTCGATGTAACTCCCACATAAAATACACCTTCATATTTGGAGTTTTTAGCAAGTAATGCTTGGTAATATTCTTTCTTTACTGAATTAGTTAACATGAATCACTCAATCAGTTGTTCCATTAGTTTTACTATAGTGTTTTTTAAAAAAAGTGCGGCCGAAATTCAGGCATTGAATTAAAATAGGAATTCCCAATTATAGCCTGGGTGTGGGTAAGCCGTAACCCGAGTTTCCGGACATCAAGGCACTTCTTTTCCCAGGTTTCCGCTTACACTGAACCCAGGTTACAAAATACTGATTTGTTTTGTATTAAGTGACATTAAGGCCACTATAACAAGTCGGTTTTTTTATCTCCCCTTGTATGGGCATGATAATTTGGACCATACCACAGCGATCTGTTCTATAAAAGGGGATATTCAAGGAATTCATGCTTGTCAACGTTTGAGCATGCGGGAAGTGAAAACGATTGTCAAAACCTAAAGAAGCGATGGCATAGCGTGGGGCAACCTCCAGCAAAAATCGATAAGAAGAGGATGTTTTACTGCCATGATGTGGAACAATTAAAACGTCCGATGCGAGTGCGTCTCCATAAGTTTTTATTAAATAATCTTCGGCTATTTTCTCAATATCGCCAGTTAAGAGCACCGTTGCAGTTTCTGTACTGATTTGCAAAATGCATGAATTGTTATTCTTATTCTTAAAGTGAGTTTTGATTGGCAGGAAGCGAAAATCTACGCCATCCCAATTCCACTGAGGATAATCATGGCATCGTTGACCATGCTTATAATAATGAGGCTCATTGACTAGTAGCTGCGCTACGTATATTCCATTCTCTAGCGAGTTGAGTCCACCTCGATGATCTTTATCTGGATGGCTAATGACTACAGTATCAATTTGTTTGACTCCTAAGGTTTTGAGATAAGGCAAAATCACCATTTTTCCTAAATCATTTCCTTGAAAAAATCGATCTCCCGTATCATAAATCAGGACATGTTTTTGGGTTCGTACGACAACGGATAGACCTTGGCCAACATCCAGAATGTCAATCATTGCCTCTCCGGGCGGGCGCACCGTATGAGGTGGAAAAAAGACAAGAAGTGCCCATAACCATGCAACCCATTGAAAAGGTTTGATTGGTAATAAAACCCACATTAATAGCACTCCCATCAGGATGAGCACCAGTTCAATACTAGGAATGGACGCATCGATATTTATGCTTGCTAAATGCTCAATTAAATTTAATCCTTTAAATAGTAGGGCAATCAATAAGGACAAAAGTTTCATGAGTAGGCTTGCAATATTCCAAGAGCAGAGGGTCATCGTGCATAATGCTAAGGGAACAATCAGTAGGCCCACTAAAGGAATAGCGAATAGGTTTGCAATAAATCCATTGATTGAACCATAGGAATACCAGTAAAGAGTTAAAGGCATAAGCCCAATTAAGCAACTCAGTTGTAAGGCTAAATTTCCTTTATATCCTTTTAATCGCCAGCGTTGTTGGGTTAAAAGCAAACAGGCAACAGCCAGAAAGGAAAAATAAAAACCTTGCATGAATACTGCATGGGGCTCAATACATAAAACGCCAAACAACGCATAACGCCATATCTGCCATGCAGAGAAGCGTTGTTTTCCTATACGGTAGATTGTATAAAAGAAACACCCGATTAACGCTCTTTGTACTGGCGGGGCAAATCCTGCTAAAAAGGAGTAGAATACTGCCGCTATAAGTCCAGCTATACTGGCTATATAAGGTGCTGGAATGAGCAAGCAGTAGCGGGCACTTCTGCACCATAGCCAACGAACTAGCCAATAAATCATTCCCGAAATCAGCGCAATATGCTCCCCTGAAATTCCAAATAAATGGGTTGTGCCGGTGCGTCTAAATAAATCCCAATGTTCCTGGCTAATATGGTTCGTTAAATTTAAAGTTAATGCTTCAACAATTCCAGCGGTGGATTGATTTGGCGCTAATTGAGTGAGCTTATTGCTTAAATGTTCACGCAATTGCAGCCAACTCAACCCTGAGGGAGATTCAGCAAGTAGTTTATTGTCTTTAGGGAAAATATAACCGGTCCAAAAGATATGACGTGCAGCAAGCGTACTCACGTAATCCATGCTTCCGGGGTTAAGATAGTTTCGTGGTCTTTTCAATTTGACCGTGAATTGCCAGCGTTGCCCTGAATGCAATTTAGGGGCATTGTTATACCAGGATAATTGAATTAAACCTTGTGCAGGGCGATGATTGTATTGCTCAAGGGCTAATAAAAACTGTGTTTTGCTAAAGTCTTGGTTGGGAATTGAGACAATAGTTCCTACTATACTGACCTTTGGTATTACCTCAATAGCGCTTGTTGATACGGTGCTCGAATCCTCATGTACTGATGTGTACACTCTGGTTTTGTGCTCTACACCTCCTGATATTTGTTTTTCCGCAGCGAATTTCGAAAAAGGTCTAAGGTTTGTTATTCCTTTGGGAAAAACAAAGGATTGATGCAGTCCAGCCAAGAGGACACCGAAAATAAAAAACAAAATTATGGAGTATTTAGGGCTGAGATAAAAAATCAGTAGACCGATTATTGGTAAGGAATAATGTGAGGTATATAGATAGAGAATGCCTATAAAAAAGCAAAAAATTTCCATTTTATTTTAAGTTGGACTGTCCGTTGAGATGGATAGTAGAGAATTGAGTTTTCTTTGTAAAGCAAATTTTGAGACTTGAGTTATTGGCGTTTTACACTGGTCTCCAGCATTCCTTAAACTCATGGCGAGCTATTTTCTTCAGTATTTATTGGATGATTATGTTGGATTCCAGCAAATAGTTTGTGCTGTGCCTGATGAGTCTGCTGCAGTTTTTGCATTGGCTTGATCCACTGCCATACTTGCGCAGGTTGTATCTTCAGTTTGGCTACCTATTGGTGTCGCTGTCAACGTATATGAGGTTGGGCCCAGATTCGTGAGAGTAATACTGTAGAACCCTTGCGCCGATGTTTGCGGAAATGTTGGGAGTGATGCACAGGCAGCATTATAGGCGAAGTTCTGTGAGTAACATCGTTCAAGAGTAATTTGATCTTGTGCCAAGGTAGATATTGCATCTGAGCGACGCGATTTTAGCAAGAAACTAACGTAATAAGGATATGCTATGGTAGCTAGGATGGCCATAATAAGTACGGCCATCATTAATTCAATTAGGGTGAAGCCTTTTGTTCGTGTTTGATTCATTTTTTGCATCCTTATTGCAGTTGCCACCATCCAGTTTTTCTTTGCGTACTATTGGGATTCAAGATGGTCGACTGACTGCCATTGGCTTGGGTAATCAGCAGAACGACATAATTACTTTGATTCGATACAACAGTTGGTGCATTCGCAAAGTTATTGGACAATTGAACGCCTACAACGCCCGAGTATAAATACTGATTATTGGCAGAGCCATTGGCACTAACACCAGTAATTTGTGCGTTAGGAAATGATCCTCCTGTCTTGAAGTTGAGTTCAAGCAACATAGCAGAAAAGCCGGTACTACATGATTGTGGTGGTGTGTTTAATGTGGTGATGAATGCACCATTGAATATTGTGGGATTTGTAACAATCCGTTGTCCGGAGGTAATCATATCAGTATACCATCCAAATTTATTATTCCAGTTAACTGGGGTAGAGGATGCGGTGACCACGGGCACGGATAACCCGGAAGTTGCAGTTGAAACTAAATTCAGAGTTTGTTGTTGAAGATTAGTACGTGTATAAGTAGTACTCGATTGTGGTTTATCTAAAACACCGTAAATAGTTTGGGTTTGAGTATTGAGCAGATCAGCAGTCTGTAGTAATTGTCCTGTACCAAACATAGCAAACAATCCGGGGATGCGTGGGAAGTTGGGGTTAAGGGTTATTACGGGTGCCGTAGTAATGGGTTGGGCTGTGCCTGAAGAGTCTTTTGCTTGAAATAACAAGCGTACAGTCCAATTGGCAGGGTTTGGGTCACTCACATTTACGGACCACATATTCCCTTGTAAATCTCCTGCATAGACATTAGTTATGGGAACCCCTTGAAAGCCATTCTGGTTTGCCACCGCGACAGAGGATAATCCTTGAGGTGTTGACGTGCTGCAGGCGCCTGATACAGCGGTGCACAGATTGATTTTACTGATCAGTGCACCTGTTTGTGGATTGATAGCATACAGTACGGCAGTATTATTAGGGTTGTTGTAACCATTACCAAAAAAGACTGCAAAAGTTGCTGGTGTGGTGCCACTCGAACTAATTTGAGCGATCTGAGGTTGGCTGTAACCAAGGCCCATATCCCCATCAGTAAACTCCCAAAGTACGGTGTTCGCCAAGTTTGTTTCATTAACAACGCTGGCTGGATTGGTAATATCCAATCCAAAAATACTGTTGCCTCCTCCATTTTCACTACTAACCAGAATCGTATGCCAGGTGCTATCAGAAAATTGCACATCGGCTGATTGAGGTGAACCATCCACATAAAACCGATGGCTTAAGTTGTAAAGCGGGCTAGTAAGGTAGACAAGATTATTGAATACCCCATTGGGAATAAAAGCAAATACCTCTTGCCCATTTACTGCATTAAATGCGTGTAACATTCCATCGTTCGCGCCAACATAAACCATTGGCGTACGATTTGCTTGTGCTTGAGCAAATGAAAGATAACTTGTGCTGGTATAAGGGGCTGATGGGGAGCCTACATACAGAACTTGGCTGTCTATGATATCACCAAGAATATGTGAGCGATTTCGGAAGGTTCCACCATTGTGAAGTTCTAAGGCTGTATTTCCGCGTAGATACTGTAGCCGCTGCTGGCCCAATGAATCTGAAGGTTGAAGCGCCGCTTGTTGGGTAGTGCTTATATTAGCCCATTCAAAAGGAACACCTGCGTTGGTAGTAGGGTTCCAAGTTGCAATAAATCGGCTGGTTGACCATCCTGAGCCAGCAACCAGGCTATCTAATAGTGGTTGTGCATTCCAGTTGGTAGCTCCTGTTGGAATCCCTGTTGTGGGGTTCAGGGGTAAGGCAACTAAACTTCCTGTCCAGTCAAGATAGGGAGTATCATTGGATACAAAACTTGCTTTATATTCCACACTGTTGGTGCTCAGTTGGGTAGAGCTTACCGATGCTGCAGTCGTGGTATAAGATCCATTTTGGATGGAAATCATAATCGAGTTCAGATCATTAACCAGATCGTTTGAACTGGTAGCAGGATAATAATTAGTGGTTCCTCCAGCTACAGCCATGGCAGTGAGTGTCGCTGCTGCCTGAGGGTTTAATGAGGGATTTACCCCTGCACCAAGTCCTATAACATAGGTTGGAATTCCATTTTGTTTTAGGGTTGTAATTGTACTTATTGCATCAGTTAAGGCTTGGCAATTGGTGCTTTTAAGCGAACCATCTGTATTAAAAGTTGCCGTAATACCATAACCTGTAGCGGCGGCGCTACCTAAGGGAGGCCATAGCTTACCACTAAGATCTTGGGTTGGAAGACCATCAGAAATCAAGATAACGTATTTTTTCTGAGGACAACCATTGCCACTGGTAGTGCCTAATGTTGTCAGATAAGAGTTAGCTTTTGAGAGGAGACCTGCAATAGGTGATTGTACTGCCGCAGATTTAATTTCTTTAGTTGACGTCGAATTCGTTTCAGGTTTTAAGTAAGGCGTAAATACACCAATGGCACTATTGATACTTGCTGTGGTAGGGCTTGTTCCGGCACTGGTCATGGGAACCAGAATGTTTCCTGTTGTTGCGGATTGACTGCCGTTATATCCAAAACCGCGCTGAGAATAAAGTACCTGTGGGGAAAATGGCACGAACCCTGCGTTGGTAGGGCTTGTCCCAAAACTACCAATATTAGGCAATGATTTGGAGTAAGTAATTAACACACTGCCGCTATTGTAATTGCTAATAGAAAAATTAGGTGGATAGGGGGTTGCTGGTGAGGGACCACTGTATGTAAGAAATAATCCTGGGATTCCGCTTCCCGCATAAAGCACATCATTAATTGAGGGAAAGTCGCTTGATGAGCCAATTTGCATGTATAAATTGGAAGACACTACTGAAGAACCATAAAAGCTGGCAATGGAGCTGCAATTACTTTGTACGGTAGAAGAGGCACTGGTGTAGTTGTAACAAGGATTATTGACGTAGGTATTTCCTGCAACCTGTGTACTGGTGAATGAAAAATTACCGCTTTGCGGCGACATGTAATAAACCCAGGTGTTAAATACACTGGCACCACTGATACTGTAGGTTTCCAAAGCAAAATCAGTTGATTGCATGTAGGTATTGAGAATTGCTTGAATACCTGCTTTAGCTACATTTAAACGACTGGAGCTGTTATCTACTAGTGTGCCACTTTGGTTGACAGTAAAGGGCGCTTGTCCACTACCATTTGCTGCTTGTACTGGAGGAGTAAATCCTGCGGGGACAGTATAGTTGATCGGGGAACTGGAATTGCTTAGTGAGGTTAAACCGCCAGTAAGCGATCCTGAGCCGGTCATGATGGCACCACTTAAGTCCCCATCCATTGATTCTGAATTGCCAATAGCAATTAAGATTTGTGGATGAATCGGGCTGGCTAAGATCAATGGAACTTGAGGAATATTCAAGGTAGGTTGGCTCGCCGCAATGGCAAAGGATGGCAGTAAGATGAATAACAAAGTTTTTAATCCTTTACCATAATGTCTGCTTCGTGCATCGTTCATAATCAGTTTTACCTATGGTTGTATTTGTACCGTACTTTGTAACATCACTGCGGTATTGCCATTAGCACCTAAAGCGCGCGCAGTAATTCGATATACATAAGTAGGCGTTTTCATATTTTGTCCAGGCTGAATAACCGAGGGAAGTTGTTCTATGATATAGCTTGCTTGTGTATTGGAGTAACCTTGGAAACTGGGTATTACAGATGTAGTGCTTGACCAATTAACTGTTGTCCATAATGGGGGATTATCGGGGTTTAATAGATATAAGCCATTACTATTTTTTAAAAAATCGTTGGTGTTGTAAGTTCCATTCAGTAAATTATTAATTGCATCGTTTAAGGCGCCTTCGGTTTTCTCCAAGCTTATTTCACTGTCAGTGGCATTGGCAGCGATTCGGGTTTGTGTTGTGTTTAATGACACATCGGTAAGGGCTAAAACAGTCAGCATAATAAGTAAGACCATAGTCAGTAACAGGATATAACCTTGCTCATGTCTCGCACCATTCTTCCACAAGGGTTTGCTCAATGAAACATGCTCATCCATAGAATATGTATCATTTTTGGATGAGAAAACAGGCATTGTATTTTGCGAAATAGGTTTCATGAGCTTGCATTCCTTAACGCAATATTGATTTCATATACGTGGCGAAGCCGATTATCATTTGGCACTGTAACTACCGTATCTAACACATTATATTGAGTGGTATTCTTATTGCCGGAAGAAGCTTGCCCTTCAATTAAAAAGCCCAGACGAATCGCATATACTTGGGCCCAGTTAGGAACGGCGTCGGCTGTGACATATTGAGAGATTGTGCCATTGCCTCCTATTCCATATTCGACTTTCATGACTTCAACTCCAGGAACAAGCGGTTGAATGGACCAGCCTGCCGAGGTCAGGATACCGCGCATTAATGCGCTTTGTCCGCCTTGCCCTTGTCCTACAAAAAAAGCAGTTTGCTGTAAGGGAATGAATTGTGAACCGGGTTGATAACTGACAATAAACGTAGACGTCGAATTGTCATATTCTCCAGAGCCTGCTGCATGGGAAATGGCAGTGCCTGCTATTCCAGTAATGACAAATATAGAGGACTTCACACAATCAGAGGCCGCTGCAAATTGCCCGGTTGTAAGGTTAAGTCCAGTTGTACTTTCCACCGTGAAGGAGCTGCTACTTGAATCAATAGCTGTTATTGACACTGGAAAGCTTCCTGGAGCTGCGCCAAGGACAACTAAAACATCACTGGTCTTTTCTACACTCCCTGCCAAAGATGAATCCAGGGCAGGGGTCCAATCAGCAGAGCTGCCATCATTGGCCGCATTATCCTGAGAGATCGAAATGGTTGTACCATTTAGATTATAACCGGCAATTAACGTTGGGTTGGTATTTAGTGTTCCGATAGGACTTGAACCGCCGCCATTTAAATCAGACATTGCCGTGCTGGTAGCGCCACATCCTACAAATCCAGTGGAGCGAATAATAGGTGTTACTAAGTTTGTAATAGCATTTTCTGTACTTTGAATCAGTGCTTGTGAGTTTGTTGTTTTATAGATTTGAGTTTGTGTGACATATACTTCCATTACTGCATAACTCAATAAGAGCCCTATCGCTATGGCAATCATTAATTCGACGAGCGAAAAACCTTGTTGATGTTTTGTATAAGTGTTCATAATTGACTTTGTACGCTGAGTTGAACATAGTTAGGGTTCGTTGGCGATGGATTACTGCTAGCCCCCACCAGTTTTTGTGCCAGGCTATCATCCCATTGCACGGTTACCGTAATGATTGTATTTTTTCCTGTACCAGGTGCGGGAGCAGATGTAATCGAACCGCTGCCACTAGGCAGTCTACTCACGTCAAAGCTTAACCAATACCAAGTATCATACGAAGCCAATTGAGCACTCGAACATGCTGATTGGTTGCACATTGCTCCTGGTGCGGCTGGAAGAACGGGGGCGCCGCTGCTGTTGATGTTACTGATATTGTAATTACCATTAATTGCCGCTTGAGTATTCGCGCGAATTTTATCAAATATGTCATAAATACATTGTACTGCCTGTTGTTTGGCATAACTTGAATTATTGGCTTTACTGGATAGGATTAACATACCTGCTATCCCTAACATCCCTATAGCTAAGATTACAAAAGCGATGAGGACCTCAATTAATGTCATGCCTCTTTGTTGTACTTTATATCTTCCTAAATAACTCATAAATAATCTCCATTAAGGGCATGCCAGTGCGCTGTTGTCCCAAACAGCTTGCCCAGGTGTTGCACCAGACTGGACAAATCCGGTTGCCAACACTTCCACGGAGCGTGCAAATGTTCCACCTCGACTATCACAAAATTTGAAATTACTTGGGGTGGAGGTTATACCATGAGAATCAAAACTCACACTCACAACATTTCCTGAAAGGGTGGGATCTGAGGGAGAAAATTGTTGGCTTTGTAATAAGATACTGGTTCCTATCGCAGGCTGGGTTACCACTATCCAGCCAGCGCTCCAATTCCCGCCACAAGTGGTCGATTGTACTGCGCCAAACGGGCAAACCATGACATTCATTGATTCATTAAGGGCATGGTTACGTGCGTAATTCAGTGCATTCACTAGCATATCCGTATAAGAGGTTAGACGACTGTTCATAAGCATATTACTTAAGGCTGGAAGCGCTATGACCAAAGCAACGCAAAGTACCAGTAAGGTCACCAACAGCTCAATTAAGGTAAAAGCAGCCTTTTTAACTAACATGAGTATCAGTCCCTTATAACTAGAGTAAGTCCATTATCTATTAGTTTAGGTGAAAGCGAATGAAAAGTGTAATACGTGTAGAATGGTTCCTGCAACACTCCTGAATGAAAGTCTGTTGCAATGCTACTTTCTTGGCCAAAATGCCCTCAACTGGTGCCTGATAAATTGTAGCCTAGGTGCAGCGAAGCGGAACCCGGGAGAGGGATGCCTGATTTTTTATCTGCAATCCGGGTTACGGCTTTGCCTTCACCCAGGCTGCTTTTTGATTATCAAAAAGCGCAGCAATTGCCTTACCTCTGGAATAAAGTTTATGGGGGCTTTTCTCCTAATCCCATTCAACAAAGGTCTCTATATTTGCATCACGTTTCGTTTTTTGTGGCTGAGGCCTTTTTTTGTTTTGAGCGAGAACAGAGTGTCTGCTGCATTGGATTGGATATTTAAAGGTTTTTAATGCATCTTCTAAAGTGACAAACGTATAGCCCTTTTGCTTATACAAATTGATAATATCAGGCAAAACATAGGCATTAAGCAAATTCGCATGAATCAATAAAATTTGTGCTCGCTCTTTATTGTGAAATTGATTGTTCTCTTCGGCGCGAAGCGTTTGTTGCCAAATAAAATCAAGATAAAAAGATTTCAATTCATCGAGATAAGCACGTCTATTGAGCTCCGGTACGGATAACAAACGTTGATTAAAGACGAAGTCTTTGGAATCTATGGTAATGGGTGCAACATGGTAATTTTTTTGTGCAAGATAACACAGTATGTCTTCTTTTTTTTGTCCAGAACTCATCGCCAAATAGGGATAACGAAAATATTTAGGCTCAGTCATCACCGGATGCAAAATATGGTCTGCTTTTTTTATTTCTTGAATGTACTCCTGAGTACTCATTTTATTTAAATTGGCATGAGAGAGGGTGTGGTTACCTAATCCGAAACCGGCATCGCGAAATTTTTGGAGTATTTCCCAGTTATCTTTGCGGACTTCTCTGGCGATAATAAATCCTGTAGCGGGAACTTGTTCCTTGGCCATGGTATTGATCATCATGTTCAAGTGAAAGTTTCGATATTCACCAACAAAGGGTAGATCATCAATGGTAATGGACAGCATTTTTTTGGAGACTACAGGTCGTTTTTTCCTAAGCTCTTTGTTCTTCTGCTGGTGCTCTTCCAGAGATTGATTTTCTGAGCTGATAATGTTGTCGCTTTTGTTAACAGCATCTTCGGAAAAACTCGGTTCAAATGCAAAACTGATATTTTGACTCATCACTACAAGCATTAAAATGAGTGATATTTCTTTAAGAATAAATTTAATTTTCATTGGTATAGGGTACAAACAAATTCAAGAAAGATGGCATTGTAACAAAAAATTAACCTAAATGGCTTATCTGAAGTGACGCAGCGACTAAAATATTTATAAAGATAAGGTGATGAAATAAGAATAATTCAGTCACCTTATCTTAGGAGCCTTCACTTAAAGAGTAAAGGCTAGGTTTTTACAGGAGCAGACTTATGTTCCAGTACCTCATCTTCATCTTCGTCTTCTTCATCTTCTTTCTTGGCATAGAGACCACCTAAAGATGCTAAAGTAGAGGCGATACCACCAAGGTAACTTTTAGACGCTTTTTCAGGTCCTTTAGTTTCCTTTTTAAAGTCTTCAACGACTATTTTTAATGAGTCTGTGCGACACGCGAAGATCATATCAATGAGTAAATTAAAAGTAGCTTTTAAATCAAAGCCAGCGATTGCTGAAAATATATGATTGCCTCGAATTGCTTTTTTGCCCTCTGTTTTTGGGCCAACTGTCATAAATTGTGCAAATTGAGTGGCGGATGTAATCAAGGCTTCAGTATCTTGTGGCGTGACTTCATCTGCGGCAAGGATTTTACTTAATCCCTTGAAAACAACGGAATTTTCTTTTTTCTTAAGATATGATGCGTCGCAAACGTCCTTGATTTGCCTACGGATGAGATGCATTATTCCTGCGAGAGTAGCCACCTTTTCGGATTCAGTGAGTGCAGAGGTTTTGAGTGTTTCTCTAGTCGCGTTCAGCAAATGAAACTGAGCAATACGCTCACTTGATAGCTTTTCAATCTTGTGTACATTTTTATCAGCAAGTTCGTCCTTGATTAATTGATCAAGATCCGCATTCAGTTTATCCCAGCCACCAAAGCGAACGGTTGCAGAAGCTGGAGATTTTTTAACTGGCTTGTACTCAGCAAGCACAGGAACGCCTTGTCCATCAGCGGTAAACGAAGCAACAATTGCTTTTTGAGCATCCTGCTCTTGTTTATAAGAGGTTTGCATCAACTTGTCTAAGGTCTCTGTTGGGACAGCAGCCAACATATGTCCTTTTGCAAAACCGTTACGAGAATCATCAGCTATAAAAACCTGATTCATAAATTTGTTGAGTGCGGTATGGAATTTAGAAACTTGATATAAGTCAGGTTTGTCTTCTGCTTTAGCATCAGCATCAATTCCAATTAAGTCTTTTAGGCGATTGCTGAGTAATCCGGATGATTCCCACGCTGAGCGATTATTTTCGATGTCTTGGATTACGGTATACATCGCGCCATAAAAAACGGTCTGTAGATATACTAGGTTGGCATTTTTTTCTTTTGCTTGTTCTTCTACTTTAGCAAGTATTGAGGAAAGAAATTGAAGTTCAACTTTTCTTTGGGGGTTTTTAGTAAGATCTTCAATTTTTCCTTTAGTTTCACGTTTTAATATAATATCAACGGTATCGTCAAAATGTTTTCTTAATTCACTTAGGTCCTTTAATACAAACGTCATGTTAGTCTCCAAATGTCCAATGGATAGATAATGTAAGATCTTCTTACAAGGTCTCAGTGTAAACTAAAGTAAACCGCGCGTCATGTATTTTCATTATACAATTTATTCTTTATATGAAAATATGTGAAAATTCATTATGTTAACCACTTTTTTTAGTTAAAAATCGAACTATTTTTTATCGAAAAACATAAAAAAATTGTATTAATTTAAATAATGAGTAATATTTCTGTCATTTTTATTAATTGCTTAATTAATGTAATCGTGGTGAAACTATATGAGACTTGGTTTTGTATATATTTTGCGCACATTACCTGCCTGTTATAGGACGTTCTTTTAAAGAGGTTTGTTTTGAATATCGAAAGCGATAAACAGTTGCAACAACAATTTTTTAATAATGCAGTATTCGCATTAATTTTTCTGCTTGTCTGTCGAATCATTTCGATGTGCCTTATTCCGTTAAATGATGTTTCCGAGTCGCGTTATGCCGAGATTGCCCGTAAGATGTTGGAAACGGGGAACTGGGTTACTCCATTACACGATTATGGCGTCCCTTTCTGGGCGAAACCGCCTTTGTCTACCTGGCTTTCTGCTTTTTCAATGCAGCTTTTTGGGGTTAATGAATTTGCGGTTCGCTTACCTGGGTTGCTCTTATCTTTGGCAACGCTATGGCTTGTTTGGGATTTAGCTAAAAGACACAGTGGGTCTTTTATTGCCATGATTACCACTTTAGTTCTTGCGGGAACTTTATATTTTTTCCTTGATGCAGGAACTGTGATGACGGACCCCTCTTTGGTCTTTTGCATTACTTTGGTCTTGGTTGCATTTTGGCATGCAGTGGTTGATAGCAGTACGCGTTGGTCTTATGTTTTTTTTATAGGTCTGGGGTTAGGACTATTAGCAAAAGGCCCAGTGGCTGTAGTGTTATCCGGATTGCCTATCTTTTTTTGGGTTTTATTACGCAATGAATGGCGTAATTTGTGGCAAAGATTGCCTTGGATCAAAGGCATCTTGTTAATGCTTGCCATTGCGCTTCCCTGGTATATTTGGGCAGAGCTCCGTACCCCTGGCTTTTTAAATTATTTTATAGTTGGTGAGAATTTTAATCGATTTTTAAAGCCAGGATGGTCAGGTGATAAATACGGTTATGCGCATAAACAGCCTTGGGGCATGATTTGGATTTATGCTGCAAGTGGCATTTTTCCCTGGTGTCTTTTAGGACTTACCTGGTTTGTTAAATACCGACATAATGTGCGCAAGGTATTTATAGATAATGATGGGTGGTTGAGTTATTTCTTTCTGTGTACGGTAGTTCCTTTATTCTTTTTTACATTTTCCAGCAACATTATTTACACCTATGTTTTTCCTAGTACTCCTGCCTTTTCATTGTTCTTTGTCGAATATTGGAACCGTGTTGGTGCTATAGCAAAAGCAAAGCAACTCATAATTGGGCTATCCATGGTGATCGGGGTAATTTTTTTGGTAGCAACCCTTGCCTTTAATGCAATGCCTCAAGCCGTATCCAAAACCCAAAAATCTGTAGTTGCCGTTTGGTTAAAGCAACATCCGGTTGCGGGAAGCTACCTTATTTATTGGGATTATAAAGCAGACTTTTCAGCGCAGTTTTACTCGGCTGGTAGAGCAAAATTTGCTTTAAGTCATAAAAAGTTGTGTAGTTTGTTGCGCAATAATCGAGAAAATTACTTAGCAATTGAGCCCAGTGAGACCCATAAAATTTCTCCTGATTTATTCAACAAGATGGTTCTAGTTCAACGTGTTTATGCGGGGGATAAGCCGTATTTCTTGATGCGTATTCCAGTTTCTGCAAAGGACTCTTGTCCAGCACAAGCAGAATCCTAGAAAAATATGATTACTTTATATGAGTTTTTTCTTTATGGCGCGTACGTTCTAAGTTTGTTCAATAAAGATACCAATTTATTTAGAGTTTTGATATAATCGGGCGCAATTTTTAAGCCATAAGGAGTAACTGTGTCACAATCTATTACAGTGAATTCAAGTACCTTCGTACCTCGCGGTGACTTAATGGCTTGGGTTGTGTGTCTGTCAGCCGGCTTATTTTTTTTATATGAATTCTTCCAGCTCAATATTTTTGATGTAATTAATCAGCCTTTACGAGATGATTTCGGTATTGATGCAACTCAATTAAGTTGGATGTCCAGTGCTTATTTGTGGGCGGATATTCTATTCCTTCTTCCTGCAGGGATTATCCTCGATCGTTTTTCTACGCGAACCGTTATTTTAAGTGCGATGTTTGTTTGTGTGCTGGGTACTGTAGGCTTTGCACTAACCAACTCATTCATTCTGGCCTCGTTTTGCCATTTTCTCTCTGGAATAGGTAATGCATTTTGCTTTTTATCCTGTGTCGTGTTGGTATCGCATTGGTTTCCACCGAGAAGACAAGCGCTTGTCATAGGCTCTTTAGTGACTATGGCTTTTGTTGGTGGCATGATGGCTCATACTCCTTTTGCTTACCTCTATGAGTTATTTGGATGGCGTAAGGCATTATTAATTGATGGTGCAGTTGGTGCTGTATTACTACTTTGGATTTACTGGGTGGTAAGCGATAAGCCTGCAGATTCGCCAATGAAAATGAATACCAATCAGGGACAAGTCATTTCTGGATTTATTAAGGCATTATCTAACTCTCAAAATTGGTTAGCTGGATTTTATACCTCGTTTCTGAATCTGCCCATTATGGTTTTATGCGCTTTATGGGGGGCTAGCTATTTGCAAGTGGTGCATCATTTACCAGAAATGTCAGCGAGTAATGTTGTGAGTCTGATTTTTATGGGAAGCGTTATTGGTTGTCCATTGGCTGGATGGTTGTCTGATTCCCAAGGACGTCGTAAACCGTTAATGATAGCAGGAGCTATTGCGACACTCATCACCGTCATTCCTTTATTCTTGGATATTGCCTTATCACAACTTACTCTAAGCATTATCTTTTTTGCCTTAGGCTTTTTTACAAGCACACAAGTTATTTCCTATCCATTGGTTGCTGAAAGTAATTCTGCTGAAAATACCGGGGCGGCAACAGGTATTGCCTCGGTAATTATTATGGGCGGCGGTGGCGTAGGACAAGTTCTATTTGGTTGGTTAATCGCGCAACATGCTGGTGCTGCAGTCACTACGTATTCTGTGGCTGATTTTCAATATGCGATGTGGATATTTCCAATAACTACGATTGCAGCTTTGATAGCCGTTTTGATAACCCGCGAAACATATTGCAAGCGATAAAGCTGAGGAGTAAAAAATGCAAATGGTTGATGAGTTTCAAGGATATAATGCTTTTAAGTCGTCATTATTACCTTGGATAGTGTGTTTTGCTGCAACTTTATTTTTCTTTTATGAATTTATTCAGGGGAATATGTTTGCATCCATCGCGGCAAACATTATGCAGGATTATCAGATTCAAGCGGATAAGATGGCTTGGTTATCCAGTATTTACTATCTTTCCAATGTGTTATTTCTTTTTGTTGCTGGCATGGTTCTTGACCGCTTTTCGATTAAAAATACATTGCTAGTTGCTATGTCTTTATGTGTCGCCAGTACGTTTCTTTTGGCATACTCTCATTCTTTTTATATGGCCTTATTGTGTCGGTTTATTACGGGCATTGGCAGTGCATTTTGTTTCTTGGGTCCAGTGCGTTTGGCATCTCATTGGTTTCCTCCAAAGCGGATGGCGCTAGTAACTGGCGCTATAGTCACTATGGCAATGGCTGGAGGCATGTTGGCTCAGTATCCTTTAACCCAATTAGTTATTTTGGTTGGGTGGCGTCAAGCAGTACAAAACGTAGGAATCCTTGGTTTTGTCATGTTGGTTTTGATGTTTTTTTGGATAAAAGAAAGACCTAAAAACGCAATAAAACCAGTGGCTCAACCAATTAATGTGATTGCAGCTGCTAAGAAAGCCTATTTTAATACCCAATATATCCGGGCTGCATTTTATGCCAGTTTAATGAACATGGCCATTGCTGTATTTGGTGCCATGATGGGTACTTTATATTTGGTCGAGCGCTTAGACATTAATTCTGCGCAAGCATCTATGGTCAATGGCATGTTATTTCTAGGTGCGATCATTGGCTCGCCGTTGGTGGGTTGGATATCTGATAAGATGGGGTTACGCATTATGCCTATGAAAATGGGTGTGATTGCTTCCTTATTGACTTTGCTTGCAGTACTTTACCTTCCAGTTTCTTATAGTGTGATGGCATTTTTATTTTTCTTGCTTGGTTTTTTTACTTCTGCACAAGTGATTAGTTATGCTTTGGTTGCTGAAAGTAGTCCGCCAGCAATGACTGCAACTGCTGTTAGTGTTATTTCGATATTGACTCAGGGCGGTTATATTGTATATCAAAATCTGTTTAGTTATTTACTGACAAATCATGGTGGTATGCACATGGTTGACGGAACTCCTGTTTATCTACTTAGTGCGTATCAATATGCTGCAATTATTTTACCTATAGGCTTATTAATTGCTTTTCTCATGCTTTTCGGTTTAAAAGAAACACATTGCCAACATATTAAGGATTAAGATGACGGGGAGAGTTTGTATATTACTCATGGATTCTTTTGGCATAGGCGCCAGTTTGGATGCGCCTCGCTATGGTGATGCAGGTGCTAATACTTTTGTGCATATTCATCAAGCCTGTGAGCGTGGCGAGTGCGACAAAACAGGGGTGCGCCAAGGTCCGTTAACTTTACCACATCTTGCGCAATTAGGGCTTTATCATGCTGCCTTAGCCAGTAGTGGGTTGCGCTTTGTTGAGTTATCCACTTTTCCTGACCCTGTCGGTTATTATGGCTATGCAGTTGAGCAGAGTTTAGGCAAAGATACTCCGAGCGGGCATTGGGAATTAGCTGGAGTTCCAGTGACATTTGAATGGGGTTATTTTCCAGAGCAACCTTTTTGTTTCCCTAAAGAATTAATTGATACATTTATTCAACGCACGGGTTTACCAGGAGTACTTGGTGAGAAGCATGCATCTGGAACTACAATCCTCGAGGAATTAGGTGAGGAACACATACGCAGTGGTAAACCGATAGTATATACCTCTGCGGACAGTGTATTTCAAATCGCAGCTCATGAAGAATATTTTGGTTTACAGCGTTTGTATGATATCTGTGAAATTGCTCGCACTTTAGTTGATGACTATCAGATTGGTCGTGTGATTGCTCGTCCATTTATAGGCCAACCAGGAGCATTTAAACGAACTGCAAATCGCAAGGATTATGCTACCCTACCTCCAGAAAAAACATTACTTGATTATTTAAAAGAAGCAGGACGAGAAGTAATCGCCCTAGGAAAAATTGCTGATATTTATGCGCATCAGGGGATAACGCAAACCATCAAGGCTGATGGGAATATGGCTCTATTTGATGCCACTTTAGCTGCAATGAAAACCGCTCCTGCAGGAAGTTTGGTTTTTACTAATTTTGTAGATTTTGATTCTTCATTCGGTCATCGACGTGATGTAACAGGTTATGCACGCGCTCTTGAGGAGTTTGATGCACGTCTTCCTGAGCTTGACGCTGTATTAAATCCCGATGATCTCATTGTTATTGCAGCCGATCATGGATGTGATCCTACGCTCCCTGGTTCAGATCATACAAGGGAACATATTCCAGTTTTAGTCTATGGACCAAGCCTTAAAGGACGTTTTATTGGACGTAGAGATACCTTTGCTGATGTGGGGCAAAGCATTGCACAACACTTAGGGTTAGAGAACTTATCTCATGGCGTGTCTTTTTTAATCTGATCAAATGTTGCTTAGTAAATCATTGTAGCCTGGGTGAAGGCGTAGCCGTAACCCGGGGCAGAAAATCGTGCTTCGTAACTCCGGGTTACGCTGCTCTGCACCCAGGCTACCGTCTCTATGAAAACCACAGTCCCAGCATAAAATAGTTAGAATTTATTCATTATGAAACCCCTTGTTTTTTTGTTTATCATCCCCATGTATGTTATTCCGGTTTGATTTGAGGATTTAATTTTGGAACAATTTCGTGGGACAACCATACTTTCAGTAAGACGCGGAAATCAGGTGGTTATCGGCGGTGATGGCCAGGTAACTTTAGGTAATACCGTGATGAAGGGTAATGCACGTAAGGTGCGGCGTCTCTACAAAGATCAAATTATTGCTGGCTTTGCTGGCGGTACTGCGGATGCGTTTACTCTTTTTGAGCGTTTTGAGAGTAAGCTGGAAATGCATCAAGGTCATTTAGTTCGTGCAGCAGTTGAGCTTGCTAAAGATTGGCGAACAGACAGAATGTTGCGTCGCCTCGAAGCGGTTCTTGCTGTAGCAGACATCAAATCTTCCTTAATTATTACAGGTAATGGCGATGTGATCGAGCCAGAAGAGAGCTTAATTGCTATTGGTTCGGGAGGACCTTTTGCGCAAGCTGCTGCACGAGCACTGATGGAAAATACAAAATTATCCGCTATGGAAATAGTACGTAAAGCATTAACTATCGCAGGGGATATCTGTATTTATACCAATAACAATTTAACTATAGAAGAATTAAATCATGGCAACGGAAAACAGTAAAATGATGACTCTTCATGAGAGTATCCGAGAGGTGATGACGCCTCGTGAAATTGTCCAGGAATTAGATAAATATATTATTGGCCAGGATGATGCAAAAAGAGCGGTTGCTATTGCATTACGTAATCGTTGGCGACGCATGAACATTAAAGATGCGGCTTTGCGCAATGAAATCATGCCCAAAAATATTCTTATGATTGGACCAACTGGTGTGGGTAAAACCGAAATTGCCCGACGTTTGGCTAAGTTGGCGCGTGCACCATTTATTAAGGTAGAAGCTACAAAATTTACCGAAGTGGGATATGTCGGACGTGATGTAGATAGCATTTTACGTGATTTAGCAGATATTGCGATAAAACAAGAGCGTGAATTTGCGATGAAGAAGGTGGAGCATTTGGCTGAAGATGCAGCTGAGGAACGAGTTCTTGATGTATTACTACCGCCCGCACGTGGTAGCTTAACTCCTAGCGAAAAGGACAGCACTACCAGACAGGTTTTCCGCAAACAATTGCGTGAAGGAATTCTCGATGACAATGAAATCGAGATTGAAATTTCTGCAACGCCTATGGGAATCGAAATTATGGCTCCTCCAGGCATGGAAGAAATGACGAGTCAATTACAATCGATGTTCCAACAAGTGGGGACTCATAGAACCAAAACACGCAAGATGAGTATCGCTAAGGCAATGAAAATTTTACGTGAAGAAGAGGCTGCCAAGTTAATTAATGAAGATGATATTAAGATCCGTGCTATAGAAAATGTAGAGCAAAATGGTATAGTCTTTATTGATGAGTTGGATAAAGTCGCGCGACGCGCTGAAAATGGCGGCGGTGGTGATGTTTCACGTGAAGGGGTACAACGCGATTTATTACCTTTGGTTGAAGGAACTACGGTTACAACTAAATATGGCATGATTCGTTCTGATCATATTTTATTTATTGCATCGGGAGCGTTCCATGTAGCCAAGCCATCTGATTTGATTGCTGAATTACAAGGTCGATTACCTATTCGTGTTGAGTTGTCAGCTCTTTCTGTAGATGATTTTGTCCGTATTCTTACTGAGCCTAATGCATCGTTGACCTTGCAATACAGTGCTTTGATGTCGACTGAAGGGTTAACGTTGACTTTTGATGAAACGGGAATTAGACGCATTGCTGAAGTTGCATGGCAAGTAAATGAGCGTACAGAAAATATTGGTGCGCGTAGACTTTACACGGTGATGGAGCGATTATTGGAAGTTGTTTCGTTTGAGGCTACAGATAAATCAGGCGAATCAGTCCATGTTGATAAAGCTTATGTCGACAAAAATCTCGGACAAATTGTCGCGGATGATGATTTGGCTCGTTATATTCTTTAATCTGTAGCCTGGGTGAAGGCGAAGCCCTAACCCGGGTTTCATATCCCGGGCTACGGTTTCGCCTTCACCCAGGCTACAAATATCTAGGATCTATTTTCAATCCCATTAAAAATAAGTAATTATTCAAAATAGTCGCCTTTGTCCTAAAAATTAAGGTATGCTTTTATTTGTTTGTTATGAAAAACGTTGTCAAATAATTAAGGAAAATTATTACAACAATTCCCTTGCTGATTCATCTGGAATTTTGAGATGTGACTAAAAACAGCTGCTCTCACGGAGGAGAAAAAAATGTCATATGATTCACATTCTATTGCTACAATAATAAGTGAAGATTTTGATCTTATCGAAGATGGTTCTGCGGTTAGTTCAGTCAATTCTCGTTCTCATTCTCTTTTTTCGTGTGGCGGAGTAAAAGCATACTCTTTTTTTAATCGTTCAAAATCTACTATAGATTTTCCTGATTCTTATACTAAGAATTGGAATAAGGTCGGCGGGGACTCTAATTACAGAAAAATTAAAGCATTGCTTATAGACTACACCAAAGAAAGTTGTTTCTTTGGTTCATTTATTGGGCGAGTCATTTCAGGGCATTGGCATAGAAATCATGTTAGTGCTGTAAGTAAAATTATCGCGAATATGTCGGTTAATAACTATTATGAGTCCGTTGATGACATTGTCGCTGATTTAAGGTCATTAAAACCTGCACAAGGGGGCTCTTTGTATCGGCGGATTAAATTTATTGAAATGAAGTTAGAAGGGCCACTAAAGTATGAATTTAAATTTTAAACGAGAAAAACCAGTTGAGTTATCGTGAGCAAGCTCATACTATTGTTTTTTTGAAGTGTACGGAGCTGTTTTGATGTCTGATCCTTATATTTTGGTTTTATATTACTCACGTACCGGTTCTGTAGCTCAATTAGCACAATACATTGCACGTGGTGTAGAGCGTGTTGTGGGGATTGAAGCACGATTAAGAACGGTACCTCCTGTATCTACAACTTGTGAATCGGTAGATAAGACGATCCCAGATAATGGGGCACCATACGCTACTTTGGATGATTTACGCTATTGCCATGGACTTGCTTTAGGAAGTCCGACTCGTTTTGGCAATATGGCTTCTCCTTTGAAATATTTTCTGGATGGTACTTCCTCTTTATGGTTGGCAGGCGATTTAGTGGATAAACCCGCTTGCGTTTTTTCTTCTTCTGCTAGTATGCATGGAGGTCAGGAAACTACTTTATTAAGTATGATGCTACCCTTGATGCATCATGGCATGGTCTTGTTGGGAATCCCTTATTCTGTGCCGTCTTTAAATGATACTGTGAGTGGTGGAACACCCTATGGAGTGACCCATGTTTCTGGTGTGGCAAATGATCGGCCTTTGAGCGAAGATGAAATCAATTTAGCCAAACATTTAGGCGAGCGTTTGGCTCGAGCTGCAATAAAATTGAGTGAAAAACATGAAAGTAATTAGTTTTAATGCCAATGGTATCCGTTCAGCAGCACGAAATGGATTTTATGAGTGGCTTGTAACGCAAAATGCTGATTTTGTTTGTATTCAGGAAACGAAAGCACAACCTGAGCAATTAATTCCGGAAGAATTGTACTATCCGCGCGATTATTTTTGCGACTATTATTCTGCGCAAAAAAAAGGATATAGCGGGGTGGCAATTTATGCTCGACACAAGCCGGAGCGTATTGTTAAAGGTATGGGCTTTGACTATTGTGATAATGAAGGGCGATATATTCAATTTGATTATCCTAAATTCAGTATTGTCTCGCTTTACTTACCGTCAGGAACAAGTGGTGATGAGCGCCAAGCGGTGAAGTATCATTTCCTTGAGCAATTCGCTGAGCATTTAATGCGATTAAAAAATGAGGGGCGGGAGCTAATTGTATGTGGTGATTATAATATTGCCCATAAAAAAGTCGATTTAAAAAATTGGCGCGGAAATCAAAAAAACTCAGGATTTTTACCCGAAGAACGAGCTTGGATGGATGAGTTGTTTGGGACAATGGGGTTTGTTGATGCATTTCGTGTGCATAATCAAGAAGAAGAGCAATATACCTGGTGGTCTTATAGAGCCCGTGCATGGGAAAAAAATGTAGGATGGAGAATTGATTATCAAGTAGTTACTCCTGGTCTTACAGAGCACGTAGTGGACACCCGAATTTTTCGCGAAGCACGCTTGTCCGATCATGCTCCTTTGTTAATTGAATACAAAGGAGATTGGTGTGCTTAAATTGGCAAGTTGGAATGTGAATTCATTGAAGATACGACTAGAGCAAGTATTGGAATGGCTTGACTCTACTGGGGTCGATGTTCTTGCCTTACAAGAAACAAAATTGCTTGATGAAAATTTTCCTGCGACTGCGTTTACGGATAAAGGATACTATGTCATATTTTCAGGACAAAAGACCTATAACGGGGTTGCGGTGATCAGCCGTTATCCTCTCTCTGATATTGTAACTGATGTCCCTGGTTTTGAAGATCCACAACGACGTATTTTAGCAGTTACTGTTGCGGGTATCCGTTTAATCAATTTATATGTTCCTAATGGTTCAGAGCTAACTTCGGATAAATATCAATATAAGCTGAATTGGTTGCAACAAGTTACAGCATTTATTCAACAACAAATGAGTGTTTTTCCTAATCTGGCAGTCGTAGGCGATTTTAATATTGCTCCCGAGGATCGCGATGTTCATGATCCTGCTGAATGGATAGGCTCAGTGTTAGTAAGTCCTGCTGAACGAGAAGCATTTACGCAATTATTATACCTGGGATTGCATGATAGCTTTAGAAGTTTTATACAAGACGAACAGGTTTTTAGTTGGTGGGATTATCGTGCTGCTGCTTTTAGACGTAACAGGGGCTTGCGTATCGATCATGTTTTGTTGAGTACGCCACTCAATGCATTGTGCAAACAATCCGTGATTGATAAGGAGCCACGCAAAGCAGAAAGGCCGTCTGATCATGCGCCAGTTTGGGTTGAATTGGATTTGCATGTGAGTTAAATGTAGCCTGAGTTACGGCTTCGTCTTTACTCAGGCTACAAAAGCGTTCTATGGTTTTTTACTTTGTTTTCATTACTTATTTTGTAACGTTTCAAATAAAAACCAAACGCGTCGTTCTGTTTCATCGATATAAGTTTCTAGGACACTTGTTGTGGCAAAATCATTTCTTTTGCTACACACTTCATGAACTTTCCGTAAGTTTTTTAGAAAAGCTTTATTATCATCTAGTAGATTTTGCAGCATATCATCTGCAGAAAGGGATTCGTTGACATCTCGAAGTGTCTGCAATTGTTTGATCTGTCCAATAGAATGGATCGTTTGTTCCCCTAATTTGCGCACACGTTCGGCTAACACATCAACCATTGCAAAAATTTGTTCGCTGTGTTCATCTAACAACAGATGATAGTCACGATAGTGTGATCCCGTCATATGCCAATGGAAATTCTTGGTTTTAACGAATAAAGCAAAGGTGTCCGCTATAAGTGGATTAACCGCCTCAGCAATTTTACGACGATCTCTGATATCAAGGTCATTTGGTGTTTCAAGCTTATACAATTCCAATTTTTTCATGTTCACTCCTCTAAATTCATTAGTTTTTATAAGCGTAGACCAATCATTGTAAATTTGTTACAAATTGATAAAAATATTGCATAAAATAGGGCAGGAAATGATGAATAGAGTAATTCATGGTTATCTATGAGGATTCTGTGAATGTACTTCCTCACGTTCGTCAGCCGCAAGTGGTGGTGGCTCGGAGATTTCTTTTGGCTTTTCCTAATTTAGAAATGTCCCTTTCTAAATCGTCTTTATTTTCCGCTGAGAATAGTTCTTTAAAATGGGAAAGTGTCATTTGATGGGTTTGGCCTGCGTTGACTTTTTCTAAAGCAGTTTGATATTCCAAATAAAGCTCATCAAGATCGCCCCAGGTCCTAATTTTCGGTATGTATTTTTCCTCTGCAAAGTCTTTGGCATACTCCGATAAAAAAACTTGCATTCCATCATGCAGTGACATTTTTGGTTGATCTCTTACTTGTAAAAATTTGGAAGCACATTCTAGTCTTCCATCAAGACAATTACCTGAGAAATTGCCGCTCCATTCGTATAATAGGTCTGCTTTTTTTGCTCTTTCATATTGGGAAATGAATGAGTCAATAATTCCATTTAAACCGTGTATTAAACTAACATGAGAATAATCGTGATTAAGAGGGGCATAAGGATCAATATGAAGTTCTATGCCATTAATGGATAATAAACGAGGTTGGGTGGGATCGTTTTTTATATATTCGTAGCCTGTTTCAATATAAGTTTTTTTATTTTCTATTAGATTTTTAATGACTTCTAAGCAAGGAAAATTATTAGTTCCTTTTTTTTTACATTCGATAGCTACTTCGTTTAACGTTTTGAGACGAACTTTATCTTTTTCCTCTTCTCCTTTTTCTTTAAGGATTGCATCTGCTCTGCTTATTTCGACCTCAATTTGTTTCCTTGCCTCTTTCTCTGCAGCTTCTTTCCTAAGAATAAAGGGAGAGGGTTTTCGCCTAAAAAAATCTTGCAGTTTTTCTAGGTTAGTTTTTTTGTGAAAAAAAGCAGTAATTTCATTCTCCAATAAATGGCGTAATTTTCCATCTAAAGGAGGATATTTCTTTATTAAATCAGTAAATTTCGGTTTTTTAAATTCGGCATTTAATGTGTTGCGTGGAAAATTTTTTTCAAAATCTTTTAAAAATTCGTGCAAAGGTCTTTGCATAAATTCACTGTCAGGCGGGATTTCTTGATTTAATGCATTTAGAAATTCACGTACATCTTTTGTTTGCTTTTGTTTTAACAATACAGCTTTTAAAGCAGCTTTTTGATGATACGCAATTGAAGATTCCTTTGCATTTTGTTGTTTGTCGGCTGCTTCATCATCATTTGCCATGCTCAATAAGCCAGTTAACTTAATGACCTCTTCTTCAGAGCGATCAGGTAATTTATGCCCATCTTCAGGTTGTATCTCGCCAGTTATTACTCCAATAATATTTGCAGAACTATGTACACCACAGCTTATTTTATCCTTTTGCTGAACTCCAGAAGCACAAGTTATTTTGTAGCCATTTAAAACTCCTTGCTCAATGCATTTAGAAATTTGATCTTTTGCTTCTGCGTAATCCTCTCCCAAGGAATCCATTATATGCACTTTTTTATTTGCTTTATCGATTACTACCGCAACTGAATGTTCTCCAAATTTTGTAGGTAAAGAAAAAAACACATAACGTGGTTCGGTTATAGAAAAATCGATCTTTTTTTCTTTTAATTGATTTGCCAAATTAAAACTTTGGCCCGCTCGATCTGGGCCTACCATTATTGAGGTAAAATTATGAATCTTTAGACTCTTAAGGACTCTTGTGGCACTTTGAACTATGGATGAATTATCAAAATCTATTTGACTTTCTCGATATCTCTTACCGAGTTGTAATTGAACTTCAGGTTCCAATTCGTCAAAAGGCTTGTATTTTACTACCATAATAATTGCCATATGAGCGAAATATATACAAATTATAGTCTATAAATTAATAGTAGACAGTGTGCTATTAGGGCTAATAAGAAGCAAGCATCATAACTATAGTTTTATTCCTATTTTTATAAAAATTGCTTTACAGAAGTTTTTCTGCTATTGTTTTGCGTCATTTGTCGAGTATGGTGCTTGACCGTGGGTTCAGGTGGCGATACTCATTATTATAGAGAGTAGTATTATGAAGGCATCAATTCATCCAGAATATAAAACAGTAAAAGTTACATGCAGTTGTGGCGAGCAATTTGAAACTCGTTCAACCTTATGTAAAGATTTGAACATTGAAGTATGTTCACAATGCCATCCTTTTTATACCGGTAAGCAAAAATTGGTAGATACTGGTGGACGCGTGCAGAAGTTCCGCGATCGTTACAGTCAGCGCTCTGCGCAAACGAAAGAATAATAGAAATCAGGGCGCAATTTTTTGCGCCCTATTTATATATACTTCACTCGAAGTATAGCTTATTGACAGATTGCTCCTGCAGTGCTAATTTGCGGTGCTTGTAGGTTCTTGTCGTTCGATTCATGTCTCAATCCTCATCATTTTATGGCTTTTCTCTTAAAATTGCTTTAAGAGTTTTATAGTCAGATGTTTGTGTGTCTGTGACACTTTGGATGAGTAATGAATTGCTCGTGGTTGGTAGGATTTAGGCCTTACTTAACTTAAGTTTTGTTTTATGAGAGGGTGAGTACTTTGGATAATGAAGTTTTAAAGCAGTGCGCATTAGATTATCACGAGTTTCCAAGCCCTGGAAAACTTGGTGTTCATGTTACCAAATCAACTGACTCTCAGAGTGATTTGTCTCTGGCTTATACGCCAGGCGTTGCAGCCCCAGTGATTGCAATCGCAGAAAACCCCGAAGATGCTTATCGTTACACGAATAAAGGAAATTTAGTCGCTGTAATGACTAATGGCACTGCGGTATTAGGTTTGGGAGATCTTGGACCTCTCGCCAGTAAGCCGGTTATGGAAGGTAAAGCCGTTTTATTCAAGCGTTTTGCAGGTATTGATGTATTTGATATAGAAATTGATGCTCATGATCCGCAAGCTTTTATTGCTACCGCAAAACGTATTGCCCCTACTTTTGGTGGGATTAATCTGGAAGATCTTAAGGCCCCTGAATGTTTTGAAATCGAGCAGGCTTTAATTGAACAATTGAATATTCCTGTATTTCATGATGACCAGCATGGCACGGCTATTGTTGTTGCGGCGGCGTTGCTTAATGCGCTTGAGTTACAACAAAAGAAATTATCTGAAGCAAAAATCGTATGTATAGGTGCTGGTGCAGCAGGAATTGCTTCTATGCGGTTACTTGTTGCTTTAGGTGCTCATAAAGAAAATATGTTGCTTCTAGATACTAAAGGCGTTATTCATTCAGGACGTGCTGATCTCAATGCTTATAAGTTTGCTTTTGCGCGTACTACTGAATGCCGGACCCTAGCAGATGCACTGGTTGATGCTGATGTGTTTATTGGTGTTGCCAAGCCTGATTTATTAGATGCTGATTTATTGAGATTAATGGCACCTAACCCTGTTATTTTTGCTTTATCAAACCCTGATCCGGAAATTAGACCCGAAGTGGCTTTTGAAGTACGTGATGATATTGTTATTGCGACTGGACGCAGTGATTATCCTAATCAGGTTAATAATGTATTATGTTTCCCATATATTTTTCGTGGCGCGTTGGATGTACGTGCCAAGTGTATAAATCAATCAATGCAAATTGCTGCAGTTGAAGCAATTCGTCAACTGGTGCATGAGCCCGTTCCCCAGGTAGTAAAGGATAATTACCCAGGTGTTACGCATTGGGAGTTTGGCCCGAACTACATTATTCCCAAGCCCATAGATCCTCGTTTAAGAGAACGAGTTCCTGCTGCTGTAGCTCAAGCTGCAATAGCAAGTGGCGCAAATCAAATGAGTAGTAATTTAGAATAAAAGTAGCATCCTGCTTGGCAATAAGGTACCTCAAGGTGTAGCAATATGCCGGATGAGCTCTGCCTGATTACATTCA
This sequence comes from Legionella steelei, assembly GCF_001468005.1. Lineage (GTDB taxonomy): Bacteria > Pseudomonadota > Gammaproteobacteria > Legionellales > Legionellaceae > Legionella > Legionella steelei. The sequence continues at coordinate 75,584 of NZ_LNYY01000005.1, forward strand.
GGGTAACAATAGGTAAATTATAAAGATAAGAGGTGTAACTGTTGAAATTTGGGACAGTGCATACCCTTGCTTTACAAATATTAAGGAGATTGCCTTGCTTTCTGAAAACCGTAGAAATTACGCATTAATTGGATGGCTTATTTGTGGTCTTGGAGCTTTGTTTTACAGTTACGAATATTTGCTTCGAATAGCACCTAGTGCGATGGAAACTGCTCTACGCGAGCATTTTAATTTATCAGCCACAGGATTTGGGCACGTTTCATCTATATATTATTATGCATATGTTCCTATGCAATTACCTGTAGGGATAATGATGGACCGATATGGTCCACGAAGATTGTTAACCTTTGCGTGTATGGTCTGTGTTATTGGAACTTTTTTATTCACAGGAACAACCTCTTTTTGGGTTGCCGCTTCAGGACGTTTTTTAGTTGGATTAGGTTCTGCATTTGCATTTGTGGGGGTATTAAAACTCGCTACCATTTGGCTACCTGAAAATAAGCTCGCTATGGTTTCTGGTATCACTTCGGCATTAGGAACTGTTGGCGCCATGCTCGGCGATAATTTTTTAGAAATATTTGTTGTTCGATTTGGATGGATTAAAACCTTAAACATCACAGCTTTTTTTGGAATTGTATTAACCTTTCTTTTATGGTTAGGAATTCACGATAAAAAAGGTCGACACAGACAAAGTGGTACCGTTTCTGACTTTAAAACAGGTTTAGTCGATTTAAGTATCATCATCAGTAATAGACAGATATGGATTAACGGATTGTATGGTTGCATGGTCTATCTACCGACAACTGTTTTTGCTGAATTATGGGGTATCCCATATCTAAGACATGCTCATGGGTTATCAGCGCATGATGCTGGTTTAGCGAACTCACTTCTTTTCTTAGGTTTTACTGTAGGTGCGCCACTGATGGGCTATTTTTCTGACCGAATAGCGCGCAGAAAGCTACCGATGTTTTTAGGTGCTAGCATTGCAACGGTTCTGATGCTGGTTATTCTCTATTTCCCTGGCCTGACGGAAACGAACGTGCAAATACTCATGTTTTTCTTAGGGTTATTCTATAGTGCCCAAGCAATCGTATTTGCAGTTGGAAGAGAGTTGAGTCCTGGAGAAGCAGCAGGTACCGCGATGGCGTTTACTAATATGATCGTCATGCTCGGTGGCATGTTATTGCAACCTTTAGTAGGACATTTATTAGATTTCAGTTATTCCTTACGAAGTGGTGCTTCAGTATCTTCAGCTTTGGTTGTGGATAATGTTAATAAGTTATACAACATGACGGACTACCGCATTGCACTTGCTTTTATACCGCTTAGCATGCTTATTGCGGCTTTATTAACATTCTTTTTAAGGGAAACTCACGCTCATGCACCTAAATGATATCGTTTCAAGGAAACAGTTGCTTTGTGGTATGTTTATCTGCTTTGTTGGGGCTATTTTTTATTGCTATGAGTTTATCTTACGCATTATCCCCGGTGTTTTGCAGACCGAGTTAAGCATTGCCTTGGGGCATATTTCTGCGACCACTTTTGGTCAGATATCTGCCTTATACTATTTTGCATACTCACCTATGCAAATGCCTGTTGGCATGCTGATGGATCGATTTGGCCCCAGAAGGCTTTTAACTTTTGCCTGTATCTGTTGTACGGTTGGTTCTTGGATGTTTACCCTGACCTCATCCATGTTTTTGGTTGGGGCAGGACGTTTTCTAGTGGGTTTTGGTTCTTCGTTTGCTTTTGTGGGGGTTTTGTCTCTTGCATTACATTGGTTACCCAGACGTTACTTTTCTTTAGTCGCAGGTCTGATGACAACCTTGGGAATGTTAGGCTTGGTCTATGGTGAAGTGAAGATTACTGAATGGTCTGAGAGCATGGGCTGGGAACAGGTATTATTTTCGATAGCAATTGTAGGCGCCGGTTTGAGTGTCTTGATGTTTATTGTGGTTCGTGATGGACCTGAAGGGCATCAGCCGAATAAACATCCTTTGCCAGAGTTCTTTCAAAATGTTCTTAAAGTATTAATGGCTCCAGAGGTTTGGGTTATCGGTTTTGTCGGTGCTTGTTTGTATACTTCTTTGTCCGTATTTGGTGAGTTGTGGGGAAAGACTTATTTAGAGCAAGCACATGGTTTGACTAAAGTTGAAGCAGCGAAAACAGTTTCCGCCGTTTTTTTAGGTTGGGCAGTTGGTGCTCCTATAGCAGGTTACTTATCGGATCGTACGGGAAGACGTTTGTTGCCTTTGGTTTTAGGGGCAATTTTTGCCTTGATTTGTATTAGCATTGTCTTGTACTGGCCTGGTTTATCTTATTTTAGTTTGAATGTTTTCTTGTTTTTGTATGGTGTATTCAGCGCCACGGAAATTATTGTATTTATCATGGCCAAAGAATGTACTGGTGCTCAATTATCAGGTACGGTATTTGCGGCAACCAATATGATAGTCACCCTTGGTGGGGTCGTTTTCCAACCACTAGTTGGTAAATTGCTGGATACTTTTGGTGATAGTGGTATTGTTGAAGGGGAGCATATCTATACTGTGGTAGATTATCAGGTTGCTTTATCTATATTGCCTCTTTCATTATTACTCGTCACGATTCTTGCGTTCTTTATCAAAGATCATAAAGACCATCCAACTAATTAAATTGTAGCCTGGTTGCTTGCAACCAGGTGTTGTCGATTATTAATCCTGGTTGCAAGCCACCAGGCTACAAAGCCGCCTAGCCTTCATGTAATTATTAGCTAAATATGGCGATTAACTCGATTACTGGCCGACGTAGTGAGCCTTGGCAATTAATAAAACGTGATACTGGGAAGCTCTTGATTTCTGCTTTTCTATAATGGTATCGAGTAAATTCCGTGTCGTGATTGGACAGAATGACAGGAATCCCTTTTGCTGCTGTTTCTTTAGCCAGCTCAGTGAGTTCTATTTGATCTTCTGTAGTAAACAGTTTTTTAGTGTAGGGCAAATGGTGTGATTTCTCTGAAAGAAGTACATAAGGTGGATCACAATAAATGACATCACCGCGTTCGGCGTTTTCAAATGTTTTTCTAAAGTCTTGATGGATGAACTCCGCATGTTGGCTCTTCTGATGAAAAAGCTGCATTTCCTTCTGGGGAAAATAGGGTTTGTTGTATAGGCCAAATGGAACATTATAAAACCCTTTAGAATTATATCGGCATAATCCATTGTAACCGTGCCGGTTTAGGTAAAGAAAAGAAGCTGATTTTTGTGGTGAATGAGCCGATTCATTAAAATCAGATCTTATTTGATAATATTTTTCTTTCTGATTGAATTCTGGACTGAAATAGGCTTCACAGAGCTTAATAAATGCACTTCCTTGCTGTTGCAATGTAGTGAAAAGATAAATTAAATCTTGATTGCTTTCTGCCAACAGGTGGGAGGAATAATGCGTATTCATAAACACAACGCCTGAACCAGCGAAGGGCTCAATTAAGCGTTTACCCGGAGGAAGAAAGGGAATAATCTTTTCTAGGCAGTTATATTTACTACCTGCCCATTTAAGGAAAGGCCTTATTTTAACCATAGGTTTTACCACGATTTATTCAGAAAGAAGTATTGCTTATTTTTAAGAAAAAAAACAGAATTTTTTGTTGTAAAATTTTATTTCATGATAATGTTTATAACCATATTTACAATGAATTAATATGTTCTTATCATTGATTTTTGTTGCAAAAATCAAATGTGAGGCATGATGAGTCAACGTGGAGGTAAACGAGAAGGAGCTGGGCGCCCTTTAGGTAGGGGGAAATATGGATTAGAGCCAACTAAAGCAATACGGATTCCCCTTTCTCGTCTTCCGGAAATTCACGACCTATTGGAAAAGGAACCTAAAACATATCAATTGCCTCTGTATTCCAGCAAAGTCCAAGCAGGGTTTCCTTCTCCAGGTGATGATTATATTGAACACTATTTGGATTTAAATCAACAATTAATAAAACATCCTGCCGCGACATTTATTCTTACTGCGACCGGAGATTCGATGATTGATGCAGGAATTCATTCGGGTGATCTTTTAATTGTGGACAAGAGTCTTGAAGCACAGCATGGAAAAATTGTGATTGCAGCGCTCAATGGTGAGTTAACTGTGAAGCGTTTATCTAAAGTTGGCGGACGCGTGCAGCTTCTTCCTGAAAACCCAAAGTACAAACCAATTGATATTACAGATGGACAAGATTTAGTGATTTGGGGCGTAGTGACTTATGTAATTCATATGCCGAATTAATAGTAAGTGTTCAACAATGGCGTCAGCTTTAGAATAGCCTGGATGAAGGTCTGAAGGACTGTAACCCGGGTTTCACTTTCGTTGAACCCAGACTAGATATAATCAGTTCAGCATTCCCAAATTACAGGAAATAGAGGATGTTCCATTGGCACACCTGCAGGAAGCTGTTCGAGTAGCCCTGGAAAATCAGGTGATGTGATCCATTGTCTTGGCGCATGTGTTATGTCATCGCCGAGGAATCGTAGAGAATATACTCTTCGTCTTTGGTGATAATGCACCCCGCTTGCAGAGTGCAGCGTGAGCATATGAAAGCAAACAACATCACCAGGATTTATTTCCCAACTTATGATGGGATAATATTCGCGTTGCGCATCAATATTGGGCAGTTCAGAAAGACTTCCCTCCGGAAACCATTTGGCTTGATTATCCATAAAAGAGCGGGGCATGAGCCATGGTCCTAAATGAGAACCCGCTACGAACTCTAAAGTGGACGCACGCGGTACTGGATCAACAGGTATCCATAAACTGCAATTTTGCCTCCCTGCCACATTGTAATAAGGTTGGTCTTGATGCCAGGGTGTCCTTTGTCGAGTACCTGGTTCTTTAACTAAAAGATGATCATGATACAGTCGAGTTTTTTTACTCTCCATGAGTTTGCCTGCAAGAAGACTGGCTGGTGATTCAAAAATAAATTGTTGGTAATGAGGGTTCGTTTGCCAGGTACAAAAGTCTTCAATAAATTGTCCTGGATCATCGCTTTTGCTGGCTATTTTGGCCCTATGGCTGAGCGATTTGAGGTTGAGCTCAATGCCTTCACGCAGTAACTCTATTTCTTCAGAACTTAGCATTTGACGAACACAAACGGCACCATCTTTTTTATAAGCATCAAGATGAGCTTGAGTAACTGTTGCTTCAACACGTTGAATAATTTGCTGAGAAATGGAATGGTTTTTCATTTGTTGGTGCAGAACAATATATTACTTCCATTGATAATACTCGAACTCAAGAAAAAGAACTATTTCTAGAAGAATTTATAAAAATGAGAATGATAACAAAAGCTTGTTTTAAAAAAACTCATGAGAGCAATGAAAAGTTATGATATTTTACTGCTTTGCTATAAAACAAGGATTTGTAAATGCAAGAGTTGAAATTAAGTTCGAGTGAACGAAAAATTATTTTTCTTGCCTCTTTAGGTGGTGCTTTGGAGTTTTATGATTTTGTCATTTACGTTATTTTTGCACCAATAATCAGCCAGATTTTTTTTCCGGAAACTGACAAATTGGCGTCACTGATGAGTGTGTATGCTGTTTTTGCGATTGGCTATTTAATTCGTCCTTTAGGTGGGGTTGCTTTTAGTCATTTTGGGGACAAATACGGTCGCAAGAAAACGTTTGTTTTTTCAGTTATCCTAATGGCTGTTCCAACGGTTCTTATTGGGTTTTTACCTACTTATCAACACATAGGCATCTTTTCGAGTATCCTTTTGATTTTTTTACGCTTATTACAAGGATTATCGATTGGTGGAGAAATTCCAGGTGCATTAACGTTTACTTGTGAGCATGTCAATCCTCGTTCCCGAGCGCTTGCTTGTGGTGTTATCTTTTCTTTTCTTAATTTAGGTATTTTTCTAGGGGCTCTGATAAGTTTAATCTTAACGAATCAACTTTCAAAAGCTCAATTATTAAGCTTTGGTTGGCGCATTCCGTTTATATTTGGCGGACTGCTGGGAATATTTAGTTTCTACATCCGTAAACGATTGGCTGAAAGCCCATTATTTCTTGCTTTTAAGAACTCATCCGAAAGTACGCGCGTGCCTTTTGTTGAAGCAATTACCTTGTATTGGCGAAAGATTTTGCAAGGCATTGGGGTAACGTGTTTGGGTTCGGTCATGATTAATTTGTTATTCTTATATATGCCTACGTACCTTTCAACAATCCTTGCTTATCCAAAACAGCAAGCGACCTTATTTAATACGATTAATTTGGGTTTTTATTCCTTGTTATTGATATTTTTTTGCTGGTTTGCTGATCGAGTGGGCCGTAAGCTAGTTCTTTTAATCGGCGCAGTTGGGTTTATTTTATTAAGCCATTTTTTATTTATTATGTTATCCCAGCAAACTACATGGTCATTGACTACCTCTTTAGCTATTTTTGCTATTTTGAGTAGTTCCATTATGGTTTATCCCAGCTTACTGGTTGAGCTATTCCCTGTGTCAATTCGTTATACTGGGATTGCTATTTCTTATAATCTTGCATTTGCCTTTTTCGGAGGTTTAACTCCATTCATTGTTACTTATTTAATTGAGAAACTAAACAACAATCTTGCGCCGAGTTTTTATCTCATGCTGAGTGCAATGCTGTGTTTTATCGCCGTATTAACTATTAAAAAACTCTATGCAGAAAAGGAGGTTTTATCGTGAATTGTGCAGTAAAAGCTTTTGTCTTATTCAGTTTGTTTTTGTGCTTGTCTCTGGCAAATGCGGTGAGGCCTTTTATTATTGATACGGATGTGGGGGTGGACGATGAATTGGCAATTCTTTATTTGTTAGCACAAAAAGATATTGATGTTAAAGCGATTGCTGTAGTGGGCACCGGGGAGGCTCATTGTTCCGCCGGATTAAGAAATGTTGCTGGATTGTTGTCCTTGATGCATCATGAACACATTCCACTGGCTTGTGGTCGTGAGACACCTATGGCTGGAACGCATCAATTTCCTGATTGGTTACGTAAACTCGCTGATAATTTAGTCGGGGCTGCTGATTTATTGCCACAAGTTCAAGTAACATCTTCGCAGACTGCAATTCAATTGTTGGAGTCCACCTTAAAAAGCGCAAAAGAGCCTGTTGAGATTTTAGCGATTGGCCCTTTAACCAATCTGGGTGAGCTTGTGACCCAAATGCCAGAACTAAAAAATAAAATTAAAATGATTTATATCATGGGTGGGGCAGTGGATAGCCCTGGGAACATAGTAGAGGTGGAGCCTTCAATTAAAAATAATACTGCAGAATGGAATATTTATGTTGATCCTTATGCTGCAGACAAAGTATTTCGTTCTGGAATCCCTATCACCATGGTTGGCCTGGATGTGACCAATCAGGTTCCCGTAACCAAAGCTTTTTATCAGAAACTGAAACAAAACCAATCGAATCTCGCCAATCATTTTTTCTATGAATTGTTTCATCACAATGAGGCCGAAATATTTGAACACAAGTGGTATTTTTGGGATGTACTCTCGGCGGTAATTGCCTATGATGATTCAATTGTTCAATCCAGCAATAAAAAATTACGTGTTGTATTGAGCCCAGAAGAGCGGGCAGGGACTACAGTAGTGGATAATGAGGGTAACACGGTACGAGTATGTACTTCCGTAAATCAAGAACAATTTGAACATGTTTTAATGGATACACTAAAAAAGAAAATGTCCTGATTGGTGATTGTAGCCTGGGTAAAACGTATCGAAACCCAGGCTACAAAACACTTTTTTAATTAGGGACAGAACGCTTTTCTTCAAAAAATTCTATCTTGCCTGTTTTGATGTCATGTAGTCCCGCCACAATTCCTATTTGTTTTTTACTAATTAACTCTTTGATTATTGGGCTTCTTTCTTGTATTTCTTTGACTACTCTCAAAGCATTCGCTTTAGCGATCGCATCAATTAATTTGGGTTCACTGCAATTCTTTGTTCCCTGTTCTTGCATACTCATTTGCACAACAGGCTTAATTTTGTCTAAAACATCGGTGAGATGTCCTAGCTGAACCCCATCACATGCACCAGCAACGGCACCACATGACGTATGTGCCAAGACAACAATAAGACGAGAGCCCGCTGCTTTAGTGGCAAACTCCATACTGCCTAGAATGTCATCATTGAGTACATTTCCGGCGACGCGTAAGGTAAATAAATCAGCTAAACCTTGATCAAAAAAGAATTCAGGAACACTACGTGAATCCATGCAATTAAGAATTACTGCAAATGGGTATTGTCCATAAGAGGATTGATGTGCTTGCTTTAAATAATCTCTTGATATTTGGGTGTTGGTTAAAAAACGTTGATTTCCATCTTTTAAGCGTTGCAGCGCTTGTTTCGGGGTCATCTGTTGTTGCTTTGCTTGTGTTATTGTTTTACCTAAAACAGGTGCTTCTGGGGTATTTGAGTTTGCAAAGCTCGTGGAAGCACAACTAAAACCAAATATTAATATCAAAATTTTTGTCAGATGCTGCATTGTAAATGCTCCATGTTAATTAGAAATTATCCCTTATTGAGAATAACTTAATTTTGCATAATGTACACGCTAAAAAGAGAAATAGCGGTTTTTGGGGAATCGTAGCCTGGGTTTTGCTTCGCTTCATCCAGGCTACACTTTTTAAAAACCAGCAGGTTTATTGGTCATTAGGTAAAAAACAATAATCAGACTAATAAATGCTGGCCAACCTAAGCAAAACCAATATTTAAAATAGCGGAAGTAAATAGGGGGCAAGGGGGTATTTTTTTGTTCTGCCTCCGTGGCAAAATCGCGCATTTTAATCTGGAGATACACCACAGGAAACCAGCAAAACGCTGCGATTAAATAGCCAATAATTGATCCCATCACCCATAAAGAAGTCCATGCATAGCCGGCTAAATAGACCATCCATAATCCCGTAACTGGTTGAATAAAACCAGAGGTTCCAGTAAAGATCCAATCGGCAAGCACAACATAGCGTGTTGTTGCTGCAATCACTTCAGTTTTACCAGTTCTATGTCCGTACAGCATGGTACAGGCAGTTCCTATACCCGTGCCAAAGAGAATAGTTGAACTGATAACATGAATAAATTTGAGCCAAAAATAGAGCATTATCGATCAGACTCCAGGGCTAAAGAAATGCATATTGCAACCAAAAGTGGAATATTTTTCGCTAAAGGCGCAAACGGTTCAAACCATAAATTAGGAAGTTTCCACGTTAATAGAGCACTATAACCTAAAATAATAAGGATTTGTAATAGGGTAATTTTTTTTAATTGATTGCTGAACAACACAGCCAAACCAATAACTGCATCAAGAATGCTCGCGCCATAAAATAAAATCGGTTGCCAGAATGCGTTCACCCCAATTTGCGCCAAAAGTCCATAAGAGGCTGCTTTAGGGTAGAAAAACAGGCAACTGATTGCCGTAAATAACCAGATAAATGCAATACTAAATTTTAAAATGGGTTTAAGAAAATAAAGTCGCGCATGCCAACGATCCTGAATGGAGCTGGGATGGCGATACATTCCCTCCGGAAATGCTTGTGGTGTAAAACCAATTTTGTTTTGAAACGTTTGTGTTTCTTCCGAGCTTGTAATGCTGTTTTGCACAAGTAACTTATAAGAGTTCGTATTCAAGACAGAGTATGGGATTAAATCGCCAATAAATGATGCAAGTCGGATAAGTGTTACAGGCACAAAACATAACCTTGATTTGGCAAAACCCAGCCAGGAGCGCATGTGGGTTAGGATATTATTTAAGTTAATCTGTTTGGCACTTACAGCATGTAACAGCAAATTCTGTTCTGAAGGAAGCTCCATGAGTTTGATGATGGCTTTAGATAAGTCTTCAACATGAATGGGTTGAAATTCCTGTGTCCCGTGCCCCGGTACAGGGGTAATCCAAGGTAATCCACAAAGACCACGAAATAAAGAAGAACCTCCATAAGAGCCGCGTCCATAAACCAATGAGGGGCGAAGAATAATTGATGGAATAGGGAGGGTTTGTAAATAGTCATCAGCCGCTTTTTTACTTTGAGCATAAACTACATCGGATGTCTCAACACCAAGAGCAGAGATTTGTATAATCTTTTTTACTCCGACCTGGACGCATGCATCAAATAATGCTTTCGGCGTCTTATAATGAATCGACCATATTATTTTATTATTTGGATGGTAGAGAATTCCTACACAATTGATTACCAGGTCAATCTGTTGTAAACGTTCTTTCCAGTGATTGATGGATTGATCATGGATAAAATCACAGCGAATGACACGTGTTGTGGAGAATAGTTTTTGCGTAAACGCAACATCACGGACACAGCATGTAACGGCATGTCCGGCGGCAATGAGATCAGTTACAATGTGAGAGGCAATAAAACCTGATGCACCAGTGACCAATATATTCATTGCAGACCCTTAATCGTTTTTCTCTTGGCGTAATAATAAATTATCTGAGACTTTTTTTCAGCTGACATGCGTTTGAAAAATTAAGTCAAGAAATCCCTTCTCCCTAAAAGGGAGAAGGTGACTGCAGGGGCGAATGAGGGATGCCCTCGTTCCGACCCTCTCTCACGTGGGAGGGGGAGCTTCTGGGAATTTGTAGAAGATTAGTGATTAAGCCTCTTTTAATTGCGGATTCAAAGAGAAAATACGAATCCTATGCTGATCTGGATCAAGTGCTACAAAAGTATAACCAAAATCCATCATTGTTGGTTTTTGGGCAATTTGTATTCCTTGTTGTTGCCAAAGTGCATAAAGCTCATCAATTGCGCGATCATCTTGTACTTGCAGTGACAGCTCATTTCCCCCGCCAAGCAGGGTAGCATGGGGTTCAACAGAGTGTTTCGACCATAAACCAAGACGCATCCCTGATTTCAATACAAACATGACAAAAGTAGGTGATGAACCTATGGGTTGGCTCTTAAGTATTCCTTCGTAAAAAGGTGTACTTATTAGAGGATTATCGACGTAAAAAATTATTAAATTTGGATCAAGATGCATAATAAACTCCTTTTGATTTAACGGAGATAAGAGTTTAAAGGATCGTACTGACAGTTTTTGTCAGCAGTGATTGACTCCGATAATACAAGATATGGATAAGCAAAGTGATTGGTGTTTTAATATCGCCAAAGTGGCTCTGGCCAATAAGTAAAGACAGGAATATTTATAAGGAAGTTGATCATGAATAAGTTTTACGTCGATCCTGATATCGCACAAGCCGCTACTTTACCTGCACATTTTTATACGTCTTTGGAATGTTTCGAACAAGCAAAAGAAAAGATATTTGCCAGGACTTGGCAATTTTGCTGCAGTACAGAAAGCTTGCGGTTAGAGGGGCAACTGGTGCCTTTTACCTTATTGCCAGGATTGTTGGATGAACCTTTATTATTTGTGCGAGATGAACAAGACCGTTTTCGTTGTCTCAGTAATGTATGTACTCATAGAGGGAATATCTTAATTGATGCACCATGTTCTGCCGAGAAAATTAAATGTTCCTACCATGGACGTAGATTTAATCTATGTGGTGAACTTCTGCATATGCCTGAATTTGAGAAGACCTGCAATTTTCCAACGGCGCAGGACAATTTGTCGCAGATCCCATTTGATTGTCTTGATCCCTTTCTTTTTGCTTCATTAGCGCCGCAAATATCTTTTAAGGATGTGTTTGTCGATATTAAGGAACGCCTTTTTTGGTTACCCATGGAAAAAATGCGTCTCGACAGCAATCGTTCACGTGATTACTTAGTTAAAGCGCATTGGGCATTGTATTGTGAAAACTATCTCGAAGCATTACACATTCCCTTTGTCCATCATTCGTTAAGAAAAGTGATTGATTGTACCACTTATACCACAGAACTTTATCGCTATTGTAATTTGCAATTGGCGCTAGCCAGTCCTGGTGAGGAAAGTTTTGATTTGCCTAAGGATTCCCCTGATTATGGCAAACAAGTTGCTGCTTATTATTATTGGATTTTTCCAAATACCATGCTTAACTTTTATCCGTGGGGATGTTCTGTCAATGTAGTAAAGCCAATGGGACCTGAATTAACTAAAGTTTCCTTCTTAACGTACGTTCTTGATGAATCTAAGCTAGGTAAAGGTGCTGGCGGTGATTTGGATAAAGTGGAACGTGAAGACGAGGCAGTTGTCGAGTCAGTTCAACGAGGGATTCGTTCGCGTTTTTATGAGACGGGTCGCTTCTCTCCGACAAAAGAACAAGGAACTCATCATTTTCAGCGTCTACTTTGTGAATTCCTTAATGATTAATGGATTTTTAATGATTAATAGATAAACAATAGTGACTATTAACACCGGATGATTTTTCTCTGGAATCAAGGATTGAATGATGCACGAATTAGCTCAAGAGCCTGTGCTGAAACGAAAGCTCAATGCACGTATATTGGGAATGATCACCTTGGGTGGCTCTATTGGAACGGGTATTTTCTTAGCGAGTGGTAATGCTTTATCCGTGGCGGGGCCTGGTGGTACTTTGTTTGCCTATTTGATCATGGGAATCATGGTCTATTTCTTGATGGCTAGCCTTGGTGAAATGGCGGCATTCATGCCGACTAGTGGATCATTTTATGTTTATGCCGCGCGCTTTTTCGACCCATCTTTAGGGTATGCGCTGGGATGGAATTATTGGTATAGCTGTGCCATTTATATCGCGTCAGAAATTTCTGCTTCTGCATTAATCATGCATTTTTGGTTTCCTGAGAGTTCATCATTACTTTGGTGTTCTGTTTTTCTCTTTTTGATTATTGGTTTTAATGCAATATCCACTAAAGCATTTGGTGAGATGGAGTATTGGCTTTCATTTATCAAAATTTTTGTCATTATTTTATTTATTGTCACCGGTGTTTTCTTGGTTTTTGGTTTCACAGAGTACAAAGCAGGTGGTTTTCAAAATTGGCGCATTGGTGATGCTCCGTTTCATAGTGGATGGATTGGTATTCTTGGTGCTTTTGTCGCAGCAGGTTTTTCTTTTCAAGGTACTGAGTTAATTGGAGTTGCTGCAGGAGAGAGTGAACAGCCTGAGAAGACGGTTCCCAAGGCGATAAAAATGGTCTTTTGGCGTATTCTCATATTTTTCATTTTATCACTTTTTATTATCAGCCTGTTAATTCCCTATACTGCATCACAATTGGTTAGCTCTGATGTGGTAACGAGTCCTTTTACCTTAGTGTTTCAACAATACAATAAAGCGTTTGCAGCAATGATTATGAACGTGGTCATTCTTATTGCGGTCATATCAACAGCAAATTCAAGTATGTATGTTGGTAGCAGAATGCTTTGGTATCTAGCTAAGGAAGGGCATGTTCCTCGAGTTTTTTCTGTTGTTAACCGAAGAGGAGTACCCATCTATGCTTTAGCTTTAACGAGTGCTATTGCTATGTTGGCTTTTTTATCTTCCATTTTTGGTAACGGTACGGTTTATTTTTGGTTGCTCAATGCAACAAGTCTTTCCGGTTTTATTGCCTGGATGGGAATAGCAATAAGTCATTACCGCTTCCGCAAGGCTTATTTGCATCAAGGAAAAGATCCAGCCAAGCTTCCTTATTTAGCTAAGGGATATCCTTTTGGACCCTTGTTTGCTTTTGGTGTATGCATTATCGTGATTGGCGGACAAAATTATACGGCCTTAATGGCAACTCCTATTGATTGGTATGGCTTGCTTATTTCTTATATTGGTGTGCCATTGTTTCTCATGCTCTGGATTGGAAATAAATGGATTAAAAAGACCAAAATGATTCCTTTGAGTGAGTGCCAGTTTCACTGCGAATAAGCGGTAATTGCTCAAGATAATGATTTACAAATTGCTTTGTGCAGCTTATATTTGATTGATGTACATTAATCAAAAAGTGACCTAAATCATGTATGCATTAATAGACTGTAATAATTTTTATGCATCGTGTGAGCGTCTTTTTCGCCCTGATTTACAAGGGAAGCCTATCATTGTGCTGTCCAGTAATGATGGCTGTGTTATTGCTCGCTCCAATGAAGCCAAAGCTTTAGGCGTTGGCATGGGAGAGCCTTATTTTAAAGTTAAAGGGTTATGTACACGTCATCAAATTCAGGTATTTTCCTCTAATTTTACTTTATACGGTGATGTATCTCAGCGTGTGATGGCAACTATAGAGCAAGATTGGCCACAGATGGAAATTTATTCTATTGATGAGGCTTTTCTTGATTTAAGTAGTATGCCTGCACATCTGCATGATGCATTTTGTCTTGCATTGCAAAAAAAGATTCTAAAGCATACGGGGATTCCCACCTCTATAGGTATTGGGCAAACGAAAACACTGGCAAAGCTTGCAAATTATCTGTGTAAAAAAGTCTTAAAAACGCCTACTTTTAATATGAACAATCAAGAGGGGTGGCTGAAAAAAATTGCCATCAATGAAGTATGGGGTATTGGTAGAAAGTGGAGTAAAAAGCTTATTGATTATGGTATTTATACGGCTTTTGATTTGGTATCGACTAATATTCATATGCTGAAAAAACAGTTTAATGTTGTGATGATGCGTACGGCTTTAGAGTTGCAAGGTATTCCTTGTCATGATTTGGAAATACAAGAAGCCAAGCAAAGCATTCTATCCTCCAAAAGCTTTGGCTCCATGCAAACGGAGTATACAGCCGTAGCTGAAGCTTTGAGTAGTCATTGCGCACGTGCCGTTGAAAAATTGCGTGGACAACACTCATTAACACATGGCATGCATCTTTTTATCTACACCAATCGCTTTCGAGACGATTTGGCGCAACATGTGCAATCTATTGCAATCCGTTTTGCTTATCCAACAGATGACTTGCGAATCATTACTCACTTGGCAAAGAACGGTTTATCGCAAATTTTTAAGCAAGGGTATCATTATAAAAAGACGGGGGTATGCCTTGTCGATCTTATTCCTAAAGAGTTACGCCAGCTGGATTTACTTCATCAAGTCAGTCAAAAGGAGTTACAAAAGACAGAGGACTTTATGTTAATTTTCGATAAAATTAATCAAAAGTTCGGCCGCAACACTTTATATCTTGCTGCAGAAGGCTGCAATAGTAAACCTTGGGGTGCGCGCTTACAAATGCGCTCACCACGTTACACTACGTGTTGGTCAGAATTACCTGTAGTGCGAATTGGCAAATGAGCTGTTATACCCGTAAATGTATGCTTACGGTATAACAGACGTAGATCGGGCATTGGTCCGGCAATATAACTGCTCTGATGTTACTTTGAGTTAACAAAGTTGTTGAGCCAAGACCCAACTTACACCAGTGAAGCAAACCATATTGGACACGCATATGTTTACAGAAATAGCGCGTTGCAAAGGTTCAATTGAAAGATGTATTGTTAAGCCCTACTATAATAATAATTTATTCTATGGAAGTGTTTTTATGGCAAATAAAGTACCAAACATTGTGATTGTAGGTGGTGGTGCCGGAGGAATGGAGTTGGCCGCATTGCTTGGGAAGAAATTTGGAAAAGCAGGTACTGCATCCATTACTTTAGTTGATTGCTCACCAACCCATATTTGGAAACCACTATTGCATGAGGTTGCAGCAGGTAGCTTGTTTACCAATGAAAATGAAATTGACTATCTTGCATATGCTGCGACACACCACGTTCATTTTGTTTTAGGGGCGCTTGAAGGTTTAAATCGAAGCAAAAAAGAAATTTATTTGTCCCCTTTTTACAGCCACGAACAAGAGATTTTGCCCAAACGTGCAGTTGCATACGATATTTTAATTATTGCGGTGGGAAGTGTTGCTAATGACTTCGGTATTCCTGGGGTGCGTGAACATTGTTTGTTTTTGGATAATATAGAGCAAGCCGCTTATTTTCATCGTGAGCTATTAAACCGTTGTATGCGTCTTTCACAACAACCACAGCAGGGCCAATTTAATCTTGTAGTGGTAGGAGGTGGAGCTACTGGGATCGAATTAATCGCCGAATTAAATAGCACAATCCATGAAATTATCGATTATGGTATTGGCATTCAACCCGAACTTATTTCGTTTACTTTAATCGAGGCGGCAAATCGATTATTGACCGCACTTCCAGAAGATCTCTCAGAAAAAGTAGCTACTGGATTAACACGCATGGGAGTAAAAGTTTGTGTCAATCAACAAGTTGATACAGTGACAAAAGAGGGTTTGCATACTAAATCGTCACAATTTATTCCTGCCGATCTTGTTGTATGGACTGCTGGCATTAAAGCCCCAGATTTTCTGCATCATTTAGATGGTTTGGAGGTGAATCACATCAATCAGTTATTAGTGAAGCAAACTTTACAAACAACCTTGGATGATTCTATTTTTGTGTTAGGGGATTGTGCGAGTTGTCCGCAAACCAATTCAGATAAAATGGTGCCGCCACGTGCGCAGGCAGCACACCAACAAGCACGTTTTTTGTATAAAAATTTACATAAATATTTAGAAGGTAAACCTTTGCCAGTTTATCATTATCATGATCATGGTTCTTTAGTGACTTTAAGTCATCAAGTGGTTGGTAATTTAATGGGCAAAATGACTCAGCGATTCATGATAGAGGGTAAATTGGCGCGTTTATTCTATTTATCTTTATATAAACAACATCAAATGTCATTATATGGTGGGTGGCGAGTTTTCTTGCTGACCTTGTCGAATGTGTTAAGTCGTAGGGTAAAGCCTCGACTCAAACTGCACTAGCATTATTCAAAGTTGTACCTCAATGATGCAGTGCATTTTGGGTATAAAGTAAGAATTGCAACATAACAAAGCAGGAAGCGATCATGTGGGACCAGAATAAACAAGAATATTTAAAGCGCTTGTCCAAGATTAAACCCTATCTTAAAAACAACAAATTTGTTGAGGCAAATGATTTAGTCACCGTACTTTCTCTGCTGATACACTCAGGTGACCGAGTCTGCATTGAAGGGGATAACCAAAAGCAAGCCAGTTTTTTGGCTATGACAATGGCTCAGTTAAATCCTGTAGAGATAAATCATTTGCACATGATCCAATCGGCGATTGCCTTGCCTGAACACCTGGATGTTTTTGAAAAAGGTATCGCTAATCGAATTGATTTCTCTTATTCTGGCCCGCAATCTGTGCGACTTGCCAATATGGTAAACGATAAAAAAATTGAGATAGGTAATATCCATACCTACAATGAGCTTTTTGGACGATTAGTAGCAGATTTGACACCTAATGTGTGTTTGTTGATGGCAGATAAAGCAGACAGGCAGGGTAATTTATTTACCGGCGCGAACACCGAGGAAACACCGGCCCTTATTGAGGCGACCAATTTTAAAAATGGTGTGGTTGTGGTGCAAGTTAATGAACTGGTTGAGCACTTACCACGAGTTGATATTCCTGGCGATTGGGTTGATGTTATTGTTCAAGGTCCGGAAACCTCCTATATCGAACCATTGTTTACCCGTGATCCGGCACAAATAGACGAAATAAAAATATTAATGGCTATGATGGTGATCAAAGGGATCTATGCCCCTTATCAAGTGAATATCTTAAATCACGGGGTAGGATTTAATACCTGTGCCATTGAATTACTTTTGCCGACCTATGGCGAATCATTGGGTTTAAAAGGAAAAATATGCCAACACTGGGTGGTTAATCCTTTACCTACTTTAATCCCTGCCATTGAAGCTGGATTTGTGAAAACAATTTATCCGTTTGGGGGAGAGGTAGGCATGAATCGTTACGCCGCTGCACGTCCCGACATTTTTTTTACGGGCAAAGAAGGGGAGTTACGTTCGAATCGTATGTTAGGCCAGTTGGCGGGACATTATGCCTGTGACGTTTTTATCGGAGCAACATTGCAGATGGATCTGGAGGGCAATAGCTCGACCGCGGTTGAGGGGCGTATCGCGGGTTTTGGTGGCGCGCCTAATATGGGCTGTGATGCTCCTGGTCGACGCCATTCTTCTTATGCTTGGTTGAAAGCAGGACAAGAACGCAGCCAGGCATTGGCGACCAAAATGCCACGAGGAAGAAAACTGGTGATTCAAATGGTCGAGACGTTTCAGAGTTCAACACAACCTACATTTGTGGAGCAGTTGGATGCTTGGGCTTTACAAAAAGCGATGAATGCTGATTTGCCTGCGGTGATGATTTATGGAGATGATGTAAGTCATGTAGTGACTGAAGAAGGGATTGCCAATCTCCTGATGTGCCGCACGCTCGAAGAGCGTGAGCACGCCATTCGTGGGATTGCAGGGTATACTGAAGTTGGAATAATGCGCGATAAGATGAAAGTCGAGGAATTGCGTCATCGAGGAGTAATAAAACGTCCAGAGGATTTGGGGATTAAGGTGTCTGATGCAACTCGTGATTTATTGGCAGCCAAGTCAATTCGCGATCTTGTTGATTGCTCCCAAGGGTTATATGAACCGCCTGTAAAATTTAGAAATTGGTAGGACAAAGAATATGGAACATATGGAATTTCGTTTTACGCTTTCAGGGGAACGCCTTCAAGGTAAAAAAACAGTTTGTGGTGTAGTTGGCTCCGGGAATTTGGAAGTCATTATTGAAACCAATACTACTGCAGAAACGATTTTTAATATCCAGACGGCAGTTGAACATTACAAACCCGTTTGGAAAATGGTTATTGGTGATTTTGTGAGTCAACACCAACCCATCGGTTTGCAATTCACTCTCAATGATAATGGCGCAACACCAGCTGTTGTTTTATTACGCTTAAGCCAAGCGTTGGACGAGTTTTATGGCAACTGCAAAATAGGAAGTAACTATGAAGAGCTTGACGCGCGTGAGCGCATCCAGGTTATTTTTGATGAAGACTCCTTTACTGAGTGGCTTGCTGATGAAAAACTATACAGTCCCTATTTGGCCGCTTTAAATTTACCTGGTGAAGCAGATGACGGCGTTGTGATTGGCTCTGCATTGCTACAAAAGAGTAAAGTGCTTGTTGCCGCACAACAAAAAGATTTTATGGGTGGTGCCGTGGGCGAAATTCATGGTGCAAAGCTTACTGGTTTATTCAAAGCAGCGGTCGCGACGCAAGCTAAGGCCGTGGTTCTTCTCATTGATAGTGGTGGTGTGCGTTTGCACGAAGCAAATGCTGGAGAAATCGCAATTTCTGAGGCGATTCGCTCTATTTTTGAGGCACGACATCATGGAATAACCACTATAGGTGTGATTTGTGGTAAGAATGGTGCTTTTGGAGGCATGGGAATTATTTCAGCATGTTTGGATTATCTTGTGATTAATGAAACAGGACGTATTGGGGTATCAGGTCCTGAGGTGATTCAAGCAGTGGCAGGTATTGAGGCCTTTAATGCACAGGACAGGGCTTTGGTTTGGCGTGTGTACGGAGGAAAAACCCGCTATCTACAGGATATTGCGCAAAACTATGTCGGTTCGAATGTTGCAGAAATACGTACTCAATTGATTGCTGCTCTTGATAAAAATCTGCCGCTGAATCTTAGCTCTGTAAAACAAAAACAGGCGTTGTTAAAAAAACGGTTTCAAGAAACACAAGGATATCAAGAGCAGGGAACTTATCTGCGTCATGTTGCGCCAAATTATGCGGCAACTCTTTTTGATATGGATGAGCAGGAATTTTTACAGGCAGCAAAAAATATAAAAAAGAAACTGTAATTCATTGTAGCCTGGGTGCAGCGCAGCGGAACCCGGGAATGTGATTTAGATCGATCACCGGTTCCCCTGTGCTGCACCCAAGCTACAAAGTATTCAGTCTGTGATGATACAAAAGGAATAAAAAATGGTGGCATTAAAGGATCTTCTCAAACAGATATTTTCTCTGGAAGTTAAGTTGACTGAAAATCAATCCGTTGTTTATGGACATGCGACTTTGAAGAAGCAACGGGTACATATTCTTGGGGTCAAGGAATCAACATTTTTGGGGGCGGAGCAAGCACTGATTATGGCTCAGCATGTAATAGATATTCTTGAAAGCCAATCTAAAGATCCCGTTTTGCTCTTAGTGGATGTTGCGGGACAAGAGTTAACAATGCGTGATGAGTGGTTGGGGATGCAACAGTATTTTGGCCATTTACTCGAATGTTTGGAGTGTCTACGTCAACAAGGGAATGCGTTGATATCACTGGTTTATAACCAGGCATTAGGAGGTGCTTTTATTGCCTATGGTTTGATGGCGGATACCATTTTAGCTTTGCCTGATGCTGCTTTGGCTGTGATGTGGCTGGAAGGTATTGCTAAAGTAACAAAAATAGAATTAGCGACACTCCAAGAGCTTAGTAAAACATTCCCAGTTTTTGCTCCTGGGGTGCAAAATTTTTATGAGCTTGGTGGGGTGCATGAAATCGTCCGCATCCCCGAACTTACTGAAAAAATTGATTTAGCGATCCAAAAACACAGGACACAGGACGAACGAGCTTTCTTGGGAAATGAGCGTGGAGGCAGGAAGCTGGCGTTCTCGATTATCAATAAAGTAGCCAGTCATTTATGAACTCGCAACGGCATCATTTGATTTATCTTAAGCCTTATGCTGATTTTGTGATTACTTCATGTCATGAAGATCAGAAGATGATTGCCGGAGAGGTAGCACTTTGGCTAACACGAGGATTGCCTTGCATTTATGCGAAACAAGTTTGCTCCGCAACGAGTTTCGAAAGAGGCCTAATTAATTTGGGGGTAACTCTTTTTCACGAAAATAAAAAGCATCGAGTTGGCATGCAAGTTGCTCCTTCATTCGTGCAAAAACAACAGCCATTGCCACAACTTCTCGAGATGCAGAATTTTTTCTCCTCTTATTATGGGATAGAGGATTTAACGAGCATTACTGCTACATATCCAATTTCTGATATTGCTGTCTATGGATCATTTTTATTCCAATATTTATCTGGCGCCCCTTTTGTTAATGATGCTTCAGATCTTGATTTACTGATTCATTATCAAGAATATGCTTGGACTGATTTGCATGAAACAATTAGCGCGTTAACAAAGAAATTTAATCGTACGATTGATGGAGAGGTACGCTTTCATAATTTTGGGGATATTCCAATCAAAGAATTACTCGATTTATCTGCAAAAAAATTGTTATGTAAGCGTAAGGACAGCATTACGTTATTATCAAGAGCTGAGCTTTATGAACACTATCCCTTGCTGTGAAAGAACGCTCGCCAAAATGGCGGTTCGAGCACTTTATTTGGAAGTGAAAGCTTATCCAAAACCAGGTTTAGTCAGTTTTGTGGATGCTGGGGCTCATCGCGATATGGACGGTGATACATTCTATCGTAGCCTGTTTGCTTTGCGCCATTATTTTTATCACATTACAAAAACAGGATTAGTCACCAATTCTTTTGAAGAATTAAAACAAATAGCGATTGCAGCAGAAGCGCACATGTTGAAAAAAACTTGGGGGGTGAATACACATCGTGGCGCTATTTTTGCCTTAGGTATTGTTTGCGTTTCGGTGATTCGTTTGGCTCAGGCAAAAAAACAATTCACACCTGCAGATGTGCACCGGCAAATATTAAATGATTGGCCAAAACATTTGCAAAACCATTTAGGTAATCCGGGAAGTCATGGTGCTTTAGTCCGTCAAAAATATAAGGTTCTTGATGCGAAGCACATGGCGATGCATGGTTATGAACTGATTTTTGAATTACTTCCTGCCTTTATGTCAATTTTTATGGAAACCCGATCGCTTGATACAGTGTGTTTATATGCTTACTCAGAGCTTTTATTGCGTATGGATGATACCAATATCTTGCATCGGAAAGGCAAGCTGGGGTTGAATTATGCGCAAGAGCGGGCTGCAGAATTATTGACGATTCAATGTGTGCAAACCCGCCAAAAAAAAGCGTTGGAATTGCATCACGTTTTCTCCACTATAGGGATTAGCCCAGGAGGGGTCGCTGATTTGCTCAGTGTTTTATTGTTTCTTGGCCAATTATTTTGTGAACCATTACGCGACTATTCCAATCTTAAAAAATTTTAGAAAATTCAATCTATACTATGATTAAGACTATGTTATTTATACGGCAATTCATTTTTTGAAAAGGGAGAGTATATGGAACCGTTCAATCATTTATCTCAAGCAGAAATAATACCCATACTTTCTCAAGCAACCATTTTTACAGGAATTGGCCTTATTGAACAAAAAATGCTTGCTGACAAATGCGTTATTGCAAGCTATAGAGCTGAAGAGATCGTCATCGAGCAAGGTGAAGTGGGGGATAAGCTTTATATTATTATTCGTGGTTCGGTGCAGGTTTCTGTAAAAACACAATCTATGGGTTGGAAGCGTGTTAATACTTTGGGAGCCGGTGATGTGTTTGGGGAAATTGCTATTTTACGTAATATTCGCAGAACGGCGCGTATTAGTACACTCACCGCATGTCAATTTCTGACGATTAATGCTAGAGATTTCTTGGCCGTTTATCAATATTTTCCTGCGCGAGCAAGAGACAATATTCAATTAGTTGTTGCAAAACGATTGCAACAAAGCGGTGCGCACATTCGTTTGTAAATACAGTTGGATATCTTCCGTGGGATATCAACAGTTGAAATAAATTGCAATTTCCGGAAATAAAATGGAAGCAAATTTTTTTAATATTATTTTAGGGTTTATCGAAGGATTTGGCCTGATTATTTCCCCTTGTATTTTGCCCATCCTACCTATTTTTTTAGCGGGTTCACTCACTGGATCCAAAAAAAGACCGGTAGGGATTATTGTCGGCTTTACTTTATTTTTTGCCTTATTCGTTTTCTTTTCGCATCAATTAGTACGTTATTTAAATATTGATTTTAATATCGTGCGCGCTATTGGCTATGTCGTTTTACTTCTTTTAGGGCTCATTATGCTCTCGAATTATTTAACAGAGCAATTTGGCAAAATAACACAGGGATTTACCCGCATAGGTAATTTTTTTTCTTCAGCAAATAAACCAGAAGCAGGATTTTGGAATGGGGTATTCTTTGGTGGAGTTATTGCCATTATTTGGACTCCTTGTGCGGGGCCGATTTTAGCGGCAATTATTGTACAAACCGCATTACAGAAAACGACAATAATTAGTTTCTTCACTTTGACGGCTTTTGCTTTAGGCGCTGCGATTCCTATGTTTATTATTTCCCTATACGGGAAAAAAATAATGAATACTTTTGCTTTTTTTAAAACGCGCGCAACTCTTTTCCGTAAATTTTTAGGCGGAATAATTATCGCGAGTGTCGTTTATATGATTTACTTTGAGGGCTATGTGGTTTCCTCTTCAGTGTCTCCGCAAACCGGGATTAAGACGTCAAACGCACTCATCAACGGGCTATGGTTTACCTATCCCGCACCACCGATACAAGGGATTGACGCGTGGATTAATTCTCCTCCTTTACGCTTAGTTGATTTGCATGGAAAAGTAGTTTTAATCGATTTCTGGACTTATTCATGTATTAATTGCTTGCGTACTTTACCTTATACCAAAGATTGGTATGCTCGGTATCATGATAAAGGATTAGTTATTATTGGTATCCACACCCCAGAATTTGATTTTGAAAAAAATCTAGATAATGTCAAAGCAGCTGTGACGCGATATGGGATTTTGTATCCTGTAGCACTTGATAATCAATTCGTTACCTGGAGGAACTATCAAAATAATTATTGGCCTGCACATTATTTAATTAATAAAAAGGGCGATGTGGTTTATAAGCATTTTGGTGAAGGGGATTACGATGTTATGGAGAATAATATTCGTTTTTTATTAGGGGTTAAGGATTTATCTACTTTAAGGGCATTAAAGGATACTTCATTTAACCTCATGCAGACACCAGAAACTTATTTAGGATATGTAAAAGCTGATGCGGACTACAGTCCGGAACTTATTAAAGACAAGACGGCACAATATCATTTTTCTAATACATTATCTCCTAACGCATGGGGCTTAGAGGGGGCGTGGCAAGTCAATGCTGAGAATATCATTGCGCAAGAAGCAAATGCTGCTCTAAAAATACATTTTAATGCGCGCAAAGTCTATGCGGTTATGGGCAATAGCGCTACAAAACCCATTAAGGTCACTGTAATTTTAACCGACGCACCATCCGGTAAAAAACTTCAGGAACACAGTATCTTAATCGATAAATATTCCATCTATGAATTAATTTCCCAAAAGCAATTCACCAGTGGCTATCTTCAGATTATTGTTCATGAGCCTGGAATCAAAGTATACACATTTACCTTTGGCAGTTGATACTTGATTCCAACCTGAATGTTTCAATTTGATTTTATTGGCTAGGGGACGCCTGAACAACTGAATTATGAATTATTGATGCTTCCTTTTTTTCTTCCTGAAAGAAAGATGGTGTTTTGGGTCTGCTGATGCTGGAACCAGGTTCTTTTGTAGGAGTTTCACGAGTTGCTACAACAGCTTGGAGGGGCTTTGGTTTGAACTCTGGGTATTTTTTTTGCAACTCCAAAAAAGGTTCAATTTTAAATAAAAATTTAAATAATTCGATGGTCTCTGCGTCTTTTACGATTTGTTCTAAAAACATTCCAAAGTCGATAAAAATTTGTCCGTTGTGAAATACAGCAACCTCGGGGTTAATTGCGCTTTCAATTTCTTGTTGTGTATATCCAGGAGAACTCCATCCACCAATTGCCTTAATTGCAGCATCTTTTTTTAATGCAAAGGAAAAGACATTCATCAACGCATCGCAAAATTTACTTGCATTCCCCATAGGGAGATCTACGAGCAAGCTTTTACCATAAACGTTAGATTTACTCGTAATTTTGATGCCAATTCTTTTATGATGAACGCTAAATGATTTTAAAAATAAAAGCACATTATCTGCTTTGACGAGTTCTCTTTTTGGGGTTATTGGATAAGGGGTAGTGATATCCATACTGCCCGGAATTTTTGTTAAGAGGCTTGCGAAGTTAAAAGCGCCAATATAAAAAAAGTGGCATGCACCACCGCCTAGAACATGTTCATATTTTATTGACTCAGTTGCATCCTTGGCTACGCTAAATAAGCTTACCTGTAAAAGAGGCCAGCCTGTATGGTAATTACGTAATAGCTCTGGGATTTTATAGCGGTCACTTTGCAATGCATTGTAGCGATTTAAGACGGAGCTCTGCTCTTCTTCCAAAAAAGAATGTATTGGCATGATCTTTCCTTTTATCAATTAAATGATGCTTCATAAGACACTATTGATTTACTGTGTATATAGGGGCTGTGTACAATACTACTGTCTTGACTAAAATCGCGGCATTTTAGCTTAAGCGAGCAATTGTAAACAGCCCCTATTTTTTGATAATCGAAAGAATCTTTTTTACCTCAGCAACGACTTTTCCTTCTTCATCAGTTATAGGAACAAAAAATTCGGACTCAATTTTTTGTTTTTCGTTGACTTCAAGTCGAATTTTTTCAACAAGCTCTGGGGATAATTTGAATCGTGCATAAATAGTTCCTTTGGCAGGTATTTTATAGCGAATAGATGCTGATTTATCCCATACAATGTACCCCTTTCCTAATAAATTCATGAGCATCAACATATAAAAGGGATCGGTCATTGAGTACATGGAACCGCCATAATGTGTTCCCACATAATTTTTATTCCAAAAGCGCATTTTCATCTGAACAACAATTTGAGTGCCATCAGCATGAAAATTTTTTACACTAATTCCAGCTCCCCAAAAAGGTGGCCAAAATCGCATCATTCTTAATAATGTCGAGAATTTCATTCGCTATTCCAGTACAATGGAGGCTATTTACAGATCTTATTTTTCATTTTAAGTCTATTGCAGTCAACAAATATTATATACTTCGACTTTTTTTAACGGATTGATTAGGTTTTATTATGCATCGTTTTATCGCAAAAAAATTTTTTGTTCTCGCTACTCTACTTCCCCTCGCGGTAAATAGTGAAAGTAACTCCTATCTTCCACCTATTTTTACTGAGAAGGATAGGCTTGCAGAAATTCAGGAAGTATTTCCACTCATTGATAAACTGTATCAGAAGTACGCAGAGAAAAATCATGTTCCTGGCTATGCATATGGAATTATTGTGGATGGTCGTTTGGTACATACAGGAAATGGTGGCTACACTGATATTGCAAAAAAAATTCCTGCAACGCCGCAATCGATGTTTCGCATTGCGTCGATGACTAAAAGCTTCACTGCCATGGCTATTTTAAAACTTCGAGATGAGGGTAAATTAAGATTAGATGATCCTGCCTCCCTTTATATTCCTGAACTCAAAGATCAAAAATTAACTCAAGATGCCCCAGAGATTACGATTCGTGATTTATTAACGCATTCTGCGGGATTTCCAGAAGATAATCCCTGGGGTGATAGAAATCTGAATCAAACAGATGAAGAACTAATTGCTTTGGTGAAGCAAGGAATTGCACTATCTAATGTTTCTGAAACCTCATTTGAGTACAGTAACTTGGGGTACGCACTCCTGGGGTTGATTGTTAAAAAAGTATCAGGAGTTTCTTATCAGGACTATGTCGCAGCAAATATTTGGCAGCCTCTAAATATGAATCAGGTCGCTTGGGAGTTTGCGCAAGTTTCACCAAATCAATTAGCGCATGGTTATCAATGGGTGGATGGACATTGGCAAGAGGAGCCTCTCTTACACGATGGCAGTTATGCTTCTATGGGAGGAATGATTGCTTCTATAGAATCGTTTAGCCGTTATATGACATTGCATCAAACTGCGTGGCCTGCACGAAATGATGTGGAAACCGGGCCAATAAAAAGGAGTTCTATACGTGAAATGCACCAAGCGTGGCGATTTTATGCTGTAGACTCAAAAAATAAGGATCATGGCAAAGTATGTCCCACAATAAACGCTTATGGTTATGGATTAAGATGGTCTAGGGATTGTAATACTCGAGTCGCTGTCGGACATACTGGTGGGTTGCCTGGGTTTGGAAGTAATTGGATCATATTGCCTGAATATGGCATAGGTGTGGTTTTATTAACGAATGTGACCTATGCAGCTGCAGAGGCAGTTAATGCGAAAGTGATTAACACACTCATTCATGAGGCACAACTTAAGCCAAGAGAGTTACCGCCCTCACATATATTAAGTGAACGACAAAAAGCATTGATGAAATTACTGCCTGAATGGAAGGATGCAAAAACAAGTGGAATATTTGCAGAGAATTTCTTTTTGGATTCATCTGTTGTGTTGTTACAAAAGAAAAGCCAAGAGCTTTTTGACAAGACAGGGAAAATCCTCGATGTTGGCGCGATCATTCCAAAAAATCAATTGCGGGGATATTTTATTCTGAAAGGGGAAAAAGCAAGTCTTAAAGTAAGTTTTAGTTTATCACCACAAAATGCGTTAATTCAGAATTATGAAATAAAAGTAAAAATGTAACCTGGATTGTAGTTGATTTACGTGAACGTTCGCGTGTCCGGAAAGTCTCATGTAGGTCGGGCCTTGGCCCGACAACTCCTTTCCTTAAAAAACTAACTTAATATGGATATTGCGGCAAATTTTTCCGGGAATGCTCAAGGGTAGGTACACGTTCATTTAAAATGGAGGAACCTGGGTTTCGTTTGGCTTCATCCAGGCTACGTTTAAAGAATACTTTGTGCAGATACAGCTTTTTCGCAAAGCATGCGCAATGCGCTGGCAATTTGTTTTAATTCTTTATTGTGTAATTGGTATTCCTTACCTAATTGAATTGGATCGGCAAAACTTAACCATACTTGAGCATCATGGTCTTCAGTAGCCATTATCCGTAAAGGTAAATCCAGTGCGATTGCCGCATTTTCTTGCATTAATGGGGTGCCTTTTGCAGGATTACCTATAATAAGAACTTCAGTTGGAAGTAGGGTGAGATTCACCTTTTGTGCTTCCTTGCTGTGATCAATATGAGCAAATATTTTTCCGCCTTGTTGCGTCACAATATCAACTACTCGTTCTATTGTTTGTGTGACAGAGTAAGGACTTTGTAACGCTTGTGAACCTGACCCTTCAGGAGCGCCCAGCTTAAAGTCAAATGCAGCCGCAATTTTTCGACCGAGAATATCTAAATCAATTAAATGTTCCTTATTAGCCAAAAGGGTAACGCATAAAAGTTCGTTTGCTGCAGTAAAACGACTTAAGAATGCTGAAAAGCCAGGAATATTGCCTTTGATTTCCATTAACCCAGGGTGTCCCGGAAATAGCCAGCCTGCATTGCCTGGAATGGTGGTTTTGTTATTTAAGGTAATACAATGATAAAGGAAATCTCTGTTCTCTGTTTCTTTAACTAAAATGGTCCCTGCCAGGCTGATATCCCATATGCTAATGTCCTCTGCAGAGGCGATAACGCCACTATGTGACATAGTGGTTGTCCAGGTGACCTCTGGGATTGCTTCATTCTCTGTGTTATAGCCTAGAGCAACTTCCATAGGGTCTATATAGATAGGATTATGCAAAAATTCGCTATGTTTAAAGGGAGGAGCATCTTTGTTCAGTTCATTAGCAATTGATGTTTTATTTTTGACAAAAAATGTTCGTTTTAGACCCACACGATTAATTTGATTTTTTGTTACATAGTCCTCGTAACTCATGTGACTGACTTTTTCAATAATAAGCCCCAATAAGTAATAATTGGTGGCACTAATTTGCATTTTGGTGCCTGAAGGAAAATATAAGCCTGGATCCTTAAATAAACTAAAAATGTCTTTAGGTTTATAATCTTTATGGAAAGAAAAACCGTCACATTGGGTGTAATCGGGTATTCCTGAACTGTGGGTTAGTAATTCTCGAATGGTGACACTTTGCCATGTTTGCGGAATTGAAATATAAGCAGACACTAAGTCATCTAGCTGCAGTTTCTTTTCTTCTTTTAATTGCATGATGGCTACTGCAGTAAATGCATGGGTTAATTGACCCACGTGAAAGAGTGTACGTGTCGAGACTAAAAGCTTTTTTTCTGTATCCGCGAATCCATAGCCGACTACTCGTGTAATATAGGGCGCTTGAACAATCGCCAGAGACATCCCAGGAATATTATTTTCTTCCATATACTCAATAATGAGATCGTCTACAGATCGGCCTAGATAAAGAGTATGAAAATCACCACGTCCGCTACCGGAAAGAGTATTCATTATTATTCCTTTCTGCAAACAAATTATTTTTTTAGTATAGATGAATATTGATGATAGTTTAGAGTGTGGTGAAGCTAAGAGTGCTCTAAAAAACAGATAATTTATGAGATAATAGTTTTCTAGAGTAAGCGAGCATGACGGTAGTGCATCGAAGTAAATGGAACATTCATAGGCATTTAAAAATGATAAAAATTGATCTTTTGCAAAATAATCTTGATGCGATCCCTGAACTTGCCCGGATTTGGCGAGAAGTTCTTGGAAAAATTTGGTTACCTGATGTGCCACTTGAAGTTGTAGAGCAGCGTTTTCTTGACCATGCGAATAACGATAAAATGCCTATGACGTTTGTCGCATTTGATGAAAAAAAACCAGTAGGGATGTGCAGTTTACGCGAAAATGATGGTATTCGCCCTGATTTAATGCCATGGTTAGGCTCCTTAACCGTAAAGCCCGAGTATCAAAACCAAGGACTCGGTAAACGCCTTATTGACGTAACTAAAGAGCAAGCAAGAAAAATGGGGTATGAGATTCTGTATCTTTTTGCCTTTGATCGAACGATTCCCAATTACTACCAATCTTTGGGATGGAACATTATCGATACTGACCGTTTTAAAGGACATCCTGTTACGGTAATGGAAATTATAATGTAAACCTTAATTATCCTCAGGATAATCACGAATACAACCCCCCCCATAATTTTGCCTATATTTTGCATATTTTGTTCTCTTTTTTTGCATTTTTGGAAATTATTGACTAGCCTTTACTTGCACTAATAAGAACTCTTCTTATTGGTTTAAACATTTTAGGGAGAACATAATGAACCAGAATATTTTTCAAGGAAAATGGATGGAAATCAAAGGTCAAATGAAGCAATTTTGGGGAAAACTTACGGACGATGACCTAAAACAAATTGAAGGAAATCAAGAGGAAATTTTTGGAAAGCTAAGAAAACATTATGGCTATACGGAAGAGCAAGCCAAAAAAGCAGTACACGACTTTCAAAAGAAAATGCATCATTAAAAATGAACAGTGATTTCGCTTTATAAAAAGGAGTTTAATTATGGAAAACAGAGGAATTGTTAAATCCGGCGAGCTAACAGGCTCTAAGGTAATGAACCCCGCACATGAAAACCTCGGTGAGATAGCAGAGGTTGTTATCGATAAACAATCCGGAAAAGTAAGCTATCTCGTATTAGATTTTGGTGGTTTTCTGGGATTTGGAAATAAATACTTTGCGGTGCCCTGGAATCTTTTTTTATACGACAATAAAGATGATTGCTTTATTCTCAATGTTGAGAAGCACCATTTGCAAAATGCACCTGGTTTTGACAAAGATCATTGGCCAAATTTTTCAGCACCTGCATTTACGACGACAATAACTGGTTTTTATACAGGAGGTAAAAAATCATGAGCTCCTTATCAAAAATATTTTTTACCAGTTTACTTTGTAGTCTCTGTCGCTTCGTTTGCTAATGATAATACTATGGGTTCAAATGCCACTGGCACGAGCTCAAGTTCTACTGCAAAAAGCCCTAAGACTACTATGGGAACAAATTGGGTTTGTACTACCAATGCAAGTTCTAGTGAAAAAAGAGCAGATCAAGACGCGGATAAGAAAATGTCTGATCATACTGGTTCTGCTTCTAAATCATTTGCTTTTGCACAAAAACATTGTCGAGACTGTACACAAATCACTTGTAATGTGAAAAAGTAAATCTAATTACCTGCATGCCTATCCCAGGTATGCAGGTAACTTTTTCTAAAAAATATATTTTTTTCAATTAATTAGGCGTTTACCCTAGTTCCCTGTAACTCATGAATGAATTATTTTTTAATAGATTTGAAGAATTTAATAATTCTTCCTATGCTAAAAGGAGTTTTTAGTAATTCATTTTATGCCAAGGAAAGCAAATGAACATTTTAAAAACCCAAGTTTTAAATGGGCCTAACTATTGGTCAAACTACAGAAAAGAACTCATAGTTATCAAACTCGATCTAGGGAAATATGAAGAGCTTCCAACAAATCGTATCGCTGGATTCAAAGAGCGACTGATTCAGGCCTTACCTAGTTTACACAGTCATCGATGTTCTTTGGGGATTGAGGGTGGATTTTTAACACGAATTGAGGATGGCACATGGTTAGGACATGTGATTGAACATATTGCTTTGGAGTTGCAATGCCTTGCAGGCATGGACTGTGGTTTTGGTCGAACTTATGGGACTAAGGACTATGGGGTTTACCATGTGATTTTTGCCTATCAGATTGAAGAGGCTGGATTGTATGCCGGAAAAACAGCAATCGACTTCATAACCGCTATCGCAGAAGGCAATAAATATCCGCTTGCTGAAGCAATCAATCATTTAAAAGAGATTTTTAAAAAACAAGGTTTGGGACCAAGTACTCAAGCACTTGTAGACGAAGCCCAAAAAAGAAAAATTCCTTGGAAGCGTTATGAAAACAGTTCCTTAATTACATTGGGATATGGTCGAAATCAAAAAAAGATATGGGCTTCTGTGTCTTCGAAAACAAGCTCAATTGGTGTCGACGTTGCCTCCGATAAAGAGTTGACTAAGTGTATCCTTAATGCAAATTTTATCCCAACGCCTAAGGGAATGATTATTAGTTCTGAGGAGGCACTAAATGAGGCGATTGAACAATTAGGTTTCCCATTAGTAATTAAGCCACTTAATGGCAATCATGGAAAGGGCGTAACGACTAATATTAGCGATCTTAATAAAGCAAATTTTGGTTATGAGCTCGCAAAAAAATTTTCCGATCAATTGATTATAGAGCGCTTCATATCTGGAAATGATTATCGATTTTTAGTGGTAAATCATAAAGTGGTGGCGGTAGCCAAGCGTACACCTGCGCAAATTGTAGGTAATGGAGAACTGACAATTAATCAATTAATTCAACAGGCGAATGAGGATCCCAATCGAGGTGACTCTCATGAAAATATCCTGACAAAAATCAAAATTGATGAATCGACGTACTCTATTTTAAGACAAAATAATCTGACTCTGGGAAGTGTTTTACCTAAAGATCATATTTTAGATTTAAAAGAAACTGCAAATTTAAGCTCTGGTGGCACAGCTAAAGACGTTACCGATGCGGTTCATCCTTTTAATGTCTTTCTTGCAGAACGTGTAGCACGTCTCGTGAATTTAGACATTTGTGGAATAGATGTTATTTCAAAAGACATTAGTTGTCCGCTTAATGAGAATCATGGAGCCATTATTGAGGTTAATGCAGGCCCAGGATTAAGAATGCATCTGGCACCTAATGAGGGTAAGCCACGTAACGTAGCTGAGCCGATTTTAAATATGCTGTATCCAGCAAATTTAACGTCAAGAATTCCAATAGTCGCAGTTACAGGTACTAATGGAAAAACAACCGTAGTCAGATTGATTGCTCATCTTGCACGTGCTGTAAATCATTATACAGGGTATACAACCACTGACGGCATTTATATCAATAATAAATTAATCTATAGAGGAGATTGCAGCGGTCCAGCTAGTGCGCAAGCAGTTTTGTATGATCCTGAGGTTGATTATGCAGTATTAGAATGTGCTCGAGGGGGGATTTTACGTTCGGGCTTAGGTTTTGATGAGTGTGATATCAGTGTGATAACTAATATTACTGGCGATCATCTAGAGTTAAATGATATTCATACATTGGAGGAGATGGCGGAGGTCAAGGCGGTTGTTGGACGCAGCACCAAAGAAACAGGATATTCTATTTTGAATGCTGACGACAGGCTAAGCTATGACTTAAGACATGATTTACACTGCAACATTGCTTTGTTTAGTCTGTGTGATGGCCCACAGATTAGAAAGCACTGTAGTTTAGGTGGCTTGGCTGCTTATCTTGATCAAGGGAATATTGTTGTTCAACGAGGATCGGAACGGACTATTCTGGCGGATGTCAAATCAATACCGCTTAGTTTCCAAGGTTCTGCAACCAGCATGATCCAAAATATCTTAGCGGCGGTATTAGCTGGAGTTATCAGTCATTTCTCTTTAGATAAAATAAAAGAAGCCCTCCAGATGTTTTTCCCCACAGTTGAAAATCTTCCTGGCAGGATGAATCTTTTTCACTTTCCTCATTGTCAAATTATGCTCGATTATGCACATAACGAAGGTGCATTTCGTGAGTTAAAAAATTACCTTGCTTCGATTCCTTGTGCTAAAAAAATCGGAATTATTGGGGTAGTAGGTGATCGCCGTGATGAGGACATAGAGCAGTTGGGTTATCATGTTGCCTCCATGTTTGATGAAATTGTCATTCGTCATGATAAGGATGGACGCGGACGAACCCACCATGAAATGAACCAACTTTTTATTGCCGGAATCCTTCGTTCAGACTTTAAACCGTCTTTAAATATTATTTCAGATGAGATAGAGGCGATTGAACATATGATGGAAATGGCGGAACCCAATACTTTTATCTTTTGTGCGGTTGAGGATGTATTTGAAACCACCAATTTTCTCAAGAGAAAGGAAAAACAATTGATGATGGTCAATGAGGTTTACAATGATACCCAAAGCTAAGTTATTGATTATCGGTGGTGCAGAGGATAAAGGTGACAATGAACCAGTAGATATTTTTGAGCAAAAAAGAGAATTTACTCGTTACGAGATTTTAAGTGAATTATTACCTCCATCAAATAAGAAAATAGAAATTATTACAACGGGTTCAGAAATTCAGGATGAAGTAAAACAAATATACCAAAAAGTTTTTCATGATATGGGCTATAACAACATTGGGTTTCTTCCTATAAAAAAAAGAAGTGAAGCACGCAATAATGAGTATTTAAAAAGAGTAGAAGATACTGGAGCTATTTTTTTTACCGGAGGTGATCAGTTTCGCTTATCAACAATATTAGGTGGCACCCCTATTGTTGATATTATTAAAGAACGATATCTGCTGGATAGTGATTTTATTATTGCGGGTACCAGTGCTGGAGCTATGGTTATGGGCACGGTAATGATTACCGGGGGCGGTTTATCAGAGGCTTTAAGGTATCGAAACTTGTTAACCTCTTCAGGATTAGGGATCTTATTGTCTTGTATTATTGATACACATTTCATTAAAAGAGGTCGATTTAGTCGACTTGCACATGCAATTATTATGAACCCAGAACAATTGGGTATTGGCTTGGGTGAGGATACGGCTCTGGTCATTCGCAATGGCTCAGAGGCAGAGTGTTATGGCTCGGGTATGGTAGTTATTATTGATGGCAGAAATATTGATCAAACGAATATCACCGATGTTGAAGAAGGGGAGCCTGTATTTGTTGAAAATTTAATTGTGCATCTTTTGGTCAAGGGATGTCAATTTTCTATTGCAAATCGCACCTTAGCAAACCCCGCAATCCCTCCCAATAAATTATCTAAATGACGGAATAACGTGATGAATAAAATTGCAATCGCAGTACATGGTGGCGCTAGTGAAAACTATTCTTTCTTGCAAGAACATCAAAAGGAATTTGCATATGGTCTAGCTCAAGCAGTTGAAATGGGTTATTCAGTGCTTGATAAAGGTGGTTCTGCTTTAGATGCAGTAGAGTCGGCAGTTGGTATTCTAGAGGACAATCCATTATTTAATGCAGGAAAAGGTTCTGCATTAAATTCTCGCGGTGAAGTTGAAATGGATGCCTCGATCATGAGTGGCAAAGAGTTACAAGCCGGCGCTGTGTCTATGGTACGCACTGTAAAAAATCCGATTTATTTGGCAAGGTTAGTGATGGAGAAAACGAGACATGTCTTTCTTTCAGGATACGGTGCTTTAGAAATAGCAAAAAAGTATGGTTTAGACATGGAAGCAGAGTCTTATTTTATCACCCCTCATCAGTATGAAATGTATCAAGAGCTCAATAAAATAGAGACTATGGAAGACATTCAGAATAAGAAAATGAAAGGGACAGTAGGTGCCGTAGCTTTAGATGTACAAGGAAATCTTGCTGCAGCAACATCAACAGGTGGAACCAGTAATTGCCTTCCAGGACGAATTGGTGACAGTTGTGTGATTGGTGCTGGATGTTATGCTAATAATGCAACATGCGCAGTGTCTGGAACAGGGGTAGGCGAATATTTAATTAGAGGCGTGGTTGGTCATGCTATCTCTATGATGATGGAATTTGATATGTCCATCCAGGAGGCATGTGATTATGTAATTCATGAACGCAATAAGCAGTTAAATAGGGAAATGGGCGTTATTGCGCTGAATCGAAATGGTGATTTTGGTATTTCTTTTAATACTGAAATTATGAAAAGAGCATGGCGAAGCTCATCGCAAGCAATGCAAATTAAGTTATTTGATTAGACCAAGCATATTGTACTTGAATGCAGTGAGGTGAACTCCTCGTCATCCCGAGCATGGCAAAGTATCTCCATTCTGTAGCTGTGTTATGAAAGAGACCCCTCGCAGTTCTCGGAATGACTTGCTGTCCTATTTTATAGTGGGGGAGGAGGACGTCGACCAAGTAGCCCCATTACAAGAAATACGACAAAGATAACAAGAAATAAAAAGAATAAAATTTTTGCAATTCCTGCAGCCGCTACTGCAATTCCACCAAATCCAAATGCAGCGGCAATGATGGCTACGATAAAAAATATGAGAGCCCAATATAACATAACAACCTCCTTGTGTTTTTATTGAACAGAGTATTCTTTTAAATTATAGCTAAAAATTAGGAATAAGAATGATTATAGCCTGGGACTGCGTAGCGGATTCTGGGAAATCAGGTTATGCCGGCATCGCAAGGGATAGTGTAGGTTCCTGTTTTGATGAGAGTTCCAGGGTTTTGGTCCTTCGGACCTGCACCCTGGCTACAATGTTTTAAAAAAAAGGGGAATATTGCGCTATTTAAGTGACCGTATTAATACAGAATCGCAATCATGAGTAAACTGGTAGCAATTAAACCAATTAGTGCAAGACTGGAATTGCCTCCAGGAACCAAGTGGCTTTCTGTTGTGATTAATGTTTGACGGCCTCTCCATGCCATGATCGCAGGCAATAACAACAGTAAAATAACACAACAGATACCAGCATAGCTTAATGCATGCAGATAAATCCCTGGATTTAATAGAACTACTGCGAGTGGAGGAAGGAATGTTAAGAGCAAAATATATTTTCCTTGGTTTCCTGATTTCTTTAGTTTTAATCCATCCGCCAGGAAATCAAATAATCCTAAAGAGACACCTAAAAATGCGGTGAGCATACAGATGGAAGTAAAAAAGCCGAAGAATCCGCTAATCCATTGATTTTGAACGGATTGGCTTAAAGCTTCTGTTAATCCACTGGTAGCATGTTCTGAATTCATGAGGGCAAGCAGTCCATTTTCTCCTTCACGAGAGACAACGCCCATAATGACCGCATCCCAAACAATGTAACATGCAAGAGGGATAAGCGAACCGAAGAGTATCACTCGCCTTAGGCTGCGTACATCATCCCCAAAATAGTCTCGTAAGCTGGGTATTATCGATGCATAGCCGAATGAAGTAATTAAAATCATTAAAGTGCCTGTAAAAGCACGTGCTGAACCATCAGTTAGGCCCAGCGTAGAAGCATGAGGGCTAATAATTGCAACTAATAAAACGTATATGCCTAATTTTCCAAACATTAAACCACGGTTCACATAATCTACAGAGCGTATGCCTTTGTAAACAATTAAACTGAATAAAAGTGTAAATAGGATCGCAGTGACGCTGGGAGGCAAATTAATATTCATTTTATGCAATAAGCTATTGAATACGTCGCTGCCACCTGAAATATAAGCTGAGAGGAGGGTATAGAGTAAAAATAAGTACGTGATCCAAGCAATGATTTGGCCCGGTAAACCCAAAGTGGATTTAGCCATGGATATCATGTTGCTGCCTGGTGGAAGACGTAGATTAACCTCTAAGAGTAATAAGGCACCTGCAGTCATGACCAGCCAGCAAAAGAATAAGAAGAAAATTGAATTGCTAAAGCCTACTTCCGCTGTAGAGACAGGTAAGGCTAGCATTCCTCCACCTATTGACGTTCCTACTATAAGTAATATTCCACCTATTAGTTTTGAATTGATCATGAGATATAATCCAAAATAGTATAAAAATAATTCAATATGATACTTTATTATTCATTTATAGTCAATCGTATCATAGCCCTTAAAATTCAGAATTGATGCATAAAATTCTAATTTATATTCCCACATGAAGGTAAAAAATTTTTTTCAGATGAGATATTCCTTGCCCTGACCTCTCTCCCCACAAGTGGAGGAGGGATCCTCTCTTAAGTAAAGCAAGCATCCCTTCTCCCGACAAGGGAGAAGGTGCCCGTAAGGACGGATGAGGGCTCACCAGATTGTCTACATCAAATTGTAAAACTCATGTATTAATAGCCCGATCGAAACAGCAACTACAGCAATCGGGGTCCATTTGCCGCCTGGAACGATAAAGGCAGAATGATGTTTTCTCCTGCCAAAATAACACATAAGAGCAGGTAAAAGTAGCAGTAATATGATACAAAAGATACCGGCATAACCCAAAGCATGGATGTAGGCGCCTGGATAATAAATGACTATAAGTAGTGGCGGGACAAAAGTAAGTAAAAACAATCCCAGACCATGGCCTCCTTGTTCGCGTAACTTTAAACCATCGGCAAGAAAACTGTATAAGCATAAAGAAACACCAAGAAATGCAGTGAGCATGCAAATGGAGGTGAAGAAGTTAAATAGGGCGCTGATGGTTGTATTTTGTACTTTATTCGAGAGCATGCTTGCCAGAGCACTTGTCGTATGCGGGTTATGCATTAAACTCTCAAGATTTTGACTGCCTTCAGAAGGCAGGGCGCCCATAATTACCGCATCCCAAGCTAAATAACAAAATAAAGGGATTAGCGAGCCAATAAGAATAACTTTTTTCAACTGCTTTACGTCATCATCAAAATAATCTCTTAGATTCGGTACAATGATGGCAAATCCAAAAGAGGTAATTAAAATCATAATCGCGCTACCGATATAGCGCATATCGCCGTGATACAAATGTTGTATTTCTATGTGTGGTGCGATAAGCAGTATTAACAAAAAATACACTGTTAATTTACCAAACATTAAGCCACGATTCACATAATCCACATAGCGGATGCCACCATAAACGACTAAGCCAAAAACAAAAGTGAACAACAAGCTGGCCTGCCAATCCGTCAAATGTAATCCTATTTTGAAAAGAAGACTATTTAAGACGTCAGCTCCTCCAGAAATATAGGCTGATAGTAGGGTATAAAGCAAAAAAAGATAGCTTATCCAGGCAGCAAGCAAGCCATAATTACCTAAAGTAGCTTGTGCCATAGAAACCATATGCTTCCCTCTAGGTAAATAAAGATTTGCTTCAAGAATAAAAAATGCCCCTAAAGTCATAAATACCCAGCAAAGGAATAGAAAGATTGACGATTGCCAAAACCCTGTAGCCGCATTGGCAACAGGCAGGGCCAGCATACCCCCGCCTATAGATGTTCCAACGATTAAAAGAATTCCCCCGATAAATCTTGAGCGCATTAAATTGCCTTACTTGGTTGCATAAACTACAGGTGATGGTACTGGAGCTGGGCAGGTTGCACAAGTCTTAGTCCCATAACTATTGAACCATTGAATTTCAATGCGTCGATTAAATGCACTGCCATGAATCAATTTATTATCACCTACATCATTTTTATCGCCATAACCTTCGGCTTTAAGAAGCTGAGCTGGAATATTATTTGCCCATAAGAAGGTCATCATTGTTTCTGCCTGGGCTTGGGACATTAATTTTTTATGGTGGCGCGAACCGACATCATCGGTGAACCCGGCAACATAAACGGGGCTTAATGGGTAAAATTTTAACAATCTTATAATGTTTTCCAAACCAGGGTAGCAAATTTCATTAAGACGAGGACTTTCAAACATAAAATACTTATCAACGGGTACAACCAAGGTCATTGTATCCCCGTACTGTACATACTGGATATTTTCTTTATTTAGTTCTTTAATGATGCTGCGTCGACTGGCTTTGTTAAGCGCTACAATGGCACCCACAGTACCTCCGGCAACGGTACCTGCTAATGCACCAGCCACGTTACCGGTTACTGCTGCGCCTACTGCAGTACCGAAAACGGCTCCTGTAGTTACTCTTTTAGGCATAGGGTGTACCGGTTTAAAATTATTATAAGGTGGATGAAAGCAACTACTCAGTAAACTGGTGATTAAGCCATAACATAGAATCCGAGTTTTAATTAGTTTGAGTGACATATTCACTCCCTTGTCCAGTGATTTTATCATTATTAAACATCTGCTTAAATTTCGCAATTGTAACGTCTTAATACTTAGAGCATATGCAGTCAGAATCTTTGGATAGTGCTGCCTGGGTAAAGCAGCGGAAATGATGATTTCCGTGTTTCAGGTTCGCTTTACCCAGGTGCTTTGAGAGTTAAAACAGGATTTATGAGAAACAACACGACTTATCTATCTCAGCATCCTCATCGATATTTATCGGATCTAAGGTTACTGTTTTTGGTAGTTTTGGCTTAAAGAAAGAAATCAAACTGACTTCATTGGTGTATTCAGCATCATGGCGGCTAAATGATCTGAACTCAGTAAAGCACGACAATGCTTTATATGCTGCTGCAAGCAGGCCTCCAACAATAGTTATACCTACGGCAACACCTAAAACAGGTTGGACAATCAGTACAGGTAGTGCAATGCCAAAGATTCCTGCATACAGGGAAAATGCGGTGGCCGCATAGAACATTAATTCGCATGCCTTGGTGAGATTATGAAATAAAATGCTAATTTTTCTCGATTCACAGGCACTTCCAGTTTCATCTATTAATTCTTTGGGTTTTATTACCCCATTTTTTACTTGTTTTAATCGCGCTATAAATAGTTCATAGCTGATTAAAATTTCTGTGATTCTTTTTTCAGAAACTGCTTTGGTATAAGACAGGTTATAGTAATCTTTTACTTGATCTATTTGCCATTGCAGTTTTCCGTCAACTTGCAGACCATCAAATATTTTTTGTAATTCTTTGTCACAGTTGCTTAAACGTGGTTCAAATTTACTATGATTAACAGGCATGATTCATCTCTTTATTATTATTGTCCGGACCATGGGTTATAACCATTTCAATTGAGAGGAATGGTCTAAATGTCTTATATCATAATTAAAGTGAGTTCGACATAACAAGTAATCTTATTTTTTTAGGTGCTATTTCCATTTCTATTTTCTTGGTCAAACTGCCCTGATTTTCTACGATTCAATGCCCACATACTATTTTTCGTCATACCTATACTGGAGATCCCTGTTGGCTTAGATGGCGAGGGGATTACTACTCGACTTGAAATCGGCATAAGTTTTGAAAGTCACAATGTTGGCAAATCGTTAAATGAGCCGGTTGAGGGGGGCAGTGGCCTTCTTGAAATTCTTGAGCTAAATCCGTTAGTTGCCTTTTCCAGAGCTCTCTATACTCTGTCCATGTCTCTTCTTTCTTTAAAGGAGTAATCCCACTGATATTTAGTTTCTCCTCACTAAACCCCATGGCATTTATTTTTCCAGTTTTTACTTGTAGGAGTAATAACGCATTAATCTGTTCATCTAGTAGTGCATAAAGTAATAACTGTGATTCTTTAGGTCGTTCTTCATTCCAAGGTTTGCTAGCAGGAAGACTACTCTTGTAATCAATAACCCATTTTTTATCTTCCACCTGATCCAGGCGATCGACACGTACTTGTACCTCAAGACCTGCTAAATTAATTGCATAAGATTGCTCTATGGCTGCAATTGCAAAAGGGGGACGTTGTTTTTCCCATTCAAGACAAGTTTGTACCAGTCGTTTGAGGCGTGTGTACTCCACTTCTTGAATTGAATCGGAGAGTAATTCACACAGTTGTTTTTTTAGAGGCTCTAAAGCCGTATGAATGGCCTCTTCAATATACTGTTCCAGAATATTGGGCGCTAAATGAAGAAGGTTATGCTGAGTTTCCAACTTTTGCCACAGCAGTTCCATAACCCTATGAATAATTTGTCCTCGCTTTTTATTGTCCAAACCATCGGTTGTTGGCAAGGAGGCTTTTGCGCGCAGTCTGTGTTCAGCGAATGCTTTAAAAGGGCATTTCGCTTGATTCGAAAGGATTGCTGTGCCTCCATGAATGTGCTCTTCGGTCAATAATGGAACATTAAAACATTCCTCCGCACTCATTAAATCAGGTTGTTTTTTTAATGCGTCATTTGTTGGTAGTAATTCAAAATTAGGAAAATCAGTGATTAAGGCGCACGGCAAATTGGGTGTGTCAGCCTGCAATTGAGCGTAGCTCAATACAACGGAATCGGCACTTCTTTGTAATCGTTGGAGAATCTGGCGTGCAAATTGTAGTTCACGAGCGGGTAAGCTATGAGGCATACATAATTCTCGTTGTAACTGTGGCGGGATAAAGGCAGATAAATGTACTTTTTGAGGCAAGCATTGATCAGTTAAGCCCATAACCCATAAACTGTCGAACTCACATCCTGACGCTTCCAGTAAACCACAAATCTGAATCGGTGCACTTGTTTTTTGTGCTTGAAAAATAGTGTTTCTTATCAGATGTTGTACCAGCTCAAGTACTTCCAATTTGGTGAAGCTCGAGTTAAATAACGCGAATTGTCTTAGCTCATCAAAAACCGTGATAAAACGATTAAGACACTGATAATTTTCTGAGTTGAGATTATAGTCTCCAGGAAATCCTAAAGTATTGAGACGTTTTTGAAATAAGCGTATCCATTCTTCTACCGTAGCTTCTTGAGGATAGGGAGTGAGATGATTCAATAGTGTAGCAAGTTTTGGGACGTGATCTTGCAGTTCCTTGATTAAATGTTTTAAGGGGATCGAATGATTTGTCAGTAACGTTCCTTCTTGCAAATACTCAGAACGTGCAATGAATTCTTCTTTAGAGCTGCCTATGTAAGGTGACTGCAGCAGCAAATTGGCTTGATGTGGATTGAGATGGGTGTC
This sequence comes from Legionella steelei, assembly GCF_001468005.1. Classification (GTDB taxonomy): domain Bacteria; phylum Pseudomonadota; class Gammaproteobacteria; order Legionellales; family Legionellaceae; genus Legionella; species Legionella steelei. The sequence goes on from NZ_LNYY01000005.1 coordinate 117,608, forward strand.
ATCTAAGTTAAGCCAGCATAAAGCATGGGCTACTAAAGGGAAATTACTTAGAGATTGGCCTAAGGAGATATTAAAAGAAGTTGTTTCAAAGTGCTGTGCTAAAGTTCTTTGTAATGCATGAGATTCTTGCTCTAAATTGGGAACAACGACTCCAATATGTTGATCCCCTTCTTTAATCTTTAAATGCAACCATGCTATGAGCTGTTGATATTCTTCTTTGTTATCTTCGGCGGCTAATAGTTCAGTTTTCGACAACTTGTCCTTTAAATCGTATTGATATTGAAGGAAACCCTTTTGTGCCAGGCATTGCTGTAAAAGCACTTGTTGGGGAGTGAAGTCATCGAAACAAACCCAGACAACATTTTGAGAAAAGAAAGAACTATTGGCTTGGAGTAAATAGGGTATTAACGCATGTTCAGTAATAAAATTGTGGCGTTTTAATTGCTTATCAAACAATTGCCACCAGCGTTGAAATTGTCGCGTTTGTGCTGTGTGATTGAAGGCTGAATCATGCAGATTAATTTGCCACTGCTGACAGCGCTCCCAAGCACTAATTACTGCTTGAAGAAGTCCATCACTGTAGGTGATGTTGGATTCTTCTTGGATTATTTTACGCCATAAATACTGGCATTGAGCGTTGTTTAATAAGGTGGGGTGGGTATTATGTGGGTTAATAAAGTTGAGTTGTTCATAGGCTTTGCTTAGCGCAACACGAAACGGCATACATGCGGGCTTATCTACGGTCGGCTTCTTACATTGAGCAAAATAATACTGCAGGATTGTTTCACTGAGTCGGTTATTGGGAGTGAGTACAGTGGCTTTTTGCGCTAAAAGAAGAAAAAGCTGCTCTTTATCAGTAAACGTATGTATTGGCATAAAAATCCAGATCAAAGTAGTTCATTGTAGTCTTGCGCCACTCCGGTCATCCCTCGTTGAACTGGGGACATGCTCGTTAATTCGTAGACAAAAATGGCAGATGCAGGCTGGGCTGTTAAGCCCAGCTTAGGGTTATTTAGCTTTTTTTGTCTACGAATTACCTAACACATACAAGGATGAGGGGTTCCGTTGTTGAATAGTAAACGATTTTACTTAAGTTTTTTTGCGCTGCAAAGTACGCGTTTTGCTGACTGGTTTTTTGGATACGGATTTGGGTTTTGGTTTGATTCTATCAGCGGCACTTACATAGCGAGGTAAACTATGACTTTCTCGTCTGTCTGTTCGCAAGATATGATAAACAAAATGACCGCGTAAATAGACTGAAGCTAAACCTGAGGCAATGGCGAGTAAAACACCAAAAAGGATATAGCTGTAACCAAGGACAATGAGGTACACATGCACAAAATCATGTACATTGGTTATTGGTAATACTTGGTTATTTGATGTGTCCATAGAGAGTACCAGACCTAGATCAAAAAATGGCAAGGAAACCAATACCATAATAAAACCTAATAAAAAGGTCTTACGTTTGTAGGGTCTAGGGCAGTGAACAAGACGTTTCCCAAATATCGCTCCAGTTATTGAAGCGACAATCATTCCTAGAATAATCGCTTTAAAAAGAGGAACAAGTTCTTCGATGCCAATTGTTGTGAGAAAAGCATCGATAAGTATCGTTCCGACAACGGATAGCAATCCATAATAAACAGTCGCCAGTAAACGTGGATTGGAAAAGTTAAGTGCAGGATCTTGCTTATTCATTTGGCACTCCATAGCTCCACCTATATATGTATCATTTTAGTATAAATATTGTACAATTGAGGGTTTTATTCATTTTTTTATTTATTGTTTTACTTGTTTAGGTCAATTAGACTCGTCATGTGATAGAGGTGTATCAATAGGATAATTTGTATATACTAAAAAAAAATAATTATAGATTTTGCTTATGAAAAAATTCGGTCGTATGGTTTTAAAACTGTTTGGTTGGAAAGTTGTCGGAGAACTACCACAAGATAAAAAATATTTGGTTGTCGTGGCTCCTCATACAAGTAATTGGGATTTTGTTGTGGGTTTATTTGCTCGTTTTTCAGTAGGCGTTAAAATTAACTTTTTAGCAAAAAATCAATTGTTCTTTTTTCCTTTAGGTTTATTGTTAAGGGCATTAGGAGGGGCGCCAGTCGATCGTTCCAAAAAAAATAAGACTGTAGACCAGGTAGTAGAAATATTTCGTTCTCTTGATGAATTTAAATTGGCCATTACTCCAGAGGGGACGCGTGGCCCAGTCACACGCTGGAAAGAAGGGTTTTATCATATTGCCTGCCAAGCAGGTTTGCCTATAGTGATGGTTGCACCTGACTATGCAACTAAAGAACTGCGAATTCATGAGAAGTTCCAACCTACGGGAGATATTGATAGTGACTTTCCGAAAATTCTCGATTTCTTTAGAACTATAAGAGGTCGTTATCCAAAGGAAATTCCTGATTATCATTCTAAAAAATAGCTGGTTTGTGATGTAGCCTGAGTGTAGCTACGCTGCATCCAGGCTACAAAGCATTCACTAATTTTATAAATATTTTATCATTTTTAACATTTTAAATTGTTTCCCATCCGGGAGAGCAAAATATTCTGGTTGCTCAATTTGATACCCACAGGTTTGGTACAGTTTTACGCCAGGTAGCGTTGCCATCATTTCCATTTTTGTAAATCCATGGAATAAAGCTTGTTGTTCACAATATTCTAGAAGCATGGTTCCAAACCCTTGCCGAGCATGGTGTGGATGGACAAAAAAAGCTCTTATCTTGGCATAATCTGTTTGTGGATTTAAAAATCCCTCCTCACGTGTTTTGCATTGATCGCCACCAAACAGAGTTTTGCGTTTGCTCCATCCACCACAGGCAATAACAGTACCTTCTTTTTCGATGACGTAGTAAGTTTGATCCATGACCAGTTCTTTATCCACCCCAAAAATGGAGTGGATTGCGCCTTCGATTTCTTGTTTTGAATAGTCTTCTTGGCTTAATCCACGTGCCGAATGCTCAATGAGCTGGTTTAAGAGATTAATTTCATCAATCTGAGCTGTTCTGATCACGATAGGTTCCTTTTAGGTCTTTTAATGAGGTGATGAATGTATCATGAAATAAAAATTAATAAATTTTTAATTTAATGATGTTTTATTTCATTTTATAATGGTTAATTTTGAAATTTGGGTAATATATGAAAAAATATGGAGAAAAACGTTCACTGGAACAGACTACTGAACCAGTATATTTAGATAAAATTGATAGAAAAATTTTAAATTTGTTACAAAAAGACAATCAAATTACTAACTTGGCTCTTGCTGAAAAAGTAGGGATTTCTGCTCCTCCTTGTTTTCGCCGCGTAAAACGGTTACGTGATGAAGGCATTATTGTGAACGATGTTTCTTTAGTCGATCCTTTTAAAGCGGGACGAGGGCTCATTGTTTTTGCAAATATTACTTTGGAAAAGCAACGAGAAGATTTGCTCGCGCATTTTGAACGTAAAATGGCGGAGCAAGAGGAAGTGAAGCAATGCTATTTTGTTTCCGGCGAAACCGATTATTTACTTATAATTCATGTTGCGGATATGAATCATTACAATGAATTTGCACGTAGAGTATTTGCAAATGAAGCAAATATTAAAGTTTTTCGCAGTAGTTTTTGTCTTAATCGTACTAAGTACAATACAAATATTCATTTTGCAGAGGATTAAGAAATAGAGCGTAAAACATGTAGCCTAGGTAGCGTAGCGGAGCCCTGAATTTTATGGTAGAAAACCCGGGTTTCGCTGTGCGCTGCACCCAGGCTATTTATGATGTTACAATCTATCTTTTCAAAATGGTTTTGCCTGCATAAGGTAATGTGGCCATTTCATTGATGCGCAATAGCTGATTGTATTTGGCGACGCGATCGGTACGGCATAACGAGCCGGTTTTAATTTGACCGCAGCCTGTAGCAACAGCAAGATCGGCGATAAAGGTATCTTCTGTTTCACCGGAGCGATGTGACATGACACAACGATAGCCATTTTGATGGGCCAATTGAATTGTTTGTCGGGTTTCACTTAAAGTACCAATTTGATTGACCTTAATAAGTATGGCATTAGCTACTTTTTGCGTAATGCCTTCTTGCAGAATTTTTGGATTAGTAACGAACACATCATCGCCGACTAATTGAATTCTTCCACCCAATTGGGTGGTCAATTGTTTCCAGCCATCCCAATCTTTTTCATCCAGGCCATCTTCAATGCTTATAATAGGGTAATTATTGACAAGATTATCATAATATTCAATGAGCTGTGTTGCGGTGAACTTTTGATTTTCGGACGCCATATGATACATACCTTGCTCATATAATTCGGAAGCGGCAACATCCAGAGCAAGCACTATCTCATCACCTAACTTATATCCAACTTTTTCGATTGCCTCACATAACAGATCCAGAGCTTGACGGTTCGATTTAATATTGGGTGCAAAACCACCTTCATCTCCCACTGCTGTATTTAATCCCTGTTTTTTTAAAACGGATTTTAATCCATGAAAAATCTCAGTTCCCATTTGTAATGCGCTTGGAAAATCAACAGCACCTACAGGCATAATCATGAACTCTTGAATATCAACATTGTTATCCGCATGAGCACCGCCATTTAGGATATTCATCATAGGTACCGGCATGCTCATTTCTTCGCCTTGATTTAATGCAGCATACAGAGGCAACTGATGTTCATTTGCGCGCGCTCTAGCTGCAGCAAGTGATACAGCAAGAATGGCATTGGCTCCAAGATGTGATTTATTTTCTGTGCCATCTAATTGGCATAATTTATGATCTAAAGCGTCTTGATCTTCAACAGAAAAAAGGTGCAGTGCTTGGTTAATTTCATGATTAACATGAGCAACTGCTTGTTGCACGCCTTTGCCAGTATAGCGTTTTGCATCATTATCGCGTAATTCACACGCTTCACGGCTTCCAGTTGATGCCCCGGAAGGAACACTTGCTCTTCCTAGAGTCCCATTTTTTAAAATAACGTCTGCTTCAACAGTAGGATTACCGCGAGAGTCTAAAATTTCACGGGCTTGAATTTTTGTAATTTGCATGTTGAGTCCTGGTTACGAGTAAAACTGTTTCATCTAAACAAGCGATAGACTTCTACCACTCAAAGGTTCATTAGGCTCTAGTATTGTTTTGATATGCACCTGTTTTGTCAAGGCATACATTTTTTTCCTTCGGTGACTTGTTCAAGATATTCATATTCTTTCGCTGTCACTAGTGATTGTGAGCATCCAAAAAGATAACTTATCAAGCGTTTAAATTGCGCCAATAAGGATTCATTTTTATTTTCTACGTTCTTGGCATGCAACGTATTGTGCATTTTAGCTAAGATTTCACTTGGAGGAAGTTTACCACGTTGCGCTAGGTGATCTTTTAATTCATAAACACCTCGTGGTACAGACACTTTTTTATCACCCTGGATTACTTTATGACGTGAACCAAAATATCCTAATGCCCATGGATGAGAATTGCTTTTCAGCGCTTGTGCTATTTTTGTATCAAGATAACTATTAATTTTTACCAACAAATGATTGATTGCCGCATTTTCTTTTTCGGCAATAAATTGTTTATCTGCCTCAGCCTGGGTGTGTTGTTGTAAGGCAATAAAAATAGTGGGGGTTGCTGAGGTATATTCACGTGCCGCCAAAATGGAAGCGAGAGATTGAACCATCCCACTATCTTGATGGCTAATATGCTCGATTTGCTCATCGCTAATTTTTGCAATCAGTTCAGGTGTTTGGATAATGAGTAGTGCAGAAGGTTTATTTTTTACAGCTTCCTGAAATAATTCACTTGGATTTAAAGAGAATAAAAATTTTAAAGATTTTGTTTTGGCGAGCTGTGCCGTTAATCCTTCTTTGTATTTGTTTTGTCTTTCTATTTCTCTCGTAATTCGAGATTTAAGTTCTTCTCCATCCTCTCCATAAAACGCTACCTCGCTAATTCTCTTTTCATTCTGTGCAATTTGCTCCTGGACTGTTGCAATCATCCTTTCATGGGTAACAATAATGCCACTGTAGTTATTTTGTAATCCTTCAATTGCTCTTTGAAAGTTTGCTCTAGAAAAGCCACAATCTAGAACGAATCGCGAATGTTGTTGTTTTAATCCCTCTAGACTTAATCTTCGTGCATCGGTTGAATTAGAATATGGAGTTACACTTTTTAAGTACATTTTGATTTCTCAATTCATCATCATGATGAAGCATCATATCAAAACGTTCTTTATATATACAAATAATTCATTAGGCGATACTTGAGTGTATTTATGGAGGAATTGCTCCGGGCTACAATGGTGTGTAGGCTGGGTTGTTAAGCCCAGCATTTGCGGAGTTAATTCCTTTTCCAAAATTTCCATCATGCGACCCCTAACGCAAGCCCCACTAAACAAGTGCTAATCCATTGCTCTGAAATAAAGAAATACATGCTGGGCTTAGCTACAATAGAGGAAATAATTAGAAACTCACCGCACCAAGTTTCATTAAAGCTTGAGCTAGAGGAAGCAAAGGTAAGCCCAAAATGGTATCCTCATTTCCCTGAACCTCTTTAAATAACCATTTACCTTGGTTTTCATATTGGTAACTACCACAGCTATGATAAGGTTTTTCACTGTGCAAATAAGCGTCTATTGTTGTTTCATTTAAATGATGTAGCGTTAAGCGGGCTGTTTCATGATGCTGCCAAAGCATTTGATTATTTTTTGCAATGCAAAGGCAAGCAATTTGCACATGCTCTTTGCCACTTAATAGGCATAATTGTTCTATTGCTGCAGGATGGTTTAAAGGCTTATTCAGTATGATTTGACCAAACAAGCACAGTTGATCGGCGGCAACAATAAAATGGTCTGGATGGTGCTGGCTTACTTCTAAAGCTTTATTTGCGGCAAGTGCATAGCCTAACTCCAATGCGCTCCCCGTCTTGAAGGATGCCTTAATTGCTTCTTCATCACAATGAGAAGGAACCACGGAAAACTCAATACCCAGAGATTGCAGCAATTTGCATCTTATTGCGGAGCTCGAAGCAAGAATGATAGGTTTTTGCTGTAAAAACTTAGACATATGCCGCGACCAGAGCCATAAGTGAAAAACCTATAATTACAAAGCTAAAATCTTTAAGATTGCAACAACGCTCGACCATAACACAGCGTTCTAAACCGTGAAGCGTTCCCAGATAAAGAAATGTGCCTGCGGAGGCGGCAATTAAAATGGGATCAAATAAAGATTTGGTTTCTACGCCATGACCAAAATACCAACCCAAGTAGATCCCTAGGGGTGTCATTAAACTGAATAAAATAAAAAAGCACAGGCTGGTGTTCATACTCATAGAGCTTTTATTTAATTGCACCGCTATTGCGAAACTTTCTGCCCATTTATGAGTGATAATGGCAAGAAAAATCATAATAATCATGGAGTTGTAGTGAGCTAATCCTAAGGCGGCACCCAACATTATAGAATGAATGGAGAGCATTCCCCAGGCTAAAATGGCAAAAGCAGGATGTTTCCTGTTATGGTGATAAAGTTCTTTTCCTAAATGTTCAAACCAGAGAAAGACCAGAAATACGGCACCAGTAATAATAAAGGCAAAAGGGTAGTTATACCCCATTTTTTTAAATAAAGAATTCGCGTCCGGAAGCATGTGCAATAGGCCTGCTCCCAAAAAAACGCCAGTAGCTAGGGTTTCACCGATAGGAAGATCAATATGTTGGTCATCTTTAATGCGTTTTCTAAAGGGATACCACCCGGCGAGTAAGATGACAATAAAAATAGAAAGCGCAAAAAGTATTTTTAAACTGGTAGCAGATACCATTGTTTATCCTGTTATTTATTCTAGAATTCTATAGCTAAACTGTAGCCTCGGTGAAGTAGCAGAGCTCGGGGATTTTCTTGACTTGAATTAAAAACTTCTTAAACCCGAGTTTCGCTGCGCTTCTTCCGGGCTACAATTGTGCACTCAAACTACAACCCAGACTTAACCCAAACCACATAGTTTAGTTGTGATACATGGTCTCATGCAAGCTAAATAAGCGAACTTCTACAATATCAGACTGTAGTTTTAATGCCAGAATGACTCGAGCATGCAACTCCTGCCATTGAGTAAATGTTTCATCACAGACTATATCAATGCCTATAGTTCCATCCAGATAATGTAAATTCCAAAATAAAATGTGTGGGAAATCAATATGGACTTCATTTGACAGGAGTTCTTGTAAGACATTGCGACTGGGTAAATGTAAAGAGGGGCAAGAAGTCTCATCATCCTCTGGGTCGACATGTACAATCACATCCTTGACGCTTTCTATTTGATCGATGAGTGCATGGTGTACGTGTTGCGCAATATAATGCCCCTCAGATACCGATATCGTAGGTGAAACTAGAATATGTACATCAATTAATACATCTTCTCCCATAGAACGACTGCGTAATTGATGAATTCTTTCAACCCCATCCACATTTTGAATGACTTCTTCAATTCGTGTTAATAATTCTGGGCTGACGGCAGTGTCTACTAATTCTTTGACGCTATTCCAGGCATAGTCCAGCCCCATTTTAACTATCATTAAACCCACGATAATCGCTGCGGCCGCATCAAGATAACTATAACCGGCGATGCTGCCAATTAAACCTACTAATACAACAAGCGAAGAGGCTGCATCTGAACGATGATGCCAGGCGTTGGCAGTAATCAATTTAGAATTGATGCGTTTGCCAATATGTAGTGTGTAGTGAAATAACGCTTCATTACTCAAGATGGAAATACAAATTATTGGTAGGGTTAACCAATTTGGCATGACGTAATTAGAGTGGAGCAGGTCATATATTGAATCCCAGGCGATACCGATACCTGCAAAAATAAGTAAAAGAGATAACAATAAAGTTGCAGCGGTTTCGATACGTTGATGTCCATAAGGATGACTGGCATCCGCATCCAGGCTGCCGTATTTAGAAGCAAATAAAACCATCGCGTCTGTGAGGAGATCCGATAGGGAGTGAACTCCATCTGCAACAAGAGCATGAGAGTGAAAAAAGTACCCCCCGATAAGTTTTATGATACCCAATAGTGCATTTGACATAGCCCCCAAAAGGGTTACTTTTTTTGCTTGCCAGTATCTGTCGTGTTGGGTCATGTTTTTTTAATTAATGTAATCTAAGTAAGAAAAAAATAAGAACTTGGTTTTTACTTAGAGAATCCCAAGCTCAGTCTATCAATGGTCTATTTAAACATGGTTAAGAGTTATTTTATATTAAAACTTACATTAAATTGAATGTTCTGAAATATCTAGAGTGTGTTAAGGCTGGTGCGGAGTCCACAAGATATTACGCATCTTGTACACAGGATTATCCACAGATTTTGTGGATAAATGATTTTTAGGCAATAAAAGCTTAAGACAAAATAGGTCTTTTAAAATAAGAGTTCTTAAGGACTATAAATGGGTTCGAGTTTTAATTAATCAGTATAATGAAAAGAGTTATTCACAGGATGTAGATTAAAGGTATATGGAACTTTCCTGACTATGGTACCAAAGAAAAAAATTAAAAACAGTCTTGACTTGGTTTTTTTTAAAAAAATTTAACGTTTAATAAAAGTACTCAAGATTTTTATACTGCTCAAAAAAATTACTGATTTAAAGAAGGATTAAAAATTAAGTGCTCGTTTAAACCAAAGTTTCAGAAGCACTTTGGATGGTTCTGAAGCAGAGGCAAAATAGGCTGATTTTACAAGGTGTTTTACATCATGTTCACAGGCTTATCCACAGATTTTGTGGATAAATGATTTTGAGGCCATAAAAGAGCAAATCAGCGATACTCCTTTTGTAATAAGGCTTTTCAAGTACTATAGTGAGATTTGAGTATTTATTAATCGATATGATTAGAGAAGTTATCCACAGGATGTATTTTTAGATGAATAAGGAATTTACCCAGCTATCTTAACAAAGAAAAAAATAAAAAACAGTCTTGACTTGAGTATTTGTTAAAAAAAAATTTGCTGTTAATCATCTCATTTTTATTGAGGTTAAATTTTATCCAATCAACGGAAATATAAAATTTAAAAAAATCGCTCAAGCCAAATATTGGAGACACTGTGGAAGGTTCTGAAGCATGTTTAAATTAGGCTGATTTTATAAGGTGTTGTACATCATGTTCACAGAGTTATCCACAGATTTTGTGGATAAATAATTTTTTGACAATAGAATACTGAATTGTTGCTAAGCCTGTTACAGTAAGGTTTTTTTGAGATATTACATAAATATTTGACTGGAGGTGTCAATTGGTTTAAGAGGAGGTTATCCACAATGGATGTTTATAGAATTAGAAAATTACCCGACCATATTAACAAAGAAAAAAATAAAAAACAGTCTTGACTCGCGTATTTTTAAAAATATTTTTATCCTTGCAAAAATTGCTCAAAATTGCCTAACCAGCGTTGGGTCAAATCGTAGGCCATTTCAGGTGCATCCTCTATCAGTTGTTTTGCAACAGAAGGCAATAGAGGGAGAAGGTCACGATCACGTTGAATATCTGCAATTTTAAACTGTCGATAACCTGTTTGCCGGCTCCCCAATACTTCTCCGGCGCCTCTTAACTCCATGTCCTTTTCTGCAATAACAAATCCATCATTGGTTGCACGCATAATTTTTAATCGTTCTGCTCCTTGTTGTGAGAGTGGGGACTGATAAAGCAAAAGACAATGAGATTGCGCACTGCCTCTGCCGACACGACCGCGTAATTGATGGAGTTGAGACAAGCCCAAACGTTCAGCATTTTCAATAATCATTAGACTGGCGTTGGGGACATCTACACCAACTTCTATAACAGTCGTGGCAACCAGTAAATTAATTTCGCCACATTTAAATGCGGCCATCGTTGCTTCTTTTTCTACGGGTTTCATTCGTCCATGAATCAGACCAACGCGCGCATCAGGAAGTTGCTCTTGCAATACGCGTGCTGTTTCAGTGGCTGCCATGCATTGCAATTTCTCTGATTCTTCAATCAGTGTACACACCCAATAAATTTGTCGTCCACTCGTTATAGCAACTTCCAAGCGCTCAATGACTGCTTCTCGTTTATTTTGGTTTAATACCGCTGTAGCGATGGGTATGCGTCCAGGAGGTAACTCATCGATAATCGAGACATCCAAATGGGCTAAGTGAGTCATGGATAATGTTCTTGGGATAGGAGTAGCTGTCATTAATAATTGATGAGGAATAAGTTGTTCTTGCTGTCCTTTTTGTTGTAGCAGCAATCTTTGTTCTACACCGAATCGATGTTGTTCATCGATAATGACTAAACCTAGACGAGCAAAAGTAACGCTGTCCTGAAATAAGGCATGAGTACCAATAATCAACTGGCAACTATGGTCTGCAAGTGCAGCAAATGCCATACGCCGTTCACTAAGCTTCATTTTTCCACTCAATCTTAATATGTTAATGCCCAGTGGTTCTAGCCAATTGGTTAGATTGTTGGTGTGTTGTTCGCTCAGCAAATCTGTTGGTGCCATAAAGGCAACTTGTTGTCCATTTGCAATCGCTTGTAAGGCGGCAAGTGCTGCAATGATGGTTTTTCCAGCCCCCACATCTCCTTGCACTAAGCGCAACATCGGTTTTGTTTGCATTAAATCCTGGCTGATTTCTTGTGTTACCCTTTGTTGTGCGTTGGTGAGCTTAAATGGAAGCGAATCTAAAAAACGTTGCTCTAAATCGTGATCAGTAGGTAATGCGATCGCATGGAGTGCATTTCGTGATTTCCTTGCAAATTGCATGCTTAGGCGCTGTGCTAACAATTCATCAAAAACTAATCGTTTGAGAGCAGGATGTTGACCTTGTTCAAGAGATTGTATGGAAATATCCGGGGGTGGATTGTGCAATAATTGAATTGCCTTATCCAGAGCGATAAAATTGTATGTCCGCAATTGTTCTGCACTCATCCATTCTAATTGTTGAAGCTCTTGCTCACAACTTTGTAATGCAACGTTCACCAATTGTCTTAATCGTGTTTGCGTTAAACCTTGGGTACTTGGGTAAATGGGGGTAAGTGTTTCATTAACCTGGCATTCTTCTTCATGATCTAGTAATTGATACTCCGGGTGAGTCATAGTTAGAGTATTATTAAATGCACGCACTTCACCAAAAGCATGAATCATGGTGCTGTTCTTTAGGTTAGTGATTTGATTTTTATTAAAATGAAAAAACTGAAGTTTTATTATTCCTGTTTTATCTTCAACATAACAATGCAACATCGCCCGTTTACCGGGTTTAATTTCTGTTTTACACACGCGTCCTGCAATAACGCACCAATCATTGGCGCGCAAATCTTGAATCGGCGTTACTCGGGTTCTGTCTTGGTAACGATACGGTAAATGAAAAAGCAAATCACGCACACAATGGATGCCGCATTTAGCAAGTTTTTCTGCAAGTGTTGGTCCGATTCCGGTTAGCGATTCACATGGGTTAAATAACATGCGATGACTGATATTGAATGAATTGGTATTTAAGTGTAACTCAGAAGCAGGACTCAATAAATATCTATAATATTCTTCATCCTGTTTGACACTCATGAAGACAATAATCATTCTCGATATTTATTGAGTCCTGTTTACTTTATGTAGAAACAATTGCGGTTTTTAGTAGGGCAGCATTTTGAAGTTTCTGGGTATAAAACCTTTTCATATGGTGCAAAAAAGCGCATAATAACATCATTTTTTGATGGAAAACTGAGTAGCATGAAACATACTGTAGAGCAGCTTTTAAAACAGGCTTTAATATCATTACAAAAATCAGGTGAAATACCTGCCGATTTAGATATTGAGATTAAGGTTGATCGTACAAAAGATTCCGCTCATGGTGATTATGCCAGTAATTTGGCTTTAATTTTAGCGAAGCCATGTCGTCAGGCACCTCGTAAAATAGCAGAGCTTTTAGTTCAGGCTGTGCCTGCTGATTCTGCTGTGGAAAAGGTAGAAATTGCTGGGGCGGGGTTTATTAATTTCTTTATACGCAATAGCTCTCGGTCACAAATTATTGGTGAAATATTAGATAAAGGTGAGTGTTTTGGTCGCAGTGCTACTGGCCAAAATCAAAAAGTATTGATTGAGTTTGTTTCTGCTAACCCAACAGGCCCTTTGCATGTGGGACATGGAAGAGGGGCTGCTTTTGGTGCTACTTTAGGAAATGTCTTAAAGGCTGCCGGTTACGATGTTACCTTAGAATATTATGTGAATGATGCTGGACGGCAAATGAATATTCTTGCCGTTAGTGTATGGTTACGTTATCTGGAGCTTGTTGGTGAACCTGTTGTTATTCCTGCTAATGCGTATAAAGGAGATTATGTTTCCGAAATAGCGCAGGAGTTTTTTGCTGAGCATGGCAAAGAGTATGAGCGTCCATGGGCTACTGTCATTGACGGGTTGCCTCTTGATGAACCTCATGGCGGAGACAAAGAAATTTATATCGATGCGGTGGTTGAGCGTGCGAAACAACTATTGGGCGCGGATATTTTTGCTTTGTTTCATCAGCATGCATTAAATACGGTTCTTGATGACATTAAAGATGATCTTGCTGAATTTGGTGTGACTTATAATAGTTGGTTTTCCGAACAGTCTCTATTTGAAGATGGTTCCATTCAAAAAGGTATTCAAGCACTTAAGGACAGTGGCCATACTTTTGAAAAAGAAGGGGCACTTTGGTTTAGAGCAACTGATTTTGGTGATGAAAAAGACCGTGTGCTGGTGCGTGCTAATGGCCAAACTACTTATTTTGCATCAGATGTGGCTTATCATTGGAATAAATACGACAGAGGTTATGATCGAGTAATAGATATTTTTGGCGCGGATCATCATGGTTATATAACGCGTTTACGTGCCGTGGTTCAAGCTTTAGGGCATGATGAAAGTGCACTTAATGTATTGCTTGTGCAATTTGCTATTTTATATCGTGGTTCTGATCGAGTGCAAATGTCCACACGTAGTGGTTCTTTTGTTACCTTAAGAGAATTGCGTCATGAGGTTGGTAATGATGCGGCACGCTTCTTTTATGTAGCTCGCAAGTCAGAGCAACATATGGATTTCGATTTGGACTTAGCAAAGTCGGAGTCTAGTGATAATCCGGTATATTACATTCAGTATGCACATGCAAGAATATGCTCCGTATTAAGGCAATTGAAGGAACGAGGTTTGTTTTGGGATAAAGCAATTGGACTCAAACATATTGACTTGTTAGAACAATCTCATGAAACTCATTTGATTTCTTTAATTGGTCGTTATCCAGAGATTGTAGAATTAGCCGCTGCCCATTGTGAACCACATCAAGTGGCTTATTATTTACGTGAAGTAGCCAACGGCTTACATAGTTATTATAATGCTGTGCCACTATTGTGTGAGCAAGAGCAATTACGATGCGCTCGTCTTTGTTTACTCGAGGCGGTGCGTCAAGTAATAAAGAATGGTTTGGACTTATTGGGCGTATCCGCTCCTGAGAGTATGTGATGGCAAAAGAATATGGGAATAGGCGTTCTTCACGGTCGCGCGGTAGCGCACCGCACCAGTTTCTAGTGATTACCTTAACTTTTTTATTGGGTTATTTGGCCGCTTCTTTTTTTAATTTTGAAATGCTAAGCCGCTGGGTAAATACTCAGGTTTTGGCTCATCATGAAACCAAAAAAGAACCATCCAAATCAGAAGCACAACATGCTGCGGTTCCGCCTAAACCAAAATTTGAGTTTTACACACTACTCACTAATGAAAAAGTTCCTAGTTCACAACCTAACACAAATGCTGCAGTTTCAGCCCAACCTCAACCTGCAGCAAATGCTTCTCCTACTGCGACCGCGGCTGCTTCAGTGTCTACGGCAACTCTAAAAACTGCGTCGGCCAGTGTTACCAATACAGCACCTTCAACCGCACCGGTAAAACAAAATATTGCTCAGGCGCCACAAACACCACCCAAAGTGGATACATCTGCAACTGCGAGAGGAAGATTTTTAGTGCAAGTAGCTTCTTTTAAAGCACGTCAAGATGCAGAACACATGAAAGGTTCACTGATTCTTAAAGGGTTTGGTGCGTATATCATTCCGGTAAGTCATCCAGTTAAAGGTAATTGGTTTCGGGTAGTAGTGGGTCCCTATTCTAATCGAGGACTTGCACAACAGGCTCAGGTTACTTTGGCCAAAAATGAACGTCTAAATGGCATGATTACAAGCGGTGGATAAAAGGATGTAGCCACGGTTACTATGTAACCTGGGTGCAGCAAAGCGAAACCCGGGAAATCCACTATTGGAACCAAAGTAATTATTTTTTTCAGCGCCGCACAATTACTTGAATGTTTGCTGCATTTTTGATTGCATGAGGTTTGCTAATCCCTACCGTAATTTGGGCCACTTTAAATTGTTCTTTAATTAAATCTGCCACTTCATTGGCAACTGTTTCAATGAGTTGGAATGATTTTGATTCTACATAAAGAGTGACGCTCTTACAAAGTGCATCATAGTCTACAGTCTTAGTCAAATCGCCCTGACAGTCGCTGAGATCGGTATCAATACTGAGATCAATTAATAATTGTTGATTAATGCGTTGCTCCCATGCATAAACACCGATTTTGGTACTTACACTAAGCGCTTTGATATTTAAAGTATCCAATGTTATTCCTACTTACCCAAAAGTGACTTGCTGGTGATTTTATCTAAATAATTAGCATGATGTACAGAGTGGCGTAATTGGTTCTTTGGCTCGTCATCCCGAGCATAGCGAGGGATCTCCTATTCGTAACAGTGTGCTACAGCTTGGGGATCTCTCGTTACACTCGCGATGACGTAGGGTATGGGGAAAGATTGTGCTTCAGAGCCAATTCTTGCATTATTTAGAGTGCAAATATGTTAGCATTGGGACATTTTGATTAGATTGGGATAATACGATGTATGATTTGGATCAATCTTTGTTCCTGCGTGCTTTAAGACGACAACCCGTAGAGCGAACTCCAGTATGGATGATGCGTCAAGCTGGGCGTTATTTACCTGAATATCGAGAGACTAGGGCGTTGGCAGGTGATTTTTTAAGCCTATGCAAAAATCCTGAACTTGCGTGTGAGGTGACATTGCAGCCTTTGCGTCGGTATGCACTGGATGCAGCCATTTTATTTTCTGATATTTTGACAATTCCTGATGCAATGGGACTCGGTTTATATTTTGCCGAAGGTGAAGGACCGTGTTTTCAACGTCCAGTACAAGATAAACAGGCAATTGCTAATTTACAAATTCCTGAACCGGAATCTTTGGCCTATGTCATGAATGCGGCAAGATTAATCCGTCAAGAAATGCCAAAAGAGCTTCCTCTAATTGGTTTTGCAGGCAGCCCATGGACTTTAGCTTGTTATATGGTTGAAGGCAAAAGTACGAGGGAGTTTAAACGTATTTTACATTTGATCTATACCGAAAGTGAGGCTGCACATGTTTTACTAAATAAGTTGGCAGTATCAGTCGCAGATTATTTGATGGAGCAAATCAAAGTAGGTGTGAATGCTGTTATGCTTTTTGATACTTGGGGGGGCATTTTAACTCCTGAGAATTATCAAAATTTTTCTCTGCAATATATGCAGAAAATCGTACAGCAAATAAAAGCCAATTACCCTGAAATCCCCGTTATTTTATTTACTAAAGGGGGAGGCCAATGGTTAGAAAAAATGCTCATTACGGGTTGTGATGCATTGGGAATCGATTGGACTTGCGATCTAGGTGACGCACGACGAAGAGTTGGTAATCAGGTTGCATTACAAGGAAACCTTGATCCCTCAGTGTTGCTCACTTCAAGACAATGTATTCGGGAACAAGTGAAAAAAGTATTAGCATCCTATGGAGCCGGTTCAGGACATGTGTTCAATCTTGGTCATGGGGTTACTCCTGATGTCCCACCTGAGCATGTTGCTGCGATGATTGAGGCAGTGTATGAGTTCAGCCCATATTATCATCAAAATTGATATCAGGAGCGATAGGTGGCGCATGTCGGTTGGATAAAAATAATCAACCTACATGCTTCATTCTCTTATTCAGGAATAGGAACATCAAATCCATTCAGTGTTATCGATACCATACAATATAGCCCAATTAAATAAATAAGCTCAGCGGTGCTTTCTTCACCAAATTGATGAATCGCTTTTTTATAGACTAATTCGGGTAATAGCCCCCCATTAACTAATGCAAAAGTAAAGTCGTAGACTAAAGCCTCATCCTCCTCTAAATCAACAGGGCGTTGTCCAGAAACAATGGTTGCAATTTTCTCATCACTTAATCCCCGTAACTCTGCTATTAAAATATGGGCATAAAGCTCATAGCCGGAATGAAATTTAGTACCGGTTACTAATATTGCTACTTCTCGTACTGATTTAGGTAATGTAGATTTCATTGAAAGCGCCTTCGTCAGCTCCCATATAGGGCCTCCAATTTGTGGAAATTTAATCCAAGGAGCCCAGGGACCTATCAATGCACCATCTTCTCGTATGGCTTGAAAGCCTTGGAAATTTTTTTCAATACCCGCTTTCATATCTTGATATAAAGCTTTTTGTTCTGAATTAAGGTTTTCAGGTTTTATTGCTTCCAAGCGCATGATTTACTCCTTTAATATAAGAAAATGTAGCTGAGTAACTTCAAGCATAGTTCAAGTGAACTGCATTTTCCTCAGGTATCTAACCTAACATATTACTAATAGAGTTTTCGGAAAGAATTTAATATATTTGATCTGTATATTATCTTTCGGTATAATATTTGCGCAATATCATCGGTTCTATTAGGAGATAAACCCTCGTGCCAACATTGTTTCATGCACTCTCCGAAGATGCATTGCGGAATATTAATCAAAGACTTTCTCTTGATGAACTATTAACTATAGCCACAACAGGCAATCTAAAATCGCGACAGGCAGCTATGATGGAGTTGTTTACGCGGACGACGGATGATGCTAGACGCTATCAAGAAAAACTACTGGCACTATGGATGAGGCAAGAGCCTAATCCATTAACCATAAGATTGGCTCCTGTGCTTTTGCAAACGCTAAAGCATCTGGATGTACCTTATCAACTCATTGGCTTAAGTTTTATCAAGGGAACAACCAATATGGTACAGGGCGAGCTTCAGGGTTATATTAATCCGTTTCTCAATGAGCTCTCCAACAAAATCAGTACTGATGCAATGGACTTTACCGAATGGCATCGGTTGCAAGATATTGTTCCACTCTTAAGTGTGACGCAAATACAACAAACACTACAACTGTTGTTATTGCACTATCAGCAACAAGAAACAGAAGCCTGCAACGCTATTACCGTTTTGACGCGTCAGTTGAGTGTACTCCAAGTTAAGTCGCTTCCCGGATTGCAGGAGAGCTTGCTTCATGAAGACAGTTGGACGCGCCTGGTTGCTTTAAAGATTGTTGCTGTTTTGGCACATCAATGGAACGAAGTAGAACTTGCTCCACTTTTTGCTGAATTACAGAAAAATCTGTGGCACCCAGACTACTGGGTACACAAAGCTACTCTAGAGATTATCAGTGCTTTGACACCACAATGGAAGACAACCCAAGTCGAGGAGCTCTTAACTGGATTGCAGAAAAATCTGCAACATGAAGACGGCTGGGTACGCGACGCTGCTCTAGGAACTATTGTTGCTTTAGCTCACCTATGGAATGCAACACATGCTGAGCGGCTCTTGACTGGATTAGAGGACAATTTGCGACATCAAGACAGCTCCGTGCGTAAGAATACTCTAAAGGCCATTAGTGCTTTGGCACCCCTATGGAATACAAGCCAGCGTGCGCTGCTGTTTGTGAAAGCACAGGAAAACCTAAAGTATCAAGACAGTTGGGTGCATCAAGCGGCTCTGGAAGCCGTCGCGGCTTTGGCGCGTGAGATGAATCCCAAACAAGTTGACCAGCTCATTTTTAGATTGCGGAAAGACCTGGCTTATCGAGACAAACAGGTACGTACTAACGCTCTAGAGGTTATCAGCGCTTTGGCGAGTCAATGGGAGCCTGCACACCTTATGCAGCTCTTTCCTGGATTGCAGGAAAACCTACAGCATCCAGATAGCTGGATGTATGCAATTACTCTAAAGACTGTCAATGCTTTGGCGCATAAATGGAGTGCAGCACAACTTAAGCTGCTTTTTCCTGGATTGCAGAAAAACTTACAGCATCAAGACAGCTGGGTACGTAAAGCTGCTATAGAGACCGCCAATGCTCTGGCACACAAATGGGATGTAAAACAAGTTGAAGAGCTCTTTACTGGATTGCAGACAGGCATGCGGCATCAAGATGTCCGGGTGCGTCACGATGCTCTAAATGGCATCGTTGTTTTGGCACACAAGTGGAACGCAAAACAAGTTGAGCAGCTTTTAACCGGATTACAGGAAGACTTGAGGGGGCAAGACAATCAGGTGCGTCAAAATGTTTTAGAGGCTATTGCCGCTTTGGCAAGTCAGTTGAACGCAACGCAAGTGGCACAACTTCTTCCTGATCTAGAGGAGAACATGCGGCATCAAAATCCCTTCTTGACTTGCAAGACAGCTCTAAAGGCCATCGCTACATTAGCAAGCAAGTTGAACGTAAACCAAGTGATACAGATTCTTCCTGAATTGCGGAACAACTTACAGCATCACGATGAGTTGGTGCGAGAGGCAACTCAAAATACCATTGCTGCATTGGTAAGCCCGCTGGAAGCAATGGAAGATCCATCTTCTGTATTCGAATGCATCATCTCATCCTTACATGATGCAAATGCCACCCCGAAAATCTCTGGATGGGAGATGTTGTTAGCCTTTGACAATAAGCCGTTTTCGGTTACCCGCTACATGGAGGCAGACCAAATAAAAAGGGTGCTCGGCATGGCAATTGAGCTGATGAATAATAAAGAACATCAAGAGTTTTTTGAGCGCCAAGCCTCCGCGTTCGCTACTCTTCTTACAGGTTTTGTGCTTGGGTTAGAAGCATATCATAGTGACTATCAAGCTGAAACGGAGCAATTGCTGCATATGGTGAACAGTAAAGACGTTGACAGCATGCTGCGTCAAATCGCGCTTAAGGCTTTGAATAACCTCGTGATACAGAATATGCAGGAGAATAAGGAGTCAGTGTTCATTGACGCGTATCAAGGCAGCGAAAGTGATAGTACGACTGAATATTCTATGCTTTTATGCAGTGCCGACAGGAAAATCCCAGTGCCTACAATGGCACTTGTAAATGCGTAGGTTGGGCCTTGGCCCAGTCGAGTTTGGAGTACGGCAAGTTATTATTTTCTGCACCTCTTATTCACATCACAAGATGCTTTAATAAAACTAAAATACTGTTAAAGTTCAATGGTTATGATTTATTACAAATCGAGGAAAAAGATGAGTACAAAAGTAACTATTACCGCTACAGTCCATGCCGACGTACAAAAAGTTTGGGATTACTATACGATTCCTGAACACATAACAAAATGGAACTTTGCGGACTCTTCGTGGCAGTGTCCTTTTGCAGTAAATGATATGCGTGTAGGTGGGACGTATTTAGCAATAATGGAGGCGAAAGATGGAAGTTTTGGTTTTGATTTCGAAGCGATTTATGATGAGATTATTGACGGTGAACTGTTTACCTATACCATGCCTAATGGCAGGCAAGTAACCGTCGTTTTCAAAAAAAATAGCAACCAAACAGAGGTTACCGTAACGTTTGACCCAGAAGCGGAACACCCAATAGAAGTACAGAAAAATGGTTGGCAAGCGATACTTAACAACTTTAAACAATATGTGGAAACAAACTAGGGGCTGTTTACAATTCTACTATCTAGACCAACTCCTGCCATCCTTCATTACGTTTGGATGATGGGATTTTAATGTGAGTGATATGCATCATTTTATATCAATTGAAACAGCAAAATTAATACTTAGAAAGCCTGACCCATCTGATTTCCTACATCTTGTACACTTGTGGAAAAATGAGGCGGTACGCAAGTATCTTGGTGGCGTCGTTAATAATGGTATGGTTAATGCGCGAATTAAGTCCATCCAAAATCATTGGGAGAGTATGGGATTTGGTCTATGTACTGTTCTTAGCAAAAATACACAACAAATAATTGGCATTTGCGGGCTGCATCATTCAGAAGATGGGATAGAAATTTCATATATGTTTTTCCCAGAGTGGTGGGGAAAAGGATTGGCTTATGAAGCAATCACTGCAAGTCTGAACTATGGTTTTCTACATTTAAATATAGGAAAAATAATTGCTATCACCCAAGAGGCTAACTCCAGATCCTGTTCTTTGTTAGAGGAAGTAGGAATGAGCCTTACAGATACCTTTATACGTTATGATGAGAAACAATGTTTGTATGAACTATTAAACCAGAATCAATGCAAATAGGGCCATTACAGATCGGGCCTTGGCCCGACGATTTTGGATACAATAAAAAATTTATTTTACAAATGACATCTTGATTTTGTCGAGCCAAGGCCTGACCTACGATAATCCTTACGATAGCTTGATTAATATCAATCCTGAAATAATTAGGGTTGCAGCAGTAAATCTCAATGCATTTGCTGCTTCTCCCATAAAAAAAATACCGATTAAAAAAGCGCCGACGGCACCTATTCCTGTCCAGATAATATATGCTGTTCCTAAAGGAATACTTTTCATTGAGATTGATAAAAGCGTAAAACTAGCGACCATAGTGAGGATTGTAAGAATTGAGGGGATGATTTTTGTAAAACCCAAAGATTGCTTCATAAAGTAAGCCCATACAATCTCGAGTATTCCTGCAAAAAATAAGAATAACCAGTCCATAAAAGCTCCAATGTAATGGTCTGGCCGTCCAGAATGAAACCTTGATGGATGAGGTCGTCCTCATTATTATATTATATGAGAATTAAAATATAATATCCATTGTTGCTCCCTTTAGTGTGATATAAAGAATCTAGAGAATGATTAAGGTTTGCATCTATGAATCTATTGACAGTGAATGATCTTGAGCAGATTTTATCCCTTGCAGTTAAAGAAAATTGCGGCCAAAAACACATTAATCATATAAAAGCAAACATAATAATCATTAATGAAAAATTATATAAAAACAGAGCGCTAACTCAAGATGAGATAACTGCCTTATCGACGAATAAGACAGTAAAATTCATGATGATCTTATTCTTTCTTACAAAGAATGCTTCACTAGAGTTTATACGAAGAAATGAAGAGTTATATGCGAGTGAATCGGTACAGGTTAATAAATTATGGCAACATATTGAATTAACGATTAAAAAAAAGCTCCTGCTATCTCGGGAAATCAGCAGCCAGTTCAAGCATGATTTTGCGAGTTCTAGCTCGTTGAGCCATTTTGTAAATGTTGCTAAGTCATTAGAGTTTACGGATCTTGCCGCAGAAGAATTTATTAGTAATGTAAATAACTCAATATTTCGTCTCTACGTCACCAAAAAATATGAATTGATAAAGGGTATTTCTTCTAATAACTCAATACAAGCAAACAAAGAACAATATACCTTGCATGATCGTAAAACCTGCTTTCATGAAGGGTTATATGATCCATTTAAATTTGAAGAATCGCAAACCTGGGTGAGCAAGCGTTATCTAAACACATCACCAACAAGGAAATTGATCGATTCGGTTTTTACGCTACAGTTTGCGCTACCTGAATTAACTGTACTGCATACTGACAACACCTATACCAAGGTTTTTACAACAGAAATCCCTGATTTTCTCGAAAAAAATCTAATCTCTAATGAAATTACTTCCGAGTTATATCAAGCAATTAAAAATGACTATCCCAAATTATTTCTTTCTCCATTAGACCGTGAAACGGTAACTAGGATTTACAAATCTATTAGCCAATTAATTACTCAAGGCATTCAGCAGGCGGCACAAGTAAGTAAGCCATTACTCATATTGTTGTCCGAAGTACATGGCTCGAAAGAGTCTTTCTTCTTTCATACCATAATATTACATTGTGCAAAAAGTATAGGAGTGAGGCATTTACTTGTAGAAACAATAAATATCTATCATGAGCAATATGGATGGGATGCACAAGTTAATGAAATAAAAAGACTTATTTCTTTTGCACAAAACAAACTTGGTTTTCAAGTAAAAGATCTTGAACAGGAGCTACATTATAAGAATCGTCTCTGCCCATATCCATATCATGATATTCCAGAACCCCATTTCGGTATTGATGCGCGTGAAGCAAGCTGGATTATTGATGCGAAAAAAATTAATAAAAATCAGATAATGATTGTAGGTTCTGGGCACCTGAATAATCTTCTAAATAGTTCCTTACAAGATAACTATCATATATTGCCTATAGATTGCTCAGGAGATAAGGCATTCAGCGATATGCTTTCTATTACGCAACACCATTTTATTTCATTAGATAAAAGTGTAATTCAATTCACCCTTGATGAGATGATTAAAATGGTGCAAGAGGTTTCTCTGCAACATGGATATTAGTTTGGGTGAAACCAACAATGTAGCCCGGATTAGCGCAGCGTAATCCGTTGTCACACATTACAAGGTTTTTCTATGGGTTATATCTGATATGGGCTCTTCGCTAATATAAGAAACCACTCTTCTAAAGAAAGATAATTGATATTTTTTGCCAGCAAAGGCGTTATCACCATATGATTTGCCAAATTGCTGGTGGTTTTTTTGGATGTTTTGCAAATCACGTTTCTTTTCAGCGTGATATTCTTCTTTGTTAAAAGGCTTGCTGAGAGGCGACACCCTCGTTTCTAATTCTTTTTCACTTAACACACCGAGATCATCCCAATATTCTTTATTCTGTAGAATTTGTTCCATAAACGTATTTAGATTAGGTTTATGGGGATGGAGTAGCGCAAGGCCACCTAATTTTGTTTTGAGTCGTTCAATATCAAAATTATGCATTTGTTCTGCAGTCAGTAAAGTGTGCAGCCCTGGCGATGGCCCATCTTGGATGCCTCTTTTTTCTTGCATTGTTTTTAAGGCTTTTGCATAGTTGCTTTGTTTATTCTCAGGAGCATTTCCGCGTTTTAATGATACCCAACCGTGCCCAGGGGTAATTTCTTGAATTTCATCTTTTAATGCCACAGCACCAACAACACCCAATACAAAGCCCGCACAATTAAATCCTTTGGCTCGCCCTGTATAGTTTGTTGCATAGCGAATAAGGCTTCGTGCTAAATTCATTAACCATTGAGGTAGATTCAGCGATGGTGCCAAGAAGAATGAGCCGAATCCTGAAAGAAAGCTTGCCATGGTGTAGGGGAAAAAAGGTGTTTTGGTGGGGGGCGTATTACGGCGTGCTGCAAATTTTAAGTATTCAAAAGTATTCGCTGTTTGTGCTTCAGGGCTTGTATCATACGGTTTTTCGTTGGCTTCAAGTGCATCTACCAAACGTTTTTCATCATAAATAACCCCCTGAAGTAACCAACGTTCAGCTTGTTGGGCTATATCTTCACCATTTAGGGTTTTACTGCGAATCACCTGGGTATCAAGCGTATTATGATACAAATTAAAGAGATTACCTGCTTTATTAAGTCCTGCATGCAGGCGATACAAGCTTGCAAGTGTCCCTCTTAGTGCGCCGGTGCGTTTAAAACCAGTACCCATATGGATTACATCCCCAATATAATCAGGATTAGGTGCATAAATCGCCACATGATAGGGTTTTCCGTTATGCCTAACTAGAATGATGTCGCCACGTTTTAACTCTGAAACGTTAGCCATAACGTTATTCCCACACAAGTTTTTTGGAGCCGATTATAGTGAAAATTTGATCAATTTCAAATCGATAGAAAGTATAAAATTTATCCATGAAATAAATGAGCGAATTGGGCAAATTGTAATGCGCTAAAACCCAAATGCTGTGCTTAATTTTTTTGACCCGCTTCTAGGTTAATGCAATAATGATTTTCAATGAGTGATTTTTAATCCTTGGGATAGGCCCTAGGCCAGAAAGTAATTATAAATTATTCAACTATAAATGAAGAAATGGATTCTTCGATACATACAATCAAAGAAACGGATGCCTGCCACCATGACTCACTCTCAAAAAATAACTGATGACACTCTTATTGATATAGCACTACAAGGTGGTGGTGCTCATGGCGCTTTCACTTGGGGTGTGTTAGACCGCTTATTAGAAGAACAGAAGCTACAAATTGATGGTATTTCGGGCACCTCTGCGGGTGCTATGAATGCTGTGGTTCTTGCCGATGGATACATCAAAGATGGGGCGCAAGGCGCGCGCAATTCGCTCGAATTGTTCTGGAAGAGTGTCTCCAATGCCGCACGTTTTAGTCTTTTACAACGCAGCCCTCTTGATATGTTGCTGGGACAATGGTCGCTTGATCATTCTCCTTTTTTCATTACTATGGATGTCATGTCGCGGCTTTTTTCTCCATACGATATTGACCCATTTGGGGTTAATCCTCTCCACAATATTTTAGAGGAGCTCATCGATTTCACACGCTTGTCACAAAGTTCAATCAAATTATTCGTTACTGCGACAAACGTGAGTACTGGCAAAGGCAGAGTATTTCGCAATAATGAAATTACTCCTGAAGTGCTTCTTGCTTCGGCATGTCTTCCCACTATTTTCAAGGCTGTTGAGATTGATGGGGAACACTACTGGGACGGCGGGTATTCAGGGAATCCCACAATTACACCGCTGGTACGAGAATGTAAATCACAAGATACGATTTTAGTACAAATTAATCCGGTCACAAGACCAGGCTTCCCTCGGTCAGCACGAGATATCCTTAATCGCTTGAATGAAGTTTCATTTAACGCAGTGTTACTTAAGGAACTACGCATGATTGCTTTATTACGGCAGTTGGCACATCCAGGTGATTCTGAAGGTGCAAAATGGGCCGGTATGAGAATACACCGAGTGAGTAGTGACATCATGCTTGAACTGGGCTCTTCCTCTAAGCTCAATGCAGAATGGGACTTTTTACTCATGCTTCGAGATGAAGGGCGTCGAGCTGCTGAAGCGTTTCTTACAGGACATGCACATGATCTGGGTCAACGTTCGTCACTTGATCTCGATGTATTACTTGATGGAATTTAATTCATGGGAATCCTCGGGATTTTACTTGGCCTATTGCTGCTGATTGTTTTAGCATTGCGCAGTTGGAGTATACTCCTGCTCGCACCCGCTGCGGCATTGGTTGCTGCGTTTTTTGCAGGTGAGCCTTTGCTTGCGAACTGGACACAGACATTCATGAGTGGCGCTGCCCATTTTCTTGCTCAATACTTTCCGTTATTTTTGTTGGGTGCACTGTTTGGTAAATTAATGGATGACAGCGGTTCAGTTTCAGCAATTGCAGATTTTATGACGCAGAAACTGGGGACAAAACACGCCATATTGGCCGTTGTATTTGCTGGAGCATTAGTGACTTATGGTGGTGTCAGTTTATTTGTTGCATTTTTCGTGCTTGCCCCAATGGCCCAATCGTTATTCCATGCTGCGGCTATTCCACGCAGACTCATGCCCGCTGCAATTGTGCTCGGAACTTCTACATTCACCATGTCTGCTTTGCCAGGAACACCCTCAATACAAAATGCCATTCCCATGCCTTTTTTTGGCACGACACCATTTGCAGCACCTGGATTGGGAGTCATCGCCGCAGTCGTGATGATCGTATTTGGAATATGGTGGCTTAAAAGAGCAGAGGCTGCTGCCCAACGCACAAATGAACAATTGAGAGAAACCACGCTCGCCACAGCTGACAATATTGTGCATGATCAACTGATTCGCGAGCGAGCCACTACCGCTCATGAATTTGATATCGCAGAGATCACGCATGGATATCATAGCAAGAATTTGCCCACAATTAGTTCTGCAGTATTACCGATTATCATTGTTATTGGGGTTAATTTCTTAATGACTCTCATCGTGCTTCCACGTTTTGATGTGTCATTTTTGGCTCAGGAAGAGTGGGGCGCAACCTCTCTTTCGGCAGTTGGTGGGGTATGGTCTGTTGTTACTGCGCTAGCCACAGCAATTTTTGCTGTAATCATCATCAATCGCAAACGACTTCCCAAATTGCGAGAGACAATGGATGCTGGTGCGAACGCATCGGTTTTACCGGCTTTAAGTGTCGCAAGCTTGGTTGGTTTTGGTGCAGTGATTGCATCACTTCCTACATTTGCGGTAGTGCGTGATTGGGTTCTGGGAATTGGTGGGGGACCATTAATCTCACTTGCAGCTGCAACCAACGTACTTGCCGCAGTTACTGGTTCCGCATCTGGCGGGCTGTCCATTGCGCTTGATTCGCTCAGTAGCACTTATTTGATCCTGGCACAGAAATACGGAATTGACCCTGCTTTATTGCATCGAGTCGCTGTGATTTCATCAGGCACACTTGACAGCCTTCCTCATAATGGGGCAGTTGTAACACTTCTTGCAGTTTGCCAATCATCGCATCGCGAAAGTTACTTTGACATTGTGGTTGTTGGCATTATTGGTTCAATTATTGCCCTTGGTGTCGTTATCTGTCTGGGCTCAATATTTGGTTCATTTTGACGTGTTACTAATTGTAAGTGTTCATGATTTATGGACCGAAAGGCTGAATTTGGCACATCTTGGCGAAAATGCTACGTTTCTTCAGAATCATTTTCGCGCAAGCTGTGCTCAAATCCAGCTTATCACCAAGCATACCCTTAACGGGTACGACTACTTTGCGGCAGTGACGTTACCTACGAATAGTCACTTTAAGAGCGTTCAAACTGTTGAGTATTAGGCCTTCTCACTGTATTGCTTTGAGCAATCAGACTTGAACGAATAAGTTAACGCAATACCTGTTTCCAAGAAGCTTTTCAGACTGCTAAGCACGAGTGGCCAGCCATTACTGATCATTGGCAATATCTCAGAGTTATCCGGAAAGTCGCAGTGTGTGACGGTTAATTTCACTAGATTACCTTCTGGTTCAAGTTCAAAAATCACCATTGATGCGGGCTCGTCGGGCATACCTTTCATTATGGGCTTCCAACTGTACGAAAGTACCTTCGGCTTATCAGCGCGTAATACCTTGTCTGAATGTGCCAGACTGCCATCTGGTGCATAAAATTTCATAGGTGAACCAACGTGCCAATCACTTTCAACGCGAAAACCATTCCAGTATTGCTGGGTGAATTCACCTTTCGTTAAGGCTTCCCAAAGTTTTTCGGCTGTGGTTTGGATATAAGTTGTATAAACGAATTGTGGCTTGTTCATGTTCATTTCCTTTTTTTAGGTGACGATGATGACTTGTCTTGTTCTAAAATAGTTTTCAAGTTATCTAAAGCGAGTAGCCGATTCTGTTCATACTTTGCAATCCAGCGGCCAAACGTTTCTTGTAGTGGTACTGGATTGAGATAGTGTAACTTTTCTCGGCCTTCCCAATGCACAACGACTAAATTCGCATCCTCCAGAATATGCAGATGTTTCATGACTGCCTGCCGGCTCATGCTTAAATGTTCGCACAGCTCATTAAGGTTTTGACCATTACGAGCACATAGTGCATCAAGCAAGGTGCGCCGACTTTTATCTGCCAGTGCTTTAAAAATAAGATCGTTGTCCATAGTCAAATTATATGTAACCAAATGGTTACATGTCAAGAAAAGGTAAATTATGTGTAAGACAATTTTCTATGAGTAATCAGAATAATGCTAGTAGAACTAAGTGATGAGATTAAAAGATCCGAAAAGTTCCGCTTAAACTCACATTTTATTTTGGAAATCATCTGGCGGTGTATCGTCAGTTCTTTTGCTGCGGAGGCGGTCTGCTTTTTGCTTCATTCGTTCATGATTAAAAAAAGGCAATGGGGGCGGTTTGGAAGCCTCTTTTTCAACACGTGCTTGCTCAGGGTTTTCACCTAAAATTGCTTTAATTTTTTTGTCAATCACCCGTGCATTATGCGTTTTAAGCTTATCCATTAATTGTTCGGAAAAATGACATACTTTTTCTAAAGCTCCAGGGACAACATAATATTGGGGGCCAAAAGCTGGGGTGTTGTTTACGATAATTCCTTGGGTATTTTTTATTCTAATACTTGGATCGATTTGTGTTATTTTTCCCTGTTCGGCAACAGGCACCACTTTATTAGCACCCGCGGAGGTCGTATTAGAGGTAAGCAGATGATCTACCCTATCTGCTAAAAGCTCTTCACTTTCACCTTCTACGAGTTGTTTTGCAAGTGTAGGTAATCTAAGTCTCGGATGCTCAGTACAAACCTCAATCCCTTGCCAGTAGCGTTTGTCCCCAATTTCTACTTGAAATAACGCTAAGTTAGATATAAGAAGACCGTCTTTATAATCTGCAACTAAACTTGCCGCATCTATGTTTTCAGGAGTTGCTAATTGATCAAGATATCCTGATAAGGCGCACATTAATTTTCCTTTTTCGTTTTCATAAAGACGAGTTTGATTGTATAAATCATCGTCTCCTTTATTGAATGCATCCTCACTACTACAACCAGGATCACTGTTCAAAATTTCTTCAAATTTTCTAATTAAATTTTCCTTTAGCTCGTCACTTACATCATCAAGAAGGGGCAATACTAAATCTCGTTGTTTATCGATAAAATAGATAGTGTTTCCTTGCAATACAAATGCTCTTTGACTAGGTATATCATGTAGCGACTCATTTTCATTCATTTTATAGAGATTCACATCTTCAGTTTCGATGCCAAATGGTTCAAAAGGTTTCAGTGTTTTTTCATAAGTTATATCTGCTCCGGAGCTCCATCTTTTAGATACAGAGGTCATTTTAGGGTCCATTTTATCTCTGCATTCAACATAACACACGGTGTTTAATAAACGATTATCTTCTGTCTGAACTGCAATAGAACTTAAGAGTAAATGAATGTTACTGAAGTCTTTAAGTCGCTCCTTTAGATTGTCTAGTAGTTTATTGTATTCAGCGGTAGTAAGCGGCCTTTCCGAATATAATGCAAATTCGGGCATTAGAATTCGGGTAATAATCTCTTCACCACTTTTTTTATTCGCCAAATTTTTTTGTTGGAACTCATTTGCTATTACAGCCAATTGATATATGTGTTCTGTCAAACGTTCTACAATAGAACTTTCTGGCTCACCTATCCCTTTTTTATATCCTCGTGCCTCACCATAAGAAAGTGCCTGAGATGCTGGATAGACATATAAATTCTGAATTAAAATCTCGCCTTGATTCCATTGAGCGATTTTTTTCTCAAATTTCTCACATAGTTTTTCATACATTCTCGATCTCTGTTTAGGAGATACTTATCATAGTATAGCTCGTTTCTATCGAAGAATTTGCGTGTGGGAGGATGTTTTAATATTATGATCAATGTGGTATATTATTGAGCAAAATCACCAACTCATCAAACAACTCATGCAAAGTAAATATCCATTTTTTCAAAGTCAAAACACGTCATCTTTCTCGGGGGTGCGTTTTTCAAGGGTTGTAAAAACTCCTGCTACAATCGAAACATTATATCGAGGTGATAATAATCTTTCGTCGGTCATTTTTCTTTTGCCTACACTACTTACAGGTGTTTTTTGTCAAAGCTTTCCCAAAGTAGTAGATATTGAGCAAGTAAAATTGCACAAATTAACTAATCTCTCTAATGATTATCATATGGTGAGTATGTCAGCAGATTCTCAAGTTGCATTAACTTGGGGAAGAGGGGGCTTTATTGCCATTGACCCTACTTTATTTGCTAATTATATTGTCGATGTTCATGCAACTTTTGATGAACATTGTCTAAATTTTCCTGCTCGAATGGAGCGAGAAAAAGAGCATATAGCTTTAGCTGTGCCTTTCTGCAGTATAAAAAAAATAATGATTGGCAATAAAGAGGTAACTAACCCTTTTTACGTCAAAATAACTGCTGATAATCAGGATGCGATAACAGCGTTTGATATGCTTTACTGCCAGTTAATTTCACTTTTAAGAACAAAATACACTCAAGAAGTCGATGTGGAAGCAGAGAAAATTGCGTTACGCGATTACGCTACTGCTTATTTAGATTTTTATACTCAATTTGGTGGCAGTGACAATCCTTTTAATAAAAGTCTTTCTGAACTATTTGGGCTTTATCCTGAATTTATGGAGCATTTTTTTCAATCGAATCAAGTTACATCGAAAATGGTTATGATGAACGATCTTGTCCTAAGTTCTGAAAACTTATTTAAAGAGCATCTTTATACTAAAAAAGTAGATTCTTCTTATATCCATAGGGTCAAAGAGAGCACTACATGTTTAGAAGACGATTGGGCTAAACCAGTTTTTGATTAGCTAGGTTCATAACCTGGGTTCCTATGCTGCACCCAGGCTACTCAATGAAGCAATGGGTTACTCGTTCCTAAATTGTCTACTCAATTGAATGGCCATTTCTATTGACTGTTCATAGTTAAGTCGAGGATCAACGAGGCTATGGTATGCCTTTTTTAGATCATCAGCTGCTAATCCGCGAGCACCGCCAATACATTCTGTGACGTTATCACCTGTAAGCTCAAAATGAACACCACCTAGATAACTGCCCATATTACGATGAATTTCCAACGCTTGTTTCAGCTCTAAAAGGATGTTGTCAAAGTGACGGGTTTTAATACCATCTAATGTAGTCTCTGTATTGCCATGCATGGGATCACAAGACCAAGTAACGGGTACTCCTGTCTTTCTCACCGCGTCAATAAGAGGAGGCAGTAATCTATCTATGTGTTTTGCTCCTAGACGGGTGAATAACAAAAGACGTCCTTCCTCGCGTTTAGGATTGGCTCTGTGCAATACTTCTTCTAACCACTCTGGAGTAGCTCCGGGTCCAATTTTGATACCAATGGGATTCTCGACGCCACGCAAAAATTCTAAATGGGCGCTATCGATTTGGGCGGTGCGCATGCCGATCCAGGGTAGATGAGTGGAGAGGTTATACCATAAGCCATCTTCCATTTGACGGGTCAATGCTTGTTCGTAGTGCAAATGCAGGGCTTCGTGAGAAGTATAAAAGTCTACCTTAGATAAGTTACTGGATTGTATTCCATCGATGGTATCTAAAAAGTCTAAAGCATCAGCGATTGATTTAACCAGCGTTTGGTACTCTTCTTTTTGTTTTGAATGTTCAACAAAACTTAAATCCCACTGTTGGGGATGATTAAGGCTAGCAAAACCGCTGTCGAGTAAGCCACGAATAAAATTTAAGGTAATCGCAGAGCAATTGTAGGCTTGTAATAATAGTTTAGGGTTGGGTTCACGAGCTTCTGGAGTAAATTCGGGTGAGTTGACCAGATCACCACGATAGCTAGGCAAAGTAATGCCATCAATTGTTTCATAATCTGAAGAGCGTGGCTTTGCATATTGTCCAGCGATTCGTCCAACACGAATAATGGGTTTTCGCAAACCGTGTAATAAAATTAAACTCATTTGTAGGATGATTTTTAATTTATTACTGATGATTTCCGAGCGGCAGTCATTAAATGATTCAGCGCAGTCACCACCTTGAAGAATAAACGCTTCCCCACGTCCTGCGCGTGCAATTTCTTTTTTCAAACTCTTTACTTCGCTACTTGTAACGAGTGGAGGTAAAAGGCCCAGTTGTTCTACAATTTTATTTAACTGTCCGTTATCAGCGTAAGTTGCAGCTTGTAAGTAAGAATATTGGAGCCAAGAGGTAGGCGACCATTTTTGCATAAAAAAACCCATGTAACATTTTTGAGTCTAGTATGGAATAAATGAACACATACTGCAAGCTAATCGCTGATTCTCGTAGTGATTGTCATTTGAGTATGATTGGAGCCTGGCTGAAAGCGAAGCTGTAATCAGGGCTTTTTTTATGTATGAATTTCCCGGGTTCTGTTGCGTTGCACCCAGGCTACAATAAATAAAAAAAATTTAAGGGCTTGAAATCTTATGAGCTGCCCCCATCTCTGATTTTCACATTGCTAGGCTGTGGAAGAGGAGTAATTTTTCATGAGTAAAAACGATAAAAAAAATTGGCATGAGTTTAAAGAGCAACATCAAAATGAAGCACATCAACCTAAAGGGTCTAAACAAAATGAGGGACACGAGGAACCTTTGGACTTATCTGAAGAAACACACCCAGAGCCCTCCTTAGATCATCCAAATTATGTTGAGTTGAGTGAGAAACTGACTCTTGCTGAGCAACAGGCTCACGAAAATTGGGAAAAAGCGGTTCGTGCCCAAGCTGAGTTAGATAATGTACGTCGCCGAGCCGATCGCGAGGTCGCTAACGCCCATCGCTATGGTGTTGAAAAATTGATTTCTGATTTGTTACCTGTAATCGACAGTTTAGAGCAAGCCTTACAATTGGCTGTTAAAGCAGAAGATGCATCGATGCGAGAAGGTTTAGAGTTAACTTTGAAGCTCTTTACGGATGTATTGAAGAAATTTGAGGTGCAACAAATTGATCCTATCGGAGCGCCTTTTGATCCACAACTTCATGAGGCGATGTCGATGCAAGTTGTGCCTGATGCTGAACCTAATACGGTGATCGCGGTATTCCAAAAAGGATATCAATTGAGTGATCGAGTGATTAGACCGGCACGTGTTGTCGTATCAAAAAAATAAAAAATGTGAAATTTATGGGTTGAAATCGTTAGGTTATGCCCCATATAAGAATCATTGCAGTAAGAAACTACTAAATTTGGAGCAAGAATAGAATGGCTAAAATTATAGGAATCGACCTAGGTACCACCAACTCATGCGTTGCTGTAATGGAAGGGGATAAACCTAAGGTAATTGAAAACAGTGAAGGCCACCGCACTACACCTTCCATCGTTGCTTTTACTGATGATGGCGAGGTATTGGTTGGACAATCTGCAAAACGTCAAGCAGTAACCAACCCAGATAATACTTTATTCGCAATTAAGCGTTTGATTGGTCGTCGCTTTGATGATGCAGTGGTACAAAAAGATATCAAAATGGTACCTTACAAAATCGTTAAAGCGGACAATGGCGATGCTTGGGTGCGTGTGAAAACTCAAGATAAAGCGCCACCACAAGTTTCAGCTGAAGTATTACGTAAGATGAAAAAAACTGCAGAAGACTATCTCGGCGAAGAAGTAAAAGAAGCAGTAATTACAGTACCTGCTTATTTCAACGATTCTCAACGCCAGGCAACTAAAGATGCGGGCCGTATTGCAGGTCTTGAAGTAAAACGGATTATTAACGAACCTACTGCTGCAGCTCTTGCTTATGGCATGGACAAAAAACGTGGTGATTCCATCATTGCTGTATATGACCTTGGTGGTGGTACGTTTGATATCTCAATTATTGAAATTGCAGAAGTTGACGGAGAACACCAATTTGAAGTGCTCGCAACGAATGGTGATACTTTCTTGGGAGGAGAGGACTTCGACTTAGCTTTGATTGATTATCTGGCTTCTGAATTCAAAAAAGATTCTGGTATTGATTTACATAATGATCCATTGGCATTACAACGTTTGAAAGATGCCGCTGAAAAAGCGAAAATTGAACTGTCTTCAGCACAACAAACAGACGTTAACCTGCCGTATATTACGGCTGATGCTACAGGACCAAAACACTTAAATATTAAATTGACACGTGCCAAACTAGAGTCTTTAGTTGAGAAACTGGTTGAGCGTACTGTTGAACCTTGTAAAACTGCATTAAAAGATGCCGGATTGACTGTATCGCAAATTAATGAAGTCATTTTGGTGGGTGGTCAAACACGTATGCCTTTGGTACAAAAAACAGTAGAAGAGTTTTTTGGTAAGGAGCCACGCAAAGACGTTAACCCTGATGAAGCAGTTGCTGTGGGTGCTGCTATCCAAGCTGCGGTTTTATCTGGTGAAGTGAAAGATATTCTGTTACTTGACGTAACTCCTTTGTCTTTAGGTATCGAAACGATGGGTGGCGTGATGACCAAGCTCATCGAGAAAAACACCACAATTCCTACTAAAGCCAATCAAGTATTCTCTACGGCAGATGACAATCAAACAGCAGTTACTGTGCATGTACTGCAAGGTGAAAGAGAGCAAGCATCAGCGAATAAATCTTTGGGTCGATTCGATTTAGGTGATATTCCTCCTGCACCACGCGGCGTACCACAAATTGAAGTAACTTTTGATATTGATGCCAATGGTATTCTTAATGTTTCTGCTAAGGATAAAGCGACTGGTAAGGCGCAATCGATTGTTATTAAAGCATCTAGTGGTTTGAGTGATGAAGAAGTAGAAGCAATGGTTAAAGATGCTAAGTCTCATGCCGAAGAAGATAAGAAATTTAAGGAAATGGCAGAGTTGCGCAACCAAGCGGACAGTCTGATTCACAGCTGTGAAAAGTCTATGAAAGATTTAGCAGCCGAACTTTCTGACGATGAGAAACAAGGTATAGAAAAAGCTATTGCTGAATTAAAAGAAGCAATCCAAGGCAGCGATAAAGCTCAAATCGAAGAGAAATTAAAAGTTCTCAGCGATGTTTCTTCAAAAATGGCTGAACGTGTTTATGCTAAAAAGGCATCTGAAGGACAAGCAGGACAAGAGCAAACACACCAAGAGCAGCCACATGCTCAAGAATCAGCTAAAGCGGATGAAGGTGTTGTAGATGCTGAGTTCGAAGAAGTGAAAGACGATAAGAAATAATTGGTTATATCGTGATTTAGACACCTAGGTGCTTTGTAGCCTAGGTGCAGCGAAGCGAAACCCGGGCTTAAGAAGTTCATTCAGAAATCCCGTGTTTCGCTTCGCTGCATCCAGACTATATTGTCCTTTTTAATTTTAATATGTGAGTAGTTATGGAACAGCAGGATTTTTATGAACTTTTAGAAGTAAGTCGAACTGCAAGTGATGCCGAAATTAAAAAAGCATATCGTAAATTAGCAATGAAGTATCACCCAGATCGTAATCCTGGCGATTCTGCAGCTGAAGAAAAATTTAAAGAAATCCAAAACGCTTATAGTATTCTTTCTGATCCACAAAAACGTGCAGCATATGATCAGTTTGGTCATGCAGGTGTTGATCCTTCCATGAGAGGTGGTCATGGTGGTTTTAGCGGTTTTGGTGGGTTTGGTGATGTTTTCGAGGATATTTTTGAAAATATCTTTTCGGGCGGGCGTGGCGCTGGACGCCAATCTCGTGGCCAACGCGGCGCTGATCTGCAATTCAATGTCCAATTAACACTTGAAGAAGCTGCTCTGGGTAAAGAAGTACAAATTACTGTTCCCAGACATGGTGCTTGTGCTACGTGTAATGGTAGTGGTGCTAAAAAAGGAACACAGCCAAAAACTTGTGAAACCTGTAATGGTGTGGGGCAAGTCAGAATTCAACAAGGCTTTTTCTCTATTCAGCAAACTTGTCCCAGTTGTCATGGCGAAGGGACTATTATTTCTGATCCTTGCTCTGATTGTCACGGTCAAGGTCGAATACGTGAGAGCAAAAAACTTACAGTTAAAATTCCTGCTGGCGTGGATAATGGCGATCGAGTTCGCTTAAGCGGGGAGGGCGAAGCGGGTATGCATGGCGGTGGTCCAGGCGATCTTTATGTGCAGATTAGTGTAAAAAAACATGCCATATTTGAACGCCAGGAAAATGACTTGCATTGTGAAGTGCCAATAAGTTTTATCATTGCTGCTATGGGTGGTTCTATAGAGGTACCTACTCTTGAAGGCCGGGTTACTTTAAAGATCCCTGAAGAAACACAAACCGGTAAAGTATTTCGTTTAAGAGGGAAGGGGATGAAGTCCGTACGCGGTCATGGTCAGGGTGATTTATTATGCAAAGTAGTTGTAGAAACTCCTGTGAATTTATCACGTGAGCAAAAAGAATTACTCACTAAATTTCAAGAATCTCTCGAAAATGCTACAGGAAAACACTCTCCGCGCTCTAATTCTTGGTTTGCCGGCGTGAAAAAATTCTTTGAAGACATGAAATTTTGAGCCAATTACGTTACAATTGCTCAAATTTACCCAAATGTGCATTTTTTGTGCGTACTGGCCAAATGATTTGTAATCGTTATGCCCCTGGGTGAAGCGAAGCCCGGGGTGTCTGACAAACAGCCCGCCGGATTCCGCTTCGCTTCACCCAGGTTGCAGAGCCCAAGCCGCTAAAAAACACATTGAATAACGAAATAGAGTAGATCCATGATGAACCAACCAGCAATTTTAGTGTTAGCAGATGGCACCATTTACGAAGGCATTTCGATAGGAGCAACAGGAGATTGTGTCGGAGAGTTGGTTTTTAATACCTCGCTAACCGGTTATCAGGAAATGCTCACGGATCCTTCTTATACACGACAAATCATTACTTTGACTACGGCCCATGTAGGGAATACTGGATGCACCCATGAGGATATGGAGTCAAATAAAATTTGGGCTGCGGGTTTAGTGCTTCGTAATTCTTCAATAATTCCTAGTAATTATCGTTCTGAGCAATCTCTTCCAGATTGGCTCAAAAAAAATGGTGTAGTAGCTATTGCTGAAATTGATACTAGGGATTTGACCTTACGTTTGCGAGAACATGGTGCTGTAGGGGCTTGCATCAGTACTGATGTAGAGAACCCTGAGTTGGTTTTAGCCAAAGCAAGAGCTTTCTCTGGATTGCAGGGTGTGGATTTGGCTTTAGAAGTTTCTAGAAAAACCATAGAGCGATGGCATGATGGCCAAGGTGAATGGGGCAGAGATTCTCAGCCGCAACAATTCCATGTGGTTGCTTATGATTTTGGTGTAAAGCACAATATTTTACGTATTTTGCATGATAAAGGCTGCCATTTAACTTTAGTTCCAGCGAAAACGTCTGCTGCAGAAGTTTTAGCAATGAATCCTGATGGGATCTTTTTGTCTAATGGTCCAGGAGACCCAGAGGCTTGTGATTATGCCATACGCGCCACTCAAGAATTTTTAGCACAAGGCATTCCTTTATTCGGTATTTGTTTGGGGTTTCAGATTTTGGCTTTAGCCTGTGGTGGTGTGACCAAAAAAATGAAATTTGGCCATCATGGAGCAAATCATCCTGTAATTGAAACTGAAGGGAAAAAACGTGTTTTTATAACCAGCCAGAACCATGGATTTGCGGTAGATGAAGCGAGTTTACCCGATTGTCTAGCGATTACGCACCGTTCTTTATTTGATAACACCTTACAGGGTATTAGACATAAGGAAAAACCGGCATTTGGTTTTCAAGGACATCCTGAAGCCAGCCCTGGACCACATGATATAGAAATAATATTTAATGAATTTATACAATTGATGAAATAGGATATATAAAAATTCAAAGAGGATTAACTAATGAATGAAAGTCACGTTTTTACTTCTGAGTCGGTTTCTGAAGGACATCCTGACAAAATCGCGGATCAGATTTCTGATGCAATTCTAGATGCTATTTTAATGCAAGATCCTTCTGCACGTGTTGCTTGTGAAGTATTTGTTAAAACAGGTATGGTATTAGTTGGTGGCGAAATTACTACCAAAGCATGGGTGGACGTGGAAGCTGTAACAAGGCAAGTAGTAAAAGACATAGGTTATAACAGCTCACAAATGGGATTTGACTGGGAGTCTTGTGCTGTACTTTCTGCTATAGGTAAACAATCTCCTGATATTGCTCAAGGTGTAGATAATAAAGAAACAAAAATTCTTGGTGCTGGAGATCAAGGTTTAATGTTTGGTTATGCCAGTCGTGAAACCGATGTCTACATGCCTGCTCCTATTGCTTACGCACATCGATTGATGGAAAAACAAGCTCATTTACGTAAATCAGGTGCATTACCTTGGTTGCGACCTGATGCTAAAAGTCAATTGACCCTCAAATATGAAAAAGGAATACCCGTTGAAGTGGATACCGTCGTGTTTTCCACACAACATGCGGCTGATATTGGTTATAGTGATTTAGTTGAAGCAGTCCGTGAAGAAATTATTAAAACTACGTTACCAAGCGAGTGGTTAACTCCTAGAACACGTTATTTTATCAATCCAACAGGCCGTTTTGTTATTGGTGGTCCTTTAGGAGACTGTGGCCTTACTGGTCGTAAAATCATCGTAGATACTTATGGTGGAATGGCGCGACATGGTGGTGGATGTTTCTCTGGTAAAGATCCTTCTAAAGTGGATCGCTCTGCAGCTTATGCAGCACGGCATGTGGCAAAAAATATCGTTGCTGCGGGATTGGCGGATAAGTGTGAATTACAAATTTCTTATGCAATTGGTGTGGCTGAACCTACTTCAATTTTTGTTGAAACTTTTGGTACGGGCCGTTTAAAAGATAGTGAGATCATTGAATTAATTCTGACTCATTTCGATTTAACGCCACAGGGTATTATTGAACATCATGATTTGCTTCGTCCAATCTACAGACAAACGGCAACTTATGGTCATTATGGACGCGAGAATTTTCCATGGGAACGATTGGATAAAGTGGCGGAGTTATGTAAAGCTTTATAAGGAGATGCTAAATGGAAGTAGTCAATAAAGTAGGAGCAGGAAGCAATATGACAAAAGATTATAAAGTAGCTGATATGTCGCTGGCTTCTTGGGGACGTAAGGAAATAGCGATTGCTGAAACGGAAATGCCTGGGTTAATGGCTCTGCGTGAAGAATTTGCTGCAAGCAAGCCATTAAAAGGTGCCCGTATTGCAGGCTGTTTGCATATGACCATTCAAACCGCAGTGCTCATCGAAACGTTGATTGCCTTAGGCGCTGAGGTGCGTTGGTCTTCTTGTAATATATTTTCTACTCAAGACCATGCTGCTGCAGCTATGGCAGCCAATGGTGTTCCGGTCTTTGCCTGGAAAGGTGAAACTGAGGAAGAGTATTGGTGGTGTGTTGAACAAACTCTTACTGGACCGAATCATTGGACTCCTAATTTATTGCTAGATGATGGCGGGGATTTGACACAAATTGTACATCAAAAATTTCCAGAGTTACTCTCAGGCATTAAAGGGGTTTCTGAAGAAACAACTACTGGCGTTGCTCGATTGTATGAAATGGCCAAAAAGGGTGATTTAAAAGTCCCTGCGATTAATGTGAATGATTCTGTCACTAAATCCAAATTTGATAATCTATACGGTTGTCGCGAATCCTTACTGGATGGGATAAAACGCGCTACTGATGTAATGATTGCAGGAAAAGTTGCCCTAATTTTAGGTTATGGAGATGTAGGTAAGGGCTGCGCACAAGCACTGCGTGGTCAGGGTGCTATTGTTTTAATTGCAGAAATTGATCCTATTTGTGCCCTGCAAGCTGCAATGGAAGGATATCGCGTTGTGACTCTAGATGATGTTGCCGAGCAGGTGGACATTGTTGTTACTGCTACAGGTAATTATCATGTAGTGACCCATGAACATATGAAGCGTATGCGTAATCAGGCGATTTTATGCAACATCGGCCATTTTGATTCTGAAATTGATGTCCACAGTTTAAAGAAATATCAATGGGAAAATATTAAGCCACAGGTTGATCATGTAATTTTTCCTGATGGTAAGCGTATCATTCTGTTGGCTGAGGGACGTTTGGTTAATTTAGGATGTGCTACAGGACATCCAAGTTTCGTCATGTCAGCATCTTTCTCCAATCAGGTTTTAGCGCAAATTGAGTTATTTAAAAATGCAACTCAATATGATCGACAAGTTTATGTTCTTCCTAAACAATTAGATGAAAAAGTAGCTCGATTGCATTTGGGGAGAATCGGAGCAAAATTAACCCAACTCACCAAGGAGCAAGCGGAGTATTTAGGTGTGGCGGTTAATGGTCCTTATAAGTCAAATCAATATCGTTATTGATTGTGAGTTTATAGTTTGGGCGTTTCATAAACCATCTTCAGAAAAATTTTTGTTGTATGC
Source organism: Legionella steelei (assembly GCF_001468005.1). Taxonomy (GTDB): domain Bacteria; phylum Pseudomonadota; class Gammaproteobacteria; order Legionellales; family Legionellaceae; genus Legionella; species Legionella steelei. The sequence goes on from NZ_LNYY01000005.1 coordinate 158,363, forward strand.
TGAATTAAAATTCGATGGGCAGTATTCGATCTTACTGTCCTATATTATTACCTTTTTTTACAATTTTTTAACAGTTGTTTATATATAAAATATCGTTTAAATTCAAACTTATAGCTTAATCTTCATTGGATAAAAAAGACTTATTCATAACCACCTTATAAAATTGTTGCACATTTCCAAAAAAAGTCGCATAATCGCCTGCCTCTAACAATATGCTTATATTAAAATCATAAAATTTTATTAGAGCTCATGATGTTCAATAGTTGTATAAAAAATTAATAAATATTTTATTCAAAGGATAACCATGTTTTCTACACAGCAATCTATGTTTTCTACTCTCCAAATTGAACAAGAACCCAGCGCCATTTCATTGTCTGATCTATATACGCATAAGGCGTCTTTTAGATATTCGGAGTTAGATATTGAGAATAATAGTGAAAATAAGATTCCAGATTTTACAGGTAAGAAAGCATTATTATTTATTAGCGTGGGTCAAGCTTACCATGAAAAGGGTAAATTTTTAGCAACGATTGAATTAGTCAATAAATATGCTTTTAAGTCATGTGATATTGTTATGGCAGATACTCTGCAAAGACATAATCACAGAGGGAATATGGGATTAGAAAAAGCTACTGAATATTCTAAAAAAGCAGGTGATCTCTGGCTTGAGCGAAGTCAGCATGCATTAAATCTTTTTAAGTTACCGCATCAAATTATTCGCTGGGATGAATTACTTAACCATTCGGATTATGACGGATTAAAAGAGTTAATAGTCAAAGAGTATCATGAAAACAAAGAGTACGCTGAAGCAATCCAAGCCAACGTTCTTACTTACATTGATAGACTTTCTCTGATCAATCCATTGACCGATAAAGATACATTATTCAGACATGGCTTGGATTATTTAATAGAAGAATGTCCAATCGTCATGCCAATGTGGGCAAAAATGGGTTACGACTTTATTATTTATCCTAAACCACTCACTATTGGTATGGCTAAAACTCGCGAATTATTCCTTTCTGAAGAAGACCAAGATAAATGCCAATGGCTTTATCTTCGTTTTAAGAAAAAAAATACTCCAGGATGTTCTTCTGCAGCTAATGCCGATAATTAATATAAAGTGCTTTTTTTTAGGAAATTCAAATGAAAATATATGATCAAATACCTGTAATTGATGTTTCAGCGATACGTGCAGCAAAAACTAAACAGGAATTAATGGAGCTGGCAGAAGAATTTAAGTATGTCTACAGTAATATTGGCTTTGCTTATATTAAAAATCATGGAATTTCAAAAGAATTAATAGATTCTATTTTTGAACAGGCTAAGTTATTTCACCATCTTCCAGAGGAAGAAAAACTTAAAATTATTCAAAATGAATTTTTTAGAGGCTACATGCCGTTTGCGACCTCTATCCTCTCTGTATCAACACTTGGAGAAGCAGTAAAGCCTAATCAAAGTTCAGCTTTTATTCTTGGACATGAAGTTGCTGACAGTGACCCAGATTTTAAAAAGAGGATTAACCTTGCTGGTCCAAATCAATGGCCCGATGAAAAGTTACTTCCTAATTTCAAGAATACATTAATTCATTATCGAGATGAATTAACTGTATTAGTAAGAAATTTAATTCGTATGGTTTCTCTTTCAATGGGACAAGACTACTACGCTTTAGACAAATACTTTGTCAACCCAACTACTTTCTTACGGTTACAAAATTATCCAGCTCAGCCTAATATTATTCCTGAACATCAATATGGCATTGCACCACATACTGATTATGGAATACTCACCATTTTAGCTCAAGATTCACTGGGCGGCTTGCAGGTGAAACAACAGGATGATTCCTGGTTAGACGTTGAGCCTTTGGAAGGGGCGTTCGTTTTGAATACAGGTGACATGTTGCGCCGGTTAAGTAATGATACTTATATTTCTACGCCACATCGTGTTATCAATATTTCAGGAAAAGAGCGATATTCAATCCCGTTTTTCTTTGAACCTAACATGCATGCGCATATTTCTCCGCTTGTTATAAATAATGTTCCTCCAAAATATGAGCCTATTGAATATGCAGGGTATCTAATGAGACGGATCAAAGGTAATTATGATCTAGGTGCGAAAGAACTCGAAGATATCGTTGAAACTGTTTAAAAAATAATTTTTTTATCTATCCAATTTATAGATCCAGTGCCCTATGAAGTGGCATTCGAATATTTTAATTTTTAATATAACTTGAGGTAAAGCATGTCCAGCCTTTTACTTAACAAGAATGATCAAAAAGTATTATGTAGTCGCTTTAATCAATTATTAGAACATGTTAAAAGCCATTTTCAATTCTATAAGGATTATTATCAGCATATAGAAAACCCTATTGATTCTTTGGAAGATTTAAAGCATTTTCCATTAATTGATAAAAATGTACCTAATATTTCTGTCTTAGTTAATGAAGTGTTAGAGACTAATCCACCTTCTTATTTTGAAACAAGTGGGACTTCAGGAAATCCTTTTCCAGTTATCCCTGATCTGGGACCTGAACGAGGCGGGGAATTTGCAAACTTCATTTTTGATTGGCTTGATTTAGATAAAGATGAAGTGAAGCGCGCTATAATCGCACTTCCATTTGAAATGAATCCAATTGGAATAAAATATTTTGCAGGATTAACCAAAGCCGGGATCACTGCTATTCCAGCTGGGGTAAAAACTTTAGTATGCATGCCCCAAAAAGTAATTGAACTTATAGAGCGTTTAAAACCAGAGCTTCTGATTGGGAGACCCCTAGAAACTCTTCGCTATGCACAAGCAATGACAGAACAAGGTATTGATCCTTGCAAATCTTCTATAAAAAAAATCATCTTAACCGGTGAGATTATCTCAAAAACGAAATTCCAACGATTGAGTAAAGTATATGGCGGTGCTTCTGTACACGGCGTGTATGGCTTGACTGAGCTGGATAGTGGTGGCTTGGTTTCATGCAGCAAGCATAACTACCATTTACCTTCCAATCCTTATTTGATTGTTGAGTTACTTAAAGATGATTTTAAAACTCCAGTAACTCAAGAAAATGAAATAGGCAATATCGTTCTCACCAATACCAATGTAAATTACATGCCTTTATTGCGTTATAAAACGGGCGATTTTGGAATGCTCCAACATCATTGCGGCTGTGAATACGATACACCTGTGATTCATGTACTTGGCCGAGCTGCTGATAAGATATACTGTCCCAAAAACAAACTCTCAGTATTTCCGATTCAAATTGAAGAGATCCTCTTCCAATTTGAAGAAATTGGTTGTGATTATCAAATTATCTCTAAGAATGATCAAATAGAAATTAAAATCGAACTTAATTCAATCCTCACTGATGATAAGAAAAATGAATTAATTAAGGTGGTAAAAGAGAAGATTAAGCAACAATTAAATATTGATATTGAGAAAGTCACTATTTATAACCCTAATGCATTAGCAAGCAAATTAGGGGTTGCTAAAGCAAAGGCCGGAACACTTTATAAAATTGATAATTTAAGTGAAAGTGAAATTGCGGAACGTTTGCAGATTAACTTCTAATTGGTTCTATCGATTCATTCAAGTCCATATTCGCGCTTTAAAGGATCTTCTAGATACCGCGCATAAAGCGCGGTAGTAGAATAGAGAAGTTTGTGAGAATCGCTCAGGTTTTAAGTGCAAAGAGAAGAGGTAAATTATTATGATAAATTGGGATGTAATCAGAGATCTTTTTCCTGTTGCAAAACAACAAACCTATTTTATGACTGCTGGAGGAGGAGCACTTCCTCTGCCAGTTCTTAAAGCAATTCAAAATAGATATGAAACTGTTGCTCAATTGGGTGGAAGAGCTTTTGGTGAAAACATTCAAATAATGGAACATTGCAGGGAAAAAATAGCAAAATTAATTAATGCAGATAAAGAACACATAGCCTTTATACCGCACGTATCTTTTGGTATGAATGCTATCGCACAGTCACTCGAACCACAAAATTCTGTCTTAATAGCAAAAAACGATTTTGGTTCTACCGTTTTGCCATGGAATAATAATGGACACAATATCCATTGGGTAGATTCTATGCAAGAACTGCTAGAAACTATTTCAAACAAAAACATGAATCAAATTTCATCCATTGTTACTAGCTTTATTCATTATGGAAATGGCTATAAGCTTCCTTTAGAACTCATTAAAGAATATTGTCCAGATGCAAATTTTATTGTTAATGGAACTCAGGGAATTGGTGCCTTTCCTATTGACGTCAAAAAACAAAAAATCGCTGCATTAATATGCTCTTGTTACAAATGGCTAGGGTGTGGGGAGGGTATTGCATTTATGTATATTCACCCTGACTTCTTCAAAAAATTACAACCTAGTCTCGTAGGTTGGCGTAGTGTAGAAAGTGCTATGAGTTTCGATGGTAAGTGCTCTTTCTATAATACAGCGCGAATTTTCGAGCTTGGTTGGGATAATATGACCATTTTTTCTGGTTTAGATGCTGCCTTAGATTTAATCAATGAACTCAGTATTCCTAGAATCAGTGAACGAATACAATCGCTTACAAATTACTTAGTTGAGAAGATCATAACAATCAACATTCCTATTAAGTCTGATTACCCAGGTTCATATCGATCTGGAATCACTTTATTGGGGCCTTTTAACAATTTAGAACATGTCATGAAAAAATTGGAAGAAAACAATATTTGGGTAACCCAACGTGACGGAGGAATTAGGATTTCCTTACATTATTTCAATAATGAAGACGATATTGATCATTTAGTTAATGTTCTTTCACAAATAGAACTATCTTAATAAAAAAGGTACTGCACTCTATCATTGAAAAACGATAGAGTGCTTAGTTTTAAATAAATACATCAAATTGTAACTACTGAATGATTTCTCTACCATCTATCTGATCGAATATTCTTGCCGAAATACTCATCAAGCCTACGTTTCGTTCCAGGACTCACCATCTCAGGTAAATTATCATACTCATACCAGGCCATTTGCTCAATTTCGTGAGAATAGGCCTCCATAGTGGTAAAATTTTTAATGACAAAGATCACGGGATAGTCATTTACTTGCATATAAGTATGAAAATAAATCCCAAATAATTGGGGCTCTTCAGTTGGGATGATGCCGACCTCTTCTTTTAATTCACGTACTAATGCTGCTTGAGCGGACTCGCCTTTTTTTACACCACCACCAGGCAAATACCAATGCGGTTGATACGTATGCTTTACCAAAAGGATCCGATGGTCATGATTCACAATAATGGCTCGAGAACCAAGTGTTATTAAACCAAGCAAAGATTGTATTTTTCGGACGCAGCGCGTGGCTGATTTATAAAAAAAAGTGCGCAAGTTCATAATGAAATTTTTAATACAAACAAACAGATAGATTCAGTATATAGAGCATCTCAAGAATTTCAATTGCAAATTTTTAAGTCTAATACACTCTGTAGGGAGGATAATATTTTGTGACAAGGGTGATCTTGTTTTGCCCTGTGCCTTATAGCATACTGAATTGCGATGCACTATATAAGGAGATGTTGCATGTTTAAATCAGGGATTTTAGGTTTAGGTCTTTTATCAATCGCGCACAGTGTTTTTGCTGCGCCTGAGCAAAATACAGTTCGAGTAATCATCAAATATAAAGAGCAAATAAGCAACGCTTCTTCTTTAAAGTCACAAATAAAGCAAGTGACCCAATTACCCGTGAAAGAATTTAATCCTATGGCTAATGGTGCTTTTTTACTCGTTTTAGATTCAACAAATAGCCCTTTAGCTAAAGGAGATGATGAGGATGAAACGTCCTTGATTTTAGAGCGCCTACGTAAAAATCCTCAAGTTTTATATGCGGTTAGAGACCGAGTAAGTTACTTTAAACCGGTTCCTGATCCTGAGGTTCTAGACACCGGTGATTTATTATCTCATGAAAGCCAATGGGATGAGTTTACTCGCCCTGCGGGAATCATGTTGGAATCGAAACCTGGATTTAAAGATGGTGCCTGGGCCTATACCACAGGTATTTCTAAAAAACCTATCGTGGTTGCAGTTTTAGATACTGGAATTGCCTTAAATGATAGCTTGATCAATAACTTGGTTAAGGACAGTGTCGGGAATTTATGGGGTTGGAATTTTGCAGGAAATAATAACAACCTGATTGATGAAACCCGGTCTTACCATGGTACTCACGTTGCTGGAACAATTGCAGGTTATGGAAGCATCATGAGTGGTATGGGTGAAGATTTGAAAATTCTGCCTTTAAAAATTCCTGCCGCCAATGGCATGTTTTATGAAAGTTCAGTGATTAATGCTATTTATTGGGCCGTAGGAGGCGAGGTTCCCGGAGTTCCAACAAACATCCATCCAGCAAAAATATTGAATATGAGCTTTGGTGTGGATAGGGGGCCTAAAGATGAAATTGATTATTGCGACCAGGCTCTACAAGAAGCAGTCTTTTTTGCACGTAAAAAAGGTGCCGTATTGGCAGTTGCCGCGGGAAATGACAATGTTTGGGAACATTTTAATGCACCTGCAGTCTGCAATGGAACCATGAAAGTCGCATCCACTGGCCCTGAAGGATTGAGATCCTATTTTTCTAACTATGGTCCAAGCATTACCTTGGCTGCCCCAGGGGGAGACAAGCGTTATGGTATTTGGGGTGGGATCTTATCTACAGTGAATCCCGGTGGCGGTTATAATGGCTCGGGTTTTGATTTTTATCAAGGAACCAGTATGGCTACCCCACATGTTGCAGGTGTCGCGGGATTGATTTTTGCTGCGAGTGAAAAGGTACTTAGCGCAGAACAAGTGGAGCAATTATTGTTTGCAACAACCCATAATTTTGGGGTAAGTACTGATCCCAATAAATCGTGTGTGGGTAAAAAACCTTGTGGACATGGTATTTTAGATGCCGAACAAGCAGTTAAAGCAGCCACCGCAGGTTATGATCTTGTCTTTTCTGCCCCTAAAATGGAACAGTTGGCAGCTAGGGATTGTGGAAAGAATGCATTTACTCCAAGTAAAACACGCATTGTTTCTGAAGGAGGAGTGTGGGTACAAAATCATTCCAATTGTGAAACCGGAGAGCACTTGCAGACGCCGCATATTCAGCAAAATAAAAATGGAACTATCATTGCCTATTATGGTTCTGTAACTTATCGATTGGATCACAGTGCGTACAAATTATGTCATGTTATTGGTTATGATGGTGTAGGTTGTTATTTCTGAACAGCCATATTTGGCACATCTTAAGTGAAACTGATTCTCAAAAATGCCCACCCAGTCGTCTATGCTGCGCTTTTTGAGAATCAGTTTCACTCAACCTGCATTCAAATCTGACTTTTCACAAAATTACTTATGGATTTCATTCATTATTATGGATGGCATTTACTTAAAACATTTATAAAAAGCATGATCGGCGTAATTGAGTAATGCGATATCATTAGCACTGTCTCCATATGCATAAAGTTCATAGTCCTCTCTATGTTCATAGAGCTTCTTAAATTCTTCTAATTTTTGTTGTCCCAGACAATATTTATTTCGCATGCGTCCGGTACTTTTATGACTTACAGGGTCAAACTCCAGTTCAGTACAAATCAATTGTTTAAAGTGATATCGTCTTGCCAAAGGCTTCAGGTAAATATCCCATGCTCCACTAATTAAAACACAGGTATGACCTTGTTGTTGATGAAAATTGAGGCATTCTAAAGCTTCTTTACGCAATTTTTTGATAAGTACTTGTTCTAAAAACTGCATAGCCTGCTCATTAAGTTCCTTCTTATCTCGATCTTTTAAAATAAGATTATCGAGATAATCATGCCAACTTAACCTATCCAGCTTAAAGCGTCCTAGCTCTGAATAAACAAAGCTCGACAATAGGCTACTTACTACTTTAGGTAAACCAACCAGGTACTTTAAAAATAGGATTCGACTTGACGTACTTGTAGTCAACGTCCCATCAAAATCAAATGCTGCAATAACTTTTTTATCCATTTGCTTCTCGTTAAAAAGGCAATTCCAATAAGGGATTAATCATTGTAATTAATCTTCCAAATAACCCTTTAATGTCTTGCATGGCATCATAAGTCTTTGCTTCGAAACGAAGCGTTAAATAAGGTCCCGTATTGGAGGGACGAACTAGTCCCCATGCATTGGCAAGGTTTATTCTTAACCCATCAATATAGGTAAGCTCACCTCCTATATGCAGAGGAGCATGTAAAATTAACTGCCTCATAAACTCTTCTTTCAAATGTTCTGCAATATTAATTTTTAATTCATTAGTACTTAATGACTTAGGAAATTGCGCAAAAAAATGATGACTATCTCCTATCTGTGCACTTAACATTTCTATTGCACGTGCTGCAGCATAAATACCATCATCATATTGCAGCCATCGATCATTAAAATAGAAATGCCCACTATACTCTCCGCCGATTGCCGCTTTATGCTCTGACATGCCTGCCATAATATACGCCATGCCGGTTCGAGTCATAATCGCGCGTCCTTTGCGGGCTAAGATGTACTCATTTAAATGTTGGGTACATTTAATATCAAATACTACGCCCACATTAGGTTCTTTTTTAAGCAATGCATCAGCAAAAGCCAGCAACAAATAATCTGAAGGAATGATACAGCCTTGATTATCTACAACACCCAAACGATCTCCATCCCCATCAAAAGCTACACCTACATCAGCATTTTGCTCCAAAACAGCCTGGCGTAAATCACTTAAATTTCCTTCTATTGACGGATCTGGATGATGATGAGTAAACGTTGATTGCACATCACAATATAAGGGTATGACCTCACAACCCAGAGCAGTCAATAGTTGAGGAGCCACATGCCCTGCAACACCATTACCACAATCCACAATGACGCGAAATTTTCTCATTCCTCCCATACGTCCTTTGATGACACGAATGTATTTATTTATCACTTGCTCAGGAGGGTATTGAATCAACTTTCCGCTTTCTTCCTTATCAATGAAAAATTTTTCATCCATAATGCGTTGATATAAAGCTCGAAGCCTATTCCCGTAATAGTTCTTGCCGCCTAGAGTGATCTTCAAACCATTATAATCTGCGGGATTATGACTCGCAGTGACCATTAACCCAGACTGGCATTGCAAGTCATACATTGCAAAATGTAACACTGGGGTTGGTAAGCAACCAATATCGATTATCCGGGTGCCACTTTCCAATAAGCCTTTGATTAAGGACTCTGTAAATGAAGCACTACTGGCACGACTGTCACGACAGAGCAATAGCACGTGCAATCCATGGATTTCCTGCAGCTCAGTCCCAATTGCTAGCCCTAGGGTGTAGTAAGTATTTTCATTTAAATCTTCGCCAATTTGACTGCGCACATCGTATTCTTTGAATATGGACAAAGGGGGTTTTATTAAGTAGGACTTACTCATAATCTGGCTCCACACAAATCAGTTAAGATGCTACAAGTCCTTTCAGGTCTCTCGACAACCTCCTTAATTATCGTCAGAAACTGCCTAGTAAGAAGAGCAATCGTTTTACAGTCATACAAATCAACTCGATATTTAAGGTATCCAGTTAATAAGGTTCTATTGTAAGTAAACTTTAAAGAAAGCTTACGGGGATTAGATCCCCAAAGAGGGATATTTGCATCATCAAAAGCGAATGGTTTCAGCGTAAAACCAGGATCAACAGGTTTGATCTCCAAATGTTGAAAGTCGAAAGATACATCCGGTACCGGCAAACCAATCTCTGTAATTTGTTCTGGTTGTAAATACTGATATTCAGAAAACTGAACCAGGCTGTTTTGTAACTGTCTTGCTATATCAATGAAACTCATTACCGGAGAATAATGGATAATCAAGGGTAGCTCATTAGCCACGTTACCCATAATTGTCTGGCATTTTTCTGTTTCTCGCCCAGCACAAAGCATAGTTATAAAAGCTTGATCGGTTTGAGCAAACTGTGCGAGTAACAACCCATAAGCCGTAAATAATAAATTAGGAAGAGTCACCTGACTTTTTTTTGTCAGATCTTGTAACTTATTAAGTAGTTCTACAGAGAAATGAATAGGTTCTTTCGCTCCTATGGCTAATGCCTGTTGCGGGATGGCTTTATCCGTAGGCAAAACGGGAGGATTATAGTTCAGCAAGGTATCATGCCAAAACGCAACGTATTTTTCGTAAGTACCATTCACTACATTCGCTAATTGCCAATCAATAAAATCTTCATAGGGTGTTGCCGCAGGTAAGGTTTGGCTGCTTCGATTTTGATTTAATGCATAAAAATGCAGAATATCTTGAAACAGAATAAGACTACTGCCCCCATCTGTTAGCAAATGACTTACACTAAAGGCCCAAACATATTGTTTCTCAGCATATTGAATCAAATAACTTTCCAATAATGGAGCTTTATGCAAATCAAATTGATGATGACTTATTTTTTTCAACAATTGATTGATTTGTTTGTTTTGGTTCTTGGCTTCTAAAGTGCGAAAATCAAAATAATGTAATTTAAAATCAACTTGGTCATGACAAAATTGAAATGGCGTTCCCATAGAAATATGAAAACTGCAACGTAACATGGAATGTCTCTCAATGACCTGTTGGATACTTTTTTCCAAAATCAACACGTCCACAGAACCGTCAAGTTGAAACAAATTAGTCACTACATAAGCAGGATTGGCGGGCTGATCCTGGATATGTCTCCAAATTCGGATTTGTTGCACTGAAAGCTGTAATAAATGACGCGCCGCTTTAGTTAACAAGGTAGTTTCTTCCGAGTTCTCGGCGTCGACTATTTTTTCATTCAAAAAATAAATCAAATCTTCAAGAGAGCGGTTCTCAAATAATAAAGATTGAATACTTAGATTTTCAAGCAATAATTTGCGTTGTAGCTGGTGTAATAATTCCGAAGCAAGTAATGAGTCCATCCCAAGTGATAACAAATTGGCATTCATCGGCAACGCATCGCTTTCTTTTAAACGAAGAATGATGCGAACTTCATTGATGAATAAGTTTGTTAAATCAGTCAGTCGCTGTTGTTGGTGCGCTTTCTTTAATCGCGTAATAAAATCTTGGTCTTGTTGGTTGGTTACTTGAGAAATAGGTGTTGGGTTCTCTTGGGTCGCGGGAAGAATCTCTACCAATAATTTCTTATAGGAGCGCGGTAAATGTTCCATCACGGAAACAATATTATTCGGCATCAAACACAATTGTGTGAAAGAACTTGATAGCATACGCTTTAGGGAAGCCAACCCTACTTTCTCACTAATGTTTTGAATACCATAAGCCAACCAAGATTGCACTAAATTGCGGGTCATACCTACTTCTTGCCAAGGACCAAAATTAATACTTAATGCAGGTAATCCTGCTTGCGCGCGATAATGAGCTAAATTATCGAGAAATGTATTAGCCGCAGCATAGTTCGCTTGTCCTGGCGAACCAAATAAAGAGCTAATGGATGAAAACATAATGAAATGTTCTAACTCAGGCATAAGTTCTTTACTTAAACAGTGTAAATTAAATGAACCTTGCACTTTCGCACGGAAAACTTCCTCAAACTGCTGCCACGTTAAATGCGACCACAAACCATCACTTAAGGTACCTGCTGTATGAAAGATCCCTTTAATTGGGGGCATTGTATTTTGTGCCATGGTTAAAACCTGACGCAATTTCTGGTAATCGCTAACATCAGCTTGCAGATACTGGATTGCTATGTCATTCACACGAAACTCGTTGAGTCTTTCGGTGATTTTATCGGTTAAAGGCTGCCTTCCCAGTAAAATAATAGAATTGACTTCTTGATGCATTAGCCACTTACATAAAATCGATCCTATCCCCCCCAGTCCGCCAGTAATCAGATAAGAACCATTTTTTCGCAATGTTTTTTTATTTTCAATCGAACGAGACAATGGTGCAGTGACAATACGTGGCACATATAATGCAGCTTGTTGATAAGCTAAAACTGGTTCATCCTGGAAAGGTTGACTGATAAGTTGATGGAGTTTTTGCGCTGTTTTTTCGGCTTTTGCTCCCACATCAACATCAAAATGATGGTAATCCAGTTCGGGATATTCAAGCACTAGTGTTTTACCCATGCCCAGCAATGGTGAAAAAAATGGCAGAGATTGATGCTGTATGGTCGTTGTAGCTCTGGTTAGAGTCCATAGCTTACTCTTCTGCTTTTGGTGCATGAGTGCTTGCACTAAATGAAGCAAACCCGCACAAGAGCATCTAATTAATTGATTAAAATCATCATAAGCTGCGGCTTTTAATTGCTCCTCTTGAAAAAACTCACTGCCAACTAAACCCCACAAATAGAAAACACCCCGGATTTCTGAGTGCTTGCTTAAGAAATTCAAAAAATGCTCTGGTTGATAAGGATTAAGCATTACTGTATCTCGGGATATTTGATATTTTACCCCGGGATTAACCACGATAGCATCCCGTAAATAGGTTGATAAATGACGCACCATATTCTTACTTTCTGAATCTTTATTTGCAAAAATCAACCATGTACCAGTAATTGACGTTGGCTCCACAGGGTTATGAGCCTCAGCCAATGGTTTCCACTCCACCTGATAAAGAGATTGGCTTAGAAAACTATCTAGGACTCTATTCTCTTGAGCGATAGGATCCACGGTCAGCCAATAAGATTGATGCTGGAAAGGATACGTAGGTAAAGGTTTTGCAGAAATCTGTAGCTTAAATGGAGCATCATAAGCATGCCAATCAATTGTATTCCCGTTCTTATAAAGTTGAGCGATTGACTCAGATAACGTTTGCCAGTTGGATTGATTTTTCCTGAGGGAAGCAAGCCACAATATCTGTTGTGGTTGAATAGAATGTTCCTTGGCAAAATTTAATAGAACTGGCTGAGGCCCTATTTCAATAAAAGTGCGATAATTTTCTAAAAGTAATTCCTGTATCCCGGCGCTAAATTGAACTGTAGCGAGCATATGTTCGGCCCAATAATCTGCATTGATAGCCGAGATCGCTTTGCCGCTGACATTCGAGATAAGTACCATTTTAGGTGCATGATACTGAATGCTTGCAGAAATCCGCTTAAATTCAGCAATCATAGGGCGCAAGAGTTCTGAATGAAATGCATGAGACACTTGCAACTCAGTTGTTCTCAGGCCTTGTAACTGACACTTCTGATCTAATAGACGAATTACCCCTTCCTCACCTGCAAATACAACCTGGCTAACGCTATTTACCGCAGCAATATTTAAGATGGCATGGGGTGAACAAGCCTTGAACTCATCAAGTAATGCTAAAGCCTGGGATTCTTCCACATTCACCGCAAGCATACTGCCTTTTTGCTGTGCTTGCATGAGTTTTGCGCGAGCGGTAATAAGTTTTAAACCATCAGCCAAATTCATAACGCCAGCTACAGTTGCAGCAACATACTCGCCCACACTATGGCCAATAACTGCTGTAGGATGAATCCCCCAGCTCATCCATAATTGAGCTAAAGCGTATTGAAGAACAAACAAAGCAGGTTGGGTATACTGAGTTTGGTTCAGTAAATAAGCTTTCTCTGAAGCAAACATCACGGTCGTGAGTGGTTCAGGCAAATAATCCGCCAATAATTGACTGCAATGATCCACTTCTTTCCTAAATAATGGATGGCTATTATAAAGTTCCCACCCCATCCCAGAATATTGTGATCCTTGCCCGGTAAATAAAAAGGTAGTTTTACCAACATTTAGCCCCACAGACTCATTAGATATAATTGCAGCGCGCAGTTTCTCAATTAATTCACCATGTGTTTGTACTGAAATAGCAAATCGATAATCTAATGTACTGCGACCAATAGCAAGACTATGGCATAAACTGGCCAAATCAACACAGTCTTCACCTTGGATAAACTCTAATAATCTTGTTTGTTGTGCGGCTAAAGCTTCTGGCGTATGTCCCGATAAAGTAAAAACATGCAAAGGCCGCTGAGGAGCATCAGTGGGTGTAATGGTTGCATCAGTAGTTGGAGATTCGGCAAGTATTAAATGTGCATTAGTTCCAGTAAAACCAAATGAGCTTACACCCGCATAACGTATGTGTTTTCGATCACCAGTTTCCCATTCATGCAGTGCCGTAGGAACTCGCGCAGGAATTGATGCCAAGTTAATTAAAGGATTCACCATTTCAAAATGCAAATTAGGTGGAATTTGTCGATGTTGTAACATCAATACTGTTTTGATAAGGCCAGCCATACCCGCTGCAGCTTCCAAATGTCCTATGTTGCTTTTCACAGAACCAATATATAAATCCTTTTGGCGTGTACTTGTCGCAAAAACCTTTTTCAGCGCATTAAACTCTATCGGATCGCCTAAACGAGTGCCTGTTCCATGAGCCTCAACATAATCAATTGCATCTGGAGAAATGCCCGCCATATGAAGTGCTTTACCAATTAAGTCCTGTTGTGCTTTAGGACTAGGTGCGGTAATGCCATTACTGTGCCCATCACTATTAACTACGGCGCTTTGAATCACAGCGATGATATTATCTTTATTGCGTTGCGCATCAGACAAACGTTTTAAGATTAAAATGCCACACCCTTCACTACGGACATACCCATCCGCTTTAGCATCAAAGACTTGGCATTTACCATTAGGGGATAACATACCTGCTTGCGAAAAGCTCACACTTAAAGAAGGGTCAAGAATGCTGTTTACGCCACCAACAATAGCTAAGCTACAGGTTTTTTCATGCAAATCCTGACATGCATTAAACACTGCAACCAGCGAAGAAGAGCATGCCGTGTCCACAGCTATTGATTCACCATGGGTCCCTAAAAAATAAGCAATACGCCCAGCTGCCGCACTGTGCGCATTACCTATTCCATAATAGGCATCTGCATGATTAGATATGGTATTGTGAGCTAATTGACTATAATCATTCGAAGAAATTCCAATAAAGATACCCGTATCACTATTATCTAAAGATAAAGGTGCAATACCTGCTCGTTCCAATGCTTCCCATGTTAACTCCAGCAAGAGGCGATGCTGGGGATCCATTGCTTCTGCTTCACGGCGACTAATATTGAATAAAGCTGCATCAAAACGATCAATATTATCAATAAATCCACCTTTAGAGGTCACCATTTTTCCCGGAGTACCAGGTTGTGCCGCATAATATAATTCACTATCCCAACGCTCAGGAGGGACTTGCGTAATCCCATCCTCACCTGCTTTTAAGAATTTCCAAAATGCTTCTGGGCTATTCGCTCTTCCTGGAAAACGACAACTCATGCCAATAATAGCAATCGGTTCTATTGGATGTTCTTTATCCATTTCCTGAGTAACCTGTGCCTGCCTTCCGTCTTGGTCAGTTTCCAAATAATAAACTAATTGCTCTATGGTTGAATGTTCCCAGAGCAAACTTGGATTAACTTCACGCTGAACTTTAAATTCGAGAGCCCCACAAAACTGAACCGCCAAGCTGGAATCAACGCCATAATAAGCAAAGTTAGCTCTAGAATTAATCGCTTCTGGATTTAGATGGAGCTGCTTCGCAAACCATTGCTTCATCCATTGTTGTAATTCATTTGGATTTAAATCAATTTGTTGTGTTTTAACATCCAAGCTTGCTTTTTGCCATTGAGCAATAATTTTTAACTCACCTCGCTCCACTGCCTGACGAGTGGCATTGCGTTGAACTTTTCCACTTGAGGTTTTAGGTAACGTTGCCTGTTGAATTAAAATAATGCGAGCCGGTAATAAGGGTAAATCCTCACCACAACGTTGGAGAATTGCGTTAAAAACTTCATCGTGATCTTTAGCACGACGATGCACCTCTTGTACAATCACTAATTCGGGTTCTCCATCGATTTCTAAGGTAAATGCAGCACAACCATGTTGAATTAACGCCGGATGACTGTCGTGAACAATTGACTCAATATCTTGCGGATAAATATTATGACCTCGGATGATAATTAAGTCTTTTAAACGGCCAGTAATAAATAATTCACCATACTCATCCAAAAAACCAAGATCACCAGTACGTAAATATTTCTTATCGGAATTTAGCAGCTTAAGTTCAAAAATTTGCTGGCTAATCTCTGGTTTATTCCAATATCCTTGGGTAACACTAGGCCCAGAAACAACAATTTCACCTATTTGGAATGCCTTTAATTCAGTAACAGTTTGAGGGTCGATAATCTTAATTTCATGCTCAGAAGAAGCATAACCACAGCCAACCAAATCCAAATGATCAATTCCTGTTTCATTCAATTGGATCTGGTGTTCATTCTGTAAAGAGTGCTTATCTACCTGTAGAATTCGCGTACTACTGGCCGTTTTTTTACCACTAACCATTAACGTTGTTTCTGCCATCCCATATACTGGATAACAACACTCTGCTCGAAAACCATATGCCTTAAATGCCTCGCTAAATCGAGCCAAGGTTTTCGCACTTACAGGCTCCGCACCATTAAGAGCAAATAGCCAATTACTTAAATCCAATTGTTTTTTTTGCTCATCGGTTATCGACGTCACACACATTTCATAAGAAAAATTAGGTGCCGGAGAAATATTTGCTCGATAATCACTAATTGTTTTTAACCAGATGAAAGGATTTTTTAAGAATGTGGTCGGTGCCATTAAAACACTGTGTTTGTTATATGCTAAAGGATATAAAATGGCGCCAATTAATCCCATATCGTGAAAAGGAGGTAACCAGGAACAAACCGTTTCAATTTTTCCCTCAAAGAGAGTATCAATAACTGTTGTGTTAGCAATAATATTCCCATGACTGACCATAACCCCCTTAGGATTTCCGGTAGAGCCAGAGGTGTATTGTAAAAATGCTAAGTCATCCAGAGAAACCTGAGGCATTCCGCCACTATAAGACGTATGAGACTCATCTTCGATGGCAATGACTTGTACTTTTTCAAAAACATATTGCTGTGCAATTGCAGTAGTTGTCAGGATAATCTCTGCTTTAGCATCATCAATAATTGCTAAAATACGTTGAGTATGTCGATTACTACGAGGAGGATAGGCGGGCACAGCAACAATGCCAGCCATTAGGCAAGCAAGAAAAGAGGCGATATACTCTAATCCTGGCGGCAATAATAAAATACATCGTGAACCGGGTTGAGTCACTACCAGTAATCTCGACGCAATATCAATTACGTTATGTAGCAGTTCCTTATTGGTTAAAGTATTTTTTTTATTTGCGCCTAAAAAGGTATAGGCTATCCTCTCTGGAAAAAGTGTTGCATTTTGACTTAGAGTATTAATTAAAGTTTCCATGTTTATTAGACTTCTTACTAATACAAGTTCGCTTGCTAATCAAGTTTCCTTATGAATTAATCCATGTTCATATAGCAAGAGAACAACAACTGAGCTGCAGAATATCTATACAATATAGACTATATTTAAACATAAGCCTAACTTATTGAGCCTATCCCTTTGTATCAATATTGAAAATTATGTGCGCCGCAGCAATTTAGTACCGTTCATTCCCGTGAAATCAAGAATCAAACAAAAATAAACTGAGCATATTCTGAAGATGGAACAATAAAGACTATCAATGCAGATGCAAACACAATTCTAATTTTCTAAACTATAATTTAGGAGACTTAGATTTATTTTCTTACGATTATGAACGATAAGAAATTTGCGAACTTTAATGAGTTCTATCCTTTTTATCTCAATGAACATAAGACAATCATGTGCCGGCGTTTGCATGTTGTCGGAACCTCTTTAGCCTGTTTATGTTTACTCTTGTTCCTTTTTACCTGGAATTGGCTATGGCTTGTTCTCATGCTTGTTACAGGCTACGGATTTGCTTGGATCGGGCATTATGTGTTTGAAAAAAATAAACCAGCTACATTTCATTACCCGCTATACAGCTTAATGGGTGATTTTGTCATGCTTTGGCAGATTTTAAGTGGAAAATTAAAGTTCTAATTTTGGTTTTTCCTGTATTTTTGCGCAAATTTAGTCTAAATTGCAATTAAACTGCTCGTGCAAGGAGTGTGTCATGATACTTGAGAGTCCTGCATTCATCCATAATGCTTTTATTCCTCAAGAATATACTTGTAATGGGGTCAACCATTCACCCCCATTAATGTGGAAAGACGCACCCACAAATACCCAGTCTTTTGTTTTAATTATGGATGATCCTGATGCGCCAGCAGGATTATGGGTGCACTGGATTTTATTTAATATCCCCTCTGACTGCCATGAACTTAAAACAGGAATTGGTATTCCATCAAAAGCAATTAGTGCGCGAAATAGTTGGGGAAAAACAGGTTATGGGGGGCCTTGCCCGCCAAGTGGTACTCATCGTTATTTTTTCAAGCTCTATGCGTTGGATACCTTTTTAAATTTAGGTGAAGATGCGACGAAAAAAGAGATAGAGACCGCAATGCAAAATCATATTATTGGCCAGACTGAATTTATTGGCAGATACAGTCAATGAGTTATTCTGTAGCCTGGGTGTAATGAAGTGAAGCCCGGGTTACGGTCTTTCAGACCTTTGCTCAGGCTACTCCGAAACTGACGTCATTGAGCGTTGTTGTATTAAGAATTAAAATCGGGCAATGGTTAAACCACAACATTCTTTAGTTACTTCATTGAGATGCTCTACAACACTGCTTAGGCAACGCGTTAGCAAATATATTGGATTAAAAACAACCGCAGCGACAGCGGCGCAGGCTCCAATAACTCCCATAGTTGCATCGACAACCACATGGGCGGCGCATGATTTAAATGAGGAACATGTATTGGAACTGGCTGCAGACCTGGGGGCAAAAACGGCTAATAGCACAGCAGGCACAAGGAGTAATAAAGTAGCTGCCAAATAAAGAAAAGCTTTCAAAAAGAGTAATAATGCATTCACTCCTAACCAAATGGGATTATGGAGCGGGCGAACAAGTAAGTCAGTGAACTCACTTAGCTCATGAATGGGGTGAAAATAAGATGGTTGTGGAATGGGGATCAGCTGAGAGTATTTGCTTCTTAGGCTTGAGTGAGTATTCCAATGTGACTCTACTTTTGAAAAAAAACTAGCCATAACACATCCCTTTTTATTATTTTTTTGAGGGGCGTATCATGCCAATTAATAAAAAAAAAGAAAATAGTTTGATTTAAATTTTCTGTCATTCCTGCCTACGCGGGAGTGACAGAAAATTTAATATATCCATAAAAAAGAATGTTCGCGCCTTCGTCACCTCATCATGGAGAGCATCGGGATGGCGGAGCACTGTAAACACTTGCTAAACAACATGGTTGTTCAAAAAACTCTCGATATCTTATGCCGGAATTTTTCCACAAGCAATGCGATCACCACCGCCACCTAAAGGAGGGGTATCGCTATAATTATCTCCACCAGCATGAACCATTACGGCATGACCCTTAATATCTTGAGTCTTTAAACGAGGCGCCAATGTGGGGGTGTTTGCTGTTCCGTTACTATCAACAACGAGCACAGGTAGATCTCCCAAATGACCTTCGCCATATGGGCCAAGATGTTTATTAGTGTTCGCTGGGTCTAAATGGCTGCCAGCATTTTTAGCATGATCACCGCAATCAGGATGTTGATGGATGTGGAACCCACGAATGCCAGCAGGAAGTCCAGTCAATTGAGGTTTAATCAGTAAACCGTATTTACTGTCTTCAAAAGTAACTTTACCTATTGGGGTCCCATCTGTGGTAGATACATCACTCGTGACCGTATCTGCAGTGGCTATTGAGGCTGTAAATAAGACCAACGCCCCCATGATCATTTGTTTTTTTTGTTTGTTTTTCTTCATGGGGAAATCCTTTTTAGTGACAATTTTTTCATTCTAACATAGCATATTAGCAAGACATTATCTAAATATTGAATTTAAAAACGTAAATAATGATGGAAATTAAGTACGTCATTAAGGTTTGTTACTATGATTAAAAATTACTCAACACTTAATATAAGAACTGCTACATCAGAAGATGCCGAAGCTATAGCACAAATCCATATCTGCTCTTGGCAAAAAATGTATCGAGATTTTATTCCAGAAATTATATTACAAAATTTATCCATAAAAGAGCGAACTCAGCAATGGTATGATTTGATAAAACAGGGAGGGAATGTATTAGTTATCGAAGTAGACAATCAACTCGTTGGCTTTGCGAGCATTTGTTGTTTTCGTGATTTTAGCGCAGACAATACAATGGGTGAAATCAGTGCGATTTATTTACACCCGGACTATTGGCGAGTTGGATTAGGTACCAAATTATGCAAGGCTGCAATTTCTGAACTTGCAAACCAGGGATATAAAAAGATACTTTTATGGGTATTTGAGGACAATATTCAGGCACGCAAATTCTACGATGCCATAGGTTTTGAGGCTACAGACTCGACTAAGTTAGAAGAGTTTTATGAGGGTGGGGCGTTATTAAAGGAAGTGCTTTATCAGAAAGCTCTTTAAGCCCTCATCGAGCTCAAAATTTGAGTATATGTAGGTTCGTAGCCTGGGTGCAGCGCAGCGAAACCCGGAGTTCTGGATATAAACCTTTAAATCTGGGGCCTCTGCGTTGCACCCGGGCTACATATTAAATTAATTTAAGTACCACAAAATGTTTGATGGACTCGTTCGTGAGGTAAAGGCAAACCCTGTAAGTTTTCAGTATTTTTTTGCTGTTGAAAAGGGTTTTTCAATACACTTAAAAGAGCGTCCATTAACGTAGGGTCATTGTCTTCAATAAACGTGTTAATTGCATTTTCAACTAAGTGATTTCTTGGGATATATGCGGGATTTACTTGATTCATCCTGGTTTTTATTGCCATGAGATCCGCATTTTGGTGTTTTATGTGCTGCAACCAGTCAGAAACCCACCGTTCACTATTAGGCTGATTGCCCAATGTGTTTATTAACTCGTTCTGGCGGCTTCTACAGTCAATCGCTTGATTGAGAAGACGAAATGTATTGGTATAATCAGGTTTATGTTCTTGTAATAAGCCAAAGAAGTTTTTAATAAGTTCTAAGGTGTTCGCATTATCATCAGACAGACCTAACTTTTCGCTTATTTTTTTATTCCAGTATTGAGAAAAAACTGTGTTAAATGAGTCGAGAGTTTCTTGCAACTGTTGGGGGGCTTCGTTACTTTCAAATAAAGGCAAGAGAGTTTTGCCAAACTGCGCTAAATTCCATTTTGCGATAGAAGCTTGATTTCCAAATGCATAACGACCGGCTACATCAATGGAGCTATATACGGTACCAAAATCAAATTCGTCCATAAACGCACAGGGTCCATAGTCAATTGTTTCGCCGGAAATTGTCATATTATCCGTATTCATGACTCCATGAATAAAGCCTACACCCATCCATTCAGCGATAAGATGTGCTTGCCGATCCACGACCTGTTTAAATAATTCAAGATAAGGACTTTCGCAGGATAAAAGCTCAGGATAATGTCGTTCCAGAGCGTAATTCGCTAGAGATTTTAGTAAGTGACTCTCTTTTTGAGCAGCCGCATATTCAAAAGAACCAACGCGTAAACTACTGGAGGCAACACGAGTTAATACACCTAAAGGGACGGGGCCGTTTTGGCGATAGATTTGCTCTTTGCTTGCAATTGCAGCCAAACAACGGGTAGTGGGAATATTTAATCCATGCATTGCTTCACTGATGAGATATTCTCTTAATACAGCAGAAAGCGGGGCTCTGCCATCACCTGTTCGTGAAAACCTGGTTCTTCCTGATCCTTTGAGCTGAATATCCCATCGTGCTCCATCTTGACTGCGTATCTCGCCAAGTAATACAGCACGACCATCTCCTAAAAGAGGAACATAGTATCCGAATTGATGTCCTGCATAGGCTAAGGCAATACTTTTTAGGTGTGTGGGAACCGAGTTTCCGGCATAAAGAGATAGGCGCTCTTTTTCGGGGGTAGAAGGGGAGTTTGGCGCACAAAGAAAAGCAGCTAATTCATGGTTGAATTTGACTAAATAAGGATTTGCGATCGGATTCGGGGCGATCACTTCATAAAAATTAGAAGGTAATTTTAAGTAAGAACTGCGATGAATATAGGGAATCAAATTCAAGCCAACCCATAAAAATTGTATATTAAATGTTTAACAAAAATCCTTCAATGTGCACAGCAACTAGAATTTAAGAAAACCCAATAACTCTCCACCAAATTTTAGCGAGAGTCATTGCTGAATTAAAGGGAGCCTTTTATCTATTATAGCGCAGATGGAGTAACAGCTTATATAAACAATTTATGCACCATTCGTTATATCATGAGTCTGTCGAAAAATTCATTTTATTTTGGTTTATTGATTAACCGATAAATCAATAAAGCCGAACGTTGAGTTTGAGTTGTAAGCGAAGGAACGTCTAAGGTTTCATTCACAGAATGTGCTCCTGTGCCTACAGGGCCTAAACCGGCCAATGCACCATTTATCATAGAAGCAATGTGCGAAATATCACCTGCACCTCTCGTTCCTGGATCAAGAGGAAGTACCATTCCTTGCTCTAAGTCCTCACTGACTAAACTATATTGTCTTAATAAGGATTCGTTGGCAGCAGTAGGTGGCATACTTGGAATTCCATCTTGGAACTTAATGGAGGCTGTTGTTCCTGGCAGATGATCGGCAACAATATTGGTTATTTTTTCCTCGGCATCGTTTTTTTGCTCTTCGCTAATGAAGCGTAAGTCTCCATTTGCTACAGCAATTTTTGCAACGACATTGCTTTTGCCAAAGGCCTCGCCTTGAATATGATTATTCTTAACCGTAGTCCCACCTAAAATAAGGCCAGGACTAAATGATAAAAAACTCTCTCTACCAAGCTGCGTACGCATGGTATTTAAAATTCGTACTAATTCAAATGTCGCACCATAACCTGCTTTTTTTTGAAAAATTTCTGATGAGTGCGCTTCATTACCATGTGCTTCTAATGTCCAATGGCTTATGCCTCGGCGAGCAACAGTTGCAGTATCTGACGTAATTGCCCACTCAAAATCTAAAGCAACATCACACTTTTTTGCTGCATCGATTAAAGGTTTTCTTGAAATCGAAGTAGGTTTCCCAGAGTCTTCTTCATCACCAGTTAAAACAACAGTGATATTCGCATCATCTAGCGCTTTTGCCCCTTGCAACGCTTTTAATGCATAAAGAATGACAATTACTCCGCCTTTGTCATCAATAACTCCTGGCCCTGTTGCAACAGCTTTTTTCCGCTCAAAATGTTGAAAGGGGCTATTTTCAGGAAATACTGTATCAAGATGCCCAATTAAAAGCAGTTTTTTGCCTTTAGTTCCACTGCGCTCAGCAATTAAGGTTCCTGCTCGATGTAGTGCAGGCGGTTCATTAACCCAATACGTTTTAAATCCAAGCTGGTCTAATTGTTTGCGTACAATGTTCCCTACATGCCGAATTCCTGTAATGTTGGTAGTACCACTGTTTATATTGACTAATTGTTCCAATAATGACAGCTGTTCTTGAGACTGGGTGGTAATATATTGAGCTATATTTTTTTCTACTGGAGTGAGGTGAGCTGCGTTTGCTATTTGATTGAGTAATAGAAAAAAAACACAGGTGAGTTTTCTCATTATTTTGTTTCCAATAGTTGTGTTATGACCTGTAAGCAATCATACACTGCTTTAAAAAAGAGAAAACAGAAGTTATAAAATTTGATTCACTTTTTTGATGTTAAAAAATTGAGAGTAAGCGTACAGGGAAAATAACCTTGTTTTGCCGTCTCTGCAAGAGTTCGCTCACAGCAACTGGCAAGTGCTAAAAAATCCTGAGAGGTATCTCCTTGATGAAACAGGAAAGAAGCTGCAGCATGAAATAAGGTCAGACTTGAGACCAGTTTTTTGCTGTCAATCTGCCCACTCATCAGCGTCAAAACAGGAATCGTTTTTAGCTGTTGCTCTACTAGCTGAGCCACTGCATAATAATTTTGAAAAAGTTCTTCATTGTGTAAATAGTCGCACGCCTCTTTGAAATCAATAATCCCAAAATATTGGGCTGTTGTACTGAACCCGAGTTGTTTGAGTTGAGGAAAAATATACCATATCCAATGACTTTGTTTGCTACCGGCTCTGAGCTCATTATATGCCTGCTGGAAGGGCGTATACATTTCTTGGCCTTGTTGGGCTTTAATAAAGCGTTGAATGGTGCTCATCAAAACATCCTTTAATGAAAAACGCGTAAGATTTTTATACCACATCATTTTAATAAAAAAAAAGCCTGTGTTTTCCACAAGCTTTATTTCAAAGATGGTTTAAATTGCTATTTCAGAGCGCGCCTGTATTCAGCTTCTTGTAAGCGCTTAGCAAAATCCTCATCTGATTCACCTGACTTAGCTTTTTCTTTTTTAAGGCTCTCATCATCAAGTTTTGTAATTGTATTTTTCACTGTGGAAAATAAGCCCTGCGTTGATGCGGCTTCCATAAGCGATTTTATGTGTTGTCGATAACGCTCAACTTTTTCTGCTTTAGGTTGACTGCTTACCGTTGCGTTAAGAACGTGTTCTTGTTTTGCAGAGAGAGTTACCTCTCTTTTGGCTGCCTGTGGTTTAGCAGAGGGGCGTTCATCTGGTGTTTGTTCTTGACTAGAGACAGAGAGCTGCTCTACTTGAGTTGTCCAATGTGTATCACCTTCGTTATTTAACGTAACAGTAGGACGACCCTGGAGAGGTGCTCCATTCACTATAGGTTTAACAGCGTCTACTTGGATTACATTGAGATTTACCCTAAGCTGATCGGCTACTTCTTTTAAATCACTGTGGGTTGCCCATCGACCCTTCTCTTTAATCTTGTCTGCACCTTTTAAAATGACGGAGCGAGGGTTTGCTTCACGGCCGGACATTACGTCGTTGAGTAAGGCCGCTTTGACATGGGCATTTTCTATTGTGTGCGTTTCTGCTTCATTCAACGAGCTTTTAAGCTTTGGCTTCAGTGATTTGGCTGTTTGTTTTGCTAAGCTCAGAACTTCAGGTGATAAAGCTAATTCATTAAATTTGATTACCTTATCTAGGGCACCTTTTTTTGCATCCTCTTTTTTAAGGTAAAAATGTACTAACTCCATAAATTTATGGAATACAGATGTGCTTTCTACGTAGGTACCGCCACCCCTAATGGCTTCAACTTGTATTTGATCCAAAAGATGGGTTTTGTGTGCGTTTGCAGAAATACCTCTTAAAGACATTTGCAATTTATCTAAAATGTCTTTTTTATAAGCATAAGGCGAGTTGTATAACTTATTGATATCAATACTTAGAATGTCTTCCAAGCTTGTATTATTAAGGCCATTACGTTGCCACCGAGCAAAAGTTTCACTTTTTTTATGAAGCGCATATTCTTCTTGAATTATTTTGATTAAACCCACTGCGAACGCATAAAACCCGCAATCGCCACCGCCAGGATTATCGATTCTATAGGTCATTTTTATACTCGCATCAATGGTCCACTCTGAGTACATTATATAATAAAAACCTTAATTAAGTATTATGTCAATGATTTATTAATAGACAGGATGATTTTAATAAAATAAAATATGATCTCTTTTTATGCAAATTATAGTGCTTATCGAGTAAAAGGAGGTAAGGAAGATGAGTTTAGTTGAGAACAGGATTGTGAAAGCTTCTTTTAGAGAAAACCCCGTAGAGGAAAGAAAATTGTTTCCTCAATCCTCATGCCTTATGCCCATTAGTGTTGGACAAGCAATCCATGAAGGCGAAAAATTTGCAGCAGTAATTAAACTAATTAATACCTCATTTAAACAGTGTACCATCCTCGTGGATGATAGCGTGCAACGCCATACAATTGGCATTATGAACCATGCATCTTCCGATGAATTATACCAGCTTGCTGTAAAAGAAGGGGATGATTGGTTAAAGCGTAATGAAATGGCGTACAATCAATTAACCATACCTTTTGAGATCATGCGTTGGGATGATTGGTACAACAGTCAGAATTACATTAACGGCCACGTACGTGTCCAAAAAGAATATGATTCCAATGAATTATTCCGGCAAGCAATGCATGCCAACATTGATGATTTTTTAACGCGATATCTGAGCCGATTTTCTACGCAAGATGTTGATTCTGAACGAGCATTCCAACTTTGTCTTGATTATTTGATTGAAGAATGTTCCGTGATGTGTCTGTGGACAGAAAAGGCATACGATTTCGAAGTTTATCCTAGCGGCAGAAACAAAGCGATGGCTGCGACTTATGAATATTTAATTAAACCTCATTATCCAGACTATTTAAGACCTGTTGCCCTTCGCTTTAAAAAATATCCTGCAAAAGCAACAGAAGAGAACCTGAAAATAATGCAAAAAGCGGGTCATGAAAGTGAGTCAATTGGCGGTTTTTGAGTGTGTCTTTGAACTTCATCATCTCGAGTCTAACGAGAGAGCTCCAAGATATAGCACAGGACGGGCGTTGGGTTTTGTACATTTTGTAGGTGTTGGATTAATGAGAGGCGTTTGCGTTTACCCATTGTTTCATTTCAAAAGTCGTTTCATTGATTACCTTAAGCACCTGCTGATACAATTGCTCCAATAAATCGCGCTGCCCTGATTTCCAGTAGCGCTCAAGATATTGGCATGCTATTTTTATTCGAGTTGCGCCAACATATACTACGCCTCCCTTAATTTTATGAATAATTTTTTGAGTTTGTTCCCAGTCCCCTTGGGCATGTGCTTTTTTGAGCAACGCAATATCTTCGACAAGTGATTGATTGAGCATGAGATTGAGTATGTCGCAAAGTGTATCTTCTGTACCGGTAGTTTTAATTCCCTCTTCAACATCAAATATTGGGAATTGAGACAGCTCAAAAAGTTCTTCTACTGTTGCCGGTAAATCAAAAAGTCTATGTTCAGGGATTTCCTTTGCTTTTTGTATGGAAGGAATGAATGAGCTTAAAATATCACAACATTTTTTTTGTGTTAGTGGTTTACTAATTACAGCATTCATGCCCGACTCAATGCATCGTTGTTTGTTTTCCTCACCTACATGGGCTGTAAGTGCAATGATGGGAGTGTAATATTTTTTTGCAACTTCATGCACACGAATGTGATGGGTTACTTGATAACCGTCCATATCAGGTAATCCAACATCCATAAAAATCAAATCGTATTTATTTTTTTTCCATAGTTGTAATGCAGATTGTCCATCAATCGCTGTATCTACTTGACAGTGACATTCACTCAACATGACTTTTGCTACAGTTTGCGCCACAGAATTGTCTTCAACGAGTAAGATACGATGTTTTAATGATTTTGTTGATGGAGCTAGAGAAGAGGGGGTATTTACAGTATTTTGTTCAAGATGGTCAATCTTAGGCTCAAAATCTTTATCAATACCGGTTTCATCTTCTAAGAGTGCTGTTTTTAAGGGGATGATGCATGTGAACGTTGTTCCTTTAGCAACAGTACTCTCGACATATATTTCCCCATCTAATTCATCAATGAACTGTTTGATTACAGAAAGACCTAAACCTGCTCCTTTATAAATTCCTTTATAGGAAGGCGTTAAGCGTTTGAATTGCAAGAAAATTTCTTGTTGCTTGTCTTTGGGAATCCCCATGCCACTATCTTCCACGACAAATTTGATGACTACTTCACGGTTTTCTCGTTTCGCTAGTATGGCTATTAATTTCACAAACCCAGCATCTGTAAAATTTAATGAATTGGAAATCAGTTCGAGTAAAATTCTATGAATGCGAATGGGATCTCCGATAAAGAATCGTGGGATATTGGGGTCAAATTCTAAAGATAAAGTCAAACGCTTAGAGGACGCTTTGGCTTTATTCAAATCAATTACATGCTGAACTATTTTCTCTAAGATAAATTTTTTCCTCACTTTGGGAAGTTCACCAGAGCTTACATGAATCGCTTCGAGTACATCATCCATAAAATCAAGTAGGGCATGGCTTGAGGCAATCAGATTCTCTGCATATTCTTTAATTCTAGGACTTTCTGCTTCAGCTTTGATGATGTCGGTAAAGCCAACAATCCCAGAGAGCGGGGTGCGGATGTCGTGGCGCATATTCTCAAGAAACTCAGTTTTTGCCAGGCTCGCGGCTTCTGCTTTTTCTTTTGCAATCTTGAGTTCCGCTTCAATTTTTTTCCTGTCGGTGATATCAATGGAAATCCCCAATACACCTGTAATTTCCCCTCTTTTATTACGCATTGGCGATTTATGACTTAAGAAAATAGCATCTTTACCTTCTGTGAGTGCCTTTTCTTCAATAATCTCGGTTTCACCAGTTTGCATGATGTGCAGATCATTTTGACGAAATAATTCGGCTTGATTCTTACCCCATGGTAAATCAAAATCGGTTTTGCCTACGATTTCATAGCCAAATAGAAATCCTACGCTTTGAGCTTGTCGGTTATTACACCCTAAATAAACCCCGTTTTTATCTTTCCAGTAAACGTGTCCTGGCATATGGGCCAGAATGTTTTCCAAGGTGGATTGTGTTTGTTCTTGGCTCGACCAGAGATCAGCTTCTTGTTTCTTGCGATTGGTTATATTTAATGAGATACCAATAATACCAGTGACATTACCTTGTGCATCGTGCAGAGGTGTTTTCCTAGTTAATACGACTACGCGTTCTCCATTCGCGATGGTACCAATTTCCTCCAACTCCAATGGAGAATTAAGTGTCATTACTTTTAAATCATTATTACGAATCGTTTCTGCAGACGCAGCCCAAGGCATTTCAAAATCTGTTTTTCCAATTACAGATTTCATCCCAGTCATTTCCAACATCGCATCATTACAACCTAAATAAACTCCATTTTTGTCTTTCCAATAGATACTTCCTGGTAATGCTTTGATAATGCTTAAAATGACAGAGGAATTTTCTGCAGATGGAACTGGAGTAGGGGGTTCCTTGAAATGATTAGTTTTGATTTTATTACGTTTCTTTTCTGACATAAGTTGCTCTCTTTATTTTTAAAGTTATAGACCTAATATTCAACACGTACAAGACAAACAAGTCATATTTTTAAAAAATTTTTCAAAGAATTATCTTTCCTTGCTTAATGAGCTATCAGGGTCTTTAATAAATAAATGTTTGTTTACTTGGAGCCAAAATGTCTGTGAGTAAAGAATGCATTAAGCTGTTGCAAAACTTAGTGGATCAATATGGACAAGATGGAAAGAATGATAAAGACTACCCCTTGATCTATTCCTTATTAAAAGATTTGTTGTTTCTCGTGTTGCAACATAAAAAAGATCATAAAGACGAACGAATTATTGGTTTTCTCAGTACCTCTGCATTGATTTTGGATGAAAATTCCTGTTTTGCGCAGCAATGCAAATTATTTTTAATTGCCTATCAACAACTGACTCATGCTTTAGACTCAATGTTGGATGTTGAATTAAAGATTCAACCCGAACTAGATGAGTCATGGGGTAAGCAACTTGAATCAGAGCCCAATATCTCTCTTGGGGCTTCTCCTTTTTTTCTTGAGTTGCAAGAAGCTATTGCTCATAGGGCACGACGCATGGCAGAAAAAGAAACAAAAAATTGGGAAGCACCTAAGCTATAGCTTATGAACTACGCATCATTATTGGGTTACGGTAAGTTTCAAGTATAAGCCATGAGTGAATAACTTTTGGTTTTGTCTTTGAAACTTCACTTGGTCTATATACCCTATATCAAATGTGGCAGCTTTTGAGAGCTGCCTTTCTATACCCAAAAAGGCTCGGTTTTCAGCAAAAAATTTATCACTAACCCATATTGGATGATTGAAGTTCAAAAACACTTCATCGAAGGTTGAAAGTGAATATTTGGTATTCTGAAAAGGAATTTTAAGGGTAATTTGTTCCCGCAAACGTGTTGTCCAGTCGGAGTATAGAGTATTTTTTCGTTGCTCAAGGCGGGAACGATTGGATACATTAAATAATTTAGAGTGATAGAGTTTCCACAGAAATTGTTGCCACAATACATTTTCATGTGAAATAACGCCTTGAGTATTCTCTGATAAAAAATAGGCATACCCAATATAGGGTATAAAATTAGGGGTAATTTGATATCCAGCGCCGGAATAGATATGTGCTTCATCCATTCCATACCGATCATCAATTAGGATTAACTCGGTTCCACATAATATTTCCATTGTTTGTATTCATTAGAAAAGGGTCCAATAAAGATTCCGGTCAACCAAAAGGAACCGAAATTTTGTACATTTGCAAAAGCAGTTGAACAAACAACAATAGTGCATAATAAAGAAAAAAATCCTTTTAATATTTAAACACATAGGAGTCTCTTGCAAGCACGCTGAGTTACCCTAAAAGTGTGCGAATTATTTTTAATTTCAGTTGGGTATATGGCATGTATTTAATGGGCAACTCAAACCAGAACGTTTTTTTCAAAATACTTTTGAAATGGCTGAATGTTTTAAAACCGGCTTCACCGTGATAACTTCCCATACCGCTTTCACCTACCCCACCAAATGGAAGGTGTGAATCGCAAATATGCATAATCACATCATTAATACACCCACCACCAAAAGAAACCTCATTGACAATTCGTGTTTGCAATTTTGAATCTTTTCCAAAAACATAAAGAGACAAAGGACGTGGACGTGATTTGATTTCTTGTAAGACCGGCTCGAGATCAGTAAAAGGAATAACGGGTAAAATTGGGCCGAAAATCTCTTCTTTCATGATTTCATCGGCAAAACTCACATCCTTCAGAATGGTTGGCTCAATGTAGTTTTCTGTGTCGATGACCTGTCCACCAGTGAATAGTTTTTGAGGATCAATGAGTTTTTTTAAGCGTTGTACGTGTTTTTGATCGATAATACGCACGTAACTATCGCTCTCAAGAGGATTGGGACCAATAATTTTGCTGATTTGATTTTTAAGCTCTGTTAATAAGGGTTGATAAATTTTTTCCTCAACTAAAAGATAATCAGGTGCAATACAGGTCTGTCCTGCATTTAAAAACTTGCCCCAGATAATTCGCTGTGCTGAAATTTTCAGATCTGCATCAGCAAAAACAAGACAAGGGCTTTTTCCACCCAATTCCAGGGTAATGGGTGTCAGGTGTTCTGCCGCAGCCTTAGCAACAATTTTACCTACAGTAGTACTGCCGGTAAAAAACAGTTTGTCAAAGCGTATACTAAGAAGCTCTTGAGTGACATCAACGCCGCCTTCTACGACATAAAGATAAGCCGGCTCAAAATTTTGATTGATTATTTTTGCTAGCGCTGCAGAAGTATGCTGTGGCAGCTCACTGGGTTTGATAATACTAGTATTGCCAGCTGCCATAGCGGCAATCAAAGGAACTAACGTTAACTGATAAGGGTAATTCCATGCTCCGATAATCAGCGTTGTACCATAAGGTTCTGGCAAGATAAAACTTTTTCCTGGTTGGTTTACCAATTCGGTGCGTGTTGCTTTGGGTTTCGCCCATTTGTGTACGTATTTAATTGCTTTATCAAGTTCATGATAAATTATGGCAAGTTCAGTCAAATACGTTTCAAATTGCGATTTTTTGATATCCGCATAGAGTGCCTCAGAGAGGAGTTGCTCATTTTGCTTAAGAATGGTTTTTAATTTCTGAAGTTGTTGCTTACGAAAATCAATTGCTTTCGCTTTTCCGCCAGCTGCAAACTTTCTCTGCTCTTCAACAACAGTGTGGATATTCATGAATGGATGCCTGTGTAAAAAGTATTTATTTATCAGTAGTTAAACTGTTTCATTCTAGTTAAATCCTTAAGGCATGGCCAGAGATTATTTATGTTTTTCAGTTGTGGTTCCCTGAATGCGGGGCATTGCTCGGTAGCCTGGTTGTCTGCAACTAGGCTACACGCAAAACTGACTTCTCAAGATTCTTAGCCTAAGGCGAATGATGTTTACTTTTCGAATTTAAAATTTCATCCTGTAATTCCATAACTTTCTCCATATACATTTCTTCTTTACTCAGTTTGTCCTTACATAATGCTTTTTCTGTGGGTGTCATTCTAAGCAACAATTGGATGTATGCATCTGTTGCTGTTCGTGTTTGTGTTGAAAAAGTTGTTGATAGGGTGCCTTTGGTAACCAGCTCAAGCAGATTCGGGTTAATCGAATGCCGGGATGAATCAGATTCAGCATCCTCTTTAAGTTTGTTTAAAGTGGTGCTCATTATTTGTAGAAACTGAGTTAATCCGGCAATGGGATTGGTTATTCCAAGTGACACTGCACGCAAAATGCTTAGGCATTTTTCTCTGCATAAATTTTCTAATAGATCATCCAAATCATTAACAAACGGAGGTAACTCAACAGTTGAATTCAGACTGTCCATAAGATGCGTATCCGATAATAAGCTCTTATGTTTTTCTCCCGTCTTGTAATTTTGATAAATGCTTTTATCAAGTAATGAGGGGGTGAAACTACTATGACAGGCCTCAGAAAGGCTTATATTTTTTCTGGTGGTACGCCCTTTTCCATGTTGCAAAGTGGTATGACCGTATGTCGGCAAAACCCCTGTTTTATAATAAGCAATTAAGGTATAAAAAAATAAATCAACACGTCGACTTGCATGCTCTATGATATTTCCTTTAGAGAGCTTAAGAAGTGCATTTTGATTCTGATGGTTTATTGTTAAGAAAAAATTTGAGTGTGGTAATTTAAGTGCAGCACTGTAATTGTCTTTGTAATCAAAACGGTGTCTTCTATCTGAAAATTGCTTGTGTTCTTCTGCTTTTAATTTTTTAAAAAAATGGGATTGGGGTTCTTTCGCAACAGGATTGCTTTCTTTTTTTGGGGGGGCGCTCATTGGGGTTATTTTTTTTGCCGAAGGCACCGATTGTGCTTGGGTCGTTTTAAATGTGGCGTTAGTTTGTTGTGTGGGTTTGGCAATCTTAAATAGTCGCTTCATCATAGGTCCCTCCGAGATTAGCGTGAACACGTTACAATTATTTATCAATGTGTTTCAAGAATTATCTTTGCATAAAATGACTTAATTTGGCAAGAGCATCAGTTTACTGACAGGTCTATTTTCTGATTTACGAGCTCTTTTTCTTGCTCGTTTTTTCTGTGGATTTTTTCTTTTTCATACTTTCTTTCAAAAGTGTAATAAAATCAACTACATCTGCTGAGCTTTCTTCAGCAATTTCTGCAGCATCCTCTTCTTTGATGACCGGTTGTTTGGCTATTTGTTGATCGAGCCATTTTTTCAATGTGTCACGATATTCATTATGATATTTCTCAGGTTGCCATTTAGTCGTCATTTCGTTGATTAAAGTAACCGCCATTTTTATTTCTGATGCTGAGATTTTGTAATTTTTAAAATCTTCTTTAGGAAGATCCATCTCTGTTTCTTCACGAATCTCATCCTTAAAGTGAATCAAATATAAAAGGAGGGCATCCTGATGAGGCAGGATTAAACAAATAGATTCTTTGGTACGGATAATGACTTTGGCAACACCTGCCTTATTGGTTTTTTTTAACGATTCTCTTAATAAAACATAGGCTTTTTTATTTTTGCTTTCTGGGATGAGGTAATAGGGCTTTATCAAGTAAAGACTGTCAATTTCTTGAAAATCAACAAATTCTTCAATGTTAATTGCTTTAAATAAATCAGGGCTGGCTTTTTCAAACTTTTTTTCATCAACCACGATATAACGGTCTTTTTCAAATTCAAATCCTTTGACAATGTGTTCCCAAGGAACTTCCTTCCCTGTTTTTTCGCTAACTCGTTGATAATGAACTCTTGATTTCGTTTTTTTATCAAGCAAATGAAATTTGAGATCATTTTGCTCTTCAATGGAGTACAAAGAAACTGGTATTGAAACTAGGCCAAAAGATATCTCGCCTTTCCAAAATGATCTAGGCATTGCTTAATCCTTTAATTACATTGCTTATTAAAGCGTAGACTATTTTTACAGGTCATATGGGCATATCACTCTGTTCTGCATGAGAAATACAGAGAAGTGGAAATTCTAAATATTTTTCTTAAAATTAAAATAATCAGGGTGAATGGAGTGGCACATGGGAATTGAGCCTTATCGTAAAAAAAGAAACTTTAATAAAACTCCTGAACCCAGTGGTGTTGTTTCTTCTGAAAATGATCATTTATTTGTGATTCAAAAACACGCCGCCAGCCACCTGCATTATGATTTTCGTCTTGAACTAAATGGGGTTTTGCTCAGTTGGGCTGTTCCCAAGGGCCCATGTTTTGATCCTTCTGTAAAACGGCTTGCAATGCATGTAGAAGACCATCCTCTTGAATATGGATATTTTGAAGGAGTTATACCTAAGGGCCAGTACGGTGCGGGCAATGTGATGTTATGGGATCAAGGCATTTGGAAACCACTTGATACGGATCCTGAAAAAGCGTATCGATCAGGACACTTGCGTTTTGAATTAGAGGCCAAAAAATTAAAAGGACGTTGGGACTTAGTGCGTTTTAAAGATGAAGCACACTGGTTTTTAATTAAATTTAAAGACAAATTTGCGCGAAAACTGCAAGAATATGATGTGACTGAAGAAGAACCAGATAGCGTGATGACTAATCTTTCTATAGATGAAATAGGGGAACAATACGGTAAAAGCAGCGAGTCGAATAAAAAAAAACTGAAAAATAAGCATCCACTAGAACTTTCTAATCACTTAAGTGTCAGTCCTTTCCCTGGGTTTGTTGCACCACAATTAGCTACGTTGGTAGATAAGGCTCCCGAGGGTTCAGATTGGGCCCATGAAATAAAATTTGACGGGTACCGAATTATTGCCTTGATTCATAATGATCATATCCACTTAAAATCGCGTAATAATATAGATTGGACCAATGATTTAGTATCTGTAGTTGATGCACTTAAAGAATTGACCTTGTCTCAAGCCATATTCGATGGAGAAGTCGTTTTACTTGATGCACATGGAAAATCTGATTTTCAATTATTACAAAATACAATTAAAGCAAACACTAAGGCGCCATTTATTTATTATCTGTTTGATATTTTGTATTACGATCAATTTGATTTACGAGCATTGCCTTTATTAAAGCGTAAAGCCATTTTAAAAAATATATTAGAAGGACAGGAGAAAACGCTTCGTTTTAGTGATCATATTATTGGAGAAGGTGATTTCCTTTTTCATCGTGCATGTGAACTCGGGCTTGAAGGAATCATTTCCAAACAAATTGATAGTCCTTATCTATCAGGACGCAGTAAAAGATGGCTTAAAATCAAGTCTTTGTTGCGACAAGAGTTTGTCATTTGTGGCTACTCTGTGCCAACGGGCTCTCGTAAATATTTCCGCGCATTGTATTTGGGAGTATATAATGAACAAGGAAAACTCGACTATACCGGAAATGTGGGAACGGGCTTCTCAGCGTCATCACTTAAGGACATTTTTTCTCGGTTGCAAAAAATTCTGACCCAGCAAAATCCTTTCAATAAAAAGATACCAGGTTCTCAAGGCGTCGTGTGGGTGCAACCCAAATTAGTGGCTGAAATTGAGTTCACGCATTGGACAGAGGGGGGGCATTTACGTCATCCCAGCTTCAAAGGATTGCGCCTGGATAAGAAACCTGAAGAAGTGTTGCGTGAGCAAAAGATTGTCGTGGTGGCGCAAGACAAAAAAATGAAAAAAGAGGCAACTCAAAATGCCAAAGCCCATTCCTTCAAAATAACGCATCCTGATAAAGTGTTTTATCCAGAGGATGGTATTACCAAAAAGGATTTATTGAATTATTACGAGTGTGTTTGTAATTACATAATGCCGTTTATCAACAATAGACCTTTATCATTACTGCGCTGTCCCGAAAACTGGCACGAGGTTTTTTTTCAACGTCATTATACTGATTCAACCCCTAAAACGTTAAAAGCTATTTCCATAGAAGCTAAAGAAGGTAAAGAGGAGAAAGAACCTTATGTTTATTTAGATACAAAAGAAGGGCTTTTCAGTTTGGTGCAAATGAATGTTTTGGAAATTCATCCATGGGGAAGTCTGGTTCATCATATAGAAAAACCAGACTTTATTGTCTTTGACTTGGACCCAGGGCCATCTGTTACCTGGGTAGGAATAGTAAAGGCAGCTTTTGAAATCAGGAAATATCTTGATGAGTTCAAACTCACTTCGTTTGTTAAAACAACCGGTGGTAAAGGCTTACATGTAGTGGTGCCCATTGAACCTGAATATAATTGGGATGAAGTAAAAAATTTCACGCAAGTCTTTGCAGAGTTTATGGCGCAAGTGAATCCAGACAAATACACAAGCACGATGGCTAAAGCAAAGCGAAACAGCAGGATATTTATTGATTTCTTGCGAAATCAACGAGGTGCTACAGCAATTGGCCCTTATTCTAGTCGAGCACGTATTCATGCACCTGTTGCAGTTCCCATTCATTGGGATGAATTAAGTAAAGAGAAACGAGATACGGAGTTCACAATTAAAACGTTGCCTAAACGATTAGCTTCATTAAAGACTGATCCATGGGAGGATTATTGGAAAATAAAACAATCTTTGCGTTTGAATTCAATTCTTTGAGTTTTTAGGCGGATGGGTACACTGCGTCGTCATCCCTGTATGTGCTAGGTTATTCGGTGACAAAAAAAGCTCAATAACCGTAGGCTGGGCTGCTAAGCCCAGCATGTAACAATGCGCTGAAGTATTTCTTTTCAATTGGGCTTCATAATGGAGTTTTGGGAGTAGGAGTTAACTTAGCAGATGCTGGGCTTAACAGCCCAGCCTACACCGACTGATACGCGGTAACAATAATTTAAATTGTGTACTCCGGCGCCCCACCTTTCTTATATACCAAAACAGTTCGTTCAAAAGACATAAATAATTCTTTATTCTGGTTAATTCCGCGTGTTTCTACGGTAATTATTCCTTGAGTTGGTCTTGATTTTGACTCGCGTTTTGCTTTTATTTCGCTTTCAGCGTAAATGGTATCCCCCTCAAATACTGGTTTTAGTAGTTTGACTTTATCCCACTCCAGATTCGCTACTACTTTTTTGGAGATTGTATTAACAGTCATTCCCGTAATAATAGCGAGTGTGAATGTGCTATCAACTATAGGTTTCTTCCATTCCGTGTGCTCCGCATAATGTGCATCAAAATGCACTTGGGCTGTGTTCATGGTCAGTAAGGTAAACCATATATTGTCATTTTGAGTAATGGTTCGTCCTGGTCTATGTTCAATAATTTGTCCTACTTCAAAATCTTCAAAATAAAAACCGAAGTCTTCACGCAAGCGATTGTTGCCAAGAGATCTATAGCTTTGATGTGACATATTCATTACCTTCTTAAGTTTGCTGATAATTTAAGCACTTCTTGGGCATGTTTATAGATAGGGATATCTATCATTTGTCCATGATATTGACATGCTTGGCCCCCAGATTGCTCGAAAAGC
This sequence comes from Legionella steelei, assembly GCF_001468005.1. Classification (GTDB taxonomy): domain Bacteria; phylum Pseudomonadota; class Gammaproteobacteria; order Legionellales; family Legionellaceae; genus Legionella; species Legionella steelei. The sequence goes on from NZ_LNYY01000005.1 coordinate 195,654, forward strand.
ACTACAATTTCTTTTGCTCGCTCAATCTCTTCAGGGCTCGGTGCAAAATGTTGCTTTATGGGCGCAATTTGTTTTGGATGAATGGCTAGTTTTCCTTTAAACCCTAGTGCTTTAACCCGAATCACTTCCGAAATTAATTGTTCCTCGTTGGTAAAATCGAAAAAAGGAGAGTCAATGGCGGGAATGTGCGCCAGCGCAGCAGCTTGGACTATCTGATTGCGCGCCGACAAAAGAACATCCCAGCTCATTTGACACCCTATATCGACAGCAAAATCTGCTGCACCAAAGAGCAGACCAGAGACAGGGGTGTTCGTTACTATAGAGTTTAAGTTCAGCAAGCCTTTTGCTGTTTCAATCAATGCTAACAGCTTAATGTTTCGTGCTTCTAAATTGAGCACTTTATAAATGATATTTAACTCTTCGGCACTTTCTGTTTTGGGATATAAAATGGCATCAAAATAAATATCCTCTTGCTTGAACGCGAGTAAATCAGGAAGGCCTGCATCAGTGGTGATATGATTGATGCGTACAATAGTGAGTAACTCTGGATGTTTTGTTTTTAAAAACTGAATTATATGTGCACGAGCGTTGTCTTTCTCGTCAGCAGGGACGGCATCTTCCAGTTCTAAAATAAGGCCATTTGCTCCTGAGGCCAGTGCTTTTTCAAAAAGGTTTGGCTTATTTCCCGGAGTAAAGAGCAGTGCAGGTGAGAGTGATAAATCCATCTTAAATAAATCCTTGCTGTTTTGCTTGTTGTTCTAATTGCTCACGAAATGCTGGATGGGCAATTTTAATTAATTGGCGAGTTCGTTCTGTGGTGGAACGGCCTTTCAATTGTGCTACCCCATATTCCGTGACCACATAATCAATATCAAGTCGTGTATCTGTGGCGATTGAGGAGAGTCGTGGTACAATTCTGGATAGGGTTCCTTTTTTTGCGGTAGAGCTGCTGGCAATTATTGTTTTTCCACCTTCGGAATAATGAACGCCACGAATAAAATCCAATTGTCCGCCTACACCCGAAAATTGATGGCCAATAAATTCTGCATTGACTTGTCCGCTAAAATCAATCTCAATGAAGGCATTAACGGAGGTCATCATGTTATTCTTCCCAATCACGTTTGGTTCATTAACATAGGAGACTGGAAGGCAGAACATGGAAGGGTTATTGTTAATAAAATCATATAAATGTTTATCACCAATCGCAAAAGTAAATACATTGACGAAAGGATTTAATGTTTTATTGGCATTCGTAACTACCCCTTTCTGGATAAGCTCAATCATTCCGGAAGTAATGACTTCTGTGTGTATGCCAAGATCCTTATGATCACCTAATTGTTCGCACACTGCGTTAGGTACACCGCCTATTCCCATTTGAATGGTTGCTCCATTAGGGATTAAGGAGGTAATGTGTTGGCCAATTTGCCGATCTAATTCACTAGCAGGCTTTGAGGGCTCCTCTAACAATGCAGTGGTATTTTCGACTATGGCATCTATCTCACTCACATGGATTAACGTCGAGCCTGCTGTTCTAGGCATGTTTTCATTCACTTCAACGATTAATTTATTCGCGTAACGCGCCAGTTCAATAGCATAATCGCCGTTAGTACCTAAATTGAAATAACCAAATTGGTCCATAGGAGAGACTGTGACTATGAATGCATCCAGCTTGGTGATGGATTTAATGGTACCAGGATAACGACTAAAACTGATCGGAACGAAGTTGATATGCTTTTTACCTAAAGCATATCCGCGTTCAGCCAGTTCAACTTCTCCTTTGGACATCATCGAAGAGTAGGGTCTAATAATATGGAGCAATTCCTCTTGAAAAATTGTCTTTAGAGCCACATCACCACAGCGAAGATAGTAGACCTTTACCTCCTTGAGATCGCCTGCTTTTGCACGTTCAGCAAGAGCATGGCATAAGGCGGGAGGAGTCGAAACACGCATGCCCATGGAAATTACAGCCGTTGACGGAATCAGATTTACTGCTTCCTTTGCCGAACGTAATTTTTGTTGGTATTGTTTGTCACTGTTCATTTATCATCCCTAATAAAACACAAACGCAGTAAATTATTGATCAAGATTATTAAATGTCAATCGTACTAATTGCTCCAGTACTTGTGCGTCATGAGGGGCAACTACTTTTTCATCATTATCGAGGTAGCAAAAAATTTGTTTCACGTGTTGCTGCCATGTGGCAAATTTATGGGCATAGCTGAGTAGGGTTTTTTCTTCATAATTACCGGAGTAAGGCTCGAGATGTGGTCCATGTAATCGTAAGTAGATAAAATCGCTGGTGATAATCTCTGGACACTGATATCCCTTAAAATCATAAAAACACAGCGCAATATTTTTTTTAGCAAGTAAATCATAGACCTCCTGACGTAACCAACTTTTATTTCTAAACTCAAACGTATAATGAAATGATGTAGGTAAGGTCTCAATAAACTGTTCCAGACGCTCTAGATTAAAAGGCCAATAAGGCGGAAGTTGAAATAAAACAGGCCCTAGTTTTTCTTCTAATCCTTCAATTACCTGCAGAAAGTAAAGAGTTGTATCCCGAACGTCCTTGAGCATTTTTATATGTGTTAAATAGCGGCTTGCTTTACACGAAAAAATAAAGTGATCTGGAGTGGTTTCTTTCCATTTTTCAATGGATGTTGGAGAGGGTATGCGATAAAAACTGCTATTGAGCTCTACTGAGCCAAAGACACTGGAGTAATATGCCAACGTATCTTTTTCTGCAAGAGATGGAGGATAGAAAATTTCTTTCCAGCCATTAAAACTCCATCCCGAGGTCCCTATGTTAACGAAGGGCATTGCCATCTCCTTGCAGAACTATTCGTTTGGCGCAATACCTAGCATATTTAAACCACGGCTAATATCATCTGCGACTGTAGGTCTGGATAATAAATATTCACCGGTATGATCAGTCATTTCTTCCTGAGCAAAATTAAATGCATCTTCCCATTCGTCCTGAGTGTAATCTCCACGGCCTAAATACATTAAGGCAACTAAAGTTGCTTGTTGGTCGAGACGTAAATTATCAATGTATTCAACAGTTTCTTGATAAACAGGATCATTTTGATAATCTGCCAATACGTAGAATGCATCCATTTCCTCTGTGACTTCAGGAAAACTAACCTCTTCTTTTGCTTGAAACTGTCGTGCTTTATCAAGAAGATCACGAATCGTTTCTGTATCAATATTCAACATACTTATCTCCTTATTTCATATGTCTTCCAATAATTATCGCTTAAATAAAATATAGTTTATTACGTACAATCTACAAGCTGATTATTTTTACTTGCTGTAGTATTTGAGCGCGTACTCAATCTCATTTCGATAGTACGCTCATAACAAGTATTCTGGGCAGGATATATTTTAATTGTGTTGGTAGCCTGTTTTCTCTTCGAGCTCAGGTGCAAAACTAAAGTTTGCATATGTTTTAGGTTCTATTTGACTCATGGTTATTACTACATTTTCAAATAATTGCATGAGTTGGAGTTTATCTGCGTCTTGAGTCATATTGCTGATTTGGGCGCGAGCATCATGAAAGCTTGGCCAATCAAAGAGAGGTTTTTCTATATCAAAATAATGGTTGAAGAGATCAGTTGCTTGTTTGTGTAGCGAGTCTAATTGTGTAATTAATGGTCCGTAATGAGCAATATCATTTGTAAAATTAAAAAAGTAATTAAGTTTAGGATGAAAAGTAGAGACAGGTGTGAACACATTTTTGTGAAAACGTTCCATCAATTCAATTTTTTTGCTGTCCAACGGCATTGATTTAATGGAGTGATAAACATCCATAAAAAAAACAAAATCAAAGGAAAGCTGTTGCCCCAAATATTGGGTTTTGTTTAGGTAATAAGTTTTTGCAGCTTCCTCTAAACGCAGTAAATTATGTAGAATCATTAAATACATTAGTGTTTACTCATTATTAATCATGGTTGCTTATTGTATTGTTTTTTTTATTTTAATCAACTTGCCCAATTTAAACTCTCATTTTCAGGACATTATTCTTGATTAAGCGACTATAGAGTAACTAATTGATAAAAAAACGTTTTTTTAGGGTATTTTAAAAAATGCTGCATAATAAAAAGGGAAATAGTTATTGATTTATCTCATTCAATAACTATATTTAATATATTAAGTTACACGACATTTTATGATAGGGCGTATTGTTAACTAAGGAGGGCATTAACATGAAAAGCTCCAATGAGAAACACGAATATACTCCTAGAGATCATCTTGAAGCAGCTGCTAGCCAATTATTGACCGAAGGGAAAAAACGGGTAAATCAACTGTATGAGGATGGGGTATCTAAGGCTAATGAAGTGGAAGACAATGTCAAAGAGTACTCTGATCGTTTGGCAAAGAAAATACAGGATAATCCATTGACCTCTGTGTTAATCGCTGGCGGAATCGGCTACTTATTATCGCGGCTAATGAAAAAGTAATGGAAGCTTTAAAACAGTTAGAAGCTCTAGTTGCTGCAAAAGTATCTGTTATTAAAACAGCCTGGTCTTTAATGCGTCTTGAGGCAAAACTAGCTGGGCTCAGCGTTTTTCCCTTATTACTGAACATATGCATGCTGTTTGTGGTGTTAATTACACTATGGTTAACTGCAATGTTCTTAGTAGGGTATTTAGCGTTTTGGGCTTCTAATCGTTTTCTGTTATCCATTTCCCTAGTTTTATTACTCAACATAGGGTTTTTACTTGGATTGCTTAAGTATTTATCTTTTAACTTAAAATGTATGAGTTTTCCTAAGACACGAGAATATTTTTCCGAAAAGAGTGTAGAACATGAACAACTCGAGAAAGCAGATACTAGCACAAATTGCGCAGATGGACAGGATGTTACTGTCTCAGAAAAATGAAGTGGCTGGGCATCAAGCGTATTTTGCAAAAAGCAAGGTAACACGTTGCCACATAGCTACTTTGCTCTTGCTTGTTTCTGCTTTTTTTATAGGGTGGAAAGCGGCACGAAAGCAATGGAGTGGCAAGATAATGCAACAAGTAGTTGAAGTCGGAACATTGGCTTTGCTTAACTCATTTAAAAAAACATTGGTTGCCTTGTTTAGGCAATGAGTTGTTATTAATTAATTTTTTCTATAAGTAGGAACCAGTAAATAATCCATTAAAAAATTAGGAATGCGTTGTTCTAACCAACCTTGTCTTTTCTCGGCGATAAATCCTACATGACCTCCATATTGACTCAATTCTAAGAGAATATCAGGAGATAATTCCTTGGACGTTGGAAGGATGTCAGATGTCATAAAAGGATCATCTTGAGCATGAATAATTAACGTAGGGGTTTGGATTTGAGGGAGATACTGTCGTGAACTGGATTTTTGATAGTACTCATCTACGCTGGCAAACCCATGCAATGGGGCGGTGACTTGTTCATCAAATTCATATAGGGATTTGATTGAATAAAGCCTCTGTTTTGAAAGTGGTAATTGGTCATTTACAACATCCAACTTTTGTAAAAAAACCGTGCGCAATTTTTCTAACAAATGGTTTTGATACACGCGAGAAAATCCTTTATTTATTTTCTGAACCACGTTTTTTAGTTGGAACGGCACCGAAACTGCAACGGCAGCATCAATTAGAGATTGAGAGCCTGTTTCGCCTAACCATTTAAGGAGTACATTGCCACCCAAAGAGATACCTACCACTGCTTTTTTGGTTGTAGGCTCCCTAAGTTTCATTGTATTGAGCAAAAAAGCTAAATCAGCGGTATCACCTCCGTGATAAAAACGTGGCAGGCGATTCGGTTCTCTACTTGCCCCACGAAAGTTCATCAAAACAACGCGATAACCTGATTCATTGAATGCATCGAATAAGGTTGCAACATAAGCAGAGTTCTCGCTGCCACCTAATCCATGTAAAAGAATAATTAAAGGCGCATCATTTTTTAATCCATTAGTTCGCCAGGCTAAATCAATAAAATCACCATCAGGCAACTCAAGTCGTTCATAGGCGTCGACAATGGCATTTGTACGATGAGTTAGCGTTCGATACAGAGTTTGGCCATGCATATTGGTGAGCCACCATGCGGGCTTAAATTCACTATGAATGATCATACTCTAGTTCCTATAGTTGAGACTTATTTAATCTCTTTAGTATTACTTTGGCCTCTAAGTATAAAATAATACTAAATGGAAATAAATGCGAACTGATAAGTTGTACTTTAGATCGGGTTTTCATTGCTAAAGAGGGGCATCTGCATTTAAATTATCTCTTTTCAGTCTGTTTTACAGACCCTAGATTCAATGAAATTACGTGATTACGGTTAATTGAGATGATGTTTCCATCGTTACGGGAGGGGTGATGCAAGTCAAGGCGGCAGTAGCTTATGAGGCTGGAAAGCCATTAGCAATTGAAATGGTTGAATTAGAAGGGCCTAAAAAGGGTGAGGTACTTGTTGAAATTAAAGCTACAGGTGTTTGCCATACGGATGCGTTTACTTTATCTGGTGATGATCCTGAAGGTCTTTTCCCAGCGATTTTAGGACATGAAGGTGCGGGTGTTATTGTCGATGTAGGGGCGGGGGTTACTTCCGTTAAGCCAGGTGATCATGTGATCCCTTTGTATACTCCTGAATGCCGTCAATGTGAATATTGCCTTTCCCAGAAAACCAACCTTTGCCAATCAATTCGCACAACACAAGGTCAAGGGCTAATGCCTGATGGAACGAGTCGTTTCAGTCTTAATGGCAAAAAAATATTCCATTATATGGGGACATCAACGTTTGCCAATTATATTGTCTTACCTGAAATTGCTGTGGCTAAAATACGCGAAGATGCTCCCTTTGAGAAAGTCTGTTACATCGGCTGTGGTGTGACTACAGGTATTGGGGCTGTTATTTACACTGCAAAAGTGACTCCTGGATCTCGGGTTGTTGTTTTCGGTTTGGGAGGTATTGGGCTTAATGTGATCCAAGGTGCACGCATGGTTGGTGCAGAGCAGATTGTAGGGGTCGACCTTAATCCTCAGCGCCGGGCTTTGGCAGAAAAAATGGGCATGACGGATTTTGTTAATCCTTTAGAGCTCGGCAATGATTTAGTACCCCATCTTGTTGAGTTGACTAAGGGAGGGGCTGATTACAGTTTTGAGTGTGTAGGGAATGTAACGCTGATGCGCCAGGCACTGGAGTGCTGCCATAAAGGTTGGGGCGTTTGCACTGTGATTGGGGTTGCTGGAGCTGGACAGGAGATTTCTACGAGACCATTCCAACTGGTTACAGGCAGGGTATGGAAGGGCTCGGCATTTGGTGGGGCACGTGGGCGCACTGATGTACCTAAAATTGTTGATTGGTATATGCAAGGGAAAATTAATGTAGATGATTTAATTACCCATGTTCTTCCTGTTGAAGAGATTAATCAGGCTTTTGATTTAATGAGCCAAGGGCAATCAATCCGTACAGTGCTCACGTTTTAAAGTGTGTTTGGGGGAGTAAATTAAATGACTATCGAACTTATTGAAGAACATTATTGCTTTGGTGGTATTCAACGGGTCTATACCCATCACTCCGATTCGACCCATTGTACGATGCGTTTTGGTCTTTTTTTACCACCTCAAGCACAGAAACAAAGTGTGCCTGTATTGTATTGGCTTTCTGGGCTAACCTGTACAGAGCAAAATTTTATTACTAAAGCTGGTGCACAACGAGTTGCTGCTCAATTAGGTATTGCGCTGGTTGTTCCCGATACTAGCCCACGAGGAGTTCATGTGCCAGGTGATCAGGAGCATTATGATTTTGGTATTGGCGCCGGATTTTATGTAGATGCCACACAAGCTCCATGGTCAAAACACTATCAGATGGCAACTTATGTACATGAGGAGTTACCTGGCCTGTTGCAACAACAGTTCCCGCTGAATCATCAAGCCTGCGGAATCTTCGGCCATTCAATGGGAGGGCATGGCGCGCTTACTCTCGCATTGAAATATCCCAAGCAATATCGTTCGGTCTCTGCATTCGCACCTATTTGTGCTCCATCTCAATGCCCATGGGGACAAAAGGCGCTCACAGGTTATTTGGGTAACAATAAAAATCAATGGAAAGAGTATGATGCGTGCGAACTGATCATAGATAGAGGATGGCCGCACCAACACATTTTAATTGATCAGGGGAAGCAGGATCCTTTTGTAAAGGAGCAACTCAAACCCGAATTATTTCAGGAAGCTTGCTTGAAGGCAGGGGTTGAGCTGAAACTGCGTATGCATGAGCATTATGATCATAGCTATTATTTTATCACGAGCTTTATCGAAGAGCATTTAATGTTTCATGCGTCACGATTACATGCAAACAATAATTAAAAATGAGCACATAATTCGTCTATAATTAGGGGTAGAAATCATGGACGGAGAAAAAAATGAATAAAAGAGCACCTTTAACTGTTGCCGGAATTATTCTTGCTTTAGCTGCCGTACTCCATGTTTTACGTATTATTTATCATTGGAAAGTATCTGTAGCAGGCCACAATTTTTCAATGACAGCCAGTATTATTGCGTTGATTATTACAGCGATTCTCGCACTATGGATGTTTGTTGCGGCGATCAAGAAATAAAGTATGTATAATGGTTTTATTTTTAGATTCTTTGTTAAAGAGTCATGAGCTGATTTAGGATAAACTAAAAATAAAACCTATGAAAATGAATCATCTATTAAAAGTAATTCTGGCCAGTGCTTCCCCAAGACGCTTGCAAATTTTGCAAGAGCATGGGCTGTCTGCAGTTGTTATGCCAGCCAATATTGAAGAAATTCAACAAAAAAACGAAGAAGCCAAAGGATATGTCACGCGACTTGCCAGGGAAAAAGCACAAGCTATTTTATCACAAGTTGAAACAGGTTCAGCGGATTTAATTCTGGCAGCAGATACTACCGTGGCTTATCAGAATCATATTTTAGAAAAACCTCGCGACCATGAAGATGCATATAGAATGCTGTGCATGTTAAGTGGTGGCTCGCATGAGGTCTACACTGGCTATGCTCTAGTTTTTTTACCCGAGCAAAAATGGTGGATTGATTGTGTGACAACCCATATTACGTTTCATACGCTTACAGAGCAGCAAATACAAAATTATATTGATTCAGGTGATCCCTTTGATAAAGCGGGGGGATATGGCATTCAGAATGTGTATGATACGTTTGTTAAAGAAATAAAAGGCTCGTATTACAATGTGATGGGGTTGCCCATAGAAGACATTTTGCAAAAAATGTCTTCTTAGATGAGCGGTCGTTCATACTTCTGAAAAGTAGGCTGGGCTGTTAAGCCCAGCATTCCAAATATTTCTTCGGAAGTAAGAATTTATTTTAAAATGGCTGGGCTTAACAGCCCAGCCTACTTTTGGGGTACGCATACGTTCACGTCGAAGTGCGTTGTTTAAATCAGTTTATTTTTTTCCAGAATCTATGCACTGTGCTCGCGATTCTTGCAAAAACAATCGATAACATGATCATTAACCAAACCTACTGCTTGCATGTGGGCATACATAATTGTTGAGCCGACAAAACTCATCCCTCTTTTTTTCAAGTCTTTGGATAAGGCGTCAGATTCAGCTGTACGTGCGGGGACTTCTTGAAGTGTTTTGGGATGATTTATTTTGGGACTTCCATTTACAAATTGCCAAATGTAGTTATCAAAAGAACCAAATTCTTGGGCGATCTGCAGAAATACTATGGCATTCTTGCGTGCTGAAAAAACTTTAAGACGATTACGAATAATCCCGGAATCATGAAGCAAGTTGTTTAATTCTTCATCGCTCATTTTTGCCACAGCATGAGGATCAAAGTGTTTGAATGCCTTGCGGTATGCTTCACGCCGTTTGAGTATGGTTTCCCAACTCAAACCTGCTTGTGCCCCTTCAAGTATGAGCATTTCAAAGTGTTTTTGATCATCGTGTACGGGAATGCCCCATTCCTTGTCATGATATTCTTCATAATAAGGTTTGCCAGTCCCAACCCAAGCGCAGCGTTTCATAATGAGCAACTATCTCCTATAAATTTTTATCCATGAATTTGCTTAATCATAGCGTTTTTAAGGGGTAAAGACTATTTAAATCCCGTTTTATTCAGGTAAATCGCCTCTTTTCGAGTAGTGTTTGCCTAAGAAACACTGGCTTCGTCTTGTATTTGTTCAGGAATGGCTTAAAATTCACTACATACAATCATATTATATTTAGAGAACTTCATGTCCGATTTTTATCAGGATTTTAATACACGACGCACCTTTGCAATTATCTCTCATCCTGACGCAGGTAAAACAACTGTAACCGAAAAATTACTTTTGTTCGGAGGTGCAATTCAATTGGCTGGAACTGTAAAAGGACGTAAAGCCGATCGGCATGCGACCTCAGACTGGATGGAAATGGAAAAAGAACGTGGTATTTCTATTACTACTTCGGTAATGCAGTTTGTACATAATCAACATGTCATGAATTTGTTAGATACCCCAGGACACGAGGACTTTTCTGAGGATACGTATCGTACTTTGACGGCAGTAGATTCTGCCTTGATGGTTATTGACGTTGCTAAAGGGGTTGAGGATAGAACAGTTAAATTGATGGAAGTCTGTCGTTTGCGCGATACACCGATTATGACTTTTATTAATAAGCTGGATCGTGAAGGCCGTGAGCCTATTGATTTGCTGGATGAGGTTGAATCTGTGTTAGGGATTCAATGTGCTCCGGTTACTTGGCCTGTAGGTATGGGCAAACGTTTTAAAGGCATTTATCATCGCTATGAAGATATCGTTTATCTATATCAACCTGGAAAAAATGCACAAAAACAAGAAGCAATGCAAATTAAAGGCTTGGATAATCCTCAGCTGGATGAAATATTGGGCGAAAGTGCCCAAGAGTTGCGTGAAGAAATTGAATTAGTAAAGGGGGCTTCTCATGAGTTCAATTTGGAAGCTTATTTAGCAGGTAAAATGACACCAGTCTATTTTGGTTCTGCGATTAATAATTTTGGTATTAAAGAATTATTGGATGATTACGTACGCTATGCTCCAGGTCCACAACCGCGGACAGCCCAAGAGCGTATCGTATCTTCTGATGAAAATGCGTTCAGCGGATTTGTGTTTAAAATCCAGGCTAATATGGATCCCAAGCATAGGGATAGAATTGCTTTTTTACGAATTTGCTCCGGAGCTTATAGAAAAGGAATGAAGCTCAATCACCTACGTATTGGTAAAGAAGTGCAAATTGCGAATGCATTAACTTTTATGGCGGGTGATCGCTCACATACAGAGGTTGCTTTACCTGGTGATATTATTGGTTTACATAATCATGGAACCATTCGCATAGGTGATACCTTTACTCAAGGAGAGCAATTAAAATTCACTGGTATTCCTAATTTTGCCCCTGAGCTGTTTCGGTTGGTGCGTCTAAAAGATCCTTTAAAGAGTAAGGCGTTATTAAAAGGTTTGATTGAATTATCTGAAGAGGGTGCAACACAAGTATTTCGACCATTAAATAGCAACCAGTTAATCCTGGGAGCAGTAGGTGTGTTGCAATTTGACGTGGTAGCTCATCGCTTAAAACATGAATATAAAGTGGATTGTATTTATGAAACAGTGAATGTCGCTTGTGCACGTTGGGTTTACTCTGATGATGATAAGGCAATGAGTGAGTTTCGAACCAAAGCACATGATTATTTGGCTTTAGATGGAAGCGATGCTTTGATGTATCTTGCTCCAACGCGTGTTAATTTAACAATGGCTGAAGAGCGTTATCCTAAAATTAAGTTTCATGCGACAAGAGAACATTAGAGTTTATTGTAGCCCGGGTTCCGCTTTGCTGCACCCAGGCTACAATATAATTAAATGATTATGCGGTACAAATTGCTTTAACTGTATGTTGACCAAAATTTGTGATTTCAACTTTTGCACCAGATTCGGCACTTATCTTCAGATTTTCACCTGGATGGACGGTGATTCGTAAAGATTCTCCAGCTGACAAACTGACGTCATTAACCTTTCCTTTTTTAGCTAATGCTGTAACTACAAATTCATCGCTTTCGTCTTCTGTAGCGATCTTGCAATTGGCTTCTACTGGCCAAAATAGGTAGTTAAGAAATATTTGCGGATCATTACTCGGCAATTCATATTCAATAGTGACTCCTCGTTGGAGTAAATGACTTTCTGTAGAATACGCGTTTGTACTTAAAGATGCAGCGACGCACAACAAGCCAAGTCCAAGTTTTCGTAGCATTATATAACTCCGTAACAGTAAAACGAGCTAAGATACCCTTATTTCATAGGTATGGCAAACGAATATTCGTCGATTGAATAGTAGAATTATAGGGCTGGATATCGAGTGGAGTCTTGGTTTATGTACGTAAACGTATGCGTGTCCGTGAACGTCCCCGAAAAAGTGGTCTCAGCTAATATAAACATTAGCTAGAGGCATACAGGAGTTTTTCGGGCACGCATATGTTGCCATGTTCAAATAGCAGATATATCTACTACAATGCCTCCAAAGCCTTTGCAATCGATTCGGTCATTGCTTTAGCATCACCAAAAAGCATGTACGTATTATCATGATAAAACAAATCGTTTTCGACTCCTGCATAGCCTGGAGCCATACTTCGTTTAACAAATAATACATTTCTTGCTTTCTCTACTTCCAAGACTGGCATGCCATAAATTGGCGAACTCGGATCCGTTTTTGCTGCGGGATTGGTTATATCATTCGCTCCAATAACATACGCTACATCACAGCTTGCAAAGTCTCGGTTAATTTCACTTTGTTCAAAAACTCTATCATAAGGAATATTGGCTTCAGCAAGTAACACATTCATATGCCCAGGCATACGACCAGCAACAGGGTGGATTGCAAAACGAACTTTGATATTGCGGTGTTCTAGGGCATCAACCAATTCTTTAACAGCATGTTGCGCATGCGCTACGGCCATGCCATATCCAGGCACAATGATTACGTCTTTTGCATTATTTAAGAGGAATGCAGCATCTTCACCATTACCTTGTCGTACTGTGCGCGATTCATTGGTTGCATTAGCCTGTGAATGGCTCCCTGATGATTGGATGCCGCCAAAAATCACATTAAAAATAGAACGATTCATTCCAACGCACATAATGTAACTCAGAATGGCTCCACTCGCACCTACTAAAGCTCCTGTAATCACCAGTAAATGGTTGCTGAGTGTAAATCCAATACCTGCTGCGGCCCATCCTGAGTAGGAGTTCAGCATGGATATAACCACAGGCATGTCTGCGCCACCAATAGGAATAATGAGTAATACACCCAGTAAAAAGGCTATCCCAGCCATTACACTAAACAGTGTGAGTGTTTGATTCATTAAAAACAAGACAAATAAAATGAGGATGACTAATGCTGCAATTAGGTTAATCTTATTATGACCCATGAGTTTAATGGGGACTCCTGACATAATGCCTTGCAATTTGAGAAAAGCAATGACTGAGCCTGAAAAAGTGATGGCTCCGATAATTAAACCAAGACTCATTTCGACGAGGCTTGCTTTGGCAATTGCTCCTGGATCGCCAATATGAAAAGAAGTAGGGGATAGGAACGCACAAAAAGCAACTAAAACTGCGGCCATCCCCACTAATGAGTGGAATGCTGCGACAAGTTGCGGTATGGCTGTCATATTAATTTTGTAGGCAATGTAGGTTCCTATGATACCCCCTGCGATGATTAAACCAATAAGTAGGGGCTGATGATATGTTGTCGGCATCATCAAGGTCGAACCTACTGCAAGGATCATCCCGGCAATTCCTAAAAGATTTCCCCTGCGTGCTGATGCAGGACTAGCTAGACCTTTTAGCGCTAATATAAAACACACAGCTGATAATAAATAAAATAAAGGAACCAGAGTTGTCATAAAAAATCATCCTTATTTTTTATACATACGTAACATACGTTGGGTTACAACAAATCCACCAAAAATATTAATTGAGGTAATAAATATTGCTAGACCCCCAATCCAGGTGATTTTCCCTGTGAGCTGGCTACCCGCCGCAATAAGTGCCCCTAAAACGATAATACTTGATATGGCGTTGGTCACCGACATTAACGGGGTATGTAGTGCTGGAGTGACTTTCCAAACCACATAATATCCAACAAAGCAGGCCAAAACAAAAATGGTCAGTATGGCAATGTATGGATTTCCGAGAGAGTTCATCTCATGCATTTTGCGTCTCCTTTTTTACCTGGAACGGTAGGTATTGATTCTGATGACAAAGTACGGCCTGCTGAATAATTTCATCGTTAGGGTTTAATGTAATTTCGGGTGGGTTCTGGGCCAATAGATTAATTAAATGTACTAGATTATTGGCATAAAGCTCACTTGCAGTAGCTGGCACTAGTCCTGCCATGTTACTTACACCAATGATGGTTACTTCCCCATGTTTTACTGTTTTATCAACAACACTGACTTCACAATTTCCACCGCGGGAGGTTGCAAGATCAACGACAATCGAACCGGGTTTCATTTGCGCTACAGTTTTTTGGTACAATAATATAGGTGCTTTTCTACCAGGGATTAAGGCTGTGGAAATAATGATGTCGGCTAGTTTAGCGTATTGATCAATAAGTTCTGCTTGAAGTTTTTTATATTCTTCACTCATTTCAGAGGCATACCCGCCTTTAGTTTCATTGTCTTGATCCTGACTTACTTCAATAAATTCTGCGCCTAAACTTTCAACTTGTTCTTTTGCTGCACGGCGTACGTCGAATGCATAAACTACGGCACCTAAACGTTTGGCTGTAGCTATGGCCTGTAACCCTGCGACTCCAGCACCGAGAACAAGCACTTTAGCCGGTTGAATCATTCCTGCAGCTGTCATCATCATAGGAATTGCTCGATGAAATTGGGAACATGCTTCTAAGACCGCTCTGTAACCTGCTAAGTTTGCTTGTGAGGATAGACTATCCATGCTTTGGGCACGACTGATGCGCGGTATAAGGTTCATTGAAACCAGTGTAATTTGATTTTCCTTACACCAGGTAATTAATTTGCTTTCTGGCTCATTATCGATATGACCTATGACCAAAGCGCCTTGAGATAAACCCTCTAGATCTTTGGGATCAGGTTCATTAATGCAAAGCAGGATATTGGCTTTTTCCAATATGTTATTTTTATTCTGAATCGATACACCAACGTGTTCATAATCTTGATCTCTAAAACTTGCAGCGAGTCCTGCATTTTTTTCTATAGCGACTTCAAAACCTGACTTGATAAAGTGTTTTGCCGAGTTAGGCGTGATAGCTACTCGAGTTTCATTACCTGGTGCTAGTAGGGTTGCAATCATCATGGGGTAAATCCTTTTTACCTAAATATTTCATTATCCTATTGTAATTTAGACTGATTTTCTATAGTAGAAGTTAGATTTTGACAAATCTAGTATGGATGTTTTTTGTAACTAAGTAGGCGGGTTGCTTGGTTTACTTTGTTCTTCCTGCAAACTGTCTACCTCGATAGCCAACGCAATTTGATTGGCGCATGACTCTAGAAGCTGTATTTTTTCAGGTGTCATGTAATCACCATTCTTAGTAGGTTGGACTCTCAAAACGCCCATTGTACCGCGGGCGCCAAGTAACGGTATAAACAATGCATTAGAAAATGAGAGCGTATCAGTTCCTGAGCCTGCTTTTTGTCCTAGTTCAAATACCCACTGGGCAATGCTGTATTCTTTTTCATCTAATTCTTGATGTGATTGTGCTCTGGCGCGCACGACAAGGCGCTCATTCTTGGGTAAGAGCGCGATAATTTCACAGTGAAAAATTTCTGAAATAAAATTGACTCCCGTTCTTAGTAGTCTGACTATTCCCCGCGTTCTTGATAACCTGCGACTTAAGGTATATAAGACGGATGTTTGGTATTCTGCAAGACGCGCAATTTCTGATTGGCGGCGGGTGACTAAAGTTAATTGGCAGATAATTAGTGCCATAATGAACATCATAAGTAAAGTGAAGAAATAATCGGATTGTGCGATTAAAAAACTGTAGTAAGGCGGAATAAACCAATAATCATAAATAAAAATGCTGAGAAAAATTCCTAAAATTGCAGGTCCTGTAAGGCCTAATAAGGCAATACAAATCATTCCTATTAAATAAACTAGGGTTATACTGGTTTCGTTGACCAGAGGATAAATGAAATAGTTAACCAATGTCGTGACGGCGACAATGCTGGTTGATAAAAGATAGTAGAACCAAGACGTCTGTGGTTTGAGAGGCGATTTTTCTCTTGATCTTTTTGATGCCATAGTTATGGTATACACATCAATTTCACCGCTATAGCGTAAAATTTCATCGGCCAAACTACGAAAGAAAAAATTTTTCCAGCGTGTACGAATTTGCTTGCAGATCATAATTAGGGTGACATTTTGCTCACGAGCAAAATTGATAATTTCTTTAACAAGGTCATAAGCCATTAAAATATGGGTTTCGGCACCTAGCTGTTCTGCAAAAAATAAATTCCTTATGGCTTGGTTTCGTTGCGTTATGGATAATTGAGTTCGAGTAGAATCAACATATACTGCAATCCAATCGGCTTGTAGGCTGGTTGCCATCCTTTTGGCAGCGCGAATCAATTTATGTGATTCGGGCCCTGGGCCAACGCAAACAAGTATTTTTTCCATGATGGGCCAGATGTGTTTAATACCTTGGCCTTGCCTGTATAAAAGCACCTGTGTATTAACTCGTTTTGCTAAAGTACGTAATGCCAATTCACGTAGCGCCATCAAGTTACCTTTGCGAAAATAAAACTCTGCTGCGAGGCGTGCTTGTTTGGGAACGTAGACCTTCCCTTCGGACAGGCGCTTTAATAAATCTTCTGGGGCTAGGTCGACTAACTCAATTGTATTGGCTCGTTCTATCATAGCGTCAGGAACAGTTTCCTGAACAGGGGCGTGAATGATTTGGGAGACATCATCATTGAGGCTTTCTATATGTTGCACATTAAGGGTTGTACACACATCAATTCCACGGTCCAATAATTCTTTAATGTCTTGCCAGCGCTTTTTATGGCGGACACCACTCACATTGGTATGGGCCATTTCATCCATGAGAATTAATCCCGGATTTCTTTTCAGGGCAGCATTCAGATCAAACTCTTGTATTTGTTTTCCGTGATAATCAATCGTTACTTTAGGCAAGACGACAAAGTTTTTAAGTATTTCTTCAATTTCAATTCGTCCATGTGATTCGACGATACCTACTACAATGTCTAATCCTTTAGCCTGTTCTTGCATTGCTTCAAGTAGCATGGAGTGCGTTTTTCCTACTCCTGGTGCGGCACCAAGATAAATTTTGAATTTGCCACGTTGTTTTTGCTGTTCCTCTTCTATTACCTGTTGTAATAATGCATTGGGATCCGGGCGATTATCAGTCATTTAGTAGTCCTTATATGATCTAGAGCTAAATTAAGCTCCAACACATTGATTCGAGGTTCTCCTAAAAGATGCAAGGTACGTTTTTTTATGAATTGATTGACTAATACTTGAATTTCTTGTTCTGAAATATTGCGTGCTTTGGCAATACGAGGTATTTGATAAAAGGCTGCGAGCGGGCTTATTTCAGGGTCCAACCCACTACCAGACGCAGTGACTAAATCCACTGGGGTTAAGTGCTTGGTCGTTTCATTTTGATTTGCTGCAGTGTATTGCTGAAGTTTAGTGAGTCGTTTTTTTACGGTATCCAAAAACTCTGGATTGGAAGGACCCATATTTGAACCTGAAGAACTCATTGCATTATAGGGAAATGGGGTAGTGGCCGAAGGCCTTCCCCAAAAATAATTAGGTGCATCAAAGTATTGTCCAATAAGTGCAGAGCCAATCGGTTTGCCATTGTGCTGTAACAAACTGCCATTTGCTTGATAAGGGAAAAATATTTGTGCTAACACAGTAACAAGTGCAGGATAGATTATGCCTGTCAGAAGTGAAAAGAGTAGTAGGAAGATTAAGGCTGTTTTGATTTGTTTTAGGGCATCTATAATCATTTTTTTATCCTATCAGACCCAACATTGTTAAGAGCATATCAATCAGTTTAATGCCAATAAATGGAACGATTAATCCACCTATCCCATAGATAATTACGTTTTTTCTAAGGAGTTGGGCTGCAGGAAGCCGTCGGTATTTTACTCCATGTAAGGCTAACGGGATGAGAAAAACAATAATTACTGCATTAAAGATTACGGCGGAAAGTACCGCAGTTTGTGGCGTATTAAGATGCATGATATTGAGGACATTCAGTGCGGGATAAGTACCTGCAAATGCAGCAGGTAATATAGCAAAATATTTAGCAATATCATTGGCAATACTAAATGTCGTTAGAGAGCCGCGTGTCATGAGTAATTGTTTACCAATTTCAACTACTTCAATTAATTTAGTAGGATTGGAATCCAGATCGACCAAATTGCCAGCTTCTTTTGCGGCTTGTGTTCCTGAATTCATGGCTACTGCAACATCAGCTTGTGCAAGTGCTGGCGCGTCATTGGTCCCATCACCAGTCATTGCTACTAAATGACCTTGGGCTTGTAAGTCACGAATCAATTTAAGTTTATCTTCGGGCTTTGCATTGGCAAGAAAATCATCTACACCGGCTTCACCGGCAATTGAGGCGGCGGTTAGAGGGTTATCACCGGTTACCATGATGGTTTTAATCCCCATTTGTCTTAATTGCGCAAATCGCTCACGAATTCCGCCTTTGACGATGTCTTTAAGGCGAACAATGCCTAGTACTTTTTTGCCCTCTGCAACAACTAGTGCTGTTCCTCCTTGGCGCGAAATAATTTCAACATTAGTTTTTACATTTTTAGGAACGTGACCTCCTAACTCAGTGATGTATTCTTCGATGGCCTCGGATGAACCTTTGCGAATTTGCCGAGTTCCAAGATTTGCACCACTCATACGTGTTTGTGCCGTGAAGGGAATAAATGTTGCATTCAACCGTGCAAGTGCTCTGCCGCGTAACTTATATTTTCTTTTAGCAAGAATAACAATACTTCGACCTTCGGGAGTTTCATCAGCAAGAGAGGCTAATTGAGCTGCGTCGGCTAAAGCTGTGACATCAACTCCTTCTGCTGGAATAAATTCGGTGGCTTGTCGGTTACCTAAGGTAATTGTTCCTGTTTTATCAAGTAATAAAACGTCAACATCACCTGCGGCCTCAACTGCGCGCCCAGATAGGGCTATGACATTGGCTTGAATCATGCGATCCATGCCGGAAATACCAATTGCGGAAAGTAGTCCGCCAATCGTTGTTGGTGCTAAACACACAAAAAGTGCAACAAGTATCGTGATTGAAATTGCTGATCCCGATTTCGTGATAGCTACACTGAAAATTGAAAAAGAAAGTAGGGTGCTACAGACTACCAAGAACACGATAGTTAATGCGGCAAGTAAAATTGTTAATGCCAGCTCATTTGGCGTTTTTTGTCTTTTTGCGCCCTCTACTAGGGCAATCATTCGATCTAAGAACGTTTCACCTGGATTAGAAGTAATGCGGATGATAAGCCAATCGGAGATAATTTGAGTGCCTCCAGTTACCGCACTTCGATCCCCGCCACTTTCACGAATTACCGGGGCGCTTTCGCCGGTGATGGCACTTTCATTAACCGAAGCAATCCCTTCAATAATCTCACCATCACTAGGAATGAAATCGCCAGCTTCAACCAAAACCAAATCCCCTGCACGTAATTGCACTGATGGAATGATAGTGAATTTTGCACTTTTAGATGCCTTTGCTAACTTTTTAGCTTGAATTTCTCGTCGTGCTCGACGTAGCTCTTGTGCTTGAGCTTTGCCACGACCCTCTGCCATGGCTTCTGCAAAATTAGCAAATATAAGTGTAAACCACAGCCATAAACTAATCGCTAGAATAAACAAAGGTGACGCTTCTCCATCTCCTAGCAGCGCTTGTATAAAAAGTGCCGTAGTGATAATTGAACTCACATAAACGGTGAACATGACTGGGTTTTTTATTTGGAGGCGAGGGGTTAATTTTAAAAATGCATCGAGCAGGGCATTTCTAATAATGCTAAAATCCCAAAGAGAATGTGATTTAGTACCCATAGTTCCTCCAAAGCATCAAATGCTCCACAATTGGGCCAAGAGCCAGAGATGGTACAAAGGATAATGCACTGATAACAATAACAATACAGACTAATAAGGTGATAAACAGTGGTCTATGAGTGACCAATGTACCCAAACTGTTAGGAATCCGTTTTTTTCTAACGAGCGAACCTGCAATTGCAAGTGCGGGAATAGCAAGCCAATATCGACCAATCAGCATCAGTACGCCTCCGACAATATTGTAAAAAGGAGTATCGGCATTTAATCCGGCAAAAGCACTGCCGTTATTATTTGTCATAGAGGTAAATGCATAAAGTATTTCTGTAAAACCGTGTGCACCTGGATTAGCAATAGAATTGGTCCCAGAGGTTGTTACCGACGCGTAAGCCGTTACGATGAGCACAACTAAAGGCATAATTAACACGGCAATGGAGGCCATTTTCATTTCATAAGGTTCAATTTTTTTACCTAAATATTCAGGTGTTCTACCCACCATAAGTCCTGCAACAAACACCGTGAGAATAACCATCATTAACATTCCATATAGCCCAGAGCCAACGCCTCCAAAGCTGACTTCGCCCAGATGCATCATCCATAAGGGAAACAAGCCACCTAAAGGCGTAAATGAATCAAGCATGGAGTTGACTGAGCCGTTGGAAGCTGCTGTTGTAGCTGTTGCCCAAATTGCTGAATTGACAATACCAAAACGCGTCTCTTTACCTTCCATATTGCCCGCGGGATAAAGCTGGGATTGGGCTATGGTATCAATTCCCATTTGTTGAAATGCGGGATTGCCTGCTTGTTCCACTATAACCTCAAGTATTAAGCATGGAGCAAAAAGAATGGACATAGCGATTAATATTGCCCAGCCTTGTCTTTTATCATGAACCATGGTGCCAAACGTAAAACAAAAAGCAGCTGGAATGAGCAAGATTGCTGCCATTTCCAGAAAATTGGTCAATGGAGTCGGATTTTCAAATGGATGGGCGGAGTTTGTATTGAAAAAACCACCTCCATTAGTACCTAGTTGCTTAATGGCAATTTGCGAGGCTACCGGTCCCATAGGAATGACTTGTTCCGTTACTTTTATGGGGGTTGTTTCAGGCTTGCCTTGACTATCTAATACTGTTTTACCTGTTGTATCAGTGACAGGTTGTTGATAGCTAAAGGCCTGTACCAGGTTTATTTTCTGATACGGTTTAAAATTTTGAATGACCCCTTGAGCGCATAGGATAAGTGAAAAAATGAAGGACAAAGGCAATAAAATATAAAGTATTCCACGCACCATATCCACCCAGAAATTTCCCAGGCCCTCGCTTTCATGTTTTATGAGGCCACGTATTAATGCAACGAGTAATGACATGCCCGTTGCTGCAGAAATAAAGTTTTGTACGGTGAGTGCAAACATTTGCGTAAAATAACTCATTGTTGTTTCGCCACCATAGGTTTGCCAATTGGTATTGGTGGCAAAGCTTACTGCAGTATTAAAGGCTGAATCAGGAGATGGGGAGGTGAATTCTTGTGGATTTAGTGGAAGATAGAATTGGACACGTTGTACGAGATAAACGAGCAGCAAACCTGCTAGGTTAACAAAGAGCATGGCCGCTAAATAGGTTTTCCATCCCATTTCTTCTTGAGTATGAATCCCACAAAGCTTGTAGATGAGACGTTCAAAAGGTTTTAAAACAGCATCTAAAATACAAGGACGACCTTGATACACTTGCGACATGTACCAACCCAATGGTTTGACAAGGAGTAATAAAAAGAACAAGTAAAAGACAATTTGTAGAAAAGCAGGTTTTGTCATAAGGGATCCATTCCCATGTTAAAATTAAATCCATGCGTTTAGAATAACTCTGGTTTGAATAATACTATTAACAAATAGATTAACAAACAAAAAGCAATTATTCCGCAGGTTAAGTACAAGCTCATGACTCACTCCTTGATAAAGAATCAAAGAATCGGATTAGCCGCAAAGACAAGCTAAAAAAGACTAGAACAAGAAAGATTAATAAAATATCCATGTGCACGAAAGTCCATTATAGAAAGCGTGTATTTAATTATAATTCAGGTTTAACTGTTTGATTATAGTGGTTATACATAAAAAAGGACAATGGAACAAGTAATGAGCGGAGATGTTTCAGGGGCTTGCGTCATCTGGTGTTGCATCCAGGCTACAATACAAATAAAAAAGGCGTATTATTTTTATACGCCTTTTTATGGAATCGGGGATAGACAGTAAGATTGAGTACAGTCCTTTTTACCAAGGTGGACTCCTCTGGAGTGTTTTAGGCTTCTTAGTACATGCTAAGCTTGCTCACCGCACCCTCACTCTGGCTCCCAAAGTAATAATGTTGGCTGAACAATGTGTACTGTCTATGATTCTATGATAGGCCACTCTGAGCGCTAATGCCACTTGATTTCTCGGGTTTTTTGCAAAGATTTCGTTAAAGTTGGGTTGAGGGTAATTAATGTATTGAATTAATTAGAAAAAATAGAGGCATAAGAAATTTGTGTGATGTAGCCTGGACAAAACGAAGTGAAAACTGGGTTTCTCTATATTACACCTAGGCTACAAAGCTTTAAACCATTTGCTTAACTATGTCGT
Organism: Legionella steelei; assembly: GCF_001468005.1. Taxonomy (GTDB): domain Bacteria; phylum Pseudomonadota; class Gammaproteobacteria; order Legionellales; family Legionellaceae; genus Legionella; species Legionella steelei. The sequence continues at coordinate 218,330 of NZ_LNYY01000005.1, forward strand.
TGAATACCAAAAAAAGGAACAGCCATGTAGGCTCTTCTTGTCGCATATTTTTGAGGCGCTTTGCCTGTTTGTAGAAAAATTTGGGTATAGTAAAGTTTACCTTGTTTGTCACGAGCAACGCCTATTCCTGTTAGATTATAGTTACCTACAATATTTCTTCTATGCCCTGGACTACGAACCCATTGGCTGACTACGATTTGCGCCGTTTTATAGTTGTATGCAACATTTTCAGCACCACCACCCGTATTTTTAATTTGTGAGCGCAGTTTAGCAATGCGTTTTCCAAAGTCTTGATGGCCAAAAGACATGCGGTGGCTGGCCATATCCTGAGAGTGCTGTTTGGCTTGAATTACAATATTATTATCCATGGTGAGTTTAGATAAGCCGTGTTGTTGTCTGTATTCATTAATATAAAATAAAACGGCATTTTGAATGGCGGTATCATTTTCAACATGCTTTGCTGCGGTGGCTGCATAAGCACAAGGTAATAAATTAAAAAAGATAGAACTTAAAATAATTATTCTGGTTTTTAAAGACATAAGCATTCTCTTCATGGAAAAACAAAAAGAAGGGAATGGTGACTAAAAAAAAACCATTTGTCTAGAGTCAATAATGAATTAAATGAAATCAAAATAAAAAAATAATATTCATTTTGATTTAAAAAAATAAACCGTTCAACGAGTAAGTTAATGACTTAAATTGGCTATAGCGTCTTTTAAATCTTCAACTTCACCGGAATAATGAAAGTAAATTCGTTTTTTTGAGCAGTCTATGATGCACAGTGGTTCTTGTGGCTGATCACCAAATTGTTTGAATATCCAGAATATTCCATCACTATGCTGGTTTTCTATTTCTTTTAACAAGTCCACCATTTTATCATTTTCCAAGGCAGAATGTGGACAATTCAAACCTGATGTGCCATGGGTTATTTTATAGGCGTAATGTTGTTCTTTCATGATAATACTCCCTGCAAATCAATAGAGAAGTAGATCCATTTTGATTACATTATAGCTTACGAAAGGTCACATTTGGCATTCAAATCTGACTTTTTCCAAGATTGTTACTTGTTGCTAAAAGACAGGGGTTTTGTAGTTCTGCACCCAGGCAACAAAAACTAAGAGATATGGGGCCGGATTAGAGTAGCGTAATCCAGGGGGTTAGAGGTTCACAGACAATCCTAAGAGCACTGCATGTAATGTGGGTATGCTTGACAGCTGTTCTTTTTTAGAGCAGTTGTCCAGATGAAAGTTTGGCCCATTTCCACTAAATATTCCTTGGTACAATAAGTTCAAACTTGCCAATGCGGTAATTGGATAACCAAAGCCGGCTTGTACTTCACCTGCTAATTGAGAAATGTCATTTAGAGGCTCATTCTCATCTCGCCAATGTCTGTAGGCAAGCCCACCTTTAAGTTGGGCAAAAAAAAGACTATTTCCCAAGGGGTCACTTTTGGTGGTAATTAATAAATCCAGGGTAGGAGCAAGAGTGGTTTGCATTGGTATCCATTTTTTAAGCGCGTGGAACGTTTCTCGGGGCATATTTATTTTTAATCGGGTCCCAGTTTGCAGGCCTAATTCCAAGCCTAATGCAATATTTCCTGCAAGCATCATCTCATTAGCGAGGGCTAATCGTCCTATTGGAGCACTTTTGTCTCTGGAAGAGATTTGATAATTACCGGTACCCCCACTTGCGGTAATAGACCATGGCTGATCTTGTGATGTCAGTTTAGGGAAATAATCACCAGCGAGTGCATTAAATGATAATAAAATTCCTATTATAATTAATTTCATATGCCATATCCCTAAATGAATTGTTCATAATCATACTCTTGCATGCCAATAATAAGAATTTTTTAGTTCCATCACTGCAAAAGTACCTATGGGAATAGTAAACATAAAAAACGGCAGGCACTTTCAGCATAAGATAACCGCTTTTTATTGAGTTTTGGCGGAGAGAGAGGGATTCGAACCCTCGATACGTTTCCGTATACACACTTTCCAGGCGTGCGCCTTCGACCGCTCGGCCATCTCTCCGATTCGGGCAAGCTTATACAGGTCGGATAATAAAATCAACCCTTGTGTAGGCCTAAATTCATAACTTATCTACATAATTTATATTGATATTGTATATACTATGAGTAAATGGCTCTAAAGAGACTGTTAACAGTTCATTTACTGTTGCTCTTGTGGCCGAATAAATTGTTAGCGCGCTCTACTTAAAAGGATTGAATTATGTTAGCAAAAACTTTTATTTTAATTTTGAGCCTTATTTTATCAAGTTCTCTTTGGGCTAATATTACATGTTACTACACGCTAGTTAAAGACAGTTGCTGGACAAAATATGATGTATCTGTAGATGTAATGGACGCAGTATCTGCTAAAGTCCTAACCACTGTCACCGTACCCGCTGGAAAATCTTGGATGCGACAGACTTTTCCTTGTGATGCTGGTCAAAAATTAATGTATCGAGCTCAATTTTCTCCAGTTTTTTGGGAAAGTGATAAAGGTAAAACGTATATAGCTAAAAACTATTGGTCTTTGCCAAATACAATTAATCCTGGTGATTCGGCTTGGAATGTCACAGTGTGTTATCCAAATGACTTTGCTCAGGTTCCTCTACCCCCGGATGTATCAGGTAATTGCAGTTGCAATCTTGATGATCTTCCGGCGATACCACCAAAAAAGATATAAATGGCATTATTTTTTATCTTTGTGTATGATTCTCGCTACAACATTAACTAATTTTTTAGGAAGGATTTTCCTATATTTGTTGACGGAGCGATTGATGATTACTCTTAGAAATAAAATTGGTCAAATGTTAGTTATGGGTTTTGATGGTTGTGATATTCACGACAAAAGCCCTGTTGCTGAATGGCTGTCTGCCGACGGATTAGGTGGCGTTCTGTTATTTGATCAAGATATTTCTACAGGTGTATACGGTAAGAATTTAAGAAATCAGGCGCAAATTAAACGTCTAACTCATCAACTCAATCATTATTCTTCAGAAATAAATTACAAAAACAATGAATTACCCTTATTAATTGCCATAGATTACGAAGGGGGCGCTATCGATCGTCTGTCACGAATTGAAGGATGTATGCCCACTATGAGCGCTCTCAATATGGCACAATTATCACCTGAGGCGCTTCAAGCTGAATTGACGCAAATGGCATTTACTCTAAAGTCGTTAGGATTTAATCTGAATTTCGCTCCAGTTGTTGATTTGCATTTACAAGAAGAGCAAGGAATTATTGGCAGTTTACACCGTAGTTTTTCAACAAGTCCTGATGATGTAATTCATTTGGCTAAAAAATTTGTGCATATTTTTCATCATTATGGTATTGCATGTTGTTATAAACATTTTCCTGGCCATGGCAGTGCGTTGGGAGATACTCATAAAGGATTTGTGGATGTTACTAATACATTTCATAAAGAAGAGTTGGTTCCTTATTACCAATTAGTAAAAGATATTGATAAGCCAACCTTGATTATGACGGCGCATGTCGTGAATAAACAGCTGGATAAGCAAGGACTACCTGCTACTTTATCCTATGATATTTTAAACGGTTTGTTACGTGAGACTATTCGCTATGACGGAGTCATCATTGCTGATGATTTACAAATGCAAGCCATTACAGATCATTATTCACTCGAGGACGCTCTATGCATGACCATCAATGCAGGGGCTGATATGCTTATTTTTGCGAATCAATTAGCAAAGATTACGGCTCCAGAAGTGATTGAGGTGATTGAGCGGCTTGTTTTTGAGCAAAGAATAGAGCAGCAGCGTATTGAAGATGCTTACCGTCGAATTATTCGTTTAAAACAACAAATCAAGTGCATTGAATTGGTTGATTGATTGCTGAACTTCAAAAAGTTAGAGTATCGTACATATTTACGAGAATGGATGTGAGCTCGAAAAATTAGGCTGGGCTGTTAAGCCCAGTATTTCACAATATACCGAATTTCCCCGAGAATTGCTGGGTTTAACAGCCCAGCCTACGCTTGTAAGGTTAGTTTTTCGGGCACGCAAATATAGGTAAGAGAGCTCCTGGTTTTTGCCCTGATCGTGTTAAAGACTTTAAAATCTCTTGACGAACAAACTGGATGTGTTAAAATATTTCTCACTGTACATATTTTAATCAGTTAAGTGTAAGGCTTTTATGTTAACTCATTCGCATCAAGCAAAGCATCGTTCAACGCTCACCCATTTTAAACTGGTTTCTTGTTGTTGCTGCTAATCTATTCTTTCTTATCGCTTATTTTCTTAATTTTTTAAGGATCACCAACATGTGCGCAGCGCATCAACAACAAAAAAAACTCATTTTCAGTACTCCTGTGATTTATGCTTTAATGATTGGTTTGGGTATCGTTAGTGGTATGTCAAACATTGCCGTTTTGAAAGAAACTGGCCTATTAATTTCTGATTTATTTATTAAACTTTTTAAGTGTATCAGTCTACCCATTATTTCTTTATCCATCATTGTTACCTTAGCAAACTATAAAACTGATGGGTATATGAAAAAAATCTGGCAGCGTACCATTAAGTATACGTTTTCTACTACCATAGTGGCCGCTGTGATTAGTTGCTTGCTTTACATCATTATTCAACCGAGCTCAGTGCAAGTTAATTTGGATGCGCAAGCAGTCAAATCAGCGAGTAGTTTAGGTTATTTGGGATATCTGGCAAATATTGTACCTACTAATCTATTATCTCCTTTTCTTGAACAACAAGTCATGGGGGTATTGTTCTTAAGTATTATTATCGGTATTGCGACGCGCCAAATTCCTGATGAACAAGCGCGTGACACCATTACTCGTTTTTTCCGTGGTGCACACGGCATGTTTTTAGTGATGACGCGTTGGATTATTGCTGTGATTCCTCTGGGATTGTTCGGGTTTATCACCTCAACCGTGGTGCAACTGCGCTCAGGCATGGACATCAAAGGGATAGGTGAGTATTTACTGATCGTTGTTTTAGCAAATTTAGTCCAAGGTTTTGTGATCTTACCTTTATGGCTAAAAAAGAATAAGATTCAGCCTTTTGCTGCAATGCGCGCCATGCTGCCTGCATTATCCGTTGCCTTTTTTTCTAAGTCTTCTGTAGGGACTTTACCTGTTACGATGAATACTATAGAAAATAATTTACAGGTAAAGCCTGCTGTAAGTCGTTTTGTTCTACCTTTATGTACCAGCATTAATATGAATGGTTGTGCTGCCTTTATTTTCGCTACGGTGATTTATTTAATGCAGAATCATGGTATGCCAATTTCCTACGGCACAATGGTTTTATGGGTATTTGTTGCTACTGTTGCTGCGATTGGTAACGCTGGGGTTCCCATGGGATGTTTCTTCTTGAGTATTAGTTTATTATCCAGTATGAACGTTCCTATTGTCCTCATGGGCGTCATTTTACCGTTCTATGGTTTAATTGATATGTTGGAAACTGCTTTAAATGTTTGGTCTGATGCATGTGTGACTAAAGTTGTGAATGATAAAGCAATTGCCGAGGAGCAAGGCGAGTTAAAGCCCCGCAAAGTATCGCCATATGAGCCTGAACTAGGTTAATTCATTAAGACAAATGTAGCCTGGGTGATGCGAAGCCGAACCCGGGTTCCGCTTCGCATCACCCAGACTACAATTTCTACATTATTCAATAATTCACAATGCCACTTGCTCATTATCCATTTTGCCAGGATTTAAACATCTATGGTTTTCATAAGGCTCACAATAATGTGCAAAGTATTGTTTAAAGTTGGATACAAATAGCTCCTCATTATTCTCCATGATAAAAATTTTTTCGGGTTGTAATTCAGTATAATTTGAATCCCTTAATACCGCTTTATAAACGGAGCTTGCATGAGAGGAAACCCATTTGTCCAGGAAAGGAAGTATTTTATTTGGATCATTAGTAAAGAAATTTTGATAGATATCGCTAAATAATTTAGCTCTCATTTCATAATTACTTTTGAAATAGAAATTGCTGCGGTCTTTGTGATACTCGATGAAAGGAGGTCTATTGGGTTTTTTTTTCATTCCTGCTGCAAATTCTAAGGAAATGACGAGGCCTTTTGCCGACTCAATTTTATATTTTGTTCCCAATAAATCTGTGCCATTGTATTCGCGGAGATAGGATTCCAAATATGCAACTGCTTCATCACTTAAAGGATCAAAATAACTGCTAATAATAAATTGAGTTGCTAATTTAGTTTCGGGGTTATAATGACAACTAATATAAATTGCATAAGTAAATTGCTCGTTCACTATGTGTTGGACTAAGATTTTATCAATTTGGTTATGCACCTCATCACAAGGGAGTTGTTGATTCTCTATGTCTTGTTCCATACGAATGACTTGCGTTGGGTAATCAACGCTGCGGACAAACGATTTATTTTTTTTTAAGTATTCTAGTTCATTTGAATAAGTGAGGGTTTTGTTGTTTTGATTCTCCGGGTTTTGTGAAATCGTCAAGATGGTCGCATTATCATGAGTCTGACTGAAAACATATTGTGGCATTAAAATAAAAAGAGCAAACAAATAATTAACTTTCATAAAAAACTCCTTTTTTGTCAGCCCAGTATTGCATCCTGCAAGTTCTAAACTTTTTGGCTGGGTTATTTTGAGTATAGTTGAGTGGATGGAAATTACTCTCAATGTTCATTTGTTTTCAGAAGAGATTTTTCTAAAGAGTTTGGTCTTAAAAATTACACAGAACTTAGGGTCTATTTTTTACCTGGTGGTATTGGAAATGACTTACAGTAATTATAAAAAGTGATGGCAGACAGTTCTATACAAATAGAACAAATGTGATAATATTTAACCGAATATACTTCAATGGAGATTGAGGTTAGTTTCCAGACTTTCTATATATTTTAAATTTTTAGGGAATAAAATGACAAAAATATACGCAATAGTTAAACCTGCCTACAGTAAGATGGGTGATAGTTTTACCGATTGGGCTTCATACTTAGTTTCTCCTCTGCACACCTTAGCGTATGAGCAAGTTTGTGGATACTCATTAGGTCATGACGTTTTGTTTTCTGATACGATAGAAGAGGCTAAAAAGATCTTAGAAGATGGAATTAAAGGTACAAAACTAGAGGCCAATACTACAACTCAAAAAGCCATTGTAGAGTTAGATGCTGATGATGAGGGGAATATCACAGGGTTTAATAAGATTTATACACCCAATTTTGATAAGCGCTTTGAACAAGCTGAAGATCGCCTTTTTAAGGCTGTGCGAGTTCCTAAATGGAGTGAACGAGCAATTGACGCTAAAAATGATGTGACACCCGACGCACTTACGGAAATGATTATTCAGTATGAGCAGAGCAAAAAAGCAGTTGCTGAAGTAAAACAATAGGTGTTTCACTGTTCATGAATGTAGCCTGGGTGAAGCGTAGTGTAGACCACGTCATCCATGTAGGTATTAGGTAACTCGTTAACAAAAATAGCACAAGGCTGGGCTGCTAAGCCCAGTATTTGCTGAGTTAATTCTTACTTTCCAAGATGTCCATCATGAAACTCCTACGAAAAGTCCAATTAACAAGTGCTTAGCCATTGATCTTAAGAAAGAAATATATGGGCATTGTTACATGCTGGGCTTATCAGCCCAGCCTGCATTTATTTACCTGTGGATGTTAAATTTACATCTTCTCAGGTAAAAATCCTCCAGCTTGCATCTTCCACATGCGGCTGTAATGACTTTGTATCTTGATCAGCTCCTCATGTGAACCATCTTCAATAATACGACCCTTTTCAAAAACCAGGATGCGATCCATTTCGGATAATGTAGAGAGTCGATGTGCAACCACAATGGTTGTTCTGCTTTGCATTAACACATGCAATCCGTCCTGAATTAATTTTTCAGTTAATGAGTCTAAGGCTGAGGTAGCTTCATCTAGAATCAGAATTGGCGCATTTTTCAACAGGGCTCTAGCAATAGCAATCCGTTGTCGTTGTCCTCCTGATAATTTAATGCCACGTTCACCAACTAATGCATTATATTTTTCAGGAAGTCTGGAAATAAACTCATGACAGTGTGCTTTTTTTGATGCGGCAATAACTTCTGCATCTGTTGCATCAATATGACCATAACGGATGTTCTCTATTAAAGTGCGATGAAATAAAGTCACATCCTGCGGAATCATTGCGATATTTTCACGTAATGATTCTTGAGTGACATCACGAATATTTTTTCCATCAATCAAAATTTGTCCTGACTCCACATCAAACAAGCGAAGAATCAAATTGACAAAAGTACTTTTTCCAGACCCAGATAAACCGACCAAACCAATTTTTTGTCCAGGCTCAATCACAACGGATTTATTTTTAAAAAGATGGGCTCCTTCATCATAGTGAAAGCTCACGTTTTTAAATTCAATACGACCTTGAGTGACAACTAGCGGTTGTGCATTGGGTTTATCCATGATCTCATGAGGTTCTGAAATCAGGGTTAGGGCTTGTCTGCATTTACCTAGTTCTTCTGCAAAATGCACGAATTGGCTTGCCAAATACCATAAATTATAAAAAATGCTGATTGATAAAGAGATAACGAAACTGAAATCACCAATGGATACTTGGCCTTTACTGTACATAACGACCAGCATATATAAGTTGGCTGCAATCAGCACAATAATACTTATATCCCAATAGGCACGCATTTTCAGGATACTCCATTGCATGGTCTGATCCTTATCTGTGGTATCCTGAGTTGCATTGCGAATGACTTGGTTTTCAAAGGCAGCTCTGGAAAACAAGCGTAGATTGGTGATATTGCTAATGCTATCAACAATTTTTCCGACTAAAGTGGTTTTACTGGTCGCAAAAAAATTAGAAAGATCTTGAACCGGTTTGAAATAAACGATTGCGACACCCAAAAAAGCAATGGCCCAAATAAGTAAAATCAATGCAAATATCGGTTGCACAAGCAGCAAGCTGATAATCGCAATAATAAGACCGACAATTTGTGCTGCTGCATCATCGATGGTTGTAAAAATCGCGATGGTGCCCGCAGTCATATCCGAGATTTTATTGGATAGACTGCCCGCAAAGTTATTTTGGAAAAAACGATGTGAATGCTGATTCAAATAAGCAAACATGTGATTAACCAGATCATATCGTATGTAGGGAAATAGCTTTAATCGTAGCCAATCCGAAAGACGCATGTCTACGGCAATTAACACCCACAACGCGATATATAAAATGACATTAGGTTTGATGGCATTCAATATAGCTGATTTATCACCAGAAAATGCGGCAACCTTATCAATAATTAGTTTTAATACATAAGGAGCGAGTGCGTTATTGATTCCCCAATAAGCAGCTGTGAGCAATAAACCAATAACATACCATCTGTATGGTTTTATAAGGCTCAGGAAAAACTTGTTTAGTGACATATTGTTTTTATTCATAATTTTTACTCGGTTTTGGGTACAACTATAAAGAACTTAATAGTCCATCTTTAATTTCATACCGATCAGTGACCTGGATAGCATTCAAAAAATCAGCATCATGGGAAATAACAATCATGGCTCCAGGATAAACCTTGAGCACCTGCATGACATGAGCGCGTGTTTCTCTATCCAGGTTGTTTGTCATTTCATCCAAAATAAGTATTTTGGGCATCATTGCCGCAATCTGTGCCAGGGAGAGCCTAGCCTTTTCTCCACCTGATAAGGTGGAAACCAGAGCATTAACTTCTTCATTTTTGCGAAATAAGAAATCATTTAGATGCTCCCGGATTTCAGTATAGGATTTATTCATAAAGAAACTGCTGATTGTTTCCCATACGGTTTTATCTGCTGACAGCGTTGTGTAATGTTGATCAAGGTAGCCAATCTCATAAGTATGAGGGACAGTCCAATTTCCTGTTTTTATTACGGACGGATTATCCAAAATGGCTCTGAGCAAAGTGGATTTTCCTGAACCATTATTACCACCAATTGCAATTCGATCTCGTGCTTTGATTGAGAAGCTCAATTCGCGCAAAATAGGATTTTTTTTGTCATAACCGATAGTGCCATCGCTGATGGTTACCAACGTTTGCTTTGTTTCTACTCCATGCATTGCAAATTTAGGATGAATCGTTTCAGGTATGTAAAGCTCTGATAAACGTTGGCTCAATTCTTGTTTCTTATGGCTGATGGCGCTTTTTTTGCGTCCAGAAGTCTCTTGTGCATTCCGCGCTTTGCTGTTTGAAACAATGGTTGGCCATTTCCTCTGCTGAATGTGCTTTTCACCTTGAGCTCTACTGCTTTTGGCTCGGGTTTGTTCTTTCATCATATCTGCATGCAGTTGTTTTTTTTGACGTATCAGCTCTGCAAATTCTCCTTCAATTGCGTTGCGCTGAATGGTGATTTCCCGCAAGTAATCTTCATAACATCCTGTAAAGACGTGCACTTTACCATGCTCAATATGCCAAATAGTATCTACTGTGGATTGCAGTAACTCGATATCGTGAGTCACCATAATCAAGGTTCCTTTATAATCAGAAAGCATTCTCATCAAAGAATGTCGATTTTTACGATCCAAGTGATTACTGGGCTCATCAAGCATTAAGAGATTTGGATCAGAAGCCAATGCGCGTGTTAATAATTTTTGAAAACGTTGTCCTCCACTTAATGAGTTATATTCTTCTATGACTTGTGGGACATAACCAATATTCAATGTGTGTGGAAAATGTATGTCACCATCAGTTGGTTCAAGTAATCCTGCAAGTAATTTGAGCAGGGTTGATTTTCCAGTGCCATTACGTCCAATAATCGCAATGCGACTGCCGTTGGAAACTTGGCCACTAAAGTCCACAAAGCATGTTTTGTGGGGGAACGAAAGACCAAGATTTTGAAATCGAATAGGCTTGTGCATCATGTAATTCTCTTAAGTATTCTAAATGGGGCAGTGTTTTTGACTGCTTCCGTTATTGCCCTAGGCGTAGGGTGTACTTAAGAAATTATGTCCATGATGTGTTTAAGCCTCTTAGAGATGTGCTTGTTTGATATTGAGTACAATTGTAACCGATTGCATGATTATATGTCAATATTGTATTTATTGATTGGTTTTGTACATGAAAACAAAGAAATTTGTCATGCCCGTGCGTGCGGTCCAATTAGCCATAAGTTCCGGAACCGTTCGGGCTGAGGAGGCGCGTCAGCGCCATCTCGAAGCCTTAGAACTTAATTAAACGTTTGGAATATTCTGATAAAGCTGTCCAATCACCATTAATAAAAGCCTCTTTTTTTCTTCGACTCCATCCCTTAAGTTGTCTTTCAGCAGCTAATGCTTCTTCACGAGTTGGAAAGTCTTGTGTATAAACTAACTGAATAGGCAGTTTTGTACTTGTATAACATCCAGGGATCAATTTATTTTGATGCTGAAATAGACGATTGTCCAAATTGTCTGTATGTCCAATATAATAACTGTTGTCTTTACACTTCAAAATATAAACCCAAAACATAGTTATTCCTGGTTGGCTTGTTGAAATAGGCTTCGAGACGGCGTAAACGCCTCCTCAGCCCGAACGGTTCTGATTGCTCATAATAACATCACAATTTTCAATAAAAACTTAAAGCTAATTGGAAGTAGCGCTTGCGTGGACATGACAAATTTTTTTGTCGTGTTTTACATGCACAGAGAACTTTCGTGGGAGGATGTTCTATACTGTTTCTTCCAGATGTGGAATCAGCTCTTTACAATGCCGCATGACCCTTTGTTCCTCAGGAGGTAATTGCCAATAATCACCGTATTGTTGGATGAGAAAAGCTTCTGCGTTTCGAGGGATATTAAATTCTTTAGTTTCAAATGCAACGCGTTGCAAAGGATAAATTTCGTCTTTTTTAATTAAATTTTTGCCGACACAATTATAACCTCGTCCTACATATGGGCTGTGGCTGGTATTGGCTTGATGGATAATTTTTTGCAAACAATACTCAAGCAGCGGTTTAGGCAAAAATGAGGCGATAAACTTATAGAGGATAGGATAGTGACCTATTTTTACTTTACTGTATTTGGTGCTTAATAAGCGTGAGAGTTTTTTAGCATAGAATTTATATCGCTTTCGTTGTTTAGGGTCTACAGGCATGCTGTCGTAGACAAAAACATCAATAAAAATACCTTGGACGTAAGGCTCATTACCTTTTTCGTGTTTTTCAATGAAGCGACTGGAGCGATCCCTGATTTTTAAAGGGGTTGCCATATTAAAGTAACCTGGGTCACTATGGACGGTTTGTAACCACATCCAGTGTGGAATTTCTGCAGGGGCAACACGTAGAAACAGTTCATAACTGGCACGTGGCATAGCAATATCCACATCATCATCCCAGGGTATGAATCCTTGATGGCGAACGGCGCCTAACAGAGTTCCTGCATCGAGCCAATAATCCAAATTGTGCTTCCTGCAAATGGAATCTACTACTTCAAGCATGGCAAGCATTTTGAGCTGTGCTTGGCGTAACCTGCCATCATGAAATGCAGTATCTGCAGAATGTGGATTTGAGTTTTTTGCCAATGTCATAAACTATTATTCTTTTTTTTAATGACAACAGCGGATATAGTAACAAAATAATTAAGAATCATTAACCATCATGACACAAAAACTTAATATTAATGCTTTAAAACGTATTCTCAATGAACCGCAATGGTATTTAACTGATTAAAATTCTTTTCCATTTTTTGGGCTCCTGCGGCCGATTCTGTTTGATTAAAAAACCTAAATCTTCCCGTTGCAAGGTAATGAATACCGCCAACTAGAGGGTAGAGCACTATTAGAGAGCAGAAAGCAACAGCTATTTCGGCCCAAACATAATTATAATCTCGATGAATATCCAGCAGTTTTTGGTTGTCTTTTACGATTCTTTTGCATTGTTCGCTACACTCAACTAAGGCCTCTCTTTGTTCTTGGTCAGGCTTCATCGCCGCATCATATGTCTTCTGTCTTAAGTCGTGTACCAGATCACAAAGTTTTTTTCCTTCCGCTTTTTGCTGCGTGTTCATCAGGAATTTTCCTTTATTTTCTAGGAGACTAAAATAGTCACAAATATCGTTAAACAGCCTTTGTTTTTCTAAGTGTTCTGTAAAAATGGGATAAGGAAAGGTCTGAAGATCAATGTGGTGTTCGATTAGCATATCATGGCATTGTTTGACAGTGTGTTTTATCAAAGTTAGCTCATTCGAACTTGAATGTTTTACCGCTTCCAATAAATTATTTCGCAATTCTTCCGCTAATTCTTTATGTGTTTTTGCTAACTCTTTAAGATAAGAAAGCATGCGATCCAATTGTTTTTGGAAGCTTGGAATAGGGGATAAAACTACTTCATCAAGAATAAGGTAATCTATTAAGTGAGCGGATCTGCTCTCTAATAATCGATTAATCTGTTCAGGTCTGTCCGGTTCGTATAACCACATAATCTCGAAGATATAGCTGAAGTCTTGAACATCAAAATTGTAGTTTTTGATACTTAAGTCGGGGCGATAAGATGCGAGGCCAAAGTCAATGATGTTTGCTGTAAACGGGTTTTGTAATGATTGGGGATTATAAGCTACTAAAATGTTTCTCGTATGAAGATCCTTATGCAGAAGTTTTTGCTCAATAAGTTGTTCTTTGATTACATGCGCCAATGTTTTAGTTAACTCTAATTTTTCTTGGCGGCTTAGTGGATGTCTTCTTAAAAGGCTAGAGAGGGTTTCTCCTGGCATTTCTTTCATCACGAGAAAGGGCCCGGTTGGTGCTTTAACATGCAAATGTTTGGCATAACGTGCAATTTGATACTCATATAGAGCACTGTTAGAATATTGATATTTGACCACTCGATGCTTGTCTTTAGCCTGGAACGTATTTGTTTTTCCAAGGCTTATTGTGCAGGAAATGCGAAACACGGCCCCAAATGCCCCTGATCCCAGGCATGTTGGGGACATCATTTCATAGGCGCATCCTCGGGTTGCATTTTTTCTTTGCCTTGCGAAAACGGTTTGTTGGAATGTAAAAGAAGTACCATTGTAGTGATATACTTCATTGGGTTTCCAAAACGCCTTCCCTATACGACGCTGAGACTCTAGAAAATCCCAAATCCATTCATTATGTGCAATATTCTGCGAATCTATAACTATAGGCATAATGTGGGTATAAAATATGGCCAAATTGGATTGTAAATTGATTCCTGCGCAATGTGTTCAAATTTTACATTTTTGTTATAAACTGACATTAAATATCTGATAAGGAAAATCATGGTGCAGTTATTTACTGATATCGGTCCGATGTTGATTCAATATAAAGAAGCCGACGCTCAAGCGCGACAAGCCATGATGCGGAATAAAGTTGCGGACATTAAAAAGCTTTCGGGGCAGGTGACTCATAAGCGTCAGGCAACAACGCATTATGCAGTATTGGCTTATGCAGCGACCTTGATTTGCTATGCGGATGTGTTGCAACGTATCGAGAACCAACAGTATTTTGAGATTTTATTCGATTTTTATAATATGGAGATGGATGAAGAATTAAATGCTTGGTTTGAGTTTGGTAAAATTCCGGGGCAGATGCGATTAAAACATCCACTTCATGAGTACACCTTCGCGATTTGGGAACAATTTCGTACAGCACAAAAGAGACATCTGGAGAAAACGAACAAATCTCATCTTTTTAATTTGGATCAACTTGATATTTCTCATCCTCCTGCCAATCAATTATACCCAATTCAGATTCAAATGGGCGGAAAGCTTAACAATGAGGCAGTGGATAGAATTAATGTCAATGCACAGGGACAAATTCGCTTTGCCAAGCATCATGGTTTTTATCTCCTACCTGGAGGTGGGATGATTGAACTAAGCAACGCCGCTAAAATGGATGCTTGGGAGCGAAAAATGTTAGAGGAACATCTGGAAGAAGAGCATGCCAATCTTCATATCAAAGCAGCTGAACTCTATGATCAATTAACTGCAGATGATTTTAATAGCGCATTAACAAAAGCATTATCAAGCAAGCAAGCCCAATCTTTGCCTGCAGAGTTACGCCGTTGGTTACAAGAGCACATTTTAATTGCAGGAACTCATTCAGTTCGTTTACAAAAAATAGTCGCTGAACTGGATAGACACATAGAGGCCCATCCTAAAGAAAGGCAAGTGCGGGAGCAAAATACGTTCAGGTCATTGATTGAACTACGCGCTATGGTGCAAGTCATACCCTTTGAATTGACCCCGTTATTTAGGGAGGCATGTGCGTACCTAAAGAAAAATACTCTTTGTGTGGATATTCAGCAGTATCTGGATACCCGCGTACTGGGTGGGTCACAAACATCTCACGCGTTTATCATGACGGGGCAACCTTTGGAAGATTGGTTGCAGGTGAAGTTTAAAGGGGTTGGCGGTGAGTTTGGTGATGATATTTCAGGATCTACAATTGAACGTCTGACCTTATTTGATGCGTTGAGCGTGTTTAGAAAAATAAAATTTTCCCACATCTTGATTGGACTTGCTGCTTATGAGGAATGCCTCAATCAGGGGACATTGCTTATAGAAAACATTTGGAATGAGGCACGATTTGCACAGGTTCGCGAGGTGATGCTTGAGGAAGCAACTCAATTTATATAGATAGCTCTTGTTGTCTTGGTGCTTCGTAGCCTATGTGCAGCGTAGCGAAACCCAGGATTGGTAGATTTACACCTGTTCGATCCCCGGACTCCGCTGTGCGACATCCAGGCTACAAGATGTCAGTTGATCTTTTAATTAAGTAAGCATTGATTTATCAAAAATTAAAAACGAAAATAAGCGTCCAACTGTTCTCTGGCACTTATTGTGTGAAATGAGTCTTTTATGTCAGACACTTTAAATCGTTATTATTTACAGGCTATGGGAATTGATCTCTGGGAGCTACGTAGCTCGCCGTCTTCGGATACACAGGGATTATCTGTTTTAGCTAAAGAAGTTGCTGCCTGTACTCGCTGTTCTTTACATAAAACGCGCACACAAACCGTTTTTTGCCGTGGTAGTTCCAATGCAAAATTGATGATTATTGGTGAAGCCCCAGGTTTTTATGAGGATCAACAAGGGTTACCGTTTGTGGGGAAAGCGGGAAGTTTACTAAATCACATGTTGCAGAGCATTGAGATGATGGAACCAGATGTCTACATTGCCAATGTATTGAAATGCAGACCACCCAATAACAGAGATCCGCAGTTGGAAGAAATTACTCAATGTAGTTCTTATCTTGCACGTCAAATCGAGCTGATTCAACCGCATTTGATCTTGGCACTAGGGCGCTTTGCGGGGCAATTCTTACTGAATAAGCCTCTGCCCCTAAAACAATTGCGTAATACACTACATCGCTACAACAACATCCCTTTCGTCGTAAGCTATCATCCTGCATATCTTTTACGAAACCCAGCCGATAAGAAAAAGGCCTATCTTGATTTGTTAACAGTTAAAAAAATGTTAGCAGAGATGAGCAACTAAAAGATTTTTCTGTATAAAAAAACATATTTTTGATACGTATTTCTACGTATTGCTGCAATTTGAATACGTTTTTATACTATAAGTAGATTCAAAGCTTATTAGAAGCCACGCATGGGAGAGAATGATGAATCAACCTAAACGTATTTTTATTGTCGGTTTACCTGGTGCTGGCAAAGGCTTATTTGCAAAACTTTTGGCTGAAAAACTGGGTTGGCAGTTTGTCGATGTGGATCTAGGAATAGAGTATCATGTCGGACGTACTTTAAATGAGATTTTTAGTGCAGAGGGACTAAAGGAGTTTTACCAATGCCAAAAAGAGATATTGACCGCACTGCAAGCAAAAGAACATATTGTAGCAGCCACGGATGCAAGCATTGTCTGTAACGAAGGCATTCGACAATTGTTGTCTGCCGAATTTGTCGTATTTTTACAAGTAAGTACTACCGTACAAATAGGGCGCGTTTCACGAAATCCCATGCCATTATTAACCACTGAGCTCCAAACCTTTTTTGATACGCTACACCTGGAGCGAGACCAATTATTCGAAAATCTAGCGAACATCTCTCTAGATACCAATGATAATGCATTAGAAGAACATGTATTCAACGCCTTGAAGCATGTTACTGAAAATAAAACAGAAAAAAACTCGCCAATTTTCTTAAATGAAAAGGATCTAGTTCTTTTCCATAAATCATCACATATACCAACACGTTTGTCAGCACAACAAGCAGTCTGTCTGCGATTACTTGCGCAAGGAAAAAGTTCAAAAGAAATTGCACGAGATATGCATATTTCATATAGAACGGTGGAAGGAACTTTAGCGAAGACCATGGAGTTATTAGGCTGTGCCTCCAGTAAGGAACTGATTGTTTTATACCATGATAAGCCTTGAGTAAAGCTGGCTAAAAAAATATAACTCCAGTTGTAGCCTGGAGGAAGGTGCAAACATAACCTTGAAAATTTCTGGCATGGAGCTTTCTTTGTTCTGCTAAAAAGAAACAACATTTTTTGTTTTTATTGAGTCAAGTTGGCTTAATTAATTCATTTTCACAACAAATAAATCAATATGCATCTATAATTCACATAATGGCAAATAATTGCGAGAATAATTATGGCTACAGATAAAGTAGAAACAAAAATAAAAGTTGGATTTTATGGCAGTTCTGATAGTGGAAAGACCCAACTTGCTCGTGGGTTATTAGCTGAACCGGATTTAAAAGGAATGCCAAGATTTCTTAAGGATTATTTTCCTACAATGGGTATGTCATTTTTCACAGCGACGTCAAATGTAAAAGGTGTTCCACTTACTATTTCAGATGTTTCAGGACAAGAACGATATAAGTCTGTAGCAGAGCATGCGTATATGCCAATGTCTGACATAAGTGTTGTTTGCATCAATTCTTGTGATAAGGCTTCATTAAAGCAAGCTGAAGGCTATATAGATTCAATTCAAAAAGTGCACGGTGAGAATGCTAAAATTGTTATTGTCCTTACGCAAATGGATAGAGAAGCCGAAAGAGCAGTTACAAATGAAGAAATTGAAGATCTCAAAAAGAGAAAAAAAATTGTATCTGAGACGATTGAAACGAGCGCTAAAAATGGCGTAGGCATTGAGGAGTTGCGGGCTGGCATTACCGATATAGCGTTAGGGAAAGACAGGAAAAATTTAAATGAACTGGCTGCAACAAACAAAGCCCTTTTGCAACCTATGATAACAGCAGCCCTTGAGCCATATGAGAAAACAAAACGTCATAAGAAAACAGGGGATCTATCTTTATTTGGTAAACCAACACCTTATCAAGCATTGTTGAATTTCCAGAACGCATTAGATAAAGCACAATCGTTTGAGCAGTACGCAGCTGCTGTGCAGCAGTTTAAAAGAGAATTACCTGAGGATGTTTTAAAAGTACAGCCTGCTAATGTTCGGGGTGGATTAGCAAGACTATTTGACGCTCTAGTCAATTGGGATAAGAGCTATTTTGCGGATAATCCCGCTGAAATCGCAGAAAGACAGCGCGTTGCGCAACAAACACAAATAAAAGATGCATTATCAAAGGTTAAACCAGAAGCAGACGAGCCAAAATCATCGATTCATCTCGGCCATAACAATGAGTAAATCTTCTTCTATTGTGTATTTATATTAGTGATTCGGAACTAAAATATCGGAGGGCATGCGCCCTCTAAGTACCCGATTTAAAAAGCTTTTTCTGTCAAACCTCTCTTATCTCAATAACATGTCATTCACGCCTACGTGGGAATGACAGCAATTTAGGGTAAAATGGATTAAAAGAGTCAATACTGTCTTCACATTTTGTAATCTGATCGCATTTTGACTTTTTAAGAGCAGACACTATAGTTGAAGGTATAGGATGAATGATGAGGGGCATTTACTTTCGTTGGGTATCCTAGAGAATTACTATGGAAAAAAATTATCTGGAGAGGCTATTTAATCCTCGCTCTATTGCTGTGATAGGTGCTAGCAATAAACCATCACCAGGTGCGACGGTGTTTGGTAATTTGTTGCATCATGGTTTTTCTGGCGCTTTATTTCCTGTTAATTTGCATCATGCCTCTATTCAAGGAAAATCATGTTTTTCTTCTGTCAAAGCGATTCCACAAGACATTGATCTGGCAATTATTGCCACTCCAGCCGCAACAACGCCGCAAATATTAACCGAATGTGGGGAAAAGCATATTCAAAAGGTCATTATTCTTACTGAGGGCTTTAGTGAGCAGGGGGAGCGGGGAGCGCATTTAGAAGAGCAGCTTTGTGCCATAGCACGTCAGTTTAATATTCGCTTTATTGGTCCCAATAGCTTAGGGATAATGCGGCCATGGGTGGGGTTAAATGCAACTTTTGAGTCTCATTCTGTTTTAAGAGGAAATCTGGCTTTTATTTCACAATCAAAGACGTTAATGGCGGCAGTTTTGGATTGGGCTGCGGCAAAACAAATCGGATTCTCTACTCTAGTTTCCCTAGGTAATACGGCAGATCTTAGTTTTGGTGAGTTGCTTGATTATTTAGCACTCGATAATCAGACGGATTGCATTTTGCTGTATGTGGAACGCATTCGCGATGCACGCCGCTTTATAGGTGGTCTTCGCGCTGCGTCACAGCTTAAACCCGTGGTGGTGATTAAATCAGGGCGCAATGCGCAGAGTACTAATACGATCTTATCTCATACAGGTAATGTTATTTCTGAAGATGATGTTTTTGATACCGCGCTAAGTCGAACTGGCGCCATACGGGTGATGGGGATGAAAGAGTTTTTTTCGGCGGCGGAAGTGTTTGCAAGCAAATGCCGGAACAAAGGGGAAGGTTTAACCATTATCACCAATAGTCGCAGTGCGGGAATTATAGCTGCTGATTTTGCGATGGATTTAAAAATCCAATTACCTAAGTTGAGTACCTATACCGTAGAGAAAATAAAGGCATCATGGCCTAATCAGGAAGCTGGCTACAATCCAATTGATATATCGGAGCATGCGAGCCCTGAGGATTATTTCACCGTTATGGAGGCTTGTTTACAAGATGAACAGAGTCATGCCTTACTGGTCTTATTAATTCCTACTGCTTTATCGCAGCCTTTTAAAGTAGCCAAAAAACTCATTGAGTTAAGTAAACAGACTAATAAACCCATCCTTGCGTGTTGGATCGGACAACAGCAGGTTAAATCATCCTGGGCTTTGTTTGCAAAACATGAAATTCCTCATTTTAGTTCCCCAGAGAGTGCGATAAAAGCTTGTTCTTATTTAGCGGATTATTATCATAATCAACAATTATTGATGCAAATACCCGATACGCGATTGCCCTCTAACCAACCTGATATTGCTGGTGCCCAATTAATCATAGAGAAGGCCATACTCGAACAGAGAAATTTATTAACACCAATCGAGTCACAGGATATTCTCACGGCCTTTGGGATAAAGTCAGTGCAAAGCCCCAATCTAACGGTAAATGATAGGGAGTTAATGGTGGGTATTTTAAATGATCCTACCTTTGGCCGTATCATCACTTTGGGCGCTGGTGGAAAGCTCGCAGAATTAGTACCAGAACGTGTTTTGGCCCTACCTCCATTAAATCAGCATGAGCTTAAGAGTTTGATTGCGCAATTACACATCGCGCCAATTCTTGGTGCGTTTCGTAATAAGCCGCCAGTAACTATCCAAGGTTTGGAAGATCTGTTATTACGTGTTTCAGAAATGGTGTGTGAATTACCACAAATTCAAGAAATGGTTATTGACCCCTTGATCGTCAGTGATAAGAAAATTAGCGCCTGTAATACCCATATGGCAATTAATAATGAAGTTATGACTATTCCTTACAGTCATATATCCATTCACTCCTATCCTCATTATTTAGTTTCAGAATGCCAATTACCTGGAAGGGAACGCTTGCTGATTCGTCCTATTCGTCCTGAAGATGCTCATGTGAAGCAGAAATTTATTCGTCATTTATCAGACAATACGAAACGTTTCCGTTTTATGGGTATATTGCAAGTCTTAAGTCCTGAAATGCTGCGTCGGACAACTCAGATTGATTACGACCGAGAAATGGCGATGGTCGCGGTGATTCAGCGTGATGCAAAAGATTTTATTATAGGGATTGCCGAATATGTTGCTAATTTGGATATGCACACCTGTGAGTTCGCTGTAGTTGTTGCAGATGAATGGCAAAATAAGGGTATTGGCAGTCGTTTAATGGCGTGTTTAATTCGTGCCGCCGAAATCCAAAATTTAAAAATTATGGAAGGTTCGGTGCTTTCCGTGAATGCCGATATGTTGAAATTGGCCACCCACTTTGGTTTTGCAATTAAACAAGATGCAGAAGATGTTACGTTGAAAATTGTGACCAAAGCGCTACAACCTAAAGGAATGGAAGCTTATGTGTCGGTGTAGGGCAGTATTTAGGATGAATCACGCACTCTCTGGAAAAGAATACTATAATTTATAGCACACACTTAAATCACCCAATCATTGCGGGATGGATCCCAAGGACATTGACTATGAAAGGAACTGAGAAGAAGAACGCTCCAACACGATTACGACGCGCTACGCATCAATCTGCTCTTCCAACTGAGAGTGTTACTAAACCTCAGTATGTACAGTATAAGAATCAATTGGATGATTTTTTTTACTATATCAATAAACTATATCAAGCAAATCTTGGTAAGTTCACTATGGGGATGAGTCCTGCCGTAATAGGAACTGCTCATTGTGCTTGGCTTTTACAATTAGCTCAATCACCTGGACATCTATTGGCATTGCTTTTTTATCATCTAACACACTCCGATGAGTTTCTTTCGCATCTACTGTGTGATAGACAACCCGCTCAAGGAACAGATGTTCGTTTTCATAAAGAGAATTGGCAATTGATGCCCTGGCGTCTTTATGCTGAGGTTTTTCTTCAGAGTGAAGAGTGGTGGGGTTATGCAACGCGAAAGGTTCCAGGTCTTTCAGGGAGAGCCGAGCGTACGGTTTCATTTTATATTCGCCAGCTACTTGATGCGTTATCGCCTTCCAACTTTGTCTTAACCAATCCAGATCTTTTTTATGAAACAATTCGTTCTGGTGGTGTCAACTTGATTCAAGGTACGGAAATTGCGTTTGAACATACTTTGAGACGATTGGCAGGTCTACCTCCTCCTGGTGCTGGAAAATTCAAACCAGGTAAGAATGTGGCGATTACTCCAGGGAAAGTAGTATTTAGTAACCATTTAATTGAATTAATTCAATATGAGCCGCAAACAGAAACTGTTTTTAAAGAGCCAATCCTCATCATACCTGCATGGATCATGAAATATTATATTTTGGATTTATCTCCTGGAAACTCGTTAGTTAAATGGCTCGTGGGACAAGGGCATACGGTATTCATCATTTCATGGCGTAATCCGGATGAGAAAGACCGTGATTTAGGAATGGATGATTATTATCGTCAAGGTGCGATGGCTGCAATCGATGCTGTGAGTGCTATTTTATCGAATCCCAAAATTCATTTAATGGGATATTGCCTTGGTGGCACTTTAGCAATGATTACTGCTGCAGCCATGGCACGCGATAAAGATCATCGCCTTAAAAGTCTTTCACTGTTGGCGGCACAAGGCGATTTTACAAAAGCAGGTGAGCTTATGCTGTTTATTACAGAGAGTGAAATAGCTTTCCTCAAGAATATGATGTGGGAAAAAGGTTATCTTGATCCCAAACATATGGCCGGTTCGTTTCAAATGTTACGTACTTATGATTTGATTTGGTCAAAAATGATTGATGATTATATGACTGGTGAAAAGCGCGGGATGATCGATCTGCTTGCCTGGAATGCCGATGCCACCCGTATGCCTTATAAAATGCATACGGAATATCTGGAAAAACTATTTTTGCAAAATGATTTTTCTGAGGGGCATTTTCGTGTCGAAGATGAAATAGTGGCTCCTAAAAATGTTCATTTACCTATTTTTGCAGTGAGTACAGAGCATGACCATATTGCACCATGGGAGTCTGTATACAAAATTCACTTAATGATGCATACGGATATTACCTTTGTGTTAGCAAGTGGTGGTCACAATGCAGGAATTGTCAGTGAACCCAATCATCCTGGACGTTATTATTCTATTTTGGAAAGCAAAAAGAAAATGCCCTATATGGGGCCGAAGAAATGGATAAGTAAAGCAAAAAAAAGAGATGGCTCTTGGTGGATTGCATGGCATGATTGGTTGGTCAACAACAGCTCGCAAAGGCATGTTTCACCTCCCAAGATTGATTCATCATTACCTTCTGCTCCAGGAAAGTATGTGATGCAAAAATGAACTAAATCGCCTTAATACCCTATCTTTCAGAGAGATAGGGTATTTGTTTATTGTTTCTTTCCTCATTTTTTTCATACTAAATGTTAAAAATCAAAATGAAAAATTCGAACATCATGAGGGAACTATGTCGTCAAAAAAATGCAACAAAATGGGTTTATATGGTTTTTTTTGTGGGCTTTTATTTTGTGCTTCGGAGCTGATTGCTGCCAAACCGGTATTTACCATTGTTGCACAGAATAATTTACCCAAAGAGGTGATGGCCAACAGCATTCTTTCCATTCAATATTTAGTAAAGAATGAAACATTACATACGCGACAATTAACCATGCGCTCCATTTCTGGCGTTACCGTATACAATCCTGGACAAAGTGATGCGTGCACTTTGCCATTCACATTAGCACCCGGGGAGAGTTGTCAGCTCAATTTAAAACTTAATGCGAGTCAAATGGGGAGAGGAATAAGGAAAAAAGGTCCTGTCATCTGTAAGACACGCGGTCCTAATGATCCTAGACCTAGTTCATTTCTATGTGCTCAACCCTCAGAAAGCGACAGTTTGGATGTGAAGGTATTGCCTTGTACAAGCGGTCGTTGTTTGCCTAACGCTTTGGCTTCGTCATTGCGTCAATTAACAACGGCATATCGTCAACAATTTGGGATCCCTGCTGTTGTCGCGGGGGTTTGGTTACCTGGACAAGGCGAGCTGATTATTGAGGAGGGTTATGCTGATCTGAACAGCTTAACACCTGTATCACGTCTTGATCACGTGCGTATTGGCAGTATTACAAAGTCATTTACTGTCACTGTGATGTTGCAATTGATTAGTGAGGGTAAACTGTCATTGCAAACCATGCTAAGCGCGTTTATGCCTGCTTTGCAAAACAGCAACGCAACTATGGCTCAATTAGCTGACATGCGTAGTGGTATTTTTAATTTCACTGAAGATGCTGCACTTGATGAAGAGTTATTTCAAGATCTGACTCGTTTCTGGCTTCCAGCGCAATTAATTAATGCGGCAAATCAGAATTTGCCTTATTTTCCAGCAGGCGCTGATTGGCATTATTCAAATACGAATACGGTAATTATAGGGTCCATTATAGAGCAGTTAAGTCAACGCCCTATATGGCAAGAAATTGAACAGCGAATCCTTGCGCCTTTAGGTCTAAAAAATACGTTTTATCCGTTAACGCTTGATTTACCAACTCCTTTTGCTCATGGCTATGGTTTCTCACCTTTAGAAGATGTAACCAATACTAATCCCTCTTTTGCTGGTGCGTCAGGAGCAATGATTTCACGTCTTGACGATTTAAAGCGATGGGCTGTAGCTTTAGGACAGGGACTTGTATTAACTCCTGCCATGCAAGCACAACGTATTGCCAGTTTGCAGCCTATCGTGTTTGCTCCGTGTCCAGATACTGTACCTGGTCGACCGTTGGTCACTTGTCCTGAATATAACCGTTATGGGCTGGGAATAGGTGAACTTTCGGGGTGGATAGGACATACCGCAGAGTTTTTCGGGTATTCTGCTGTAGTGATGTACAACCCACAAAGCCAAGGAGTTATTGTGATTTGGATGAATATTTTTGGCGTAGGAGAGCATTTGCCAACGAAGTTATTTTTGGAGTATTTGACGGTATTATCATAAACCGTGTGCGACAGAATAGAGCACCACTCAAAGTGAGCTTGGTTACTGAGCTTGGATGTGTTAAATTTGCTTTTTAACATTTTTTCTGGTGCTCTATGATAAATAAAAAATCAATTTCGACAATAAGTTGCGCTATTTTTTTGGCTTCTGTCTCTTCATTTGCCAATGCGTCTGATCTTATGCTCAATTTCAAGAAAACGTTCTGTGGTAATCAGGAATATTTAGGAAATGCTGGGAGCAAACGCCCCCATTTACATTGTGGTGAGAAATTTATTACTTACAAAAAAGCGAGTGGTGATCATTTAAATATTGCAGAACAAGGAACTTGTAGCCGAACAAACTTAGTTTTTGATGACATCAAAGCGAATAAAAATGCATTTGCAGATTACCAAGAGATCTATAATGCGTTGGTATCCTTCCACGAATCAGGTTGCCCCAATCAGTTTGCGTTGAAGTAGTGACTTTGTAGACACACGAAATATCAAGATAAACAATTGGTGCCCCTCATCGGCTCTGGTGGGCACCTTCTTCCTGCTAGAGAGAAGGGATATAAACGCACGTGTAGATCCCTGATCCTGTTTGTGGGAGAGGGCGCTTTTCTGCTATGGTAGATTAATCTATCTAAATACTATTCAAACAACTCCAGAACTTTCTCAGGTGGGCGTCCAATAACTGCTTGGTCTTTATAGGTGACAATGGGGCGTTGCATTAATATGGGCTCTTTGAACATCGCATTTAATACCTGAGTTTCATTATCCAGCGATAATCCCAATTCTTTAAAAACATGCTCATCGGTACGAACAAAATCTTTAAGCATAAAGTGTTTTTTTAAGACGTTTAATTGCTCCAAACTCAGAGGGGTTTTTAGGTATTCAATAATAACGGGTTTAAAACCTTTACTTTGCAAAAGCTCCAAAGCTTGTCTTGATTTAGAGCATCGAGGATTATGATAAATAGTAATTTCTTGCATATGCTTCTCGTTTTTACTGAGATTAGATTTTACACTATAACATGTTCTTATCACTTGATCTTTAATTTTGGCTGCTCGCATTACAGCCATCTGGTAATCGTTTATTGACTCCAGAATGAATCTCCTTTTTACTAGAGTCTGTTTACAGACCCTAACATTAAGATTAATTATTTGGACTTCTATGCAATTTACTATTGTCCCCATCGAAGAAAAACATATTGAAGCATTTTGGACCGCTGTAGATAGCGTTGCACGTGAACGTAAATTTTTAGCTTTTTTAGAAGGACCTCCTATTGAATTAACTCGAGATTTCGTTTTAGAGCATATTAAAGAGGGCTGGCCCCAAGTTGTCGCGATGCATGAGGACCAAGTAATTGGTTGGTGTGATATCAGCGCGCTAGATCGACCGGTTTTTGCCCATGTTGGCAGTTTAGGGATTGGTGTGCTTGCCTCATACCGAGGACAGGGAATTGGTGAGGCTTTATTAAGCACTGCATTGCAAATGGCTCAGTTAAAAGGCTTAACGCGTATAGAGCTTACGGTGCGCGAACAAAATAAAGCGGCAATCTCGTTGTATGAAAAATATGGATTTGTCAAAGAAGGGGTACATAAAAATGCTGTCCGTATTGATGGTATATACGAACATCATATTTTTATGGCTTTGCTTTTTGAATAGTTGAGCCATTTCAATTGAGGCATTCTTAGGGGCTGTTTATAATTCGTTCATGATAATAAAATTGTAACGGCGCCTAATCATTAAGTTTTTCTTTATTTAAGGGAAGTGGAATTGGCTTTGTATGGTGTTTATAAATATTCCACCTTTTCTCGGAAAATTCTTTAGGAGTTGTTTTTAATAAGATAAAAGCTAAAAACTCAGCGCAGACAGCAGGTGATATCAAGGTTTTTTCTTGGTAAGCCTCTTGAAACTCGACAGCCAATGGAAACTGTTCTACAGGACATTCGCGCAAATTCTTTTGCATCCCGGTGTCGACTTCACCAGGAATCACATCTGTTGCTACAATTCCATGGGGTAATTCAATCTGTAATACGCGGGTCCACATGTTCAGTGCTGATTTGGAAATGCAGTAAGCACCTGCACCTAGAACGGCTGTTTCTCCTGCCACAGAAGTGATATTTAAAATACGACCGTCTTTTGTTGAAAAATAAGGGAGTACGCTTTGGGTGAGCAATATAGGTGCTATAAGGTTGGTTTCAATTATTTTCTTTATATCGTCAGCCGCTGCTTGATGTAATGAGCCAAGAGGGGAAATAGTACCCGCATTATGAATCAAGTAATTGATTTTTAAATTTTTAATTTCATTTACAATTCTTTTTAAACTTTCATCAGTAGTAATATCTGCTGGTATTATCCTAATTTTCTCCGAATGCTTATCCTTTAATTTAAGTAACTCTGTGTTATTTCTTGCAATCGCGATTACTGTGACTCCTTGTGAGACGAGCTCTAATGTGAGTGCTTGTCCTATACCACTACTTGCTCCCGTAATCATTGCAATTTGTGACATTTTGAGACTCCATTCATTACTGAATTAATAATTGTTGGACGTTGTTATATCCAGATCTTGTTGGGCCAATGCAACTTTTAAACGCGCCAATTCAGCTTTCATATCAACCAAGATCGTTTTTACGTATTTAAATGTTTGGTCATAAAATGTGTCTTTTACAGAATGATTTAATCTTTGAATTTCACTATCAAAAATTTCGGTTACTTTCGTATAAAAATCATCATTAGTACAATTTGCTTTATTTATAAGGCCGATAATTCTACTTTCACTTGGCACTACATTATCTAAGTCACAAAAACACTTATCGAGAAGAACACTACAAATTTGTAAATCCATTTCTACAGTTTCATCCACTTGAATGGCCATAATCTTTTTTTGAAACATATCGAGGCATTCTATTTGAAAGGGGGGGATTTTGCCTTCAAGAGTCGTTTTTTTTCTATTTAAGACATTTAATAATAGTTCTTTAGCGTTGGGCATTTTTATATCAATCCATTGTTAATTGCATGCGCAAATCATAACATCACTGAATATAGTTTTCACTTTAATGCAAGGGATTTTATTGATTTTGATTTATCTGCAGCAAATGACTTCAATCAAAAAATAAAGCGGCTTATCAGGCCGCTTGAAGCTTAATTACTGCTCTGAATTGGTGAGCTTGTTTTTAAGAGCGCATCAGAAGGGGCGGACTCTTCAGTATGGATCGGCTCAAAAAAGCCAAATTCCGTTCGACCAGGATATTTTGAATCCGATGCAGGACGATTATACCCAGGCAATTGTTCATGCTGAATTGGCTGAGGGGTTTTCCATCTCGCAATTGCCTTAATAACTCGCTCTATTATGTTTTCTAAAGAAACTAGCCATTGGGGTAAGTATTTCGATTTTTGTTGTTCACTTTCATGGTGTTCGCTTGAGGTAGTGGTGTTTTGTTCTACTTCATGATATTGGTGTAAAACTAATTGCATCTCCTTTAAATTCTTTAAAATTGATTGAGTATTAGAAGTCAAATCGTCACTTTGTTGCGGTAATTTTGTTTTAAGCTGATGGACTATCGGATTTTTTTCCAACTCTTCTAGATAAGCATGAAGTTGTGCTAGTTTCTCGCGAATGGTATCTATTTCAATATTCCATCGTTGTAACAGTTCTTCATTTTTTTCAAGACAATTAAAATGTTGCTGAAGCAAATCGTTCTGGAGCAATAGTGCCTTTAGCGATTGTTCATAACCCTCATCACCTGGAGATAATGTTTGCAGCAATCGTTGTGTTTCCTGAATACTTGCAAATAAGTCATCAATTAATCGCCGTGATTTATTCAAGGGTACGAACGCTAGAGAAGCATTTATCTGATGGTTTTCAATGAATTTACCCCAAAGCAAATTGTTTTTACTAACAGAATCAATCAATTGATGTTGGTAGGCTTGTTGCTCTTCTTGGGAAAGCTTTTGGTTCGAGTTTTTCCACCAGTAGGTAATTGATGCAGCAATTAATGCACAATCTGAAGTTTGAAAAATGTTCATCATTACTATTTTGTTTGCTTCAATAATTCTATTTAATGAGTCCTGAACCTCTAGATGTGTTTTTTGCTTGTCACTGAATACCTCCGTGATTTGCTCTTTAATTTTATCGTCCAATAGTTCAGCAGCACTTATTTGAATATCAACTAAATCATTCCTGCATTCAAAATAAGCATCTATTTTTGACAATACATCATGCTGGACATCTTTCTCTACAGAAGTATCATCTCTTTTTAAGAGGTTTTGCATTTTTAAAGCCAAGCGTTCTCTTTTTTCAGTCACTACTCGAACATTAGGAAATTGTTGCGTGCTGGTGTAACTTTCATAATAACGACAAAAATCTTTAAGTTCTAAATCAAAAGTACCTGCAACGCGTTCTTCTTTGATGTCAATTTGCTCAGGATTTTCCATGTTCGGTAAATAAAGCCGCCCAGTTACGCCCCATGGATTTCTAATGCGTATCATTTTAATTGGACGCATTTCATCCCCATCTTTATCGACTGGTCGGAGCGTTTCAACAACACCAACAATGGTATAGGCATGCATCGCTCTTAAGCCTGGTACTTTTTCGTCATATCGGTGGGGTGTGCCGGCGGTTAAGGATTCACCCTGAGCAATTTTTTCTTTTATATCGTTAAAAACATGAAGTTCTTCAGGTGAATAAACGCCACTAAAGAGCTCTTGATTATCTCGTCGCACGCCTTTTTCTACGTCTTCATGATAATAAGTAAAGAGTTTTTGTAAGATATCCACTACGGGTTTGTTTTTCTCATCTTGTGAGAAGTGTGCTATTAAGTGTTCAAGACGCTGTTGGCTATTACTGTATTGATTGTATATTCTTTCCCACTCTGCCGTGTTTTCTGAATAAAAGTCGATTAATTTCAAACAGTTTTCTTCTGCGTGTTCATCAAAAATTTCTTCAAATACTCGAATTCTTGTTGATAACATTTCTGTAATAATTTCATCTGTTCCTGATTGATGTTCTTCTCCTAACTCTTCTTGCATGAGCTTCTTTTGTTGATTTAACACAGTAAGCTGTACCAGCTCATCAGCAAAAAAGTGTTCTATATCCCAAGCAAAAAATTTATCATAATTAATATATTTTTCTTTAGAAGGACGACCTGTTAATACTTTCAATGCCAGAGATTCTGAACCACCTTTCAGCGCACCACTCATGGATTGATTCGTGTTTCCGAAGAACTCAGGGACGGATGCTGCTGCTTTCTCAAGTATATCGACCCATAAGCCAGTGTGTCTATTTAAGCTACCTTGTTGATCTACAATATACGAATTTTGAACTCGAATATAAAATGGTTCTAACGTTTTAGGATTAAATAAACGAACGGTCGTTGTGCCATCATCATTTTGTCGCAACATACTGCGTATGTAGCTGGCTCCATCAGGCTGGCTCAAAAGGGCTGCTAGCGACGCTAAAAAAAAGCAGTCAGGAACTTTGCTTTGCCTAACATCTTCTATCGAAGGAGAACCCTCAGCAAATAAAGGCGCGTTGGATTGTTGATATTGCTCGATGTTATATCCTAAATACTTTTCAGGATCATCTAATTCAATGTCACAACTGTTTTTCTCATCAATGGAGATATTTCTTTGATTTTCAGGTAAATCGTCGCGGCTTGCCCCCATAGGTACATAAGGAGTTATCCTAAATCTCTGAGCCTCTTCTGGCTTATCTAAATTCAGTGGCTGTATTATTGCTAAGCTATTCTCGTTTAATGACTTGCCATTAGGTAATTGAATGGTTTTTCTTATTTTTCCGCGTACTCCAGGGAAAACTAAAGGAACTGAAATGTTGGGTGGAACAACAAGACTTCCTTGTGTCTTAAAATTAAGAGGTAACATAACGTCTCCAAGACGGAAAAACTTATAATTGATTATAAATTATACGTCATGAACATTAAGGGTTCATTAAGAGGCTGCAATTGCTAAAGAGACTACGCAAAGAGGTTGTTTCAACAACGGTGAAAATAATTTTTATGTAAAAAAGCTCTTTGTTAATCAATCCTTAAGCTTGCTTGTTTTACACTGAAAAAAAGCGAAAAGGAGACTACCATGTCAAACAAAAAATTAACTGAACGTTTGCACTATGAGCTTGATGAGCTTGGTGTTCCTGCATTAATGACAG
>NZ_LNYY01000006.1 GCF_001468005.1 Legionella steelei
GCACCTATTGCAATGGACGAAGGTTTACGTTTCGCAATTCGGGAAGGTGGCCGTACTGTTGGCGCCGGTGTTGTTGCGAAAATTATCGAGTAGTAAGTTAAATTGTTTTGGCATGAATTAGATAAATTCATGCCAACTAATTTAGGCCAGTAGCTCAATTGGCAGAGTGGCGGTCTCCAAAACCGCAGGTTGGGGGTTCGATTCCCTCCTGGCCTGCCAACATACAAGTGAATATGAAAAGTTCTAACGAAAATCAGGGTAATACTAAAGATATATTATCATGGATGTCTGTAGTTCTTATAACTGCAGCGGCATTTTTTTGCACATATTACTATTCTTTTTCAGGTCCCATTCAGTCGATAATATGGCTTGCGTGGTTTTTGTTGTCTTTATTCTTTGCCTATATGACATCAGCAGGCAAGCAAGTATTTAAATTTGCTCAAGAGTCAAAAGTTGAATTGTTAAAAGTCGTTTGGCCTACCCGGCAAGAAACGATACAAACTACAACCATTGTAATTGTTATGGTCGCAGTAACCGGATTTATACTCTGGGGAGTAGATTCGGTGATGATGTGGGCAATTGCTAAAATAACGCATTTAGGGTGAATTCGGTGGAAGAGCACAAATCGAAACAATGGTACGTTGTACATGCCTATTCAGGTTATGAAAATTTCGTTATGCGTGAAATCAAATCTCGTGCACAGCACCATAATTTAGAAGATAGAATTGGTGAGGTTGTGGTCCCTTCAGAAGAAGTTGTTGAAATGCGTTCGGGCCAAAAGCGCAAGAGCACACGTAAATTTTTTCCTGGCTATGTTCTAGTAAACATGGTTATGGATGATCAAACTTGGCATATGATAAGAGCAATTCCTAGGGTTTTAGGTTTTATTGGCGGAACCAGCCAGACTCCCACACCTATTACTGATAAAGAAGCTCGTGCGATTATGCAGCGCGTTGAAGATGGTGTTACCAAACCAAGACCAAAAATTCTCTTTGAACCAGGTGAAGTGGTTCGCGTCAAGGAAGGACCATTTGTTGACTTTAATGGAGTCGTTGAAGAAGTCAATTATGAGAAAAACAGATTAAGAGTAGCGGTGTTGATTTTCGGACGCTCTACTCCAGTAGAACTTGAATTTAGTCAAGTAGAGAAAACTTAGTTCGCTAAGGTGCCCTGAGTAAATTTTTCTAAACATAAAAGTTTATAAAGATTTACTCAGGGCTATTTTGTGTAAAAGGGGAGCTAAAGCGAATAAAGAAATTTATATGTTCTTTATCATGCTAAGCGTATGACCCATAAGGAGTAAACATGGCAAAAAAAGTAGAAGCATATATTAAGTTACAAATTCCAGCGGGTAAAGCAAACCCAAGCCCACCGGTAGGCCCAGCTTTGGGACAACGTGGTGTTAACATTATGGAATTCTGTAAAGCGTTTAACGCCGCTACACAACAAATGGAGCAAGGATTACCTACTCCAGTTGTAATTACTGTATATAGTGATCGTAGCTTCACCTTTATTACTAAAACACCACCAGCTTCAGTTCTTCTGAAAAAAGCTGCTGGTATTCAAAGTGGAAGTGGTACACCTAACACTAAGAAAGTGGCAAAACTTAACGTCAAGCAACTTGAAGAAATTGCGAAGATTAAGGAACCTGATTTAACTGCAGCAAGTTTAGCAGCCGCAGTGAGAAGTATTGCAGGTACTGCACGCAGTATGGGTATTGACGTTGAAGGTTTAGAATAAGGGGGTTGCCATGGCTAGAGTATCTAAGAAACAAAAAAAGATTTTAGAGACAATTAAACAAAACCATTTATATAGTGCTAGTGAAGCAATCAATCTTTTAAAGCAATTTGCTTCAACTAAATTTCGTGAAAGTTTAGATATAAGCGTTAATTTGGGCGTTGATCCTCGTAAGTCAGATCAAGTAGTTCGTTCATCAACTAACTTGCCTAAAGGTACTGGAAAAGTGGTACGTGTAGCTGTATTTGCACAAGGTGAAAATGCAACTAAAGCCAAAGATGCTGGTGCTGATATTGTTGGTTTTGAAGATCTTGCTGATAAAATCAAAGGTGGTGTGATGGACTTTGATGTGGTCATTGCTACACCTGATGCAATGCGCATAGTTGGTCAGTTAGGTCAGGTTTTAGGCCCAAGAGGCTTGATGCCAAACCCAAAAGTTGGAACAGTTACAACTAACGTTGAAGCAGCTGTTAAAGATGCAAAATCAGGTCAGGTACGTTATAGAACTGATAAGAATGGTATCATTCATTGCACAGTAGGAAAGGTTGATTTTGCTGCTGAAGACATCATTGAAAACATGATTGCTTTAATTAATGACCTGAAGAAAGCGAAGCCTACTTCGTCAAAAGGCCAATATTTAAAGAAAATATCTTTATCTACAACAATGGGACCTGGTATAGCTATTGATATTTCGTCAATACCTGTGTAACATATCCACCCATTTTTTAGGAATTCACGGCATAGATTTGGTTCCATGCCGTCGAAGACCGCAGGTGCTAACGCTTAATTTCCTGCGCAGACGGTGAACCGGCTCCAATTTAATAAAAGAGACGGCCACCATAACTGGCAAATCCTTGCGATTTGTATACATTAGGAGGTCAGTAACGTGACATTAAATTTAGCTGAAAAGAAAGCTGTTGTTGAAGAAGTGACTGCGGTCGCCTCAAAGGCTATTTCGGCAGTAGTTGCTGATTATCGTGGTTTAACTGTTAATCAAATGACGCATTTACGTAGTGAAGCACGTAAATCTGGTGTTTATCTTCGTGTTGTAAGAAACACTTTAACAAGAAGAGCTTTTAAAAACACTGAATTTGAATGCTTGAACGACTTGCTTGTTGGCCCGTTGTTCATTGCGCTATCACTGGAAGCACCTAGTGATGCTGCAAGACTACTTAAAGAATTCACTAAAACATTTGATAAACTTGAAGTCAAAGCATTATCAGTAGGCGGAAAAGTATATAAAGCAGATCAAATTGATGCTGTTGCAAGCTTGCCGACTCGTGATGAAGCGATTGCCAAGTTGATGTATGTGATGAAAGCGCCAGTTGAGAAATTTGTCAGAACTCTTGCTGAGCCACATGCTAAATTAGTTAGAACCTTAGCAGCAGTAAAAGATAAAAAAGCAGGTTAAATCTCATTTAATCATTAAATTAATTTTAAATCAGGAGCTAGTAATGGCTGTGTCAAAAAATGATATTTTAGAAACCATAGCAAACATGTCTGTTATGGAAGTTGTTGAGTTAATTGAAGCAATGGAAGAAAAATTCAATGTTTCTGCTGCCGCTGCTGCTGTTGCAGTTGCTGCTCCAGCTGCTGCTGCTGCCGCTGCTGAAGAACAAACTGAGTTTACAGTTGTTATGACCAGCTTTGGTGCAAACAAAGTAAACGTAATTAAAGCAGTTCGTGGCATTACTGGTCTTGGCTTGAAAGAAGCTAAAGACTTAGTAGAAGGTGCTCCTTCAACTATTAAAGAAGCTGTATCTAAAGACGAAGCTGCTAACATCAAGAAAGAACTTGAAGAAGCTGGTGCTTCAGTAGAAGTTAAATAATAAAGTTATATCAGTGAGATAGGACCCAGCCATGGTTTCATGGCTGGGTTTACGTGTTTGAAGTCATCAATAATTTACAGAGGAAACACCATGGCCGTTGCAGAAGCTAAACCTCAATATTCGCATGCTGAGAAAAAACGATTTCGCAAAAGCTTTGGTACGCAGGCCGATAAAATGGCAATACCAAATCTGCTTGAAATTCAATTAAAATCTTACAGAGATTTTCTTCAGGCTGATAGCAAGTCAAACGAACACTTTAATACAGGATTGCATGCTGCATTTTCTTCTGTGTTCCCCATCGAAAGTTTTTCTGGCAATGCACGATTAGAATATGTTGGTTACAAATTAGGTGAACCAGCATTTGACGTCCGTGAATGCAAATTGAGAGGCTTAACTTATTCTGCTCCACTAAGGGTTAAAATTAGACTTGTTGTTCTTGATAAAGATGCAAGCGAAGATCCTAAGCCAATCAAAGACATTAGAGAACAAGATGTTTTTATGGGTGAAATTCCCTTAATGACTGATGTAGGTACATTTGTAGTAAATGGTACCGAGAGAGTTGTTGTTTCTCAATTACATCGTTCTCCAGGTGTTATATTCGAACATGATAAGGGCAAAACCCATTCATCTGGTAAGTTATTATATTCCGCACGCATTATACCCTATCGTGGTTCTTGGTTAGATTTTGAATTCGATCCAAAAGATTGTGTTTATGTGCGAATTGACAGAAGACGTAAACTTCCTGTTAGTATCCTTTTAAGAGCTTTAGGATATGAAACAGAAGATATCCTTAATGAATTTTTTGAAATGACTAGCTGCCATCTTAAAAATGGCGAATATCATATTGATCTTATTCCTCAGCGTTTACGAGGTGAAATTGCTTCATTTGATATTCATGTTCCTGAAACTGGGGAACTTATTGTAGAACAAGGTAGAAGAATCACTGCACGCCATATTAAACAAATGGAAAAGTCTCAGATGAAAGATCTGATCGTGCCACGTGACTACTTGATAGGAAAAACATTAGCAAAAAATGTAATTGACACTTCTACTGGAGAGTTTATTGCTCAAGCAAATGATGAGGTAACTGATGAGTTGCTTGATCTAATGGCTTCAAATGGAATCCATGAATTAGATATGATTTATACAAATGATCTTGACCATGGTTCTTACATATCAGATACATTGAAAATTGATCCTACTTCAAGTCAACTTGAAGCACTTGTTGAAATTTATCGTATGATGCGTCCTGGTGAGCCACCAACTAAAGAAGCTGCCGAAGCGTTATTTAAAAATTTATTTTTTGTTGATGAGCGTTATGATTTATCAGCTGTCGGTAGAATGAAGTTTAACCGACGAGTTGGAAGAAAAAATGATGATGGCCCTGGAACTTTGACTAAAGAAGACATCCTGGCTGTTATCAAGACCTTGATCGACATTAGAAATGGTATTGGTATGGTTGATGATATCGACCATCTTGGTAACCGACGTGTTCGAAGCGTTGGTGAGATGACTGAAAACCAATTCAGAGTTGGCCTTGTACGTGTTGAAAGAGCGGTGAAAGAGCGTCTGAGTTTGGTTGAATCCGAAAACCTTATGCCACAAGATTTAATTAATGCCAAACCTGTTTCTGCTGCAATTAAAGAATTTTTCGGCTCAAGTCAGTTATCACAGTTTATGGATCAGGTTAACCCACTATCTGGTGTTACTCATAAGAGAAGGGTTTCTGCATTAGGCCCAGGTGGTTTAACACGTGAGCGTGCAGGTTTTGAGGTTCGTGACGTACATACAACACACTATGGTCGTGTTTGTCCAATTGAAACTCCTGAAGGTCCGAACATTGGTTTGATCAACTCATTGTCTGTTTATGCTAGAACGAATGATTATGGATTTATTGAAACTCCATGTCGTAAAGTAATTAATGGTCGTGTAACTGACGAGATCGAGTATTTATCTGCTATTGAAGAAGTTGATCAATATATTGCGCAATCAAGTGTAGCTCTTGATAAAGATGGAAACATACTTGCAGACTTAGTTCCATGTAGACATCAAAACGAATTTTCGTTAACTACACCGGATAACATTAACTACATGGATATTTCTCCAAAGCAGATCGTATCTGTAGCGGCGTCCTTAATTCCATTCTTAGAACATGATGATGCGAACCGTGCTTTGATGGGATCAAACATGCAGCGCCAAGCAGTACCCACTTTGCGTTCTGAAAAACCTTTAGTAGGTACTGGAATGGAACGTATCGTTGCTTCAGATTCAGGGGTTTCTGTTGTTGCAAAACGTGGTGGAATTATTGATCTTGTTGATGCATCACGTATCGTAGTTCGCGTGAATGATGATGAGACTACAGCCGGTGAAACTGGGGTTGATATTTATAACCTAACGAAGTATTTTCGCTCCAACCAAGATACTTGTATTAACCAACGTCCTATAGTTAATACCGGTGATCTCATTCAACGAGGCGACATTTTAGCAGATGGTCCTTGTACTGATATGGGTGAGTTGGCGTTAGGTCAGAACTTACTGGTTGCCTTCATGCCTTGGAATGGATATAACTTTGAGGACTCCATTCTCATATCTGAGCGTATCGTACAAGATGACCGATTCACTACAATTCATATAGAAGAACTAACATGTATTGCTCGTGATACTAAATTAGGTACTGAAGAAATCACTGCAGATATTCCCAATGTTGGTGAATCAGCACTTTCTAATTTAGATGAGTCTGGAGTAGTGTTTATTGGTGCAGAAGTTAAAGCAGGCGATATCCTTGTTGGAAAAGTGACTCCAAAAGGTGAAACACAACTTACTCCTGAAGAGAAGTTGTTACGCGCTATTTTCGGAGAAAAAGCTTCTGATGTTAAAGACTCTTCGCTTCGCGTTCCATCAGGAATGAACGGTACTGTTATTGATGTACAAGTATTTACACGCGATGGCTTAGAAAAAGACGCACGTGCAAAAAGTATTGAAGAGGAACATCTAGCGCGAGTCCGTAAAGACTTAGTTGATGAGCGACGTATTCGTGAAGAAGACATCTACCATCGTGTGGCTAATATTATTGTTGATAAAGTAGCAACAGGTGGTCCAGGAAATCTGAAACCAGGTTCTAAAATAAATCAAGAATACTTGGATAAAATTGGCAGAGATAAGTGGTTTGATATTCGTCTTGAAAATGATGTTTTAAGCCAACAATTAGAACAACTTTCAAAACAACTTGAAATGTTGTCTAAAGAAATGGAAAAACGCTTTAATGACAGTCGTAAAAAAATTATTCAGGGTGATGATCTTGCTCCGGGTGTTTTAAAGATTGTTAAAGTATATCTTGCTGTAAAAAGACGCATCCAACCTGGCGATAAGATGGCTGGTCGACATGGAAACAAAGGGGTTATTTCTATTGTTGTTCCTGTCGAAGATATGCCACATATGGAAGATGGTACATCAGTAGATATCGTTCTTAACCCATTGGGCGTACCTTCGCGTATGAACATTGGACAAGTACTGGAAACTCACCTTGGTTTGGCTGCTAAAGGTTTAGGTAATAAGATTGCACAAATGTTAGATTCACGACAAAGTGCAGCTGAAATTAAATCTTTCTTGAGTAAGATTTACAACCATGACGGTGTCCAAAGAGTTCATTTAGAATCTCTTAATGATGAAGAGCTATTCAGATTGGCGGACAATCTACGTGCAGGTGTCCCAATGGCAACGCCTGTGTTTGATGGCGCTTCTGAAGAAGAAATAAAAAGCATGCTACAGCTCGCAGATTTGTCTTCTGATGGTAAAACCTTCTTAGTTGATGGTAGAACCGGAAGCAAATTTGATAACCCAGTTACTGTAGGTTACATGTACATGTTAAAACTAAACCATTTAGTTGACGATAAGATGCATGCTCGTTCAACTGGCTCATATAGCCTAGTAACACAACAACCGCTAGGTGGTAAAGCTCAGTTTGGGGGACAACGCTTTGGGGAGATGGAAGTATGGGCTCTCGAAGCATATGGTGCAGCTTATACATTACAGGAAATGTTGACTGTGAAATCAGATGACGTTGGTGGTAGAACAAAGATCTACAAAAATATTGTCGATGGCGATCATCGTATGGACCCAGGAATGCCTGAATCTTTCAATGTATTGTTGAAAGAAATCCGTGCATTGGGAATAGATATCGAACTCGACCACGATTAATTTTCAGCGTTTAATACTGATTAACAAATTTTTGGAGGCATAGACTTGAGTACTCTAAACGACGATCCAATGAATGAACCAATGAGAAAAGCTCCTGTGATGAGCGACCTGCTTGGTATCCTTAAGCAACAAGGACAAAGCGAAGAGTTTGACGCGATTAAAATCGCGTTGGCCTCACCCGAATTAATTCGCTCTTGGTCATATGGTGAAGTAAAAAAACCAGAAACAATCAATTATCGTACATTCAAACCTGAACGAGATGGTTTATTCTGTGCCAAAACATTTGGCCCAGTAAAAGATTATGAGTGCTTATGTGGGAAATACAAACGACTTAAGCATCGCGGCGTTATTTGTGAAAAATGCGGTGTTGAACTTGCGCTGGCCAAAGTACGTCGTGAACGTATGGGGCACATTGAGCTTGCGAGCCCTGTAGCACATATCTGGTTCTTGAAGTCATTACCTTCCAGAATCGGCTTATTACTGGATATGACATTAAGAGACATTGAACGTGTTCTTTATTTTGAAGCGTTTGTTGTTGTTGATCCAGGAATGACTGAACTAGAGCGTGGTCAATTGCTCAATGATGAAGTATATCTTGATGCAATGGAACAATATGGTGATGAGTTTGATGCACGTATGGGTGCTGAAGCAATTCGTGATTTGCTGCGCCAAGTTGATTTGGAAGAGGAAATCAAGAGTTTACGCGAAGAGTTACCAACTACCAGTTCAGAAACAAAAATTAAAAAAATCACTAAAAGATTAAAACTGCTCGAAGCATTTTATGAGTCTGGTAATAAGCCAGAGTGGATGATTATGGATGTATTGCCTGTTCTTCCACCTGATTTAAGACCGCTAGTACCATTAGATGGTGGACGTTTTGCCACGTCAGATCTTAATGACTTGTACCGTCGTGTTATCAATAGAAACAATCGCCTGAAGAGACTTCTGGATCTAAATGCACCTGATATTATCGTGCGTAACGAAAAGAGAATGTTACAAGAATCAGTTGATGCGCTATTGGATAACGGCCGTCGTGGTCGTGCGATTACGGGTACTAACAAGAGACCACTCAAATCCTTAGCAGATATGATTAAAGGGAAACAAGGTCGTTTCCGTCAAAACCTATTGGGTAAACGTGTTGATTATTCGGGTCGTTCTGTAATTGTCGTGGGTCCAACTTTGAAACTGCATCAATGCGGTCTTCCAAAGAAAATGGCTCTTGAATTATTTAAGCCATTCATATTCAGCAAACTTGAATTCCGTGGTTTGGCTACAACAATTAAAGCTGCCAAGAAAATGGTTGAGCGTGAAGAGTCAGTTGTTTGGGATATCCTAGACGATGTGATTCGTGAACATCCGATTTTGTTAAACCGTGCTCCTACGCTACATAGACTCGGTATTCAGGCATTTGAACCGGTATTAATTGAAGGTAAGGCGATTCAGCTGCATCCTTTAGTTTGTACCGCGTATAACGCTGACTTTGATGGTGACCAAATGGCGGTTCACGTGCCATTGACTTTGGAAGCACAATTAGAAGCTCGGTCCTTAATGATGTCGACTAACAATATTTTGTCACCCGCGAGCGGTGAGCCAATTATTGTTCCCAGCCAGGACGTTGTACTTGGTTTGTATTATTTAACTCGTGAAAAAGTTAATGCATTAGGCGAAGGTAAGATTTTTGTTAGTGCTCAAGAAGCGCAGAACTTTTACGAGTCAGGTCATCTTGATATCCATGCTAAAATTAAAATCCGTATGGCAAAAGAAGACGGACCAGGGCACCATTTGGTAGAAACAACAGTTGGTCGTGCAATTCTTGCTGAGGTTTTACCTAAAGGTATGACCTTTGCGCAGATAAACCGTACCATGACCAAAAAAGTAATTACTAAGGTTATTGATACCTGTTATAGAAATTTTGGTTTGAAAGAAACTGTAATTTTTGCTGATAAGTTAATGTACACTGGCTTCAAGTATGCAACACGTTCTGGTATATCAATAGGTATTGAGGATATGGAAATACCTGATGACAAAGCCAGCATTATTGAGCATGCAGACAACGAAGTTCGGGAAATTGAATCTCAATTCCGTTCGGGTTTGGTAACCAATGGCGAACGTTACAACAAAGTAATCGATATTTGGTCCAGAACGAATGAATTAGTTGCTAAATCAATGATGAGTAAGATAGCAACAGAAGAAGCTGTTGATGCACAAGGTAAGCAAGTAAGACAAGAATCCTTTAACCCAATTTTCATGATGGCTGACTCAGGCGCTAGGGGTTCTGCAGCACAAATTAGACAGCTTGCTGGTATGCGTGGATTGATGGCAGCACCAGATGGCTCAATCATTGAAACACCAATTACTGCGAACTTCCGTGAAGGTTTGAACGTATTCCAATACTTTATTTCAACTCACGGAGCTCGAAAAGGATTGGCGGATACCGCGCTAAAAACTGCTAACTCTGGTTACTTAACACGACGCTTAGTAGATGTGGCACAAGATGTAGTGATTACTGAAGACGATTGTGGTGTCGATACGGGTGTTTTAATGCAACCACTGATTGAAGGTGGTGATATCGTTGAACCGTTACATGAACGTGTATTAGGACGAGTCGTTGCATCTGATGTTTATATTCCTAATCAAAGTGAGCCGGTTGTAACTGCTGGTACATTGTTAGATGAAGAGTGGGTTGAAAAGCTGGAAAAACAGGGTGTGGACCAAATCCTGGTTCGTTCACCAATTACCTGTCAAACTCGCTTTGGATTATGTGCTAAGTGTTATGGTCGTGATTTAGCAAGAGGTCACCTCGTTAATACGGGGGAAGCTGTGGGTATTATTGCAGCTCAATCAATTGGTGAGCCTGGAACACAGCTAACAATGCGTACCTTCCATATTGGAGGAGCTGCATCTAGAGCAACAGCGGCGAATAATATTCAGATTAAAACAAAAGGGGTTATTCGTTTACATAACATTAAAACGGTAACTCATGAAAACA
This sequence comes from Legionella steelei, assembly GCF_001468005.1. Lineage (GTDB taxonomy): Bacteria > Pseudomonadota > Gammaproteobacteria > Legionellales > Legionellaceae > Legionella > Legionella steelei. Next base: position 10,753 of record NZ_LNYY01000006.1, read on the forward strand.
AAAACCTGGTTGCAGTATCACGCTCTGGTGAGGTTACTATTGTGGATGAGTTTGGACGTGAGCGCGAACGTTATAAGTTACCTTATGGTGCTGTAATCTCAGTTCACGATAATTCAGCTGTAGATGCTGGACAAGTTATTGCTACTTGGGATCCGCATACGAACCCAGTAATTTCTGAGGTAACTGGACATCTGAAATTTGTCGATTTAATTGATGGTATTACCATGAATCGACAAACTGACGAATTAACAGGTTTGAGTAATATTGTAGTTATTGACGCAAAACAACGAAGTGCTGCGGGTCGTGATTTACGTCCTATGGTAAAACTTGTTGCTGAGAATGGTGATGATATTTATCTGGCTGGTACCAATGTTCCTGCCCAATATTATCTACCTGTGGATGCGATCGTTAATTTTGAAGATGGCAATCACGTGGGCATTGGAGATGTTATTGCACGTATTCCTCAAGAGCGTTCTAAGACACGTGATATTACAGGGGGTCTACCAAGGGTAGCCGACTTGTTTGAAGCACGTAAGCCTAAAGATTCAGCGGTTATGGCTGAAGTTTCAGGAATGGTTAGCTTTGGTAAGGAAACAAAAGGTAAGAGAAGATTAATTATTAATGTTTCTGAAGACCAATGTCATGAAGAATTGATTCCTAAGTGGAGACATATTTCCGTCTTCGAGGGAGAGCATGTTGAGCGCGGTGAAATTATCGCTGAAGGTGCACTCAATCCGCATGATATCTTACGATTACTTGGTGTTGGTGCATTAGCTAATTACATTGTAAATGAGGTACAAGACGTATATCGTTTACAAGGTGTAAAAATTAATGACAAACACATCGAAACAATTGTACGACAAATGCTACGTAAGCGTGTGATTACTTTTGCTGGGGATTCAAAATTCTTGGCAGGGGAGCAGATTGAAGAAAGCGTCTTGTTGCAAGAAAATGACAAACTTATTGCTGATGGAAAACAAACTGCCAGAGGGACACCTATATTACTGGGTATTACAAAGGCATCTTTGGCAACTGAGTCATTTATTTCAGCTGCTTCATTCCAGGAAACAACAAGAGTTCTAACTGAAGCTGCTGTGAGTGGTAAAGTTGATGATTTACGTGGGTTAAAAGAAAACGTGATGGTTGGTCGCTTGATTCCTGCTGGAACAGGTTACGCGTATCATCAAAGCCGTAAGGCAAAAAGAGCTAAGGCTGCAGCCGGTGAGCACCCAGTGCATACCGTTACTGCAAGTGATGTTGAGCATGCGTTAAGTGAAGCATTAAACGCAGATAATCAAGAGCACTAAGTTCGGATTCGAAAACGGCAGATTAAACTTGACAAATCTGCCGTAGCTATATAGAATCCGGCCTCCTTATGCATTCGAAATAATCAAAAGAGACAGATCGGAGTTAAGTATAAATGGCTACTATTAATCAGTTAGTAAGAAAGCCTCGTGTGGACGTAAAGAAGAAAAGTAACGTACCTGCACTAGAGTCATGTCCACAGCGACGCGGTGTGTGTACACGCGTTTACACTACTACACCTAAGAAACCTAACTCAGCTATGCGTAAGGTTGCTCGTGTACGTTTGACGAACGGATTTGAAGTTTCATCATACATTGGTGGAGAAGGCCATAACCTCCAGGAGCACTCAGTTGTTCTAATTAGAGGTGGTCGTGTAAAAGACTTACCTGGTGTGCGTTATCACACTGTACGCGGTAGCTTGGATACCTCTGGTGTTAACGATCGTAAACAAGGTCGTTCAAAATACGGTACCAAAAAACCAAAAGATAAAAAATAACTGATTGTAGGAAATCGAAATGCCTAGAAGAAGAGAAGTCCCCAAAAGAGAAATTTTGCCAGATCCTAAACATCATAGTGAATTATTAGCAAAATTCATCAACGTATTAATGGTTAGCGGTAAGAAATCTACTGCTGAAAAAATAATTTACGGTGCTTTGTCAGTTATGGAAGAGCGCGTAAAGAAACTTAAAAAAGCAGATGAAGAAGGCGAATCTGGTTCTACAGGTGGTTCTGGTACAGTTCTTCGCTACTTTGAAAATGCTTTAGATAATGTTCGTCCAAGCGTTGAAGTTCGTTCACGTCGCGTTGGTGGTGCTACATATCAAGTTCCAGTGGAAGTTAGAAATGATCGTAGCATTGCATTAGGTATGCGCTGGATTGTTCAAGCTGCACGTACTCGTGGCGAAAAAGGGATGATGTTACGCTTGGCTGGTGAACTGATGGATGCTTACGAAAGCAAAGGTTCTGCAGTGAAAAAACGCGAAGATACACATAAAATGGCAAAAGCCAACCAGGCGTTTGCACATTTTAGATGGAACTAAGAGAGGGTTAATCCGTGTCTACTCCACTAAAACTATATAGAAATATAGGTATTGCAGCCCACGTTGATGCTGGAAAAACTACAACAACAGAGCGTGTACTGTACTATACTGGTATGTCTCATAAAATTGGTGAGGTTCATGACGGTGCTGCAACAATGGACTGGATGGTCCAGGAGCAAGAGCGCGGTATTACTATTACCTCAGCAGCAACAACTTGCTACTGGGCAGGTATGGATAAGCAGTTTGAGCCTCATCGCATCAATATTATCGATACCCCAGGGCACGTTGACTTCATGATTGAAGTAGAGCGTTCATTACGTGTACTTGATGGTGCTATTGTAGTGTTTGACTCAGTATCTGGAGTAGAGCCACAATCTGAAACGGTTTGGCGTCAAGCAAATAAATACGGTGTGCCTCGCATTGTATTCGTCAATAAGATGGATAGAATGGGTGCCAATTTCCTTAGAGTTGTGAGTCAAATTAAACAACGATTAGGTGCAAACCCAATTGTTGTTCAGTTACCCATTGGTGCAGAAGAAGAATTTAAAGGGGTCATTGATCTCATTAAAATGAAAGCAATTCACTGGGATGAAGACAATAAAGGAATGACTTTTGAGTACAAAGATGTTCCAGAAGATCTTAAAGAGCAATGCGAAGAATACCGCGCGCTCCTTATTGAAGCTGCTGCAGAAGCAACTGAAGAACTTATGGAAAAATATCTTGAAGGTGCAGAGTTTACCGAAGCAGAAATTAAAAAAGCATTACGGCAATTGACTGTTAGTAACCAAATAGTACCTGTTTTTTGTGGCTCAGCTTTTAAAAACAAAGGCGTTCAAGCAGTATTAGATGGAGTAATTGAATATTTACCTTCTCCAACTGATATCCCTGACGTTCAAGGTGTTGATGAAGATGGTGAGCCAGCTTCTCGTAAAACAAGTTATGATGCACCGTTTTCGGCTTTGGCTTTTAAAATTGCTACTGATCCATTTGTTGGTACATTAACTTATTTTAGAACCTATTCAGGTATCTTGAAAAGTGGTGATACTGTTTATAACTCTGTGAAAGCAAAAAGAGAACGTATCGGCCGTTTATTACAGATGCATGCCAATTCACGCGAAGAGATTAAAGAAGTAAGAGCGGGTGATATTGCTGCAGCTGTAGGACTTAAAACTGTAATGACTGGTGATACTTTATGTGACACAGAAAGTGTTGTCATATTAGAACGAATGGACTTTCCAGATCCAGTAATTGCAGTAGCTGTTGAACCAAGAACTAAAGCTGACCAAGAAAAAATGGGTATTGCTCTTGGTAAATTAGCTCAAGAAGACCCGTCATTTAGAGTTCATACTGATGAAGAATCAGGACAAACTATTATTGAAGGTATGGGTGAGCTTCATTTGGAAATTATTGTTGACCGTATGAAGCGTGAGTTTAATGTTGAAGCTAATGTTGGTAAGCCTCAAGTTGCCTATCGCGAAACACTAAAACAAGCTGTGGAGCAAGAAGGTAAATTTGTAAGACAATCAGGTGGGCGTGGACAGTATGGTCACGTTTGGCTGAAGATTGAACCTCAAGAACCTGGAAAAGGTTATGAATTTGTCAATGCGATCGTTGGTGGTGTTATTCCTAAAGAATATATCCCTGCAGTTGATAAAGGGGTTCAGGAGCAGATGCAAAATGGTGTTATTGCTGGATATCCAGTAGTGGATGTTAAAGTCACATTATTTGACGGTTCATTCCACGAAGTGGATTCTAGTGAGATGGCATTTAAGATCGCTGGTTCACAATGCTTCAAGCAAGGTGCGTTAAAAGCTAAACCTGTATTGCTTGAGCCTATTATGAGTGTAGAAGTCGTAACCCCTGAAGATTACATGGGCGATGTTATGGGTGACCTTAACAGACGACGTGGTCTGGTTCAAGGAATGGAAGATTCTCCAGCAGGAAAAATTGTGAGGGCGGAAGTTCCATTAGCAGAGATGTTTGGTTATTCAACCGATTTACGTTCTGCGACTCAAGGAAGAGCAACATATACTATGGAATTTAGTAAGTATGCGGAAGCACCAACTAACATTGCTGATGCAATTATTAAGAAACAATAAAAGTTAACGAGGTTATTGAAATGGCGAAGGAAAAATTTGAACGTAAAAAACCACACGTTAATGTGGGCACGATTGGTCACGTAGACCACGGTA
>NZ_LNYY01000007.1 GCF_001468005.1 Legionella steelei
TCTTCTTAATGAACTTGCCCCGAAGGCGTGCTGCGTATTCTACTGATTTCGGCACCTGTGTCAAACACTTTTTTGTTTTTTTTGAAAAAAATGATGTATCGCTACCTTTCTTTGCATAGACAGACATATATTAAGGTATATGCATTTTTTAAGAATTCTAGCCCATTAGGATTTATTTTCTGACAAGGCTGGCTATCCCCACATTTTTTTGTTAATCTTCGCGATTCAACTATGGTGGCTCTATTGGTCCCTTCGCGGCGATAGATCGTGAACCCCGTCAGGCCCGGAAGGGAGCAGCGGTAACGATTGATTCGAGCGCCGAGGTGTGGCTCTTAGAGCTGCCGCCCAACTTGTGAAAACATGTATGAGCTATCTGGCACTTGCCCGTAAATGGCGACCACGTACTTTTTCCCAACTGGTTGGCCAAGACCACATAAATAAGGCATTGATTAATGCGCTGAATCAGCAGCGATTGCACCATGCCTATCTCTTCACTGGCACTCGTGGTGTAGGAAAGACGAGTATTGCCCGCATTTTGGCTAAATCCCTTAATTGTGAAAAAGGAATCAGCTCAGAACCTTGCTTGCAGTGCAGTATCTGCAAGGCAATTGAGCAAGGTCGATTTATTGACCTAATCGAAATTGACGGCGCATCCAAAACTCGAGTCGAAGACACACGTGATTTATTGGATAACGTGCAATATGCACCTGCAATTGGTCGCTTTAAAATCTATTTAATTGATGAAGTGCACATGCTCTCGCAACATAGCTTTAATGCCCTTCTAAAAACACTGGAAGAACCACCAGCACATGTTAAATTCATTTTAGCAACCACTGATCCTCAAAAGCTTCCAGTGACGGTCTTATCTCGTTGTTTGCAATTTAATCTGAAACACCTAGCTACAGAGTTAATTGCTCAGCACTTGCAGTGGATTCTTAAAGAAGAGCAATTTGATTTTGAAATTCAAGCTGTAGATATATTAGCTCAAGCTGCGCGAGGCAGTATGCGTGATGCCTTAAGTCTTTTGGATCAAGCCATTACTGGCTGTGATACCCAATTACGCGCCGGTGATGTTAAAATGATTTTAGGTTATACCCAACATGATTACGCACTGCAATTACTACAAGCTTTAGCAGAACAAAATGCTTCTGCTGTGTTAAATATTAGCCAACAAATCTCCATTGAAGGAGGACCTTTTCAATATGTTCTCGATGAACTGCTTCATGATCTTCACCAAATAGCTATCTATCAAGCTATTGGAGATAATAATCCTTTAATTAAACCTTCATCGGAGATCATCACTCTAGCACAACACATTTCAGCCGAGGACATCCAGCTGTTTTACCAAATTGGTCTTAAAGGAAGAGAGGAAATTCATCTTGCTCCTACGTTGAGCATTGGCTTTAATATGACTCTGTTACGTATGTTAACTTTTAGACCCGTTCCTAAAGAGGCTCTTCCACCTTTGGCAACCTATACAAATACCTTGCAGCCCCAACAATCATTGGCAGAGGCACAAGTTTTTGTGGATGCACCGGAACAATGCACTCCGGCCCCTCTCACTAATGATGAGAGTTGCGAGCCTCAAGAAAATGAGCAAGCAGAGGAACAACAGCAACAGCAACAGCAACAGCAACAGCAACAGCAACAGCAACAGCAACAGCAACAGATTAATCGCGAAGCTAAAGACTGGGCAAGTATTATCCCGCAGCTGAAGCTTACCGGTTTGGCACTTAATGCAGTAGAAAATGCTGAATTAATTGCTAAGGATGGGCGAGAGATCACATTACGTGTGGCAAGGGGACACCAATCCTTATTTACGCCAACCGTACTCTCACGCATTGAAGCGGCACTGGGCCAATATTACCAGCATCAAATAAAAATTACTTTAAACAGTGATGAGTTGGTGCAAGCCTCGCCTGCCCAACAAAAGGAGCAAGCGACGCAACAAAAGCAACAAAATGCTGAACTCGCATTGAACAATGACCCAATGTTCCAACAACTTCAGCAAGAATTTTCAGCGGAATTGGTCAAAAATTCTATTGTCCCGCTAAAAGATGACTTATAATGTATTGAATTTTAAACCTAAACATGTGAGGCCTTAATAATGGATATGAATCAAAATCTTGGTAACCTGATGAAAGAAGCGCAAAAAATGCAACAACGCATGCAAGAAGCGCAACAACAACTAAGCCAATTAGTTGTCACAGGTGAAGCAGGCGGTGGTATGGTAACGATTAAAATGAACGGCCGACATGATGCTACTGAGGTTAAAATCAAACCGACAATGATGGAAGAGGATGTTGAAATGTTAGAAGATTTAGTTGCTGCGGCAATTAATGATGCAGTACGAAAAATTGAAAAAGCATCTAAAGAAAAAATTAGTCAATTAACTGCAGGCCTCAATATTCCAACTGATTTAATGGGTGGTGATAAGGGCGATAAGGAATAGTCCTAACGATGGATATGTTAAACCGTTTGGTAGAAGCGCTTCGCTGTCTACCAGGCGTTGGTCCAAAATCAGCGCAGCGTATGGTGTTTCACTTACTCCAGCATCAAAGACAGAGAGGATTACACCTTGCATCATGCTTAGAACAAGCAATGAACAACATTCACCATTGTGAACGCTGTGCTAATTATACAGAGCAAAGAATTTGTGTCCTCTGTCAAAATACAAATCGGGATTCATCCTTACTTTGTGTCGTAGAAAGTCCTGCCGATGTATCGGCTATAGAGCAAAGTAACGCGTTTCAAGGCAAGTATTTTGTTCTTATGGGAAAAATATCGCCACTAGATGGATTAGGACCGGAAGACATAGGATTACCTCGGCTTAAAAATCTCATCATTCAAGAAAATATTAAAGAAGTGATATTGGCGTTAAGCCCTAGTGTAGAAGGGCAAACTACCATTCATTTTATTCATCAGCTTTTGCATGATCTACCAATCAACATAACACAATTGGCGCATGGCATTCCTTCTGGGGGAGAATTAGAGTTTTTGGATGGCAACACTATAGGGAATGCCCTGCGCAACAGAGCAATAATTCATGTTTAAAACAGTATACCTTCGTAAATACCTTTTCATATTAATGCTCCTCATTTCGGGGTTAGCAAATGCATCTTTTTATAAAAATTTATGGCCAAGATGGGAAGTAAATAACCCTTTGTCGAAAGAAGTTATCTCTCACAAACTTTGGCAGGATTTTCTAAATCGTCGTATTGTTTCAAGTGAAGAAAATATCAATCTAGTTGATTATGGCCACATGACGCAAATTGACTTGAATCTATTGAAAGACTATTTAAAAAGTATGTCTGAGATAAATATTGAAAATTACAATCGCGATGAACAATTAGCGTATTGGATTAACGTATATAATGCACTGACTGTACAAGTTATAGCTAATTATTATCCCGTTACTTCCGTCCAAGAAATTAACATATCACCAGGATTATTCAGTATAGGCCCCTGGGGAGCGAATCTAATCACAGTAAAAGATACTGCATTAACTTTAGATGATATTAATAACCGCATAATCAGAGCGATTTGGAATGACCCTCGCACCCATTATGCTTTAAACAATGGTACTATTGGCGCCCCAAATCTGAGTAGAAAAATCTATCAAGGAAATCTCCTTGATGAGCAATTAAACCTAGCTGCTTCAACTTACGTCAACTCACTCAGAGGTGTAAATGTCATTGAAGGGAAACTCATCATCTCTAAATTATATGATTGGTACGAAGAAGATTTTGGCGGAACTAAAAAAGACATCATTTTTCATTTACAACAATTCGCAAAAGAACCGTTACTAAGCCAACTTAAGCACATCAACACCATTGATAGTTACATCTATAATTGGCATATCAATAGCCCTTCTGCTGATCATGAATAAATTTATTCTCGGGTCTGTTTACAATTCGCTAGATTGAGGCAAAATGGCGAATTTTAGAGAATGAGGTTTAGAAAATGAATCGTGGTGGATTTTCATGGAAAAGACTGGTTGGTATCTCTGCGCTAAAAGCCAAAATTTCACGAAAAATTGGCATTCCCCTGACTCAATCAGGGAGAGAAAGAAAATTAGGAGCTTTAATCATTAAATATTTAAGCTCCTTCTTTTTAGAAACAAAAAAGAAAAAATAAGGTATCGCTTAGTAGCTGTTGACGTTCGCTTGCGCTCAGAAATGAGCGGCTTCCAAAAGTAGAATGCTCAGCAGACCTATTCACTTTGTTTAATCAAACTCTTCAATCGATTGGAATAATTGTTCAATAACATTGCTCGGAACTACATGAGCGTGCTTATAAATCCTAATCACTCTAAATACTGCATCACGATTACGCGGGTCTATATCAACGTTTATTTTTGCTAAATCACAAAGATATGTTTCAGCAAGCAAATGTCGATTTTTTAATTCGATTCGTAATGCATCCATCACACAGTATAAAGCCTCAAATACCTCGACTACTGCAGCGCGTTCTTCTTTATTTAGCGAGGGCAACCAATCGAAAGTCCCCCCTTGGGCAAGCTTAAAAAAAGTAAACAATAGATAGCGAGTATCATCATTGGCAAAATAACCATATAGATCCAAACATTCTGTAGTAGTGAGTTGACTGTATAACACCACCATTTTTTCTTGAAAAATAACCGCTCGTTCTTCTTGCGCTACAATTTTGGACAATAAATTTTGCTGCAGTACCATCACCGCATCGATTAATCGATTAGGGTTAAACCAAAATTTATAAGCTCGCATCAGATCATGCAAACAATCAATGGCCACATGTTTTTCCTGAATTAAATTTACATTGGCTTTCAATTTCTTAACTGCAGCCTGCAGCACCAGTCTGAATTCCTCATTGCCCTCGATAATGATACCTTGAGGTAATTCTTCATCATGCAAAAAGTAATCGCTTCCTGGAAGCAAGTCATTTTGTAAAGCAACCTTATATAATTGTTGTTGCATTAATTCGATATAATGATGCAATACTCCTAAACGCACTTGCACCGAAACAAGCTTTTCTGGATGTACTCCATCAACAAACAATTTGTCCGGGTGTATCTTGTAAAAGAAAATAGCATTAACTAAAGCAGCAAATTCTGGATTAGAAAAATAATCCAATACCTCTTGCTGCTGTTCAACACTCCAGCCTTGAAATAGAGCTGCGAGTTCGGCATGAACCACATCATTTTTATTGATAAAATCAACAAATCCTTCCAGCCATAAATTAAACTGTCGCTTAGAAAATAATTGTTGTAATTGTTGCGAATATAGAGGGATTTGATTCCTAGAAACTAAAGGCTCTTCAGGTTGAATACATTGATATAAAGAAATGATTTCCAATAAAAGCTCTTTTTGTTCTGCAAAAGTTAGTGTCGCAGTAATTTTTTGCTCCAAAAGAGCGATTTGCTTAAAATGTTCTGCCCAGTGAGTCCTAGTCACTACTTCTTTTGGTGCATTGATTGCTACTTTATGGCCAATTAACTGCAAATAATCAAGATACTTATTCGCAATAGACTGACACAATAAGCTGATTTTCTCAGAACAAGCCTCGAACTCATTAGAATCTTCTAAATGTTTTTGAAGGTTGTTTTTTAATCTATTGAGTTCGTATTTGGTTAAAGCCTTTACTCGATCATTTTCTGTAACAAACCAACTTGTAAATTGAGCGCTATGATGAGTCATCCTATCTCCTTAAGCGGCGTCCTGAAGTAACATCCGACTCCAATCTGGAATATTTTATGATAGAGCCGATGTCCAACAGCATAGAAAATCGAGCATCTACAGCCAGTTAAAAGCTCCGACTCACTGCTGATTCAACTACTTTTTCTAGGATAATATCGAAAATAATTGCAAGTCTATACTAATCTTGCCAAAATTATGACGAATAGTGCTTATAAAAACCGGGAATAAATTAATGCCACACCCCAGTTATCTATTATTTATTGATAACGATCCTGTGAGTGAGGATCTCAAAAAATACTTTGCTCAATTTAACATAAATATCATGCAGCAACATCAATTAACTCCCATGCAAAACGGATTGGGGAAGCCTGTTGCCATTCTAATTAATTGGTCTATTTTAAAAAATGAACCGCAGGCAATTCATCAATTTTATACAGATTACCCAGTACCCTTATTGATTATCAATGATACTCCAGACGAAGAGGCGTGTATCAAAGTGCTGGAAGCTGGAGCAGATGACTTCATTGTAAAACCACTTTTACCAAGAGAGCTTCATGCTCGTGTCAGTGCGATTAACCGGCGTGTTTTACGTGCACAGCAACAATCTGATCATGAAAAAGAAGTTCTTGTTTTTGCTAATTGGCGGCTTTATCCCGCATCCAGACAAGTATTTAGTAATGCGAATGAAGAGTTGTCATTAAGCGTAGGGGAATACGACTTATTACTTACTTTCGTACAACAACCCCAACGTATCTTGGATCGCGAGCTTCTATTACAGATCACTAAAAACAGTGACTTAAATCCTTTTGATCGTAGAATTGATGTACAAATAAGCAGGCTTCGTCAGAAGATTGAAGTGGATGCCAAAAAACCTGCATTAATTAAAACCATCCGCAATGGGGGTTATATGTTCACAGCCCAAGTAGTCACCATCAAAGAAGGCGATACAAAATAGTATTGCCTCACACTCACAGACTTTCAAATACGCTGTATATATTTTATACTTAAAGTGCATGGATTGTGAGGTGACCTAATGGAGAACACAAACGACCTTATTGATTTTAAATTACTTTTTGAGTCTGCTCCTGGACTTTACCTTGTGCTGGATATAGATTTTAATATCATTGCAGCCAGTAATAATTATCTGCAAGCCACTATGGTAACCAGGGAACAAATTATTGGGAAAAATATATTTGAAGCGTTTCCAGAAAATCCAGAAGACCCTCATGCAAATGGAGCAAGTAATTTAAGTAACTCATTAAATAGAGTTTTAAAGAATAAAACACATGACGCAATGGCTATCCAAAAATATGATATTCGTCGTCCTACAGAACAAGGCGGAGGATATGAAGAACGGTATTGGAGCCCCGTAAATTTACCCGTTTTAGATGCCCATAAAAAAATTAAATATATTCTTCATCGTGTCGAAGATGTTACCGAATACATCAAGCTAAAAAACACGCGTTCTGAACAATTAAAAATAATGGAAGAACTTCGTACCCGAGCTGGTGAGATGGAAGTTGAAATTTATCAACGCGCTCAAGAAATTCAGGTAGTAAACAAACAGTTGCAAGATGCGAACAGTCATTTAGCATTACTTGATCAAATGAAAACACAATTCTTCGCCAATATTAGCCATGAATTGCGCACACCACTCATGTTAATTTTAGGACCAATAGATATCTTGTTGCAGGATAAAGCATTAGGGCCAGACCACATAAAAAAAATGCACTTAATGAAGGAAAACGCCCTCCTTTTATTAATGCATGTCAATGATTTATTAGATATTGCGAAATTTGATTCAGACAGACTAAAAATTAATTATTACAACGTTGATTTTGTCCTCCTTATTAAAAAAATTCTTTCCCTATTTGCAGCGGATATTGAAGCCAAAGGATTGCATATTTCTTGCTCTTTCCCTAAACAATTATCCATGCAGATGGATAATGAAAAAATCGAGCGTGTTATCCTAAATTTACTCTCCAATGCAATAAAATTTACGTCGTCTCATGGAACAATTTGCCTTAAGTTATATAAAAGGAAAAATCATGCAGAATTTTCTATTGAAGATGATGGTCCAGGTATTCCTGCAAAATTTAGAGAAGTGATTTTTGAACGGTTCTTTCAATTGGAAGAAAGCATGCGTCATTCAACTGGTACTGGTTTAGGATTAACAATTGCAAAAGATTTTATCGAATTGCATCAAGGTACAATTAAAGTACATCAAGCCAAATTAGGAGGGGCGCTTTTTGTCATGCAAATTCCGTTAAATGCTCCAACAGAGCACTTGGTACATAGCGAACAACCAATACAAAGAACGATTGAAGTACCACGTATTGTGAATAAACAACACAAAATAGTGACTATGCAGCTAAATACTGAAGGTAATGTCAACCTGCCACTGATCTTAGTCGTAGAAGATAATTTGGCCATGAATGAATTTTTGTGTGAGCTTCTAAGCAACGATTATCGCATCGCCTGCGCGCAAGATGGCAAAGAAGGTTTGGATAAAGCAATTCAATTACATCCTCAAATCATCATTAGCGATATCATGATGCCCAAGATGAATGGTATAGAAATGGTGCACGCCATTAGACAACATTCTTCCCTACTGTCTACCCCTATTATGATTGTAACGGCTAAAGCGGACGATGAACTATGTGTACGTATGCTCCAAGAAGGAGCCCAAGATTATATGATTAAACCGTTCTCTACTAAGGAGTTTAAAGCCAGAATTGCAAATTTAATTTTGGTTAAACATGCTGAAGATGAGTTGGAGCGATTTGTTTATTTAGCGTCTCATGATTTAAAATCACCATTGCCAGCAATTGATCATTTAGTTTCATGGATTGAAGAAGACGTAGGGAACCAATTAACTCCCCAATCACGAAAATATCTATCGTTCTTACGCAAACGCACGTATCGCATGTCAAACTTGCTGGATGGGCTATTAAAATATGCTCAAGCCGGAACGATACACTCACCAGTCGAAAAAATTAATTTCCCTGACTTAGTAAACACTGTAGCCCACGAAGTAGAGGCTGCAAATGACTTTAATATCTGTTGCGAACATTGTGCTTTTACGGTTGAGGCAGAAAAAAAGCCCTTACACGAAGTGATTTATGAACTGGTTGATAATAGTGTGAAACATCACCATCTGCAAAAAGGACACATTCAAGTGGGCGTGGTAGAACAAAACGACTATTATGAGTTTTTTGTCGCTGATGATGGCCCTGGTATTGAGCTTGTGTACCAAGACCGTATCTTCCAACTGTTTCAAACCCTACAACCGCGCGATATTGTAGAAAGCTGTGGTGTTGGGCTTAGTATTGCCAAGAAAATTATTGAAGCCCAAGGAGGCAGTATTTGTGTCAAATCAGATAAAAATCAAGGTTCAGTATTTCATTTTACGTGGCCAAAACAAATGGGAGGTGTGGTGTGACTCATGAACATACGATCCCCCATATCTTAGTGGTTGATGATGATGAAATTGATTGTATCTACGTAGAAAGAGAGCTAGGTAAATTAAATTTGCCACTAACACTGCAAATCGCAAAAAATGGGATTGAAGCCTTAGACATATTAATAAATGATAAAACTGAAACTGCAATAATGCCTGCGATTATTATTTTAGATTTAATGATGCCTAAAATGAATGGCATAGAGTTCTTACAATCATTCCGCACCCATGCAGAATTTAATAGTGTACGCATTTTTGTTCTTACCACGTCTAATAATAATAAAGATAAAATCGCGACCCAAAATTTTGATATTGATGGGTATTTTGTGAAGGACACTCAATTCCAAGAGTTTCTTAGTCAGTGTAAAAATATATTGGAAAACTTAAGAAAATAAATGCAATCATTCACGCTCGCGTTATTCTTATTGATACAACGTAGGCTGGGCTGATAAGCCCAGCAACGCAAAGTCTTAGGATTAGCTAATTGAGCTTACAGTGATGGGGGTTTATGAGACACATTTTAGCGAATAAGAATGAACAGCAACCGCTGGGCTTAACAACCCAGCCTACGCGTGGTTTTTATTTACGTTTCTTACTCATTTTGAATACTTTCACACTTTTAATCGTATTATCGCCAACTTTTAATACTTCCATTTGATAGTTCTCTATAGTCAAACATGAGTCTGCGGGAGGAATATATCCAAGATGCTCTACGATTAAGCCACTTAAAGTTTTGGGTCCTATCATGGGTAAGTGCCACCCCATTAAGCGATTTAAATGGCGTAATGTTAAACTGGCGTCGACAATAACTGAACCATCATCTTGTGGCATAATATCACGGCTTAATGCAGCTACATCGGTAGTAAACTCGCCGACGATTTCTTCGAGTATGTCTTCCATAGTAACTAAGCCCTGAATATTTCCATATTCATCGACAACAAAAGAGCTACGTCGTTTCATTTTTCTGAAATTTAAAATCTGAGTATTGAGGGGGGTCGCCTCAGGAATATAATAAGGCTTATCCGCGGCAGCCAACAGGCTATTCAAATCCAACTCATTTTCTATCGCCAGATTTAATATGTCGCGTACATGAATCATTCCTACTAAATCATCAATTGAATCACGGTATAAGGGCAAGCGAGTATGCTTTGCTGTTTCTAATTGATAGAGAATTTCCGACCAAGGTTCCTCGATATCAATCCCAACGATATCTGATTTAGGGATCATAATATCTTCTACAGTTGCTTGCTCTAAATCCAGTAGACTAATTAACATACTTTTATGTTCAACAGGCAATAAGCCTCCTGTCTCATGCACCACAGAGCGTAATTCCTCTCCAGTCAACGATTCTTTTTGTATTTTATCAATTGAGACGTGAAATAAACGTAAAACCCCATTAGACATAAAACTGGTTATGTACACAAGAGGAGCGAAAATCAATTGGAGAATTTGCAAAGGCAATGACGTAGTAAATGCAACCTGCTGTGGATAAATTGCTGCAAATGTTTTTGGTATCATTTCCGCAAACACTAAAACCACCAGCGTTAACACCGCCGTTGCTATAGCAATACCCGCATCGCCATAAATATGCTGACCAATCAGCGTTGCTATTGTTGAAGCGAGAATATTGGCTAAGGTATTACCGATTAACACCACACTCAATAATCGATCAGGTCGGGAGAGTATTTGATTTACTCTTATTGCCTGTTTATTTTCTTTTTTGACCAGATGTTTTAACTTGTAGCGGTTAATCGACATCATACCAATTTCAGTGCCTGAAAAAAAAGCGGCCAATAAAATTAAAAAAAGCAGTATGATACACAATGTAGAAAGATGGAATGCCACCGAATTTCCTTAAGCCTTTTATGACCCGAAATAAAGTACCATATGGTGTCAAAGAAAGCGAGATAGCGTCTATTTGAAATAATTTTAACATTACATGGATAAAAAAAACATCTAGCCATGTGTTCTAGATTTGAAGCATCGTTTATGTAGAGTGAGTTTTGCTCAGGTATTTTTTTGCAAATGTTGAATGATAGAGGCTATTTACTGGATTACTTGCGTCAATACAAACTACTCATGCTCATTGTGGCTTAAATCAAGTAGGTCGGGCCATGGCCCGACAAAATTCTGCGGTTAACCAAGTAACGATTTTTTCGCCATATCGGCAAAAATTTATCTATTTTTTTCTTTACCGTTAAAACGAGCCACACTGGTCATAATTTCTTCAAATGCAGCATCAGGACCAACCCAACCGTTTAGTTTCACCCATTTACCCTCTTCTAAATCTTTATAATGGCTAAAAAAGTGCTCTAAAGAGTTTAATAAATGTTGGGGAACGTCTTCGTGTGTTTGAATCGATTCATAAATTTTAGTGAGTTTATTGGTAGGAACGGCTAAAATTTTAGCATCAACACCTGACTCATCAGTCATTTGCAACATCCCCACTGGTCGACATGGAATCACTGAGCCACCAACAAGGGGAACTGGAGTTATAACTAACACATCAACAGGGTCTCCGTCTTCAGATAAAGTGTTTGGGATATAACCATAATTAACGGGATAGAACATTGGTGTTGATAAAAAACGGTCAACAAATAACACCCCAGATTCTTTATTTACTTCATATTTTACAGGTTCACTGTGCATAGGAATTTCAATAATTACATTAATTTCTTTGGGTAAGTCACGACCACTGCTAATTTTCATTAAACTCATTTATTCATCTCCCCTCTTGTTGAATAAAAATAACCTGGCTTTTAAAAGCATAACATATGCCTTTTTTGGAGCACTCAATCTCAAAGCAATTCCCAGCATACTGAGCGATTTTCATTTTAAAAATGATCATGGCACGAATGTAGAATTACGCTATAAAGCGGCTATTATGCGAAAAAACACATCAAAAGGCAAAGAGAAGCTGTCGCATTATCAGCAATGCAATGTATAATAGCTCTTTTAATCAAAATGAGATTGCCCATGGATTGCTTGTTTTGCAAAATTGCACAAGGTGCGATTCCTGCATCAGTAGTTTTCGAAGATAGTGAGATAATGGCTTTTCGTGATCTTAACCCGCAAGCACCTCAACATTTGCTGATTATTCCGAAGCAACATATTGCTACACTGAATGACGCCAGCGATGAAAACCAGGCCCTGTTGGGAAAAATGATTTTAGGGGCAAAAAAAATTGCTCAAGCTGAAGGAATAAGTGACGCAGGATATCGATTAGTTTTTAACATTAATCCCGATGGTGGCCAAACAGTATATCACATTCATTTACATTTACTGGGCGGACGTCATATGACTTGGCCCCCTGGCTAGGAAATAACTATGGAAAAACTCTATAAAGAACTGCTAACACAATTAGGTGAAGATGTAACTCGGCAAGGATTGGTTGATACGCCTGCACGTGCCGCCAATGCAATTCGTTATTTAACGAAGGGTTATAATGAAAATCTAGATGACATCGTCAATGATGCCCTTTTTGATTCGGACATGAATGAAATGGTCATCGTCAAGGACATAGAAATGTATTCTATGTGTGAACACCATTTACTCCCATTTCTCGGCAAATGTCATGTTGGATACATTCCTAATGGAAAAGTAATCGGATTATCAAAAATGGCGCGTATCGTTGATTACTTCGCTCGACGCCTGCAAATTCAGGAACGTTTAACTACGGAAATAGCAACCTGCTTGGAATCAATTACTGGTGCGCGTGGCGTGGCTGTGGTTATTGAAGCAAAACATCTGTGTATGATGATGCGCGGAGTTGAAAAGCAAAACTCAATAATGACCACCTCAGTAATGCTTGGTGAAATGCGTAATAACCCAACAAGCCGTGCTGAATTTTTAATGTTGACGCAAGGCAAGTAATCCAGCTTTAATTTCTTCATTTAAGCATTAATATCCTGGATAGCAAGCGTTTACGTAATAGCTTCAACTTAAGCTTTTATACCTACATGTATGTATAAGCCCAGCAAAGGCATCATGAGTCTAGGATTACGGCTTCGTCTAATCCTAGAGACTCCTCATATCGAGTAGACTGTCAGCAAAAAAACTCACTAACTGTAGGCTAGGCTGCTAAGCCAAGCATATAGCAACGCCAAGAAAAGCCGGGAATACGTTACTTATTAATTAGCTTACAGTAGAGACTTCATGATGGAGTTTTGGATAGTACGCATTAACTCAGACGATGCTGGGCTTAACAGTGTATAGACCGGGGACATCCCTGACATATGTTCGGGGACATAGTTGACACTTTACAATGGCA
>NZ_LNYY01000008.1 GCF_001468005.1 Legionella steelei
CAATACTTTTAGGACTCACATTAATAAGTTCATGTGCTTTTGCAATGGATCAATCAAATATGGGACAAATGTCTATGAATTAAAATCCTTGTCCTAAAGATAAAAAACAAACTGTAGCACTTGAAAAAAAATACCTGCAAATGATGCTTGCTCATTACTAATCATAGCCTTTTAAAATTTAGCCAACCAGATAGTGTTCATTCGTTTATCTTGAGTATCGTTTACGTTTTTAAAAATAAAGAAGAAGGGATACTACTATCGTCATAACCTTTTACTCTATAGTTTGAGTTTGTCCATGTCTGATCAGAAGCTCCTCTAAAAGGAATATTACTTAAACTAAGATGCTCACACTCCTGTGCTGGCCAATTAGTCACTCGATTAATAACTAAATCATTATAAATAGTTCCTAGAGGTATATCGGGACTATTATTTTGTATATTTTTTATATAGTTATTCAAGCCAAATATAAGAGCATTTGGGCCTGCGGAATCTAAAGTGTAGTCCCATCGTTTACTAAAAAACATATTATTGTGGCCAAAATATGGGGGATAATAAGGATAGCGTTTTAAATCCATTTTCGTATGATCCTTCCGAAGAGGAAATTTAAGCATTCTTAATATATAATCAAAATCTTGATTTTCGCCATCTAGCTTCCTATAAGATTGTATTGAATGATGGATAGCATCTTCTATAACCGGATGATGAGGAATAGCGACAATAACATCATTATTGACAGAAGTTAATTCACCATTATGGTTTACAAATCCATGAAGTTTAATGCCATAAGGTAAGGGCTCAGGGATTAATTCTAAATTCTTAAATTTCAAAAACACAGTATCAAGATCGAAGTAATAACCTCCCTTTACTCGTAAAATTTCATAACGTAAAAAATCGGCTGCAGAGGCCAAATTTTTAAAGCCAATCATTTCACGATTTACATAAGATAAAAAATCCTTGAATCGATTGTCATTCTGATAAAATGGATCTGTTTGCATCTCTTCAATAAGTGAACGAATATCTTTTAACTCAATTCCTAAATTGTTTGGCGTAATCTGTAAATCAAATTGATACTTTTCATAGGCTAATCTAGATATAGCCTTACTAAAATTTCTAGAATCATCTACCCATAAATAAACTTTAAACCCATGTTTTTTAGCAAGTAATCCCAATTTAATCAAAGAGTCTAATAAATATTTTTCAGGAAGAGTCCCTCCAATCCAAATAAAATGAATAATTGAAGGTGGGATTCCATTGTTAGTATTGTTAGAAGATGAAATTTTTTTTTGCCCTGTGGTCATAATTTAAACCAACTTCAACTACTTTAAATAAATGGTAATTACTTTATTATCTTGCTTGTTTTTTGTCAAGTATGCGATTTATTTGCACTAGAAAAGAAAAATTTTTTTAATTCTTTCAAATTGTTGAATATCTCGAGTCACCTAGATAAAACCTGTAGTTATACTTTTCATAATAATAAGGGCTTAATCCCTCCTAATGAAGTGACATTATTTGATTTATATAAACTCAATTTAACATACGGAAGTTGAAAAATTAATTAGGATATGAGCCAGGAGGGGAGGGCTCACCCAAGGTTACAGGTAGACATTCATTATGTCTGATTACTGTGAAAAGTAGACTTTAAGCTAGAAAACTGACCTCGAAATAGTTCAACCCTTGAAAAACCGATTTATTGAATCTCATACATAGCAATGTTCCGCAAAACTCCCGATTTCTTCCTGTTCTATATCAAGACTACAAGTGTCGCAAAACACATGATATCGATATGCCGCTCCGCAATAAGGATTATGGTTGTCACATAACAAAGGACTCGCGAAATTCATATATTTAGTAATTTAGCAGCATTTAAGTAACTTATTTTCATTTTATCTTCATCATCCAATTGTAGTGAATCTAACCATTGACTTGCCTTCAAGTTATCTTCATAAGGGTAGTCAACTGAGAACATGATTCTATCTATGCTAACTGTAGCAATTGCATGCATCAAAGATGGAGTATCAAAAAAACCACTGGTTGTTAAGAATATATTAGAATTTAGGTATTCTGTAATTGTTTTATTGCATTGCAATTTTTCAAGCCAACCTTCTTCTTTTAGTCGATGATCGAGTCGCCAAGCCCAAAATGCTAACATTTCCCCCATGTGTCCAATGATGATTTTAAGGTTTTGATACCTATCAAAAAGCCCTGACAGCATTAGGCGCAAAACATGTTCGGCCGTTTCAATATGAAATCCCCATGTTGAGCCATGTAATGCTTGATATGGTGAATAAGTAGCTACTCTTCCCTCAGGAATCCCTCTGGGGTGAATATAAATTGGGATGTTGTTATCATTAATGTAGCCCCAAAATTCATCATAAGCACTGTCATCCAGGTATTTTGCAGAAGTATAGCCACTGCTATCGTATCCATTAATTAGGCAGCCAACGATTTCTTGAACACCTTTAAGGCGTTCAAGCTCATTGATTGCAAGCTCTGGGGCGTAAGTAGGTATGCAGGCAAAGGCACGAAATCTACTTGGAGATTGTGTGACACAGTCTATTAAATAGTCATTCCACTTTTGGGCGCAAGACTCTAGTTGTGATGCTAGAGCTAATGATTGTAGTCCTGGAGTTGTTACGGAGAGTACTGATAAATCAATCCCTGCTTCATCCATACTATCAATTCTTAGCTTATGTATATCTTTTAAACGAACTAAGTTTTGATTAAACTCGGGATGGCTTTTGTGTTCTAAAATTAAGTCTCGGCCAGGAACAACAATAGCTTCTTCTAATGCAATTTTTTTCATCTCCAACCTAAGTTCATCCCTTAATATAGATAAGTCTAGTATATTATTCCTCGTAATGTTTGGCGTGCCAAAACTCTATAGTTTTTGTACGTAGGAGCAAAGGGTAAGCCAGTAAAGTTTAATTTACTAAAATAAGTAAGTGTATTGTTTAAATCTTTAAAGGAAGTAATCGATGAGCGGATATTTAAAAGATATTCGCAAGAATTTAAGTATACTTTTTATGATACGCAATGTTATCCGGAATGCCACTACGAAGAAATGGCACATGGATATATGATGGAGCGGCAAAAGACAACAGCAGGAGCTGAAAGATTTAGTATGTGCTGATGAACAATGTATTCAAGGCCAACCTATTTCTCATAAGAGTCATTATATGGGATATGGATTAGGGGTGGGACGTATATATGATCCTGATCTTTCGGTAAGCCTGCGTGACTGAAGACGGGTCTGCTGGTTAGCCTATAGCCTCGATGATTTTAAGAGGCAACTTTATGATGAATGGTACAAATAAATCAGACTTAGATATTTATGCATTTTTAACGAAACGCGAGCTGACAACCACTGATGAAAAATCAACAATTGTCAGCTCAAGTTTTAACAACTATAGATTATGCACGAAAGCCATTATAGTTTTTGTTGTTGCCAACAACTTGTTTTTGATTTGACCCATCAGAATTCGCAAAAACACCATAGCTGGTTAAGGCTTTTCGAAGCTCACTATTCAAAATATCCGTTGGAATTGCTGCAAGAAGATTATTTTTCTCTTGACGTATATTTTGCATTTTTTGCATAGTCAACTCAGCTTGTGCCTGTACTAATCTGTCCTTTAATTGTGATAATGTCGGGCGTTCTCCAGGATTTTTTAGACAATCTTTAATAATATCAGCCAAATATTTAGGACATGTTGGGGGAATAGGATGATTATTTTGCATTGAACTTTGTGTTAATGCTCGAATTTTAGCATAATCAAGATTAGCAAATTTTTCACCTTTGAACATCTCTAGCAATAAAATGCCAAATGAACCAGCAACCGAACTGGAATTAGCTTTAAAACCACGCTCAAATTTTTCTTTTGGGTATGAAAGAATACCCAAAGCATCGCTTAACAGTTCTTCTTGCGTAAAGCTCCCATCATTTGCATTATGGATTTTTCGTCTTTCATCTAAGTTAATTAATTCATCTAAAAATTTGACCTTACCCATGTCGCAAACCATGATACTATCAAGCCTAAAACTCGGGTATAGACCTTTACTTTCATAATACATAAGACCTGAAATGAGCTGTAAGCTAATTTCTAAAATTCTTTCCTCGCTGAGCTCACCGGCGATATCATATAAATTTTGATTGCTAAAAAATTCCATATTAAAAATAGTTTTGCCTTTTTTATTTCTTGGAACACAGCCTTCAAAACGCAAAATAGAGTCATGATTTAAACTGGATAGTCGTTCGATAGCTTGATCAACATTGGACTTCTCAATACCTGAAGTAGCCAGTGTGATGGACCTGATTTTTTTTTCTTCTGCAATGAAATGAGCATGTTTCATAGGCTTGGTTGTTGTTTCTTGCAATTGTTTTTGTGCTTGCTCTGAAGGTATAAGCAAAGTACTGAGAATTTTAATAACCTTTAACTCTCCTTTCTCTATAGCCAAATTAAATGCATTCAATAAAATAGACCTATCCAGATTTTGCTCTTTAAGCAAGACCAATGGATCAATTGCGGCTCCTGTAGTGGTTATTTGGTTAATTATATCGTTTGGTGTTATCTCGTGTAATTCAATTTTCTTTTGCATAGCTTGTTCTCTCTAAAAATTATTACAATGTATGGAAAAATGAGGGTAAGTAATCTATGAAAAGCAAGTAAAACGGAAACAACAGATGAATAAACGTTTTCTTCGCTGAATCAAAGCGCAAAAAGTGCAGGTATTAACATAACCTGCCTTTATTAAGGCTTAACCTCAACGACGAACCCGTTTAATGATTAAAACTAGGAATGTTCCAGTCCTCAATAGTCCGTAGTGAGGAGATAAGTCATTTACTTGAAGGGGGATAACCGACAAGCAACACTATTATAAATTCGTTACATTAAGAACAGCTTATATGGAGTACGCGAGTTTAGCACGAAACCAGGTGGTGCAAAGTTAATTTTCAGCAGGGCATCAGTAATCGATTTTTATATAAGCTATTGATTTTGTTCACTTCATATTCATATACGCAGTTATTCATAAACTATTTTTCCTCACGCTTTCGTGCTTCCTCAAAAATAATTTTTTGCATGTTTGGAAAACGTTTTATGAGAATTTCAAAATCGTTCTTAGTCAAGATATAGAGTATACAAGGAGTAATTGCTTTACACGTAGCAGTACGTTTAATATGATGCAACAACGCGAGTTCTCCAAAAAAATCACCGGCCATTAATGTTGCAACTTCGATATTTTGATTATCATCTTCCCTTATAACTCGAATAACTCCTCGCATAATGAGATATAATGAGTCCCCGGTATCTCCCTGACGAATAACAATTTCTTCCGGAGGAGCATGATGTTCTTTTAATAATTGAATGGCTGCCTCAATCTCAGCTTTGGAACTATCCTTAAAAAATCGAATTTGACGTAATAAATTGTGAGGATCAAGTTTTAGTTTTTCTGGATGTTGCTTACTTAAATGCCTAATTTGCAGCAAATATTCTTGGGTAATTTTTTCTGCTAATGTTGGTGGTAATAAACCTTGTTGAACTTGATTCATAATAGATTCATATTTCGCAAAAATTAATATGCGGTTTACAAAACGATTTTGAATGTCTTTGACAAAGTCAGAGTATTACGGCCTCTGATGGGGATTTTCAACCCTCGTTCCATGTCATTATTGTGGATGGGCGCACCGGAAGTTTGTAAAAAACGGGTGAGTTTTTCCCAATACTTCAGCATGTATTTTATAGCTTTGCCTAAGGACTCATTGGGTTCGACTTGTTTGGAAGACAAAAGACTCTCCATGTATTCTTTAGCCTCAAGCATCGCGGGCAAACTGTGCTTCTGGTGGTAGACCAGGCGCTGCTCTTCATCATGCCCCAGTTGTTTTGACTCTTCATCTATCTTAAATGGAATTGAAAGCCATTTCATGATGGGTATGCAGTATCCTGGGTAAAAGGCCTGTAACTCGTCAAACTTCCGAAAGCCATGAGACAGGCAGTTGCATACAATAGTGTCATGAGTCTCTGGGATATTATGACTTAGCGCATCACACATTTGGATGACCTTGCCATTATTCTTATGGCGCTTATTAAGAAGGCGCTCCATGTTTTCGCCAGAGTGACGTTGGCTGTTATAAAAGAGTGCTATTTTATGGGCGCCGTTTTGTGCCAATATTCCTGTGGTGTACATGTCAGTTCGTTTTTTATCAGGGTTTAGTCTGTTGTGCCGAATCGTATCTATGATTCTAAGAACCGTATCATCATTGTGAATTAAAGAGCCATTGGCGGCGAGTTCCTCTAACGTTGAGAATACCAACAACGCACACCCAGCTCTTCCATCAGATGCCATTGGGTAGATGCTGGAATGAAGTCTGAGTTAATTATTTTATTGTCATTCTCCCTCCCTTCTTTTGCTTCAATTAAAATCAACTAATCTATTTTTCTATATCGTAATCCCCTCAGAAACTATTATTAAAAAATGGCCTATAATTTAAACACGTTGTGTTAATTCGAATCTATCCATGAAACTTAAAATTGATCCCACTTTGATTAATAATTCCCAAGAAGAAGCTCAAGCATTAGGTGATTATCTGATTAAGAATGATTTAGCTTTTCTAGAAAAGAAGGGAGAACATAAGGTGACACCTTCTCTCGAACTAGAAATAACTCATAATTTGATTCTTGATCAAGAAAATACTAATCCTAACATTAAAAAGTACTATGTTATAAGTAAAGACTTTCTAGGAAAAGGGGCTTTCAGTAAGGCTAGAGGAGCTATGGGTTATATTGAGGTTGATATAGCGAGTAGTAAGGTTACCTATACACCAAGTGAGGACAAGGCTATTAGAGTAAAAAACACCCAGTACGCCCAAAAGAAGATACTAAATACGGGTGCAACTCCATATAGCCACTCAGAAGCAGTTGCAGCTTATCAGCAAACGAAAAACTTTAGTCATATAGGCATGCAACCTCCTATCGAGGTTAAAAAATCCCACGCTCAACTCGGTTTATTTTCAAAAAGTTATGCACTCATGAATAAGTTAAAAGGTAACGATCTAAATGTAGAAATTGTCGATTTTATTAGTAATGCTGATCCTGATACTGCAACAATGGTTAAACGTGTCATGCTTCCTATATTGGAAGCATATAAAACACAAATTTCCGATAAAAATTTTGTTCACAGAGATATTAAACTAGAGAATATACGGGCCTATCTATCTGTGAAGGGGTCTACAATTAATTTTTTAGATGTAGATAGTGCTTTAAAAGTTGGTGAAAAGGATACTGTTTATGGCAGCCCAGCCTTTTTACCCCCAGAGCTATTACAAATAACATCTTCAAATGCTGTCCTAGTAACTCCTGCAAGAGACATCTTTCAACTTGGGGTATTGTTAATCGCGTGTTTAAACCCAAATTTAGATCCTAACTCTTACTTTCCGGATCAGTTAAATGCACAGAGTGGTGAGGAGGTTGTTCAATTCGCGCTTGAACAAATACAGCAGAATGGATGTTACGATCCGGACAAGATGGGATTTAATTTATTTGAGTACATCCAAGACTCTCAGGTCATTCCGTCGTCAGAAGAAACTGACCTGCGTAATGAGATAAAAGAAATTTTAAAAGAAATGACAAAGGAAGATCCGACTCAGCGTCCTGACATTGATACTGTTATTTCTAAACTTAATGATATATTAATTAGGTTAGAACCACAGCAACAGCAAATTACACCTAATAATCCTTGATCAAGATCAGCTCCAAACTTAATCAAAATATCACAATTATTATATTTTGGCCCAGCGGGCTTCCCTGGAATTACGAAAACACGTTGGCTTCATTAGAATCATCACTGGCCGCATAAGCCATAGAACGCCAATCGTCTGGAAGGCTTGCTTTTATGGGATGGCCTTGGGCAAGCAGTATCAATAACTCACTGGAGCGTAATTGAATTGAAGGACTCAATCCACTAGGCCACCAAGCTAATTTGCCTCGACTGAACCGTTCCTGACAGAGCCAAAAACCACTCGCATCATACACGAATAGTTTCACTGAGGTTCGCATGCGATTGGTAAAAACAAATACGATACCGCTAAATGGGGCATCAAGAAGCTTTTGGCGGCATAAGGCTTTTAAGCCATCGATGCCTTTTCTAAAATCAACGGGCTCTACTGCCAATAACAACCGATGTTGTGGGGTAATCTGCAGCATCGTTAACCCAGAAAATCCAGCATGAGCTTTGATACCCTACTCATCGGTACTGCATTGATTTTCAGTATACTGCCACAGGGACGATGAAGCTCAACACTACAAGGTGCATCGCTATTTGAATGAATGCCGATTTTCGAAGGCGTATAATCACCCAATAGTCCCTTGACCTGCTCCCATAACTCATCGGGGATTTGCCCGCGCTTTGTTCTTGTGGCTCGCCAGTGCCTAAAGGCTTGTTTGACAGTGTCTAGTTTATTGGTGCCATTTATCATTAAGTCGCCTCCTAAAATCATTGAGGCTATAGGCTAAATAACCGCTCTGTCTTTAGTCACGCACGCTTCAGATATGATCCTGATTACGGGGCGCTGTGGACACATAGTGGTGGAACTTTGGGATATCACAGTTTATTTATTTACGCACCTAAGTTAGGTTTGAATGTAACTGTTTTAATAAATTTTATTGGTCCTAAAATCGATGATGAAGATGACATATAGCAGATAAGATATTTACTACTATTATTGGCCCATCAAAACATGAGACTTTGTAGCGAGTGTAGGATTTACAGCCCTGCCTACGCTCGCTTGATTAAAATGCGTGAGCCTGTTTGCTTTGATTAACAGCCTACTTCATAGGCTTGCATTCAAAGTCATAAGGGAATACTACAGAAACACTATTTTCTGGACTATTTAACATGACGGGGCCGGATTTTAAAACACATTGACCAATAGAGGCTGTTTGTAACATGCCGTTTGGTACTGTATAAGGGGTTGCGCTAATAGTTAATGGCGCTGATGAGCAAGGTACTTTTTCAATAAATTGTGCTTGACTACCACCCCTAAGCGTAGTTGATAGACCAAATCCATAATCATTTACTACATTAAAAGCAACATATTGATCTCTCTCAATAGGTGGTGTTGAAACTGCAACTTGTATTTTACAACTTAAATCAGGATCCGCGTAAGCAGGATAAAATGCAGACAAGCTAGCAATGGAAAGAGTAGTCAGGATGGCTTTTTTTAACATAATAACTCCTAGAATTTGTTGTAATTCGCATGTTCGAGGCCTACCGCTTGTTTGCAGGATTTGTTTCGAACTAGCAACAAAATAATATCATATTGTTTTTTATGATTTCATATAATTGCCTTTCCTTTCATATTTTTTACAATTTGGCCTAGTTTGCTACGATAAACTCGCATAGGTCTGTGTACATTTTGAGTGTAACTCAATAGAGTTGCTGGGCTTTCAGCCCAGCCTACGCTGACTAGGAGACGCACTCAGTTGATTGATTAATAAGAAGATACACTCAAAAGTTTATTTTTTAGCGATTGTTTGAAAACTTTAAATGGCATAATGTAATTCAACCTACTAAAGCGGGTAGTTTATGATGTCTAGCTTAGTATTCGAATTGGAATGCCCATATATAAATTACACTATATGGTTTTGACGAAACCATGTTTGATCTAACGATTTACGAATAACTTGCTAATTCTAAACTGCTCACTTGCTTCTAGTGTTTTCCAACCAAAGAGGATACGTTGTTCAGATCACAAGCCAAATATGAGTAATACCTTGGTAAAAACCATCCTAGTTTTTGGATCAGCGTTTGTATTTTTTCGGGTGCAGATTGATTCTGGTCAATCGAGAAGACTAACTCATTCTGCTCAGTTTCAGGGAGATAGACGAGCTTGACCTTGGCATCGTTGATACCGAAATGATGCATGAGTGCTTCAAGTAATTTTATTGAGGTAACAGGCAGGATCTGCACTGGCACGTCACTGATGAGGATGTCAGTGCCTTCGCGAATAAGATGGGCATGCGGTTTGTCTGTTTTGAAAGGATGATCCTCTGGTTCAGCAAACGTCCGATAGAGATGAAAACCCAGGATGTCGCCATAGCTGAGATCGATAGCTTGTTTGGGATTACGTGCCTCGATGGCTATGCCAACCCCTTCGTTGATTAAGAACGTATCGATGAGCTCAGGAATGGTATAGCTTGTTATGGTACTGCAGTCTTCAGGGATGGATTCAGTAAGCTCAAGATTATAATAAGTGAGGCCTGCAGGATTGAAGATGATCTCAGGATCACCACTAGTGAAGACAGCGTGGGGTAGGCACGTTATGAGACGATTATACCAGGCAGCTTGTCTGTTGGAATTGTCGATCTCAAACAGGGCTCTTAGCTCTTGAGTGGCTGAGACGGAAGTCATTTTGTTTTTGGGTTTATCCATGAAGTATATTTTTATTTAAAATAAGGCATTGTAACAAAATAACACAATGAATCATATTAAAAAGGCATCACGATGAATTATGGAAAGATTCGCATAAATATAACTTATATTATCTTTTTTATACTATTAATAACTGCAAACTGTGTATTTGCCAAAATATTGGGATAATGTTAAAGGCGTAAAAATAACAGAGGATATTAAAAAATTTATTGTTGAAGATGAATACCAAATTAACTTATTGTCATGCAAGACTTTATTTTTGAATCAGGAGAATTACATGTGGGCTAAGGATTTATTTATTGATATCCCTGTGCGGGATAACGCACCGAAAACCAGGTTGCATATACGTATAGTCAGTGAAAATGAGGGCAATCTCGACACAATGCCTTACGTTTTTATGCTTCCTGGTGGCCCAGGTGCTAACCATTCTCATTACAAGGATTATGAGTGCCTATGTACAACAAGCAATATAGTATTTATCGATCCCAGAGGCTGTGGCTTAAGTGATAAAAATGATCCCACATCATATACCATGCAAAACTACATCCAGGATGTTAATGAAATTCGTAAACATCTCAATCTGGATAAAATAGTTTTATTGGGTAAATCTTATGGAGCCATGTGTGCATTAGGATATACTTTGGAATATCCGAAACATGTTTCTAGCCTTATTTTGGCGGCAGGCTCTCCAAGCTTTAGAAACCTTGAAACTGCGCGTCTCAATGTTAAAGAACGAGGTACCCCGGAACAACAAAAAGCCTGTGAGCAGCTATGGGCGGGAAGTTTTATAAGTGATGAAGAACTGGATCATTTTTTTGATGTTATGGATTCTATGTATTCCTGGAGAAAAAGACATAATCTTCCTGTAAGTCGGCCCGCTCCGGAGTATATTTTTGCTCATGAGCCGTTGAATGAAGGATTTAGTAAATTTTTACAAACATTTAATTATGAAGAGCGTTTGCATGAAATAGCATGCAAAACGCTCATTTTAGTAGGTGCTGAAGATTGGATTACCGATAAAAGACATTCCGAATTCATGGCGAGCAGAATACCTGATAATGAATTGATTGTGTTTCCTAATGCGGATCACTCAATGGAGTCTGATGTTCCAGAGGCATTCTTTGCAAGCATTCAATCCTTCGTGAAAAGCCAGTGTGAAAAAAGGAATCCACATCATTTTTTTCAGGAAAATGATAATACTGAGAAAGGAAAGCCTGATTTGACTGCTGATGATCCATTAAGGATGGTTCATTAAGTTAAAATTATCTGAAATAAGTGGCTCTGGCTTGTAAATGCTAAAAAATTTTCCTTAGCAAGCGTAGGTCGGGCCTTAGCCCGACAATCCATTATGCGGTGTTGAGATGGCAAAATCTTAAAATTAAGCTGCTTTTTCTTTCTGTGACATCAGTTTTAGAAGCGCATCAGCCGCAGCAGTGGAGGAAGCAGGATTCTGTCCTGTGATGAGTAGACCATCAACGATGACGAAACTTTGCCAGTCGGGGGCTTTTTCATAGAGGCCTCCAAGTCGTTTTAACTCATCCTCTACAAGGAATGGCACTACATGTGTCAGTTGCACGGCTTCTTCTTCGCTGTTGGAAAAACCAGTCAGGCGTTTGCCCTTGACAAGTGGTGCGCCTTTGTACATTACCCGATGAAGAACGCCAGGGGCATGGCATACCAAGGCAACCGGTTTGCCAGAATTGTAGAAAGACTCTATTAAGCTTATTGAAACAGGACTTTCGGCAAGGTCCCACATAGGGCCATGACCACCGGAATAAAATATTGTGTCGAAATCTTCTGCCTTCATGTCGGCAAGCTTTGCCGTTTGCGACAGCACTTTTTTTGCCACCTCGTCTTTCTTGAACCGCTCCATAGCGGGAGTCTGATTTTCTGGTAAATCACTTTTAGGGTCGATTGGAGGTTGTCCGCCTTTCGGTGAAGCCAACACCAGTTGAACTCCCGCATCAGCAAAAACATAATAAGGTGCGGCGAACTCTTCAAGCCAGAAGCCAGTTTTTCGCCCAGTATTGCCGAGTTGGTCATGGGAAGTTAATACCATCAATATTTTCATTTTCGTCCTCCTTCCGTGTTTTAACGAGCATGAAGTAATACTACTAATTTTAGCTCAGGCTACTCCGATTTACTAATGCATATTAGGACAAGTAATCAGCATAATTGAGCCATTCTACCTTGTACTTTCTTATCTGTTGCAGCTGGTTTCTCTGCTTGATGTGATATTTGGTTTAGGGAACTCATATCAACCTTATCTAAAAAAGACTCTAATGAGACAACATTATTTGATGTGTTGGGGGGAGCGAGTGAACTGGTTGGCGCTGAAAGTTGGGGAGCATGTTCCAGTTCTATATCTTTTTGAGATTCCTTATCTTCTTTGGTCTGTTGTGTCTCAGGTTCTTTTTCTCTATCGGAAGAACAGAGTACATCGGGTTTTGCTTCAGCCGACGATGTTTCACGTTCGGAAACATGTTTAGGATTTAATCTGTCAGTTTTCTCATCGGATAGTTTTTCTGTAAGAGCACTTGTATCTTCTTCAGAGAGTACTGATTCAACTTTCTTTTTAAAAGCTTCTTCTTTATCACGCTTTACAGGGGTGCTGTCTGTCATATTCTCTACGTCTTTTAATTTAAGTTTGGTAGTTCTCTGACTGTTTGTTATTTTTTTTGTTATTCCATTATTGAGACAATCCAATCCTTCGCTGAGTTTTTGTATGAAACTTATGCCCTTTTGGTTCAAAAAATTAACTTTATTCAAAGTTTCTTCCTCTTCAGGGGTTACTTTCATTGTTTCTTTTAATTTTACTATTGATTGTTCTAAATGATTTTCAAGAACTCTTCTGTTTTTATATACAGGATTAGAGTCCATCAACTCTTGATCCTTTGGGTTACAGGCCTTTATGTTCCTATCCATTTCATCAAAATTTTGATTAATTAAAGACTTAAGCGTCTGTAAGTCAGTTATTTTTTTATCAAATATCGCCTTTTTTTCTGCTGAGAGAACTGAACTGGCTTGCTGCAATTCAGTAATATTTCTCTCTACAATTTCCGTTAAGGCTGCCGATTTTCGAGCATATAGATTTGTGATGCTTTCTAGATAGTGTTGTTTGTTTATCGTGAGATCAGAATTCAGAGCCTGGTTTAAGTATGTTGTATTATAATTTGGATTAATTTGCTGGGGGGCCAAGCTATGTTCTTGAGGGTCAAAATCAATCGTTTTATTTATAATTGGGAATTGTGCCGGTGGCGAAACAGCACTCGTAGAAAACCCTTTGGTTTTGGTTAAATAATCCTTTGCCTCATAAACGTCATTTGCCCAGGGGTCGCATATATATGCGGACTCTCCCCATGTAGAAGGATCCTTGGGGTTGCTGGCTGGATCTCTTCCTACAACTAGAAATACATGATCTCCTCCCTGAACCTCATAACATTCAGCATTTATTTGTGCACTATTGGAATTGTTATGCTCTACAACATATTTCAATGCTAACATGGCATATTCGCCACAATTACCTTTTTTGCTCGCTTGAACAACACCAGACTCATCAAGAAAATCGTCACATGCCTGTCTGAGACTTGAGCGGTACCTGCTCTTTTTTCGGGGAGGTTGGGGATTTGAAGGAGCTATTTCTTCTGGTCTTTCTTTACCAAAACCATGTTTCGGATCAGAAAGACTTTGGTGCCAGTGGACTGATCCATATTCTAAGCCTTCATGACGCGTTGCTCCACCTCTCATTAAACAAACATCTCTTGCAATCGCCTCTTGCTTTTGAGGAGAATGATTATTCATTTTTAAGCTGGTTGAACTCGAGTCCTCATCATTTATAATACCTCTTGCAAAATCTTTTGCTCTGATTGCAATATCGTGTACCATATTTTTAGAAACAATCATTATTGAAACATCCAAGTATTTAAAACAAAGTTTTATAAATGTAGACCACCTTTCTTGGTTGGTCAAATTTTAAACAAACAGATTTTTTTGTATATATTTATGTGTGATTTATCTGTTAACAACTATGATTTGCTTGAGGAAAAATTGAATGCTGGGGGCGTGCGGCATAGAGTGATTTGAGTTGTTTTCTTTATTATTCCTCTTTTTTTTCCAGCTTATGACCATCTAGGTGTCGTTCATCACGTTCATTCTCTTTTTTTGCGATTTGCTTTTCTTTTTTTGTTCTTCCGAATTTAATGCGATTTTCAGACGCTTTTTTTTCTTTTTCCAAGCGAGTTTTTGCCTTTCTTTTTTTATTAAGATTAATGATGTCTACCATAGGACTCTCAAATAAGGATGTTGTTTATACTATAGCGTATAAAAACATGTGCAGTTCAGTTAAATGCATAAATAATCAAGTGAAGCAATTAAGATTCGATTTTAAGATGCTCTAATCCATGTTTATCAAATTCCTGAGCATATTGTTTTTTGACTTCCTCGACTTTTTTCATTCGATCGATAAAGTTCATTCTTCTGTATTGCTCAACTCCAATTGTACGAATTACATCTCGTTCACCCAGCTTCTGAATTAATTCATCCCAAAACAGTTCATGTTCAAAAGGCTCGATAAGCGTATCATTCAAAGATTTTTCATATTCTGCAGTTTCAAAATACTCATTTAACTCTGAGGAAAACTCTATTTTGTCACTGGCATCCATTTCTTTAAAATAAGATAGAAATTTTTGCTTTAAAGCCTCATATTCATGTTGCTTTGCTTTTTTTATCGCACATGCATGTATGACCCAGTCAGCTACATATAACATATCCAGTAATGCTTCATATTCTTTTTTGGTAATATTAATTTCCATAAATAATTTCTTCTACTTATTGATGCTTCAAGGGGGATTAGATATAGGTTAACATACAGTAATCATCTGATGAAGGAAACACTCATATGCGTAATAAATTATTGGCTTTATTCGTGGTAATGGCTCCTATCTCTTGTTATGCAGCTGGTCAGTATTCCTGCACCCCAAACGCTGACAAAGAAATAAAACGGGCAATCACGAATTACATCGTAAAAACCGATATATCATCAAAAGACGTTACTATTTACGCAAAAAAATGTGTTGGAGACTATGCTTATGCCGAAGTAGTCCCCAATAAACCTATTACGGATAATGCCATGGTTTATTTGCATAAAGAAAGTAATGGTTGGCAAATTATGAATTGGGGGACAAGTTTTGATCAAGAATTCTTAGATAAGCTGCCTCAAGAATTAAGAAAACCTTATCCTTAAGTTGTCTCAATATTTAAACGCCTATAAGCAGGGTTTTCTATATCAATTATTCATAAAAGGCCGTTGTTATCATCAGCGGCTTTTTATTTTTATATATAGTATCTGTTAGCAGGCGTAAAAAAGATTGGTAAAAATCAACAGTTAGTTAAAATGCGCTTAATGAACACATCGACTTAAACAGGATGGATCAAAATGTATAGAAAAGTAGGGACATGCTTAAATTATTCCTCTGCATTGCTAGATGTTCGACATGACCAGTTTATAGGAACATTGGGTTCCAGCTCAAATAAGATACTCTGGAGAAAATTCATTCAGTTATTTTGTATTATTCTGTTTTTAGCTATGAATACTCCTAGCTGGGCCCATTCGTTTAGAGGTGGTGGTTTTCATGAGCATGGTGGATTTCCAGGTGGTGGTTTTTCAGGGGGCGGTTTTTCGCATGGTGCTGAAATGTATCACCAGAATAATAATTATCATACAAGGGAATACTCGGGAGGCTATAGGGAAAACGAGTATTATCATGGTTTCCAGGAAGGCCCATCTTTTGGACAAACACATCATACATTGCAGAGATACACACATCCAGTTCATCCTTTTAACCACACATTGGCAGAGATAAATCATCCAGGTGCTTTTCATCACAATGGATATATAAATAAAGAATTTGCAGGCAATGCAAATTGGATGAATCACGGTAATTGGCATAGTGGATACTGGCATAATGGATATAACCACTATTGGGCAGGAAGATCGTACTGGGGATCTGGGCCTTATTGGGGGCCTGGATATTATTGGGGTCCCGGACCTTATTGGGGTTGGGGTAATGATTTTTTCTTTGGCGCATTCTTTGGGGCCGCAATTACCACCACAGTATTTTTCCCTCCAGTCTATACAGAATATTATTATCCTCCTCCCATGTATTATTATCCTGGGCCTTATAATTATACAGTTCTTATTAGCGACTATTCAGTCACGCCCGTACCTCCGCTGCGTCCCGCTCCGCAAAAGGTGGAAAAATGGGTTCCTGTCAAAAATGGCCGCATTCCAGTGAATGCAGTGACTAATAACATTGTTAATAAACGCGCAACTTATTACTGTCGTGTTAAGTTCCATGGGAAGCTATCTTATGGGGTCTTAGTTCCTCATGATGGCTGTTATATTGAAGAACCATCGGTTTCGATGCGATTTTCAAAATATGATATTCTGGTTTCTTCAATAATTAGTTAGTGCTCGGTATTTTTAGCTGAATGAGTCCCCGTTTGTAAGCAAGCGGGTTACTCTTACCTATTTGAAAAATAGTCAATTCAGTTTTTCTAATAAAATAATATCTGTACCTCGGATATGTGATATTTTTCTTACTGTTGTAGCTGTTTCCTGTAGTATTTTTTGTATATCAGAAAATAAATCAAAACCATGATGTTTTAATGGGCGTAATAAAAAATAAGCCTTACCTTGGTTCGAAAGTGAATTTTCTAACGCTCGAATATAATTCTGAAAAGAGCTATCTAAATAAAATCGACAACGATTTTTAAATTCAGAGGGTGAAAGCACTCCGTGACCTGCTAGGAAATAGGGGGGGTTACTGATTATCAAATCAAATTTGTCTTTCCATTTTTGTTGATGTAATTCATCATAATTTAAAAGATGCCAGCGAAATTGCAATTCAGGTCGATTGATGTGAGCCAAGTTTTGATAAAAATATTCAGTATAAATATCTTGGACCTCAATAAAGTCAATCTGTTGGATGGCTTGAAGATGCCACGATAATTCAAATCCAATGACCCCGCAGCCGGCACAGAGATCTAATACACGTAATGAACCAAGGTCTGTGTGGGATTGCAATTGTGTTGCGACAAATCTCGCAAGGTGAATTGAATCAAGGCTAAAATGATATTCGCCAGGTTGTTTGTAATTATAAGTAAATGCATTATTTAGTTCGTTTTGCATACATCATTTTGAAGCGCACAAATGAAGTATTATGATAAACATATAATCAGGATGCGACAAGTATGGGAGTGTATTTCGAAG
Source organism: Legionella steelei (assembly GCF_001468005.1). Classification (GTDB taxonomy): domain Bacteria; phylum Pseudomonadota; class Gammaproteobacteria; order Legionellales; family Legionellaceae; genus Legionella; species Legionella steelei. The sequence continues at coordinate 17,693 of NZ_LNYY01000008.1, forward strand.
TGCGATGCGCTTGGTTGTGAAGGATACCAGTATCAAGGACTGCTTGATACTAGGTGCCGTAAGTTATTAGGGCACCTAGAAGTATGAAGTGTTATTCTAATCCAATTGATTTTGGTGGGCAAAAATATGCATTTCCTAAGTTTGTGACGTTAGTTTGTTCCGAGCCGCCACTCATAAAACCACCGTGTTTATTAAAAGAGCCACTCATAGAGCCAGTCACTCCTGCGCGATTGGTAACTAATTGAATGTAGTTTGCGCCTAATTTTGCTGCTTTATTCTTAAGATCATTCATTGCCCCTTCTTCTAGGTTACGGTTAGAAGTAAAGCCTCCAGTAAAGAAGTTACCTTGGTTTCCAACAACTTGTCCTAGATACTTACATCCCTTGGGTACCTGATTGGGTGAAGCAATAATACGTGCTGTTTGCGGATCAGCAGGAATAGAAGCACAGCTGCTAATCAAAATGGAAAGGGCTGTAAGAGACAAAATTTTTTTCATGTTTGCAACCTTTGTTTTGTTTGTGATCAAATTGTGCGCACTCATCTTAGTTTATCACTCATATAAATTCAATAAACAGATTTGCGATTTTTCTGACCGAGTTGTCATGAGGCTTAGCATACTTGCTTTATTATAATGATTTGTAGAAAATAAAAATCACAATTTTGTATTGAGATTTTGCTTATGCCTAATGTTAAAGCGGACCTAGCTGAAACTCCAGATGTAGTATTGTGGCTAGTTGGTGACCAATATCTTCCAAATAAACAAGTACAATTACTTGCTTTAAGTAGTCGAAGGGGGCTCAGTTTTTTTCAACGTCATGTAAGCGCAGCAGAACTAATAACCCATATTCATAATGCAAATTACAAAGAAATTTGAGAATCATAAAGGAAAATCCCACGTTAATACTCACACATATTGATTTTACATTTCCAGATGGTCATACGGAAAAAATTAGCCCATTAAAATATGCAATAAAAATCCTTGATACGGCTGTATTAGATGCTTGTCTTTACTCTGGTGTTATCAGCGAAGGGCTTGCTACGGATGGCTCCTATGGTACTGCAATGAAAGGCTTATTCGAGCTTCAAATGAAATATTTGCAATCTTTTCACACCCAAGCACAAACTCGATTGGCACAGATAATACAAAAGGCAGAAGCGCAGCAAATGCGACAAGACAATAGAGAGTTCAATTTTTAATTTCTGATAGTTTGAACTTCAAAGACAAACGACTCATTGCAGATTATGTCATGGCGCCATTCTTTATTCCATCCGCCAGTTTTCATCAGTGGCGATAGAAAAACTGATAGTGCGCACAGACACAAAAAAATTTAAGCTTTAGAAACTAACGAAGCAAAATGATACAATTTTATGTATTTTTACAATAATTGAGTATCTTAGGCATGATTAGTAATGTTTCAAAAGAGTTTCGTTTCTGCTTCAAACCAATGGTTAAATCACAACATGATTTCGTTTTGGAATGGATTCATCAACCACATATTAGTGAATGGCTGCATGGTGAAGGGTTAAAGAACACCATCAAAGATATTGAGCAATTTTTAAGTAATGGTAAGGCTTGGGCTACACATTGGATTGCGTATGATAATGAAACTCCATTTGCTTATCTGATTACTTCTGAAGTTGAAAAATCAGAAGAGTATCCAGAGGGCGCAATTACATTAGATTTATTTATTTGCAACTTGGATTACATAGGTAAAGGATTAGCTGTCCAAATGATACAAGAGTTCATTTTAAGTCAATTCTTTGATGTCAAGATGGTACTGATCGACCCAGAGGTGGCGAATAAGCGCGCCATTCATGTATATCAAAAAGCTGGTTTTAAAATCATTGAAGAATTTATAGCCTCATGGCATCCAGTGCCACATTATAAAATGCAATTGTGTATTGATGAACTAAAAATTTAGCGCTTATTTAATTAGGCAAATGTTGATACTGTCTCTTGAAAGACAGTATCAACCTTATATAAAAGTTACACTGAAATGCTATGTGTTAATCTACTTTTTTGCCAGTTGGTTTCACACTAATTTTGGCTGGAGTAAGGTTGTTGGTAATCCGGGATACCGTTCTGTCTACTCGTCGCTGAAGCATGATTTCTACCATTACTGTTTCATTTGGATGGAGAATTTTGTTAATGTCTGCAAGTGAGGAATGAAAATCAAGCATCCTGTAATAGGCAAGGGCTTTGTCACTTGCTTCAGGATGTGCCTTAATTCTAAACCCAAGATTACCTTGCATTATGGGGGTGTTAATCCCCGATTCCATGATGTCGTAGTCTAGAAAGTAAGTCAGTTTTCCTCGATTACGTTGGTTTTGCTGGCGGTCTGCAAAGAAACCCGTAGGAAGTGCATTCTCGCTGTATTTGGGGCCAGCAGTGAGATAAAGATCATAATCGTCAAGGTGATTGCCTCGGTCATCAATCAGTCGGAGTATAATCATCGAATAACGATTAGTGATGTAGTCGCGCTGATAGATAAGTGTCTTTACTCGTTCTGTATGCTCATTGTTCTGGGTTTTTTCAGTAAGTTTTTCTAGCTCTTTTGCCACTGTATTATAGGTGTCACGACTTTTTACTTGCAGGCATCGTAAGACCCATATAGCGGTAGGATGCGTGGTGGCATTAGCCATAGTAACACTACGGATGATTCCCATTTTTTTACCAGAATGTGAACATCCAGGTAGAACTCCGAGAGCCATCGGTTGTGACCTTTTCATTTTGGCGACGGCAAGACTTTCACCGTTATGTCCCTCTTGATGTAACTTTAACAGACTGTAATTCATATTTGCAGCCGTTACCCGTACAACTCCGTCAGAGCCGGCTTCTCCCGTGTAGGAGTTAACCGCATCATATAGTTGGCGATCAATTTTCTGACCAGTAAGTACGAAGGAATAAATGCCATGAGCAGTGCAATCATAATCAAGCCAACTTTCATTAAGTTGCCAGCTCATATCGCTTCCTAGCTCAAGCCAATTAAGTACATGCTGTCCCGGTTCGATACCTTCAAAAAAGCTTTTTATACGACCTAGCCGCGATTTTCCAAGTTGAGCAAGCGCAGAACCATGGTTGGCAGGAGCCAGCATAATCAGATGACTCAATGGGCATTTTGCAAGATTATTCTTAAAGTATAAATCCATCCATTTACGAACAACGGGGCCACCGGTAGAGTGTGTGATGCACGCAAAACGCTTTCCATCGCGCAATTTATCAGCAATTTCATCACGCACTGCATGATCAAATGCACGAGCGATATCGTCGATTGTTACTGTATCGTCAAAGCTGATATAACGCCCAAGATAGATATTACCAACTTGAATATCCAACTTGCCTTCTTTGCTCTGATGTTCAAGCCATTGTGGAAGCTCTCCATAAGTATTGGTATGTGTGACGCTCCAACCATGGACGAAGATAACAATCATAACTTTCCTTAGCTTATTGATATTACAAGGGTCTTATTGAGTAAATCGGATGATATTGGATTATTTTACAATAAGATAGAAAAAAGCATATTAAAACATGAGGACTGGTATCTTGTTGTCAGTAATTGACTTCAAATGCTGTTTACCTCTTTTAAGAGGTTGCATTGCCAGCATTGAAGCATTGTGAAAAATACGATACATTCTTTAAAAACAGGAGTTGATAACACAAGGAATATTGGTGATGATACAAACCAGAATTTCCTATTTCTTAGGATTTTTAGTTATAAAAAGTCGTTTGGCTTTTTTATTGATTTTTTCTTGCTTTACGTCTTTGTCTCAGGCTGATTCATTGCGCCCACTTATAGTAGCTACCGAAATTTTTAACCCTCCTTTTATTATGCAAGGAGCAAATAAGCAATTATTTGGCTTTGATATAGAAATGATGGAGGAGATTTGTCGCTATATACATCGGGAGTGTCAATATCGCTCTGGTTTCTTCGAAAATACTATTATATCCAGTATAGAAAAACGTGAGGCAGATATAGGCATTGCGTCCATCACAATTACTGCGGAACGAAACCAGCTTGTCAGTTTTTCGTTACCCTACCTACCAAGTGATGTGCAATATCTATCGTTAAAAAAATGGGCCAATGTTCTTTTTTCTAAAGATGCGTTTAATGGAAAAAAAATAGGCATTCAGGCAGGCACTAATTTTGAACAAGCAATTAAAGACTCAGGCTTTTCTGATGTCCAAATTATAAATTATGATTCAACTCCTGAATTGATTCAGGCTTTAAGTGATGGTGATGTGGACTTTATTTTACAAGATGCATTGTCAGCCCAGTATTGGGCTTCTCAAATTCCAGTCTTTTCGACATTTGGCAAACCATTTGTCTTTGGATATGGGTTTGGTATTGCGATAAATAAGGATCAAAGTAAATTATTAGAGCAGATTAATGATGCCTTAATTGAGTTTCAAAGAAATGGGCAGTTTAAAAAGACCTATGATAGGTATGTTACAGGAGGCTATTCCGAAAGTTGATGAGTAATAAAAAGTGATTCATTCTTGGGAACATAATCAAATAGGATTTGAAGGCCGCATTTTTTATGTGCTCTAATGATCAAATTAAAGAGATGGTTCAGTTATTTAAAAATTACCTGCCTGCAACATGACTGGAGGTTCCTTTTCCTCCGCGTTTGCCAGTTCTTGCTTTCTACCATCGTTTAGTTGTGCTTTCATTTCCTGAAATGAAGGCATTTTTTCTTGCTCAGCCGCCACAAGAGCAGCTAATCGCTCTCCTTTTGTTACTAAAGCGAGAGTGTTGCTTCGTAGTTTTGCGTCAGCATACCGTGGATTTCTTGCTTTTGCATCGTCTAATGCTTGTTGATTACCATCTTCAAAAAATTGTAACGTAGCCAATAGCACATTTCTTTTTTGAAGATGTAATTCATTATCTAAGTCTATGAAACTATGGCAATACTTTAGTATCTCCTCTTTAACCTTATCCAACTTAGCATGAAGTACATGATAATGTGATAATCCGCCTCTTCTTAAGGAAGAAGTCGATCGCATCTCTGGATGTAGTTGCAAGGTAGCACTTTTTTTGGCAATTTCGTCAACAAATATTTTTTCTGTATCGTAATATGCAATAGTTTTGGGTAATGCTTCTTTCAATAGATCCTCATAAGTTTGTTCACTGTTTGCTGATACTTTGGTATGCAGGAGCATGGGGATCTCTGTGCAACTGAAAAGCAATGCGGTACATTGGCTATTTCTTGCAAAGTGAACAGCAAAGTCAACAAATGCTTGACCACAAGTGCGTTCTTCATTAGGCATAGGATCGTTTACTTTACCGGCTTTAGCTTGGTTGATAATTGTTTGTAAATAGACTTGAGCTTCTTCTCCATAATACGCTTTTTTGACTGCATGAACGGCTTTTTGTAAATAGGATTGAGGATCTGGTCCTTCAAACACTCCTGTAGGTAAAACTGATTCAAGATTTCTATTGCTTAATAAATTGGGATATAATTTTTTGTGAGCCGCGTCAGTTGTTCCCAATACTAATACACGCTCACCAGGAGGCCGCTTTTGGGAAGCCACTTTAATTCGATGAGCAACTTTTATTGTCATATCATCAACGTCTCCAAATTTTGCTTTCCCAAGGAGATAATCGTTACCAAAATACGATTTATTAGAATGGCCTGTGTTGGTAAGGATGTGTAAAGAAGTACAAGGCATGTCTTGTCTGGCACTTTTGTATAAACGTAGAAATGAAGCACCATCATGTGCGTGTTCTTTATCTCTAGGAGGGGGCATTGAATACATAACACCCGAAAAATTTTGCATTGCTACTGCAATCTCTTGTCTTTTCTCGTCAAATGGAGCTTTGCCAATCTCAGACATATGACGCACAAGATTTTCTAAGGCGGTTGCATCAGATAATGGTCCTGTACCTCCTGCCATGCCAACATCGGCAGGAGACTTATCCTCTATGCGCTTACTTCCTTTAATCTCTAGGCAAATTAGTGGTCGATCCTGTTCCTCAGGAATTCTTGCAGCAATTTCTACTTGGAGTGCTTTGTAATAATCAACATACTCTGGTGGAAAATTTTTAAACAAAGCAATTGTATGCCGACCTAGGTCTAATATACTGATATCCGCACCTAACTTTGTTTTCATAAGATCAAGCTCTTTATTACCTAATTTAATTCTCTTATAAAAAACATCTTTATCCAACATTGCTTTTGCCCATTCCTGCGGCGTAAGCGGTATACCATTATCAGGAATAGGGGGAGGTGGTGGTGGGAAAGACATATATTTTGGATGTGGCATGTTAATTCTTCAGCAGAATGTACATATTTAAAATATAGTTCAACATTTATTTTGTGTAAAAAAATAATCTTTTGGAGTAGTTAAATAATAAATTTTGTATTTTAAATAGGCAGTTGGTATGATTTGCGGCAATCAAAGCGTGGAGTAAACCCAATGTTGTTAAAGTCATGTAAGTTAATCAAGAAGCTAGGCGCTGGACGTTTTGGCTCCGTTTCTTTATATGAAGACAATTTAACTCATCAGCAATATGCGGTTAAAGAGTTTTTCACTACAAATGCTAAATCGAATGAGTTCATATCTACCACGATATCGGAAAAAGATAATTTTAATCATTTTATTGATGTAATGAAGATTCCCGTAGAGAAAGCAATTATAGAAGACGGTAAATTAATTATGCCCTTTTTTACTGGGAAGGAGCCAACTTGGGAAGAGATTCAAGATTATTTATTAAAAATGTATCAAAGTGGGTTTGTTATGTCTGATCCCAAACCAAACAATTTTATGCACACTCAATATGGTTTAATGCCTATCGATTTTGGTGCTGTGTTTGATGTTAATGATCAAGCGTTTATGAAGAATCCTTTAGCTCGTAATTTCACAGCGAATGCAGTATTCGGTTATTCACAAGCATTTAAGACAGGATCAGGGCTTGGTGCGACTTATATTAAACTCCATTCTGATGAGTTGGTTGTAGTGGATGATGAGAGTAATGGGCTTGATGAAGAGGAAAGTATTGTTCTCATGTTACCCGCATCTGTAAGTCACAGCCCAGTACAAAGTACATCGCATGTCGCTGAGGTGAATGTTGATGCTGCTCCGATAAAGCCCGGCTCCTTAAGTCCGCATGCCTTTTTTAAGAGTCCTCGTAAAGAACCTGCTGTGCCTCCAGTTGCGCCTGGCTTACAGATTCAAGTGGGATAATTTGATATAAGTACTTGGTAATTTATGGGTTCAAGTCTTGAAAGTTGATTGCTAATTCAACATTCAAGATTTGATCTCATAGGTTCATATGTTATGTAATACTAATAAAGTTTGTATTCCCCATTTATTAAGTAAAATTATATCTTGAATATGGTAAGATGGATTTACCCCCTCCAAAGCATTAGGCAAAGATCGTTCTTCATCAAAAAGGAGTTTATAGAAGATGTTATACTTGGAAAAATTATTTTCAGTCGAAGATAAATCGGTCTTAATTACAGGTGCGGCTTCCGGGCTTGGCCAACATTGCGCTGCGTTATTTGCAAGATTAGGCAGTAAAGTCGCATATGCTGATATTAATTCAGAAGGCTTAAATGAAACTGAAGCAATAATCAAAACAACGAAACATCAGCCAATTAAATTGCATCTGGACATTACTGATGAAAAAAAGGTAGAACAGGCTGTGATTCAAGTCACAGAAACTTTTGGTTGCATTGATGTCTTAATTAATTGTGCGGCTGTAATTGAATACAAACCGTTTATGGAAGTAACACAATCAATTTGGAATAAAACATACCAAGTTGATTTGCTGGGGACCTGGATCGTTTCAAAGGCGGTAGCGGCCAGTATGATTGATAAAAAAGTCTCAGGGTCTATTATTAATTTATCTTCCTCCCTTTATCACCGTACTCAAAAGGATTTAATTCCCTACAATTCAATTAAAGCAGCTATTGCACATATGACAAAAAGCATGGGCTTAGAACTTTTAGAGCATCATATTCGGGTTAACGCAGTAGCGCCGGGCTTCATGAAAACCAAAATGGTTGCTGAATTTTTAAAAACTGAAGATGGAAAAAAAGCGATAAAATCCGTTCCTTATGAGCGAGCAGCTGAGTTGGAGGAGCTCGATGGTTGTATTTTATTGCTTGCTAGCAACGCATCGAGTTATATGTCTGGCACAATTATAAAAATTGACGGGGGGCTTGCATTTAATCATATAGAAATCTCAAATGATTAAAAGGAAGGGAATGCGTTTTTTCATCAATTTATCTAGTGTGTTTTTGCTCAGTATTTTGCTGCAAAAAACATTTGCCCAGGCATCGCCTTTGACTTTCCGCGAAGCTTTGGAGATTGCATGTCGCAATAACCCGGAGTTACAAGCAGAAATGGATAAAGCACAAGCTATGCGCGGAGCCTTTATTCAAAGTGGTTTGTACCCCAATCCACAGTTGACCTTAACAGCAGAGAATTTTGGTGGTTCTGGGAGTTATTCAAGCTATGAAGCAGCAGAAACGACTGTCTCTATAACGCAGCCGATTCCCTTAGGCGGTCGTCTGAACTACTTAAAAAAAGCTACTTATGCAGATTATTTAGCCTCTTTAGCGCAAATCAATGTTCAGAAGGCGGCATTATATATGGCGGTAGGGAGCGCTTATGTTGATGTATTTTACGCAGTTCAATGGCATGAGGTGACCCAAAAACTGGTTCGCTTAAATCAAAACATTGTGGCTGCGATTGATAAACGAGTTAAAGCAGGTGTAGGTGCTGAACTTGATTTACGCCTGGCGCAAATTCGATTAGGGGATGCGCGTATCCAAGAACAAAAGGCACGCCGTGATGCGCTCTTCTTACGCGCTAAATTATCACGATTACTTGGTGATGGTCTCCGAGTGGATAGGCCTTTAATTGATAAAGGCTTACCTGATGTGGTTTTAAATTGGCCCGCGCTATTAAAAAAAGTTCCGCAGAGTCCACAAATGCTGCAAATGCAGCTGCAATTACAAGCCAAGCGTGCCACCATTACTGCAGTTAAAAAATCAGTATGGCCTGATTTAAACGTTCAATTGGGTGGTCGACATTTTTCGGATGACGGCAGTAATGCTGCGGTGATGTCTGCTTTTGCCGATGTTCCTGTGTTTAACCGCAATCAAGGAAAGATTTTGACTGCTGAAGCACAATATACACAAACAGCTTCTGAGTTTAAAGGGACGCGTCTAGAAGTGCGTCAAAACGCATACAATGCCTTTTTGCAAGCGCAACAAAGTCAGTACGAAGCGCAGTTGGTAACAAAATCTTTGCTGCCATTAGCGCGTAAGTCAATTAAATTGGCTCAAGATGGATATCAAATGGGACGATATACGTATATTGAATTATCCACTTCGCTCAATACCTTATATGAAGAAGAACGCCATTACCAACAAGCTCATGCTGATTTTCATAAAGCACTTATTCAATTGACTGGTCTTTTAGGTTTGCATCCGACCAAGGAAAGTAAATGAAATTTATAAAAAAATTTGCCTCTTTGTTATTTTTAATTGTCTTTTTGTCGCCGCTAATTACACCCATGGTGTTTGGCGCCGAAGACGAGCCTCAAAAAAATGAATCTCAAGAAGAGTTTGAAAAAGGCCCGCAGGGAGGTCGACTTTTTAAAAAGGAAAATATTGCACTTGAATTGCTAATCTTTGAACGAGGTATGCCCCCACATTTTCGTGCTTATCTTTATCAAGATGGAAAGGCTATTTCTCCTGATGTAGCGAAATTTACTGCAGAACTAACCCGATTTAATGGAAAAAAAGAAGTGGTCACATTTAGTCCCATTGATAATTTTTTACAAAGCGACCAAGTTATTAAAGAACCACATTCATTTGATGTCACGCTTCAATTAATGATTTCGGGTAAATCCTACAACTGGCAATATAATACTTATGAAGGAAGGATCAAATTAGTTCCTGCTATGTTGCAAGCTGCGAATATTCAAACAGAAAAAGCAGAAAGCCAAACCATAAAAACTCAATTACAAGTGGTGGGAAAAATTGTACCTAATCGCGATACTATGGCACCTATTTATGCACGTTATGCAGGTATTATTAAAGTGATGAATAAAAACTTGGGTGATGAGGTGTCTAAAGGTGATTTATTAGCGACGATTGAAAGTAATGAAAGCTTACAAAATTACAACATTAATGCACCTATAACAGGAACCATAGTGCAAAAATATGTCACTAATGGTGAATTAGCCCAAAGTAACAAACCCATTTATGATGTTGCCAATTTAAACAACGTATGGGCTGATTTTACTTTATATCGCAAAGAAACTCCTCTGGTAAAAAATGGAATGATTGTTATTGTGATTGGTGATGAAGGACAACCTAAAACGACGAGTCATATTTCTTACATTGCCCCTCTTGGGATAGAGGATAGTCAAACGACTTTGGCCCGAGCGGTTTTACCCAATGAGCAACGCGAGTGGATTCCGGGCATGTATGTCAACGGTTATATTATCATCAAAGAAAAAACAGTGCCGGTAGCGGTGCCTCTTGCAGCACTGCAGCGTATTGGAGAGCAAGACGTTGTATTTGTCCAGCAAGGTGATTATTTTGAGGCCACACCCGTAGTGCTTGGTCAACGTGATAAGCAATGGGTTGAAGTTGTGTCAGGGCTTGATGCGGGAGAGCATTATGTAACTAAAAACAGCTTTTATCTTAAAGCAGAGCTAGGTAAAGAAGGCGCAAGCCATGAGCACTAAGGATTAAAGATGCTAGAAAAAATAATACGTTTTTCTTTAAAACATCGTTGGTTTATCCTGTTGTTTACAATGATTATTGCTTTATTTGGTATTTATAATTTTCAAAGACTTCCTATTGATGCAGTTCCAGATATCACCAATGTTCAGGTACAAATTAATACCCAAGCCTCTGGATACTCTCCTTTTGAGGTAGAGCAACGGATCACTTTTCCTATTGAGTTAGCACTTAGTGGCCTACCCAATCTCGATTACACCCGATCTTTATCTCGGTATGGACTATCCCAAGTGACCGTGGTTTTTAAAGACGGTACTAATATTTATTTTGCAAGACAGCTGATTAATGAGCGCTTACAAGAAGTCAAAGACAAATTGCCACCCGAAGCTGAAACCACATTAGGACCTATTTCTACGGGTCTTGGTGAAATTTTCATGTACACGGTAACCAATAAGCCCAATGTGCCGCAAAGCCAACGTTACAACCCTACGGACTTACGTACTATTCAGGATTGGATTATTAAACCACAATTACGCAATGTGGAGGGAGTTGCGGAAGTGAATACTATTGGAGGGTTTGAAAAGCAATTTCATATTACGCCAGATCCCTCCAAGTTAGTGCGTTATAACTTAAGCTTAAGTGATGTGGTTGAAGCCCTCCAACGTAATAATGCTAACGTTGGCGCAGGTTATATCGAACGTAACGGCGAACAAAATCTGATTCGTGTTCCCGGACAAGTAAAAAACATTCCTGATATTGAAAATATCGTGATTGCTAATTTTGCAGGAACCCCAATACGTATGCGTGATGTAGCGGATGTTGTCTTTGGTAAAGAGCTACGCACTGGCGCGGCTACTGAAAACGGCCAAGAAGTAGTTTTGGGCACGGTGTTTATGTTGATGGGGGAAAACAGTAGAACGGTTTCTGTACGAGTTGCTGAGAAGATGAAAGAAATCAACAAGTTTCTGCCTGAGGGAGTTGAGGCTGCTATTGTTTATAATCGCACTTTACTTGTTAATGCAACGATCAATACGGTTAAAAACAATTTACTTGAAGGCGCGATGCTTGTCTGCATCATTCTCTTTTTATTTTTAGGAAATATACGTGCCGCTTTGATTACCGCGATGGTCATTCCCTTATCCATGTTACTGACAATCACGGGTATGGTATCTAATAAAATAAGTGCGAACCTTATGAGTTTAGGTGCGCTGGACTTTGGTTTGATTGTGGATGGAGCGGTCATTATTGTAGAAAATTGCATCAGGCATTTAGGGAAAAAACAACATGAGGCACAACGACTTTTATCACTTAAAGAACGTTTAAATGTGATTTCTTATGCAACTACCGAAGTGATTCGACCCAGCATTTTTGGGATTTTTATTATTACCGTAGTGTATCTTCCTATTCTTACGTTAACGGGAGTAGAGGGCAAAATGTTTTTGCCTATGGCAGAAACAGTCATTATCGCGCTCATGTCTTCAATGTTATTTGCACTAACTTTTGTACCTGCAACGGTTGCTATTTTTTTACGAGGTCGAGTCCAGGAAAAAGAAAATTGGCTGGTGCATTATCTTTCAATTGGGTATGCGCGAGTTTTGCGTCGTTGTTTTCATGCACGACGTTGGGTTATAGGGGCTGCAGTTATCTTGGTAGTGTTGAGCTTGTTCATTGCATCGCGCATGGGTGGGGAGTTTATTCCAAACTTAGATGAAGGTGATATTGCCATGCATGCCATGCGTATCCCAGGGACAAGCTTAACCCAAGCGATTGCCATGCAAGATCTGGTTGAAAAGCGAGTGAAACAATTTCCTGAGGTGAAAGCAGTATTTGCAAAATTGGGAACCGCAGAGGTAGCAACCGATCCTATGCCACCTAATGTTGCAGATACCTTTATTATTCTAAAACAGCGTAAGGATTGGCCTAATCCCAAGAAAACCAAACAAGAGCTAGTACAGGAAATTGAAAATGCGGTGAGGCAAATTCCAGGAAACAATTATGAGTTTACCCAACCCATTCAAATGCGTTTTAATGAACTGATCTCAGGGGTTCGCAGTGATGTTGCGGTCAAAGTATTTGGTGATGATATGAATACTTTATTGGAAATTGCAGAAAACATTAGTGCACAACTTAAAAAAGTACCCGGAGCGGCAGACGTTAAAATCGAACAAGTGAGTGGATTACCTCTTTGGACGGTGGTAATTAATCGCGGAACTTTGGCGCGTTATGGTCTGCAAGTTGGTGCTGTTCAAGATGCAATTGTAATTGCTTCTGGCGGAAAGAAGGGTGGGGAGCTTTTTGAAGGAGATAAGCGTTTTGATATCGTAGTACGATTACCAGAGTCGTTACGTACTGATCCTGATGTATTACGTCAAATTTTTGTACCACTTCCCGTATCTAAAGATGATGAGCGCCATTTTATTCCCTTGAGTGAAGTCGCGAAAATGGTGCGAAGTGAGGGGCCTAATCAGATCAGCCGTGAAATGGGTAAACGTCGTGTGGTAGTGAGTGCCAATGTTCGGGGTAGTGACTTAAGTTCTTTTGTAAATATTGCAAAAGAGCACATCGAACAAAATGTTAAAATACCCAGTGGCTATTGGATTGGCTGGAGTGGGCAGTTTGAGCAATTACAATCTGCCTCACAACGCTTACAAATTGTTATACCTGTTACACTACTTGGTATTTTTTTATTACTTTTTATGAGTTTTAGTAATGTAAAAGATGCCTTACTTGTTTTCACCGGCATTCCTTTAGCATTAACTGGTGGGGTGTTTGCTTTATGGGGGCGTGGCATTCCGTTGTCAATTTCAGCAGGTGTTGGATTTATCGCTTTGTCGGGTGTGGCCGTGCTCAACGGTCTGGTCATGGTTACTTTTATTAATCAACTACGTGAACAAAAAAAATTTTATTTAAAGGATGCAGTAATGCAAGGGGCTTTGGCTCGACTAAGGCCTGTACTTATGACCGCTTTAGTAGCCTCGTTGGGGTTTGTACCTATGGCATTAGCAACAGGAACGGGTTCTGAAGTACAACGCCCATTGGCAACGGTAGTGATTGGAGGAATTGTTTCTTCTACGTTTTTAACTCTATTGGTGTTGCCTGGTTTGTATTATGTGTTTCATCAGCGACGTCAAAAAAAGCATGGTTTGTAACTCGATGTAATAATCTTGTTTGGCGAAAGTACAAAAGCAATGTTTAAAGTGTATAATAGATCTCCCTCTTGATCTAAAAGAAATCTCATTATTTTTGATGACATTTGTTGTGTCTGATCATAAGGGGGCTAAACAAATATCTTGACTCAAACGCACTAACTAATTGGATATGAGAATATTTAAGTTTTATAAGCAAGCCTATGTTCAAATACTGTTTGCTATTATCATTGGCATTGTATTGGGATATTTTTATCCTGATGTCGCTACAAAAATGAAACCGTTAGGTGATGGGTTTATCAAATTAATTCGTGCTGTAGTACCGTTAATTATTTTTTCTACTGTTGTTACGGGCATTCTAAATTTAAAAAATATAAGAGAAGCAGGCCGAATTGGTATAAAGGCATTAATCTATTTTGAAGTAGCAACGACAATCGCAATGTTTTTAGGGCTTGCTGTTGCAAATTATTTTCAGCCAGGGGCTGGTTTAAATGTTGATATTCATTCATTAGATAGCACCAATATTCCTGTTATTCCAGCTCATACTACTAAATTTAGTTCGACCGATTTTATATTGAGTATTATTCCAGATACATTGATTAGTGCTTTTACTCAAGGCAATACACTACAAATTTTATTTGTTTCTACTCTTTTGGGATTTGGTTTATTACGGGTCAAAGACAAGGCGCAACCAGTTATCAATCTCATAGAGCAATTATCTGAGATTTTATTTTCTATCGTTGCACTGATTATGAAAGTGGCCCCATTGGTGCTTTCGGTGCCATTTCGTATACCATCGGGGCGCATGGAACGCACCTTTTGGTTATGCTGAGTAAATTATTGGCGTGCTTTTATCTTACTTGCATATTTTTTATATGCATAATTTTAGGCTTGATTGCTAAATTATTTAAATTTAACCTTTGGAGTTTTTTAAAACATATAAAAGAAGAACTCCTTATTGTGTTAGGTACAGCATCAACTGAGGCTGTTTTGCCAAGAATGATTAATAAGCTTGAAAAAATTGGATGTAACAAATCCATTGCGGGATTTGTTTTGCCGGCAGGCTATGCGTTTAATCTTGATGGAATGAGTATTTATCTTACAATGGCGATCATGTTCCTTGCTCAGATCTTCCATATTCATTTTGATTTTCAACAACAAATTATGATGGTTGTTATGATCATGCTAATTACTAAAGGAGCTGCAAATGTAACCGGCGGTGGCTTTATAGCGTTGGCTACAGTTGTGACCAGTATGCATGTTATTCCTGTGGAAGGATTAGTCATATTATTTGGGATAGATCGATTTATTTCGGAGGCTCGTTCTTTAACTAACCTAATAGGTAATGGCGTTGCAACGATGGTTATTGCCAAATCGGAAGGTGGTTTTAATCCTACCCTTAATTCACATTTTAAGAATGAGCTGTCGTCCATGGAAGGAGGCCCGTTCGCTACAAAAGGTGAGCGCTTGCTTGATGATGGGATTTCAACAACAATTTCATCTATTCTTAAATGAGTAAAGCGTTAAATCAGCGCTTATTTTAAAATCATGGTTCTAGCTGTGCAGGATATCAGAAAAATCTAATCCTCAAGTGGTCAATCAGTCTTTTATTGTAACAATTAATCATAATCTGCTTCTTTTTTTCAGAGGTCCATTCTGGTCTGTCCCCATCAAGGATGGGTGTACTATAATTATACAATGGCAGTGAATGTAAACAAGCCTAGGACAAGGTATGTCTCAATCAAAAAGAGATGCAGCAAGTGCTGCTGCAAGCCAGATGCCGGATATAGAGCCGTTTTCATTAGAATCTCTTCCCTTTGAGGTTTTGGTTCATATTTTTGATGAACTACCTCCTGAAGCAGTTGTGTTGTATTTTTCTCTGAATCACAATTTTATTGAATTAGCTAAAGCAGAGGATTATTGGAGGGGTGTGCATGCGAAACATCTTCCTCAAGAAGAACATGAACGCATGCTTAGTACTCCTGATGCTCATTGGCATCATCAGGTTCTTGCGAACGTGCTAGATAAGCAACTTCCCCAGCCTATAAGAGAATTATTTTTCTATGCACACTTGTGTGATTTGAAAAAAATACAAGAAATTTTTAGTCGAGCTACGATGGACAAGGGATGGGAAACTATTTTCACCCTAATTAATACAAAGAACAGGCATGGGGTAAATTTATTTCATGTATTGCATCAGCATGGCCAAGCTGCTCAACCTATTTTTGACTTTATGGAAAGCCAGTTTGAAAATTATCCACATCTCATTACGCCGATTCAAAGAGCGATCATTTTTCGGCAGCATGATAAGTTGCAGGCACTTGTAAGATTCCATTCGGTTAATGAGCCATTCTCTTATGGAATGCAATGCCTTATGCCATTACATTGCGCGGCAATACTTGGCTATGAGGACATTGTGAGAGTACTCATTAAGGCAGGGGCAAGTATATATCAACAAGATGCACCACATGCTACGCGATCCCGATCGCAAGCACTGTCGGATGGTTATACTCCCGTTTTATTTGCTTTGCAGAACGGCCACGTCGGTGTGGTACAAGTTATGATGGAGATGGTTGGACTTGATGTTAATTCTACTGTAGTGGACGTTAGCTCAGATTCGAGCTACTACCCATCAAGCACACGCTATCCGCTGCTTTTTATCGCGGCTAAATACAATCAACCGGAGATGATGAAGTTTTTGCAAGAAAAGGGTGCTCAGATCGATGATCAGAGCTGTTATTCTCTTTCGTTTGCTGCAAGGACTGGGCACAAAACACTAGTAAAAATGTTACTAGATCATGGTGTTGACATGAACAAGCGCACCAGTGCTGTTCATATGGCGGCAGTATACGGTCATCTTGATATTGTGAAGTTACTTCTTCGCGAAGGTGTCACTGTTTTAGGTGATACTCCCCATATATCTAACAAGATGTGTTCTGTTTTGTTTACTCTAAAAAGTTACATTGAAATGAATTTGCGCAGTACGCTCCTTAGCAAACACAGTCTATTCGATGGTGGTAATTCAACCAAAGCGAACTCGGAAGAGTTGAGAAATGTAAGAAAATTACTCGATCAGTGTTTACTAGATTCTACTGAATTAAATGAAGATACATTTCGAGAATTGTGTAATACAGCAAAAATATCAAGTACGGTTTTGATCACTGCACTTTCAAAGGATGTAGATGGTTTGAAGCCAGTGCCAGATGCACCAGAATTTAATTATTAGACCACAAATGCATGAAACTTTATAATGCAAAAGTGTATTAAGAGTTCCATCTCGTAAAAAACGATCATTATTACAATACCAATTACCAGATGTTGGACTATTTTATCAAATTTATTGTGCCTGTTTTGAGCTTGCTAAACTAAATTAACCTACACTAAAAGAATATAGTGTGATTTGTAAATGACATAACTTCAAAGATAAAACAGGTCTTTCTATAGGAATTTTTCTAAAAAGTTAATGGAGAGAACGCTTTGAAAAATGCAGTCCAGTATAATCTGGCAGTTTGCCTTATTTATATCATAACAGGATACATTGGATTGATGATTGCCGTTCCTCCTGGCTATGCTACTGCGATTTGGCCCCCCTATGGGATTGCGCTAGGATTTGTACTCGTTTGGGGCTTGAAAACTATACCTGGTGTATTCATTGGTTCCTTTATCCTCAATATCTATATAACTTTCATTAATGTTACTAACGCGTTAAATCAGTTAGCAATAGCCGCTGGACTCATTGTCGGAGTCGGAACAGTACTTCAGGTGATATTGGGGTGGTGGCTTGTCAAATTTTTTATTCAATTAAAAAATCCCTTGCAGTTGCCTAAAGATATACTCATCTTTGCACTACTTACTGGCCCTGTTTCATGTGTGGTTGCTGCAACTATTGGTAATATTGGATTATATTTTATTGCTATTCTACCTTCGCAAAATTTACTCACGAGCTGGGGTACCTGGTGGGTAGGGGACAGTATTAGTGCGCTAATTTTTACGCCAGTTTTTTTGATCGTTTTTGCTCAACCTGCAAAATTATGGAGAAGTCGGATAACTTCTATCCTGATTCCACTGTGCATCGTTTTTATGACTATTGTTTTTGCGTATTTTTTTTATCGTCAGTCTGAGATAAAACGAGTGCAATCCGAATTTATGGAAACCACTAAATACAAACTTCATCAATTGACTGACAAGCTTAATTTAACAACTGAAATGGGAAGGGAGTTGGCATTTTTTCTTGCTTTAAAACCTTCAATTACTAACGCAGACTTTCAATATCTTGGCGGCAATTTGTTACAGAGAAACTCAATAATTCAATCAGTTCAATGGGTGCCTAAAGTCACAAACCGTAATGATTTTAATAAAATACATCAGATAAAAATTACTGATAAAAGTACAGGGCAATATTATCCCGAAAAGAACAAGTCAGAATATTACCCAGTACTTTTTTCTTTATCAAAGAGTGAGGATACGCTCCCAATAGGTTATGACTTATTGTCAAATCCCAATTTAAGTAAAATCATTAAGCAGCGTATTCAAGACAAATCTCCCTTTTTTTCGATGGTCTTAACGAAAAAGGGTGAAA
Organism: Legionella steelei; assembly: GCF_001468005.1. Lineage (GTDB taxonomy): Bacteria > Pseudomonadota > Gammaproteobacteria > Legionellales > Legionellaceae > Legionella > Legionella steelei. Next base: position 36,122 of record NZ_LNYY01000008.1, read on the forward strand.
TAACTAAGGTTTTTATTGCTTCAGCTATTTATATGAAAGGAGAGCTTGCTGGATTATTAGTGTTACAAATCAACTTATTAGACCTTTTTAAAGATACATTTGATAATTTTGTGAATTACTCAAATCTGACTATTCAACAAGAATCTAATCACTCAACACCTAACGCAGTCTATAAGATATACGAAAATACAGAATATTTAAATACAAACAGATTGATTCATATTTCACTAAGCCATTCGTTTTTAGGAGAACTATGGAATATTCAGGCTATTTCATCTCTTTATTTTATCAATTATGAATATTCCTGGCAGCTATGGCTGTCGTTGACTACAACTTTATTATTTTGTGTATTAATGAATATTATTTTATTCATACTTTATGGACAGCGTTATTTAATTGAATCTCTTGCAAATGCCAGATCCTTGCAGCTACAAACTGAAAAAGCCAAAACCAAACTCTTGTTAAATGCTACTGGAGAAGGAATTTTATGGATTGATGCGAACTATAATATCTCCTTTATTAATACCGTTGCTGAAAATTTATTGGGCTATTCAAATGATGAATTAAAAGAAGAGCCTATTTATAAAATTTTGTTTGAAAAAGCACTAAATGAAATATCACCGCCACTGGAAAGTTTATCTGTTTATAAGGCGATCAGTGAAAAAATGGTAATAAAAACTAATGAGTCTGTATTTTGGAGGAAAGATCATAGTTATTTTTGGGTTGAGTATACCTGCATCCCTATAATTATCAAAAAAACAGTTAAAGGTGCAGCTATTATTTTTAGTGATATTTCTGAACGATTAGAAAACGGTATTAAGCTGGCCAAAATGGCTCATACTGATCCCTTAACTAAATTACCTAATCGATTGAGTTTTTTTGATTTTCTTGAGCATGCTATCGCACGTGCGCAGAGAAATAAAAAGCAATTTGCCATATGTTTTATTGATGTGGATAATTTTAAATTCATCAATGATACGTTTGGCCATGTTTCTGGAGATAAATTTTTATCAATCTTATCTGGGTTAATCAGAGCTCAGTTACGTGATACTGATTATTTTGCCCGAATTGGTGGCGATGAATTCGGCCTTATTTTCGAAGAAGCATATCAAACCCATGATTTGATAAAAATTCTCAAACGGATTTTAATGACTTTTGATAAACCAATTTTAATCGATAATCAGTATATGAAGGCCTCTTTAAGCATAGGGATCTCAATTTACCCTAAAAATGGCAAAGATCCTGAAACATTGTTTAAGAACGCTGATATTGCCATGTACCAGGCTAAAGAATTGGGTAAATCGACATTTTCTTTTTATAGCGAGTATGCTAATGAGAGAGCACTAAAATATAATCAAATTGAATTAGCCTTGCTTCAGGCAATTAGAGAAAAAAGATATCACGTGTTCTATCAGCCTATGGTACATACAGTCAGCCGCAAAATTGTAGGAGTTGAAGCATTATTAAGATGGGAAGATGAAATGCTGAAAAGTTTACCTCTGGTAGAATCTTTATTAATAGCAGAGGATAGGGGAATCATATATGAACTTGGACAACTTATATTGCAGCTATCATTTAATGAGTATCAGGAAATTAGTAAAAATAGACCCAACCTTCATTTAGCTATTAATATCTCAATAAAACAACTTGAAAGTACTTCATTTACCACCCTTGTTAAGGATTTGCTGAACCAATATCAGATCAATCCGAAAAAAATCTATTTTGAGATTAAAGAAGCTTATTTTATAAAAGATCCTGACAAAATAATAAGCAATATGATGGTCATCAGTAATTTTGGAATTCGCTTTGTTTTGGATAATTTTGGTACAGGATATTCATCAGTCCATCTATTAAAAAAACTGCCCTTGTCTTTTCTAAAAATAGATCGAACGTTCATTAGCGAGCTAGAAAAAAAAACTGATGACGCGACTATTGCGCTGACAACAATACAATTATCACATGGCTTAGGCATGAAGTCGATTGCCGAAGGTGTTGAGAATGTTGAGCAACTTGAACTATTAAAAAAATGGGGCTGTGCTATTGCTCAGGGATATTATTTTGCGCAACCAATGCCATTAAATGAATTGTTGGTTTGGATGACGAAGTATGAGAAGTCATTAAAACAAAAATCAAGTGAAACATGAGGGCATGAGACAAATTTAACTCAGTAACTCAGCCTCATTTCAAACTCAAGCATTTATTATTGTGAGGTAGGGACGGATCCGGACCGCTCCATAAATACGGCCGTATTTATGTTTTTTTTGCCATTATCTCCGAAAAAATTCTTTTAAAATCAGTTGGCTAGCTGATCAGGTAAGTCTTATTAAATTCTTGTCTTAGGCCTGCTCTTCTTGTTCCATAATCAATATTTGTTCACAATTCGCTCTAATTGAAATTATTTGATCCTTTATCATGCGCATTCTGACTGAGGCACAACGCCTAGCTCATCCTCAAGCTCGATTAATTCCTAAATTGCTAATGAATGATTATAAGGTATTTAAGAATGAGTTGTTGGATGGTTTCATTCCGGTGATGCAAACCCATACAAACGCGCAATTATTTGCTTGTTTACGTGATTTTGTCATGCCTGAGGCAGAGAGAGAGCGACAATGTTTATGGCTTGCTGTGGTGTACAGTCATCCCAATCTTAATCAAGAGCAATTAGTGGCACTGGCACAACAGATAGGCTTATCGCCCATGGCATATCTTGAGGTGAGCATCATGCTTAACCGCCAGGATAATTTAGCGTATGTGCTAGTCCTGCCAGGTTATGCAGAAGTTATTGAGCAACAGGCAAGAGCTCTTTTTGACTTGGCGGCTTACTCTGGCTGTCTTGGCATGCTCACTTATTTGGAGTCCAAAGTGTCGCCTGAGAAAGTACAAGCAATGATTGCGGTTGGTAATTTTTGGCCTTTTAAAGGGGCAGCAGCAAATGGTCATCTCGAAGTAGTTTGTTATTTGGAATCAAAGGCTCCAGATAAAGTACAAGCGATGATTGCTGCTGATGATTTTTGGGCTTTTAGAATGGCAGCAACACATGGGCATCTAGAGGTACTTCGTTATTTGCAGTCAAAAGCGCCAGCTAAAGTCCAAGCAATGATTGGCGCTGCTGATTTTTGGGCTTTTAGATGGGCTGTAAACAACAATCAGGTTGATGTGCCCTACCACTTATTAGGCTTTGCCTCGGTATTTGCCTATGCTGAAGCGCACCAACGAGAATATGGGGCTATTGTTATTCCTTATCTAGAACAACAGATTTTGAATTTACGTACCCGCAA
>NZ_LNYY01000009.1 GCF_001468005.1 Legionella steelei
TTCTCAACTCATGTGTCAAGGATGTCCCCGAACAGTGTCAGGGATGTCCCCGGCTATACAACAGCCCAGCCTACGATGGGAATTTTTTCAAATTTTAATGTTTTTGCTCAGGTACCTGTACATCAGGAATTTTTGCTTCATCAAACTGTGGCTCAGGTTTTTTTGAACGATGATCTTCTGCGATGTATGTATACAACGTGGGTACTACAAACAAAGTGAACCCTGTTCCAATCAATAAGCCTGTGGCAATAACTAGCCCTATATCAAAGCGGCTCACTGCCCCCGCACCACTGGCAATGAGTAAGGGGAGTACACCAAATACCATTGCAGCGGTTGTCATGAGAATCGGTCTTAATCGAATTCCAGCTGACTCTTCTACTGCAGCGCGTTTATCGAGATTTTTTTCACGTTGCAAATGATTGGCGAAATCAACGATCAAAATTCCATGCTTGGAGATTAAGCCAATAAGAGTAATCAAACCGACTTGGGTGTAAATATTGATGCTTGCTAGTCCTAAATTCAGAGGAATTAATGCGCCGCAGATGGACATGGGCACACTAATTAAAACAATTAAAGGATCACGGAAACTTTCATATTGAGCAGAAAGTACCAAAAAGATAATAATGATTGCAAAGACGAATGCAAATAACAAAGCGTTTCCTTCTTGCATAAACTGCCTTGATTCACCACCATAGTCGTATGCGAAGCCTTTAGGTAATGTATCGTTCGCCGCATCTTGTAAAAACTGCAGACCTTCTCCAAGCGTTTTTCCAGGCATCATTACTGCTTGAATGGTTGCTGAATTCATTTGTTGAAAATGCGAGGCTGCATTAGGTGCAGTTTTTTCCACAGCAGTAACTACAGTTGAAAGAGGAACCATGGTCCCGTTGATGGTTTTCACATAGATTTGTCCTAATTGTTCAGGCGCCATACGAAATGAACGGCTTAATTGCGGAATAACTTGGTAACTACGACCTTCAAGGTTAAAGTAATTGACATAATTACCGGATAAAGCGCTGGTTAAGCTGCTTCCTACCGCTTGCATATCTAACCCCATTTCGGAGGCTTTAGAACGATTAATATCCAATATAATTTGTGGTTTATTAAATTTGAGTGAATTATCTACATAAATAAATAGACCACTCTTACGGGCTTTATCGGTAAGCTTATTGGAAACGTCTAATAGACTCTGAAAGTCATTTGTCGTTTTGATAACGAATTGTACAGGGGTACCGCCTCCGCCGCCTGGCAACGGAGGAGGAACAATTGCAAAGGCATTTAAACCTGCAATTTGTGATAATTTATCTTGCAGTGGTTGTTTTAAAGCAAACTGACTTTTACTGCGTTGATTCCATGGTTTCAATACCATTCCTGAGATGGTTTGGCTGCTGTTGTTTACAGTAAAATAATTTTCTGTTTCAGGAAAACTTTTATAAATTTCATCAAATGGTTTGGTGAAAGACTCAATATAATTCAGTGTTGCAAATTGCGGGATCATGGCCATGACGAAAAAGAAACCCTGATCCTCATCAGGCGCTGTTTCTGCTGAAGTATGTAGGTAAAGATAAGGTAGCATCAGGATAACAACTGCCGAAAAAAACAACATAATGACTCGAGTATTCAACAGGCTATGCAAGGCTTTTTGATATTTCAATTTAAGTTTATTGAAAAAAGTATCGAGAAAATGAACAAACTTGCCACTACTAATCTCTTTAGATAATACCTTTGAGCACATCATAGGAGATAATGTTAATGCAATGATCCCAGAAATGATTACTGCACTGGCTAGCGTAAAAGCAAACTCCTTGAATAATGCTCCTGTCAGTCCGCCCATAAATCCAATAGGTGCGTATACCGCAGCGAGAGTAATGGTCATTGCAATGACTGGTGTGGCTATTTCACGAGCACCAATTAATGCGGCATCAAACGGAGTTTTTCCTTCCTCAATGTGTCGATGGACGTTTTCGACAACCACAATGGCGTCATCGACTACTAAACCAATAGCCAAGACAAAAGCCAGTAAGGTCAGCAGATTAATGCTATATCCTAACGTCAGCATTAGGGTGCATACACCAACTAAGGAGAGAGGGATGGTGACAATTGGAATAAGCACCGAGCGCATGGAGCCTAAAAATAAGAAAATAACGACAATAACAATGAGGCCTGCTTCAATAATAGTATGAGTTACTTCATCTAGAGACGCTCTAATGAAAGCTGTTGCATCGTAAACTATTGTTCCCGTTAAGGATGGTGGAAATTCCTTAATTATTGAAGGAAGTATTTTTCTTACATCACTGATTACTGTGAGTGGGTTGGCCGTGGGGGTTGGGGTAATGGAGAGGAACACCGCCTTTCTTCCATTAAATGTAACAGAAGTATCATAGTCTTGTGAGCCTAATTCAATTTTACCAACATCGCGTAAACGAACTATTGACCCTTTATCACTTTTAACAATCAAATTACTAAATTGTGTCGCATCGTTAAGGTCTGTTTTTGCGGTGATGCTGATGGCGACGTATTCACCTTTAGTATTGCCTGCTGCAGTTAGGAAATTATTTTTAGCAAGTACAACCGATACATCCGAGGGAGATACACCTAATGCTGCCATTTTTATTGGGTCGAGGAAAATTCGCATCGAATAGGTTGCACCACCTAAAATGTCCGCTTTAGCCACACCATCTACTGTTTGCAGTTGCGGTTGCACAACACGGGTTGCGTAATCGGTAATTTGTTGCGGTGTCATTTCTGTACTGTCCAAACTGATGTACATCAATGCAGTTGAGCTATCGGATGCTTTTAATATAACTGGTTGTTGGGATTCTTTGGGTAGTTGATTTAGGGTTTGTTGTACTTTACTCATCACATCAGTAAAGGCTACTTGTGGGTCAAAGTTTAGTTTAATGTTTAGAGTAATCGTGCTTAAACCTTGTGTACTTGAAGAGGTCATATAATCAATCCCCTCCGCACTGGCGACCGCTTTTTCTAGAGGTGAGGTAATGAATCCGGCGATAAGATCAGCATCTGCTCCTGGATAACCTGTCATAATGGTAATTACTGTATTATCCATACGCGGGTATTGACGAATTTGCATTTTATAGATGGAGTTAATACCAAAAAGAAAAATGAGCAAACTTATTACCATGGCAAGTACGGGCCGTTTGATAAAAAGATCGGTAAATTTCATAACTTTTCCTGATTAAAAATGTAACTTGAGTGCGTTGTAGCCTGGGTGGAGGCATAGCCGTAACCCAGGGTATCTATAGTAGAAAGCTCCGGGGTTACGTTGTGCTGCACCCAGGCTACGATTCAACTTGGTTTTTTATTGTCCTAAGATATCCGGATTACTGACTTCATTTAGTTTGACCTCATTATTGATTACAACAGGCGTACCATTTTGTAATTTTATTTCTCCAGCACTCACAACTAATTGTCCTGCTTTAACACCTTTTTTGATGACTGTATAATTTCCATGCTGCTCACCCGTGCTGACAAAGACACGTTTAACAGTAAGCAAATCAGAACCGTCTGGATTTTTCTTACCCTCAGCATTTTTCTCAATAATGTATACCGCATTACCGTATAAGCTATAGGAAATCGCAGTGGAAGGAACAATAACTGTATTGGGTACAGGAGGTTGGCTGATTTCAATTGAAGCAAACATTCCTGGTACAAACGTAAAGCTGCGAACTTTATTTTTACCATTTAAGTCGGTATCGCAGGTGATAATTCGCTTATTTCCCATAGGCTCTTTTCGTATTTTCACTAAGGGTGAGTTTTCGGGATCCTTAATGGCTGATGTAGGACAATTAGCGAGAGTACCCTGAACCAACATATTGTGGGTATTGAGATCTACCTTGGAGTTAATTGCAGTGACTTTGGCCTCAAAAAGCGCATTAGGGAATCCTTCAACGGAAAATGTAATGGTTTGATCAGGGCGAATCCGTTTATAAAGTTGTTCCGGAAGATAAAACTCCAAATACAATGGATCTAATGACTGTAATGAAACAATTGTTGTTTGCCCTGGGCTAATAAATTGTCCCAAGTTAATTTGTCTTATACCTAATTTTCCGGCAAAAGGTGCAGTAATATGCTTTTGATTGATTTGTGCTTGCGTTTGCTCTAGTTTTGCTTGGGCTTGTCCAAGATTTGCTTTAGCTTCATCAACATTTGAAATAGGGGAGGCCCCTCGTTTAAATAAATCATTTTGACGTTGATAACTTAGGGTCTTTAACGTTAATTCGGCCTGATTAAACTTTAATATCGCTTGATCCACGCTGTCATCGATGGTAATTAACGGGGCATCTTTATCAACATATTGTCCTGACTCAAAATCAATTTTTACGACATTGCCAGATGCTTGGGCACTTACATCGACTCCATTTAGGGCAACGAAATTACCTACTGCATTTATAGTTGGTTGCCAATCTACGGCTTGAGCAACAGTAGAAGCAACAGAAACGGCGGGTGGTTGATAGCTTGCAAAGAAGCGCTTAATCAAGATGGATTTGATCAAGTTAAAGGCAATGATCCCACCAAAAACAATTAGTAAGGCTATTGCCATGATGGTCATTCTCTTTTTCATTATGCTCCCCTGAATACTACAAAAAAAAGGTAATTTTTAAAGTCCGCCAAATATAACATGAAAGATGAATATTATTACCCTTATTGTGCTTATAAGCTTCATTTTTATTTATTTCATGGTTATAAAAATATCCTATTGACTAAATACAACACTTTGTTACTATGCAGACTTTCAATAAAGTCAAAGGAGAAACCATGAAGTTGAAGTCCTTGTTATTTGCTCTTTGTTTTTGCTTAATTGGCCAAACTTTTGCTGCAAATGCTCATTTGCATCCAAAAGCTACTGAAGCTGATAAAAAGCCTGCTGGTAAATCAATGATGTTTCCAGGTTATTGTGAAATAGAAATCATCAACAACAGTATTGACAACGTTCGCGTATACGGTTCTTTTGATGATTCTACTCCATTAGAGCCTTTTACAATATTTTATTATGATGCACCTCATTACATTAGCTTGTACTACTATGGTTACTGTCATTCTGGTATGAACCTTATGATCCAAGGTCCTTACGGAACTATTTATTCTGGTTGGACTAATGTAAATAGCACTGTTCGCATTGTTAATTACCTGAATAAAGGTATTAAGAGTGAGAAAGTTGAAGTTACTGCAAAGAAATAAGTAATTTATAAAAAATAAGCGATAGTTTATTTGTTGATAGGGAAGTTGCATGTAATGCACCTTCCCTTTTTTTATGTTTCAGGAGTAGTTCATGAAGCGTTTAATCCCTTGTCTTATATTAGTTCCTTTTCTAACTTCATGTGATATTAGCGATCCCGAATATTATGATGCTGGTTATTATCATTCTGTTCCGCCACGAGCTGAAATTTATGGTTACGATGAGCGTCCCCATGATTATCGTCATCATTCTCGTCATCATCGCGGTCACAATGAAACGTATGTAGTTCCAAATCAACCTAAGACGCATGAGCATGGACATGGTCATCAGGAGCGCGGCCATAAAAAACATCATGAGCAAGCGGTTGTGACTGATAAAAATAAAAACAAAACGCACAAACATGATAAGGTCCGTATGATAAAGAAAAAAATTGGATGGTGAATCCAGTAAACAGTCTATAGGTTCATATTCACAATTCGTAACCAGTTAAATTTTGTGGTAATCTTATGGCGTTTTTTCTTTAGGGAGTTTTTGGATGTGTAACTCACTGAAAATGTTGTTTGTGGGACTTTTATCTATACTTATCATAGCATGTGTTGCTTCTCCTGGTACTGAGAGTACTGGGGAGTTTTTGGACAGTTCGACCACCACTACTAAGGTAAAAGCAACATTAGTGAATCAATTAGGGCGCACAGGTTTAGCAGTACAAGTTAAGACCTTTAAAGATGAAGTGCAACTCAGTGGTTTTGTTGCTACTCCTCGATTGAAGCAAAGAGCAGAGATCATCGCTGCGAACGTAGATGGTGTTAGAAAAGTGCGTAATGACATCATCGTTAGACCTTAACCATTTTCCCGAGGATTACTCATGTTTGACCAAAGCGATACCATAGAAAACTTTGATGATGAATTATTTCAAGCTATTGTTGATGAACAACGTCGACAAGAAGAGCATATCGAACTTATTGCATCGGAAAATTATGTGAGTCCTCGTGTTTTGCAGGCTCAAGGCTCTGTATTAACGAATAAATATGCAGAAGGATATCCTGGAAAGCGCTACTATGGTGGATGTGAGTATGTTGATGTTGCTGAAGAATTAGCAATCGCTCGTGCAAAAAAACTGTTCTCTGCTGATTATGTTAATGTGCAACCTCATTCTGGTTCTCAAGCTAATGCGGCGGTAATGATGGCTCTATTAGCCCCTGGAGATGTCGTTTTAGGTATGGCATTACCCCATGGAGGTCATTTAACTCATGGTTCTAAAGTTAATTTTTCGGGTAAGCTTTATCAAGCAGTCCCTTATGGTGTCGATGTAGAAACTGGTTTAATTGATTATGATGTTTTGGAGCAGCTGGCCCTTGAACATAAGCCTAAATTGATTATTGCCGGATTTTCTGCCTATTCACGTGTTCTTGATTGGCCACGATTCAGAGCAATCGCAGATAAAGTAGGCGCTTACTTGATGGCGGATGTTGCTCATGTTGCTGGTTTAATTGCTGTTGGTCTTTATCCTTCCCCGGTACCTTATGCTGATGTAGTGACCACCACTACTCATAAGACACTCAGAGGACCGAGAGGGGGAATGATTTTATGTCGTGCTAATGAAGAAGTAGAAAAAAAATTGAATTCTTCTGTTTTCCCTGGCAGCCAAGGTGGACCATTAATGCATGTCATTGCAGCGAAAGCTGTTTCTTTTGCTGAAGCGTTGTTACCCGAATTTAAAGACTATCAACAACAAGTATTATTGAATGCTAAGACCATGGCCTCTGTGCTTATGAGTCGTGGTTATAAAATTGTTTCTGGTGGCACGGATAACCACTTATTATTGGTGGACTTAATTGATAAAAACATCACAGGTAAAGATGCGGATGCCGCTTTAGATAAAGCAAATATTACAGTGAATAAAAATACGGTACCTAATGATCCTCGTTCTCCTTTTGTGACCAGCGGCTTACGTTTAGGAACTCCGGCAGTTACCACCAGAGGATTTAAAGAAAAAGAAATTACGCTTCTATCTAATTGGATAGCTGATATTCTTGATGATATTAACAATGAAACGACCATCGCAAAAGTTAAAGAGCAAGTATTGCTGTTGTGTCGTGAGTTTCCGGTTTATAAATAATTATGTTTTGCCCGTTTTGTCATGCAGAGGAAACAAAAGTAGTCGACTCACGCCTAGTTGCTGATGGTGCTCAGGTGCGTAGAAGGCGCGAATGCCTTATATGCCATGAACGTTTTACTACTTTTGAGACAGCCGAATTAATCATGCCGTTAGTTGTTAAGCGTGACAGCCGACGTGAAGCATTTAACATTGATAATTTACGGTCAGGCATGTTACGTGCCTTGGAAAAGAGGCCGGTGAGTGTTGATGCATTAGAGGCATCGGTTATTGCAATTACCCAAGAAATTCGCCGTCGAGGAGAGCGAGAAATCGATTCGCAGATCATTGGTGAATTGGTGATGAAGGAATTATATAGTTTGGATCATGTTGCTTATGTGCGGTTTGCATCGGTATATAAACGTTTTAAAGATGTCAGCGATTTTAGGCAAACAATCGATCAAATGAATAAAGATTAGTGTTTAATTTAGATTAGTATGTGCAAGGTGTAAGAGAGTGGGCACACACATTCACGTAAAGTTTGCGTGTCTGTGCCTGGTTTGTTACGCTTTGTCAGATTTTTTTTCCCCTTTTCAGGCGAAAAGGGGCTTTATAGATGTTACGAAGAGTTCATGAGGTTAAGGTGGAAAAGCAGTCGATAAGCGGTAAAAGAAAAGCCAGAAAATTAGCACTTCAGGCTCTTTATCAATGGTTAATGTCTGGAAGTGAATTACATGAAATCGAAGCACAATTTCGAGTCATTAATAATATGGATAAAGTTGATGTAGATTATTTTTGCCGTATTTTACACGGTGTTCCAGCCCATGTTGAAAACTTAGAAGCGAGTATTACTCCTTTTCTTGATAGAGAAATCGCTGGACTCAACCCAATTGAATTGACTGTATTACGTATTGGTGCTTTTGAATTATTCCATTGCCCTGAAATTCCTTATAAAGTTGTTCTTGATGAATCAATCTCCTTGACTAAAGAATTTGGTTCTCAGGATGGATACCGTTATGTCAATGGTGTATTAAATAATTTGGCACAACAGGTACGTTCAATTGAAATCAATTCATAACTATGGATGAGTTTTCACTTGTTGAGAATTTTTTCAAACCACTTGATCTAAAGCGTGATGATGTACTGTTAGGAATTGGTGATGACGCCGCGTGTGTACGTATTCCTCAAGGAATGAACATGTTGGTAAGTACAGATACTTTAGTTTCTGATGTTCATTTTCTTCCGCAGTGGGATGCGTATGACATTGCGTGTAGAGCAGTTATGGTAAATGTAAGTGACATGGCTGCCATGGCAGCAGAGCCTCGTTGGCTCACACTGGCTTTGACTTTACCTAAACTCGATGAACAATGGCTTACTTCGTTTGCTCGTGGACTAAAAGATTCGTTAAGTCGATATAATTTGACTTTAATTGGTGGTGATACAACACAAGGTCCTTTATCAATCACGCTAACTATTTTGGGTACTGCTCCAGACGGACACGCAGTATTGCGTAGTGGCGCAAGAGCTGGAGATATCATTGTCCTTTCAGGTAAGTTGGGTGCTGCAGCTTTGGCCGTTAAATTTCTCGAAAATCCTGATCTTCCTCCCCACGAACATGCAGAGTTAATGAATAAATTGCTCCATCCCAAGCCGCGTATTGATTTAATTGGTTTTTTGCGAAATTATGCCACTGCAGCAATCGATATTTCGGATGGACTTAGTGCTGACTTAAATCATATTTGTGTTGCAAGTGGCGTTGGGGCTTGCCTCAATGAAGACGCAATTCCTATACATGCTTTGGTAAATCAATATTGGGCTGATGCTGTTGACTTAGCTTTGACTGGCGGCGATGATTATGAGTTATGTTTTACTGTTGCGGAATATCGATTCGCCTCATTGATGAACGAGTTTAAAAAAGCTAATTTACTTTGTTATCCTATTGGCGTAATTGAGGAGACCCCTGGGTTAAGAATAAAAGATGCGAACAATCAATATCATAAGCTAACACCTGCTGGGTACTCACATTTTTGATTGCAGTCTATCAGCAAAACAAAATTTAAGGACTTGACCAGGATAGTTAAATTGTCAATAGACCCTATTGTAAGTTAGAACATTTTGATCCAACCTTTACGATTAGCTAAGCATAGAGAAAGAATAAAATGAAACAAATAAATTTAGCAAAAAGTGTTTTCCAGGATCCTATTTACTTTATCGCCTTTGGTTTTGGCACGGGTTTAATGCCTACGGCACCTGGAACATGGGGAACATTGGCAGCAATACCTCTTTATTTACTATTGGTCGGCACCCATTGGGGCGTATATCTTTTTTTTACACTCATCGCATTTATATTGGGTGTCTGGGTTTGTGATAAGGTGACTCAAGACTTAGGGGTGCATGATTATAAAGGAATTGTTTGGGATGAAGTTGTAGGGTATTTATTGACTATGTTTATGGCACCTCAAGGGGTGTCCTGGATGATTTGTGGTTTTATTTTGTTCCGAATTTTTGATATTTGGAAACCTCAGCCCATTGATTACATCGATCAAAAGGTACGAGGTGGTTTTGGAATTATGTTGGATGATGTGTTAGCTGCGGTGCCCGCTTGGTTATTGATGCAACTATTAGCATGGAGTCTTACTTAATGAATGAGAATCATAAAGAACTCATTAGTATGGGTTTGACTATTGGAATTGTAGCGCTTAGTTTATTTATTATTCATCGTTTTATCCCGTCACTGATATGGGCTTCTATCATTGTTATTGCAACTTATCCTTTGTATAAAAAATGGCGTCGTTTTTTTGGCAATAAAGAGAATCTCTCTTCCTTGCTGTTTACTACTTTAATTGGATTGCTGTTTATCCTTCCCTTAAGCTGGATACTAAGCCTTTTGATTAAAGAATCGCAAATATTTGTTAATTTTTTGCAATCCTTAAACCAACAAGGGGGGGCTGCTCCCGGTTTTTTAAAGGAATTCCCTTTAGTGGGAAATGATTTGGTAACTTATTGGGATAATCATCTTGGAAAGCCAGGAATGATAAAGGGGATTTTATCGAATGTTCATTTATCATTAACCCCAACGAGCTATTACGTAAAACAAATTGGCTCTAGTTTGGCACATCGAAGCGTTCAATTGGGCTTTACACTTTTAAGTCTATTTTTCTTTTATCGTGATGGGGATCGATTATTAGCACAGATTTACCAGGTAGGGGAGTATTGTTTGGGTAAAAGATGGTTTCGTTATGCCGACCGACTTCCTCGAGCATTGAGAGCCACAGTGAATGGAACTATTGTTGTAGGTCTTGGTGTGGGTATTTTAATGGGGATTTGTTATGGCTTAGTTGGTTTTCCAGCACCTACTTTAGTTGGATTTATCACTGCGCTTGCGGCAATGATCCCATTTGTTGTTCCCATCGTTTTTATTACCGTTGCGATTATTCTGTTGTCATTAGGCAGTATGGTTAGCGCAATCATTGTTTTGGTTTGGGGAACTATAGTCATGTTTGTTGCGGATCATTTTATCAAGCCCGCACTGATTGGTGGTGCGATCGAGTTGCCCTTTTTAGCTGTGTTATTTGGAATTCTCGGTGGCGTGGAAACTATAGGATTGCTTGGTTTATTTGTTGGGCCTTTAGTTATGGTCCTCTTTATGACTTTATGGCAAGAGCCGCAAGTTCTGGCTACTTCCAAAATAGGTCATTCATAAGAGTCCAACCTCTCAAATTACAGTCATTCTGGGGAGTTTACGATGAGGGATCTTCCTGATACCGGAGATCCCTCCTGTCGTTAGGGACGATGTATCGTTACAACCATTACTTATAATTGCAGCGATCGAAGCGATAAACAACACCTACATCACCTAAGTGAGCCTGGAATTTACGTCCAAAATCGTCTGATCCGCTTGTTGCCAAATAACGATAAGAAGCGTTCAATGCCCAGTTTTCTTCAAAGTTGAAGGTCAGTCCAGCCGTTCCTTGATAAGCAAAAGAATTGGCTTTTGCATTAAATGAAATTCCGTCAAATGGACCAGTACTGTTTAAAGTAATTTTGGTCGTTGCAGCGCCTATACCTACCCCCAAAAATGGTGAAATGGTTGGTAGAATGGCATCAGAGAAATCGTAATAGAGATTTATCATGCCTACATTAGATCGAGCTTCTCCAGATATTCCAGATTGTAGGACATCATCAAACTTGAACCTTCTAGTTTTAGCCTGAATATAAGTATATTCCAGTTCATAACGTATTGGATTACTTTGATAACCTAAACGAACCCCTGCGTTAAAACCATTGTGGTATGAAGCATCGGTGAGCTCTATGAGATCTCCAAGGAAGTGTATCGATACATTATTTGGTAAATAAGCATAACCACCAAATACACTGCCATACCACCCATTAACTGGAGTTGCAGCTGCAGCAATACTACTTGCTAATAAAGAAGCAGAGAAAAATGCAAATTTCATAACATCCCTTTGTAGTTATTATTTTTTTTGTGGAATCATGTTAACGTGTTACTTTAAATTTGCAAGTATTGGAAATGCATATTTTTGGAAAAGGGAAGTGTTAATGCAATTTTGTTGATAATAAAGTTGTTTTTTTGCTTAAAGGTGTTCCATTCGTCCTCACGAAGTACTCCTGGATAGTAGCATTATCAAACATGGTATTGATGTAAATTTGCATAGATCAATTTTTGTGGCAGGATCTAGAACAGGGACTATACTTCCAATTGGCATCTTATATTCTAGAGATGCATTTCAATAAAATAATGCCGTAAATAATGTATTCCGTGATTAAAAACACCGCAGCCCATATTGTGCTCACGCACTGCTTTTCAAGCTGAAATGAATCCAATTTTTATCTTAGGAAGATGAAAATCCAGCCTCTTATCTAACGGAAAGGATGATGTTTAGATGGTGATAATTATTAGTATTTCGTGTGGTGTAGAAAATTAACATGACTACATTTGACGAGCAATTTAGCATAATAATTTTCTACTTGTATAAATTTAATATTAATGCAATGATAAATTTTGCATTATGAAAAGGAGTTTCAATAAATGCCAAAGAATAAAAAAAAACCATTGGAAGTATCTAAAGAATTTGTTGAGCAAGTACTCGCTATCATTGCAAATGAGACAGAGGAAGGACGCAAAAAAATAGTTGCTATTGCTCGCAGAGCTGAAGAGAAATATGAACAGCCAGTCAAATCATGGATAACAGGTTGGGTTTATCAATACACCAGAACTCGCGGTGAAAAAGTAGAGCAATCCATTAATGTAATGGAAAACTTTCCTGATGCTTATACGCGCTTACAAGAATTTAAATTGATGATCAGCGAAGGCAAGTGGGAAGTTGGCTCCTATAATTATTACCTCTTTCTTGAATTAATCGATGCTGTTCCTGATTACCAAACTTTGCCAGACGTTCTTATTCAGCCATTTGTTATAGAGCTTAAAGAACAAGTAATGATGCAGATTAATGATTTTATGGCTCATTATAAAACTGTATTAGCAGAGATAAAGGCTCGAGAAATAGAGCGTGAAGCGGCACGCGAAAGTGCACGCCTATTAGCTGAAACGGTCGCAGTACTTAATAATTTGGACGCGGCGAAAGATTATCAATCCAATAAACAGGACAAAATTACTTTCTCACTAAATTATGAAAATGAACAATGGCATCTTTCTTGGGTTGATACGACGGGTGAAGTTTATCCGCTTATAGCGGGCGATGAGTTGGTGCAAAAACTAGCAACGTTAGAAGATAAAGACATAGAAAAATTAAGTCAAGTACGGTTAAGAGGAATTAAGAGGGAGTGCCTCAAAGCAAGAGAACAATATATTGCTAAGGTGCAAGTACATATTAATCCAAAAGATACTAATGCTGAGCAGGGCAATGACTATCTTAGTGAGCTGATCGAAAAGGGCACTACCTCAGCTTTTGTTTTACAGCATAAAGAAAAAGTGGCAAGTCTTTGTTGGATAAATACCAGGGGCATTTCCCAGGAGATTTCTTTGGCCAATTCTCCCAAACTATCTTCTTGGTTGGCTACTCATGAGGGGCCATTTAACGAAGCAGATACCCTGCAATTGAAAGCTTATTTGTTGCAAGTGAATATCACCCAATCAAAAATTGCTTCCGCAAAAATAGATAAAATGAATGCTATGTTTGCTAAAGTATTACAAAAGAAGGATGAGGTAGCTAAAGAAGAGACTCATAAAGATAAGGCACCGCAACCTAAAATAAACCTGAAGCAATTTGCCTTTCTTGAGCAGCATATGAAAGATCAAATTGAAAAAGTGGTCTCTAAGAAATCATCTACAGAAGTGGTTTCTAAGCCCGCACCAAAACTAGAACAGGGTGTAGACACTACCTCTCCGAAACTAACTACGGAAGAAGCAGTCTCTGAACTGCCAGCAAAGCTAGAGGCAAGTAGGTATACAGCGCTTTCACAGCTATCTACCTTTTGGCAACAACGTAAAAGAGTAGTGGAAGGCACAGTGGACAATGAAATAAAAAATTCGAGCCATCCTTAATCTTTGTTTAGGCCGGGTCTAGCGAAAGCAAGTGTAGGCTGGGCTGTTAAGCCCAGCATTTGCTGAATTAATTTTTATGCTCCAAAACGTCTATTCACGAAATCCATCACTATAAACCCAATTAACAAATACTTATCCATTGTTCTTAGAGAAAGAAATATATTGGCGTTGTTATATGCTGGGCTTAGCAGCCCAGCCTACGGTTATTTGTCTAACACATACCGGGATGACAGAGATGCTCTGGATGATAGCATCTTACAGATCAAAAGCCATTTGTGATTGGATAACGCCAGTCTTTACCAAAGGCAATAGGGCTTATTTTTATTCCTGGTGGAGATTGGCGACGTTTGTATTCATTGCGTTTGATTAATTGAATTACTTTAGTGACTGTCTCTTGCGCAAAACCTTGCTGAATTATCTCTTCAGGACTTAAGCACTTCTCCATATAGGCAACAATGATCGCATCCAATATTGCATAATCAGGTAAACTGTCCTGATCGGTTTGATCTGCCCGTAACTCAGCGGATGGGGCACGCGTAAGAACGCGTTCAGGAATAATTTCAGAAAGGCTATTGCGGTAGCGTGCTAGGGCATAAACCTGGGTTTTAAGCACATCTTTTAATACCGAAAATCCTCCTGCCATGTCGCCATATAAGGTGGCGTAACCAACGGCGGATTCACTTTTATTGGAGGTTGTAAGTACCATTTTGCCTGTTTTATTAGACAATGCCATAATCAACAAACCACGAATTCGTGCTTGAATGTTTTCTTCTGTAGTATCTGGGGTTAATCCTTTGAAAACTGGCTCGAGAGTCGTTATCAGAGTATTAAACGCGGGTTCAATTGAGAGAATGGCGTGCGATACATTTAATTTTTCTATTTGCCTTAAAGCGTCTTCATTGCTCATTTGTGCTGTATATCGTGAAGGCATAAGTACAGCATGCACTCGCTCTGCTCCTAATGCATCGACTGCCACAGTCAAAGTTAATGCCGAATCTACTCCTCCTGAGAGTCCAACTAAAACTCCAGGGAAGTGGTTTTTGTTGACGTAATCTCGAGTGCCGCAAACTAATGCTTGATAGATTAATGGTTCAAAATCAAGAAGAGGGGTGACTTCTCCCTTAACTTGATTTGCTTGGATCTCAACAGTGCGCAAATCCTCTTTAAATGCAGGAGCGCGTGCGCAAATTGTACCATGTGAATCAATTGCGAGTGATTGGCCATCGAATAAGAGCTCGTCTTGACCGCCAATTTGATTCACATAGATTATCGAAATTCCGCGTTTTGCATAAGCTTTTAAGAGGGTCTCTCTTTTCTGGTATTTGCTGTAATCAAATGGAGACGCATTTAAAACGAGGAGTATAGAAATCCCATTTTCAATTAAATCTTCAGCAGGACCTGGATGCCATAAATCTTCACAAATAATTACCCCTATTTTACTGTGATTTATCTCAATGATGCATGGATTTTTTTTCCCTGGAGTAAAGTAGCGTGCTTCATCAAAAATGTCATAGTTTGGTAAATTTTGCTTGTGATATTCTGCTATCTTTTGTCCTTGATAAAAAATACTCGCGCTATTATACAATCGTTGTTTCTCTCGGCTTGGATGTCCTACAAGAACGTAGCAATCTTTTGTTGCATCTTGAATTTGTTTTAAATGCTCAGTAATTGCTTGTTCAAACTCCTTGCGATAGAGCAAGTCTTCGGGGGGGTAACCCGTTAATGCCAGTTCAGGAAAGAGTATGATATGGTGATTTGCTTGCTCGCTTTCTATCACGTCAATAATTTTATCCCTGTTGGAGGCCAAAGCCCCTACAGTAGGATTAATTTGTGCCATAAGTACAGTAAGCTTATTCTGCATGATATATACTCTATTAAAGAACCCCAAGATGCGACAAACAGGATTTGTTGATAATTCTACTATCTTAGCTAAGATGATGAGATTTTAGCGCGTTTCATGTATGCATTGCTTCGATGCGCTAAAATCTCATCATTTTGTCTTAATCTAGAGAATTGTCAACAGACCCTAATACAAAAAATAAATCCTTAATTTAAAGATAAAATTGTTAATTAATTTAAAAATTGTCTAAAATAAACCCTTTGTCCGATAAAAAGCACATTTATGTTAAATGAAGCACTCTCAAAAATGCCAGAGGTCTTTGAGGCCAAAATATTATTGCGTGGCCAAGAATATTTTCAGAATGGACATGTGCTCAATATTCGTTTTAGTGATGGTTTACTAAAAGGTCGAGTAAAAGGCAGCTCAAGTCAGATTTATGATGTACATATGGATTTGAAGGTTTGGCCAAAAAAACTGGCGCACTGCACTTGTAATTATCAATATAATTGCAAGCATGCTGCTGCGTGCTTGTTCGCTTTACGTGATCGAGAAAAGGAAAACCTACCGTCGGTATTTGTCAATAAATTAGATAAAAGACTCGATAGCTGGTTGAAAAATTTACGAGCGCAAGAAGCAGCGGTAGTAAAGGCTCCGGAAAGCACCCACCATTTAGTCTATCTCGTAGAGTTAAGGCTTGCTGGACATGAGCATCGAGTCGCGATTAAGTTGGCTTTAGCCAAGTTATTAAAACGGGGTGGTTATGGAAAAATGATCACTTTTAATAGTCTTTCCGATTCTAAAAAACAGCATTTTGTGGGTGATGATAATGATTTGGTCGCCTTGCTGTTGTTTAAATGTGGTGTTTCTGGCTGGTTTGATACTTTAGTCATACGGAATAGCGAATTATTAGAACGAATCATTGCAACTGGCAGGGCTTTTTTTATACAGAATCAGCACGAGCCAATCCACTTAGGTGAGCCCATCCAAGGAACTTGTGAATGGAAGCTATCTCTGAACGGCAGTCAAAATTTATTATTAATGCATCAAAGTGAGGTTCTTGAACCTTTGCTATTGGATGATAGTTGGTATTTTAATCATTTAGAAAGCAAAATGGGGCATTTAATTACTGCATATCCAATAAAACAGCTGGGCTATCTCTTGGAGGCGCCTCCAATACCCATGGAACAAGCCGAGTTATTAGCAAATAAAATGGCTAAAACATGCCCTGAATTTCCTGTGCCGCAAGTTTTTGCACAACGAGAAATTCGCAATGTGATGCCAGTCCCTGTGATCGTTCTCGATGCGATTAGCGAATTTGATGAAGATGCTTCTTGGCTGTATGACGCTGAAGAAGAACTACATGTTTTATTTATTGCGCGCATTGTTTTTGATTATGAGGGTTTAATGATTGCGGGTTCTGAGGCGTGTGAAACCGTTGTTTGCCAACAGGATGGGGTTTTAGTTGAATACATGCGTCATAAGGATTTTGAGAAATCAAAATGGGATGAAGTGCAGGAAATCCTGGAGCTAAGAGTACCAAGGGCTTGGGAAAATGAACAATGGGAAAAAGTAAAGCGAGCTGATTTCGTTCTGCAAAATATTAATGTCTTGGCGGATTTAGAATATCTTTATAGTCAATTAATACCTGAGTTAGAAAGTCGAGGTTGGCGGGTTGAGCGTATCAGCTCTTTATATCAAGAAGTGATTAGCGCCGATGAAGTAGAGTGGTATTCGAATCTATCTGAAAGTACAACAGACTTTTTTTCCTATCAATTGGGGATTTTAGTTGAAGGTAAACCTGTCAGTGTCGTTCCTTTGGTAGCAGATTTAATTCAACGTTATCACGGTAATGACTTAGATGCTCTTCCCGATACACAATTAGTCAAGTTACCCTTGCATGATGGGCGTGCACTGCAGTTAGAAATGGGGCGAATTAAGCCATTAGTTCGATTGCTGCTACAGTTTGGCATACGCCATGTTGACGAAAATCAACAGGTGCAAATGAACAAATATCAAGTGATTTTGATGCGTGAAGCGGAATTGGCTATTGCAGCTACCAAAACCCGTTGGCAAGGGGCTGAAACTTTAAGAGAACAAATAAGAACACTTTCACAATTAACCCTTATTCCTGAAATAGAGCTGCCACTAGGTTTACATGCTCAGCTAAGGGATTATCAACGTTATGGGTTGAATTGGCTGCAATTTTTGAGAGTGAGCCATTTTAGCGGTATTCTCGCTGATGATATGGGGCTAGGTAAAACGGTGCAGACTTTAGCTCATTTACAGTATGAAAAGGAACAAGGGCGTATTAAAACTGCAAGCTTAATTGTTGCGCCGACCAGTCTTGTGGGGAATTGGCAGGCAGAAGCAAAACGCTTTACCCCTCAATTGAAAGTCTTAATTTATCATGGTTCTGAACGTCATCAGGATAATTTTGATGACTATGACATTGTGGTGTCTACTTATGGATTGATTCATCGCGATAAAGACAAATTTATTACCTATCCTTTCTATTATTTGATTTTAGATGAAGCACAGTTTATTAAAAACGCGCGCACCAAAACCACACAAATTATTCAACAATTGCATGCAACTCATCGTTTATGCTTGACAGGCACACCTTTGGAAAATCACTTAGGGGAGTTATGGTCTCTATTTCATTTTTTGATGCCAGGATTATTAGGTGATGCAAAACAATTTAGACTATGGTTCAGAACCCCCATTGAAAAATACGCAGATTTGAACAGAAGGGAAGTACTCATAAAAAGGATTCAGCCTTTTATATTAAGAAGAACAAAAAATCAGGTGGTTCGTGAATTACCACCCAAAACGGAAATGACTCGGACTATAGAAATTATTGGTCCACAACGTGACTTGTACGAAGCGATTCGCATGAGTATGGAGAAAAAAGTTCGTGATGCTATTGCAAAACAAGGATTGGGTAAAAGTCATATTCTTCTTCTGGATGCACTGCTGAAATTACGCCAAGTGTGTTGTGATCCCAGACTTTTGTCTTTGTCTGAAGCATCAATTGCACATGGGACCTCAGCAAAGCTCGAAGCGTTAATGGATTTATTGGACAATTTAGTGGGTGAAGGTAGGAGAGTATTGGTTTTCTCACAATTTACTTCTATGCTGCAATTAATTGAAGAAGAATTGCGTGCGCGAAACTATGATTATTTAAAGTTAACAGGCCAAACAGTGCATCGACAAGCCATGGTAGAAAAATTTCAGGAAGGAAACACCCCTGTTTTTCTCATTAGCTTGAAGGCGGGTGGTACTGGACTTAACTTAACACGTGCTGACACTGTAATTCATTATGATCCTTGGTGGAATCCAGCTGTTGAAGATCAAGCAACTGATCGAAGTCATCGAATAGGTCAGGAAAACCCTGTTTTTGTCTATAAGCTCATTACCTCAGGTACGGTAGAGGAAGCCATTTTAGGAATGCAAGATAAAAAGAGACAATTAGTTGAAGGGGTTTTATCGGCAGATCCCGCTAAAGCACTGACTTTAAGTGAAGAAGATATAGAACAATTTTTTATGCCATTGACAATATCGTAGCTTGAGTATAGCGCAGCGGAACTAGGGAGTGTATTGGCAAAGTTCCCGGGTTTCAGGCTACAACCCTAGATAATTCATTTTTTAAAATTTATTGCATTAAAACTGGCATAGTTATCAATCATGGCATAAGCTATTAAATGATTGTAAACATGGAGAAAATTATGAACTTATGGAAGCTCGCTTGTGGTTTTTTTATTGCTGTTTGCTATTTACCTACAGCACTAGCCGCATCTCAAGCACCGGTAGGTAGATGGGTCACAATTGATGATAAAACAGGTAAAAAGAGAGCAGTTGTCACCATTAGTGAATCTGGCGGACAACTAAGTGCGGTCATTGATAAGGTCTATCCACAACCTGGTGATACTGGGATTTGTGAGAAATGCCCTGGGGGTTTTAAAGGTAAAAAAATCCAAGGATTGCAATTTATGTGGGGATTAAAGAGTGAAGGTGAGAATGAATGGAGCGGTGGCTCTATTTTAGATCCTAAGTCAGGTAAAATCTATCGCGCAAAAGTCACAGTCCAAGGAAATAAACTCTTAGTCAGAGGATATGTGGGGATTTCTTTATTAGGTCGTACTCAAGTTTGGCAAAAACAATAATTCATCAATACATCCCGAACTGCTTTGTTCGGGATGATATTGTTTAAATATCACACAATTTCCTGTTCCAAATTGTCAATCTAATGACATCTTTTCAAAAGCACATTACAATATCCAGTTCCAAATTGTCACTGTGCTATTACTATGTATGATCTGCAAAACCCCAAAAAGACGGTTGATCCATTAAAACGCCCACCTCATTCAGTGGAGGCGGAGCAGTCCATTATCGGTGGATTAATGTTGGACAATCAGGTTTGGGACAAAGTCAGTAATAAATTATGTGAAGCAGATTTTTACCGCACCGAGCATCGAATTCTATTCCGCTCTATTGCTAATTTAGTAAAAAAAGATCAGCCTTTTGATGTAGTGACTTTGCTTGATGCATTAAAGTCGCATAATGAATTAGATGATGCGGGTGGTGAGGCCTATTTATTTGAACTGGCTAATAATACTCCTAGTGTTGCTAACGTGTCGGCTTATGCTGATATCGTTCGTGAAAAATCAGTTCAGAGACAACTGATTCATGTAGCTACTGAAATTGCGGATTCAGCATATAACCCCGCAGGCAGACAAGTTCCAGAGCTACTTGATATGGCCGAAACCAAAGTTTTTGCTATAGGTGAACAAACTGGTGGGGATGGTGGTCCTGAAAATATAAAATCAATTTTGGTGCGTGCAGTCGAAAAAATTGATGCGCTCTATCATAATGGCGATGCACTTACTGGGCTTGCTACAGGCTTATCCGACTTGGATGAAATGACTTCCGGGTTGCAGCCTTCCGATCTGATTATTGTTGCAGGCCGTCCTTCCATGGGTAAAACCACCTTAGTGATGAACATGGCAGAGCATGGCGCAATTAAGTCTGGAAAACCCGTTCTTGTTTTTTCTATGGAAATGCCGGCAGATTCTTTGGCAATGAGGATGATGTCTTCTTTAGGGCGTATTGATCAGCATAAGATTAGAACTGGTAAACTGGATGATGATGATTGGCCTCGTGTTACCTCTGCAGTACATATGCTTTCCGAAGCGCCTTTATTTATAGATGATACTCCAGCTTTAAGCCCAGGTGAAATGCGTGCACGTGCGCGAAGATTGGCAAAAGATCAGGGTACTAACTTGGGTCTCATCGTGGTGGATTATTTGCAGTTAATGAAAGTACCTGGATTTTCTGCGGATAATAGAACGGCAGAGATATCTGAAATTTCACGCAGTCTTAAGTCGCTTGCGAAAGAGTTGCAAGTACCCGTTATTGCCTTATCTCAGTTGAACCGGAGTTTGGAGCAACGGGCAGATAAACGACCAGTCATGTCTGACTTACGTGAATCGGGCGCGATTGAGCAAGACGCCGACTTAATTTGTTTTATTTATAGGGATGAAGTTTATAACGAAGATAGTCCCGACAAAGGTACGGCAGAAATTATAGTTGCCAAGCAAAGAAATGGCCCTATTGGTAAAGTGCGTGTTGCCTTCATAGGTAAATACACGCGTTTTGAAGATTTAGCTTATAATGGTTATCAAGGGGTAGACTAAGGTGTCCAGACCTACCAGATTGGTGATAGAGCCAAATGCTTTACACCATAATTTAGCACAAATAAGACGTTTTGCTCCTGGCAAAAAAATAATTGCTATGGTCAAGGCAAATGCCTATGGCTGTGGTGTGCATGTCGTAGCACCAATATTGGAAGGACATGTAGACGCTTTTGGTGTGGCTTGTATTGAAGAAGCGCTAGTTCTTCGTAAAATAGGGATTCGCACTCATTGTATTCTTTTTCAGGGTGTATTTAGTCCTGATGAATTTAAGGTGGTTGCACAGCATCAATTTGGTTGTGTCATCCATCAACCTCATCAAGTTCAGTGGCTTTTAAATACTCCGCTTGATACGCCTCTTAAACTATGGGTTAAAGCGAATACGGGTATGCATCGTTTGGGTTTTAAAACCCATGAACTGCCAGGGGTGATGGATGCATTGAAAACCTGCCCGTGGGTGGACAATGATATTGGTTTGATGACACATCTAGCATGTGCCGATGAGCCAGATCGCATAGAAAATGTTCAACAAATGGCTTTGTTTGATAGTATTTCTGTTGCAGGATTTAGTCAACGCAGTATTGCTAATTCAGCCGCTATTATTGCTTTTCCCCAAACTCATGCTGATGTGGTCAGACCTGGGATTATGCTTTATGGTGTATCTCCTTTTGCCAATCAGACTGCATTTGATTTGGGCTTGCTTCCTGTAATGCGTTTTGTTTCTGCAATTAGTGCAGTTCATTATAACCCACCATTGGCTCAAGTTGGGTATAGTGGTATTTGGAAAAGTGAAAAACCGTCAATCATTGGTATTGTTGCTGCAGGTTATGGTGATGGTTATCCACGGCATATTGCTGAAAATACACCGGTTTGGGTTCAGGGTAAAGAGGTTCCTATTGTAGGACGTGTCTCAATGGATATGCTGGCTGTGGATTTAACCAATCATCCAGAGGTTAAGCCTGGAGCACCCGTTGAGCTTTGGGGTACGCATGTTTTAGTTGAGCGAATCGCACAAGCAGCAGGGACCTCGGGCTATGAGTTATTATGTCAGATTTCCGAGCGAGTACGCCACGATTAAGTAACCATGCCTTAGTATCTATCGCTACGATGGGGATGAACGGGGTATGGATAATAACTGAACGTGATGTTAGAATCGAAACCGATTTATAACCTTTTAATTGGGTGAGATGTTATGAAAAAAATAGCAGTTACATCATTGTCGTTGTCTTTATTATTGGTTGGTTGTGCGCCAATGAATCATCAAGATGTAGGTACGCTCTCAGGTGGGGTTATTGGTGGATTAATTGGAAGCCAATTTGGTGGTGGCCCAGCAGCTAGATTGGCTGCAACAGCAGGTGGTGCTATTGCAGGTGCTTATTTAGGTGGTCAAATTGGTAAATATATGGATAAGGTAGATAGAATGGAAATGCAACGTGCCTTAGAAACTGCACCCACTGGCAGATCCGTACATTGGTCAAATCCAGACACTGGAAATAGTTATACTGTACAACCTACTCGTACTTATTATCGTGAGCGTTTACCTTGTCGTGAGTACTTAACTAAGGCAATCATCGATGGACGTCCACAGACATTACGTGGTAGCGCATGTCGCCAGCCAGATGGTACTTGGCATGTTGTAAATTAAAAACAATTCATGTTATCCATGTAGCCTGGGTGAACCCAGGCTACGCAATTAAATGTTATTTAACTTCTTCATCCTTTTTTTTGTCACAGCATATACATTTACAGCAACAAAATAGGTTATATAGCCAGGCAATAATAAAACCCATGATGAAGGCATCAATAAACCCTATAATACCTCCCAAAATACTTCCTTTAATTGAAGGAGTATATCCTGGATATAAAGAACCTACAGCGATTACAAAACCATGCCCATATGTATAAAAGTATGCGAGTAATCCTATCACCAAGATAGACACACCCCAGAGTACTCCAAATGCAAGACCTAGAGCCACAGGGCTTAATTTGCAACCTTTCATGTTCATCTCTCCTTAAGTATCTTGTAGCCTGGGTGCAGCGCAGCGAAACCCAGGAGATAGCAACAAAACCTGGGTTTCGCTGTGCCCAGGCTACGAAAACAGCAAAACTAGAATAAAATCAACTGCCTTTCTCAAAGTATAGACTAAGGTATTAATTAATTAACAATTTCTCGCAAATTGAAAAATATAAAGTTTCTAATTGATGTAAATCACTTAAAGAAACGCATTCATTCACTTGATGAATGGTGGCATTAACCGGTCCAAGTTCTACAACTTCAACACCATAGGGGGCTATGAAACGACCATCAGATGTCCCACCACTTGTAGAAAGCTCAGGAGAATTTTTTGTGAGCTCGATGATTGCTTCTTTACAGCTCTCCAGTAAGGCACCTTGGGCTGTCAGGAAAGGTTCGCCACTGAGACGCCATTCCATGATAGGATTCAGATCGTGATTTTGAAAAATAGTGGTCATTTTTTCTTTTAGCACACTATGTGTTTGCTCTGTCGAATATCTAAAATTTAAGTGTAAAACCAGATCCCCAGGAATTATATTGAGCGCTTGGCCTCCAGATTGAAGATGGGTAATTTGCATGGATGTTGGCGGAAAATGATGGTTTCCCTGATCCCAAAGCGTTGTACTTAGCTCGGCTAATACGGGACTAATTTTGTGTATTGGATTATCTGCCAAGTGAGGATAGGCAACATGACCTTGTTTCCCATGTAAGGTAATTTTCGCACTCAAGGAACCGCGTCGGCCAATTTTAAGCACATCGCCAACTCGATGTGTACTTGAAGGTTCACCTACAATACAATAATCAATGTGAATCCCTTGATTTTTTAAAAGCTGCATGACATAAGGTGTGCCCATATCATAATCATTACCTTCCTCGCCACTGGTAATAAGGAATCCCAATCTTCCCTGAAACTTGGGATAGGTTTTAACAAATCGTTGTGCCATAAGCAGCATACATGCAAGGCTTCCTTTCATATCAGCAACACCACGCCCAAAAAGCATTCCGTTTTTATGTTCCATGATAAACGGATCGGATAACCATTTTGTTGCATCACCGACAGGAACTACATCGGTATGGCCAGCAAAGACCAGAAGCGGGCCTGATTCTCCATAAGATGCGAAGAAGTTAGAAACGGGCTCCTTATTCATGCGTTGGCAACTAAATCCTATACGCTCCAAAAATTGGATCATAAACTCCTGACAACCTGCATCTTCAGGGGTAATAGATGGAAAGCGAACCAGTTTGTTTAATATTTCTTGTAATTCAGAATGTGGTGTTACTGATTCAGTCATTTTATCCTGCTCTCAATAATTCATTAATACTCACTTTTGCTCTAGTCTTTTCGTCCACCTGTTTTACAATGACAGCACAATATAAACTGTAGCTTTTATCTTCACTGGGTAAACTTCCAGCAACGACTACAGAACCAGCGGGAATTCGACCGTAGGTAATTTCGCCAGTTAGGCGATTGTATATTTTGGTGCTTTGCCCTAAATATACACCCATGGATAAGACCGAATTGCGTTCCACAATCACTCCTTCAACTACTTCCGAACGAGCGCCAATAAAGCAATTGTCTTCGATTATTGTGGGATTAGCTTGTAATGGCTCCAGAACACCTCCAATACCTACTCCACCTGAAAGGTGCACGTTTTTACCAATTTGCGCACAAGAGCCGACAGTTGCCCAAGTATCAACCATGACTCCTTCATCAATATAGGCGCCTATGTTGACATAAGATGGCATTAAAACGCAGTTGTTGGCAATGTATGCCCCTTTGCGAACCATGGCATGTGGCACTACCCGTACACCCGTTTGCTTAAATTGTTCTTCCGTATAGTTATTGTATTTGAGAGGAACCTTGTCATAAAACTGACAAAAACCTGAATCAATAACTTGGTTAGGATAAAGTCTAAAAGACAAAAGAACTGCCTTTTTTATCCATTGATGAACTACCCATTGCTCATTTATTTTTTCTGCAACACGGTATTGGCCGCTATCAAGGCAAGAAAGAACCTCATTCACTGCAGTGATGAGCTCAGGAGAAGCTGTTTCAATGGAGAGCGTTTGACGTTCTTCAAAAGCTTGTTCAATTGTAGATTGTAATGTATGCATCTGTTTTTCCTGTATCATTTTGTAGCCTGGGTGCAGCGCAGCGAAACCCGGGGAGTTCTAAAACAGTTAAACCTGGGCTCCGCAGCGCTGCACCCAGGCTACAATAATTAATACGCAAGTGCATATTCCAGATCCGCTTGTAAATCTTCCACGTGCTCTATACCTACTGAAAGACGAATAAACCCATCTTCTATCCCTAAAATTTTACGTTTTTCTGGTGGCACAGAAGCATGTGTCATAATCGCTGGATGCTCAATTAAGCTTTCTACTCCACCTAGGCTTTCGGCTAAGGTAAACAGCTCGCAGCGAGCAAGGAAGCGTTTGGCTGCATCAATACCGCCATCAAGTACCATGGAAATCATACCACCAAAACCATGCATTTGTTCTTTGGCCAAATCATGTTGAGGGTGGCTTGCAAGGCCTGGATAGATTACTTTCTTTACTTTAGGTTGCTTACTTAGCCAATTTGCCAGGTGATTTGCATTCTCACAATGTCGCTCCATGCGCAACGACAGGGTTTTCAAACTTCTTAAAACTAGGAAACTGTCAAAAGGACCTGCAACACCACCACAAGAATTTTGCAGAAAAGCAATTTTGTCAGCTAGATTAGGATTGTCACCAACAACCACAACGCCGCTGACTACATCTGAATGGCCATTAAGATATTTGGTTGCAGAATGAAGTACGATGTCGAATCCCAACTCGATAGGTCTTTGAATCCAAGGCGTCGCAAATGTATTGTCTGCAACGGCTATAAGATTATGGCGTTTTGCTATCTTAGCTATTTCACGTAAATTGGCTAGTTTTAACATAGGATTAGAAGGTGTTTCTACCCAGAGCATACGTGTTTTAGGAGTAATTGCTGCTTCAATATGGTCAGTATTAGACATATCTACAAAAGAAAAAGATAATTCTGACGTGCGGGTTTTAACTTTGTCAAATAAACGAAATGTGCCTCCATAAAGATCATCCATGGCGACTACATGATCTCCTGCATCTAATAAATCAACAACTGTATTAATCGCGGCCATTCCAGAAGCAAAAGCAAAACCACGTTGACCTGATTCCAAACTGGCAATACACCCTTCATAAGCATCGCGAGTAGGGTTATGTGTGCGTGAGTATTCATATCCAAGATGTTCGCCTGGAGCAATTTGTTTGTAAGTTGACGTTGCATAAATAGGGGTCATAACTGCGCCGGTACTTGGGCATGGTTTTTGACCTGCATGAATGGCTCGAGTTTCAAAGTGATTCTTCTTCATTGGATATCCTTAAGGGCGGTAAATTTTTATGCAATCGTTCACTATGTTCACTGAAAGCCATCTTGGTGGAGGTTAAATCTGACTTTTCGCTTGTGAATAGATACATTTTTGTGTTGATATCTTTCTTCCACTTGTGTACGAGTGATCTTTTCATAGTGGTTTATGTAGGATATTCTAGTGGGGGTTCTATTTATAGGCAAGTTCTACTTTGTGGGTAGCCAGGGGGCGGCTTAATGGCAATGCGGATGCAGCGAAGTTTGATACTTCAGGGGCGTTTTGATAATGAAATTTGATCTTCATGCTTTATTTTCAGCAAAATACGCACAATGGATTATTATTGCTTTTATTTCACTGTTTTCCATACTGATTATTACTGAATACGCTACTTTGATCTTTTCTCCTATAAAGATACACGCAGCACCTGAAGCTACAAAAGAGATGCCAGTGATACCCAAGCAGAATTCCTTCGATGCAATTTTACATTCCTCTTTATTTGGGGTGTATGTTTCTAATAATTTATCCAGTATTAAAAAATCCATGCTGAATGTTACTTTAGTAGGAATTTTACGTGCTCATAAGATCAATAATTCCCAAGTAATCATTCGTTCTGCAACTGGGGAGGAAAGAACTTATAAATTAGGCGATACCATCCCTGGGGGTGCCGTGATCAAGCGTATTATGACTTCCGGGATTTTGGTTGAACGCAATGGCGCATTAGAGAGTTTAAGTTTACCCAAAAATGAATTAATCTTTGAACCAGTGGCTAAGCCTTTGAAAGGGGAATAAAAATTTTATGAGACGCATATTTAATGTATTAATCGTTGTAATTTTTATTTCTACTCTTTCTGCCTGTGTTGTTACCCGTGCAAACAATTTGCGTGAAGGGATTGATAGCTTTAGACTCGAAAATTACCGTAAGGCGTTTATTCGCCTAAAACCAATAGCTGAAAAAGGCCAGCCTGATGCTCAATATGCCGTGGGCTATATGTATTATTATGGCAAAGGTGTAGTTGAAGATCGAAAGAAAGCGTGGTTTTGGATTAATGCTGCAGCAAATTTAGGACAGCCTGATGCCAAAGAAGCTATTCGCATATTGGCTCGTGGTGGCTCATTGAGTTAAAACTACAGTTCGATATTTTGTAGCCCGGGTGTAGCATGGCAGAACATGGGATTCTGAACATAGATAAGTATCTTAATCCCCGCGTTTCACTTCGCTGCACCCTGGCTACAAGGCAAAAATAATGCAGCCCTATTATTCTTTGAGGGCTTTAAATAAACATGCTGTAATGAGAAGACAATATTTTAGTAGTAGGTTGTGCTAATCCTAAGGCGTTTATTTGTTCTTTTGCAAACCACTGTCCCTGTTTCTCAGATAAGATGTTACCTAATGCTTTAGTTTTTATACTGAGCGCATTGATTTCCAAATGCAAATGAGTAAAACGATGTTTAAATGCGATCAATTTTTTTGGGGTTTCTCCTGATAAATCATAGTTCAGACGAATAAAATCAAGAGGGCAGTCCCCTTCATCCAAACTGGGTAAACACCATAAGCCTCCCCATAATCCAGTAGGGGGCCTTCTTTCTAAATAGATATGGCCTTGCGCATCGTGCAAAACCAGAAATTGCTGGAATTGCGTCGGTATGGTTTTTTTTACTTTTTTTGTGGGGTATAAATGTTGTTCCTTATGCTTCAATGCCAGGCAGTTATTCTGCACGGGGCAATTAAGGCAATTGGGATTTTTAGAGGTACAGCACGTTGCTCCCAAATCCATAATTGCTTGGGTGTAATCGGCACAATGTTCATTAGGCATGCATGAGTTAGCTAATTCCCACAGTGTTTTCTTTACTTGAGCCTGTTCTGGATATCCTTTGACCATGAAAAAACGAGTTAAAACGCGTTTTACATTGCCATCAAGAATAGCAACAGGTTGATTAAAAGCTTGTGACACGATGGCTGCCGCCGTAGATGGACCAATTCCTGGGAGTTCTTTTAATAACTGATAATCATCAGGTAAAACACCTTCATGATGTTCCATTACTCTTTTTGCTGTTTGGTGAAGATTTCTGGCGCGGCTGTAATAACCAAGTCCTGACCATAAAGAAAGTACCTCATCTTCCTGTGCCCGAGCCAAATCACTGAGCGTTGGGAATCGTTGCATAAAACGTTCGAAATAAGGGATAACTGTTTGTACTTGGGTTTGCTGAAGCATAATTTCAGAAATCCAGACTCTATACGCGCTACGAGGTAATTGCCACGGCAGATTGTGACGACCATAAAGAGCAAACCACTGTAGCAAAGGTTGACTAAATTGTTTGTATAAATTTTGTTTGTTCACGCGCCACTTCTTTGATGCTTTATTGTTGGCGTACTGTAAAAAAAGTAATGCTCCAGGTCAATGAGATATCGTCACAATATGTTAAGAGAGGCTATATATGCGCTAAGTTCCAAATCTACGGTTGGTGAATAAAAAAATGTGTTGGGCTCAGTGGTATAAAACTCATCATTAAATCGAGTTTTATCCTCTTCTTTAAGAAAAGGCCCAGGACCTAAATTTCTCATAATGGAAGTGACGGTATTATTTGGGATTAAATGAAATTTTGTAGGCTCTCCGTTGTCTAAGTTAGTCTGAATGGATAAGACTGGTTTTAGAGTTTCAACACACTGCGCGACATCTTTTTGAGTTTTTAAGTCGCTAATGCTATGAATAATATTAGAAGGGTAGGCATAAATGTTAACGTCTGCATAAATATTACGGATGTGTTGGAAAGTTTCCTTGTCAGACCAGCTCTGTTGTAGAATTACTGCATCATTGACCATCTGTTTAACACGTGCAAAGCCATATTGTTCCATTAGACTCACAAGTAAATCATGTAATTGTTTAAATGATTCCTCGTCAAAAATATCCATAGAAAACTGTTCTATCTTGTTTGCTTTTAAAAATTTAATAAAACCATCTACGAATAACAAGGGATTGGTTTCGGAACTCGAACTAAAATAGGCTTTGATTAATTTCCAACTGTCTGCAACTTGGGGACTTAGATCAACGATGATGATTTGAGGCACACTACTTACTTTTTCTCCTAAGTGAGAGGCTAAAGCAATAGAGCCAAAGATAGAGGTACCTACAAAGACAAAAGGTTTATCTGTTTGATACGGCTCCAGATCTTTCTTTTTAATAGGATCATTACCTAACCAAAATGCAAAGCATTCATTTAATTGCTCTGTTGGTAGTTGTCGGATTTTAGATAAAAGCTGAAGTCGTTTGTTTTGTGCTCTGTCACTTGGAGTTATTTCTAAATTTTCAAACATGATTGTGCATTGCTATTTGTATAAATTAGAATCATTATACCTCATTTTGATTTTAAATTAAACACTATGTTTGTTGTTTGTTGCTTGTTAGTTTTGAGCATCAAAATCATGAAAAAATTAAAGCGATACGCGGTGGCGATATGGCGATATATGGTCTATCGTTTTAAATAGGGGCCTGTTGTACTCAGGATGAGTCAAATCAAGCTGAATCATTTTGCTAGAGATTGTCGCGAATGCATTTACTGCATTGACGATGTGAGTTTTTTTAGGATTTTTTCAGGAAAAAAAGAAAATACTAAAGGGCAAAAAATCTTAAAAGCGTATCACGTCAATACATTAAATGAACGCAGTAAATCTGTTGGTGAGGGATTTAGGTAAAACAAGGAGAGGGATATGCGTCATAGCCAACACGAAATAGTAGTATTAAAACCTACGGCTGTTTTTTTATCATTTCTTGCCTCACAATTACCTGAGACTAAATTACCGGATCTTAGATTATTACAGATTGATAACACGGCTTACGTCTTACAAAAACAAAATTCAGATGACGCGACTCTAGATGAAATAGAGAAGTATTTTTCAAGGATGTTTCGTCATGAAATTAGTCGTTGGCTGGGCGATAAGGCACGTAATGCAATAGAAACCAATTTTCTTGATTTTCTTTGTTGTTTTAAATTTGAATTACACAATCATATTTTATTAATGGAACCCTCCATAGAAACAAGCCATCAATTGTTACTCATTAAGCCACGTCTAGCTTTACTTAATTGGATCAAAGAAAGCTTGGAAGGTCAGGATGATTTGGTGGATGTTATTGAAAAAGTAGAATTATCTCATTTGGAAGAAAATGCAACGGTGTTAGTTAAGAATTTTTCTAATTTGACTGAGATAAAACCTTTCATTAAAGAAAATTACATTCCCATTTATTCAGCTGCCATGAGCAGGATGTCGAGCCAACCCGATCAATGGCCATCAATTAATTCTTTTCAAGACTTTAATCGTTATTTTGCTATTGAAATACATACTCAATTGATTCATTTGTCTTAATTCAAGGAGTTGACTATGGAGCCAGTCAGTATAGCGCTTATTTGTGCCGCGGTATTGGGAACTGTTGTGGTTTTAGCTGCATTTATCCGACAAATCCTGCTAAGCCGAGACAAACAATTAAATGACGATGCGCAAACTAGGGCATTGTCTCATGAAGTCAAAGAATTGGAGCAAATGCGTGTGCAAATGCAAAGTGAGAAGCGTTTTGATTCTCATTATCAAGTTCTTGGTGCGAATAAAGAGGCGATTAGGTACATTGATACACAAATCGAAGAAATTTTACGTAAAAAAACAGAATTGATTGAGCGTTATGCTTTAGCTATTGTTAAAGAGTCCGGCTCTATCGTCAGTGGGGAAATTTCAGTTGATCGTAAAGTTGCTTGTGAGCGGTTAAGAGATGAAATTGATAAGAAAATTGCATTTTATGAGAGCGAGCTCAAGGAATTACAAGAAAGAAGAGGCTCTCTATGGGATGCGCATACTGATTTTCAACGATATCTCTTAAATCAAGAAAGGTCACGCAATGCCAGTTTGGATAGCGTCTACAAACAACATTCTGCTTTGTTAGAAAAAGTATATCTACGTCATATTGATGATACTGAAATTGTAGCGGTTAAAAGTATGGAAGCATCAACGATGACCTTTAAAGATATGTTTATGATTCCAATACAATTTTTGATGCAATTTTTTGGAGTATCAGTAACACCTGGGATTTCGCTTGTGCAAACGCGCGTCGAGAATATTGCGCGTACCGAAGTAGATAAAGTACAACACGAAATAAATGATCCCGCACCTGAGAAACAAGAAGATGTAGAGCACAAAGAGAATAAAAAGCGGACATCGCAGGAAGCCCATCAAGGTAAACCACAAGATGCAGAGCAAGATGAGGAAGAAAAGGAACATGTGACAATTAATGCAACGACATTTGCGTGAAAATTATTCTTCTGAGCCATTTAGTGACATTTTTGATTGTATATATTACAATTCACTTGCATTTGGGGGAATGCAAGGTTTTGAGCTAATTGGTGGAGATATATTGAATGGCAAGACATCGTTTTTTATGGTTAAGTACTTTTATGCTGTGTTCTATTCTGGCTTTTCCAGGACATAGCGCTAATGTAAGCTCTCTTCTTCCTGATGAACAAAATACTGTGACAGTTTTTCACGAGGCATCACCTAAAGTAGTTTATGTTCACAGGTTAGCAACAGTTACTAATAGAAATAGATCTGCTGCGCGTACAAAGCAAGTACCTGATGGTGCTGGCTCTGGAATTATCTGGAGTAATAACGGTTATGTAGTTACTAATTTTCATGTCATCAAAGGCGCTGATAAACTGGCTATTACATTGGGTAAATTGACAGTACCCGTTAAAGTAGTTGGAGCGGAGCCACGTAAAGACATTGCAGTACTAAAGATCGAATCACCACAAGCATTGGCTCTACTCAAAGGGTTCAAGCCGTTTGACGTAGTGCATCTTCATGATCTTATGGTAGGACAAAAAGCGATTGCGATTGGTAATCCTTTTGGACTTGATCATAGTTTATCTAAGGGTGTGATTTCTGCTTTGGGTAGAAAAGTTCCTGGAATTGGTGGGGTTACAATTCGCAATATGATCCAAACAGATACACCAATTAATCCAGGTAATTCAGGTGGTCCATTATTGAATAGTGCCGGACAGTTAATTGGTATGAACACCATGATTTTTTCTCATTCGGGCACTTCTGCAGGAATTGGTTTTGCTGTTCCGGCGGATGATATTGATCGAATTGTGACACAAATTATTAAAAATGGGAGAGTGGTACTGTCTGGAATAGGCATTCAAAGCGTACCGCCAAATATTGCCCGCCAATTAGGTATACGTAAAGGAATATTAATCGCAGATATTATTCGTAATACACCTGCGCATAAAGCTCATTTACGAGCTACTCACAGAGATGCTTGGGGACGTATCGAATTAGGTGATATTATTGTAGCTCTTAATGGGCATGCAGTGCCTAACTATGATGTTTTGTACAATATGCTTACTGAAATAAAAGTAGGCGAGCAAGTAACTGTTTCCATCCAGCGTGGTAATAAACAAATGGATGTAAAAATGAGAACAATTGATATAGCTGGTGTTTAGCCGTTTACTAAACTTCCACTAATAAATTGCTTATAGCCTAGATGAGGTTCCCCTCATCCGGGCTATAAGTTTTTATAAGTATTTAAATTTCAAGGTTCGTGCAAATATCTGCTTAAGGAGAATAAGGATGTTACTGAATAAAGAGGACTCACTTTTATTATTAGTTGATGTACAAGAAAAATTAACACCTGCCGTATTAGATAGTGAAGCATTTATCGCGCGATGTGAATGGCTTTTAAAATTGGCCAAACGCATGAGCGTCCCCATTCTTGTGAGTGAACAATATCCACAAGGTCTTGGTTCAACGTTAAACCAATTTCAAGCGTATTTTGATCAGCAAGAGTGTGTTGATAAAGTATATTTTTCCTGTATGGGTGAGCCAAGTTATGTTGCGCGACTCAAGCAATTCCATAAAAAACAATTAATTCTTATTGGTATCGAGACACATGTTTGTGTTTTACAAACAGCCTTAGAAATGCGAGAGGCAGGATTTGATGTTTTTGTTGTTGCTGATGCAGTGAGCTGTCGTGGTGAACAAAATATGAAATATGGACTGAAGCGAATGAAACAAGAAGGGGTACACCTAATTACCTCTGAAATGGTATTTTTTGAATGGTTAAGAAAGGCAGGAACTCCTGAGTTCAAACAATTAAGCAAGGAGTTTTTTTAGTTTAAGTCTGGGCTACAAATGATCCGGGCTACGTGACACACAAACCACAAATCATGGAGAGTTATAGTGAATTTTACGAATCAAATCGCATTAATTACCGGTGGTGCTTCAGGTATGGGCAAAGCATCCGTTCAATACTTACAGAAGCGGGGAATGCGGGTTGTAGCTTGGGATAAGCAGGAAGACAAGCAAAGCGAAGCCGATTTATTTATCAATTGTGATGTAACCAGTGATGAATCGGTAGAAAAAGCGATGCAACAAACAATCGAACAATTAGGAACTCCACGAGTTTGTATCAATTGTGCCGGAATTGCTCCTGCAAAGCGTATCGTTGGAAAAGATGGGGCTATGCCTTTGGCCGCGTTTAAACAAGTAATTGATATAAATCTTATTGGCACTTTCAATGTCATGCGCGTTGCTGCGCATGCGATGAGCCACCTAGAGTTGGAAGGTCATTCCCAGGAACGTGGCGTTATTATTAATACCGCATCTATCGCTGCATTTGAAGGACAAATCGGGCAAGCGGCATATAGTGCGTCTAAAGGGGGGGTTGTTGCGATGACACTTCCTGCTGCACGTGAGTTAGCCCAGTTTTCTATCCGCGTTAATACGATTGCACCTGGATTAATCGCTACGCCAATGTTATTGAATATGCCACAAGAGGTACAAGATAATTTAGTGGCGACTATGACTTTTCCAAAACGCTTTGGAAGACCGGATGAATTTGCTTCTTTAGTAGCACAGATTATTGAAAATGGGATGATTAACGGGGAAGTGATACGCTTGGATGGTGCGCTGCGCATGCGCTAATATGTATCAACGAGAGCTCCATTGAGTCTGCCTAAACGGTCAAAATTTCTCTGTTGTTGCTGACAAAGGTAGCAACAACAGAAAGAATATTGGATCGAGCTCACTTCATCCAGTATGAACTATTGAGGTTTAGTTGGATTAAACAACAATTGGCTTAGGGGACTATCACTGTTCACCGTTTCAGAAAGCAGGCAGCTATTGAACATGGTTAATTTCGTAGTTGAGTAACTTTGCTCCTGTCCTGTTGGGGTAGGAAATAAGCCTGGATCTTGATTAGGAAGAGATTCTGAAGCATGGATTGTGTCAAAAAAGACGCTTTCATCGCCTTCCCCATCCAACGCGTCTTTGTAGTAGGGATTTATTTCATGAGTATCAACTAAAACAACTTGTTTGGGAGAGGTCTCCTCAGGTCCTTGCATCCAGCCCATCTTCTTCACCTAGATCAACCCAGCGGTGTCCTGAGCTGTCAACAACTAAATAAGATTTATAGGCAGCCACTTCAGTATAGATACCTTTTTCAGCTAATTTTAGATGCAGAGCGGCAATGAATTCTTTCATTGCGCCTAAATGACAGGCGATGAGGGTAATTCGTTTAACTGCTGTCAATGAACAATCCTCTACTAGACGTTCTACAAGCATGTCAACATCACAGCCTGAAAACTTTTGTTTCTTTTCTCTGCCGTGACCAACCAAATAGAGGCGAGATTGTGTTGTTAATTGACTTAGATCAGGATAACTTTCAAGACGGGAAGAATATATTAAGCGATTTTTTCTTGCAAATGAACAGATAATAAGTTTTTAGCGTTTTCCTTGATTGCACTATCCTGTGTTGATTTATCTGAGTAAAACTCAACTACAACGGTCTGATCATATTTTTTTGAAAAGAATTTCATATAATGTGATAAAAAAATTTTGACCATTATACATTTATTTAACACGATTGCGTTAATTTAGAGCAAAAATAAAGTACTGTTTGGCAATTTACACAGTGTGATTTGAAAAATCTCCCTACAGTTGAGAGAGGGAACCCTTTGAAGCCCCTCTCCCTCAGGTGGAAGAGGGGGAGGGGAAATTTTTATCATTTATTAGTGAAAATCAGAAGTTTCATCCTGACAACACTTTCTCTCTTATGGGAAAAGAGGATGTGTCATTGAAGATGCTCCGTATTTAGGCTTCTTGATGATGTGTATTATCTTGAGATGATTTTATATTTCCAGTCGACGTGTACACACTGATCGCATCTGTTTTATTTCCTGACAGTGTATTGACAATTTCTTGACGTATATAAAGATTACTGGTAATTATTTGTCCGTTAACTGCATTTAACTCACGGCAACGAGTCAGAGTTTCAGCAAGTTTCGTATTTAATTGGTTAATTAAAGTTGCTTCGTCCACACTACAGTCTTTAAGAAATTCTGATAAAGCCAGATTCATCGATTGAGCGGGATTATTATGATTAATAAGCTGCATGCGCTGTTTAGCACTTTCTTCCAGTTTATTAGATAACTCCTGTTTTTTATTGGCAAACTCTTCAAGTCTATTGAATTGGCGAGATGATAATACTTCTTTTTCTTCAACCAACAAGGAATTGAGTGACTCTATCCAATTAATTTCCTGTTCCAAATGGTTACCTAACATGCCGATCTTATTATCCATATCATTGCCCTTAGAAATTAAGCAGGTTCTACATTTAACATTTTCATGGCAATTTTGTCACTATCAATCTGATAGTTTCCAAGCGCAATTTCAGTTTTGAAATATAAAACACGAGCTTCATTAACTTCAGAAACATCTTTAAGAGAGTTTTTTATCGCTTCTAACTGTTTGGAGGTATCACTTATGCTGACAAGTGATGAGGGATCCTCAATCAAGCTTTTGATTTTATCTTGTTGCTTCGTTTTTAAACGATTGTCAGAATCCATAGTTTTAACAGGAACTGCATCACTGATTTGATTAAACATAATTTATCCTCAATCACGTTCGACTTCTTTATGTATCGGCTTTTTTTAAAAAATCTTTAGTAAATTTTTAATTAGAGCTGTTTTTTGTTTCCTACATATTGGCGATCCGCTTATATTTTACGCGATCTGATGCTTGCACTCCCTCTGCCATCCCGTGCTTGTTAAATAATAACATTTACTTTCTTTATACCAGCAATTTGTGCTTCAATAATTTTTTTGGAGGATAAGTTGCGTACTTTTATGGTTTCGCCCAATGAGCCTTCCTCAATAGCCACCCCCTCCATACTTACAGTTAAATTGTTATCATTGACAACAATAGAAACACGCTCTCCTTTGTTAATTAATTTTGCAGCCTCAATATTATGTGGATTAAATGGACTGTTTGCGGGAATATTTTTTTTGCACACTTGTCCTATTAACAGATCCTTTTCAGTAAAGTATCCATTACTTAATCTTTGTACATCCATTTCTGTTTGGTAGATATCATCTCGGCTAAGCCTTGTCCCTTTAACAAGAGTACGTTTGGCCACATATATTGTTTTCGAAACGGTTATTCTAACAGGGACATACAAAGACCAGCGATTGTCATTTTCTTGGCATTTAATACCCATTGTGTTTGTGTTTAAGATAGGAGACTGATAAGGATTAAAAACAACTAATTGATCTTCAGCACAAGCTTTCAGATTTAAGCGAGAGTCAATTTTATCCGCTGTTACCCGAACTTTCCCTTCATTATATGAAGCAAGTTCGCTATGTATGTATTGTTCTACTTTATTTGTTAATACCTCAGGCGACTGTATTGCATCAGAATGCGATACAGTGCTTGCAAAAAATAGTAAAACACTTAGTATGCACTTTTTCACAAATAATCCCTCTTTGAGTAACTCGTTGTAATTAGCAAGTATTGTGCCAATTTTCTGGAGAGTATGACATGAACTTTTGCTTTAGTATTTATGCCATGGCTTTATTGATGTTTCAATTACCGGTTTATGCAGAAAGCCATCGTCCCCAAGAATTTTTAAAATCGATTAGTGGCAGCAAAAATGAAGGGGAACAAATTTATAATCATTTTTGTGTGAATTGCCATGCAAGTAAGCCATTAATTCCCATAGGTGCGCCAAGAATTGGAGAGGAATCTGATTGGAAAGGGCGATTAAAACAAGGAATGAATGTGCTTTTTGAACATACCAATGAAGGTCTAAATGCAATGCCATCAAGAGGTGGATGCTTCGAATGCACTGATAAACAGTTAATGCACGCTATTGAATATATGCTCCCAAAACGACCAAAAAAGTAATCATTAAATGCTCTCTGAGATCATAAAAAAAACACAATGTAAAAAAAATTTATAAAAAAACCTAAACCTATTTTCAAATCTCCCGATAAATAAGAAAAAAAGAGGGAGAAAAAAAGTGAAAAAATATCTAGCGTTAGTTCCAGTATGTGCTTTAGCTACATCCTGTGCTTCCATGGATAGATCGGTTCCTATAGTTGATGATGCGGGGAATACGCATTACACAATGAGTATGGCATCTGATCATAAGGGGGCTAGTTATTTTCCTAAGAAAAGAGCTGCGACAGGGAAAAAAGTGATTGTATTTGACCCTAAAGCAACTGCATGGGCCGCGTACGATAAAGAGGGTAACCGGGTAAATACTGGTAGTGCCTCTGGTGGTAAAGATTTCTGTGAGGACGAAGGCAAGCCATGTCATACAGTTACTGGAACATATAGCATTTACTCTAAAAAAGGAGAAGATTGTACCTCCAGTATTTATCCATTGGAAACACATGGTGGTGCAAGAATGCCGTACTGTATGCATTTCCATGGAGGCTATTCTATCCATGCAGCATATGAAGTACCAAACTACAACGCAAGCCATGGTTGTATCCGGGTTTTACCCAGTGCAGCAAAATGGTTAAACGAAGATTTTGCAGACATTGGTACTACAGTGATTGTTAAACCATACTAATCAATTTGCCATCAGAAAGAGTGTTTTATTTCTGGTGTCAAATTCACATTAATAAAAACATGACAATCTCCACAAAAGCCCTGCATAAGCAGGGCTTTTTTTATGAATTCTACTATCTTGTGCCAAAATGGCGAATTGTAATGTAAATAGAGCCTAAGAATTCAGCCGTTTTTTCATGTAACAACTTGCTAATAAGAGAATCACAATTTACTATCATATTTTTTAAAAATGGGCATGTGGCATTATGATTCTTTGTATTGATGTTGGAAATTCTCATATCTATGGAGGCGTCTTTGATGGAGAAGAGATAAAGCTTCGTTTTCGCCATACGTCTAAAGTAGCTACCTCGGATGAATTGGGTATCTTTTTGAAAACCGTTTTACGAGAGAATAATTGCTCTCCCGAAGCAGTGAAACAAATTGGCATCTGTTCTGTAGTTCCTCAAGTGGATTATTCACTGCGCTCTGCATGTGTTAAATATTTTTCTTTAGAACCATTTTTGTTGCAAGCAGGGGTTAAAACGGGGCTGAATATCAAATATCGTAACCCTATAGAAGTGGGTGCCGACCGAATTGCAAATGCGATTGCAGCAACTCATATTTACCCGAATCAAAACGTGATTGTGATTGATTTTGGCACTGCAACTACTTTCTGTGTTATTAGTGCCCAAAAGGCGTATATGGGCGGGGCTATTTTGCCTGGAGTTCGACTCTCAGTAGATGCTTTATCAAAAAATACAGCAAAATTACCTGCTGTAGAAATAATAAAAATTGAAAATGCGGTTGGACGCTCAACAATAGAAAGCATACAGTCTGGTGTTTATTACGGCGCTATTGGTGCGTGTCGCGAATTGATTCAGCGTTTGAAACAGGAAGCCTTCGGAGCAGAAAAAGCGTTGGTATTAGCAACGGGGGGATTTGCTTCCTTATTTGAAAAGCAAGAATTGTATGATCATCTTGTTCCTGATTTGGTTCTGCAAGGGGTAAGACTCGCTGCTTTGATGAATAATTGATTTAATTAGTAATAAGTATCTAATAGAATTGACTTATTCTTAAATTTAATATGTTAAAAATTCTTTGTTCGAGCAAACTACACAGATACTTTTTTAAAGATAATCCATTTAATCATAAAGAAAGTATCTGCAAAAACTAAATTATTGGAAGCTAATCGTATTAGTTCTTTCTTTATTATAATCTTCTTGGTGCTCTTCAAAATATTCCGTTAAGCTTTCTGGCATGATTCCTTTTATTTCCTCATGATCATCAAGAAATTGAACTAAATTTCCCTGCTCCATATCTTTTCCTGTTAAAAAGTTTTCCAAGACCTTAGCAAGCTGGCTTCCTTTACCAAATAATTCTGATGCAAGAATTTTATTATGTACTAAAGCCGCAGCTTGAACTCGAATAGGCTCCTCACAGTCTGTATGTTTTGAAATGGTATTTAAAAACTCAATTTCTTTGGCTCGGTCGCTCTTCCGAAATATGTTTTTAACCCATCCCCAAAATCGACCATAGGAATCCTCGTATGCTTTTTCATAGTGTTCAGCAATTGCTTGAATAGAGATTTCGTGACCCTTCAGAGACTTCATTTTCTTGTCTGCTAAATGCAAAGAAACCTCGTTTACTTTCTTTTTAAAAAAATCAACTTCATCTTTAAGAATTTCATTCTGCGCTTCTACATACCCAAATCGTTCATTAAAATCATTTCTATTTACTCGATTATACATAAGAAATGCTTCAGCCATTATTTGTTGATACTTTAAAAGAAGGTCCAAGGCTTGATAATATTGTTTTGTAGCTATTTCAAATTGATGTCTATTTTCTTCATTATCTACCCGCATTATTTTTTGTGCTGACTGAATGAAATGATTTTTATATGGAGAAAAGGCTGGTAAAAATTCGTCTTTATATATCCTTTGTTGCTCATTTAGGTCATCCATCCCTAAACTTAACATCTTATTAAAAATGCCCGTGTGAAGTAGGATTCTTTCATTTACACGAGTCATCTCACTGGCGTTTCCATATGGGTCATCTTTAGCAAGAGATTCTTTTGATAGTTCATATTGTTCAATTAAGAGATTAACCCTTGTTGTATTGGTGTTTTGACTCACTTTTCTCTCCGTTTATCAACGACAATGACTATAATACCGTTAGCAACATCAGCACAGTACTAAAATGATGCCTATAGGCTATATTGTATGCTATATTTTTCTACAATGTAATCTTTATATGGTCATTTTTCAGATTTTTAGTGCGTTGAGTGTATTATTATTGTTATGACTTTTTGATTTC
The DNA here is from genome assembly GCF_001468005.1 of Legionella steelei. Lineage (GTDB taxonomy): Bacteria > Pseudomonadota > Gammaproteobacteria > Legionellales > Legionellaceae > Legionella > Legionella steelei. The sequence goes on from NZ_LNYY01000009.1 coordinate 40,922, forward strand.
GGCCTTGGATATTCTATTGAAGTTTGAAGTTCATTTTGATTATCTTTTCAAGACGCATTTTCTTTTAAATTACCCTGGCTCGTGGTGCCAAGAAGAAAAATAGATACTGAATCAGCACGCGCTACATCCCATGCCCCGGTTATGCCTTTTAATGAATTCCTTTTTTAATTGAGCACTGCTCATAATTTTTGTATAAAGATCTGTTTTTAATCATCTATTTCATGACCTCTAAATAAATTAATTAAAAAGTGGGTTTTTATCTTGACGCATGGAGAAATGTGTTCCTATAGTGTATAAAAGTGGGTTAAAATAATAAAAAAGTGGAGAATTGTGGGGGGATTAAAACTTCCACATAAAAGAAAGCAATGTTCCGTGGAATAAATGCCATCACCATCGATACCAAAGGGCGCTTAGCCATCCCTACGCGTTATCGTTCTGCGCTGGGTGCTGAAGAAAAAACGCCGCTGGTGGTGACTATTGATACGGAAGAAACATGTTTGTTGCTCTACACAGCGGCTCAATGGCAAATAATTGAAGATAATTTGCAAAAATTACCCAGTTTTAATGCAGCGGCACGAAGAATTCAGCGTTTATTAATTGGTCATGCGACTGACGTTGAGCTCGATGCAAATGGACGAGTGTTGTTACCTACAGTTTTAAGAAATTATGCGCAGTTGGAAAAAGATGTAGTGATGATAGGCCAAGGAAATAAATTTGAAGTATGGAATAAGGATCTTTGGGAAACCCGACGTGAACAATGGTTGGCTGAGGAAAGCTCTGGAACCAGTGGGTTACCTGATGAAATGAAAACGTTTTCTTTGTAATGGAAACAAAAATGGCAATGCATCAGTCAGTATTACTACATGAATCAATAGAAGGTTTGGCCATTAAAAATGGTGGAATCTATTTTGATGGTACATTCGGTCGAGGTGGCCATAGCAGAGAAATTTTACGCCATTTAAATGATCAAGGTCGTTTATATGCCATAGATAAAGACATAGATGCAATTGTGTATGCCGGAGAACATTTCGGTGAAGACAAACGGTTTCATATATTCCAAGGCTCATTTTCACGAATTCAAGAGTTTGCAACCGAAGCCGGTGTGGTGGGAAAAGTAGATGGCATTTTACTGGACTTAGGTGTGTCCTCGCCGCAGCTGGATAATCCTGAACGCGGTTTTAGTTTTATGCAGCAAGGTCCATTAGATATGCGTATGGATTTGTCTCAACCTCTGAGCGCCGCTCGATTTGTTAATGAAGCAGAAGCAGAAGAGATGGCTTCAGTGTTCAGGGTGTATGGGGAAGAGCGTTTTGCAGGCCGTATTGCAAAGGCAATTGTTGCTGCGAGAACCATTACCCCTATCACTACTACCTTGCAGTTGGCGGAAATTGTAAAAGAAGCAAATCCAAAATGGGAAAAGCACAAACATCCTGCAACACGGGTGTTCCAAGCTATACGAATTCATATAAATCAAGAGTTAAATGATTTAAAGAGTTGTTTGGAGCAATGCATTAATGTCTTGGCGCCCAAAGGTAGGCTGGCAGTGATTAGTTTTCACTCCCTTGAAGACCGTATAGTCAAACAATTTATGCGTGATAAAGAACAGGGGGCTAAACCACCTCCAGAAGTGCCCATTCGTTATGAAGAATTAACAACAAATTTTAAAAGAATAGGTAAGGCGATTATGCCGAAAGAAAGTGAAGTAAAAGAGAACGTCAGGGCTCGAAGTGCGGTACTGAGAATAGGGGAGAAATTAGCATGAATGCTGCAGCGAAAGTAATCAATCAAGGGACTTTATTTAATGGTCAACTGGCAGATATGCACATGTCAAAATCATTATACATGCTGGTTATATTATTAGTTGCTGTATTAGTGAGTGCTTTGGCAGTAGTATACAGTACCAATTCATACCGAGTGACTTTGAACAAGGTTGAACAACAAGAACAGCTAACACACTATTTACAGTTGCAATGGGGACAGTTACTTCTCGAACAAGCAAGTCTGGCTACTCCTGCTCGAGTGGAGGAATTGGCTGCCGAAAAATTACAAATGGTTTTACCAACCTCTAAAAATACTTATTGGTTGCAAGCACAGCAGTAGAAGTTTTTGTTTTAAACGAGTACCATTGCCGTTTAGTTTGAATAACGTAGCCTAGGTGGAGGCAAAGCCGTAACCTGGGATTCTAGTGCAATAAAAACCTGGGTTATGATATATCGCCTATCCTTAAAAGGAATTCCCCGCTCCCAGTAATGGGAGAGTAGGGATGAGGGAAATCAGCACCTCATTCGTCCTAAGGGCACCTTCTTCCCTGAGGAAGAAAGGAATTTTCTTCATTAAAGACAGTGCGGCTTTGTCTCCACCCTGGCTACAGATGGATAATATCCATGAAAAACTCAACTCATTTAAATAGACTTATTATCGTATCTTCCTTTTTTTCCCTGCTCTTGCTTATTTTGATTTGGCGCATGGTTGATTTAACGGTACTGCATCGACAATTTCTCCAGGGGCAAGGTAATGCACGGAGTTTACGTGCTGTAGCTATTCCTGCCCATAGAGGAATGATCATGGACAGGAATGGTACGCCATTGGCAATTAGTACACCTGTGGAGTCTGTTTGGGTGAATCCTAAAGAATTTTCACCCGATAAAGAACAATTTATGTCTTTGGCTGAATACCTGAATTTGACACCCAAACAATTAAGCAGAAAAATAGTAGATGCAGAAAATAAAGAATTAGAGTTCCTCTATTTACAAAGGCAATTACCTCCACCTTTAACTAAAAAAATAAAGGCACTAAAAATTCCAGGAGTTAATTTCCAAAAAGAATTCAAACGTTATTATCCTGATTCTGATAGTATTTCTCAGTTGGTTGGATTTACTAACGTAGACGATCAAGGTTTGGAAGGAATCGAACTTGCCTATCAAGATTGGTTGAAAGGTGTTGAGGGTAAAAAAAGAGTAATTAAGGATCGTTTAGGACGAATTATCGAAGAGTTAGGGGTAATCAAAGAACCACGCCCTGGGCGTGATATGACTTTAAGTATTGATAGACGCTTACAATATTTAGCCTACAGTGAATTAAACAAAACAGTTGAGGAGTTCGGTGCAAAATCCGGCTCTGTCGTTGTTGTTGATACGGAAAACGGTGAGATTTTAGCCATGGCTAATGTCCCTTCGTATAACCCTAATTCAAGAGGACGTTACGATAAAGATACTTATAGGAATAGGGCGGTCACCGATACGTTTGAGCCCGGCTCGGTGATTAAGATGTTTAGTATTGCCAGTGCTTTGGAAACAGGTTTATATTCACCGACAACGATTATTGATACTAATCCAAGCTGGATGATTGTCCACGGCCATACCGTTCGAGATATTCATAATTATGGTGTCTTGGATGTAACGGGTGTATTGCAGCACTCGAGTAACGTTGGGGTAACGAAAATGGTTTTAGCCAGTCCCCCAGAACAATTAATTGGCTTGTTACAACGTTGTGGTTTTGGACAACGAACGGAAAGTACTTATCCTGGTGAAAGTGAAGGGGGTATCGTTAATGTGAAGGATGCAAATCCTTTTGTATTAGCTACTTTGAGTTTTGGTTATGGTTTATCAGTTACCGCGTTACAATTAGCTAAAGCCAATATGGTTTTTGCAAACCAAGGTAAATTAATTCCAGTCACTTTATTGCATAATGACCCACCTACTGCAGGTGTGCAGGTAATGAAACCCGAGACAGCACAGCAGGTTCTCTCTATGATGGAAGCCGTTTTGGGTAAAGATGGTACTGGGAAAGCAGCAAGAGTGCCTGGTTATCGAGTGGCAGGAAAAACAGGAACAGCGCGTATAGCAGGAAAAGATGGCTACAAAGATAGAAGATATACTGCAAGTTTTATAGGGATTGCACCAGTTTCAAAACCAAAATTTGTTGTAATTGTCATCATTCATGAGCCTTCTCGTAAAAGTTATTATGCGGCAGCGGTTGCAGCTCCTTTGTTTGCTAAAGTGATGTCAGGAGCCTTACGATTATTTAATGTACCTACTGATGAGCTGGTGGGATAAATTTTGTTCATAGGATAATAAACTAGTTGGACCGCAACCCCTAACCTTGTTTGGGAATACAGTACTTCCAGGTTTCGCTACGCTCACCCAGGCGACAATGGTACAAAGTGCGTTGGCTACTTTTAGAACTTATTGGAAATCAAGTGATGAAACTCTCACAATTATTAAAACCATGGATGCATCATATACAATCGGATTGCGCTATTAGCGGCCTGGAAAATGACAGTCGTCGTGTTCAACCTGGTGATTTGTTTATTGCTTATGCAGGTGCCGCAGCTGATGGCCGATTATTTATAAATAAGGCAGTATCTGCAGGTGCCGTTGCAGTTGCCTATGATCCTTCTCATTTTCCGTCGGATTGCATCTTACCTGAGACAATCCCATGTGTTCCTGTCCCTGATTTAGCGACACAACTCGCGGTGATTGCGAAACAATTTTATGAGGATCCAGGTTGTTCTTTAACTATAACTGGTGTAACGGGGACTAACGGTAAAACAACGATTGCTTATCAATTGGCGCAAGCCCATCATCTACTGGGTCAGGGTGCAGCATATATTGGCACTATTGGCCAAGGCAATGTAAATGAACTGCAGCTTATAGATAACACCACACCTGATTCGCTATTTTTGCAAAAATTATTGCATCAATACAAAAATCAAGGGCTAAGACAAGTATGTATGGAAGTATCTTCACATGCTTTGGCACAACATCGGGTAGATGCGGTCGAATTTGACCAAGCTATATTTACTAACCTCACGCTTGATCATTTGGATTATCATCTGAGCATGGAAAATTATGCCATGGCAAAAGCAATGTTGTTTGCCCGGGAGTCATTGCAATGGGCAATAATTAATAAAGATGATGCGTATCAAGAAAAAATGGCAGCGGTAGTTAAGCCACATGTGAGAAAATTAACTTATGGAATACATCAAGATTGTGATGTAAAGGCTGTAAGTTGGTCTATGGACATTAATGGTACCGAAATTGAAGTTCACTCTCCTTGGGGGCGACATCATTTAAGAATAAAAGCTCTAGGAGAGTTTAATATCTATAATAGCTTAGCTATATGGAGTAGCCTATTGGCTTGTGATTATTCACCTGCACAGATTATCGAAGTAATGGCGCAATTAAAAGCAGCCCCAGGGCGGATGGAAATTGTCGCCAATGCGCCTTATGTACTTGTGGATTATGCACATACTCCTGATGCCTTAGAGAACGCTTTAACTACCTTAAATCAATTAAAAAAAGGACGTCTGTGGGTTGTGTTTGGTTGTGGCGGAGACAGGGATAAAACTAAAAGACCTGTGATGGGTAGTGTTGCCAGTAAACTTGCAGATCACATTGTAATTACCAGTGATAACCCGCGCACAGAGGATCCACAGGTAATAGTCAATGAGATAGCACATGGAATTTCGAACCCATCTAATGTCATTCAACTCCTTAATCGTGAAGAAGCAATTGCATATGCCTTAAATGAGGCAGATGAACATGATGTCATTTTGATTGCAGGGAAAGGGCATGAGGCTTATCAGCAAATTGGTAAGGTAAAACATACTTTTTCGGATCAGGATGTAGTGAAAAAATTAATCCAAAATTAAATATAAACCATAAGTTGGATGGATGCTTTGTAGAATGCGTAGGCTGGGCTGTTAAGCCCAGCATTTAACAACACTTCCGATTAATTGGGCTTAAGAATTAATTCAATAAACGCTGGGCTTAGCAGCCCAGCCTACAAAACCCAGCTACATTTTCTTAGTGTTTGTGGATGTATTGCTTAAACCTCATCGGTGATATATCAACAAAGTCTTTAATTGCAACTGCAAAAAGATTGGGATCACCTGTTTCATAGAAACACACTAACTCCCCGTTTCTACCATGTTCAGGAATTCCTTGGGCAGTCAACTGGTCCAAAATATCGTTTGTTATCTCGAGGGTCTCTTCTTCCGATTCTGCTTCTATAGGACCAATAGCAAATCCCCAGCTTGCAGAGGTGTTGTAATTATTGATTGAATAACCAATATAATAATTATAACCCAGTTGCGATGCCATTTCGATTCCAACTGTCTGAACGTCATTGAGCTTGGGGCAAACTGCCTCATTTGCAAATGCAGATCCAGTAAAAACTAAAACAGCTGCTAAAGTGGTTAATTTTGCTCTTACAGACATATTTTCACTCCTTGTTAAATCCAATTATTCCAAATTAATCCGGGTTGAATTTGTCTATGTAACCCGAAGAAGTACATAGTTTTGTGCTTTTACTTGTGGGCCTTTTGTAAGTATTGTTTTAACTTTATTGGACTAATTGCATAATCTCTAACGGCAATAGAATATATATAAGGATTACCTGTGTCATATAAACACACTAATACGTCTCTATCGAGCTCCAAAGGAAATCCAGGAGTAGTCATATTATTTAAAATTTGATTTGAAGTATCTAGCGCATCTTCATCTGAATCTGCCTGCACTGGTCCAATAGCAAAGCCCCAGTTCGAAGAAGTACCGAAGTTACTGAGTGAATAACTGATATAATAGTCATTACCAATAAGGTCCGCCATTGTGATCCCTTCTGCTTGAATAGCACTCAGATCTGGACAACCTGTATCAATTGCAAAAGCAGAACCAGCAAGAACTAATGCTGCTGCAAAAGTAGATAATTTTACTCCTAAAGACATAACACATACTCCTTTGTTTTTTTTAAAATCGGAAAAAGAGTATCATTTGATTTCCTAATTTACAATGGACGGTTTTAGATTTATTCATGTACATAAAGTAAATAATTAGGATAAGAATTGCCTTGTTTTTTTACATTCCAAGCACTAACTTGGTTTCATTGTTCACAATAGATCCCGTAGGATATCGAGAAAAATCATGGCGCATTTGATGCTGTTTTCGTAAATCTAAGAAAGCAGTTTTTTTATCTAAAGCTTGCTTTAAGAATAATGTTTCTTGAGTGGGGTCATAAATGTTCAAGATCGATTCGTACCATAACTCGTTTTTTTTCAAGTTAAGGCTATTAGGCAATTCTGGTGCTGCAAATTGTGGAAGGGGGAGTCCTGCGATTTGATGTAATGCTGCGCTGACCATCGCAACCGCAGCGTATTTTGCTTCGAGACTATGGCCTGCAATATGCGGGGTGCATATGGTGGACTTATCAATAATGCGTGCGTCAATGTTAGGCTCACTGAGGTAGACATCAGTACAATAGATTAGTGGTTTTGAAGTGTGAAGAAGTGCTTCTTCATTGACAATACCCCCACGCGCGGCATTGATAATGACACAACCTGGTTTTAAGCGATTAAAAAAATCTTGATGAATTAAGTTAGCACTAGGGTAGGGCTGCTTATTATGTAATTCAGCATGGATGCAAAGAAGGTCAACTTGGTATAGTTCTTCTAAACTGCAACTATGAAACGTTTCACGTGTTGCTTTGAGCGGGTCATAGGTACGAATTTGCAAGCCAGCGGCCTGCAAACGGACAGCGACTTGAGATCCTACTTTTCCCAAACCAACAATACCGGCAGTATGTCCATGTATAAGACTTTGCTGTTTCAATACAGCAAGAGATGCAACGACATAATCAGCCACCGCTCGTGCGTTCGAACCTTTCGCATCGATTATTTGAATGTTTTGAGAATTCAGCCACAGATGATCCAAATGATCAGTTCCGCTGCTTGCGGTAGCAACATAGCGCAAAGAATGATTTTTTAATAAAGATTGATTTACTTTGAGCGCAGCACGACATAGGAGAACATCTTGTCCAAGAAGTAATTGGTTAATTTCATCAGGCTGATGATATGTTGTTACGTGAAATGGTTTGGGAAACGCTGCCTCTAGCCCAGGGAGAGAGGCATCAGCAAGAATATTCATTGTATTGCTTACTCCAGATCAATAGATTGCCTCTTCATCATATTTGAAAAATGGCACTTAGAGTGATTAGTCCCAGGTTAATTAGTGGCGTTAATATCATGCCAAGAACTCCAGTAAATACCAAAAGAATGAGGATAAAAAATCCATAAGGCTCTATTTTTGCATAGGCGATAGCCTGACGAGGAGGTAAAAGGCTCATGACTACCCGACTGCCATCTAATGGTGGAATAGGAAGGAGATTTAATGCCGCTAAAATCAAATTGATAAAGATACCTGCTTGGGCTGTTGCATAAAGAAACAGTACGGCCATCGAGGTGTTTGGATTCAGAATTATAGCGATTTTGTCACAAGCAGCCCATAAAACGGCCATCAGAATATTTGATACGGGGCCGGCAAGGGTTACCAAAATCATGTCACGTCGCGGGTGACGAAATTGGTTCCAATTAATGGGGACAGGTTTTGCATAGCCAATGACAAAATTAAATTGCGTTAAAATACCAATCAATAAGGGGATAAATACAGTACCTATTGGATCAATATGTCGAATCGGATTTAAGCTTAATCGACCAAACATTTTTGCAGTAGTATCACCGCAACGATATGCAACATAGGCATGGGCCGCTTCATGTAAGGTGATAGCGAGTAAAATGGGAATGGCCCAGATACATATTTTTTGGATTAAAGTAAATTCTATCATTAAAAAAGGACCTGTAATAAATATCTGATTCTATCGAATAGTAGCTTTCAATAACAAGTACAAAGGATATTAAAGTATTTGCCTCATTATATACCTAATTTTTAAACCTATTTTTTATTTTTTTTACTCTCCAAAATGCATCTTCTAAGTTCTTGATTAAATTGAAATCAGAAAGTTGATTGGTTGATCTGTGCATGATAATATTCTGCTCGAAATTTAACTAGTCTAGGAGACAAAATGCCAGCATTAAAAAAAATAACACCTGAAGTTAAAGAGGCCTTAGGTACATTGAACAGTTTTGAAACTCGATATGCAGGGTTAGTGAAAAAAAGTGAAGAAGGGCAATTGAAAGACAATCAAGATGCAATTCAGTATATTGATGATGTTATAAAAAGATATGCAATGATCAAAAAAACATCACCAAGTGCGTCAGCTGCGCAAGCAAAAAAAGAAGCTTATTTGCCAGCTTTAAGATCGCATGCTGCTGAAATCGGTGTCCTTACTTTTTCTAAGCCAGGAGATTTCGCATCTCGACTCAAAGAGCTGGATTTTGAACCCAGTAAAATTGAAGAAATTACTAAAGGGTTAGAACAAGCAGGAGGAGATGATGACTTACTCGCTACCCTCTCATCGTTAGTAATAACCAGCGCAATCTGCGGCGATGATGGTCATCATCATCATCATCATGGTTATCATCATGGTCCCTCTGCAGTTGTAACCTCATATGGTGGTAGCCGTAATAACCATGGTCACTGGTAATTAAGTAGTCATTAAGTCTAGGGGAGAGCGGTCATGTTAGTAATGAAGGATTGCGCTATTGATCCAGGCGATATCGTCTTTGTGGTCTCAAATAGCAGTAAACCTATAGTACGCCTAAAACAGGCCGCTCAATCCCTAACTACTGCTGGCAACAAACATGGACATAGAGAAGTCATTACAGTCTTTGTTTGTACTGGAAAGAATAAATATGGCGTCATTTGCCATAATTACGAACGACAGCTGTCTGTACCAACAGCACGATTTGTTGAAAAACTTCAAGAAAAAACTGTAGAAGAATTAACAACATTACTTTTAAGTTACTGTACTAAAGAGCTCACCCCAGTCCAAATAAGGGAGGCACTTTCAGGCGGTGCTAAATGGATGAAGCAATTGGCCTCTAAGATGACTGGCCTTGAGGACCCAGAGGAATTAATTGAACGATTTCTTACCGCGTCTCGAGCGAATAAAGCAAGATTAATTCAATTGCTGATTGCATTCTGGCGTGCTTCGGGGCAAGCAGAAATCCTTCCTGTGGTGAATTCAAGCTTATTAGTGTTTAAGCATACTGATAGCAAACAAAGACAGCAATTTTTAGATGCTTATCTTAAGCAAGTCAAAGTAACTGAACGATTGTATGCACAAGGGAAATTTCGTACCAGTTTCTGGGCTGTGGTTAAATCTTTTTTTCAATGGTCAAATCAGCAAGATGAAAAAGACAGACGACACATTACTCCTTCGGAAGCAACTTTTTGTTCACGCAACGTGATGCAAGTGTTAAATCAGGTTAATCCTAATCTGGTCAACAGAGGAAGGCATGTTTTACCAAAAACGTTGGAAGCAGGTCTGCGGGAAGCAACAAAAGGTAAACCGCAACCTGAAGAGTCTACAGCTGAGTCCGATGATTTTGAAGCAATGATTGCAGCACAAGAACAATTTCTGCCTGCATTTAAATTACAAATTTTGCCTGCGTCAGGCAAAGAGCTGGTGAGTACCTTACTTACTACAATAGATAAAGAAATTCAGCGCATAGAATCCAAATGGTGGATCAATGAAGCGGATAGAAAAAAAGCTGCTGACTTGAAAAAACTACTTACTCCTTTTCGTCATCCTAAATATCAATACTATACTGTTGAAGTTCAGGTTGATTTTGCTTTAGAGCTTATTGCAACCTTACTGCCAACTTTACAAAGGAAAACAGGATTTTGGGGCGAATGGTTGCCGTCAACTGCTTATACCAATGTAAGAGCATTTGCACGAACACAGGGGATTTTTGATGGGGATATCCGTGAGGCAGCTGAAAAGCTAAAAACTAAGCCATCAATCACCATGCAACAAGGGATGCCAAAAGAAGTGGTTAAAGGGCAGGAGTCATCGCCTACTGGTCAAATTTATATTTTTTCTGACTGGTCATTTTCCAACTGGCCAACAACTAAGCGCGAACAGTTGTTAAGACATATGAGTGGATTGCTTGTTCACGGCCATGCGTTATACGCCTTGGAAAATGGACAATTAGTCAAAATGAGTCAAGAGACCTTAAAGAATGCGATTAATGGAGAGGATTTTGATGATTTGCTGGCATCTAAATTAAAACCGGCAACCCGCGCTACAGTGCTTGCGCAAGCTAAGCTGCAGCAATTGGATACAACACAGGTGCACTTTCTTGATTATAAAATCTGCCAAGAAATAGCTGATGATCACCAAACTCTTGCAACACATCTTGACCAAGTCGCGCCAATATTCTCGCCCAAATTGGACGAGTATCACTTAAATCAAACAAAACAAGCGATAATTGACGTTGAACTGGAAAACTCTGAGTATGGTGAAAATTCGCGATTAGCGTTGCAAAGATTGAAGCAACAAATTATTACCCAGAAAGAAATAAAACAAAAAACATACCAAAGTGGTGTTGATACGAAAGCTTTTGTATCTCAAGCACGACATAGAAAACCCATATTTACACCCGTTGATACACTGTCTTTTACACCATCGACTAAGTATTATCGTGATGAAGTGTATTCCGACTTGGTCATTAAGAAAGACCCATCGTCCCCATTCCAATATTTCGAATTAGTAGGAATGAATGCCACTCAAAATTTAGTGGCTTGTAACTATGAGTTTCACCCTGAGGGATTAACTGAAGAACTCATTGAGCAAAGGAAAGAGGAATCAAATTTTGTCCTTTTGAAAGGAAAAAAGAAATTAAGTTTGACTGCAAATTGGCAAGCATTGCCTTCAGTACATCCTGGTGAAACCTTGCTGGATATTGCCATTAAAGGATTAAAAAAAGATGACTTTGAAATAAAGTACTCTAAAGAAAATCGTTTGCACTATATTCGCCTACTTAAACCAACAACAGAGCCACAGAAAGCCGCTATTAATTTATTGTTACGTATGCCGAAACAATATAGAGCACACCCTGTTTTTAATACTGTGGCTGCGCACCGTGAGCATGAAGAGATACATCATTTATTGATGAAGTATCTTAAGTTTGGCAAAGATCATGGGCTATTACGTAACGCCAAAGTTCATGATGGCAATGAATATCTTGACGAAGCAAGAAAATTAACTGTTGGAAGTTGCCGTTTAAGGGCTATTGCTTTTAAAGAAGAAATGGGGCGTTTGTATCCCGAAGTTCCTGTCTCTATTGATATTAACCCAGATCACTGTTTTATTGAAATGGAATTAGATGGTCAATGGGAGAGATACTGTCTCGGTGGGTATAGGGATGTCCCAAGTTTGATCGAATCAGTCCAGGAAGATACCCTGACCTCTATGAACTCCGGTTCAAAAAAACATCGATTTTTTGCTGAAAAAGAGAAACCGCAATTGCCAATTGAGGCTCCTGTTGAAGATAAGATGTTTATTAATCGCTTTGGTTAGTTTTGCGTAGCCTGGGTCTAGCGGAGTCGAACCGGGAAAGTCTATGATAAGAAACCCGGGTTTCGCTGTCGCACACCCAGGCTACAAAGCAGTGCAGGGAAATATACAAAAAAGGACAAAAATGCTTAACCTATTTGATGCACATTTGCATATTATCGATTACCGGTTCCCCTTAGTTGCCAATCAATCCTATTTGCCTAATGAGTTTACGGTTACTGATTATCTTAACATTGCAAAACCGTTGCATATTATTGGTGGGGCAGTGGTATCGGGTTCTTTTCAAGCGTTTGACCAGACATACCTCGTCAATGCTTTGCAAACATTGGGTCCTAATTTTGTTGGGGTGACGCAATTACCAGCCACAGTACATGATGAGCAAATTATTGAGTTAAATCAGCAAGGGATTCGCGGTATACGATTTAATTTAAAACGTGGAGGCTCAGAAACCGTCGAACATTTAAGTGACATGGCACATCGAGTTTATGAGATTGCCAAATGGCATGTTGAATTATATGTTGACGCTTCCGAGCTTGCAGAATTAACCGATCTTTTGCTCGCTGTACCTGCTTTGAGTATCGATCATATGGGCCTATCAAAAGACGGACTACCTGTATTATTTGAGCTCGTTGAACAAGGAGTCAAAGTGAAAGCATCAGGATTTAGCCGAGTTGACTTTGATGTAGCTAAGACTTTAAAAACGATCGCTTCTATTAATCCGGATGCATTGATGTTTGGCACCGATCTTCCTTCAACGCGCGCGCCGCAGCCTTTTAAAAAAGAAGACATTACCTTTCTTTTGGATATATTTGATGAGCATATGGCTAATAAAATCTTATTGACTAATGCGGCCGATTTCTATCGTCTACAGTTTAAGAATTAGAAACGTCGGGCATTCTTGTTGGTCGACTCAAATTCGGCATTAAACCTATTATTATCTTTTAGCACCGCTTCCAAAGATGTCTTTATTAACATTTATTGAATAGATACAATGGATTAAAAATCTTGAGGTGATAGGGATATGTCAATCATAGATAAAATCTTGGGAAAGCCTCTTTCGCTAAGGGCTAGGAAGTCACAAGAGTTATCGATATTAACCGGGGTTCCTGCACTGGGATTGGATGCTCTGTCTTCAACCGCTTATGGACCAGAGGCTGCACTTGCTATTCTCTTACCCGCAGGAGTATTCGGACTACATCATTTTTTTGCTATATCCTTATTGGTTGTTGTTGTTCTACTGTCTTTGTATTTTTCTTATATGCAAACAACCGCAGCATATCCAAATGGAGGAGGGGCATACGTTGTTGCCAGTGATAATTTGGGCAAAAAATATGGTTTAGGCGCGGCAATTTCCTTAATATTGGATTATTTATTGAATGTTACTGTTGGTATATCAGCTGGTGTTGGTGCCATAGTATCAGCAATCCCGGCGTTGCATCCTTACACACTGACATTATGTCTTGTGATCTTACTCATGCTTACCTTAATTAATTTGCGAGGAATTCGTGAGTCAGGAACACTTTTTGTAATTCCAGTAATTTATTTTTATAGTGTGCATATTAATTACTCTGCTTATTGGATTAGGGCAAGTCTGGATAAGTGGTGGACATCCACAACTTGTGCATAGCTTAACAAAAACGCAAACGAACTCAGTAGCTGAAACATTGACATTTTGGATGTTGTTAACCGCTTTTGCCAATGGTTTGACTGCGATGACAGGGGTAGAGGCTGTGAGTAATGCAGTGCCCTTATTTCGCAAACCAACCATTCGAAATGCACAATGGACGTTGACTATAATTGTTGGCACGCTTGCCCTATTTTTAATAGTCATCGGTTATCTTTGCCCTGCTTACCATATCGTCGCTATGGATCAGAATCATTCAGGATATCAAACTATACTGTCGCAATTAGTTGAAGCAACAACAGGAAAAGGTATTTTTTATTATATTTCGATTGCTAGTATTTTCATTGTTCTTGCCTACTCAGCACAAACCAGTTTTTCAGCTTTTCCAAGAGTCTGTCGCTTCCTAGCTGAAGATAATTACTTACCCTATTTTTTTGCTGAACGTGGTAGACGCCTGGTTTTTTCTGTCGGAATTATTATTTTGGCAATTTTTTCTGCACTCATTTTGATTGTCTTTAAAGGAATTACCAATAATCTGATCCCATTATTTGCTGTTGGTGCTTTTAGTGCTTTTCTCTTTTCCCAGATTGGCATGGTAAGGTATTGGTTACGTAAGGAAAATCAACAATTTCGCTATAAATTAATAGTCAATGCAGTAGGAGCCGCAGTCACCGCGATTGCGCTTATTATTATCATCATGACAAAATTTGTAGAAGGCGCATGGATAATTATTGTTCTTGCACCTACATTAGCATTTCTAATGCATCGTATTAAACGTCATTATAGAAAAATTGCTCAGGAAATAGAAAATCCAATAAAAATAGATCCTAGTGCACTAAAGCATCCTATAGTAATTATTCCAATTCATGGTTTGGATTTAATTGCAGAAAAAGCAATTCAATTTGGCATGCTGCTTTCGAATGATATTACTGCTGTGTTTATCGATGCAGGATATGGAAATGTTGAGCGTTTGCAACAGCTTTGGCATGAAAAAATTGAAATACCAGCTAAAGAAGCAGGTAAAAAAATTCCCAAACTAGAAATTATTAAATCACCGTATCGGCGTATTTACAAACCATTATTAAATTTTGTGGCTCAAGTAAGAAAAGGGAAGAAAAACAGGCTTATTGCGCTTATTATACCTGAGTTGGTAGAGCCTAAATGGTATGAGTATTTACTTCACAATATTCATGCACCAGGATTACGTACTTTGCTTTTTTTAAAGCGAGATCCAAATACGATTGTTATTACCATTCCATGGTACCGATGTGAAAAATAAGGATTTAATTGATGACACAATTTGATAAGTTATTTCATTTTATGAAAAAACCCTGGGTTATTATTGTTTATGCAATTTTTGTAATTTTAGCCTATTATTTTGTAGACAAGCCTTTGGCGATTTATTTTTATCACCTGGCTCTTGGAACCAAGGTTCCTTTTTTGGAAATACTGACTGCGTTTGGTAAATGGATTGCGTATATCATTTTGTTTCTTGTTGCAGGATTGTATTTTCGTTATATTCAAGTGAATGCGATATATGAAGCCCGATCATGGTATTTGCTAGGTTGTGTGTTTTTAGCCAATGTGGTTTGTACGATTTTGAAAGTTACATTAAGCCGTGCTCGTCCTGACTTATTATTTTCAAGCAATGAATTTGGTTTTTATTGGTTTAAATTAAGTTCTAACTATTGGTCTTTACCTTCGGGGCATACAACGACAGTGATTAGTTTGGCCGCAGGGTTGGGGATACTTTTTTCTCGATATTTTTATGCTTTACTGGTTATGGCCCTATCGGTTGTCACCTCGAGAGTCTTACTCTGCTTTCATTATTTGAGTGATGTAATGAGTGCATTTTATATTAGTTTGTTGGTTGTTGGCTTTTTTACTGAATATCTTAAACGAAAGAATTGGTTTAATAAAATGGATTGTACTGTTCGATAACTAGAGATCTTAGATCTCCACGTTGACTGAGTTTTTCGCAGTATCGATCCGAGTAACCAAGGAGTGGTTATGACTATAGAGACTGAATTAAAAACTCTGGTGAGCATCTATGCCAGTTATGATGAAGAAAAAAAATGTTATACCAGTAATTTGAATAAAGAGGCTCTTTTACGTCTGGATGCTGATTTTATTAAATTAAATAATAAGTTGTTGCTGCAAGATGGTCCAGAAAAAGCAAAAATCCGAAAAAATTATAAAAGTTTATCTTTGTTCTTTCATCCAGACCGTATAGAAAACTTTGAAGCGGAGATAAAATGGATCGAAAAAAATTTATCTGAAGATCGTAATGATGGGGCTTGTTTTAAAACATTAAGCCTCTGTTATGGGAAATTAACAACTCCTCAGGATTTTAAACCCATTAAATTTGAAGAAATTTCAACCCGAGAGGATCTTAAAAAATGGTTGGAAAACTTAAGAAATACTTCCAGAACATTTACTGAACGTAATTTTTATATAAGCCTTTTAGGTTTGCTTGATCAGTCGTCGGGTTATTTTGATGAGGTAGGAAAGATAAAGCCTAAGGGGATACGGGCTTTAATTTCATTTCTACCAATGGTTTTTATCAGTTTTGGTACCTTTGTTTTTGCTGAGGAATTATTTGCTGTTTACGCACTTTATTTTGCTTTATTGAAGAGCGGACAATATATGGAGAGTAGCAAGTCAAAAGAATTACAGACCCTTGGGAGTACTTTGCAAAAAATTACTATGGTTTCAGCTACGACGACTACAACTTTATTGGTGCGTCTTGTTGAAATGACCTTTTGGGCATCTCGACATTGTTATGAGATGAGTTTGCAGATAGGCTCTACTCTTTTAACTCCATTAATTGGCTACTCTCCTGAAGTTACATTTGATGGTGCTGCGGTTGAGGAAAACCTATGTCGCGAATTAATTCTTGCAAGTCAAAATCAAAGCACTAGCGACCATTTTAAAACACCACAACTCAATATGATCGCAGCACCTATCAAATCATATCTTGGATTATTGGAACAACAGTTTTTTAGAAATTGGAGAGCTGGAGGAGAAAAGCATCGTGCATTGGATGCGTTTTTACTTAGGATGCGTGTTATAGATAAAGACGATGGCTTGCAGATTGAACAAAAAATTGCGAAAGCTCAGGAGGCATTAGAAATAGTCAAAAAAAAATCTACTGTTTACACTGAGGGAGGAAAAACTGCTTTGGCAGTTGACCGTGCCGAACGAGTGATTAGTCTGCTAAACGATGATTTTGCGATGCAGCCTGCTCTATTAAGCAAGTCCTAAGTCTTTGTATTTAAATTAATTATAAAAACAAAAAGGTCTTGTTTTAGTCGCTATTCTAGCCACAATATAGGTGTCAAATTCAGCTTAAATAGAAATAACCCCTTGAATTTGGCACAGTATCTCTGGCAAGATGCATTTGTTTTGATTATCCAGTGAGGAATTATGAAAATTCTCGTGGCAGTGAAGCGTGTAATCGATCCTTATGTCAAAATTAGGGTCAAATCGGACCATTCCGGAGTTGAAACACAAAATATTAAAATGGCAATGAATCCATTTGATGAGATTGCTGTAGAGGAAGCGTTACGTTTACGCGAAAAAAATTGGGCAACCGAAGTGGTCGCGGTAAGTATTGGTGCCGATAGCTCACAGGAAACTTTAAGGCATGCTTTGGCTTTAGGAGTGGATAGAGCAATATTGGTTCATAGCCAAGATTCATTGGAAAGCTTGAATATTGCAAAAATATTAAAAAAGATTGTTGATGATGAAAAACCAGATTTAGTATTGATGGGTAAACAAGCTATTGATGGGGATAATAATCAAACGCCACAAATGTTGGCGGCTTTATTAAACTGGTCGCAGGCTACATATGCTTCCAAAATAGAAGCACACGCCGATCAGCTTGATGTCACTCGTGAGATTGATGGCGGACTCGAAACAATAAGCGTGCATTTGCCCGCTGTAGTGAGTACGGATTTACGCTTAAATGAACCACGATATGCCAGTCTTCCCAATATCATGAAAGCAAAAAAGAAACCTTTAGATGTTTTAGAATTAGGGAGCATGGGATTGTCACTTAAAAAACATGTTGAGATACTAAAAGTCACCGCACCTGCGGTTCGTAGTGCTGGAGTGCGAGTTGAATCAGTGACTGAGTTATTGGATAAATTACAGCATGAAGCCAAAGTGCTTTGATAAGGGGAAGTTATGAGCACTTTAGTACTCGTTGAACATGATAATCAAACATTACACCCATCTACTCGTAATGCTTTAGCTGCGGCATTGGAGTTGAGCGATAATCCAACCTTACTTATTGTCGGCCATCAATGCAAAGCCGTAGCGGAACAAGCTGCAACACTTGCTGGAGTACATGCTGTTTGGTGTGCTGATAAACCTTGTTATGAACATCCTTTAGCAGAGCAAGTAAGTGAATTGGTTCTTTCTTTTGCTCATTCATTTCAAGCCATATTAGTACCGGCTAGCACCTTTGGTAAAAATATTGCACCACGTATTGCAGCACAATTGGACGTGGCTCAAGTTTCTGATGTCAGTAAAATTGTTGATAAAGATACTTTTGAACATCCAATATATGCGGGTAATGCTATAGAAACCGTGCGAGTCCTTGATTCAATAAAAGTTCTGAGTATTCGCTCAACGGCATTTAATCCTATAATTGCAAGCCAGCCAAGTTGTTGCATCGAACAAATCGATAAAGAATGTGTTGCAAAAAGCAGCCAATTCGTTAAACATGAACTAAGTAAATCTGAACGGCCTGATTTAGGCAGTGCTAAAATTGTTGTTTCAGGTGGAAGAGGATTGCAAAGTGCCGAAAAGTTTAAGTTAATTGAAGAATTAGCCGATGTACTTGGTGCGGCAGTGGGAGCATCTCGTGCTGCTGTAGATGCCGGATTTGTCCCTAATGATTATCAGGTAGGTCAAACCGGAAGAATAGTTGCACCAATGCTATATATTGCTGTGGGAATTTCAGGAGCAGTACAGCATTTAGCTGGGATGAAAGATTCCAAGTTTATCGTAGCAATTAATAAAGATGAAGATGCCCCTATTTTTCAAATCGCTGATTATGCTTTGATTGGTGATTTATTTGAACTTGTGCCACAGTTAATTGAACAATTAAAAAACCGTTAGAGGGAGAAAGTATGTTAGTAGGTGTTCCAAAAGAAATTAAACCTCAAGAGAATCGTGTAGGTCTTGTTCCTTCTAGTATTAGGGAAATTATAAGAGTAGGAAGCTCTGCAATCGTAGAGAAGGGTGCTGGATTGGGAATTGGTATTTCTGATGATGATTATCGACATGCAGGAGCAGAGGTTGTTGATAGCGCAGATGAAGTATTTGCTAGAGCGGAACTCATTGTAAAAGTAAAAGAACCGCAACCAATTGAGTGCAAACGCCTCCGTGAGGGACAAACTTTATTTACTTATTTGCATTTGGCCCCAGATCCTCAGCAAGCACGTATGCTTAAAGAGTCTGGAGTTACTGCCATTGCTTATGAAACCGTAACTGAAGAGGGCGGTGGTTTGCCATTATTGGCTCCTATGTCTCAAGTTGCTGGACGCATGTCTATTCAAGCAGGAGCTCATTGTTTAGAGATGGCTCAAGGTGGCAGTGGCATTTTATTAGGTGGTGTTCCTGGAGTGGCTGCGGCAAACGTAGTGGTTATTGGGGGCGGTGTAGTCGGTACGAATGCGGTGCGCATGGCTATGGGAATGGAAGCACGTGTTACAGTACTTGATCGCTCGTTACAACGTTTAAATGAGTTAGATTTCCAATTTGGTTCTAAGATCAATACTATTTACTCTACTGCTGATGGCATAGAAAAATATGTGGCTAGTGCTGATTTGGTGATTGGTGCGGTATTGGTTCCGGGCGCGGCAGCTCCAAAATTAATGACTCGTTCCATGCTTAAATCAATGCGTCCTGGTTCGGTATTAGTGGATGTGGCCATTGACCAAGGTGGATGTTTTGAAACAAGTCGTCCCACAACGCATCAGGAACCAACGTATGTTGTTGATAACGTAGTTCATTACTGTGTTGCGAATATGCCCGGTGCAGTACCTAGAACATCGACTTTTGCCTTGAACAATGCAACCTTACCTTTTGTATTAAGCATTGTAACTAAAGGGGTGAAGTTAGCTCTATTAAATGATCCACATTTACTCAACGGCTTAAATGTTCATCAGGGTAAAATTACTTTTGATGCTGTTGCTCGTGATTTAGGTTATGAGTATACACCCTCAGCGATTGCATTGGCTGGACGATAATATCTAAATTTACGCTATAAACTGTAGCCTGGGTGAAGGCGAAGCCGTAACCCAGGATTTGAACTCCTTTATTGAACCCGAGTTTCACTTCATCAGGCTACACTCCTGTCTTTATTCCACGCATTATTCGATCAATTTTCCTTATTATACTAAGATTACCTAATTTAGATTCTCGTTTTCTTACATGAGGTTTTTGCATGAGAATACTTATTTCCGGAGCAGGGGTGGCAGGACTAACCGTTGCATATTGGTTGAAACACCATGGTTTTGCTATCACTATCGTTGAGCGAGCACCAACGTTGCTCGTTGGAGGCTATAAAATTGATGTACGAGGCTCAGCCTTACATGTTTTACGGAAAATGGGTATTTATGAGCATGTTGTTGCAGCAAGCACTGATATGCAAGGTGCATTGCTTGTTGATAAAAATGGAAAAGTCATTCAAGAAATGACTGGGGACGAGTTTGGACATCGAGTTGGCGATGATGTGGAAATTATTCGTGGTGCTTTATGTCAGATTCTTATGGAGCATGTATGTGATGTAGCGTTTATTTTTGATAACTCCATTCGCGAGATCACTCAGTTTTCTGAGCGCGTCGAAGTGACTTTTCAAAATAACGAAGTTCGCGAGTTCGATCTGGTGATTGGTGCTGATGGGCTTCATTCAAATGTGAGACAGCTTGTATTTGGTGATGAGTCGCTTTTTTCACAATCGCTAGGTCTATATCTTTGTGTATTCACCGTCCCTAATTATTTGAATTTGGACCGATTAGAGATGCAATATTCTGAATTGGGTCGAGTTGCATCGGTATGGAGTGTTCATGGAGAAGCGCAGGCTAAAGCTTGCTTTGGATTTACAGCCCCAATGCAAATCGATCTTCATAACATAGCACAACAACAGCAAGTACTTAGGACTGTTTATGAGGGCATAGGTTGGGAAGTTCCTAGGCTTCTGCAAATGATGCCTAACTCAACCGATTTTTACTTCGATACAGCAGCCCAGATTCATATGGATCATTGGTCAAAAAGTAGGGTAGTCGTATTAGGTGATGCTGCTTATTGTGCTTCGCCCATGTCGGGGCAAGGTACAAGTCTTGCAATTATTGGCGCATACATACTCGCCGGGGAGCTTGCTGCAGCAAAAGGAAATTACCAGCTGGCTTTACAAAACTACGAACAACAAATGCATCCTTTTGTTTATATCAATCAGGAGCTAGGGATTAAGGCCGCACAATTGATGCGATCTCAGGAAAAGGGTAGCGTACGTTCTTGGCTACTCAAGCAGCTTATGCAGCTTGCTCCGAGTTATTTAATAAAATTTTTTATTAATCGTTCAACTCGACGTATCAATCAAGCCGCCAATTCGATTGATCTTAAAGATTATTAATGAAGATGTTGTAGCCCAGGATTGTATGTCAGTAATTCGTTGACAAAAAACAGCAAGTGTAGGCTGGGCTGCTAAGCCCAGCGGTTGTAAAATTAATTCTTACTCTTCAAAATTTCTACCACGAAACTCAGCACTATAAGTCCAGTTGACAAGTAAACTTATCTATCGTGTTTTTCCTAAGAAAGAAAAATATTGGTGTTGTTGCATGCTGGGCTTAGCAGTGTATAGACCGGGGACATCCCTGACATATGTTCGGGGACATAGTTGACACTTTACAATGGCATATTGATTA
>NZ_LNYY01000010.1 GCF_001468005.1 Legionella steelei
ATGCCTCTAAATTCAGCATCAGTAAAGTCTGCTTCGTCTAAAATTGCGCCATTAAAGTCAGCTCCTTCTAGATATGCACCTCGAAAGTTTGCACCACTTAGATCAGAGCCATAAAATTTTATCCCTCTAAGATTAAGATGAGAAAAATCCAAATTTTTAAGCCGCAATTGCCCCAAATCTCCTCCAGCAAATAAATTAAAAAATTGAGAATGAAGATGTTGCTGATGCTGATGCTTTGGACGATATAGCTCAGAATGTAAACGAAACCATAATTGCGATCTATATCTTTGTACTTCCCAGGTTTCTGTTTTATCACTAATTCTACGGAGAATTTCTGATGTCGAAATAATCCACGTTAAATTTTTTTTGGTAGTTTCTGCTAAGGTTACCTCGTCCATCGCTTGCTTTAAGTTAGCAGGTAACACATTGCAATCACGGGAGAGCGTATAACAAATGGCTTCTTCGGGAGTGAGTGACTCATTTGCAAGAACTTTGCGCTTTAGTTCTTGATAACG
>NZ_LNYY01000011.1 GCF_001468005.1 Legionella steelei
GTATACAGTTGGACATCTGATACTTCCTTAATGCGATTCTCACGCAAATCAAGATGAGTCACCCCAGAGTCTTTTAGGGCATCGAATATGATGGCCAGTTCAGTGTCTGGTTTTTTATAAAGATAATTCAAAAGCAAATTACGATGAGCCCCCCCAGAGTGTTTCAGGAGATCGAACATGATGTCTGGTTCCAGTTCAGTGCCTGGTTTTTTATAAAGATAATTCCAACGCAAATCAAGATGGGTTATCCCAGAGTTGTTTAGAGCAGCGAACATGGTGGCTAGCTCAGTGCCTGATTTTTTATAAAGATCATTCCAGCCTAAGCCAAGATGAGTCACTCCAGAGTTGTTTAGAGCGGCTAAAATGGTAGCTAGCTCAGCGCCTGATTTTTGTCCAAAATTATTCCATCCCAAATCAAGATGGGTTATCCCAGAGTTGTTTAGAGCAGCTAACATGGTGGCTAACTCAGTGCCTGATTTCTGTCCAAAATCATTCTGGCTCAAATTAAGATGGGTTATCCCAGAGTTGTTTAGAGCAGCTAACATGGTGGCTAACTCAGTGTCTGATTTCTGTCCAAAATCATTCTGGCTCAAATTAAGATGGGTTATCCCAGAGTTGTTTAGAGCAGCTAACATGGTGGCTAACTCAGTGCCTGATTTCTGTCCAAAATGATTCCCGCTCAAATTAAGATGGGATATTCTGGAAGTGTTCAAAGCGCCAAATATGTTAGTCAGCTTAGTACTTGATTTTTTTCCAAGTGAATTCCAACTCAAATTAAGACGTGTTGCCTTGGAATGTTTCAGGGTATCTAATATGGTAATCAGTATGTCTGTGCTCCCGAAGACAGTCCCTTGCAAATCAAGCTGTGTCATCGCGGGATCTTTGAGAATCTTTAATAGAATAGCCAGTTTGGTGCCAGAC
>NZ_LNYY01000012.1 GCF_001468005.1 Legionella steelei
ACCTCAGATTATATGTTTTTCACAATACAAGACGCTTGTGTTACCTCTTTATTTACCCATATTTTTAATGAACGCCTGGTTATTCCAGATTAAAATACTCTCATACAAAGCACTTTAATCTGAACAAACCCATGAATTACCCTTAAATTGGTGGAGCCGAGGAGGATCGAACTCCTGACCCCCTGCGTGCAAGGCAGGTGCTCTCCCAGCTGAGCTACGACCCCTTTTTTACTGCGATCTTTTTCTTTACCCTGCGTTGCATGCGCGCTCTCGTTCGGTCACATACTGATGTATGCTCCCTCTCTCTTTTGCGCCTGCGTCTTGATTAAAGAAAAATCTCTTGTAAAAATGCTTCGACTTGCGTTAGCTTTCGCTCGCTCTTCGCTCTCGCTTTCTGAGCATTTTACCAAGCCTTTTCAGGCATTAAGGACTCTTCATTCTTCTGAAAACAAACTGTGTGGGCACTTTAAATCTTTAGTGCTCTAATTAAGGAGGTGATCCAGCCGCAGGTTCCCCTA
>NZ_LNYY01000013.1 GCF_001468005.1 Legionella steelei
ACGCCAAGCACTGTGTGCCTTATGCGCATAATAAGCTTTGAGTGCAGCACTGTAATAAGGCTCGGCCAGTTTCAAGTCTTGAAACGCAGACCATTGCATGGGGAGGACCAGCGTCTTACTTTGGCCAGCTTTCTCGCCAGGAACCAAGACTGTTGCCGGATGGGCTTCATAACGAGACACCAATTCCTCGCGTAAATCCTGTATACAATTTGTAATGCCTGCAGCAGTAAGTAAGGGTTGATAACGGGTTAAGACGCCCTGTAAGCGTTGCTGCTCGCCTTGGCTTAGCGCCGTCATCGACGATTCGCGGTCGCGCGCTAATTGTCCTAAGTCCAACGCACCTTGTTGCTCGTCGCGATAATAGTCATGCGCTTCTGCTTCTTGGCGTACCGCTGGGATGGCCAATAACAATTCGGCTGCCATCTGGTTATTTACGCTTAAGGCCAGCCGCAATAATTCATTAGGGACACCACCGCGAATTGCGCGATGCGCCCGGACTTTAACCCCGGG
>NZ_LNYY01000014.1 GCF_001468005.1 Legionella steelei
CTTTTCATTTAATATCGCTATTAATTCAAGGCCTAAAACCGCCTATCATCACTAAATAGTTCCGCCTCTAAGCAATCTGCTAAATCGGAAACTTATCGATTTTTTCGTTATATATTTCTTGTGCATCAGCGAGTGATAATTTCGAGTACACTTCTAGAGAGGCTCGTGTTTCATGGCCTGAATAGGGTTGAATTAGTGCATCATCAATACCTTGTTTCTTTAGCCAGGTAAATAAAAAGTGTCGTAACTTATGCGGCGACATAGATTGTTGTATTCCTGCTTCAGTAGCATAGTCAGCTAAAATTTTTCTTATTCCACGCGTGGTAAATGGCTTCTTTCGATTTGACTCAAATAGATAAATAGCCCCTTTAGCAAGTTCGGCATTAACAAATAGCATGAGTGTTTCTCTAAAATCATGTGGAAAAGGTACAATGCGATCTTTACTTCCCTTACCCTGGTTGATCCTAATTTGGCTCCGGTCGAAATCTATATCACTAATTTTTAAATTAACCAACTCTTGAACTCTAATTCCTGTGTAAAGTAATATCTTAATCAGTACCATATGCTTGGTATTTCTAGTTTGCCATACAATATTGTAATATTGCTTCAATTCCTCTTCTGTGGGCACGTAAGGTAATCGCTTGGCTTTTGTTGTGACTTCAATATTAAATTCTTCTCGAATTTTTTTAAATAAATCTCTTAAATAAATATAATCAGGTCGCTCATCACGTAAAATTTTACTGATTTTTTTTATAATTTCTTTGGTTGGGGTTCTCATGCCATAGCTCCTGCCGATATCAGTTTAATTATTAAACGCTTTGTTAAATCCACTTCAAAGCTGCCATATGGATTAATATGTAAATAGAATAAGGCAGTTAGAGCTCTATAATCCTCCTCATCTAACAGGTTTATCCAATATTCATCATGTAATAATTCTTCAATAAGCAAGGTATTAATATACGAAATACTCGTCTGAAGTAAGTGTAAACAAAGCATTGAGATTTCTTGATCATCACGAGAGTTTGATGTAATTTCCCCGCTTTTACCGTAATACACAAAATCGTTAGCACCATTCCAATTTTCTACAACATTTAAGCCGGCATTAATTTGTTGTCTGAGTTCAACCGAGTGGAGATAGCGGCATAAAAAAGTGGTTTTTACTACTTTCCCAAGCTCCATAAAGGCTTTAAACGTTGGATGTTGATAGTTGCTTCTGGCAAATTTTCTGATAATCGTTTCTGCAGTTGCCGTACCTAATTTTAGAGCAACTCCATGTTTAATCATTTCACTGTATTGTTCTTCTATGAGTTCCCAATTAATGGTACGTGTAGTGATTTCTTTGATATTTTTAATTTGGAAATCATCTGCAGGAAGGTAAAGTTTTTGATTGCCTATAGTTTTGTATCTTGGGAGCAGATCGAATTGCTCCAGATAGCTTAAAGCGAAACCAAGCTCGCTTTGTCCATGGCTATCCACATATTGTGATTCAATCTCCATCTCAGTTTCTTGATCCATAATTCCTTGTAGCATTGATGCGACTTCAGATGAAGTACATGTTTTCATCTGTGAATAAACACAGATGTACTGATCACTGACATGCCAGTAAATCATTACTCCGCTACTGTGGTGACGCGGACTCCATTCTGTTAACAAGTTTTTGGTGAAACACCCAAACTGCTTAGAATCTGCGGCACAAGCTGTAGAAACTGATCTCCATATTTTAGGGTTTCTTATTCTAAAAATAGCGTTAACAACTGTATTAATTGCTTCACGCAAATCATCTTTATTGAGAAAAAAATTTTTAATATGGCGCAACTCTTCAAAAGTAACTGCACCTTTAGATGCTCCAGCTGTTCGTTTAATTCCAGCATTGGTACCAATAGCGAAGTTACATAATAAGAGTCGCTTTCGAATGGTTTCACGGTCCAAAATTTCACGATTGCCAGCTGTGCTAAAACAATCTGTGAAGTTTTCACGCAAATCAACTTCTTTTAAAATATCCAATAGATCAATAACACCCCACTTGGCAAGAACGGCTTCTTTGAGTCGTTGAATAAATTTAGGCTCATCAACCTTTACTAAAGGTGTGAGCTCAATCCAGGGTTTACCTTTCTTTTTAACAATTTTAACTAATTCATTTTTAGGAAAACCATTATCAAGTTGCCGAATATTTTGGCTCATCTCATCTTTAATTTTATCGATAAAGGCTTTTGCTAATAATGGCGCATCCATTAAGGCAAAATATTCCTCGCGTTTCTCGTCAAAGTCCTTCGGCAAATCATCAACAGGATCACGGTATTTAAAAGCACCGCTCACCCATACTTCTTTATGCTTCAATTTAAGTCGTAAGAGTTTGAAAATAGCGCATTCATAGTTTTTTCTCAAAACTCTTGAATTATTAAGTTCATCCTTTTCATTTATTTCTTTTTGCTGCTGTTTACTAATCAAGCCATCAATTGGTACTTCCTCTTCAATCGGATAGTATTTAAGCTTACTCTTCTGATACCGCTTTATTAATGTTAATGCCGCTAAAAACGGTGTGTTATTAGAATGAAACTTTAAACAATCAATAATGCTAAATATAGTATAGCGATACGAGTTAGAGTATCTTTTGATAACTGATTCTCTTACCTTTTTTTTGATTTGACGAGCAAAGTCTCTTGTTTTAATTATATGCTCTATTGTTTCTTGAGAAACAGAGGGATATACAACCTGTTCAATAATCCCTTGGGGAAAGTCTCGGTTTATTTCGGCTAGTGAATATAATGAATCTAAATCTCCTAGTCGTTGACCGATCTCTTTATTCAGCTTTTCTTGTTTTTTATCTGCAGTTTTCTTTATTTGATGAATAAAATAGAGCAAATGGTCAATTAAGCTATCGATAGATTCTTGATGACGCTGAAAACAAAATATTATTGCCAGGGAGTAACGACTTATATCTGTTCGGCGTTTAGTCCTTTCAGGAGTGTCTGTGTAAAACCGTCGTCTACAAATATTTCGTTGTTTTATATTGATGTCATTAATAAATTCAAATGATGCAACTGGCAATTGATTTAATATTTCAAGGCGTTTAATTTCATTCGCAACGCCTTCTTTGCTTGAATCGCTAGAATCTTGGCGTAAAAATTGGCAAACCCCATCAAAATCATCGCTAGTTAACAGGTAGTCATCGATGTAGTTTTTATCTTTATCTGATAATAAATTTTCAATTTGAGAAAATACCTGTCGTTCTTTCTCTGTTTTGGCATTTTTGATTACATCAAGCAAGATTGCTTCAAATGGAATCTCAACTTTCATTGCTTTAAGGTAGGCGCATAGTTTAAATTTCAATGTCTCATCATTTTTTTCTTTAAAAATGTTCGCTATTAAAAACTCATGAAGCAAAGGACAATCTTTATCAAAACTCTTAAATCCAAAATACGCTTTGATTTCTTGCTTATATCGATTAATAATTCGCTCTTGTTCAAAAAAAGCGAACAACTCCTCATGCGAAATTATCTCTTCTGATAAAACAATACCCTGTTCGATTAAATTAAAGGGAAGCGTTTTGATGTCTTTTGGATAGCTAGCTGTTTTCTCAAACCATTTGAACAGCAAAAGATAAGCTAAGCGCGACAATCCTCGTTTTTTTTGAAGTAATCGCTTTTCATGTGGAAGTACCTGCCAAAAATGATTAGGCTCTATCTCTAAAGTTTCTTGAGTCAACATAACTTAATCTTTAAGCAGTGATTTTTTAAGATGATTTTCTTTCGCTATAGCAATAGCCTTGCGTAAATGAGCTTCTAAAATTTCTTTTGGTGGCATTTCAGTTAAATATTGAGCAACATGAATCCCTGTTTTATCCATCTCAAGGTATTCAATATCGTCATGATCTTTCCCTGCACAAAGAATAATCCCCATGGGTTTACCTTCATGTTGAAAGCGTTCATTTTTATCAAGCCAGTTAAGATACCATTCCATTTGGCCTTTATAGGCTGGATCGAAGTCACCTAGCTTTAATTCTATCGCAATCAATCGAGACAATCGCCGATTGAAAAACAACAGATCTAAATAACGATCTTTTTTACCCGTGCTCATTCGTTTTTGACGAGCAACAAAACAAAAGTCAGTGCCTAATTCTTGAAGAAAATCCGTAATATTATTCAGAATTAAATTTTCAAGATCTTCTTCTGATTGACATTCATGAGCACCAATAAAATTCAGAAAATAGGGCTCTTTAAACGTAAGATCCGCTGTCATTTCATCGGTCTTTTTTAGTTTATCTAATTGTAATTTTATGACACTCTCAGGCTGCTTACTAAGAGCTATCCGTTCATATAACATGCCATTCAATTGTTTTTGTAATGCACGAACGCTCCAGCGCTGAACACGACACATTTCAGCATAAAAATCTCGCTTTAAGGTATCCTCTATAGCACAAATTAGAACAAAATGAGACCAGGACAATTGTCTCGACAGTGTTGAGACAATCTCACGATCAGGGAATGATTTAGCAAATTTGATCATTCTGAACAGGTTAGGTCGACTGTAACCCTTGCCATAGCTAAGGGCAAGATGATTGGCTAAAGTAACAACAATGGTCTCCCCATATTCAGCGCGCTCCGACTTTAGAATTTCATCATCAATACGCTTGCCAATCAACCAGCATAGAAGTGCTTGAGTTGAATTATATTCACGAGCAATATGATTTCTTGCCTCATCAATGAGCGTGCTAATATCTTTGATTAGCAGATCAGGGGTATTATGACTCATTACAGCGGAATCTATTTTGTGAGGCATTTTGTTATCATTCATTTTAATTTCCTTTAATAGTTCCCATAATGCTTAGAGGCGGAACTATTTAGTGATGATAGGCGGTTTTAGGCCTTGAATTAATAGCGATATTAAATGAAAAG
>NZ_LNYY01000015.1 GCF_001468005.1 Legionella steelei
AAACCAGCGTAATTACAAAAATGTTGATATCCCACATGACTACCCCCCATAAGCCAAAGAGTAGAATGTATAAAACTAAGAAAATGATTAATCCTAACGATTTAAGATTTAAAAGAGTTAATCTCCCGCCCTATAAATCATATGTATTTAAATTAACTGTTTGATCATAATATTTATCAGATCACTGCAAATAAAATCCAAATGAACACTAAATGTATTGACTGATGAATATTGATTCGCAATAATCATTTCGTGGCATTTGAACAATATGCTCATAATTCGTCGCGCAACTTCCATTTATATGCAAGGAGACTATTATGCTAACAAACTATCATATAAGACTACTCTTAGATGAATGCCGCGAAATGGGTTGGAATGGACTCGATAATGGGGTAACTGCTTCTATGCCGCAACTTCAAGTTGATCTTGTAGAACCACCACATGATTTTTTAGGTGTAAAA
Organism: Legionella steelei; assembly: GCF_001468005.1. Taxonomy (GTDB): domain Bacteria; phylum Pseudomonadota; class Gammaproteobacteria; order Legionellales; family Legionellaceae; genus Legionella; species Legionella steelei. The sequence goes on from NZ_LNYY01000015.1 coordinate 462, forward strand.
GGAAACCCCGCTGTTTTTATAAATAAAGATACCTATAAATTATTAGGGCATTTACATGAAAATTGGGTCGTTAATCAAACCATTGCTTTGAAAACCAGCTTTCTAAAACAACAAACTGTCAATATTATTGGCGCACTTGTGCATGAAGCAGGCCATGCATTTAATGTTTCAGCTAAAATCGCGAATAATGAAGCAAATGCATATATCTATGAAATTGAAGTGATGCTAAAACTGCTCGAAACAAACAGTCCCTTGCTCTTTGGTTGTACCAACAATGATATTAAATCTTATTTTAATGAACGACTTCCTTTTTATAATAAAGAAATTTCAAAAAATAAGTACCTTGCCAAACTGGTAGATTTTATCGAAGAGCAATTTAAGCTTAAGGAAGAAACCCTTTTATCAAAAGATTCAAAAAGGATTTCTATCTTTTTGACAGGTGTCACCTTGTTTACTCACAGTCACTGGAATAAAGAAAATGAAATCGTTTCATCAAAAATGAGATGTAATGCCTCTTACCATAAGAGTTAAAGAAACTGTCAACTATATTAATTAAGGTTTTTCAGGAAAATAATAATAACCAATTAAAATTTGCATTTCTTGATGCTAAGAGGGAACTGAAAAACAACTTGACTAAATTATGTAGAAAAGAAAAAGGTGTGCATTCTAATGAAATCTTTTATCTTTATGATAAAGAGAACATGCAGAAACTAATAAAACAACTTAATGATGGAGACGAAATTGTTCTCCACGGAGAAGGACAGCCTTTCCTTATTGGATTAGAAGAACCTAGTGATTATGATTTAACACCCTTTAAATTAGCAAAATTATTAGCAAAAAATAACTTACTAGACATAGATATAAATATTAATTTATTAGCCTGTTTTTCCGCCACCCAATATTATGAACTAAATTTTGCCCATGATACCTCCGATGCACTCTTTGCGATATTTAAATATGAGAAGTCAACGGTGACAGGATATACAGGTATGATAAAAGTGAGCGGCAATGCTAAATTTTCAGTTACCACTGAAATGGAAAAAGATAAAAGAGGCACTCATGGAAGTCTTAGAGATGCATGTTTAGTCTATCGAAATGGGCAATTGATAAAAAAAGGACGCATTCTAGGCGATAATTCGCATCTTGCTTATTCTTGGGCTGCTGTACATATTGAAAGAGCAAGAAAAGGAAATGCAATTGTAGCTTTTGCAAAAGCAGCCAATGATAATAATGCTAAAGCGAAAATCACACGCTCAAAATCATTTGACTCTAATTTAACCCTAGAAGGAGAAGAACAAGCCCTAATACCAAACTTAAGGCGCAAACAATCATTAATGTTTTTCTTTACTCCATCTCAAAAATATGAGAACCCTATGACTCCTGAGGATTCGAGCCTTCTATTACCTAGATTGCTTTAAATTGTACAGTAATAAAAATTGTTAAGGAACCTGGATGTTGATAACAACCAACTGGTTTTTAGAAAGCCTCTGTGTATATTTAGACTTAAGCTCTGTAACTCAAAAATAGTTTTGCGCCAGAGCGCAAGTTCCGGACCATTAGCGAGTTAAATCCACCCGTGGCTTAGAAAGTCAATGACTGATTTGACAAGTAATCAGACCTATGTGAATTATATTATTCAATAATAATCCCTTCTATTTTTTAATTTTTTGTATATGACTATCTAATGAGAGCAGATAAGAAATACTGCTTTCTCTCCTCAGAGCACGTTCTGCAAAATAATTATCTACTGCTGCTTTCAAAACGTATCGACCTGATGCTCCTGCCAAAGCAACAATTTGTATCCATGGGATATCGGTGAATATATGTACCCCACTAAATACAGCGGCCCCTTCTATGGCGCCCTTCAATAGAGCGCTTGTAAATCCCTCATCAATGGTTTCAAGCCTCTTCCTAAAATTTTTTACAGCTGGAGTGATTTCTGCTTTAATTAACTTATTAATTCCCTCTAAATAATTATCATGTGTAAGTAGACTGGCTTGTTTTGCTTGAATAGAAGCAAGATATTCTAAAAATTCCTCTCTGGCATTTTCAGATTTTTTTCTATATGCCACAACCTTTTTAATATCCATGCCTTCTATACTTTCATTGGATATTAATTCATCAAATATTGCAAAACCAAGATCGGCAATACTAATGGTGGTATTAAGTTTTCCTAAGGTTTTAGCGGCACGCATATAGTGGGTATTTAAAAGATTAGCGTAAGGATTTGCATCTGCTAATGGGATAAATCCATTCCTTGCCCCCTCCATTAATGCAAAATTTAATTGAGCAGAACATAATGCTATTCGCTGCAATAAAAATGCATTTACAGCTTCAGGATTTGTTCTATCAAAGGGAGAATAATTTTTTTTTAAAAATTCCATAGCATTGGAATTAGCTAATATGGATAAATCAATATTCTCAAAAAGCGTTATAAGTTCTTTTTGGGTGCGTCCAAATGAACCATAATCTCCTTCCGGAAACTGCTGCTCCCTAAATGTATTCGATTTTGAGAGACCTTCTCTATAACTTTCAATGAAGGAATAATCATTTAAATCTGATTCTACTCTTTCCAGAAAATCAGTGGAAATTACTCCTCCATTAACACCATGAACATATAAAGGTACGCCAGCATCTTCTCGAAAGGATTGCTCAGCTGTTCTTAATGGTGATGGAGCCCCAATTAAGCCGAAGTTACCAATAGTAAATGCAGGTCTATCCATAAAATGAATTTCATCAAAGAACAAAATACATTTCTTGAGTGTTGTTTGTGATACTTGCATATCAGGGTAATAAAGGACATTTACTTTATCGCGCATTTTACTCCTTATGAACCATTATCTTTAATTCGATAACTAAAGAGATCAACAAACCTGTTGAATAGAAAACGCAACATCAAATTCATCGTATAAGGCTTTAGGCTTTAAAGGCGCCCTTCCTCTATGGACTTTATTTGGACTCTCTTCCAACCTAACCAAGCCATACTGCTCCATTGTCCTCAAAGTCCTAAGAATATTATTCGCTTTTCTTTTATATCCCGTTAACGCCTCTAAATCAGATACAGATTTCGGCTCATTTTCAATGATTAACTTTAGTAAAAGTTGGTTGTCTTCAGACAAAACATGAGCTAATGATTTCATTGATGTAAACCAAATTTTTGGTTCGTCCTTTTTGGGTTTATATATACCTTTAGCAATGGCAATTGTGCGTTGCTTATACTGCTCAAGGGACATAATGCCTATTCTTGCTTTATTCATTATTTCCTCTCCTTAAGAGTTTCAAGACGCTTGTCTACCTCTTTCCAAAAGTCTTCTAAAAGTTGTCCTGCATTAATGTAATTATACGGCCTACCTTGATCATTCTCATCATAATGCCAGTGATCAAAAGTTCTTTCAGGACTAACCCCCCTTTTCCCCCCAAACTCTATTTCATGACTATTGTCAAAACCTAAGATTCTCTTATTAGACTTATCATGCAAGGTTAATGAGTATTTAACGCCCTGCTCGCGGCTTAGCGTTTTAATAATCTCAAATTTCACCCACAGTCCAAGAGACTCATCAATGATAATTCTCTCACCATTAAGCTCTAATAGATTTTCTAATGTGTGATCAATTGTTTTCATAATTAATTATATCACAAGATGATATGTTTGCAATTATAAACGGGGGGTTTATTTATTACCCTGCCCTACTCCATGATCCAACAAAAATTCAACAAGGAATAAGTTAATAAATGTGGTTAATTTTCTAAAATTAAGAAAGAGGCTAATCTAATAAGATATTTTACACTGATCAGTTAACTATTTTTGCTGCTATTATTTATAGCTTGGAGGCGTCTTTTTTCATCTATATCAATTAATTTTTTTGCCTTGGAAATATCCTCTATACTTAAATTCTGTAGTGTACTGAGCCACGAATTAAAACGTTCAATTATCCCTTTCATTGAGATTTCATGGTATTTTGTTTTAAAGAAAAATCTCTTTAATAACAATAGGGTACCTGAAGGTATTTCTTTGTTTTGAAGAAACCTTTGATATAACCACAGAACTAAGTCCGTTACTTCAACCCCGATACTATTTTTATGGGATAAAAATACCAATTTATCTGACGGGTAGTTACTAAAATCAGATGTTCCCAATGGCGTCGTTTCTATGACCTTTTGTTCTTTCAAAATAGCACATAAATCAGCCAATTTTTGCTGATATTTATTAAACTCTGATTGATGGTCAATCGTAATTTTTACTGGTGACTTAGGGGTTTTTTTTATATATTCACCTATTTGATGCAAGACAAACTGAAAGCCAATTATATTTGGAGAGTTGGCTCTTACTTGGGATTCATCCGTACAATTATAACTGAGGTCATAGAAGTTAGACTTTGCCCAAGATAAAGTATCATAGATTAACTGTTGAGATCGTTTGTCCGGTATTTCTCCTAACCGGCTTAAAAGCACATCACATACTGATGTGAAAATATCTTTTGACCTATCTTTGTCTATACAGACTCTAGCATCCCACGATTTTTTTAATGTATCAAAATCAAATATGCTCGCAACTTTAACTAGCATTGCATACCTTAATGGAGTCCAATATCCCGTCCAGGTATAAGCAGGGTTCATACCTTGATCAAATACCTGATCGAAAAAAGAGATGATTGCAAGATCACTTTTGCTAACTTTAGATAAATCAAAGCGCAATTTGTATTTTTTTTGAAGGTCAATTAAATCCGATGTAACAGCTTCGATTTTATATAAAGGAAGATTCTTACCGTGTAAATGAGTAATACCATATTTTTGTTTAATTATATTTACATGTTTTTCCGCTAGCAGATCAAAGTTTGTATTACTAGTTAATAGACCGTAGAATAAATTTGGTTGAGAATCATTAAACAGATCTTTACCTGTGTTCCCACTTTCATCAACATAGTAAAACATTTATATCTCTAACGGCATTCGTTTAGGACAATTATAGAACAAATTAACAATTAGTATGATTTGTGTCATCCTAGACTCTCTTCTTCTGGTACAAGGATTTCAGATCAAGAAAAAACACCCGAAACTTCAAAATTCTAATTGATTTGTTTATAGCCTTCTGTTCAGTTTACTAAGACTGTCTATTAAAATATGAGGTAGATATTATATAATTGTGACAACTAAAAGTTAGTATTTTCAATGCTATGGACGCTCGGCAGCCTTTAACCAATCGTTGATGCTATTTACTCCCAATGATAGAAGCATGTCTTGCAGCAATACCACACGTTTCAGCATTGCACCGTGGTCAGATTCTTCTCGCTCCTCAGCTTCAGCAAAAAGACGGGGCAGTAACTGGGTAAGATTGTTTTCGTGATCGTATAAGTAAGACTTGGTACGACTAACATAAACTAGATAAATCTCGGTTACAGTTAAGGCTCGTTCCGGATCGAGATGTGCAGTGGCATTGAGCCAACTCCCTAAACCCAGAAAACTGGGGCGTTTATTCTCGGTATCACTTTCGTAAATGGCAAATAAAAGACGGATCAGTTCTATTGGAATAGAAATCACCGACAAGTTCTCACAGAACAATTGCACCATCTGGTGTGAAATTGCCTTAGCATGACTCCAATTGGAATTAAGACCCGTCTCGATGCCAATCAAACATTGTTCACGATGTTTTTTTAGGTTTTCATGATGCGTCCAAACACTAGCAGCCCCTTTCCAGGCCTCTGTAGCATCCAGGGTCTTTAAGTCCTCCAACAAAGCGGAAAAGTCGATGTGTTTGGCTAACGCAGCCAAGGCAGAAATGCGAGCCCATGTTTCCATGTCTTTATCGTTACCCTCACTACGAATGCGCAACAGCAAGGGGGCAATTTTTCCAAAATGTTTGTAATGAGCGTAATAAAGACATGGCTCGGCGATTTGCCAAAGGCCAACGGCATTTCTCATGGCGAAGTGGAACAAATCCCAACCCAACTCAGGATTTTTGCTCTGCAAATAGGGTAAATGATTCAGGATTAAGGCACGAATTGCGGGATGTTCGTCTCCAGCAAAACGACGAAGTGTGGGCAACAGAAGATCAGGAAATGGAACACTATTTTCCTGGAGCTTGTTAACCAAGACTATTAATGCTTGAGCGATGTTTCCCCTTGTCATATTGAGGCCGGTAGTAAGCAAATCAAAAAAATCTCCTTTGATGCAGCTTTCCTCCCTATGGCCTGAAAAACCAATTACCAAAAATACTAGCCTCGAGGCATTTTGCGTGTCCTGTATAACGTGGGCGCAAGATTGCACAGCTTTAGATGCAGTGTTGTTGTTTTCCCAATGGTTCGAATGTCTTTCTAGTTCATCGAGGATATGAATCGCCAAAGTGGGGGCATCAGGTTCATCGAGAGGCGCCCATGTGCTATTGGCCTGCAAACTACCAAAACGATATAATAAATAATTGGCGATCCCGCCCATAATATCATCACGGAAGCCTTCGGGAATATCAGCCCAACGCGTAGGTAATAAACTCAAAAATCGCGCTGGTTGGCGAGATGCTGCCTCACGTAGTTGCCACCCAACTTCTCGCTCTCCGCCAACCAGTAAATCATCTCTTCCATGTCCTGAATAATGCTCAAGTAAACGCAACACCCCACAATCACTAGAGTCAAGAAACACCTTGAAAGAAAAAGGAGCGGAAACCATGCCTCCACTCATACCAATGAATGGCTGACGAACCAAAATTCCTTCTTCTCTTTCGTAGGTATCAAGTATCGCTTGCGCTCCAGCAGAGCGCAGATGGCATGGAATGGTGATTATCAATTCTGCTCGTTTCTTCAATATCCAAAAATGGCTGCCCTCATCCGTAAGTGTCCCTTCCCATATAGCCAAAATGCAGGCCATCACCGCATCTTGTGTTAGCGTATCAAAATATATGAATGCCGTCTGCATCAATGTGCCCAATTCGAATGATAGTTCGGACTCTAGTGAACCCCTATCGCACAACATGCGCCCAATCAAATTTATATTGGCTACAGGGTCTGCGGTGCAAGCGAGGATAGCAAAGTATCGTAAAGCTCCTTCGTTGTTAAAGCACAAATGTTCTCGATTTCTTTGCCACCAGTCGGAGTGTGTTTTGGCGTGATTAATGATGGCGGACTCCACCGCATCCAGCAGAATACGTTCACTGTCTGTATACCGATGATCGGACTGACTATGAGAATCGTAGTACGAAGTTTTGTATAGAAATTGACTATGGTAGTCTATGCGTGTATTGCCATAACGCAATGACTTACTTTGGCTCTCGTGCTCAATCCATTCCAGAGCCAAATCTAGTAATGTGGCAGATTGTTCCATCCGATAGCGGAAAAAGCTGTCATTGTTGTTTTCAAACTTATGGGATTGGCAACGCAGCCTGTCATCTGACTGAAATCCGATGGCGTCTTCGTTGACTCCACATGTAATATAACGCCATAGCCAGATGTCTTTCAGAGCACCTGTCGCCACACAGCGAGCGACAGCATGCCCTAGTAAGTCGTGTTCTTGTCGCGGCATGCTAATTAGACGTTCAATTAAAGGCGCGGCCAGTGCAATATTTTCCGTATTTATTTCGGACAAATAATACCCTAGGTGCTCAGAAATCTTTTTTCCATCTACCCAATCCATTGACAACATCTCTGTCCAAAGCGCTAATACACCCACGGGATCTTCGTTTTTCCACAGAGATATCCTGTGCGCATGTGCCGTCAGCCCTTCATCATCCCGTGAACTTTTCAAAGCAGGTATTAGATGTTTTAACCAAAAGCGATGCCACTCAATCAGCACTGCTTGACTGTAAATCACCTGAAATACCTCGCGATGATTATCACGTAAATCACGAATCAGGGGCCAATCATCATCCTGCGGTATCTGTTCGGCAAACGATTCCGCAATCAAGCGGCGAATGTGGAAGGCAGCGCTACCAGTCAATACCATACGCAATTGTTTCCTGAAATCACGGCGTTCTCCCACTGCAAGTTGTGCGACAAAACTGCGGATGCTTGGACGAACAAAGGGCACAGGGGGCAAGCTTTCAATGAACTCATTTAGCAAGATACCCTTACGCACAGCTCCTCGTATCACCAAAACATCCAGCAGGGTTTGATGCCCAAAAGTCAATTTCCCATCTTGAGTTTCTTGTAGCACGTTGAGGCTGCACAGCGCCTGGACAATATCTTGCGAAGCAGTAAAGCACTGATAAGGCACTACCAAACTTCGTGACATTAGCATTTCCTTGGCAATAGCTTCAATGGTTTGCATTGCCGTGTCACCCAGTGCTTTGTTGGCTCGCACGATAATATCAAGATACCGCTGCGCCAAAGCTTGGCTGGTCACAATGTTGAAACTGCCATCTCGCTGAGCCAGCTCCACAAAAAGTGCTAATTCGCGCGGGTTTCGAATCAACTCATGGGTGTTAGCATCGATGTTCTTTGTATGTATACCAAGGTTATTAAGCAACGGAGTAATTTGGACATCCCAATTCAAGGGATGGCACTTCAATTCACAATCCCATTTTCGAATTGCAATTCGGCGGTCGTAATCTCGGTCAAAGTCTCGACAGGCCGTAACCACAGTGATATTTGGAATCAATAGCAGGCGGTCTATTTGCGCCAAGAAGTAATTAAGTGCATGATGGTCACGAGCGATAGACAGAACATCCAAAGAATCAATGACCACGACTACCCGGACATCTTCGGCTATGCGAGCAGCTTTTTCAACCCATTGTTCCGGCAAGCCTTGGGCTTGACGGTCTTGCGTCGTAGTCAGATCAGCGAATTCGCGCGATTGGATAAATAGTGGCACTATATCTGTGCTAGTGCGCGCGCGTTGTTCCAATGATTCTTGCAATGCCAGCATCACACAGGTTTTTCCAGAACCTGCCGGGCCTTGAAGCAAAATTGTGCGTTTTCCACTATCAATGGCTGCGATTAGCTCATTCAAAACTGGGGTGGTAATGCATTGTCCCGCAATATCTCGACGCCATATTCTCCCGATGGCTGAAGTGCTGGCAAAGGATCTCCGCACCTCTACAAGATTCATGATCGGTACCAGTATTGCTCCTGCTTGATGGAGAACAGCCTTGAGATCGTCTTTGGTCAAGCGATGCTGGCCAAAAGCTAATACCTTATTCCCGTCTATTCGCGCCCCGAGTTGATCAAGACGAGTCCAAAGGGCGTTGTATGCAACTTGGGGATTGCACGCCATATAACGCAAACGTTCAAATAAAATAATCTCCATGCGATCCAGATCAGGGCTGGTTTCAAACGTCGTTCGTCGGAGGAAATCGTAAGTTGAAAGATGGATAGTCTGGTTGGAAAAAAGAAGTGCCAAATCAGCATCTATTTTTTTATCCTCTTTGCTCAAACTCGCGCGGTAGCTTATTTCATTGGGTTGAGTAGTACTATGTTCACGCAGTTTAGCTAGTGCACCAAAAGGACTGCGCGAATAGAAACGAACTTCGGCATTCTTGTTACCAGCCAGCAAACTAGACGCCTTAACTAATTCATCCTCAAAATCGGCTATCTTCCATACTTTGAAGTTGGTTTGGTTTTTTTTGCACTGGCAGCAAATCTTAGTACCGTCAGTTTTCCCGACTACTACATCGTCAACCAACGTGTAAGTAGCCGAATCTACCTCAATCCACTGAAAGTCCGGATCAGATAGAACGGTCAATGCCCAATCGAATGCTACAAACGTCTGATACCCATCCCCTCGGTTGGAGCGTATGCCTGAAATGCTCATCTATCGATCCTTTGTTATAAGTTTCTCATTGCCTTGATCTAGTCAGTGCGAATCAATGAGGTGCGCGTCAAGATAGCGTTTAACCGATATTGGGATGTAATAGTACCACCACAGAAACTCACCACCGATTATTAAATCATTTTTTATGCACTAAGATCAGTTAAACCAGCACGCGCCATACCACTAATAAAGTTTGATATGGGTGCTGTTTATTTAAACCTCAAAAACTTCTTCAGGTAAATCATTTCTAATGAAAACCGTATACTTAGGTTTAATTCTATAATTTTCAGCGGATATAGGAACTTTTCGGAATTTTAAGTACTTATAAAAAGTAGCCCGACTAATACTCAACTGCTCACAAATTTCAGAGACACTTAATTGCCCTTCTTTATATATTAGTTCAGCTGAGTGAGCTTTAGCCTGCGCCTCTTTTGAAAGACCTGAAGGCCTACCTCCTTTTTTACCTCTAGCTCTCGCAGCATCTAAACCCGCAATAGTTCTCTCTTTAATTAATTCTCTCTCAAACTCAGCAAGAGAACCAAAGATATTAAAAATGAGTCGACCATGTGCTGTTGTTGTATCTATATGATCATTCAGACTTCTTAACCCAATACCTTTTTCAATAAAGGAATTCACTAAATTAATTAAGTCTTTAAATGATCGCCCCAGCCTATCTAATTTCCAAATGACTAAAACATCACCTTTTCTTAAATCTAATAGCAGTTGATCTAATGCAGGACGATTAAATAAGGAGCCGCTAATTTGATCCTGATAGATTTTTTCGCATCCTTCTTTTTTTAAAGCATCGATCTGTAAATCCAAATTCTGGCTACGAGTAGAAACACGAGCATATCCAATTAACATGATTAAAGTTCACTTAAACGTTTTAGTCATAATAACTTAAACAATATTTAAATGAAACAGTTTAATAAACGATGAAATGCGATAAAAAAGTCATAAATAGCTTTTTATAAATGGTTCATTCAAACGGTGGTTATTTTGAACTAAAACATTAATATGAATCTCCTATCAATTAATTATAAATCCCATGATACTTCCTGATATTAAATAAAATAGTCTAAAATTTAAAAAATATACTTATAGGATTATTTCTTCATGGACTCTAATTGGTTAGCAACGGACTCATTTGACGATTCGGGAAAATTTGCAAAAGATTTTTGGGAAAAACAAAGACAAGATATTGAAAATGGTACTTTTTGGGCTGACCAAATTAAAGAGTACAAAAATAAACCCCATGAACGACTTCAAACAGCCATAAATAATCTTCCATTACCTGCTGCGTTTAGGGAAGGTATAACTGCTCTAAGAACTATAATCAGAGAAAAGAAAAAAAATAATATGGGTTTCAATAATGAATTAAAATTGATGTATTGGCTTGCTGCTATAGATTCTTTTTCAATTCCCTCTTCTGAAAGATGTAATTGTCCAGGATACAATATTATCGAATCAATTCCAGGGAAAGAAATTAAATCATTAACTTTTGAATATGATACTCTTGGCTATAAACATCTAAAGTTACTCAAGATATCTGACATAAAATTGCTTGTATCTTCTTGGGGCCAACCATCAAATCACACTACACTACACAAAATCTACCAACCGTTATGGCATGAATATGAATTAGCTTACTTAAAAAAACATCCATTTATGAATATAAATCCTTATACACCCGCAATCAAAAATTCCCATACAAGTCGTAGACACCAGTCTTTTTCCATTAATCATAAACACATAGTTATATCGATTATTATTTTAATTTCTATTGCTCTATTTATGTTTAATTAAAAAATCCATCAACTTTCTTAAACACCTAACTCTGTCATTATCTCAATTTAGATTCTAAGCTTATTATAAAATTAATCTATTTATATCGTAGCTCAGTTACATCAATGTTAACTTTTCTTTGTTTCAATTCTATCCTAAATAAGGAAAAATAAATGACCATTCTACTCACTAGAGAACATATTAAAAAATAATCAAACCATAATGAAAAGACAAGGACGATAAACCAAATATCGTGAATTAGTTGGTGTCTCAAAAACGACCTTATACAAATATTTAAAAAAGAAAGGAACGAACTCCACTTGAGAGAATAAAGAAGCTCTATAATTTTATTACATACGGCTAATCTTGGGGAGCTCTTGATGGACCCATTTAAATCAGTAATATTCAATAATTTTGATTCTATTTTAAGAGTTCACTATTTAATAATTGATACAGTTGACAGGGAAACGAACTCGTATCTAAAAAAAATATATTCTAATGAGCTTAATGCTAATGAATTTGAAGATTTTAGCTTATATCATCAAAGTACAAATATTTTAATACAGTCCACCTTCTTACAATTATATGCTTTGCTAGAGGAAACCCTCTACCATGAAAGCTGCAAAAAAACTATTAAGAATTTATCGGGTATTAAGAGATTCAAAGAAGCACTAGCTAAACAAGGTTACGATACCTCCGGAAATTTCTGGAAGAGGCTGGAGGAAATCTCAAAAATTAGAAATTGTTTGCTGCATTCAAATGGAAGATTAGATATAGATCGTTATCGTAGTGAAACCGAAAGTGCAATAGAAATGCTGAATAATTCAGCAAATGAACAAGTTATAAAAACGATTGATTTAAAACATCACAAACCTGGTACTACCATAATATTGATTCAAGAAAGCTTTCTTGATTATTCCTCTTTTATTATAAAAAGCTTTATTAACTCTCAGCATCCGGAAAACCTTATCTAACACAAACATTGTGTTATTGTTGCTTGTGGGATCCAGATAATTCAAGGATTGTCCCAATGATTTTTTATCAAACATGTCATATTTGTGAAAGATAAGGTACGTTATCTATCGCAAATAACATCAATTAAGAACTAATTCTCATCTAAATTATTTCTAACTGGTATTTTAAAATTTTGATTTCGAGATGAGCTTTCAATAAATCAAATTCCAGTCTCTATGCTGTTTCATAAAGGAGGCTTAACCGATCTCAGACAACGGTCGTTTTTTAATAATTGGAAATATACTTCATTGAATGAAGGAAGCCTCTGTTACAAGCTCCCCTTCTCCACTTTGTTTAAAATGAACATTATAGAGAGAAAGCTGGATCAAACGTGACAACGCACCCAATGGTAATTCGCAACAGCCAACAAGGCGTGTTACATAAAGGTATAAACTCCATATATTTAGTTATTTAGCTAACGGACGAAATTTTTTTCTTTTAATGGACTTAGATAATACTGAGCTTTTATCAGCAGAAAATTGTATTGCCCTACCACTCATCAACTAAATATAAATATTCCAACCTCATTATAAGCTATAACTCAAATTGAGAGATTTCTTACATGATTATGCGCTATTTTGAGTATAACTCATTAAAATTATTCGCTATGATTAAACCAGTACGAGGAAAGACAGCGGATGTCTTATAAGGATTATTTGAACGCATCAAGGACGATGCACTACCACAAGGATGTGGTCTGTCTCCTCGGAACACCAATCACCTTCCCCAATTATAAATAATCAAGAATTCATTGTGTTTTTTATCACATCTCAAGCCAATGAAACACGAAGAAAATCCCACCATTAACGCGATTATTTTGATATCAACATTGGACCTTGATTAATGTAGATAGTTTTCGAACTTGTTTCCGTCGTGAATTACAAATTATTGAACACACTGATAACTTAGAATTAACCCAAGATGGATTTACATGCTGGGCTTAACAGCCCAGCTTACGATTATTTAGTTTTTTTTGCCAATGAGATTACCTAACACATACAATCTTGAGCCCAACCAGAACATCGCTCTATAGCATGCGCGTCGGTATTCTAAGGATTACGCCTAGCGAGTTGTACACAGCCCCTAGCGCTCTTGGA
>NZ_LNYY01000016.1 GCF_001468005.1 Legionella steelei
CATCCGTGACCAGTGGCGCTGCAACGCTGACCGTTAATGCAGCGCTTAGTACTTCTGCACCATCTAACACCACGGTGGATGCAGGGCAAACGGCAACATTTTCAACCACTGCGTCGAATGGAACCAGCCCTTATTCGTACCAATGGCAGGTCAGCACAGGCGGTGCTTACTCAAACGTATCTAGCGGAACAGGTGGCACTAGCGCTATTTATACCACCGCAAGTTTAACGACCGGCAGCAGTGGGAATACGTACCGAGTGGTAGTCACTGATTCCGCAGCGGTTCCGACATCCGTGACCAGTGGCGCTGCAACGCTGACCGTTAATGCAGCTCTGAGTACTTCTACTCCTTCTAATCAAACGATTTCTCTGAGTGTAAGCAATACCGCCACTTTCTCTACCATTACATCAAATGGAACAGCCCCTTATTCTTACCAATGGCAGGTAAATTCTCAAGGCCTCTCTTCCTTTGTCAATGTCAGTACAGGCACAGGAGGTACAACAGCGTCTTATACCACGGGTACCTTAACAATATCCGGAAACAACGGCGATCTTTATCGTGTCGTAGTAACCGATTCGGCAGCTGTTCCTGCTTCAGTAACCAGTGGCAACGCGACTCTAACTGTAACTGCCCTCACAGATCAGTCTTCAAAAAATGAAGCAAAAGATAACCAGGAACAGAATCTGCCTAATGAAGAAAACGTTAGCCAGGAACAGAATCCGCCTAATGAAGAAAACGTTAGCCAGGAACAAAATCTGCCTAATGAAGAAAGCGTTAGCCAGGAACAAAATCTGCCTAATGAAGAAAGCGTTAGCCAGGAACAGAATCCGCCTAAGGTAACTCCAGATTATTTAACAGCCATCTCTTGTCCAAGCTCCTTGTTTTGTATGGCTGTTAAAGCAGATGGCACGACATTTCGCTATGATGGCACAAATTGGAACGAGACTGATAAGATCGACACTAAGCATGCGTTAAAATCTGTTTCTTGCGCCAATGCTGCTAACTGTATCGCTATAGATACGGGTGGATATGCTTTTATTTATAACGGTATTTGGAGCACAGGTACTCAATTCGATACAGATGGCGAGCCTGTGTCTGTATATTGCCCCACGACATCCTTTTGCATGACGATAGATAATCATGGGAATGCCTTTGCTTATAACAAGACAACTTGGACTCATGCAAAATCAGTAGGAATTGGTTCTGATTTAAAGGCTGTCTCGTGTGCAAGCGATACCGAATGTATTGCGGTTGATGGACAAGGTAATGCCAGCCGTTATGATGGCACAATGTGGACAACTTATCGAGATAATCCTATTAGTGCTCATGGCTTAAGTGCTATTTCATGCACACCAAATAGCGGTTCATTCTGCATGAGTGTTGACAATGCTGGTAATAGTTTTAGTTATGATGGAAACACTTGGACGCCACAATATCATGAAGGTACAATAGGCTCTGCTGCAATGAACGCAGTCTCGTGTTTAGGAACTGCTTTTTGTATGGCTACAGATAATAAAGGCGCTGCTTTACGATACAATGGAATTGCCTGGAGCGTTGCCTCAGATCTTGATATGACACATGCCATTACTTCAATTTCTTGTCCAACAGCGGCATTCTGCATGGGCTTAGACAATGTCGGGAACACCTGGCAATATAATGCGAATGTTGCCAGTATAACACAGGCCCATACTAATGATGGTGACAGATCTTCCATTGCGCAAACATTTTCTGTAGTCGATCGGAATACCACTGCGACTTCTTATAAGATTACCGGATTACAACCAGAAAGTGTGCATATTGATACTAATAACAACCTTTGGATCGCAGATAGAGTGAGTAGAACTGTGTATCGACTGCCAGCCAGCATCAATGGTACGCTGAAAGAAGATTTGCCCTCTTTAGTCAGTATTTCAATGGGTGCTAACCAGCCTGTTTCGGTTGTGACCGATACTGGGGGTAATATCTATGTCGCAGATCGCAATAATGCAATATTCATTTATCCAGCCGCGATCTATCAAGTACCAGGAAAGCATGCTGATCCCTTTCCAAGTAGGATTATTACTGGAAAGGACGCTGGATTGGATGTACCTTTAGCTTTAACCCTCGATAGTAGTAATAACATTTGGGTAGCCAATCAAGGTAGTCATTCCATCAAACAATTTGCGGCAGGTCTTATCCAAGAAAGTTCCCCTACAAAACCAATGGTTACAATCTCAGGCGACCGTACATTACTTAATGAACCAAATGGGCTCTTTATTGATAAAATGGGCAATATTTGGGTGACTAATGCAAAGAGCCATGAGATTTATGTTTTTGGAGCAGGAACGTCTGGTAATACGGCCCCCACGTGTATTATACGAAGTGCTGCTATTAACAATCCTACTGGGATTGCTTTAGATACACAAGGCAATATATAACCAAACAAATGACGTTACAACAGGCGGAGCTATTAATATATTTGAACCTGTATTAGCAAATTGCGGTACAATTATGGTATCACCCGTGAGAAGCATTTCTGGAGAAAGCGCATTTGTTGGTCAATCGTTTGGTCTTTCAATTGGGTATGTATTTTAAGAGCATAGGCAAAGATCTAAATGAACAAAAAAAAAATTCAAAACCACCTCAATAAGCCTATAACAGAGCATGACTTTTTGACGAAAAAAAGAGCATATATATGTCTTATAGGATTGTTTATCATAACTGTTTTTATTTATGCTAATGCTCTTGAAAATGGGCTCTTGAATTTCGATGACAATGAGTATTTTACTTATCCGGAAATAACGCAATTATCTTGGCATAATCTAAAACTTTATTTTTCTCATTACTACCTCATTATGTATCAGCCAATACCTGTGCTGAGCTTTGCCATTAATCATTATTTTTCTCAACTAAAAACTATTCCCTTACACGGGTTTAATCTCATTTTTCATCTGCTGAATGTGTTTCTGGTTTATCTATTTATAGTGAGATTATCTCAAAAACGTGTCATTGCACTGATTGTTGCAATGTTATTTGCAATTCACCCTATGAATGTGGAGGCTGTAACCTGGATTTCAGCACGTAGCAGCAGTATGTATACATTTTTTTACATCATAGCAATCCTGTTTTATTTAAATTACATCAAATTAGCACAGAAAAAATATCTCTTTTTTGTTGGGTTAGCGTTTCTTTTATCTCTATTTTCCAAAGCACAAGCGGTTACCTTGCCCCTCGTTTTGTTAGTAATCGATTTTTATTATTCAAGAATAAACAGAGAAATGCTACAAGGCATTTTACTTGAAAAAACGCCGTTTTTCATTTTGTCTTGTATTTTTGGGATTATTGCAATTTCAGATAAAAATACCATAGATAATATTACAAATAGCATATTAATTTCTTACAGTTACCCTGAGATTATTTGTTTGATCTGTTATTCTTTGGTCTTTTATATATACAAAATTTTTGTTCCAATTCATTTATGTGCCATCTATGTGTATCCTCCAAAAATTAATGGTTATTTACCTTTAATTTATTATGTTTCACCTTTTATTTTATTAACACTGATAGGTCTTGTGTGGCAAATTGCTAGAGTTAAAAAATATGTACAGTTTGGGCTTCTTCTTTTTTTGATAAGCATTTTAATCAATATTCAAATCATACCATCAAGGTTGTTTATCGTTACAGAACGATATGGTTATTTTCCATATATCGGTATTTTCTTTATTATTGGCTCATTTTATAATGAGATAAAGGAAGAAAAACTCCATATAAATGAGCATGCCAAGCGAATGTTATATGCTCTATTGCTACTCTACTCTCTTATTTTTATGGGACTCACTGTACAAAGAAATACGATCTGGAAAGATAACATCAGCTTTATGACGGATATCATTAAAAAAAATCCTGAGGTGCCTTATCTCTTTCGAGCTTATGGTGCAAGAGCGAATGCTTTAATCAACAACAATCAGTTAGGCGAAGCATTAGCAGATTATACAAAAGCAATTGAAATCAATCCTTCTGAGGCTATTTCTTATCTAAACCGTTCGCTTCTTTATATGAAAATTAATAATTATTCAGATGCTATCAACGATTTGGACACAGCAATTAAACTGCAACCAAATTCAGCTGTTATGTATGTCAAACGTGGACTTGCAAAATACGCCTCCCAAGACAGCAATGGTGCTTTGCACGATATAAATCAAGCTATAAAATTAAACCAAAATATGGCAGAAGCATACAATCTGAGAGCTATTCTCCGTTTTTCTTTCAACGACTACCAAGGATCAAAAAATGATTTTGATCTGGCTATTAAGCTCAATCCATTCGATTCAGAAGTCTATAAAAATCGAGGTATTATGTTTATAAAAAGGCAAAACAAAGAAGCAGGTTGTCAAGATTTTAATACTTCGTCTCGTATTGGTAACGTCTCTGCAGGTAAAATGATCGAGCAATACTGTAAAGCAAAGGCAACCAGGTTATCTGTGTAAATATGCCGTATGCAATCAACGGGATCTAATCCCCTAGGTCAAGCATAGAGGGTCAAGCCTTGCTTCGTGCTTAAATATTAAATTGTCCACCAACATTCAAATCGTCCTAACAATTTTTAATGATTTGACTCCAATAAATAAATGCATTAGCTTTATCGCCCAAAGGAAAAATGGAAGTCCAACATGGTTAGAGCTTTACGCATTGAGTATTGTGGTGCGATGTATCACATAACGTCACGAGGAAATAAACAGGAAGATATCTATTTATCAAATGAAGATAGAGTTTTATTTCTAGAAATATTTACGCATGTATGCAACAAATGTAAATGGGTGTGTCATGCCTATTGTCTTATGAGCAATCATTACCATTTACTAATAGAAACTCCTTTAGGAAACCTTAGCAAAGGAATGCAGTTACTCAATGGAATTTACACGCAAAAGTTTAATCAAAGACATCACCGTGTAGGACATGTTTTCCAAGGACGATTTAAAGGGATATTAATAGAAAAAGAATCTTATTTACTCGAACTATCTCGATATATTGTTTTAAATCCAGTAAGAGCTAAGATAGTATTTTTCCCTGAAGATTGGGCTTGGAGTAGTTATAAAGCAACTATAAATCAGGCACCTAAACCTAATTGGTTATCAATAGAATTCCTTCTTTCGGCTTTTAACTCCAATTTGTTAATAGCAACTGATAAATACAAACAATTTGTTCATGAAGGTAGAAGCGCTAAAACCCCATGGGATAATTTAAAAAATCAAATTTTCCTTGGTTCTGAGGTATTCGTTAATGAAATGCAATCAAAAATGGAACAAGAAAAAAAATTAACCTATATATCCCAATCCCATTATAAACCCGTTAAAGAATCTTTAACCAAGTATTCTAATGCCTCTCCTCATAGAAATGAATGCATCAAAATTGCTTATGCTACAGGACAATTTAGCTTTGCAGAAATTGGAGAACACTTTGGATTACATTATTCATGGGTTAGTCGTATTGTGAGGCACAACCTCTAAGCGAGGATTGCATACAGCTCTCTAAAAAAGTATCAGCTGTTATATGCCGCTAATTATCAGACTTGTGTTTATTTGATAATTTCTGCGTTTAGCACAAAGCAAGGCTTGACCCTCTAGGTATGTCTGGAATCCTGCTCGGGCCAGTGTTTATTATTATTGCGGTGACTCTATTCAAGAATCAATTAAAAATGCTCACATAAAGCAAAATTAATCAAGTAATGCTTATTAATTAAACCTATCGCTCGCGCGGATAGCACCTTAAGAGCGAATCGTTGTATCATTGTTAAGACGACTCGCCCACCATAACAGTAGGATTGTAATAATCGCATTAATAATAATTGCGCAAATATTCAATTTGGAAGTAAACATCATAAATCCCATATCCAAAGGCAAAGTAATGAAATATGGTAAAATGATGTGACTTAGAGTATGAAAAAATTCTGCGCCTGCAAAGAATATTACAACATCACGAAGTTTAAACATTTGTTCCTCCATCTCTATTATTTTAATTATGGTTCAATAACAATCCATTTCAATCTAGACTGTTTTATCGAGAGGGTTTATTTCATTCAATATATTAATTTTTTAATGAAATACAAAGAGTTAAAAATTGTATGCAAGTTCAAATCCAATGTGCTACTTTTATCATAATGGCTATATATCGAGAGGTAGCTAATGGGTTTTATACGCCACAAATGGACTCTGTTTCTAATAGTAATAACAATTTTAAATCTCTTATTTCTTGTTTTACGGGTAATAAACTTAAATAAATCCCCGACTAATGCACTTACCAAAATTCAAGTTGAAGTAAAATTACCTAACCCGGTTTTCTCTAGCCCAACCTCTATTGAAGAGGCATTAAAAAAACGTCGATCAATAAGAATTTACAATAGCCAATCACTAACAATGCAACAAATTGCTCAGCTTCTCTGGGCAGCACAAGGGATAACTTCTAACAATGGATTTCGTACAACTCCCTCAGCAGGAGCTCTTTACCCATTGGAATTTTATTTAGTCGCTAGAGATATAGAAAATTTATCACCTGGTATTTATCACTATGTACCCAGGAAACATATACTCCAAAAATTAAGAGATGGAGATGTACGTATTGAGCTTGCTAAAGCGGCCTTTGGACAAAGCGCAGTAAAATCTGGGGCTGCTGATATAGTGATAACGGCTTTATTTTCACGTACAACAAATAAATATGGTGAGAGGGGAAAACGTTATGTCCTAATGGAGGCTGGTCATGCGGCGCAAAATATTTATTTACAAACTGTGTCCTTAAATCTAGGTACCGTTTCAATAGGATCTTTTGATGATGTTCAGATCAAAAACATTTTGCATATTACAAATGAAGAAGATCCTCTGTACATTTTGCCAATAGGAAAAACGTGGACACCAAGTAAGCAAGGTATCTAACTTAATTTTTTCATTTAATTATAGAGTATGCTGTTCTATTTTTCGGGAGCCTACTGCAATGGTCTATGAGTACTTGTTAGTGAATTTTTATGGCGTATAGAAAATCAATACCCATATAAACTTAACGACGAATAATTAACTCTATGAAAGTAGATCAAGACGCTTAGGCCTAGTGAATTAGCCAATATTTATGGAGTAAATTATAGTTTGTTCTAATTTCATCATGTCCAATTTAATCCATATGCTACACTAAATAGGCTTTTGTGTTTATTGCGCAGCTCAAAAATAGATCAAATGTTGATATATAGTGAATCGCTAACTTTAAATTATGGAGAGCATTTATGAAAATGAAAGGGATAAAAAGAACTTTTATATCTACGTTATTGGTGTCAACTTTAATCGCAACATCATCATTTGCTAGTTCTGAAGAAAGTACCATTGATAATAAAATAAATGCGGTCATTACTCCCAAAATTTTTGAAATGGCAAAACGCAATGAAAACTGGAAGCTAGCACTGGTGACAGGTAAAGATGCACAGGTTGTTTTTATGAATATCACACCTAAGACCAACCCCAACAATGAGATTGGAATGGAAACTCATAAATTTGATCAGGTTATTTTCGTTGTTGAAGGTCAAGCTAAATCGATTCTCAACGGCAAAAATTCAACTGTCGCAGCAGGTGATATGATCTTTATCCCTCAAGGGATTCCTCATAATTTTATTAATCTCAATGCGAAGAAACCATTCAAAATAATAAGTGTCTACTCAGCTACTGATATTCCTGAAAATGCAGTATATAAACATAAATCTGATATGCCACAAGAGTAACTTGGCGGCATATCGACTCAGACTTATTCCACATAGGAGTTTTGATATATATGCAACATAAAGAATATCATCGAATTGAACGAATTGGCTGGTTACGCGCCGCCGTACTAGGTGCAAATGACGGAATTATCTCTACATCGAGCTTGTTAATTGGTGTTGTTGCTGCGCACACGCCATATAATGGAATACTTGTAGCAGGGATTGCAGGATTAATTGCTGGTGCTATGTCGATGGCTGCGGGCGAGTATATATCCGTAAGCTCACAAGCAGATACAGAAAAATCTGCTCTACAGTGTGAGAAGAAAGAACTTGAGTCGAGTTTACCAAATGAAATTGAAGAGCTAACCACTATATACATCAATCGTGGATTAGAGCCCTCTTTCGCAAAAGAAGTTGTAAAACAATTGATGGCTAAGGATGCATTAGGTACACATGCTCGCGACGAACTTGGTATTACAGAAATATCGAGTGCACGCCCTCTTCAGGCAGCAATGTTTTCCGCTTGTAGTTTTACGCTGGGTTCATTATTACCTTTATTAATCATTTTTATTGTTCCAAGAACCTATCTTATTCTAGCAATATCAGTGATGGCGGTTCTATTTTTGGCATTACTTGGAGCTGTGGCTGCAAAGGTTGGCGGAGCTCGCATCATATTAGGAGCACTGCGTGTTGTGGTTTGGGGAACACTGGCGATGATGGTGAGTGCAGGTATTGGTTCACTGTTGGGGATAGCTATATAGATTAGCTTGACTGAAAAATTTTCACTGCCATACAGATTGTAGCAATAATATGGAGAACTTATTAAAAAACTCAATTTGATCATAAATCAATACTATAATTAAATGATATCAACCTTACATCTCAAATAGTCATTTTTATGAAAACCAAATGACTTTTCCAGTAAAATTCCTATAAAGTTGCTAAAATATCCTTGCGTGAGATTTGCGTATTTGAGTCCGACACTGTTGGAGCTAGAATTCGCCTAGTAATTCGAAAAAGTCATGTAGACAAAATCAAAGGACTTTCAAAGAGAATTTTAGTCGTCCCAATAGTCTCCTATTTTATTTAGCTCAAAATGAACATATTCCATGACGTCACCCTAAGAATCTTCGAATACTGTTAGCGATTTCTTGCACATGAGTTTCGAGAGCAAAGTGTCCTGTGTCAAAAAATTCCACGATTGCATTTGGATTATCACGCTTGAATGCCTCTGCACCTTGAGGTAGGAAAAACGGATCTTGTTTACCCCAAACGGCTAAAAATCGGGGCTTGTAAGTTCGGAAATACTGTTGAAATTCAGGATAGAGAGAAACATTTGATTTGTAATCACCAAACAAATCCAACTGTATTTCATCGGCACCTTGACGCTTCATATAATAATTGTCGAGCGAATAACCGTCTGGAGAAACTTCTGAAGCATCTTTAGTCCCATGCGTGTACTGCCAAAACGTTATCTCTGGTGTCAAAAATGCACGTAAAGCTTCTCGGTTCGCGCTCGATGCATCTTTCCAATATGCCTCGATTGGCGTCCAACCATCACTCAATCCCTCTTCATAAGCATTCCCATTTTGAGAAATGATCGCGGTGATGCGCTCCGGATGCTTAATTGCAATCCGCAAGCCAATAGGTGCTCCATAGTCGAAAATATAGACTGCAAATTTATTAAATTTTATAACTTCTGTGAATTTATCGATCACCTTCGCGATGTTATCGAAGGTGTACCTAAATTCCGAACGTGGCAGCATTTCTGTTCTACCAAACCCGGGCAAATCAGGTGCTACGATATGGAATTGATCAGAGAGGAGTGGGATCAAGTCCCTAAACATATGGCTTGAAGTTGGAAATCCATGCAGCAGAAGCAATTTCGGTTGTCCCATGGTTCCCGCTTCTCGATAAAACAAATTCAGGCCATTAACCTTTGCAGTTTTGAAGTGAATTTTATTCATTTTATTTCCTTAAATAATAAAACCTCATTGAGGTATCTAAATTCCATGTATAACAGCGCTTATAGTTCAGTAATAGAGCTTAAGATTGTCTCTACAATTACTTTAGCGAGCGTAGCCTGGTTGCTTGCAACCAGGCTATTTGGCAACTCTATTTCCTAAATTTGCAGTTCAATCCGTTTGCAAGCAAACGAGCTACGCTTGCTGGATTTAGGCCCAAAGGGTCAGAACCAATTTCACTTCGTTTCACCCAGGCTACACCCGCTCATCACATCAATCATCACCGGATTTACATTCGGCCAAACAACACTTCTTGGTTAACTCTCTAAGATCTTTGATTAAATTCTAGTTCACTATCAATGATAATAATGGGATTAACTTCTTTTTTATTAACAAATTAAAAAACGACTGGAGAAAATTAGGCTCCGTTGCAAAAAATAAACAATTAAAAAAATCATAATTTATAGGTAGAAGCTCAACTGTATAGACTAGTTTGCTCCTTGATGAAAGATACTTCGATTCGAGCTCCATACATCCAACTATTGAACAGTCCTTTTTTAAACATACGCATGATTGCAAGTCCTTTAATGTTCGCATAGGCCGTTTTAAATCCACGAACAGCATTGATAATGCCGCTTAAGCTTACCATGGTCGGCTTCCAGATGATTGTTACGATACTTTATTTGTAAAATGCTTTACGTGGGAAGCCAAAAGACCTTCTTGTTTTAACTCTTTAATCTCTTGACCGTAGGCTGGATTTTATCCGTATTAATCACACCAATATCACCTACTGGATTGCTCTTTATCATTTTCTTTAATAATTATTAACCAACCTGTTCAAAACACATTGGGGTCCGTCCCGGACTGTCCCCATGGATATAATAACAAGCGTAGCTCGAGCCAAGCTCCGATTTACGCTTGCTTACATGATGCAAAAAAGCCAACCAACCTTGGTTTAATCAAGTCCGTGCAAAGATGTTTGCTGAGATATCACTTCCACCTCATTATGCTCCCCTCTCTGAGCTGTAGCCAAGGCAATTACTCCTTCCACTGCTCTCTGCGCATCACCCTTAGTAAGGGTATTAAAAGAGTCTGTAGTGTACTTTGAATAGAGCATATTCAGAGGAAATAGAACAGAAGAGATTATTTGACATACGGAGTTACAAAAATACAAAGCTGTATCCAAAAAGAACTGCGGGCTTCCACAATATGCAGAATAAGAAAGAGCATAAGCTGGCATACAAAAAATACTAGCTAAGGCCATAATAGGTGCATGAACTAGACCAAACACACCGGAAAAGAAATCGATTGCTAGATTGCCCCCAACCGTCCAACCTATATTTAATTCTATCGGCTCTCCGTTTATTACTGAAGGCACTGTTGTTGAAGCGTTTTTAATCTCACTAGCGAGCCGAATAATTAAGTCATAATTTGGTTTTTCCTGGGAGAGTAGTGCATTAATCTCGCGGGCTTTTTTTACTAATTCACTGTAAAAAATATATTGTTTCCTGGCGTTCTCTATCGACAAATGAAATTTTGCGTCGGAAGATGAATGAATAATATCCCAAGAAAAATGCTCCTTTGGCCTAAAAGGTGCAAAGGTATCAACAAGCTCTCTCGGATTCACTTCCACATCTTTAAGATGATTATTATATATAATACTTGGATAGCCGCTAGGAAGATTGTGAAGATAATTTGCCCACCGTTGTCGACAAGTTTCGGCAAGTGTGGCTTCCAAATTGTTTGCAATACGATTGATCTTGGGCTGGGTGAAAAAACTAAATGACATAAATAACTCACAAACAGATAAATTTTCAGGCACTTTATCATCCTAGTACTAGAATCTCAAGAGTGCTGTCATGCAAAGAACCAATAGGGACGGACTACGTTAATTATTAGTCAACTTGTTCAAAACACATGGGGATCCGTCCCCAATTTATATTACAGACACGCATTATATGCGCTGTATAAATAAATGAATCAAATAAAAACTGAAACTAGCAATCAAATACCCTCGTAATAATCTAAAAGAAAATACATACCTAAGTATCTACAACATGGGCGAAGTCTTTCTACTTTCAGCTAAGAATAAAATCTCAGCTATAATGCAAATAGGATATTTATTTAAAGAACTTTCTACTAAGAAAAGGAATTTTATTATGCATTTAATTCTACTTATTATATTAATTTTGCTCTTAATAGGTTTACTTCCTAGATGGCCATATAGCAGGGAATGGGGATATTATCCAAGTGGTGGAGTAGGTTTAATTCTCCTTATTTTAATTATTTTGTTACTTGTATAAGTTTATCTTCAACGAAATTTTAATTTCCTTAAAGTAAATTTTCCCTACGAGGTATGCGCTTTATAAAAGCTAAGGCCTTTTTCATAACCGGAAGATTATTTTCCTGCCTCTGAAAAATGAAGTTTTACATATTTCACCGACGTGGGGAAAAAATCAATGAGAATTTTTGTTAAACTTGAGCTAAAAAAGAATCCACGAATCAGTCAATTTAAATACATTATGGTAAATTTTACACCAAAATTATAATCTCCTCTATAATTAACCTAATCCCTTATTTGTACAGTCATGATGTGTTCTAACAAACTTCAATAGATTAAGGAGAATATAATGAAGCTTGTAAACTCAAATGATGTTGTCGGTATTTGTGTAGAAAATCAGGCAGGAGAAGACCTAGGTCAAATTGAAGCGCTAATGATCGATAAACTGAGTGGTCAAGTAGCGTATGTAGTTCTTTCTTTTGGCGGTTTTTTGGGTTTAGGAGATAAGTTGTTTGCTCTACCTTGGAAGGTTTTTTCCTACGATCCTATGTTGGAAACATTCATTTTAAATATAGATCAAGAAAAATTAGTAAATTCTCCAGGATTTGATAAGTCTAACTGGCCTGACATGAATGCCGATTCCTTTATTCAAGCAATGAGAAACTATTATTCAGAGCCTTTATAGTTGGAAATAACTTAGGAGAAAAATCATGGGATACATTATTGCATGGTTGTTAGGTGTTCCAGTCAGTTTATTAGTACTAATTTGGTTGGTTTCTCACATTTAAAACAAGGATATTTTCATTATGGACAATCAAAAATGCTATAAGGCGACAATAACCAATATTCATTGGACCGCAATTATTGCAGGGGCTTTTGTTGGTGTAGGGCTTACTTTCTTACTGAATATTTTTAGTATGGCCATAGGTTTAAGTGCATATACCTCTTCACCCAATACTGCTCCTGCTGTTGCAATTGGTGGTGTTTTAGGTTTATTAATTGGGGTCATTGTTTCAATGGGTGCAGCTGGATTTGTCGCTGGTTATTTGGGGCGATTTCATCATTGCTACTGCCATGGTGGTGTAATTTATGGATTTATTACTTGGAGCTTGGTATTAATGTTGAGCGCCTTACTCATTATGCCTCTGACTCATTATGTTTCATTTTATGAGGAAAACTTAGATCCTAATCTAGCTCCTACGCAAATTTCTGCAGCAGATGTTAATGTTTCTGTAACATCTCAACAAAATGCTCCTACACAAAAAATGATTAATGCGAATCCTAAACATTTAGCTTGGAATGGCTGGATTCTTTTTATTTTATTTTTTCTGGGGGCTATATCGAGTTGTATTAGTGCCTGTTATGGAATGCGTGGTAAAAAAGAAGACGAAAATAAGATTGATTCTCCCTCATAAATAATATGGGGACAAAGTCCCGTATTGCGCTTTCGCTAATACGGGCTACGCTTGCTTTGCACTGGAACCTACTACGCAAACTCAGATTTTTCTGAAAATTCTGATTTACGATGCCTTGGATGGGCTTTCACATGCCAGAGTGGCAGCATCATAAATAATGGAATCAAACAGCAAATAAACAATGTGAGGAAGAAATTATCCCAGCCATAATTTTTGATAATTGCACCCAAAGGAGCACCAGCCAGAACAGCACCTACACAATAAGCAAAAAATCCGGCAAAACCAGTTGCTGTCGCCGCTGCTTTTTTATGTGTTAACTCCGCACAGGCCATACCAATCATCATTTGTGGTCCAAAGATAAAAAAGCCAAAGAAAAAAAGAAATAAAGAATCGAGGAATGGTGTATATCCCTTAGTGAACGTAAATAGCAACAAAGTAACAAAGACACCTGCAGTAAAGAGAACATTGATTGGATTGCGCTTACCTTGAAATATTTTATCAGAAAACCAGCCGGCAACCAGGCTTCCAAAAAAACCACCAACTTCAAACCATATAACACAACTTCCTGCTGTGATTAAGGAATAATCCTTCGCCTCCGTTAAGTACAGCATGCTCCAATCATTAATGGCCGTGCGGACAATATAAATAAACACATAAGAAATAGCCAGTATCCAAATATATGGGTTGCTTAACACATAATTCCAAAGAATTTCTTTGACTGAGAGTTCTGTTTTTTCTTGGTGCTGATTGGATAAACCAGAAAAATCGTCCCGATATTGCTCTATCGCAGGTAAACCAAGCGATTGCGGCGTGTCCCTTAAACGATTGATTAAAAAAAGCCCTCCTAAAATGCAGATGATTCCAGGTACAAACATGGCTGAACGCCAGCCGAAATACTGTGCGCATATTGCAACAATCAATGGAATTAATGCACCCCCAACGTTATGTGATGTATTCCAAATGCTCCACCAACGACCACGTTCAGATTGAGAATACCAATGGGTTAATAATTTAGTACATCCTGGCCATCCCCACCCTTGAAACCAACCATTCAAGCCCCAAAAAATCGCAAATAACCACCAAGTGGAAGACAAGCCAAACAAAATATTACAAATACCCGTCAAAATTAGTCCAATCGCCATTAAATAACGAGGATTTGACTTATCGCCAAGAATTCCACTCAAAAATTTGCTGATGCCATAACTTAAGCTCAGTATGCTCGCAATCATTCCCAGTTCAGTTTTGGTCATCCCCAAGGTGCTTTGTAATGCAGGCATCGCGAAGGTAAAACTTTTTCGCGTAAAATAAAACAACACATACCCTATATACATTGCATAAAAGGTACGAATACGCCAATAACGATATTGCCGTTCAACAATGGTTTTATCTTGAATTTCATCAAGATAAGGAGCAGGTTTTAAAAAACTTAAAAATGCCATGATTGTCCATATCATGAAAAAAATAAGATTAGAATGTAACTTGCACAGTATGTCAAATCTTTCTGATGAAAATAATCCTGGCATCCCACCTATTGATAATTATTTTTTTAAAATTTAAATGGAATTCTTGTGAAATTATAAATAAGCTACGCACTTTGTGTTAAAAAAGGATTTGTCGGAATGAAAGAAATAGTTAGTTTATTAGAACAAGAACAAATCGATTCTACTATTTATAAACGTCCTGATGTCATAATGGTTTTAAGAAGAAAATTCCGTACTCAAAAAGATTGGATTATTGCTTCTTTCGACCAATATCAATTTTCTAAAGTAGAATCGCAAAAAGTCCAACATGCCATTCTAAATGGGGATCTTCGAATAACCGATATTTTAATACGTCCGTTTTCCCACTATTTTTGGAGTTTCCTTACCTTTAAATGGGGCGAGATACTTTCGGGTGGCAAAAGATTGTCTAAGCAAGAGGTCTTACAAATTGCTACCTGCTCTAGCAATGGCCAAGAATTTACAAGAACCCCCGATCAAAATAGAAATAGACTGCTAAAAGGAGTGCCATTAGTCATTGGCAAAGTCGTTACTTCCATGGCGCTTTGCATGGTATTTTGCCTGGGATTATTAAGCACTTTGGGGGCACCCTTTGGCCTTAGCCTTGCCATAGCGATGGTACTTTCCTTATGTAACGGAATAGTGTGCTTATTAAGCCGTGGACAAGCCATGCTTGATAGTGCTGGCTTTCAACCGAGTAAACAAAAAACATTTAAGACCCCAGAAGAAAATGCAAAGGAAAAAACAATACTCGATAGAGGTCAGAAATTACTTTTTGGTGTCGTGACATTGTTAGCATGTATTTCTGCCGGCATTACTGGATATGCTGGTCTCGTAGGACTCCTCACTTTTTTAGGAGCAGGCCTGCTCATCTCTAACCCTCTGGTTTTGGCAGCTACGATTGGGTTATCTGTGATTGCAGCTGTCTCTTTTTATTCGTTTCAAGCTGTAGGCATACGTGAAAATTATGCAAAATTTAAAAATCTTTTTATTGAAGATTATAAAAAACCCTATGGTCTTTTGCGATGTATCTTATTAGGAATGGTAAGTACGATCTTTTTAGCTGTTTATGCGACGCTAACTTGGTTTACTACCGTATCAGGGGTTAATAAGTTTTTTAATGCTGTAGGTGCGACTCCTGATACCCTTTTAGCACATACTATTGCGATGATATGTACTTCGACAACCATGTTTGTTAATACTTTTTCACAAGTATATAAAGTCTTTAACCCGAAAACGTATGTCGATCTAAAAGAAAAATTTGAATCGATATATCAACCACCGGAAAAAAATCAAACAAAAGCTCAAAAGATAAAGCATGGAGCCATTAACATGCTCAAATTATTTGCTTTGATAGGTGACTCTCTTGCCTATTCTGTTGCTGGTGGAATTCGCAGCGGAATGCATGTTGGTGAAACGCTGGGAGAAGCAATAGGAGAAAAATTTGCATTAACCGTTACCATGGCAATATTGTCTCCAATCATTTTAGTATTCGTATCGATAGCCTTTACTTGGCCTTCCGTTTTTCAGAGAAAAAAATCGACTCAAGAGCCTTCACCGACAGAGAAGCCATCGATAGAAAAAGCAGGTCAAATCCCTACTTCAAATGCACTTCAAAGTAATACTTTATTAGCAACATCAGAAAAAACTCCCAAATCTAATAACTCTAAAATTAGGAAAACTGGGCCAAAACTTTTTGATGTTGGGTTGAGAGAAGAAGATTCTAGCTATCCTTTAGAGAAAGGAGCAGTTTTGTCATCCTCCTCGCCATAAATGATGTATTGAGGCCAGCAAAAGCATTGCTCTGTGAGCACGCTTAAATTTCATTAAAAAGTGTGCTTGTTTTTTCATGGGGACGGTCCGGAACGGACTCCGTTAATTATTGATCAACTTGTTCAAAACACATCGGTTCCCGTCCCGGACCGTCCCCTAAATATTTTACTAATTGCCACCCAAGTCTAGTCCCAATCCTTCTTTAGGCTTATTCAATTCAGCAGCAACTTTTCCTATATCGAGTGTTACTTCAGTAGTTGGCTCATATTTTATTTTTAAATTGGACAATATCCCATCTGCTGAAAGGCCATCCTCTTTTAAGGCTTCCATTGCTTTCGTGAAGACGCCTTCGACCTCTTCGCGTTGACCTCTAAAGCTTATTAGATCCGCTTCTATTTTAACTGAATGCATAGATTTCCCTGTAAATAGTTTAGCGACCAAGGCAGAGATGTTTTCATCTTCAAGCGCAGATTTTGGCTTTCTATCATAAAAACCAAGACCTCCTGTAGCCCTGGGTACTGGGGATGCTAATGACCTAAATAGTTTGATATCAAACAGACCATATAGATTTTTAAGCTGCTCTGATTTCTTTAAAAGTAAATCTACTTCTGCTTCAGTATTTTTACAAACAAAACCTATTTCACTAAAACCATGATATCTTAAAACCGGCCTTACTTTTGTGAATTCTTCAAAAAGCTTACTTATCACTTTACAAGCTTCACCTGTGGGTTGCATAACAGAAAGAAATCCCACTCCAGCATTTTCATCTTTGCCCATTACCAAGCCACTGGCCCTCTTAGGCTGCTCTAAGGAGGCTACTTTAAAATAGCCATTTGGAAAAGTTGAGCTAATTGGAAATTTTTTAAATTGCTCAGGATGCTCTTTGAGCAGTGTCTCCATAACAATTTGTATATTTTTAACGCATATTTTTCTTTTTTGATCTAGGCTTAATGAAGATTCTTTCTCTTCTTTTTTAGGCTGCTCCTTTTCTTGCATAATAATTCCCTACCAATACTGATTGAATTAATAAAAGCATAGACCAAATATTAAACAGGGAGACGGTCCGGGACGGAATCTGTTAATTATTAGTCAACTTGTTCAAAACACATCGGCACCGGTCCCGGACCGTCCCCGGAATACCATAACTTGACAAACTGTTAAGATGAATCACAATTTAAAAAGCAATCAATAAGCACAATTTGATAATATTTAGAATTTTAGTATGAAGTCACTTGTAAACAGCTTATTAAAGATATCAAACAAGGAAAGTCTATAAAATGAAAGCATTAATTTATCAGGGACCTGGAAAGAAAGCTCTAGAAGAGCGCCCCAAACCCACGATTAAAAACCCTTCTGATGCAGTGATAAAACTTAAAAAAACAACTATTTGTGGAACTGACCTGCATATTCTAAAAGGTGATGTTGCTACTTGTGCGCCTGGGCGTATCTTAGGGCATGAAGGTATTGGCATTGTGGAGAATGTAGGTTCAGGAGTAACCGAAATCAAACCTGGAGATAAAGTAATTATTTCCTGCATTACTTCTTGTGGTAAATGTGAACCTTGTCGTAAAGGAATGTATTCTCATTGCACTAAAGGCGGATGGATTCTTGGGAATACAATCGACGGAACACAGGCTGAATATGTGTTGATTCCTCAGGCTGATACGAGTTTATACAAAATTCCTGAAGGAGTTAATGAAGAGGATTTAGTCTTACTCAGTGATATTCTACCTACAGGTTTTGAATGTGGTGTGTTGAATGGCAAAATACAGCCAGGAAGCACTGTAGCTATTGTAGGCGCGGGCCCTATTGGTTTGGCAACACTACTTACCGCCCAATTTTACTCTCCAGCTGAAATTATTATGATTGATGTGGATGAGAATCGTTTGAACAGAGCCAAACGTTTAGGCGCAACTCAAATTATAAGTAATCATGACGGTAAAGCAGCAAGTAAAGTGATGCAGATAACCAATAACCGTGGAGTAGATACAGCTATAGAAGCTGTAGGTATCCCATCTACATTTGTTCTTACTGAAGAGCTTGTGGCTGCAGGCGGTACTATTGCAAATATCGGAGTACATGGGACAAAAGTCGATCTTCATCTAGAGCGTTTATGGTCACAAAATATTACCATCACTACCCGATTAGTCGATACGGTATCCACACCTATGTTATTAAAAGCTTTATGTGCTCATAAGATGGATCCACACTCATTAATCAGTCATCATTTTAAGTTTGAAAATATTCTTGAGGCCTATGATACTTTTGGACAAGCAGAAAAGACGCAGGCATTGAAGGTAATTATTGACGTT
Organism: Legionella steelei; assembly: GCF_001468005.1. Taxonomy (GTDB): domain Bacteria; phylum Pseudomonadota; class Gammaproteobacteria; order Legionellales; family Legionellaceae; genus Legionella; species Legionella steelei. Next base: position 18,959 of record NZ_LNYY01000016.1, read on the forward strand.
TCATAAGCCATGCATATGGATTATATTGAAAATGGAATTTTTGATGAAAAATAAGATGTTGTGCAAAATGGCCGGGCTGGCAAATTACAAGGGGTATTTGGGATGGTCTGTTAGCTTTTGGCAATGCATTAAAATCATAGTTGCCAGGATTTGCTATAATCCTAGAAAAGGCTAGGAGCAAGACATGGAAAACCCAGAATTGATACATCGTTATAAAATTGATGTAATGGATGCGATATATAACCGCAGGGCTGTACGTAGTTTCTTGCCTAAAAAAGTTGACTCCGAAATTATCAATCAGCTATTAGATGCAGCAGTACATGCCCCTTCAGCGCTTCATGAAGAATCCAGAGGATTTGTCGTGATTCAGAATAAAGCCCTATTAGAACGCATTTCAGACAGTGCTAAGCTGTTAACAATAAATGATAAAAAGAAAAGCATAGACTTACAAGAAGAGCACGTTTTGCAGGTGGTACAACAAAAGGAATTCAATGTTTTTTATAATGCACATACTTTAATTGTTATCTATAGCACCTTTAAAGGAAAATTCGTCAGTGCTGACTGTTGGCTCGCTGCCGAAAATTTAATGCTTTCCGCCCTTACTTATGGCCTTGCTTCTTGTGTCATTGGATTTTCAGTTGCGGCGTTAAATCTACCAGAGTGGAAAAAAGAGTTAGGGATACCTAAAAAAATGACCGCTGTAGCGCCCATAATTCTTGGTTGGCCATCGAGTAAAACCTTGCCCACAGAGCACAAACCGCCTGTAATTCTTAATTGGAGATAAAATCAGGCCTTGTCATAAGGTAGGTATTATTTAAATCCCGATTGAGTAAATGACAACGCCACTAGCTAACACTCCAAGCAATAATAAAGTGGCGTGAAAAGCAAAGCGTGCCGGTGTTAAACTCCATAATAATGCTATTTTTGAGATGAAACTGGCAAGAATAGCAATATATAACATCAGGCGTGCGTCATGAGCATGCATTTGATTTCCCAAATAAAGCAGGCCTGTTGCTAAGGAAATACCATGGATCTCAAGAAGTCCACCCAAAAATGAAAACAATAAAATCCCTTTAATTGAGATAATTCGTCTTGCCATGGCAATGATGAGCAATAATAATCCTATAAAAATAGAGGTACGTAATATAGATAAGAGATTAAGTGGGGTTGCAAGTAACGTGGGGGCACGCTCTGATTTTTTTTGAAAATAAAGCAGAACAGCCGAGAATAAAACTCCGCTACAGATCATAGCCAGCATGGGCCAAATAATAAAAATAAGCAAAGCTGGAGATGCAATCAAAATAATTATTAGCACATCGACTAACATTGCAACTGTAGCTAGAAGCCCTGAAGCAAGAATAACGCATTCGGATTGGGGATATCGTTTTAATGTATCATGCAATTGGGCAAAAACAGCAGTGCTTGACACCAATCCTCCTAAAAACCCTGTTAAGGGGATGCCTAAGCGTTCACCAAATAAATGAATTGCTATATAACCCCCTAATTGAATCGCTGCAACTGTTGCAATTAATAAACCAAAATCTTTTGGATTAAATAAATGCCAAGGATCAAATGTGCGATCAGGAAGAAGCGGTAAAATCCCTAACGTAAAAATAACTAAGATAATTACTGTTTCAATTTTATGTGGTTTGAATTTTTCTCGTGCCAAAGTGTGCAAACGTTGACGTTCAATGAGTACAAGCAAAATAATCGCACTTAAAGTAATTGCCAAAAATGGCGAGGTTGGGACCATATAACCCAAACAAAAAATGAAGCAGGCAGTAATTTCAGTTAATATTTCAATGCTATTGTGTTTTTTCTGCTTAATAATCGATTGATAGTAATTGAGTAACAAAATGCCTATAACAAAAAAGCTCACAGTGATGGTAAGGATTGTCTGCTGTAAAACAGCAACCAATGTGCCAAGCATCGATAATAAAATAAAGTTTCTAACGCCAATAAATTGGCTTCCTTCAGGATGACCTCGTTCTCTTTCAATGCCGATCAGCAAACCAATCAATAGAGATATGATAAAGGAAAGTAATGTTTCTAACATAATGAGATTATTCCTTTAACAAGAAGATCTGAAATATCGATTTGATTACTTTTATGAATAATTGTATTGCATGAAATAACTCGCTCAGCCCCTGCCAAAAGAAGCCTTTTTTCAGTTTCTTGATCAAATAAAGCATGGACTCCAATACATAATGCTTTTTTAAATCCTCGTAGCTGTAATTGCTTAAGTACAGCAAGCATACTGACACCTGTAGAAATCACATCATCAACCAATACCGGCGTAAGGCCTATGTTTTTAATTTCTGGTAAAGAAATAACTACTTTTCGGTCACTAAAACGTTGCTTATCCCCTATAATAAAAGGGAGTTTATGGTAATCGGCTATTTCAGAAACCCATTGCTTACTTTCTGCATCAGGGCCTATGAGAACTGGATGGCTCACATGATTCACAATCCACTCAGATATTTTTTTTGTCGCATGTAACGTTAATAATCCAGATAGAGCATAAATCTCAGAGAGTTTATGAATACGATGCAAATGAGGATCGATTGTCATCATACAATCAAAGTAACTTGAAATTAATTGTGCAAAAAGAATTGAAGTTATGGCTTCCCCTGGCTGAAACTGTTTATCTTGTCTCATATAAGAAAGATAAGGACTGACTATGCAAAGCTTCTTAGCTCCTAACTCTTTAAGTGTTTGCGCCATAAAAAGTAATGGCAATACTTTAGAGTTAGGATCATTAAGGGTAGAAATCAAAATCACTGTTTTATTTTTTACCTCTGAATCAATGCGGATGTATGACTCTCCATCGGGAAAAGAACGGATTTCAGCCTTACCTATTTCAATCGCCAGCTTTTTTGCAATTAATTCTGTCAGCTCCATATTTCCTGGCAATGAAAAAAGAATATTATCGTCCATGTTCTTAACCTTTTATTCAGGTTCAATTTTAATTATATTGGGCATAGATAGGGCATAGGTGCAGGAATAATTCAATTCCCCTTTAGATTCAGCGTGAATCTTATATAAGGTTTGCCCCTTCGCAACTCTAGTACCCAATTTTGCAAAAAACTCAATGCCTGCGGCAGCGTCATGAGGTGCCCCTGCTAATTTGGCGACTTTAGCCAGATTTCGATTATCAATTTCAGTGATGACGCCCTCAGATAATGCAACAATTTCATTTGTCAATGAGGCCGTTGGGGGTTCTTTAAATCCCCCTTGTGCCTTACAAATTGCCAAAAACTTATTTAAAGCAACACCACTTTCTAGTATTTGCTTTGCTAAATATACCCCTTGGCCAGAGTGGGCTTTGCCACCAAACTCCAATAAAATTCCAGCCAGAGCAAGTGCCTTATTTTTTAGATCAACAGGAGCAAGTGGTTCATTACGTAAAACAGATAATATATCTTTTGCCTCAAGTGCAGGCCCAATTCCTATACCCAGGGGTTGAGTTCCAATGGTTTTTAAGGTCTCTACATGGATGCCCAAGGCTTTGCCCACTATCGAAAAATACTTCTGATACTGAGAAAATTCTACATCGGAACGAATTTTTGCTGTAGGTCCTACGGGTAAATCAATTAATACATGAGTTGCACCAACAGCAATTTTTTTAGAAAGTACGGAAGCGATCATTTGCCCCATAGGATCGAGATCCAAAACACGCTCTACCCGAATCAATATATCATCGGCTGGACTTAAACCCAAAGCACCACCCCAGGCCATGCATCCCCCCTCGCATTCAACAACTTGTTGAATTTTATCTACCGTGAGATCTACAGTAGTCATCGTTTCGACAGTATCTACAGTGCCAGCTGGTGAAGTAATCGCTCGTGAAGAGGTTTTGGGAATAATTAGACCCGCAGCCGCAACGATAGGCACAACAATGGGTGTGGTTCTATTTCCAGGAATTCCGCCGATGCTGTGCTTATCAAGTATCATAGGATGAGTCCAATGCAATCGCTCACCGGTTTCAATCATTGCTTGAGTTAAATAAATGATTTCTTCTGTACTCAAATTATTAAGACTACAAGCGGTAATAAAACTAGATAAATGAATGTTTGAATATTTTCCAGCAACAATATCACTAATGATTTCATGAAACTCGATTGCATTTAAAGCATTTCCATAAATTTTCGAGCGCACATGACCTATTGAAGTAACTGGAGGTAAATGTGAGATAATGATTGAATCATTCACCTGAGCACCAAGTCTTTCCCAAGCGCTTTCAGATAAACCAGCCTCATTTTCTTTGAGAATATTGGAATGAACCATATTTAATGTGGCTACAATAGAATGATTATTTAAAGTAACAATAACCTGTGTTAGAGACTCAAAACCTTCTGATTTGCAAATAAAACAATCAGGACGCATATAGATAATAAATTCCTGTAATGTATCTATACCTAATTTGACTAACTTTAATTGATTAAACTTAGTATCCATTACGCAGTGCTCACTATAATTTGTGTTGCTCTAAATAATTAGGAATTACACATTTCCAATGAAACTTGTGCTCAATTTTTTCTTTTAGTGCCTGTGCAGATTCTCCTTCTCCATGAGTAATAAACACTGCTTTAGGCGCTTTTTTGATATGAGATAACCAAGTCAGCATTTCTGCATAATCTGCATGAGCTGATAAGTTCCCCATCTGTATTATTTCGGACTGAACAGGTACTAATTGGCCAAACATCTTAATCTCTTTTTCGCCACGAACCATTCGATCCCCTCGTGTCCCACCTGCTTGAAATCCAGTAAACAATATAGTGTTTCTGTAGTTAGGAGCAAAATTTCGGATATGATGAATAACCCGCCCTCCAGTTGCCATACCACTCGCGGAAATTAAAATCATCGGCATTTTTTGTCTGCCAAGTGCAATTGATTCATCTACAGTGCGAATGTATTGAGCCACATTGCATACTGCCGCACATTGTTCTGTAGTTAAACGATTTTCACGTGCATGCCTTGAAAAAATTTCAGTAGCGTTAGTAGCCATAGGGCTATCAACAAAAACCGGAATATCTGGAATTTTATTTTTAGCTTTGAGCTGCTGAATATAATATAACAACATTTGAGTTCGACCCACGGCAAAAGCTGGAATTAAAACACTACCACCTCGTTTAACCGTGCAATTAATTATATCTGCAAGTTGTATCTCTGGATCGAGTGTTTCATGCAAGCGATCACCATAGGTCGATTCTATTACCAAATAATCAGCTTCAGGTGGTTCTTGGGGTGCTTTCATAATGGGATCATTAGGACGCCCCAAATCCCCTGAAAAAAGTACAGAGGTATTCTGATGTTCTATTTTAATCAGAGAAGCACCTAAGATATGACCTGCATAATAAAAGTTGGCATAAAAATTATCAGCAAGCTCAAAGGTGTCCTTTAAATTTACCGTCTGAAAATAATTTAACGCAATTTCGGCATCTTCCTTTGTATAAAGTGGTATGGCAGGATGATGTTTTGAATAGCCTTTTTTATTAGCGTAATAAGCTTCTTCTTCTTGTAGATAACCACTATCTGGCAACAATATTTTCGCCAGTTCGAAAGTAGCTTCGGTACATACTATTTTTCCACGAAATCCATTTTTTACGATTAAGGGAATATAACCACTATGATCAAGATGGGCATGTGTCAATAAGATATATTTAATGTCTTCTGGATTGAAAGGCATCTGTGCCCAATTTCTTAATCGAAGCTCTTTGTAGCCTTGAAAAAGACCACAATCAACAAGTATTTTTGTTTGGTCTAATTGAATTAGATATTTTGAACCTGTAACTGTTCGGGTTGCCCCTAAAAATTGAATTTTCATGATTTATCACAGATAAATATCTCATAAAAATCAGTATAGCACTTACTTTAAAAACAAAAATAATTAACCTCATTGCGGCTTGTTGTAGTCGCTCTGATAACATCTGTCAACGGGCGATTAAAAATCCAACCATTGCCGCTTAGCTTTTTTCCAGAACTCGCGAATACGTCTGCCTTTATTATCATTTTGAAAATTCAGGTAAATCAATTTTAATTTGAGAACCTAAAGCCAATCTTAAGGCATTCACAATGGCCAGAATGTCAATTACTTCTTGAATTATTGCGCCAGTTACGGGATTGATAAATCCTGCTGCAGCAAACCCCATTCCAACGATACTAAGCAACATACCTCCAATAGCGCTTTGTGAGGCAATTCTTCGAGTATTTAGGCTAAGATGGATTAATTCATCAACCTTACTTAATGTGTTTTCCATAATAACAGCACCCGCAGCTTCAGCCGTTACATTACTGTATTGTCCAAAGGCAATGCCAACTGTCGCTGCTGTTAATGCAGGCGCATCATTAATACCATCGCCCATAAAAACAGTTGGTGCTTTTTTTATTTCCTCTCGAACTATTGCCAGTTTTTGTTCTGGGCTTTGCGATGCACGAATTTCTTTTATATTTAATAAATTAGCCAAGTAGACAACTTCCGACTCACGGTCACCAGAAACCAACATAATTTTTTTAAATTGATGAGAGGGGGCTAAATGCCCTAAGAATGATTTACTTTCAATACGTGGCGCATCATGAAAATGTAACGATGCAGCATATTGATTATCAAACAATACAATACATTCTAGTCCAGGCGCTATGGGTGGTAATAAAGTAATACCCTCAGGATTTATTTCTAAAAATTTTTTCCGGCTAGTAATGAGAATTTTATGTTTACCAATAACCCCATGTAATCCTTGCCCAGGTTTTTCAGATACATTGGCCGATTCAAGGAGAGTTATATTTTCTTTTTGTGCAGCATTTAAAACGGCACTTGCAAGAGGATGTTTTGAATATCGTTCTAGACTTGCCACATATTGTAAAACCATTTTTCTCGTATAATTTGGAACCACGTTAATTTCTGTTAAAGCAGGCTTACCATAGGTAAGTGTACCTGTCTTATCAAAAATGGCGGTTTTACAAATCGGTAATTGCTCAAGAACCGTTGGATCTTTGATAACGATAGCTTGTCTTGCAGCTCTTGAAATAGCACTAATTATAGTAATAGGAATGGCTATCAATAACGGGCATGGTGTGGCAATGACTAGAACAGAAAGAAAGCGTATTGCATCCCCTGTGAAATACCAAGCCGCAATTGCAAAAACAAGAGCTACAGGCGCAAAAACTGCGCCAATCCGATCCCCTAGCCTTCTAATCGAGGGACGCTTTTGTTCTGCTTCCTCTAATACTTTTACAATTGCAGAATAGCGTGAATCGGATGTAAGTTGAGTTGTTTTTATAATTAATAAAGTTTCTCCATTCACTGCGCCTGATAAAACGAATGCCCCCGGTGTTTTGGAGATTTGATAAGGCTCTCCTGTCAAATAGGATTCATCCATAGATCCATGCCCTTCAATAACGACACCATCAGCCGGACAGGTTTCATGTGGATAAATAACAATTAAATCATCTATTTTAATGTCTAATAATGGAATATCTTCAATATGATTGTTTATTTTTCGGTGTGCCATTGAGGGCATACGCGCTACAAGAGAGCGCAAAACGAAGGATGCTTTCCGCATAGCATAATATTCTAAAGTTTGCCCACTGGCCAACATCAGAATAATTAATGTTGCGGCTAGATATTGCTGTAAAATAACACCAGTTACTAATGCGATCGCCGCTAATAAATCAGCACCTAAATTTCCTTTAATTAATTTAAATAATATTTGTAGAAATACAGGGACACCACCAATTACTATAACAAACAGTAAGGGAGTATTAGATGCGGGAATATGGAAAGCTAGCATCACAAGATATAAGCCAATTGCAATTAATGCAAATAGTGCAATATATAATTGCCACTTCGACTTTAACAAAATGAAAGATCTGCTCATAGAAATGTCATTGATTCAATGTTATTAGTTTCATCGTAGATGCTCAGGATTTTTTGTCAAACCAATTGGGTTACATTCATATGGGGACGGTCCGGGACGGACTCCGGCAATTATTGGTTAATTTGTTCAAAACATATCGGAGTCCGTCCCGGACCGTCCCCTGAATATTTTAGCTTTTTTGGTAAGTAGATTTTCTAATATAATCAGTACCATCCCAAATAGATAGGGGCGATTTATCTTTATTCACTATAAAATCAAATGGCGGTAAAATAGCAATATAAAGGGCTACCATGAACACTATAGCCAAATATTTATTCCCCTTCTCCATAATTTGCTGTGCTTCTTTGTCAGAACGGAAGGCGCTGTACGCGTAAATCCCCCCTAAAAAAAGTGCAATGGTTAAATAGATCAATTGATTGAATTCTAAAGACATATAGCGATACGCGTAATAGTTGGTAATGAGTATCATAATAAGCAAAAACACTTTATAACCACGTAAAAGCCCATTGAGCCAGGCTATTTGCTTTTTTTCATTGTTGTCATATTGATAGTAGGCATTTAAAAACAAAATGCTTACGAGGGTTAAATCAAAAAAAGCACTGATAATGATATTTGGATTTTGAGCAGTATTTTGCAAAAATAAAATAAAAAACGTTACACTTGCGAGCACTAGAAGGGGTAGAAAATAATACATACATGTTCGTAAGATAAAGCGCAACTGATGAAGCACCTTAATATTATATTGGGCAATACCAATACCAAGAAACAATAAAAAGAGTCCCAAAAAATACGAGAAAACGCCGTTAGTAGACACGCGATTATATAAAAAAGAGCTGTAGATACCATCATATAAAAAAGACGGATATAAAATTAAGTTCTCGCTTGAATACATAAAAAGTGTCCCAAAAAGCAAGACGACCAAGGTATTCCATAGCGCTTCAAAGAATAGGGTATAGCTCATATTCCAATGACCGCCGTTATGATGATAGATATAATGAAAACAATGAGTTACATAAACTAGAATAGGATAGCAAATAAGTAAATTAATATGGCGGGTACTCTCTGATCCCCAAATTTCATAACCTCTAAAAGGGATAGATAATAGCAGCGCAACAAAAAAACTGCTGCCCAATAATTCTGAAATATTCCGTCCATTATAAGATAGTACAAATAAGAGCCCTACCAATAGAGGAAAGATGACGTACATAAAGGTACGCAGTTGTAACAAATAAGTAGCAGTGAAGATTATAGATGTGATTAGTCCCGTTAAAATTAAAATCCATGTGTCTTTGTTAGTAAGCAAAATAGCTCTCCTTACTCATACTGCTACCTGAATTGTCATTAAGTCTCTGGTTTAACTGACAAAACCCTTTAATGTTCTTGGGCATCGCCTTTGCTAATAGAATCAACGCCATGCCAAAGAGACAAGGGCGCTTTATCTTTATTCACCGTAAAATTAAAGGGCGATGCAATAACAAGATAAAAGGCTACTATGAATACTATAACCAAGCATTTATTCCCATTTTCTATTATTTTCTGTGCCTTTTCATCAGAAAAAAAGGCGCTATACGCATAAAGCCACCCTAAAAAAAGCGAGATGGTTAAATAGATTAATTGACTGGGCTCTATAGACATATAGCGAAAAGCATAATAGTTGGCGATGAGTATCATGATGAGCAAAAACACTTTATAACCACGTAAAAGCCAATTAAGCCAAACCATTCTCTTTAGCTCATCACTTCCATCTTGATAGTAGGCATTTAAAAATAAAATACCGAGAATTGTCAGCTCAAAAAAAACAGTGATAATGACATTTGGATTCAGGTCAATATGCCACAATAAAATTAAAACCACCGCACTGGTTAACACCAAAATAGGCAGCAAATAATACATAGTCGTTATCAGGATAAAGCGCAACTGATGGAGCGTTTTCATATTATTTTGGGCAACACTTATACCAATAAATAATAATAACCACGTCAAAAATAACTGGAACAATCTGCCAGTGCTCGTGTAAATGAGATTAAATACATAAGGGCTACCCTGACTACTAAATAAAAAAGAAGCACAAAAAATTAATACCGCACTTGCGAGTGAAAAAAGCACAGCAACAAGCAAAACAAGAATTCCATTCCAGGCGGCTTCGAAGAATAGGGTATAACTCATCTTCCAACGATTACCACTATGATGATAAGTGTAATGAAAGCAATAGACTAAAAAATAGAAAAATTGTGGCTTAACATGGTTGGAAATCCAAAGGCCAGGGAGTGCTAATATTAAAGCAACAAAAAGACTGCTGCCCAATAATCGTAGATTGTTCTGTCCATTATAAGACAGTGTAAATAAGAAACCATATAGTAAGGTAAAGTCTGCAACGATATATAATTGAAGCGACAAAGCAACAATAGTGACTATAGAAACGATTAAACCCGTTAAGTTTAAAATCCATGTATTTTTGTTAGCAAGCACAATAACTATCCTTGGTCTTTAACTTAACGTCCATTTCAGATAAAAAACCTCAAACTGAGCCAATCATCTTAATCCATCGAGAGCCTCAGGAAGTACAGAATGCGTCTACCCAGCCTGATTAAAATGACCCTAATTATTGAGTAATAAAATAAGTTATATACTGTTTGTGTCCTTTCGGCAACGGATAAATATGGGGACGATCCGGGACGGACTCCGTTAATTATTGGTTAATTTGTTCAAAATACATCAGTACCCTTCCCAGACCGTCCCATGCACCCAGGCTACGCCTACTGATTATAATTAAAATCTAAATGAAATCATGTCATGGAGATTGAGCAAATAATAATCTGCAATCAAATACGGCCGTATTTGATACCTTTAACCAGATATTTCTACTTGGCTTATTTTTTAACTATATGATTTACCTATTAATAAATAGCACCTGTGTGTATTGATCATTGACTTACAACCTTAGGTTCGCTTTGAATGGCTTATTGTGTGGGCTGTGTTTTTTTATTATCATATATGCAACTTTATATGCAAAGTGCTCCGTTTAAAATCCAATAGGGACTATAAATTATTATGAAAATTTATTTAAACTCAAATTATCGTACAACAGAAGTACAAGCCAACCCATCAGGAACAACAGCTCAACGCTATGTTTTTTGTATCGAGCAAGCCACTCCATGTTTAAATAACACTGCAGAAGGGCGCAAACTAGCCACGTTTCGCTTTCTCAAGAATATGAGAAAAAGTGAAGATACGGCAGCAATAGTAACAGGAATGGGATTAAAACTAGTTTTAATGCCTTATGAGACAGATGAAGAATTTAAAAAAATGATTTCAGAGTTTCGAATTAATGAACGCTCAAGCGCTGTAATAAGTAGAAAACCACCTGTTCAATATGCTGTAACAATTATAAATACTGCAGCCACTACTTCTTCGGCACAAACAACAGATGCTCCAGTAGCCAAAGCCCCCATGGCTAAAATTCCTGCGAGTGTCCTTTTAAGCGTTATATTTAAACAGAATGTTAAACCTACTGATACAGCACAAGATGCTAACTCAAATATGCAACCTCAATTCTAGTACGGGTTTATATCTTATTTTTGGCACAACAAATTTGTGATACAGGAAAAGAATGAAATATCTTGGGAAAACCTTTTTTGTTTTTATTTTGTTAGGGCAGCTGTTTTAAGTTTTCATGCCCAAGCAGACTGTTTGCTGGAACCGTATCATCATCAAATTGTTTGCAGTGCTGGAGCCTGCGCGCTTGATCCTTACTTCCATGTCGTCAAATGCGCCACCTCACTTCAAAAAAACACCCCAGCCCCCCAAATATTTCTAGAATCCTAACTTTTTATCTATACTTGAATGATTCAGAAATTTACCATCCCCCAATAATTAAGAGGATATCATTTTGAATACGACTAAACGGATTTGGTATCAAAGTTTTGTGGATCCCAAAGAGCAAGCAAATTACATCAAGCACCTACAAACTCACTTAAACCAATATGCGGATAAAAACTTCCAGTTTGAAGTACATGGCCTAACACCGCCAGACAAAAATCTGCACCCCCTCACAGAGTTTCGCTGTGCGATGCAAACAATTCATAATGCAATCGAAGCCGAAAAAAAGGGTTATGATGCCTTTGTCATAGGCCATTTCCAAGAACCTGGAATCAATGAAATAAAAGCGGTTTTGAATATTCCAGTGATTGGTCTTGGTGAAGCCAATATGCTCCACGCGTGCAGCCTAGGTTATAAAATTGGCCTTGTTACGATTAATCCAGTATTTATTCCCTGGCATGAAAATCAGATTCGCCATTATGGCCTGCAAGAGAGAGTAATTACGGTGAATGCCGTCAATGCGCAGGTAAAGGATTTTGAGCAGGCTTTTAGCGACACCGTGATGTATCAAAAGATGCTTGATGATTTTACCCAACAGATAAGACCAATGGTTGCCCAAGGAGTAGAGGTGATCATTTTAGCAGGCGGTCTTCCCATGTTGTTATTCGCCCGACAAAAAGAATTTATAATCGATGATGCAATTGTAGTTAATGGCATCGCCGTCTGTGTCAAAGCAACTGAAATGATGCTGAATCTTAAAGAGCTTACGGGAAGTTTTATAAGTAGACGCGGTAATTATAAGAAAGCGACTCCAGATACAATTGATGAATTTCTTGATTTACTTAAAAATAAAGGCTGACTCATGCAAAATCCAAGGCTTAACTCCTGATGAATTTTTTATTGAGTCAAAGGAATCGTCGGCCCAAGGCCAGACAAAATTACAATGAATCGCTAAATTCGGCCACTTTCGAGTGTACACGCCAATATCTACAATGATTCAATGGCGCCAATAACATAAATAAAAAAACTTGACCCTTTATCACCTTATTGCAACTATGAGTAAAAGGAGCTGATTTATAGGAGATTGGTTGATGCTTAGAACAAATTTTTTGAAGACAGTATTTAAATCAATGATTTTTTTATTGTTTGTATTTGTCACTGCTTCGGCCAACGCTTCTGATCCACTCATTTACATGCGACCAAACGAAACACCGATGTTTACTGAATTATACCAACGTTATGGCTTACTTACCCCCCCAGCAGTACATGTTTTTGACAGTGCCGTTTATTTAGGCCAACCCGGTGAAAAAAGTCTACTGATTCCTTCAAGCGTGGCCTTTTTTAATGAGGTCGATCAGGCGCTTCGCGCATATCATGCACGCATTGGTAATAAAGAATTGTTTCTTGATCCTCATGAAACAAAATATACCTTTTGTCCATCCAATGGCTCACTACAAATTATTTTTGCTCTAGTTTATGCAATTGCTGCATCTGAGCCACAAAAACACTTCCTTTTTGTTGAAAAGATACCTTTTTATTCATTCCATGAGCACGCCGTAACTTATCGACCCTATCCAAATGCGCGCTTTCAGGGCTTTAACGATCCGAGTGAAGTGAAGCCAAAACCGGATGAAATCGTGGTTGAATTTGTAACCTCGCCCAATAATCCTGATGGCAAATTCCGCAAGCCATATACTCAAGCAAACATCATCATTGCTGATTTAGTCTTTTCTTCACCATCTTATGGTAGTGATGGTACGGGATATATTAAAGACAATATGGCTTGGCTTGCCAAGGCAAGAAATGAGGGAAAACATGTTTTGGCGTTTAATTCTGTTTCCAAAGCACTTGGAAAACCGGGATATCGTCTGGGTTATATGTGGTTTCCTATGAGTGATGCATATGCTGCCAGTATTTTTCCTAATTTCTTTTCCTATGTCTGGAAGTTAACCACAGGAGAAAGCACTCCAGGTGTTGCTGACGCGTTGAATCTTATGTCCGCCCTAACCGCACTTCCTGATGCAGGACAAGCCCTACGTACGGATGCCTTTAATACCATTGTAAAGCGGCATAACATTGTCAAAGAGGAAATGCTGAAGCGTTATCCTGGAACGGAAGTCATCAGCATTCCAGGTAGCCCTACTTTTTTTGCAAAACTCAATAGTCCAGACATTTCAAAAATGACCGGCGAGCAAGTTCTGCTTAAAGATCTTAATGTCGCAGTGGATAATGGTAACGCGATGGGCGCGACAGACGCCTTCATTCGCATTAACTTATGTGGTTATAGTGGCGATCTTGCTGAGTTTTTGAATCGTCTTGCCCAAGCTAAAAAATATAATACAAGTGAATTATTAGTATCCTCAGCAAATCATTGCAAACACAGAACGATTCACAGTAATGAAAATGCCCAGTATGTTGTTAATCTTGATGATTGTATTATTGATGTTGATGCAAAAGACGCTAACGTTGACATTTTATTGCCGCAATTTATTAACTATCAACAAAGCAATTTAATTTCTATTAAAAAGGTTGATGGCTCAAATCATTCAGTCACAGTGCGAGCAAATCAATTAACGCAATCACTTAAAGATAAAAACGAACAGTTACAAATGCAGTGGACACAACCTTTTTTCATGAATGGTCAGTGGCACGTTGCGCGTCCATAAGATGACTGTATTGAGTATTTTTAAAAGTAAGCAGGTCGGGCCAAGGCCCGACAAAATCAAGATTGCTCTTCAAAACGGATTCATGTTATGCCGTTGCAAGATAATCTTTTCCATACTGTTCTAAATAATCATTGTAATTACCAAGAAAATCCTGCACTCCATATTGTTCGGTTAGGACAATGATACGTGTTGCAATGTCATCAATAAAATAACGATTATGGCTAACAAATAATACGGTTCCTGGGAACAACTGAATTGCTTCGATTAAGGCGTCTATCGATTCAAGATCTAAATGGTTGGTTGGCTCATCAAATATCAAAACATTATGTTTTTCCAAAATTAATTTGGCCATAATTAACCGAGCAGACTCTCCACCACTTAATACTGCAATCTTTTTATCAACATCTGCTCCGCGAAATAGTACTTGACCAAGCACTTTCCTGATTTCCTGTGAGGATGCAGCTATATTATCCTCCATCCATTGCAAAATAGTTTGTTCTGGATTGAGTTGGGTTCGATAATCTTGGGCAAAATAACCAACGTTTACAGTGTCACTCCATTCAAAATATCCCTGATCTGAGTGTAATTCCCTTAATAGAATTTTCAGTAAAGTAGATTTTCCAATGCCATTGGGTCCTATAATGGCACATTTATCGCCACGTTGTATGGTAACCGATACATTTTTTAATAATACTCGCTCATCAAATTTTTTGTGCAACTGTTCTACTTGAACAACTAATTTTCCGGAAGATTTCTTTTGCTGGAAATTAAAATAGGGTTTGAAAATATTAGATTCTTTGATCTCAACCAACTCTATCCGCTCTATCATTTTTTGACGTGACGCCGCCTGGCTTGCTTTACTTGCTTTTGCGCCAAAGCGATCAACAAAACCTTGCAACGCATCAATTCGTTTTTCCTGGTTTTTCAGCTCACTTTGTTTCAAGCGTAAGCGTTCCTCTTTAGCAAAACAAAATTTATCATAATTTCCTGGGTAATCCAGTATCGTATCATAATCAATATCAAGTATATTCGTGGATGTATTATTGAGAAAACTTCTATCATGAGAGATAAAAATCAATAATCCTTTAAATGATGTTTTTAGGAATTCTTCCAACCATGCAATCGATATAATATCCAAGTGGTTAGTTGGTTCATCGAGTAACATAATATCTGGTTGTTGATAAAGAACTTGTGCCAATAAAACACGTAATTTGTAACCACCTGATAAAGCACTCAAGGGACCATAATGAAACTTTTCGGCAATGCCTAAGCCAAGCAATAAATTTTTTACTGTAGACTCTGCTTCATAACCTCCCTGATTCATTACGATTTCTTCTAACTCACTCAGACGATAACCATCTTCCTCAGTAAAAGTTTCTTTAGAGTACAAGCTCTCTTTTTCAGTAAGCGCATCCCACAAAACGTGGTTTCCACGAATAACAACATCAACAAGACGATCCTGTTCATAACGAAAATGATCTTGCTTCAAAATACCTATTTTATGACTTTTTGCTTTTTCAACTGAGCCATGTGATGCTTGTTCTTCGCCTGCTAATATTTTTAAAAAAGTAGACTTGCCTGTACCATTGGCGCCGACTACTCCATAACGCTGCGTAGGCAATAAGGTCAAATCCACATTTTGGAATAAAGATTTAGGTCCAAACAACATACTTAAGCTTTTTACCTCTAACATTAACCCTGCCTCACTTTACCTATTTTAAAAATAACGCTTATTGACCGTTCAAAAGCTCGCTGCTTATCAAACATGACGATTAAATTTAAATCTATTTGTATTTTTTGTGCAATTTTAACATGATTTGCATCAATTAGCATTCAACTTAACATGTTGCGCTGGACTTAAAAGCCTATACTTGTTTCTTTTGTCAGAGAATTACCTAAGGCACACAAGGATGATGAGGGAAGAGGTCAACAACAAATTGATTTAAAATTGGACTAAAAAATGTTAGCCTATGCACCTCTTATAAAATACAAGTGCACTCAATGATTCAATCCGAACTATCCCATCAACAACTATTGTTCTCTCAGTTACCCCTGCGCCAAGAACTCATACAAAGTATTGCTTCTTTAGGTTATGACAGCATGACGCCCATCCAAAGGCAAAGTCTACCAATAATACTTAACAATGAGGATATAATTGCTCAAGCAAAAACAGGAAGTGGAAAGACCGCTGCTTTTGCTTTGTCCCTATTAAATAATTTAAAAATTTCGTTTTTTGCAGTACAAGGTTTGGTCCTTTGCCCTACCCGTGAACTGGCAGAACAAGTCGGCCAAGCAATTCGTCGCTTAGCCTGTTTGATGCCTAATGTTAAAGTGATTAATTTGTCCGGTGGTATACCGATGAAACCTCAACTGGATTCATTGAGACATGGAGCTCATATTATAGTAGGAACACCAGGTCGAGTTCTTAAGCACTTGAAAAATGCTTCCTTAGACTTAACTAAAGTAAAAACTATCGTGTTAGATGAGGCCGATAGAATGCTTGATATGGGATTTTTTGATGACATCACAAGCATTATCTCTGCCACTCCTAAGCAACGCCAAACCTTACTGTTTTCGGCGACCTATCCTGAAGAAATCAAGCAATTGGCTAAACAGTTTATGATGAGTCCCAAAGAAGTCCTGGTGGAAACCTCATCTAATGAAATTGATATTGAACAACGTTTTTATGAGGTAACAAAACAAGCGCAGAAGTTTTCTTTATTAAAGTCATTACTACTACACTATCAACCCACTTCGACTTTAATCTTCTGTAATACCAAGCAACAGACAGCAGATGTAACAGATCAACTCATTCACGAAGGCTTTAGCGCGGTCGCTTTAAATGGAGATATGGAACAAGCAGATCGCGATCTGGCAGTCTTGCGTTTTGCCAACCAAAGTTGCTCTATTCTTGTAGCCACTGATGTTGCCGCCCGCGGTCTTGATATCAAGGAGCTTCCAGCAGTCATTAATTTCGATCTCGCTTTTGACCATGATGTCCACATTCATCGTATTGGTCGCACTGGACGGGCTGGAAATAAAGGTCTTGCTTTAAGTATTACGACACCAGCAGATGCGCAACGAATTTGTGCTATTGAAGATAATCTGTCCTCCCCTATTATCTGGGAAAACAATAATGACTTTGGCAACGGTCATGCGACTCGATTAGTCTCAGAAATGGTTACCCTAAGCCTGTCCCTCGGTAAAAAAGATAAAATCAGGCCTGGAGATATTCTTGGTGCATTAACCAAAGATGCAGGATTAGCCGGAGACACCATTGGCAAAATTAACATCACAGCCATGCTCTCATATGTCGCAATTCATCGCAACCATGCTGATAAAGCGTATCAATATTTACAAAATGGCAAATTGAAAGGACGTAAGGTTAGTGTGCGTAAAATCAGTTAAACGTCTTGGTAAGCTATAATCGCTTTCAATATTAAAATATTCACATAGCAATCCATTGTAAAAATTTTACGCATTTTGCGTGGTACTCTTAATATCCTCTTAATAATGATTATTTATAATACACCTTGTGCTTTTAAAATTTATAGTGTGGTGTATTATGCAAAAGAAAATAGAAATCGAGGTTGTCGAAACAACTTCAAAAGTGGTATTAAATTACCACAAACATCCCGAAGTCGGTGGTACAGGACATGTTTCCATAGAAGCCACTTGTGACGGTAAAAAATATGTGATTAGTGTTTATCCTAGTACTGATTTATCTCCACTAACACCGCTTGCTGTGACCTCGATGTACATTTTCCCTACAAAAGCAGTAAATCATAGCTCCCCATCACACACGGACAGCCCTATTCATGCCTCGTATGACCTTACTGACGAGATAGCAGATATAAATGCAGTGATTGAAGAAATGAGCAAATTACACGAAGTAATGGATTCAGGCCGCGCCAGCTTTAGCTTAACCCCTGGTTGCGTCACTAAAACTGCAGCGGCTATTTTGAACTGTAATGCTTCCACCACGAATATGATGTTAGGACTGAAGATGTACGATAGAAGTCTCATTGATTCTGAAATTGCACAAGTTGAAGTAATTAATTGTGCCGAAGCAGTAAGTAGAATCCTAGAGGCCGGTGGCATAAAGAGACCTGAGGGCATACTGTCCTTTGCTGCGCCCTCAAGCATTAATAGCCATTTTGCTGCTCGGTTTAAAGAAACAGAAGCAACAGATACGGCTACCGAGCAAAGCCCAGAACCTAGTGAAACAGTCCCAGAGCAAGGTCAAACGAGCCCAACTGTAGAAGAACCTGGCTTTTTGAGAGGCATATACAATTCTTTCGTAAGCTTTTTCACTCCGAAAGAAACTTATTCCAGCACAGAACCAACAAAGCAAAGTTCTAATAGCTATGATTATGATTGGCCTTCTTATGATAGCGGCCCAACTGAGGAATCCACAAAAGTAGAAACGCAGATAGAAACACCTTCACGAGATGAAGAGACACCATCACCAGCATCTAGAGATGAAGATACCTCTTCAAGAGCGTCAGAATGTTCTGAATCCTTTTTTAGTAGTGAACAGGTTACTGCGCAAAGGGAAGAAGAATCTGATTTGGATTACTGTTCGCGATATGACGCCATGGTTAACTAATGGTGCTTATTTAACTCAATGCAACCTACCATCCTTTTAAAGGAGGGTAGGTTTTGTGCCAAAGAGTGAATTCATGGTTTTCATGAAGATCAAAGCAATAACCTTGCAAGCAACTCTATTGTTCCATATAATCATTTGGGCAATTTTTATCAAAGATGCTCGTCGCATCAGCAGCATTAGTTTGGTTTGCTGTTAAATAACCAATAAAGGGAGGAATCCTTTATGTTAGGTAAAAAAGAAAATGCAAGTATTGAATCAGCCCCATTAGAAAAGCCAACGGAAGACAGTACCGTCACCATCTATTCGTGGTCAACTGGGCTCAATAGCCTTGGTCATGTCGCAATGAAGTTTGACGATGAGCCAGGTAATTATTGGAGTATCTGGCCCAAAGCAACCCCGGCTGGAGGCCTTACCTCAATATGGCCATTAAAAGCCACTTTAGCTACAAAATTAGAAGATGATTGCATGCAAGAAGCGATTAGGCCACCAGCAGATTTTGCAAATCTTATGGAGCCTGCTGAGATTTTACCGTTGCAACCCGATAAAGTATTTGTAGTACATGGTCTTGACAAGCAAAAAATGAAAGATGAGTTCGCACGGATAAAAGCAGGATTTGATACAGGTGAAGTGTGTTACCAACTTCTCCCCGGAGTAACAGCATCTGGCTTTATTCACAGCGTTCTCTTCGGAAATCCCAAGAACACAGAAGTATATAACTGTGTGACTCTTACAGGGCATTTATTAAAAGCTGGTGGTAAATCGTTAACTAATGACCCGTGGGCAACTCCTTCTAATTTTGCAGAACAATTATCCACTCTCGATCAAGTAACACTACTTAATCCCCCAGAAAATGCCACCGCCACCGAAAAACCAAGCATTCAGGAAAATGCCCCTGAAGAGGCAGAATCAGCCTCTGCTTCTATCACGAAGAGACTGACAAGCCGCTGGTTTAGTGATGATTATTTTGATAATGATACAAGTAGTCAGGAGGTAACTGATAGCCGTTTGGAAACTCAAGAATCCGTATCGTGGAGGGAAGATGCATCCAGTCCAAGAGTTTCAGAAACCTCTCTTTCTTTTTTTGACCATGAAAATGGGAGTTCTCAGTCCTTTTTGCAACAAAAAGATGAGGAGTCTGATTTAAGCTATGTGCAAAGAATGGATGCCATGTGCAACTGAAATTTGTGCCCCTCAATAGAGGAAATAGGCAATGAACGAAACCTTGATGAAGCAAAGCGGAGTCAAGGTTCATTTATTACAACTCATCCAATATGCAAATCAACGCGAATTATTTTCACCTCAACCAATCCAGCATGGTACAACAGCGATGCAACTCGCGTCACATCACTTTACAAAGCTACGATTGTTTTAATTATCCAAAAATCAGAAAAACCGAGAGAGCTATTGAGCTCGCGCCCAGAAAAAAGACGCAACAGATAAATAATAATACATTATGGATTGAAAATGATCTAATTTTAGACTAAAAATTAACTCAGGTGTTTGTAATCACTTGGAGTATATCAATGGATAATGTGTACATAACTAAAACCAGTCATTTTCTCCCCAACCAACCCATCAGCAATGAAGAAATGGAAACATACCTGGGCGTTATTTGTGACAAAGGCTCTCGAGCTAAAAAAATTGTATTACGTAATAACCGTATAGTGAATCGTCATTATACCCTCAACAAATCGGGTGAGGCGACTCATAGTAGTCCTGAATTGACCTGTGAAGCAATAACACGTTTGTTTCAAGACAAAACGTTGCAAGACGGAGAACTGATACTTCTTGGTGTACCAGAAAGTGCCCAATTTCAATATTCAATGGCCCTACTCAGAGTAACCTATAATTAGGCACTGGAAAAAGATTATGATTAACGTGGAACACATTGGTTTCTATTTACCTGAAAAAATAATTTCTAATTTAGCTCGGAAAAACGATTTTGGTGTGGATGAAAATTTCATTCAGAATAAAGTTGGTATTACATCGATAAGAATAAAAAAAATTGATGAAGAAACCTCTGATATGTGCGTCAAAGCATATCTTAATTTACAGGAAAAGTCGGGACACAAAAATGAAGAAATAGATTGCCTCATCGTCTGCACTCAAAATCCCGACAATTATGGCTTACCACATACGTCAGCCATTGTGCATAGCAAATTATCTCTGGGACAACAGTGCGCGGTTTTTGACATCTCTTTAGGATGTTCAGGGTATGTATATGGATTATCCATAATAAAGTCGTTTATGGAGGCAAATTTATTCAATAAAGGAGTATTAATAACAGCCGATCCTTATTCAAAAATCATTGATGAACAAGATAAAAATACATCTCTTCTTTTTGGAGACGCAGCTACCGCTACTCTTTTAACTAATTCAGCAAAGAATGTTTGGCAAATCAAACAATTTGTATTTGGCAGCAATGGAAGTAAATGTCACTCAATCAAAGTGGATGATATGACACAGAAATTTATTATGGATGGATATGATGTGTGCAATTTTGTAGCCAAAACAATACCACCGCATATTTTATACACTATAGAAAAAAATAACTTATCTATTGATCAAATCGAGCAATTCATAGTACACCAAGGCAGTAAATTTATTATTGATACAGTTCGTAGAAAACTGAATGTTTCTCCAGATAGGCTACCATTTCTCGCAATGCAGTATGGAAATACCGTTTCCTCTTCAATTCCAATGATTCTAAAAGATACCTCATTACATCATAAATATGTGTTAATTTCAGGTTTTGGAGTTGGTCTCTCTTGGGCAAGTTGCATTTTGGAGCGTACCTAAGCTAATCATGCAATTGGAGTCATCATGAGCATTTTACTTGAAGATTTAAAGAGTTTAAGTAAAGGCATGGCGCAAAAAATTTAATAACGGCAGACACTACGTTTCAAAACTTATTGAATTATTCTAATAACGCACTTAATAAAATCGTGTTTGCTAACAGGCTACATTGCTGAATATCACCATCGGGGAATAAAGAGAACATCCATTCTCTTTAATTTGAAGCAAATCTAGGGCGGCCCAAGAACCGACCTAGCTGGTGCTTACTAATCTTGAAGATTCTCTTTTTCTTGTTCAAGCCACTCCAAAAAAGCTTCACGATCTGATTTAGACAAGTTAAAAAATTTATTTTTAATTGTTTCAATAGGTTGCTGTTGTCTTCTAGGCGCTTTGACCAAAGTATCACTTATATTGATTTTTCCTTGCACCACATTTTCATAAGCGATGGGATCTTTCTTTTTTAATTTCAAAAGTTGTCCATCCACAGATCGCGAACGCGAAGGTAAATAAGTAATATTATTTTCCTGATACAGATTATTAGGATGCGTATTATCTTGTTCCCGAAGGTCATTATTCAAATCTTTAATCGAGATTTTATTTTCCTTTGCATACACCCTGACACTATTATCCACCATACTCAGAACATCACCCCAATGAGCGACATGTTGCGTATTGACATCCATAGCAGACCGCAATAACCACAACATTTCATTGTTAGTAATCCCCAGGCCGTCTGCTGATTTATCAAGGGCATATTCCCCAAAATTTTGATAGGGGCTTTCTCTTTTTTTCCAAACTTCCCGTTCAATAATCTGCGATATTACGGAGGGAAGGCGCTGAAAGATAAGTTGCTTAAATTCACATATATGCTGATTCGCTTGCTCATGTAATTCTTCATCCGAGAGGACTGGCTTCTTTTCATTTAATATTTCTTCTGATTGCATTGTAAATCCACTTGTTGGCAATAATTGTTTGGTATTTTAAAAACTACTAAATGGTTATCTTAAGCTGATACGCTTATTGAACTCAATAAGTGATCCAAAAAATTGGAGGTTGATTAATAAGCCGGAAAGCGCGCACTCTATAGCTTTCAAAATGGCGCAAGAATGGTTTATTTTTAAACAAATCTTGCCATATGTTGTCTATACTTAACTTATCTAAGCGATTAAGGAACTATATTATGTATAAGTTAGTTAAATCCAGTTTAGTAGTCTTATCATCATTAGTTTATAACCCTCTTTATGCGGCGAATTGCCCAATACCTCAATCACAACACCCCACACTTGATGCGATATGTAATGCAGCTACAGGTAATCCCAATTGCCTGCTTACCTGGAAAGGTTATCAATGGTGGCTGGATTACAATGCAGTGCCAGATCCCGGCTTCCCCGGTAACAATTGGTGGATACGTTATAAATGGGATCAGGGACAAGGCTATGATCCTCGCTTTATTCGCGTCGATGAGAACGGCGATTTAGAACTAAAAATTGCCACAAGTGATTTAGGCGGTGGACAAAAAGAATGGAACTCATCAGAAGCCGTTTTAGTGTCAGATAAAGATGGCAATCCCTTAGGTTATGGCCATTATTATGCAGTAATATATGCTCCCCCAGGATTTGCTAAATTAGATGATAATAGTGTTTTTGGTTTGTTCACTTATGCTAAAGATGATAACAAGAAACCCAACAATCATAATGAAATCGATATGCTTGAAATTTCAAAATGGGGCGGCAAAGCGAATGTAGAGCAATCTGGTGTTGACAGAGCCTTAATGCCCATTATGTATAACGATCCTCCTAATGAAAATGATGCTCATGCGCAACTTGGTTTACAACCTTGGTCCTCATGGCTTACAGACGAGAATTTCAAAAAATATCCTATACCAGATGGAGTAAAAACCGTTACTGCCTACATGTATTGGAATGGTAAGGATGGCGAGAAAAAGATCCACATAAAAATTTTCAAAGACAACGTCCCACTTGAACGGGCAAAACAAGAAAAAGGTGACTTGTATGATTGGGAAACTACTGCAAAGAATGAAAAATACATCCCAAATAACGAAGATTGTACCCGTGTGCACATTAATTTTTACTTACAACATACACATTGTAAAATATGGAATAGCAATCAACATAAAGCCGATCCTCTAAATAAAGCATCGGAAACAATTACTGTTAAAGATTTTACGTATGAGCCCTTATAAGCACCCCATCCGTAATCTTTTAAGTCCCGTATTAAGCTTGCGCTAATACGGGATTTTATGTTTGGAATTCCATGTTTCCCTAATCTATAGGTTGTTCTTTTGATTCAATACGAACAGATAATACTATAATTAATCAAGACCTCTTGCATTTCAACAGGAGCTTATCATGGATGCTAAAAACGATTACCCAATGCTTCGAATTGCCTTGGTTATTGTTGGACTAATTTTTATCTTCGCGGTATATCCTTTAACTCTTTTTTGGCCTTCAGGCTGGGCATGGCACCTGGTTGGGCAAAATGTCTATTTACAAATGATATTAGGAATTTATGTCACTTTAGGCATTTTTTTAATCCTGGCCGCAAAGAATCCAATGCAACATTTAAGTTTAATTTGGTTTACTGTTTGGTCCAGTCTCGTGCATGGCGGCATCATGGCCATCCAAGCATTATATTACCCTCAGCATTTTGCTCATTTATATGGGGATGTTCCTGCTTTATTTATTATCGCGCTTGTCTTGGCCGTTTTAACCCCTCGCCAAAGCACCGTAACAGAATAAATACTGGCCCATATTAATGAAGCAAGCGTAGGTCGGGCCTTGGCCCGACAAAAGCAATTCTACTCACCTCTTAAATTGGTGGTTACTCATTTCAATGCAGTTAAGTAATTATCAATTGGCGCTGCACCTGCAAATTTGAAAAAAGCCATGATTTGTTTATACTAATTTATAGTCTCCATGAAAGGGAAATCAACAATGGAAAAGAGTAAAAAATTACAACTTGTGACGTCATTAGCCATTATCAATACCTTCGCCTCTCCTCTTTGGGGAACGACAAATAGCGAGTTACCAAATAAACCTCAAATAAGCTCACTCGCATCACATGATATAGAAAATACGCTGGATGCTTCTAAAAGCACGGTAAAAATTAGATCAAAACATTTGGGAAAGCTTAGTAAACTTACGAATAAAACAGCTTATTCTACGACGCATTCAACAACTTCCACACATGTTGATTGATCTGTCCTCAAAATGATGTGAAAGCAATGCAATTTATCGAGGAAAATCATGCGGTTGCTGCAGAAACAAGCCAATTGTTTCGCGAAGAAGCGCTATTTACGCTCAATCCCATGCCCGCTTTAATATGGAATAAAAAATTGCAAAATTCCTTAGTGCAGGCGGAGCACTATTTAAATCGTCTCAATCACCTAAGTCAATGTTTCTTAAACCCTGCATTACTGCTCAAACCATTCATAGCGAATCCATCGCTAGCTCCCAAAGAAGACATGAGCGACACACATCAAATAATTATTTGCCCGCGTGGAAATTTAACTGATTTAAGTACCTTGCTCCATTATCATGTAGCGATTGAATACAGTCTGGAATTATTAAATACTCACACTATATCGGTGGAATTATTACAAAAAATACACAAAAAAATGACGCAAGATGACTCGAATAGTCAACGTTTTCATCCAGGAGAAATTCGGACACGGCAAGTCGTATTAAAAAATCATACAACAGGTAAAATCTCATATAAGCCGCCGCCTGCAAAATATTTACCTTATTGTTTGATAAATCATGATTTATTTCTTCAAGATAAAACGTTTTCTCCTATACTACACGCAGCCATTAGCCACGTTCAATTTCTATCGATTCATCCTTTTTATGACGGAAATGGCCGAATTGGAAATCTATTGATTGCCTTATTGCTGACTCAAAATAAACAATTACCGGAACATTTTTTATCTGTCGGTGTATTTTTTATATACAGCTATTTTTATTCAACGGTGGAGGCCTATTCGAAAGCAATTAGTCAAGCGCGCAAAGGCTATTGGTATGCATGGCTTATTTATTTTTTTGATATTATTTCATTGGTCTGCTGTGAGTTAGTCTCAAGAATGGAGCATATCCAACAAATCCTTACAGGCTATAAAACGCGTACCTCTGCTCATTTAAACACGATTGAGAATAAAATCATTGAGCAGCTATTGAATACTCCTTTTTTTACTGCTTGTGAGATGGCTAATGAGTTAGAGGTGTCTCTATCAGGAATATATTATGCAATTCATAATCTCCAAAATAAAAATATTTTAACAGCCATTTATCGCTCTGGAAGAACTATCATATATGGTTCCGCAGATATTATACGGATACTTGATAAGCCCGTTATATTAAATAAACAAGACATGGTTTAAACCCTTGTTGGGTCAAGGACCGACCTACATATCGACTCAGTTTTTAAGTATAAATTAGGCATTTGAACTGGATTCATGTTTTACGTTCCATATTTTATTGCAAGCGCTCAAAGGGTATAATAAACAATCAAAATCTGTTTTTCCCAATACCATTGCTCACGTGATAACCAATGAAACTAAACCCTTCTTTTATTAAAAACATACATGCTACTTATGGCCAAGGAGGCATAACATGGCTTAGCAATCTTCCAGCCCACTTAAAAACATTATCAGCGCAATGGAATTTAAAAATACTCCATCCTGTAAAAGATATTTCTTATAATTTTGTTGCTGTAGTTCAGTGGCAATCACAATTAGCAATACTTAAAACAGCACCTGCTGCTGCACAACTTATGGCAGAGGCTGAGTGGTTAGATGCACACACAAAAAGTGTTCCGAGTATATTTCACCTGGATAAAAAAAATAATGCTTATCTAATGGAAAAATTTGAGCCCGGAACTTCTTTGAAACATCTTGTAAAAGAAGGAAATGATGAAAAAGCAACTCGAATAATTGCCCAAGTTATTTTAGATTTGCAATCTGCTGATACCTTACATCAGAAAATGAATTATCAGCATATTTCTGAACATATCTCTGCTTTTGCTTTTTTACGTGGACATCTGGATACACATGTCATTGAGCACGCTGAATCTATTTTTAAAGAACTTTGTGCTGATTGCTCTCATGATATTATTCTACATGGCGATCTGCATCACGATAATATTTTACAAAGCGGTACTTCCTGGTGTGTCATCGATCCTCACGGATATATTGGCAACCCTTGCGCTGAAATAGGACCAATGGTTTTTAATCCCTTAGATTGTTTTCCTAAGCATTCCTTGAAAAATACAGTCGAAGCGCGTTTAAATGTACTTGCCGAAATGCTGCCTTTTGATCTACAACACATTAAGGCTTGGGCTTTTTGTTTAGCGCTACGCTCAGCTGCGTGGGATATCGAAGGATTTAACAGTCCAAATAACCACACAATTGAAATTGCGAGGATCTTATATGAAACCATTTAAGTTAAAGCAATGCATGTGAGTCGTATGAACATGCGCAAATCCAAAATCCATACTTCATTGTTTTTTAGATCGCAAAATCTCTCTTCTATTTGCATACGACAACAACTCTAACCCTGCAATATAAAACATAGTGCAAATTTATTTTGACCTTGATAATATTCGATTGTTATAATTTTGACCATTTAGTTTTAATGAGTGATTGTATGGCCAGAATGAAAAAAGAAAAAGCGCGTGTCAGCCCATTAAAAATGCTCGCTGGACCCGAAATTGAAACCTTAGCTGATTATCTAGGCCAAGGCGCATTAGGCGTACATTATTTTATTCCGTCTACCGATCAAGTTGTCTTTCACCCTCTTAAAGATGCCTATAATGACATCATTGCTCAGCCTATGGATAAGGGCGCGAACAAACTCTGTATGTCCACAGATTCTAATCGTTCTGAAGAGAGCAATCTCTTTCCCAAAAGAACTTCTATTGAATTTCGTTCTGGTCCAGAACCGCACAATACTGAAGAACTGTTGCACCTTACTAAAGCGTATTCAGATTGGTTAACGCAACAAAAAACCCTGCTGCGCCGCAGCCAATTTAAAGATTACCATCATCCAACTAGAAAAGAATCGGGTATAAAACATTATCTTAATCTAAGTGATTTTATTACCTATTATAATGACTTAAAAGGGACTACTACTAAACTATATTTAACCTTACCCCATGATATTTTTGACCCTAAAAACTCTGGTCCAGATTTTGAATTTAAGTTCCCAGAAGATGCTCGATGGGTTTTACAATTAAGCTATGCTGATTTAGACCCTGAGTATAATCCTGTATTTACCACCCAATATAATATGAGTATCCCTATAGGTTGTGTTTTTGATCCTCAAGTTAAAAAAACGTTCCCTATTGCCACAGAATTTCCGCTTCTTGATAACGAAAAAGAGGTTGCAGCTGATTTTAATGAGAGCCGCCCACATCTAAAGCTCACAGAATATGAACAACAAACTTTTGCCATCGCGGTCGAGCTCGCTGATCAATTTTTTACAACCTACAAATTCCCTGGCAACGCTATTGGTGCTAAAGATTTCTTAAGAGGGATGGCGTATGAAATAGCCATGATTTCCACCAGTGAAAATTATCTTGTGACATTATTTCAACAAGACGCTTTATGGATAGCCCAACAACATAAAAAAGCCAAAATCACTAAAGGAGGTGAAGGCAAACCGCCAACGGATAAAGAAGTCAATGAAATTGCTATCGACTTAGCGAATACCCTGAAAAAGTCTATTTTCCCCTATTTTATGAAAACAACACTGGCGAATTTTTTTAAACAACTCCATCCTTATGAACAACACTTATTAAAGAATATTCCTAAAAGAAATATTAAAACCTTTTGTCAGCGCGCTATAAAAATTGCTAATGGAGGAGTAGGAAATACTGAAGAGCATGCTGGACATTTGATGTTTAAATGTGATTCTTTCATGGAACTATTTGATGATTTTTATCAGCAAACATTTCAAGGCATCCCTGTAG
Source organism: Legionella steelei (assembly GCF_001468005.1). Lineage (GTDB taxonomy): Bacteria > Pseudomonadota > Gammaproteobacteria > Legionellales > Legionellaceae > Legionella > Legionella steelei. The sequence continues at coordinate 47,710 of NZ_LNYY01000016.1, forward strand.
ATCCTGATTGTGCCCCCGCAGATCCAATAGGTTGTTTAACAGACCGCTTTATACCAATCGCTAATCTTGGGAGTGAGGAAGATCCTGTAAAAGCAGTGGTTGTGGAGTTACGTAATCCAGCACAAGGTAAGCAAGGCTATAAAGATATTCAAGAGCTATGTACAACATTTAGTGAGCTCCATCAAGCGACTCTAAACGCATTTTATCCTACTAGAAAAGAATGTAGCGCTTCTTTAGACGTGCTATACAGTGGAAAATCTAAGCGCATTAAAACCACAACAAGTTCTCCTAGCCTAACGCCAGACCTTCCTGAACAAGTAGTATCTGCCTTAAACAAAAAAGCACTAAATAGGAATACAGCACGAAGAATGTTCTCGGTCTCCCAAAGACCTGGCAATGATCAAGCAATGGATAGTAAACCAACTCGTGCTGCTTCAACCAAAGCAAAAAATATGCCCCGAGCCTCGACAATAGAACAACAAAAAAAGAAAACACTTGAAGATGGACCTGCAAAAAATACGCGCAAGCAATTAAAAAGAAAAGCAGGCGAAGCAGAATTAAAATCACCGCTTTCCACTAAAAGTTTTTTCGCTAAAAAAGGCGAGCCGACTGTGCTTAAAGAAAATCATTCTAAACCTAAGCGCACCAGAAATATGAACACATTTAGCTCAGTATGAGAGAGTTGCAGCCTGGTGAAGCGACGCGGCACCCAGGAAGAATGAGGATCCTGATTTTTTTATCTGAAACCCCGGGTTACGGCTTCGCCTTCACCCAGTACTTTCTGGCTACCAGCAAGAGTAGCCTCTATGAATGTTCGAAAAGCTAGAACCTGGTTTCACCTCATTTCACCCGCGCTTGCTAAACCACATCCTTCTAAATACGTTATCTTTGTTAATCAGCAGATGTTTCAATGCCGCAAGAATATGTATGATAATCAAGGTTAACAATATCCAGGCAAAAATCCCGTGAATATTTAGGAGTTGATTTGATGCATCTACATTTACATTCACCCCAATTGAAATAGGCAACCCGAAAAAGGCCACGCCAAACTTGTTGAATGACTCACCTAAAAAACCCGTTAAGGGCATTAAAATGATCAATGCATAAAGCAACCCATGGACAACCCTAGAAGCCTTAACTTGCCATAAAGGAAGCGTTACTGAATAAGGCCCTGGTCTGTGAAAAAAACGCCAACATAATCTAAATAAAACGAGCACCCCTACAATAATCCCTATTGATTTATGCAAGTTGAAATACCAGTGACTACGAGGCTCAAGGCCAATGGCAACCATGTACCATCCCAAAATCAACATCCCTATTATTAACAGCGCAAGAATCCAGTGAAGAATTTTGGCTACTGGATCAAATTGAAAAACTTCCCTGTGGTTTGGAGCATTCATTTTATTTCGCTCCATGACAAAATCTTCCCTAATTAATATTAATAACTATTAGAAGCATAGCAAAACAAGTGGTGGTATATAAGAACAGATCTATTGTTCTTAAGACCTATTTCCCGCATTACGCTCGCTCATGCAATAGCGGGTAATAAGAAACCCCACAATGACCCCAGCAAAGTTTACCCAATAAATGGGCCAGGCGACCTAACATGACTCATCAATGATAGAAATAGAAACAAACTGCTACAGTTAAGCATTCCTTAATAACGAATCAGTATAATAAATGCGTGTATTATTAATGTAGTGAAACAAATGAAGTTGATTTTAATAGGAGAAGAGCATCTTTCATGTCATGGTCCTAGTTTTTTATTGTATGTTTTACAAATAATCAGAGAAAAAAACCTTACATGCAGAATAGCCCTGGAAATACCTTATGAAGAACGCATTGAAGTACTCTATCCAATAAATGCAGATAAAGAACTCGGTAGAAAGGAACTTATTGAATCGTCTTTAAAACTATATCCTTTTTTCGCGGCAGATACAGCAAATAAAGAAAACCAGGAACTTCGTGACCAAATTATAGCCAGTCAAATTTCTGAACAGCATTCTTTATATAAACCTGATGTTATCGTCATGCTAGTGGGCGCGCTACATCTTCCTAACCTTCTGGATGCTATAAAAAACTTTAATGGAGACAATGGAGACATTGATATTTTATTTTTTGCTCCACGTATTGGCATGATCAACTTTTTTCCTCATCTGCTAACTCATATGATCAATAACAATGGCTACTTTTATGCGTTAAACAAAGACAATTGGGAAAAAGCAAAGGAACGAGTTAGCCAATTTATCAATACTCAACCCGAAATTGTTGCCTCATTCAGCCATGAGGGATCAGTCAACGGTAGAGCGCTCCTCTGTAATTTGAGGTTGAGAATCAGCTGAAGTAAGCGTAGGCCCGACATGCTCTTGAAAACAAAATGTTTTTCGGTACATGGAAGTATATTACAATCGAGAAACGACAGCCCCTCTTAGAAATCGGAGTTTCGATGAACCCAAATGTCTCCCATCTGCCAAGAGAACTCAGTCATATGGTTTCCTGGTCCCTTACTCGTTTAGGGAAAGCCATTGCAGACGTCTATGGCAAAGAAACATACGACCGCATTGAGCAAATACGACTATCCATGCAAGATACAATTGGGAATAAAACGTTTGCACTGAGAAAGGCGCTGCATGGCCTGCAAATTGAACTTGCTCAACTTGATAGTAGTCAGCTTTATCAAATTGCCCATGGGTTTTCACTCATGATGGAGCTCATTAATGCCTGTGAAAACGCCTACCGCATTTTCCGTATCAACCAAAGAAAAGAAAAAGCCTACTCTGACAAACCTCAAGGCATTCATTATGTCTTAACAGCACATCCAACAGAAGCGCGTACCAATGAGTTTTTAACGTTGTTTAAAGCAATTCGCGACTATCTTGTCGACACGCTGAAATCTCCCTATCTGATGGATGAGTCTTATCTCGATCAAATGCTTAAAATCTCACTGCAGATTAATATTGCCAACTATGAAAAACCAAGCGTAGAAGATGAGGCTCGATACATTTATCAATATGCACTCAGCCCGCTCAACATCAAACTTTATCATTCCTTTTTAGTCAAAGGCATTCCTATTCAATTACGTACCTGGGTAGGAGGTGATAAAGATGGGCACTCAGGTGTTAACGAAGAAATCATGGTTAAAAGCCTTGAGCTTTCTCGATCTTTTTTTATTGACTACATTCAAAAAAGTCTTAAAGAAGTACTAGAGATCGTCACGCTCACAACCTCATTAAATGCAAACAAAACATTAGAAAATCAGATCCACCAGTTTATTGAAAAAGCACACGCTCTTAGAAAAATACAATCAAGAGATTATGAAACCGTATCTGCATTCCAAAAAGAATTAACTGCGATACAAACAAATACCTTAACGTTTATCCATTTCGAACTCGAACAGTTCTCCGTTATTTCCGGTATTTTTCAGCTCTATCCCGCACTGGTGATCCCTTTAGAGCTCAGAGAGGATTCAACCGTTGTAAAAGAGAGTTTAACAAGTATCGAAAAAACGACGATTACCAAAATGCTTGAGCAAGTCTACTCTATAACTCATGGAACGGATCCCAAAAATTATATACGCGGTTTTATTCTCAGCATGGTTGAATCTGCTGAGGACATAAAAAATGGCATTAGTCTGGTAAAACGAATTTTTGGAAGCTACGCTCTTCCTGTTGTGCCCTTGTTTGAAAATCAACTTGCGCTCACCAGCGCTGATACAATTCTAAATCACTCAATCACTGAAGATATTAGACAAAAGCATCTGACACAATGGGATGGCAACTATGAAGTCATGCTGGGTTATTCCGACTCGTCTAAAGAAAATGGAGTATTTCCTTCCCGACTCATGATTGCGAAAAGCTTCAAAAGTATTCAGTCTACACTGGAAAATAAGAACCTAAGACCCATATTTTTTCATGGGTCTGGCGGAAGTATTGAGCGTGGAGGTGGGGATATCAATGAGCAAACCGCCTCTTGGTCTAAGGAAGTGATGGCTAATTATAAAGTGACGATTCAGGGCGAAATGATTGCAAGACTATTTGGTTCAAGTTCGATCCTCAAAAGTCAGATTGACAAGTTCCTTGATATCTATGCACAAAAAGATAAAAACACGCCTGATGATTATCCCGAGGAATTATTATTATTTTCCGCAAAAGTCAGCCAAAAATATAAAGAACTGATTCAAAGTGAATGGTTTTGGCCCACAATTGAACAAGCATCACCTTATCATTTTTTGACAGAACTGAAGATTGGCTCGCGCCCAACTAAACGGAAATCTGGGCCTGATCAAAGAAAACTCAGAGCCATCCCCTGGATCTTATGCTGGACTCAAACTCGACTTCTTTTCCCAACGTGGTGGGGTGTGGGCTCCACCTGGTCAGAACTCAATGAGCCTGGACAAACTAGGCTTAAGGCGCTTTATAAGGAAAATGCCCTTTTTGCCGCCTTTGTAAAACAACTCGGTGTCACTCTTTCTAAAGTGTACCTTCCTATCTGGGAACAGTACTTATGCCAATTGACTGGCTCCGATGAATATCTACAGCCTTTTCAGGAAGAACTAGAGTCAACCATCCTATTCTTCTATCAAATAACGGGTGAAGAAGATTTTTGTTTTCATCAGCCTTGGCTTGGGGAAAGTATTCAACTCAGATCAACCATGATCCATCCCTTGAATCTCATTCAGATTGAGGCGATGAAAAGAAAAGATTTACCGCTTTTAAGTAAAACCGTCACCGGTATTTCTTGTGGTATGTTGACCACAGGGTGAATTGGGATGCGCGTAGACAACCAAGCGTACCCGTTTGCAAGCAAACGGGTCACCTGCCTCAGGTCTTCTCGACCTGAGACCTATTTTTTAAAGAGTATACAATCGTGCTAACTCTGATAAAGATTGATCAAGTGTTGTGAGTATGAAATCCACTTGTTCCTGATTAATTGTCAACGGTGGCGCTATGCGGAAGACATTACCATACTGTCCACCTTTGCCAACTAATAGCCCTTTATCCTTACACAGATCCATTAACTGGAATGCTTCATCAGATGCTGGAGTTTTTGTTATAGGATCTTTGACGAGCTCAATTCCTAAAAGCAAACCACGTCCGCGAACATCGCCAATGATGGGATGTTTCTTTTGTAATTGCTGGAAACCATCTTTTAGTTGATTGCCCATAACTCGTGCATTTTCAACAAGCTGTTCTTCTTTAATAATTTCCAATGTAAGTCTAGACTGGATCATTTGTAATGGGTCACCGGCAAACGTATTAAAATACGTTTTTCCAGTCATCGTTTCAGCAACCTCAGTTTTCATCAGGACTGCCCCAACTGCAGCACCGTTACCTAATCCTTTAGCCATAGTTACCATATCGGCATCGATATCCAAAGTTTTGGTTAGTAACACATCACCGCCCCCACGACCTGCTCCAGTTTGGACTTCATCACTAATGTATTTACCACCGTAATTATGCACAATACGGGCGACCTCAGTAAAATAGTCATCCGGAGGAGTAATAAAACCACCTACGCCCATCACTGGCTCTAGTATAAACGCAGCTATTTTTCCGTGTGTCGAATTTTGAATGGTTGTTTCAACATTTTTCGCACAAGACAGATCACAACTGTCAGGTTTTTGTTTAAATGGGCAGCGATAGCAATAGGGTTCAACCGCAGAAGTTACGCCCGTAACTGGCTGTGCTTTGAAGCGCCAGATTGAATGGCCACATGAGGCAAGTGCCGCAGAAGTACCGCCATGATACGAGTGACGCACATTCACTACCATCGTTTCTCCAGTTGCATGACGTGCTGCCATGATGGCAAGCTCATTAGCCTCTGAACCGGAATTAGTAAAGGATACCCTATCCATGCCATTAGGTGCTTCTTCAAGCAAACGCTCTGCGGTATCGATAGGTGCCTGATTTAAATAAAGAAGACTTGTATGTTGTATTACATCATCTTCTAGTGCATCAATAAGTGCTTTTTTGATCTTAGGATGATTGTGCCCAGCTGAGATACACACAATGCCACCGATGGCATCAAGGTAACGTTTTCCTTCAGAGTCCCATACATACGTTCCCTGTGCTTTAACAAGTTGGATTGGTTCTTTATGGTAAAATCCAGCGGTAGGTAAAAAGTGTTTTTTTCTGAAATCAATGAGCTCTTCGTTTGAGCGTGGTTGTTTTTGATCAATACTCTCATTCATGAGGGTTGTTTCCTTTTATGTTTGTAAAGACTTGAACTTGTAAATAAAAAGCTTTTGCACACTCCTTTTACTTCAAATTCTTGTTGATTTATTTTAATACTTACATCTTTTGCTCGTGTTTCTTGAACACTATATTGTGTAGGGTTCATATCTTTATCCTTCTCCTTTTTAGACTCTTTATTAAAAATAAGTATATGCGTCATGATAGATGCCATATTTCTTCAAAAATTAAAAGTGGTCTCACCAATTTAATTTTCTTATTTTTATGCTTGGCGATATTGAACCAACGTATGTAAAACAATCTATACTACAATCAAAGGATTAAAAACATGGGAAAGCTTCAAAGGAAGGAATAATGATCTCAAGAGCATTAAGAAAGGTAACTATATGTCTTTTTCACGCTTCTTAAATAGACTCAATCATTTGTTTCATCGCCCTGAGCAGAATTATAGGTCAATAACGCCACGTGAATTAACCTTACAACACACTCAAGATTTCAAGAAACAGTTTCTAAAAAATCAAGAAGCAATCTACTATTCCAAAGAAATACTGCAAGAGCTAATCAATAAAAGACTAAGAGCATTATTACTACACGCTAAATCAAAATCTCCCTGGTATAAAAAAACACTGGCAAAAATCAACGTAGAGCACTTCACCAAAGAACGATTAGACGAACTTCCTACGATAAATAAAACCATTCTAATGGAAAACTGGGATGCAATTGTCACCGATCCCAAGCTGTCCTTAGCCTTAGTTGAACAGCATGTGAGCCAAAAAAATGATAGGCTCGATACCTTGTACCTATTTTCTAATTATCATGCCGTGGCAACAGGGGGAAGCAGTGGCAAACGAGGCATATTTATTTATGATTGGGATGAGTGGATTACATTTCACACTGCATTTTTCCGCTTTCCACTCTATAACCATGAACGCACGCAGCTTATCACTAAAAAACTCAATGTACATTCAAAAATGGTGAGTTTGTTTGTAGCAAACACAGCTGTTGCCGCCTACTCTTTAGCAAAAACCTTTGGGCGACATAATGAAAATACCTACTTCCTGCCCATGGCGATAACCCCCTTAAACGTAGTCATTACTCGTCTCAATCAAATTCGTCCTGATATCTTGACTGCCGCTCCGTCATACATTCACAAAGTATGTCAATTAGTGCAAAAAGGACAAATAAAAATTGAGCCCATGATTCTTTTTCTTGGCGGAGAACCACTTTTTGAACAAACATTGGCGTTAATCAAAGAAACCTGGCCTAAAGTGGATGTGTTTAATATTTTTGGCTGTACTGAAGGGATGGTAGGACTAAACTGCCGAGCGAATACGGATGAAATGCATTTGAATGATGATCTATGCATTATTGAGCCGTTGGATGCACAAAATCGCCCTGTTGATACAGGAGTTATGGCAACCAAAGTGTATATAACTAATTTATATAATTATACTTTGCCACTCATCCGCTATGAAAACGCCGATGAAATTTTATTTTTAAATAAAACCTGTGATTGTGGTATTCAACATCAGCTTATCAAAGCACCTAAAGGTCGACCTGGGTGTGACTTTAATTATCCAGGCAATATTTTTGTTCATCACTCGCTTTTTTTGGGTGCGCTGTTACCAGAAAAAAATATTCTAGAATATCAAGTCGAACAAACAATAGAGGGGGCCAATATTAAGATTGTAACCACGGGTTATATCAACAAGCTTCAGCTCCAAAACAATATACGCACACGTTTATGCAAAGTTGGATTCCATGATGCCAAAATAAGCATTATTGAAGTACCTGAAATTATCTATTTGTATTCGGGCAAACTGAATCGTTTTATACCATTGAAGTCGAACTTGAGTGATGAATGATCATCGGCTGGACCTACACTTGCTTAATCCTAGGTTCCACTACGCTGCGCCAAGCTATAACGACAATTAGTTACATAAAGCTACGCAAAACTAGATGCGTGTTACTTCCACCCGCACCATAGCTAGACACCCCTGCTAAATAGTGGTCTTTTATTTGGGGGAAGTCGTGTAACTGAGTAGCAATATATAAGGGGGAATCCTCCAACATGAAATCTGGATTTGGGGTTTCAAAATTAATTGAAGGAACTATTGCTTTATTTTGGAGCATCAGTACTGTTTTAATGATTGAAGCCATGCCAGATACTATGCCCGTATGGCCTAGATTGCTGATTACCGAGCTTAGTGGGCAACGATTTGTTCCTGTAACGTCTTTAAATGCTTTTTTCAGTGCGTATATTTCTGTTGCATCACCAAGCTTGGTTGAGGAGCCATGAGCAGCAATATAATCAAGATCACTGGGCTCAATCCCTGCATTTTTCCAAGCCGATTGTATGCACGTATATTGACCATGAATTCCTGGGGCCATAAATCCTTCTTTTGACGAATTGCCATCATTATTCATAGCAGATCCAATAATAACCGCATGGATTTCATCATGATCAGCAATTGCATCTTCAAGTCGCTTTAAAACAACTAAGCCAGCACCATTTGAGTATAAAGTACCGCAGGCTGAAGCATCAAAAGAATGGCAATGACCGTCAGAGGAAAATAATCCGTTCTCTTCATAAATATACCCAACCTCCTGGGGCAAATCGATTAAGCACGCCCCAGCAATAGCCATATCACATTGATGACTATTTAACTCTCGGCAACTTTGTATCACCGCGGTTAAAGAAGATGAGCAGGCCGTATATAAATCAATGGAGCTTCCTTGAAATCCAAATTGATAAGAAATATAAGGTGCAACTACTTTTGAATAATACCTCTCTATTGCTTTTTGTGTATCAATCGCCTGGTAATAGGCGGAGCCTAAGAAATGAGAGGATGGCTGATTATTTGTACCAATATAAACAGCAGTGTTTTTGATTAAGCCATTTGCATTACTGCTCATGGAACTCAAAGCACGATGCGTTAAATGGGACATCACTTTGCCTTGCACGCCTAACGCTTCAAAATTTTTGCTAGTATTTGCCAATGGAGGAGTATCAAATGCTTCTAAGTTATCTAAGATACCTCTGTATGGTTTGTAATTGGGTGCAACGATTAATTGCTCGGAAATACCTGATCCCTGTAATTGCTCGGCAGAAAGTTTAGTCACTGCTTCTTTGCCAAACCTCAATAGATCCCAATACTCATCAAGATCATTAGCACCAGGAAGTTTTACAGCCATACCTACAATAGCAACTTTGTTTAAGTGGTCATTTGCATTCATTATTAAAGGCTCCATTTCTTTGGTCGCGCAATTTAATAGACACTAATTAGATGGTATATAAATGGGGTAACTGAGTCTGAATTACCGTCTACTACAACAACTGTCTTTTAATTTTAAGTATAGGTCATTTCTGTCAGCAGAGTTACGCTAATTAAATGGAACTCAATAGCTTCTCTTTATCTATTTTGCCATTTTCTTTTATAGGCAATGTACTTAACCAGATGTAGTGCTCAGGAACCATATAATCTGGAATTCTGGTTTTTAAAAACGCTTTCAGTTCAGCGCTACTAAGCTCTATTTGCTTGTTATGCGCTACTAAAAATACGACCATTCTAGGCTCAAAAAAACTCACTTTCTCACAGACAACAACTGCATCCTGGATGTTGGGGTGCTCTAATAAATGATATTGTATGTCTCCTAATTCAATGCGTATGCCGTGTACTTTTACCTGATCATCCTTGCGGCCTAAAAATAATAATTCATGCTTTTTATTCCAACGAACTATATCGCCAGTACGATACATTTTTTCTCCAGGCAGATAAGGATTATCTATGAAAGATGCCTGGGTAAGCTCTGGGTTATTTAAATAACCTTGAGCTAATCCAATTCCAGAAATGAATAGTTCCCCAGGTTCGAAACCCGTTAAATTAAGCTGCTCATCTAACACAAATAATTGCGTATTTTGGATAGGTTTTCCAATTGGGATAGTTCGATAGCGCTTGTGCTGCTCACAAATAAAATAAGAAACATCTATTGTGGCCTCTGTAGGGCCATATAAATTAACTAATTGTGTTCCCTGGTTTTGAAACAGCTTATTAAATAAATTAGCGCTTCGCGCATCAAGCGCTTCTCCGCTTGAAAAGACATACTTTAAAGATCGTAAGCGATTCATTGAAAAATCCTGCTCAATATAACTTAAAAAGATACGTAATACAGAAGGTACAAAATGAATAACATGAAGCTGATAGTGCTCTATCATCTGAATAAATAACTTAATGTCATGTTCTTTTTGGGGTGGCAAAAGGGCCACTCCTGCGCCCGCAACAGACCACCAGAAAGTCTCCCAAACAGAAATATCAAAACATGTGTGTGTTTTATGAAACACAACATCATGGCTTTGTAAGGGAAATGTGTTTTGCATCCAGAGAATTCGGTTAGCCAGAGCCTGATGCGAAATCATAACCCCCTTGGGTTTTCCGGTAGTTCCTGAGGTATACATCACATAAGCTAAATCATGCTTTTCTCGCAGTAGATTCAAATTATGGCATTTTTCATCACACACCTGATCACGAATGCTTAATACCTGAAGATTATCTAATCCAGATTTGGCGGTTAATAATGAAGGATCATCTACGATTAGAAATTGGATTTGGCTGTCTTCAATGATGGTTTGATTTCTCAGTACGGGCGCTAGAGGATCGATTGGTAAATAGGCACCTCCCGCTTTTAATACCGCAAAAATAGCCACAAGCATTTCAAAAGAACGCGGGAGTTGAATGCCAACAATTCCATTTAATGGCAGCCCTTTTCTTTGCAGATACCGTGCATATTGATTGACTTGTTTATTAAAGACCGCATACGAAATGTGGCGATCTTCTAGGAAAATAGCAGTATTTTCTGGATTTTTCCTTACTTGTTCCTCGAATAAGGAGAAAATTGTTGTGTGCTGCACTGAAGAGTTCATTTTATAAAACATCCTCTATGAATTGCTGCAAAGCTTAGAAATAAGAATTTCGTGCATTTGTGAGGTTCCTTCGATGATCTCCATGACCTTAGCATCTCGGTAATATCGTGCAACAGGATATGTTTCCTCAAAACCCGCTGCACCAAATATTTGCAGTGCATGATTTGATACAAAAACAGCCATTTTTGACGCAGCGTATTTGGCGACTAAAGTTTCTGCAATGTATGCCGGATTTTTTTGTTGTCTCAGCACCCCCGCATAAAAACACAATTCGCGGGCAGCTTTAACCTGCACAATCATTTCAGCAATCATTTTTTGAATTAACTGATGCTCATCTAAGGTACGGTCAAATTGTTTTCGTTCTTGCGCATAGCGAAGTGCTGCATCCAAGCATGCTTGTCCTAGACCAACACATCCATATGCGGTTGTATAGCGCCCTTCATCCAAAGCTGCCTGGACAACATAGCTAAGCCCCATACCAATACGACCTAATACATTGGTTTTGGGAATACGGCAATTATCAAAAGAAATTTCTGCCAACATATTAGAGCGTAACCCTAAAAAATGAGACATAGGTGAAATAGTTACGCCTGGTGTGCTTTTTTCGACAAGAATCGCTGTGGGTTGATCTTGGCAGTTTGCTAAAACTAAAAATAAATCCGCGATTTGTCCTAAAGTGATGTATTTTTTGCTCCCTTTCAGAATGAATGCATCCTCTTTATCCACCAACTGAGTTTCAACATGTTCCAAATCACTACCAATATTTGATTCAGTTAATGCCAATGCTGCTAAAACATCCCCAGATGCAATCTGAGGTAGCCAGGTTTGTTTCTGCACCTCGGAACCAAACTGAATAAGCGACTTACTCACCATGCCCAGTACAGTTAAAATATTTGCCATGGAACACAGCTCTTTAGCAAACGACTCATGCATGATACCAACAGTCAATTCATCCCATTGCTGCCCACCAAATCGCTTAGGAATGCCCGCACCTAAAAAACCATTTTGGGCTAATGTATAAAAGAAATCGCGCGGAATCTGTTGTTCTTTATCAAAGCGTGATGCATAAGGATGCAAGCAACTTTCTATAAATTGCTTAAAGAGTTGCTGTTGTTTCACATATTGAGGTTGGTAGTTAGGCAAAATTCCTCTCCTTAGGATCTTAAGGTTTGTTTACAATTTGCTGGCTTGAGTGAAAAACACTGCCGCGTCATCCCTGTATATATTAGGTAATTCGTTGACAAAAATAGCACGGGCAGGCTGGGCTGTTAAGCCCAGCATTTGCAGAGTTAATTCTTACACTCCAAATCCTTAGCTGGCAATGTTACATGCTGGGCTTAACAGCCCAGCCTACGATTCTTGAGCTTTGGCAACGAATTACCTAACAGATACAATCCCGCGATAACGGGTAACTTTTGGCTCAAGCTAATGCATTAAACAAACCTTATTCATATTGATAAAATCCTTTTTTCGTTTTCTGCCCAAGAAGCCCGGCATCGACCATATTTTTTAATAACCAGCATGGTCGATACTTTGGATCATTGAGCTGTGAATATATTGATTCTAAAGAATAGAGAACCGTATCCAAACCAATCAAATCTGCCGTATGTAATGGCCCCATTTTATGGCCAAAACATTGTTTAAATAAAATATCAATGTCTTCGATTGAAGCAATGTGTTCCTGTACCATAAAAATGGCTTCATTAATAAAAATCATCATTGCCCGATTACTCACAAAACCAGCGGAATCCTTTACAACAATCATTTTTTTATGAACTTGCTCAAGTAGCGACCTGGTTTTTTCTATAGTCAATTCGTCAGTGTGATACCCCTTAATCACCTCGACCATAGGCATTAATGGCGCTGGGTTCATAAAGTGTGTCCCTATAACGCGTTGAGGATGCGCAACAAGTGATGCGATTTTAGTAATCGAGATGGACGATGTGTTTACCCCAAAAATACAGGTTGTACTGCATTGTTCATTTAATACCTGGTATAACGCTTTTTTCTGTTCCCAATGTTCAGGGATGTTTTCAATAATGTATTCAGAGTGCTTAAGCTCATCGAGTTGTGTTGTAAAAGAAATTGATGCCAATATTGTTTCAATGGAATGTTTCGAGGGCACATTTTGCGTTAATAACAAATAGTGTAAATTTTTAGCTATAACATCTTTTGCTATATCTAATTGCGATTGGAGATTATCAATTAAGGTGACATAAAATCCACATTGTGCAAACAGCTGGGCAATGCCTGTACCCATTGTCCCTGCACCAAGAAGAGTCAGTTTTTTTTGTTTCATGTCGTGTGTCCATTTCTACATACATTGATCCGGCCAAAACTTTATCAGTAACCATTTGAATTATAGTTTATTCGCAATAAAGTCAGCAATCGCATCAATACTCGTTAACTGCTTTGGCTCAAACTCACCAACCTCAAGATCAATTTTATATTTCTTCTCGATAAAAACTAATAATTGAATGAAAAATAACGAATGCATCGCCCCTGTATCAAAAAGATTATCCGCATAACCAATATCCTTAATTCTAAAAGAATTAAGTAAAAATAGTTTTACTTCTTTTTTAATGTGGTTAATTTTCATCAGCTTGCCCTGTTTGATAAAGGTACATCTTAATTATCGTAAAAAAAACTGTTGGCTTCCACTATGAATATCTACTGTCGTAAGTCGGGCCAAGGCCCAACCCACTTTTACTTAGGATAATGGCTAGTAACTGAAATTGAGCGTAGCATATAATTCTCGATGGCCGCATAATTATCTTTAAGATACAAGGGAGTAACGCCATTCATGCCAAACGATATTGCTATTTCGATTACAGAGCTGCAAAAGATTTATGCCAATGGTTTTAAAGCACTAGATGATATCAACCTAGAGATTCGCCGGGGTGAAATTTTTGCGTTGCTTGGTCCGAATGGCGCAGGCAAAACAACGCTCATTAATGCCATTTGCGGCATTGTGCAACCCACTAGTGGCACTGTTGCCATAGCGGGCTATGATAACATCGCCCAATACCGCGAGGCACGTGCGGCTGTCGGCTTAGTCCCCCAAGAACTCACGACTGATGCATTTGAAACAGTATGGGACACAGTGACCTTCAGCAGAGGTTTATTTGGCAAGGCAAAGAATTCTTTATATATTGAGGAACTACTGAAGCGTCTTTCACTGTGGAGTAAAAAAGACGAGCAGATTCAACATTTATCAGGTGGGATGAAACGCCGAGTCATGGTAGCCAAAGCGCTATCACACGAACCTGAGATTCTCTTTTTAGATGAGCCTACAGCAGGCGTCGATGTGGAATTGCGCAAATCCATGTGGGCGCAAGTACGTACCTTACGCGAAACAGGTATTACGATTATTCTCACCACGCATTACATCGAAGAAGCACAAATAATGGCCGACCGCGTGGGTATTATTGATAAAGGCAATTTAATTCTGACTGAAGATAAAACAACGTTAATGCAGAAAATGGGTAAACACCAGATGATTTTCGTTTTACGCGAGCCACTAGCAACCATACCCCCAGGATTAAAAGACTATCCGTTGACGCTGGAAAAAAATGACAACGGTGGCAAATTGATTTTGACTTATGATGCTGAAGCGGAGAATGATATTTCAGAGGTATTGGATAGTCTAAAATCGCATGGCATACGCCCCAAGGAAATTAATAGTCATCAAAGCAGCTTAGAAGAAATTTTCATTGGATTGTTGGAGACAAAATGAATATACGTGGTGTTCGTGCAATTTATACATTTGAAATGGCGCGCATGTTGCGTACGCTTGGGCAAAGCATTGCCTCTCCGGTAATCTCGACTGTCCTTTATTTTATTGTGTTTGGATCTGCTATCGGTTCCCGCATGCAAGATATCAATGGCATACCGTATGGTGCTTTTATTGTGCCGGGCCTGATTATGCTAACCGTTTTGGGACAAAGTGTATCCAACGCATCATTTGGCATTTATTTTCCGCGATTTACAGGCACTATCTATGAAATTCTCTCCGCCCCGCTTTCTTTTGTCGAAATAGTGTTAGGCTATGTGGGTGCAGCAACAACGAAATCGGTGATCATTGGAGTGATTGTACTCACAACAGCCTGGTTTTTTGTGCCACTGCATATTGCACATCCATTTTGGATGACATTTTTTTTAATTATGACCAGCGTGACCTTTAGCCTATTGGGCTTTATCACGGGCATATGGGCCGATGACTTTGAAAAATTGCAACTGATACCGCTCCTCATCATTACACCACTCACCTTTCTTGGCGGCAGTTTTTATTCCATTCATATGCTACCTCCCTTCTGGTATCGCGTGTCACTAGCAAATCCAGTTGTTTATTTAGTAAGCGGCTTTCGCTGGAGCTTTTACGGGCATAGTGATGTGAGTCTCACCATTAGTGTCACCATGATTTTAACATTTACCGTAATATGTCTGGCAATTATTAGCTGGATTTTTAAAACGGGATATGGCTTAAAGAAATAAATCTTTATCTAGCGCGTAGTCTGGGTACAACGGAGTGAAACTCGGGGTTTCGATGCTTCGAAGTACCACGCAGACCACCCCTGGCTATGCTTTATGCACTTGATTAATCAACGATAACAATTTTTTGTCTTCTTCAGTTAATTGACTGTCTGAATAATCAGGATTGGGCTCGTACCACCATTGTTTTTTAAAGTAACTTTGTAAGTCAGGAGAGTTAAATTGTCGTCCGTATTGAGCATAAATTGTATTGCGTAAAATCTGCAATTCTTTAGTCCTCAATTTTGCTAAAGCACGCACAGGATGTTCTGAATTGAGTGCGGGATAAATCATGGTATGACGAACATAGCTTATTGGTGTATATAGGCACAGCAACAGATCGGACTTAGGTTGAAAATGAGCCAGATCCCATACATATTTCCTTTTTTTGCCATCACCAACAATCTTGATACCAGCCGGTGTAGGCTGAAGATACTCTTCTTTAGGATTGATTTCAGAACACAGACGAGTAGGCGTGTTGGGAATAACCTCTAATTGCGTATGACCAATGGTATTCTCATGCCATAGTGCTCCGGTCTTGAGAACATAGGACACCCAATGATAACCCATTACATCATAAGTTGCTCCAGTCACATAATCATGGTGAATGTTGACGGTTGCCAAAGATGGAAAGGTGGTATCCCATAAGTAAGCATCTTCGTAATTTAAATTTTTTTCCTCATTCGGAGCAATTTTTTCTCTATGTGAAGAAACTGGAGTATCATTCACGCGCACCTGGAAATCATAAACCAGGGCTTTTCCTTCATTGGTTTTTTGACCTTGGGGAAGAGCGATCTCACTCATTCCATTATTGATTGGAAAAGGAAAGCCCATAGATACCTTGAGCGCTTTGTTTAAGGTATTTTTAAATTGGAAATCACAACTAAAATGCCAGGAACCATCCCATTCAGAATTATTTAAGTTCTTACCGGTGATTATAATGACTTCTTTAACCATCTTGATGTCAGGTTGTGACATAGGAATTGGCAACGCACCACTACCCCCAAACGAACTGTCATTCGCATACATGCTTTTAGCAAAAAGCACAGTTAAGAATAGGGCAAAATATTTTGCTTTTTTACTCATGATTTGATTAAGCAAATTCATATGATCGTCCTGAATAAGAAATAAACTCATACTTTATTTTTTTATATGTTTCATAGCAAGAGTAAGCCTAATCTATGTTTCTTGATACCGACCTTGCTTTATGACACGCAAGGTTACACTCGATAGTGAATAGACATGCTATAAATTATAAGGGTATCTGATTAAAAATTTTAGGGAGAATCATATGCATACAAGAATTGATTTTTATAAATCCGCACCAGATGCGATTAAAGCGATGTTAGGCGTTGAAAAGTATGTCACCAGTTGTGGGTTAGAATCATCTCTTCTTAATCTGGTTAAACTACGTGCCTCGCAAATTAATGGCTGTGCCTATTGTGTTGATATGCACAGTGCTGAAGCAGTAAAAGAAGGTGACACTGAACGCCGCATTCATTCAGTAGTCGTATGGAGAGAATCTCCTTTTTTTAATACACGCGAGCGCGCCGCCTTAGCTTGGACGGAGGCAGTTACCTTATTACCAGAGTCCCATGTTCCTGATGATATTTATAATGAAGTCCTAACTTGTTTCCATGAAAAAGAACTCGTTGATCTCACTATGGCAATTATCGCTATTAATAGCTGGAACCGCTTAGCGGTTAGCTTCCGTAAATTACCAGGCTAAAAATGATAGTAAAAACAGACAGCGCTTGCATTGTCGGGCCTTAGCCCGACCTACACCGTTTAATTGACATCATCAATTTTAAAGGTACTATAGCAACTCTTGGTTAGAACTAGCTCATCAAAAGTACGTTCAGCAAACCAAAATCTTATTTTAAAGGAGTGTGGTTAAATTTATTAATCACGAAAATCAATTTGTCCCTGATCAAGGAGTAGTTCATATGTATAGCCATTTCGATCAAAATAATGATGACTCTTTCTCAAGTGCTTATATGCAATTTATCCTGCTGACAGGCCTTGCTTTAGCAACGTGTGCCGTCATTCTAAAATACGCTGAGTCGAAGAATCGTCTTAACTACGAAGATCGTTTTGCCCGTGTCGCAGCCGGCCTTTTGGTGCTTATGATGCGTATGATGCATACAAAGAGTGGCGATTTAGAGATTGATAACACAAAAGATGAAGGCAGCCTCATTGCCATAGGCCCACATCAATCTGGCCTAGTAGATGCAGCGGTTGTCGCCTCAAAAATGCAGGGCAAACCACCTCGTTTTTTTGCCACAACGGGTTTTAATGGCCTGCCCGGCGTTGCTCGTTTTCTGAAGATGTTTCAAACGATACCAGTAGAAGCCACTGCAAAGAAAGGTGAAGGACGAACTGCTAATGCTGGCGCGATAGAAAAAGCAAGTGAAGTACTGAAAGAAAAGGGTTGCGTTGCACTGTTCCCACAAGGTAATTTTTCAAGAATCGGTCAAGAGCCACCCAGAGTCTACACCGGGGTAGCCAAGCTAGCATTGATGAATAACATGCCTATTCAGGTTATTCGACTTGATGGTTTTTGGAGTTTACAAAATCCGCTGATTCCTTTATTTGTTCGCAACAGTGCTGCTTATCGTGCCTTTGCAACTGCATTGCATATGAACAACGTACGCGCCACATTATGTTGTGTAATTGATTTTCACTTAAAGCCAGACAGTGAGAAACTGACTGAAGAGGAAAAAGTTGAGGAGATATGTGCGCAACTGTATGCGTTCTATCGCCATACACAAGAACTCTCTCCGAAACAAATTGAAGAGATTAAGAAAGAAATCGCCAATGGAGCTCATCGCAAACTTTGGGACATGAAAGTCCAGCGAGAAAAACTAGGAAAAGAAATTGTGAGCTTAAAAAAAGAAGAAGAGAAACTGGAAGAAGCTACTTTTGCATCAATGACATTAAGTTAGCGTAGGTCGGGCCTTGGCCCGACAAAACCAAAATTATTCTCGAAAACAATTCGCTATTGTCGGGCCAAGGTCCGACCTACACATATCATTTAAGAATTACCTAGAGATTGGCGTCCTATTTTCAAAGTCTTAGCAATTTCAGCAACATGCTTTCCATAATATCGGTTGACGCGGCACCATTTGCACCAGCAAGCGTTGTTGCGCCCATAGGGCGTTCCGTCAGTAATTTCAGCCACTCTGGGGTTAACTGAAGGAAAAAGATTTTTGAGAGTATTGCGTACCAAATAAATAAACTATACTGATTGGGAACTTCTTTTCGAGGCAAGAACAATGCTTTGTGATTAAAAGGTTGCCCCAAATAACTTATTAACAAGGAGAGTAAAACATGTCAGCCAACACCATAAAACCTCTAGTAACTGCAACAGCGATTAATACAGGAGGGAGAAATGGCCATTCGGAAACTACGGATCATTCTGTGAGCGCCAATTTTTCTGTTCCCAAAGAGATGGGAGGCCGGGGTTTACCTAACACGACAACTCCCGAGCATCTTTTTGCTGCTGGTTATGCAGCATGCTTTGGTGGCGCATTGGAATTTGTGGCAAGCCAGCACAAAAAAAATGTTGAGGGTACAACTGTAACATGCCACGTTTCTATTGGACCACGTGAAGGTGGTGGGTTTGGCCTTGCGGTGAAAATGAATGTCAATGTCCCTTCCCTGCCAACCGCTGAGGCACGTGAGTTGGTACAGGAAACACATGACAAGATTTGTCCCTATAGCCATGCTACCCGCGGTAATATCGATTTTACACTGGAAGTTAGTGGAAACTAATACCTTCTTAACAAACTCTGCATGCTGGTTGGATCCAATAATCCAACCAGCATGAGTGCTCATATTTCAGCAAATTTGCTTTCCTATTGATGAATAGAATATATTCAAAAAGATGCATCATATGGGGAACATCATGATCGAGATAAAAAAACTAGACCAATCACATATCGAGGAATTGTCATCCTATCTCAATCATTATCAAGAAACGACCATGTTCATGAGGAACAATTTATATTACTCAGGAATCACCTATCAGGATGCACCATTTCATGGCGAATATTATGGCTCGTTTGAGAATACCCAACTTAATGGGGTTTTAGCGCATTATTGGAATGGAAATGTCATGATGCAAACTGAAAATTTTTCCATATTATCCGCTTTGGTTGATACGTTTAAACTGAAAAGAACAAGAGCAATTGCTGGCATATTAGGCGAAGATTCGCAAGCTCGTTTTGTCATGGATAAGCTGGAATTATCCTCGTCTCAATTCGCCATTAATTATCAAGAACAATTATTCTTACTTAATCTTGAACAGATGATAATACCCAAAGCAATGCATTTATATCATTGCGCCCTCAAAACAATGCAAGAGTGTGATATAGAGGTCATCAAAGAATGGCTTATTGCTTATCATATAGAAGCACTAGGAGATGACGCTGGCGATCCTAAACTTGAGGAATCTGTGATGGATGAAATTCAAGATACGCGGCTGAGTCAAAATCGGTGGGTTTTATTTGTAGATAATATCCCTGTTTCACTATGTGGATTCAATGCCCAGTTACCGGATATTGTGCAAATCGGTCCAGTTTATACCCCCCCTCCTTTAAGAAATAAAGGTTTTGCCAGAATAGCTGTGTATTTTTGCCTACAACAAGCGATGGTGAAACAAATCAAAAGAGCTATTCTATTCAGCAATGAGCGTGCTGCTGTACGTGCTTATAAATCACTTGGCTTCCAAGAAATAGGAACATATCGATTAGCCTTATTAAAATAAATAGCCTTTGATTGTAGATACTGTCTTTAAAAACAAACCTTAAGATTAAAGACAGTATCTGCACTCTTAAGATCAGTTTACAATTCGGCCAAAATGATGTGATTTTAGCGCACCGAAACGCGGTATACACTAAGTATGTGAGTATCGGAGCGCTAAAATCGCGTCATTTTGGCCAAGATACAAGATAGTAGAACTTATTGTCCCTGTAACATTTTTGCTATATTTGCAGCAACTAAATAAGCTGTGGCCATAGGAGTACCATCCATCGCAACAGGATCAACGGAAGCATCCGCCACAATAAGATTTTGCACCCCATATACATGGCCTGTACTGTCTACAACCCCTCCTTGATTTAAGGGTGCCATACGACAATGGCTTTGAAAAACCATGTTACTCCCCACTTCTTGCCTTATAAAATCAATTAACTGCGGAACATCATCAAGCAACCCTGGATCGGGAAAAATCATCTGATAAGTCGGATCAATACTTTGTAATTGAGCATTGATATTCTTAATATAATTTTGCATCGTACTGATATAAAGCGCGAGATCAGATTGCGCTTGAAACTCGCCTAAGTTCACAGCAGGTTCTACAAAAGGATCTCTGCTTTTAATCACGATAGAACCACGACTCGCTGGTTGTACCAGATCCAAGAAGACCACGGTAATGCCAGGAATTGGATTTATTGAGGCAAATCGCACCGCACGTACTCCAGGATTGGCTCCACTAGGATCTGGTAACCATGCAATTTGTGCAAATAAACCATTTGGTACATTCACCTGAGAACCAATGTATTTAATAAGTTCTTGGCCAATGGGCGTATTGGCTAAAGCAGAAATAATATTGCCTGCAATCTGCAGCAAATACGATGAAGGAGTATCATTAGGATTCGACGTATAAATCAGTATCACATGTGGTTGATCAGCCAACCCCTGACCTACGTTCGGGTTATCATAAACCACAGGAATGTTGAGCGATTGCAATAATGAGGCCGGACCAACCCCAGAGCGCATAAGAATTGAACTACTCTTAATTCCCGCACTGACTATGATTCCTTTTGTTGCATAAAGACTCTTTGCTGCATTAAGCCCCCTCTTCATACCATCCTGATAATATCTAACGCCAACG
This sequence comes from Legionella steelei, assembly GCF_001468005.1. Lineage (GTDB taxonomy): Bacteria > Pseudomonadota > Gammaproteobacteria > Legionellales > Legionellaceae > Legionella > Legionella steelei. Next base: position 69,248 of record NZ_LNYY01000016.1, read on the forward strand.
GCAGTATTTCCACTCCAAATCACATTATCTGCAGTAGCATTAAATAGTACATGTAATGGACGCCCATTTACTCCATTTCCTTGTTGGTCCATCACTTCACTATTCAGAAAAACAATGGAGCTGCTTGCACGTAACGCCCCATTTGCACCCATTTGCGTATATTGCACCTGTGTCGAAGCACCGATAGGGGTATTGGGATCATTATAATCCAGAACAAGCCCCACTCCCGTAGCATTCATAATGGCTTGTGAGAATTTAATTGAAACTTGGGAGGGACTAGTCTCTTGCCGAACCGGAAGAGGTCCACTAAAGCCTCGAGCAGCAGGATTAGTCGTTTGACCGGTATAATTTTCTAATTCAACATAGGCATCCTGAATATTGGCCACCGACCAGTTTGGCCCTGCTAATGTTTCCCATTGCGAATAAACTTGATTCGTACCACGACACCAAGCACCCGCATTGATCGATGATGCTCCACCCAACGGTATTGCATAAACCCAATTTAACATCCGATTATCAGCAAATTGTTGTGAAATTGTGTCAGAAAGTGCATAAAGTGGCGGTCCAATTAATCCTGATGCCACCGTAATAACGGCATTTTTTGAAAGATTAATCAGCGGATCTTGATTCAGATTGGGCCCATTCTGTAGTGCCACGACAGAAGTGTGCATGTCATCACTTAATTTTTTCGCTAAAACAGCACCCGCAGTACCTGCACCAATAATAATATAATCAGGCGCTTTAATCTGAATTGTTGCTGACGATCGGTGACTCACGTAAAACATACAAAATCCATTACTTAACGGAGTGCACCCTGAACCGATTGAGTAATAAGGAGAATTAATCTTAATTCCAGCATAGGGATAGATATGCATAGGCACAGTTAATAAACTTAAATTAACCGCAGAAACAGTATACTCTTGGCAACTTGTAGGCACTTTCCCTTTGACGTTGAGGCATAAGGTCACATCAACATCAACGGGCGATCCATAACTGGAAATGGTAAAAAAACGACCAGGGCTAGGGTCTGCCGAAACAACATGATGGATGCAAAAAAGAAAAACAACATGCCATATCCTCTTTATCATGAGTCTTTTCATCATGTAAAATACCTTTTTAAGTCAATGACTTATATAGTTATCGCACACACCAGGGCATTAGCATAGGTATCACCGGTATTTAAGCTATCGAGGTATTGATCATTAACCCTATTTAAATGACCTTGGCCTAAATAAAAGAAACGATAACCACATTCCAATGGCATGGGCCCAATTATATTGTTTAAGCGAATTCCAGCCCCAGCTGTGACAGAAAAACTCGTTGTGGAGGTTCCTTTAAATGCATGATCAGGGATAACAAAGTCTTCTAATGGGGTTTCATGATAGTCAGAAGTCCACATAAAATTAGGGCCAATCCCCGCATCTATTGTGAAGTTGTACCTGGGGTTATTTGTGAATATCAGTGCTTTGGCTGCGGCATAAACAGGCACGTTTTGAATGCTGTATTTATAAGATAAGTTAGTAAACAAGTCCTCTTGAATAATATCGCCGCGTACTGTGGTTTTCCCTAAATAAAAAGCATCAACTCCATAAGACAGCTGAAACCAATTGTAAGAGGGACCATTAAAATATAAACCAACACCGACAAGTCCACTAATTTGCGAGTTGTTGTCTACGGTATAGTCGTTACCTATCAGGCCATCAATATCAACGTGCTGTTCTTTACCTTGAGATGCCCCAAAAAAGCCCCCTTGAATAGGGATAGACCAGAGCTTAGAAGGACCTACATTACCCATAGTACCAGCGGAACAAACAAGGGGTAATACAAGACTAGTACAAAATAATTTATTAAGTAAGCGCATCATTATCCTTAACTATTTAATCCATAACCTCATACAACATGAATACGCTATTATAAATTGAAATGGACGTCAATTAGTCCCAACCATAGCTTAATAAAAATCGCTCAATAATTAGGAAAATTAGGAGCTAGCTGATGGCTATTTATATGAAAATTAAAATGAATGTTTGCCCCATTGATATCATTTAAATAAGGGGAGTATAGTAGTAGCGCAACTTTAACATCATGATTTTAAACAAGGAAAAAACATGCCAAGGTTTTTTGGTGATTCTACACCAACATCAACAGTTCATCATAATGTACAAGTTTCTAATAGTATTGTTCAGATACTTACTACAACTGTGGAGTCCTATGCCCCTTCAATTGTTATACCTGGTACCGTGGCGCAAACACTAGGATCAATTTATGCTATTTCCCATAATGACTCCCATATTTCAGAAAAACTTCTACATTTACTCCAAGGACTTATTGCATTAGCCCGATTTGGATTAGCAATTGCTTTAATGTTTGAGAAGCAAGAGTGTGATACTTCTTCTCAGGCAAATATATGCATTGCTTCGTTTTTGCTGCTGTTGATCTACTCAGGTGTTGTTTCAGTAGGATTAGCATCCAGTGCTTTGTCAAAAGACATCAAGCCCTCACAAGAATCTCATGAAAATACAGAACATCAAAGTCTAATTCAGAACGTGTAGAACCTAGAAACACAGTGGAAGTGTTGCAAATACTGCCAAACCACACAACAACCTGGCTGCTTGCAGGCAGGTTTATCTTCATTTACATTGTATGACGCAAAAAAATTAATCATGATTATTGTTTATGAAAACAGTTTGTGTCTATCTTGGTGCACGTTTTGGAAGTAATCAATTATTCGAACAAGCAACGATAAAGCTCGCACATGACATTGTTGCTATGGGACTAAGCCTGGTTTATGGCGGCTCGAGTCTAGGCATGATGGGACTTTTAGCGAGCACAGTAAAAGGATTAGGTGGTAAAGCAATAGGAGTTACCACGATTCATCTTTTAGATAAAGAAAAACCATTAGGCATCTTAGACGAACTGCATGTGGTTGACTCAATGCAGGAACGAAAAAAAATGCTACAACAATTGGCTGATGTATTTATCGTCATGCCCGGAGGATTAGGAACTCTGGAGGAGGCAATTGAAACATGGAATGCACTAAAAATAGGGGAACTCGATAAAAAAATGGGGTTCCTAAATATCGATAATTATTTTGATAAGTTATTTAATTTTATGAATCATTGTGTCGTTGAAGGATTTATGAATGCGCAACAATCAGCAATTCCAATAGTACATAGTGACCCCACTTTATTGCTCAGCAAGTTAATGCATGCAATTGGAGAAATTGGCACTTAAATCAAGCATAGCCTAGCTGCTGCAGCCAGGCTACCTTTGTTCGGTTAATTGAGCTGCTTTTACAGGAAGTTAATGTGAAAAGAATTATTATTGTAGGTTTCACTTATCTCATTTTAGCTACAACGACTGATCCAGTCTGGGCAAAAGAGAGAGCTATATCAAGCCAAACTACATTAAAATGTGATCCTTATATCAACTATGCGTGCTTAGATAGTTATTTAGGTGAACAGATTATTAAGCGTTTTTTTCGTTATTACCAGTTGGAAATGGGGCATGCTGCCGCACCTTCTGACCTGCAGGCTCCCTCTGCGCATAGAAGAGGTTGGCCTGCCACCCCACAGTCTACGCCCCCCATGCCCTTTACTGAATGGCCTTATGGCGCCACCACGTCATTAGGGGTGAGCCTACCTAACTCTGTTGATAGCCCACTGATGGTCGGCATTGCCAATACCGCTACTGGAAAATGGTTACAAAAGAGTCATATTCAAGTATATGGTTGGGTAAATGGCGGCGGCAATATCAGTTCAAACACAGTCAAACCAGGCGGCAACGCACCTATGGCTTATTTGTATACGCCAAATACCGCTCAATTGGATCAAGTAGTGCTTTATATGGAACGCGTTCCCGATACAGTGCAAACAAACCATAGCGATTGGGGGTTTAGACTATCAGGGATTTATGGGGAAAACTACCGCTATACCACTGCCTATGGGATTGCCAGTTATCAGCTTTTAAATCATAACTCAGTGTATGGTTATGACTTTCCCATGGTTTATGGTGAAGTATACATCCCTAATGTAGCACAAGGATTACTTGTGCGAGTGGGACGTTATATTTCAATTCCTGATATTGAGGCACAACTTGCACCCAATAATTACATGTACTCACACTCGATGACTTATACTTTCGATAACTATACCAATGAAGGTGTAGTAGCAAGTTTAGCAGTTGCTAAAAATGTCATTTTCCAATTAGGTCTAGTAGGTGGCACAGATACCGCGATTTGGAATATAGGGAAAAAAGTAAATAATCCTGCTCCCAATCCTTTATACCCCAATGCAACATTTCCCAAAGATCCAGGCGCAAGACTATCCGCCGTTGCTTGCGCGCGTTTTACCTGGAATGATGGTAAAGATACCTTTTATCCTTGCATGGACGGTATCAATAATGGGGTTTGGGGTTACAATAATCTGCAGTGGTATGGATTCACTTATTACCATAAATTCAACGACCGCTGGCATATTGCCTATGAAATTTATACACTCCATCAAAAAAATGTGGCGAATATCAATAATCCGATTGCAGCAGCTGCTATTGCGGCTGGAGGAACGCCTTTTTCGCCACAATATATTCCGTTTAACGCACCGAATGCAGCACAATGCAATAGCACATCGACACTTGCTTGTACTGCTTCAGTATTCGCTACGTTAGCCTACATCAATTATCAATTCTCACCTCTTGATAATATTTCTTTTAGACCTGAATTTTATGACGATAAGCAGGGACAACGCACAGGTGTCAAAACTCGCTATCTGAACTTCGGTCTTGGTTGGCAGCATTGGCTCTCACCACAAATCGAGTTGCGTCCAGAAGTTGACTACGATTATGCGCTGGATAGAAATGCATTTAATGGCAATGCCAATGCAGGAATTTCACCAAATAAACGCTATACAGTATTAGGAGCAATGGACATTATTGCACATTTTTGAACCCAAATAGATTGGGTCTTAGACCCAACATGAAATCTACATTCGTCACAGGGTTCAAAATAACCCAGTCTTGTCTCTCTTTTATGCAATATAGATGTATGAGTAAATACTCTACCAACAACATAACGCTTTTAAAGAAACAATTTTTAATTTAAATTTAGCAATTGAAACGATGAGGTACTACACTAAAATACCTAAGGTTTTCAAGAATAGATTTGTGTGCTTTTTTATAATTTTATTTAGGCTCGCTATTTCAACGTTTAAAAAAATCTGAAAGGAGAACAATATGGGAAGCTACGGATGTGCCCAAGAACACTGCCATTGTCCATGTCATGATATGCATGAAGAACACCACCATCATGAACACGGCCATTGTCATCATGGCGAACATGCTGATGGCGATGATATGAAGGCAAACTATTTTTTAGAACTTGCTGATGAAGCATGGGAAGAAGTATTAAAAGAGAAAATTAAAGCGCACGTTATGAAAACCCAAGGTGATCGTCTGGATAAACTGGCTCAAATAGTTGCCGAAGGAAACAATCACCGTTGGAAAAATATAATGGATAAAAAACAAGGTTATACTGATTTCATGGAAGAGATTTGCAAGTTTTTTCACGAATCAAAGAAATAGTAAACATGCGACCTTATTTATGAGTAACCGGATCGGTAAAAATCATACCGATCCGAGACGCTCATCAAAATCACGTCTATGCCTCATTCAAAAGATTCTTCACTTCGCTCAGGATGATGTACTCCATGTATGCAATTACTGCTAACCTTTTTTTTAGTATTGAATACTTTTAAGCCAGGCTTTTGCTTCTGCACTGACTTTATCGTCTTTAAAAACGATTTCGTAAATGTCTTTTTGGCGAGATGTCTCTTCACCATACATATCAACCAGTACCTCATTCCAAAGAGTTAACACGCTTGCAGCAGAGGTTTTTCCTACCTGTTGCAAAATGCCATAAATTCGTTCTCTCCAATAAGCATCCATCGCTTTATCCATCCATGCTACAATTTCTGGAGTCAAACCTACCTCATCGAGCCCCTTCCCCTCTCCAAAACCCTTTTCAAATTTTTTGGTTCTTAAATGGGCGTATTTTTTACCATATACCCCATTCACCCAATCCATAATTTTCTTCCCTAAATCAACACCAACTTTTGAGCTAGGATCGAACTGCAAATTATTGCTTACTTCTGTCACCAACTGATGCCAATTCTTTTCAAAAGTAGCTTGTTGTTCCGGTGTCGCATTGGCTTTCATTTCTTTTTCAAACTCAACGTACTGCTTTAATTCATCGGGTGTGAATATTTCTTTGACCCAGTCATGTTCAAGATGCGCTGTCATTCTATATACCTCTATAAGTTGAATGATGGTTTCCCATGCAATGGATTGATTGTTGTCAACAGAGTCAATGATGCGTCGCAACGTTTTAGCCCCCTCAAGCAGAGCGGCTGCTTTTTGTTCTAACACTTGGGCTTGGCTGCTAAAATGTTTCAGCGCACTATGTTCATCAGTAAGCAAGGTTTTGATTTGTGACAACTCAAAACCAAAGAACTTCAAAGCAATAATCTGTTGTAGTTTCAATAAATCCTTCTCGGAGTAAACACGATACCCATTAGAACGTCGTAATGAAGGTATAAGTAAACCGATGCGGTCATAATGATGTAGCGTTTGCACCGAAACACCGGTTAATTTGCTTAGATCTTTTACGAACCATTGAGTCATAATGTTCCCTCCTTAAATACAAAGGTAAGGTATATAGCAACAATAGGGTCAAGCATTTTTTTTCAACTTTTTAAGCCCATTGAACCTCGCTCAAAACTCGCTGCAGAGAGACAGATACCAGGAAGAACGGAGCGCAGAACTGGAGTGTACAAGTGAGTACCTGAGAATTCGAGCACCGTAGCGACGACGCAGTTATCCTCTGCAGTAGAGTGATGAGAGCGGTCATTATTTTTCCAACTCATTAATCAAATAATGTAGTTTAATGAGTACCTCATTTTTTGCTCTAAAACTCGCAAAAGTAGTTTTTTCTTTGCTGTCAGCGATATGGTTCACAAAGGTAACCAAGCGACCATTCTTTTCAATCCAACCCACAAACCATCCATGTTGCAAAGGAAGTTGATGGCTTTTGTCTCTCGTTAATTGTCGACCAGTTCCAGTTTTTCCATACAGTTTCCAACCACCAGCTAATTCTTGAATATAAAGAATGTCTTTAGTCATGCTCAAAGACTTTTTGCTCACAGGTAGTTTGTTGTAGACTATTTTTTGTAGAAACTTGATTTGCTCTGCCGGCGAAATAGCAAGCGAGCTTGAAAGCCAGGCATGGGTTAATCCGTTATTCTTGCCTTTATCGCCTGATACATCTTGATTGCCGTAGTGAAAGGCTTTGACATAATTCTTAAATCGATTCATCCCTAATTGCTGTGTCAACACTTGCGAATACCAAACACAGGAATCCCTTATCCAAGTACGTGGATTATGAGGATCTTTCCACACATTGAGATAGAGTTCGTATTCTTTTTTATAAGGCCATTCAGGATGAAGCGCATCTTTTAATATCCCCGAATCAAAACCCATAAGACTTAAGGCAATTTTAAAGGTCGATGCCGGCGAATAACGCTGATTACACTCGTTGCCCTCGTGTTTTAGCACTGTTTGATTTTCATATGCTAAAAAGCAGGTGCCTTGAGCCCAAATAGTAGTACACAATAACAATCCCATACCTATTAATAAAATATTTTTTTTCATTACGACCTCAAAATCATTTCAAATGACCAGTAAAAATCCCTTCTCTCCAGGGGGAGAAGGAGCCCTCAGGGCGGATGAGGGTATTGAGTACAACTACAAAAACCTCATACCTACCTCACTCCCGCAAGTGGAGAGGGAATTTTAGTGATTATCGCTTTGTACCATCCAAGCTATTTACCGCAACCTTACGGAATACAGGCGCTGCCAGTTCTCCCCCTGAAGTTAATGTCTTGCCATTTTTACTTAAATGCCCGTCTTCAATTACGACTAACATGACATAACGGGGTTTATCAGCAGGTGCATACCCTGCAAACAACGCAAGTTGGTTATCCCTGTTTTCGATAACAGTTCCTGTCTTACCCGCCACAGCAACACCAGGAATCACTGCGGGTTTTCCAGTACCATTGATAACCGCATTCTTAAGCATATGATTTATCGAGTTTGTCGTTGTTTCGGAAATAATTGGTGAGTCCCCGCGAGTAAAAGGACGTCCTTTGTTGGCAAGAATGGCGTAGGATTTTGTTAACGATTCAATAGTGACAGGGATATTTTCACCCAGTGACGCCATTGCAAGTTGTAACTCATCGCTTTGATTCGCTTGCCACCAAGTGTTCATGTCAAAACCAAATTCAGCAAGTTTTTTACGGATTACTGGTGCCCCAGCCTCTTGCGACACCTTGATAAGACATACATTAATCGACTTTGCCATCGCCTCTGTTAAAGAAGCAGAGCCCACATTAGGATTGTAGTTGGTAAATGTTTTACCCTCTAGGGAATAAGGTGCGTGACAATCATAATTCTTAGTTACAGAACTTGTACCGGCATCAATAGCTGCGGCAGCAATAAAAGGTTTTATGGTAGACCCAGGTGAAAAAACACGCGAGGTCCAACTGTTGTCCTTCGTACCAGACTCAGCAAATGCAATGATATTACCTGTGTTGGGATCAGCAATGGCAATAACCCCTGATTTTGCGTGATAGCGCTTGACCGCGGCGGTAATTTCTTGCTCTGCAATGTGTTGCATTTTAGGATCCAAATGCGTTGTATCCACTCTTTTTGTCTTAGGACTGGTTAAGGACCCTACTGCTGAATAGGCCACACACATAGGTGCTAAAATAGAAAACCCAACAAATGCAATCCCTAGCAGCAAAGGCTTAGATGCATTAAATGGATAAGTTGATAACATGGAAATTCTCCTTATGATAAAAGTACAGTCTTCATTTTCATTGTTCAAAGCCATACCCACCGTGCATGCTAATTCTCGATTAGATGACAGAGAACTCTGAGATACCGTCTGGATCACTTGAAACAGACAGTGGCCATAGTCATGTGCTGAAATATTTGGGTGGCCAACCAATACTTCATCACATGAAAATTCTTGTAATTCACTTAAAACGCTGCTCCAGCGTGTAACACCTGGATTCCCAAAGAAGATAATGCGCAAAGATTCAATAAAATAGGCCCACAAACAATCGCCATTACGATGGTGTTGTCCCTCATGAGCAATCGCAATCCGCACATTTTTAGCAGAAGAAAATAAGGATACGGGCAAAACGATATACGCTTTATTCAATAAAAATACTGAGAATGGAATATCGCAGCGGTGAGACACTTTAATAACTAGTTTTCCAGCACGTCGATAAGGAATTGCTTCAGCTAACAGCGCTCGCAACCCCCGCAAACCCGATAATACGTGATAAGCACGAAATAAAGTGATGAGACAAAACAGCAGATAAAAGAGCTGGCAATAACTCACATTATCCAGTGTCAATGAAGGTGCTGATGCCTGTGCACGCTGCGTGGTTTTTTCCTTTAAGATAGGTTGATTAATATATTCTTGCAGTACATCAAATGATACATAGTTATGATGCTCAGGTTTTTGATTAAAACTCACACAATGAACAATTAATGGAGAAACCACACAGCTGATTAATAAAAAGCGAGCAAGTTTCAGTTTAAAAGACGGTTGCTTGGTAAGCCAGCGCCCTCCGATAAACCATGAGCTTATCAAGAGCAAACAATGGATGCTCAATAAAATTTCTATGAATAACATTATTCCACCCCCACTTTTTTGGTGTCAGAGGCTAATTGTTTCAGCGCTTGCTCTATTGCTTGCAGCTCATCGTGTTGTAATTTTTTAGCCATCAAAAGTCTTTGGACAAGGGCTACAGGCTCACCATCAAAAACATTGGCAACAATGTGATCAAGGCAGGTATTTTCATAGTCAGACTTTGTCACTATAGGCACAAAAACATGGGCATAAGAGCTTTTCTGGCATTCAAGAAATCCTTTTTGCTCAAGCACTTTTACCACCGTTGCGACAGTGGTGTACGCTAAAGGCCGTTCTTGAGACAGATGCGCAACAACCTCTTTAATCGTTACTTTATTAAGGCTCCAAATAATATTCATTAATTCAAGCTCTACTTCTGTAAGCAGACGATCATGGGCTGACGATACTTTTTTTATGGACATTTTCCTCTCCAGAAACCAAATAGAGCATGCTCTACTATTTTTTTAGTAGATCCTACTATGAAAATAGTAGGATTGAAAGCATTCTGAAAAAAGTCTTCTGAGGGCTGTTTTTTTTATCTGTAAAAACTATGATATAAACCGCTCTTTTCGGTGAACGGTTTATATCAGTGGGTGACATTCTATTTATCTGATTTTTAAGAAGCTTACATAAGTATCTTCAGCAACATGGTGTTCGGTTTCCTTTTCTAACGCTTGATTACCCGAATATTGAGCAATTTTTAGCAGAGTTTCCTTTTGTGTTTCCTCGACGGTCTTACCACGCTTCGTTGCAAAATCCTGTTTCTGCTCAGAAGACATTCCGCTGGAAAAAAGACCTTGCCGATAACCTTGGCACAATACTTTGGTATTTCTACGAATGGTCATAAAATCCTGAGCCCCTGGGTTTTTTAGGAAGCTAAGGTCGTCAGAAGGATAAGGTTTTCCACCTAAATTTTCTGCTAATGTAACCGCATTAACAGGGTCAGAAACTAATGAATCAAAATTAAATGCATCTAATTTTCCACCATATGCCAAACACTGAGCACCACTATACAATGTCTTAATGAATGATAGTTGTGGTAAAAGTATATCTAAACTCGACTGCTCTAGAATTTTAGCTTCTTGCATCAGTTTCAGTAGTTGCAGTAAGGATTTGTCTGTTAATTTCGCTTTACAAACAGCGATAATATTCTGTTCCTTATGTAAATTATTTTTTTGTAAAAATTCAATCACCTCAGCGGTGTAAGCTGCACATTGTGGCCGTTTCAGCATCGCTGCGCGTTGAGATGCATCGACACACCCAGCATTAGTATATTGAATCCAAAATTGAGCCAGTCCTAAAGCGTGTTCTGGACTTAAACACACATATACTTTGGTCGCATCATTATAACATTGAGCTTTTTGCAAGGTCACAAGAGCTGCCGCAAGTCGGTGAGAAAACTTAGGTATTGCAATTGCAATTTTAAGAAATGCTACATCTAGCCCCTCTTTTAAGTCCTCTTTCTGCAGTATTTTTACGGCATCTAATAATTCCGTACTTTCATGCGAGTGAGTCAAAATAGCTGGTAAAATTAAGGCTAAAAGCTCTGGTTTTAATTTCAAACGCATTAATTCCGCGGTCACTCTTCTCACGGCCCAACCATTAGTTTTCCCGCTAAGAAGATCCTCTAAATAGAGCTGTAGATCCCAGCCTGCTTTTTCAAAATTCTTAACGATGTCTTCAAGCCAATAATGTTGCCCCAAAGTATAAGTCTCATTTACTCGCAATAATATATCGAGAGACTTCTGATCAAGCGGCAGAATTTTTAACACCGTATGGAAATCAAAGTGATGCTGTTTCATTTTTAAAATGTTTATCAGGTTAGGGAGGGTAAGTAACGATGGATTTTTTGCTGCCAATGTTTCTAGTATTTGGCTAATAATTATAATATGTTCCTCAGTCCCTTTTAATAAAGGCATTACCTCATCACTATGTACATCGTGCTTATTTAAAAGAGATAAAGTATGAATGAAAAAATAGGCATTTTCTGAGTGCGACATTAATTCCAATTCTTTAAAAACGGCAATTAATTCCTGTGGATTTTTCAGTTTCTCTGCTATAGAAAATACCTTCTGCCTCTCGGAGGCTATCGTTGTTTTTGAGATAGATACGATGAGCGGTGCTAAATCCGTCGCCTCCTGGGGGTGTTTTTCCAGAAATACTACATTATCTTTGGTTAGCTGTTTTGAAGCGTTTAAGGTATCAAGTGCTGTATATCCCCCTAGTTTGCTAACCAGTTTTTCGAATGCTTTACCACTTTCACTCGTGTCAGTGCGGGTGTTTTTGCCAATTAAAATCTGCGCTAATCTCAGTAACGAGGCGGGAGATAAATCATCACCCTTTAAATCCTCATAAAAACTGCGCAATTCTTTAATATGAGGCTCTGCTTTAAGAAGCGCTCGTCCATAACCTTTATTAGTATCATATTCTTCGAGGACGGCTTTTATAGTAATTCTTTTCATCTACTACTCCTATAGTATATCTAGCTCCTGCTACAAATAATTACTTCGGGTTTCCGATGCTTCCACCGTCAGTAAATATTACTTTTAGCAACATGAAAATTTTGTGAATTGTTTTATTTGCCGTTCAACATTACCAATAATTTGGATAAACGTCACATGGTTCGCTTGGATCTTTTTTCTCTGACCCACTTACCCCATATATTCTCTAAAAAACCCAGCGAGTCGATTGGGCCTATTGGCATAAAACGATTTAAAGAACTGCTGATCGACACAGTGAATGATACGATAATAAACAAGTGCCGAATAAATGGGCCATAACTTTTTGGCCAGCATAAATCCTTCCAGCAGCGATTTATTAGCCGTCAAGTCCAGCCAGTGTTCAAGACACGTGTCTTGCAATTGATGATAGGTTTGATCACCTTCTTTCACACCATGATGGATAATGGCTTGGCGAAGAAACGTATGTAAGGAAAAAAAGGGATGGGTGATCACCACCTCTCCCAAATCAATGAATGTCAATTTTTGGGTATGTGACTGGATCAAAATATTGTTCGTGTGAAAATCAGATTGAACAATGGTTTCTGGAAGCTGGTATTGAGATAACGATTCGATTTCTTCTGCAATTTGCGGACTTAAATCGCGTAATGTTTGCAGCTCTTTGTTGGTTATCCCTTCTGTTTTTAAAAACTCTCCCTGGCTAATCATTTGCTCATACAATTGGGGTAATTTATCTAAGCGCCAATCAAGGACTCCCAGTGCCAATAAAGATTCTATATCGCTCTCTACGGAGCGTTGCATCGCGGTGAACTGCCGAATGGCTTGGCATAATAAGTCCGGCTGCCATGCTGTTTTTAGATATTCGCGCAGCGACTGTCCAGCATCACTCATCAGAAAACAATGCAACTCATCGTTACTTGCGATCACCATCGGCACGCTGGCATGAAATTGCTCCGCCAATAGTTGCATAATATTTGCCTCTTGGGCTATAGATGGCGCCGGTTGCTTTAAATAAACACTACCTGTTGAGGTTGAAAATCGGATCACATTCGACCAAGGTGTTTCGAGCATGATTTCCGCTGCATGCACTAATAAATACCCTTTAGACCGTAGGCAATGAGTTGCCCACTCAAGAATATGTGTATGATTTTTCATTTTTTAACTCAAATATCAATTGAATCAATCAGTAGGTTGGCCTGGAATCGCTAATTTGTTCTTCTCCAGACTCAACGTGTTGTACTGGATTTTTTAGAGAATCTAAATGAGCTTGAAACGATTGATCCGCCTGGCTTAGAAACTCAGATTTTTCGATTTTAGGCCCACCTTGCAGCGCATGGGATTTATGTGTTTGCCACGACGTATCAAATTGTTGCTTTTCACCTGTTCTTGGCGACAAACAGTCTGAGTAACTTTGGGCAAGCTTATTTACATTAGAGTCTTCATTTTTGAGGTTTTCCCCGGGACGATTAACCCAAGTGACTTGAAAAACCATAGGTGGACCTGGTGAGTAATGTGTCTGTACATTATCATCATCAACATTTAATCCAAGGCCTTTCATAAGGCTGAGCATAGCATCCTTTCCAGCCTCTTCACCTTTCACAGGATGATCCACGTTCTTTAAGCTTGCAAAAATGTCTTTTATTCCAGCATGAAAACCATTATCTACTTCTATGGCTCTTTGTTTGAGCTGTTCTTCTATATATTTCTTTTTCTTTAAAAGATCTAATGGATTCGGGAATTGTGCATTTGCCTCATCCAATATTTTTTTTGCTGCCTCTTCTCCCTTTTTGCCATTAAAAAGATAAGCCATTTGATTCGCATAATCATCATCTTGAAATTTATATCCTTGAACTTCACCATTTTGTAGCGAGGTTTCTTGCAGTAATTTCTTTTTGGGTTTCGGCATTATAATTTACTCGTGGTTATAACATACCCTACATTATAGCTTATTTGGATTCGTGGATAATCCATTGTTTTTAACAAATTTATCATGTCCAAGGTGTTATAGTTCTTTGATCAAAAGCCTTTTAGGCAGTGTTTTATAAGAATACTCAATGTAAATGTTTTGATACATCGGAATATTTTGTTTATAATTAGAACAAATATTAACTTGGTTGCTAATTATGAAATCACCTTTAGAGCTGCTTAAAAACGCCCCCCCAACACGTGAAGAAAACAAATCGAATGCACCCGATGAAGCCCCGGTTAGTAGTAAACCCCTGTTTTCTACACCACCACCTTCTACTGACTTTTTTTCGCATCCAGACATGGGCGATTTAGCACGAGTTGGTAAAACCAAAGCATTGGGATATTTACCCTTACATTTAATTCGTAGTTCTGGGTTTAATGAGCTACTACCAGTGATTCGAGCATTGAAAGCAAATGGGCTAAAAGTTTTTATTATTCCTAATGCTGCTGATGAAGACATATATGCTTATAATCCCAGCAAAAAAAAATACGTGCATCTTGGTGATAATAAAGAATACAAAGTAGTTCCCAAGGGTAGCTTTGTAAGTATTCGTTCCGGAGCCCTGGTTGCGTATGATGAAGAAGCGGTAAATACTTTTTTAAAAGACAATGTAGATCTTATCAATGAAGAAAATCGTGGTGAATCCAATTCTGAAAACCAATGGCCACTTGTAGCAGCAGATTTTGTTAATATGTTGTTCAGAAAACAGGCCGAATCAAAAAAAATGGATGATTTTGTGCATCAGGTTTATGTAGAAATGCCAGCTCAGCCCAAAATGAGTCCTGCTGAAGATAGTCCCCCTTCACCATAAACCCTCTTCCCCAGGGAATGAGGGAGCAAATACCGTAGGTCGGGCTAAGACCCGACCTACGCTGTTGTGGCTGCTGGCAGCCAAGATTGATGGCAAATCACACCAACAGCACCTACTCTTAGAAACGATATTGCATGCCAAGTGCGATGCTGTAGTTTTTATTGGATATACCCGCTGAGTCATCCTCATAACCGTGTTTACCGGTATCATTATCGATTATTTCCGTATCAGCACGCCCATTAGAATAATGGTTGTAGGACGCCTCAACAAAAACTTTCGCTTGAGGGGTTACAAAGTAGCCCGAATTAAGGGTTGCCGCATAATATGTGAAATTATTTCCACGCTCATAGAATGTTAAATTGCGGTCGTAATGCTCATCATGATCTCGCGCTGCAACCCAATTGCTATATTTTAAAAGCGCATTGAACTCAAAATTATTGATGAAATATTTTCCGGCCAACCCTACATAAGGCGTACTAAATTTTTGTTGGTAACCAATTCCTGGTTGGTCACTAGCAAAACACCCCGTATAGGCTCCATTGTTATATTGGTAACAACCACCCTTTGCACGCCAGCTAAAAGAACTCCATTGGTAACCAGCAGCCAAACCTAGTTTGTAATCTTGTTGTTGCATCAACCATGCTCTTAAGCCCAGATCCAATTCATTGGCATAATTAAGATGCGTGTTTTCATGATGTGACCAGTCAGTCCAACTTTCTTGATAGGGATTAAACCAGTCATAATCATCCATAACCGACTTACTTTTGGCTAAAGTTGTCCAGCCTCTACCATTGACACTGAACCAAGCGAGAAAATCATAATTGAATTCAGCGTTAATTATGGCGGCATTTTTTATGCGCCAATCCAGCTGACTTAACTTGCTCTCTGTTCCTGAATAATAAACGTATTCGTGGGCCTTACCAGAGAGGATCCCTAAAGAAGCACTTAGTGACAAACCATCCTCACGATACTCGGCAGCATAAGTATTAAGAGAATAAGTAATAGATAAGGAAGTTAGTGCCAACATAACTATTTTATTTTTCATTTTTTTTCCTAGTTAGGGCCGGCAATCCCTGCAGCAACTTTTTTCAACAAATCGGTCGAATTATTGTGATTCACAATGGCGATGTCAAGAACAACGTAGGTTAATATTGATCACTAGGGGTGAGAATAAAACAACCTCGTATTGCTAAATGGGGGGATAAAAGCAAGGTAGGCTGGGCCAGTGTATAGCCCAGCATGGAACAATACTACTTCCAAAACATTCCTTCGCAAGTACGAAATGATGCGGGGCTTAACAACAGCCCAGCCTATGCCAGTTGAGATAACTTTTTCGAGCACACATACGTTTACGTAATGAACTCGTTGTTCAAGTATGACGACCCAACCCAGTATCTACTAATTCAAGTGTTCTTTTGCATAGATTCTCATCGCTTCAACTAAAAATATCACTAAGTCTGGATGGAACTTATCGTAGAAGTTTTTAAAATCTGGATGTTCAAGATACATTTGACTGAGTCCAATATAACTTTCCCTGGTAGGTGTCCAGAAGTGTTTTACCCAACTATAATGTCTTTGGATTAGGTCCTGAACGTTCTTGGCCTCTGGCTTGTCGTGATGAAGAATACAGCGAACTAAACCACGATTAATATCCTCCCCTTCTTGAGAGTGCTCATCCCAGTTA
The DNA here is from genome assembly GCF_001468005.1 of Legionella steelei. Classification (GTDB taxonomy): domain Bacteria; phylum Pseudomonadota; class Gammaproteobacteria; order Legionellales; family Legionellaceae; genus Legionella; species Legionella steelei. The sequence continues at coordinate 85,922 of NZ_LNYY01000016.1, forward strand.
TCTTTTTTCCAATGCCGAATATTTTTCCAACTTTCATTAATTTCTTGTTGGGTTATGTTACCGGTTTCAATTAAGTACTTTTCGTATTCCTGCTGCTTTATAGAATCAAATCCTTCATACATTTCGATGTCGCTCATTGTTAAATTTCCTCTAATATGTGACATGGTTTTATCGATTGTCTGAATAAGAGCTTTCGTTCTTTCAAGACTTTCTAAGAGGATAGATTTATGGGTTGTTAATGTTTCGATTTTATCAAACCCATCACTACCAATAATCCTCTGTATGTCATTTAGAGGAAATCCAAGTTCACGAAAAAATAAAATTTGCTGCAACATCAAAAGTTGCTCTTCTTCATAATAACGATACTGATTATCCCCATAATAAGCAGGTTTTAATAAACCAATTTCATCGTAAAAACGGAGAGTTCGCGAGCTCACCCCGGAAATTTTAGCTAATTTCTTTACTGTGTACGGCATCTCATATTCCTCTAAATCAACAATTCACACGATAAGGGATTACGTAACGGAAAGGTCAAGAATTAAATTTTTTTAAACTCTTACCTGCTTACTTAATAATGAGTTAATTTTAATCAATTAAAATACATATAAAGCACTATGTTTTGCTTTGTATACTATGAAATTAATTGAAGTCAATAACGCATTACGTGATTTAAATCGCTGCATTGAAGAAAATGTAGCTAAGTTAAGTCTGCCTAAAAAAAGCGAGCAAACATCTCTTGTCGGAAGCAATGATCTTCAAGAAGAGTCTAGTCAGCGACAAAAAAAAGATTCAATAACAGTTCTCCAAAGAATTTGGCGTAAAAGAAAAGTAAAGCAATCAGTTGTAAAAAGCCCTTATTTTACCTACCTCTCCCTAATAGATCAGGATAATGAACATCGCTTACTGTCAGAAATTATGTTTGGCAGGCATGTTGCAGAATTGAATCCAACCTCTAAACATCGAATACAGAATCCCTATATTCATAGAGGCGCTTTTTATCATCGAGATGATAATCTTTCAGGTCGTTTACTTGATCAACTGTTAGACGAATTTAAGATAAATCTAAACGAAAAGAACAAATATACCTTCGTGCCTATTACTTTGTTGAAAAATACGCCCATTTTGGAGATATATAAGAATTTTTTTCCATATGAACATCCTTGGATTATCGAAGATAACAATCATTCAGTCGGTTTTCTCGTCCTCCCAAAATCTGGCTATCATCACATTATTCGTGTACTCAGGGCAGCAGGGCTAATTGCATCGCCTTGGGAGATAGCAGTTAACCTTCAAAAAAAGAAAGACAAACTTACTATCCCCCAAGAAATAACCCTGGATGATAAGTTACCTAAAACATCTGAAGAATTAATCGCAAGCAGCATTTACAAAAAATTATCATTCATCGCGCATGATCCTCACCATCCAACGCAAAAGTTGGCAGTATGTCTACAAAAAATTTTAAAAAATCTACCTAAAAATATAAAACCTGAAGCGATACAACGCATCGCCTGTATGGTAGACATGGCAAATACGTTTTACGAATACGATTATCCTAAGTTTGCCTTTTCCGTATACGCAACGATTCATGAGATTAGTCTTTCCCTGCTAGAGCAGAAGGGAACAGAAGATTTGGAACAAGGTTTCAATGATTTTCTTAGTGAATCGCAGCACACGTTAGATAATGCTTTATCAATAGATAGCGCTGCAATGGACAAAGTCACGTTTATGGCATGCCCCGCAATGTCTGGCACTAATGCGTATATGCAAGCAATGAAGCTAGCATTGACAATGAAAACGTCATCAGGAAATCCGCCATTAGTCAAAGTATTTAAACCGAGCTATTTTGAATTTGATTATGTCACTCGAACAACAAGTGATTCGGATGCGGATATTTTTGTGTTATCAGCTGGTCCTATAGTAAATCCAGAGGGTCTAACACCTGGAATTGATATTAATAAGTTTGTAAAACGAAATATTATCGCCGCCAAAAGAAAAGAACCTGCCACTTTGATTGTTGATGCCACTACAGCTCTGTATAAAAATATGCATTTAGAGCCGGAGGTGCAAAAATTAGTCAATGAAGGAAAGTTATCCATCATTATTCATGAAAGCCACCAAAAATTTGGGATGATGCATACGGATCAAGCTCAGTATGGGCGAATGATGGCTATTTGTTCAAAAGATCAATTTGGTAGCAATGCAATCAGTGAGATGCAGAAACGTTCTCAGGAAGACTATGCACAGCATTTAGATCTTCGCGTTGGAGCTTATATCAGTTCAATTTGTGGCGATACCTTAGAAGAGATTAAAGAACAACATTTTAGTAATGGTGCTTTATTAAGAAATATTTTAACCCAAACCTCGCTTGCTTCTAAAAAGGTTGTAAAGCATAAGGACATGTTATCCAATCTAAATGAACTTTATTTTGTTACCTCAACACAAGCAGAGCTAAGAGACGCTTCAAAAGGCGTTATCGATACCAGAGATAGTTTTGGACATTTTGGTACGGCATTAGCCCGAGTTGTTGATCAAATAAGACTTAGTCCTGATGCATCCGATGCTTTGGATTGTCTCATTCAAGCAGCACAAATATATCTGGCGCATCACTTTGAACCTCAAGATGCTCTCAACTTGCTGATTACCCACGCTCAAAATGCCAAAAATCTTTCAATCTCTGAACAGGTTATCGTAACCGCACTGGCCAATAATGTCTTAATTACTTTACCTAATATAAGCGAATCAGATACCTTAGCCTTATTGTTTACATTACATAATTTAATGAAACAATGTGATGCATTAAAAGGAAGGCAATATAGTAATAACATTGCAAAGTCTTATTTTGAGTCTCGTCAAAAAATCATTGATACCTATCAAGTTAAAGCACCAAACGAGTTTTTTAACGTCGTCCAACTCTTAATGGATAAAAGTATCCCATTAACCTCGAAACATTTGCATCTGCTATCAGATAACGAATTGATTAGAAAAACAATAATCCAACATCATACTCAATTATCAAACAAAGCTCTGACATCGATATTAGACTTGGGGGGAGAAACACTCACAACCGAACAAATACAGTTAATGGTTAATAATAAAAAATTTTGCACCAGCGTAGAAAAAATCAACACCACAGTAAAAGATATCTTATCTAATTTAAAAAATGATGCAAAAAAACATCAGAGTGCGGTAGAACATGCAAAATTATATTTCCCTGCATGCTTCCAAGCCTTGGAGGCTTTTCATAAGAGCCCATCAAAAGATGCAAGTCAGGAAAAAACTCTAATTGACAGTCTAACTTTAGCAAAGGATACGTACTGTCGAGATGTTTTAGGTAAAGATAGAAGTCCCGCATCGAAAGTTACTCGCTATCTATTGAAAGGAGTTGTTAATTTTATTGCAGGGATTACATTTGGTGCTGCTCATTATATTCACTACAAGACAGTAGGACATGCAACATTTTACGCAAATCCAAACAGTCAGGATCAATTAGAAAAATTGCATTATAAAATGTCAAAAAAAATAAAGAATGATGACTCAGAAAACAAAAAAACAAATGCAATGAAACTAAAATAACTCTGGGGACTGGTTGAGGACGGATAAATCGGTAAGCTAAACATGCATTAAAGCGGGTGAATCATCGTACTTAGGCTTAATTAATTCTTCGAGCTTTCTCATTTCCGTATCAATCGCCGTAGAAATACCTTCGTGTGTTTGCACCGCATCACTTAAAACCGACTTAATTGCTGCTTCATAAGCAATAGCCCGCTGCACAATTTGTTCCGGTTGAGAGTCTTCTGGCTTGAACTCGCCAATATTTAATTCCAAATGATTTTTTGCAACTTCCAAGCAGGTCAGTCCAGCCTTAGAGGCTTCAAGAATAGTTTCAATGCATCGCAATGCTTCTGGGTTTTCAGTAAGGGGATGACTCGCCAATATGCTTTTTATTTTAAGCTGATGAGATTTGATGACACCGATTGTGACATTGAGTTTCTCCATGGCTTCTTCATAACAACTGTCGGAATGCTCTTTGGAGTTTAAGAGTATGGAGGATAATTCACGGACATTGGCGCTATCTGGAGTATATTTTAGCGCATTAATTAATGCACTTAAGCCACCAAAAGCAGCAGCAACGGGTCCTGTCACAACGGCAGAAGGAGGAGCAATGATTCCAACAGTACTTGCATCCTTAGACATAAAACTAGTGAAGGTACTGGCTTTGCCTTTCGTTTTATCGTCGTGCTCAAGGCGCTGACCTCTACTCATGAAACTTGCAATTGTCATTTCATCTAATACACGTTGCGCGAATTCAAACGCCTCCGAAAGTGCGCGATTATTTGGCATTTCGCTAATTTTTCGCTGCAAACTCGCTCTCATCTCAATAAGTATGTTTTTATACGCTTCAACTTCTTTAATGTCTTTTTGTGGATCTAACATCCCCATGAGGATGGCTACCTTTGCCATACTCACTGCTTGGGTGGCCTGAGGCGCTGGATTATTAAAATTTGCTAATTCTTTATTAAATTCAACCATCACTTGCCCTATCTTATCAGGATGGTTTAAATGGTCGTTATAAAATTTGAGGGCGTCTGCTCTTTTTAGTGGCCCATCTGGATTTTCAGGCAGTGAAGAAATACCTGCTACTTCAGGTAATTGACTTAAATCCTCTCCCTCAGCCAGAGATGGGGCCAACCCCTCGTAAACATGCTGCAGCGATTTTTGATAACATTGATTCAATGCTTGGTTCAGAGCACCAGATATTTCTGGGCTTTTTAGAATCGCATCGACTTCTTTTGCCAATGAACTATTTGGATCACAGGTATTAAGAAATTCAAGAATCCTATGAAATTTGAGATCAGTAGTTGCATGAGGATCCGGATTCTCCTCATTTCGCCTCATTTCCCCTATAAAATGTGCATATTTTACGGCACTATCTGCCAGAACAGAAAAAGGATCCATCCTCGCAAAAATTTTACTTTTTGCTAAATCACCATATTTTTGTTTTTCAACATGACTATAGACGGCAGGCTCTTGGCCAATATAATCCCTCATTTCTTCGTTAACCTGCTCTATTTCTGCATCAGTAAACAAATTTCCATTCCCATTTTCTTGTATTATTTCACTTTTTATTCGTTGTGCTTCCAATTGCAGCTTCATGGGGTCACAAATGGCTAAAAACTCCGGCTTCCATAAATAGGCATGCCTTAGATTATTTGGAAAATTAGCGGCCTCCAATAACCTTTGTGTTTCGGGAGTAATTTTATGAGCAGACAGATATCTTTGTTTCAACTCACTCAATATCGAAGGTCGTACTACTTCGATTAGCGCACTGATTAAATAGAAAGAACTTGCTGATTGTTTCGTGCTTGAACTTTCAAGGGAGCGGATACATGCCTGGTTAAATAATTCAACTAATTCTGCTCTTTTGTCAGGAGGTAAATCGCGTAATGCCTCTCCTGTTTGTTTCAGACCAATCACCCCTGGAGGGCGTCTGGAAAAAGACATATCGCCTAATACCACTTTGTGCAGCGTTTCCGCCTGCGACGGTCCAAGTCCTTGTAACATAGAATGAAAGTTAAAAAGTAAATTTTGTGTTGTGGCCTGTTGTTTTTGATTGAGATTTTTGTAGAAAGTAGATTGATCTACTTTAGGAAGCCCTAACGATTGCCCTAAATCATCCCTCAAATGTTGATTCCAAAATTTCATCGCAGAAGGAACCATGCCTAGCGCTTTTCCAGCTATTCCTGTAGCCTCTAGAGCAACATTGCCGCCAACTGCCAATAATTCAAGCATATGAGAGGCGCCAACAGTAGCCCCTGCTGACATTTTAAATCCATATAGAAAGCCATACTCTAAGTTTAGTCAAAAATAGCCAATAAGATTGTAAAATGCACAAATATTTGTTATTAAAACACAGAGATATCTTGAGTGTAATAAGCCTCAAAATCATCTTGATTGACATAAGTGTTTACCTGGAAACTATTTGGCTTTAAAATACCCAAAATGTACCATATTTTTTTTAATAAGTTGTTCATATTTCCTTAATATTAGTGAGCTAAAATGTGTTTTTAATGGGCTTTATTTGTGTAACAGAAGGTGCGATTGACACAGATATCCCGAAGAGATTCAGAATACAAGGTCAAATGTGGGACGTCCTCCGTCTTTAGCCTAACGAAGTACACCTAGAGGAACAGTAGAATGGCATTAAGTTTAGAGTATAAACAAAAGAGTCTAAAACAGCTAACGGAACGTTGTGAAAAACTTCGTAAATTAAACAAAAAAAAACAACAACTTTTAACAGCTATTAATGATTTTTCTGCCGCTAATGATATGCCTTTAGGCCATCAAAGTGATGCTGTAATTAATTTCATCAGTGAACAACTCGAAACCCATTTTGACGAGTCTACGCTCCAGCAAATTGCTGTTTCTATTTATTCTAGGATCACCGACATATTTGACCGCGAACGAGTTGAAAATCAACGCAAACACCGTAACCAAGGCTCTTACGATCGAATATTTGTTCATCGACGCAGTTTACACGATCAATTACAAGACCATGATATGACCTTGTTAATGCCCCAGTCTTACGGCAATATCGAAGTACTGGGCATAGTCAACCGTTTCGACTCAGGCTCCATTGACGCAGTGCAAGAAGGGTTAGTCACAGCCCTTGGTGATAAAAAAATTAAACATATTTTTATTCCAATTGGTCCTGGACATTGGCGTGGCTTTTATTTAACCAAACCCAATGATGGCGAAAACTACCAGCTTGAACTATTTGACCCGTTTGGACCCAGTGGCGCAGATGCACTTAGAGATATGTCTCTGGCTTTGTTAAAAAAATGTGGCATAAAAGAGAATCAAATAACGATTACAACCTCAGGCCCAATTCATCCACAACGAGATGGTTATGCTTGTGGTGATTTCACCTGCGCTTATAGCCATAGAAAAATGAAAGCGCTTGGTGCGCCAGGTGCTGTTTACAATCAAGATCTGATCACGGTGCTGGATAGCCAGGGTAATAAGGGAGACGTGTTACGTCATGAAAGTCGTAGAATATCCACGTTATTAGAAGCCAGCCCCTTAGCGCCGCTAGCCGCACGCGCAGAAGTTGAACGAGGCGATCTTCCGTTTGCAGAAGCAGATAAACGTGAGTTTTTGCTGCAATTAGGTAAACAACTCGCAAATCCAGTTAAGATAGACAAGGTTGTTCTTGACAAAGAAATTGCCAAAATAAAAAGTGCATTCGGAACACATCAGTTCGCATCGTTACGTGAGCTTGATACCTATGGCGTATTTAAGGCAGACGGTTCTTTAAATAAAGCCATTGCAGCACAATATGAGATCCAGTTTGAAGAGAGTAAAATAAAAACGCGCTTGGAATCTTATGGCCTTAGCCACCTCTCATTTCGAGAAATGATCATTTTTGAATCGGTTATTAGTTCTGTAATCCAAGACCTCACTTACGAAAACAATAACAAAGCGATGATGCTCGAAGCTGAACTTCAAACCTTAGAAAATGGAGGTCCAAGCGTACGCAGCAGAAAAGAAGCATTAAAAACAGAACTCGCGTACCTTCAGTCTCATCCACCTGCACGGGGATTAGCTAAAGCGTGTTTTGCTGAATTTGGGACAGCATCTAAAGAGTTTAAACTGACTAATCCCTTAGGCATGGAGCTTGCTACCCCCGCCAAGCAATTGCTAGGAATGGGCTATTTTAAATTTAAAGACATCAACATTTCTATTTCACCAGGCCCCTCTGCAGCCAGGTCACTTACCCCTTCCGAGCATCCAGAACTTTACGAAGCACAGCGAGATATCGCCAGATATTTAAATAACTTACTCGCCAATAACGTGACTCATGTTTTTGCTATGGGGAGCGTGCGTCCCTATGCTTCGATGCAAGAAGGTTCAGATAATGATTTTATTAACTATTTCATACCTGATGCCTCTGGACGCGTAAAGCTTCCTAATATTCCTGAGCTTAAAGACATTCATATTACTTCGCATCCAATTGCAAAAGTAGGTCGATTCATAACTTATGAAATCAGTATCAATGGCAATAAGCCCATCCAAGTACATCATTTTCCTATTCAAGATCAACAACCCTTGAAGTTAACTCCAGAAGAATTAGCCTATGTCCAAAAAATAGGTATGACCGCTGCTCTTGGACAAAATATTCACACGCATTGCCGAGATGGAAAAGGATGTAGCAAGCAAATCGCCTATCTATTGGCCTCATTGAATCCGCAATACAAACAAGCAAATCATGCAGAACTAATCGCACAGATGAGTACAGAGAGCGCTGAAGTTGCCTCTCTCGACGCAGAAAATCTCGAGCTTTATGTCATTTATAGTACTTTATTAAAACAAGAAATAGATAAGTGTCTTCAGCAGATTGGCACATCTAAAAAATTAGTTAAAGAAGAGCACCCCGCTCTTTTCGACTTGCTGAAAAAACATCAAGACTTAAGTTCAACTCCCTCTGGGCAATTAGACGCCTGGGTTAGAGCAGTTTGCCAAAACCCAATTATTGCTCGCTCATCGACTAGAACTTCATTCACTTCGATTAAAAACGCTACCGAGTTCTTACTACACATATTTAATGAACAGCGAGACCTTAATGAGTTAGAGTTATTTTTTGACTTACAGTCTCAAAGAGGAGGCTATCAGGGAATTTGTCGAGAATTAGCTTTAATTGCAACTGCTGCTGCTGCTGAGCAAACCCGAGAAGAGCGAGAACAATTAACAAAATATGGATCTTTATTTGTTGCACGTCTACAAGATGCCTATTTAAGAAATTGTCCGAAGGAAGACCGGTTATTAGTTTGCATTGATGTAAAAAACAATGTTGCTAGAAAACTGACTGATATATTGACTGCAATTACCCAACACGATCCGCAAAGATTCACAAAATCATCGTTTGAAAATTTAAGAAAAGAATACGAACGCTGTAAACAACGTATCGAGCTATTAGAAAAAGTAGAAATTGATGATTATGAAGCGCTTGATGCTGAGTTAATACAACGCAGCAAAGTCATAGAACAATTACTTCTTTTAGGTTATGAGCAGTTTGAAGTAGAACCAGCACCAATTATTACCAAAATGCACCTGATTTATCAGCAATTAGGTCAATTAAGTGTTACTAATGAACTGAGCCCACAACAGTGGAATATGTTGAAAAAACAATTTATTGCACTGCAAACCATATTTAATTTTACGAAGACAGATGACATAGCGGTACCTGGAGTACTCTTAACTTTGGATAAGTTATTCCAAGGAAACAGAGAACACACCACCCATCCATTTAAATTAGCCATTTCGCAAGCCAGCGCCAAAAAACAACACCTCAATGATTTTGTAGCGAGCTTAGGTTTTGCGGTATTAGATGCTGTAATTAATGAGCTTCCAAGAGAGTATTATGGTGAGGATGCCAAGGGTTTTTATGCTAAAGAGATTAATCAGCTACTTGAGGCTATTACTCATTTAGCAGCAACTTATGAACGACCAATACCAGAAAAAATTGATTTAAGTCGAATCCCCGAATTCCCAACTGCAGAGGAATACGAGAAAGCACGACGAGAAGTGATGCAATTGGTTGCAAAACATGTTCCACTTCTCATTACTATGACAAATGCTCTTAGAGCACAGCTTGAAAATTTAGAGAAAGATTTCCTGCGTTTAGAGAAACACGCTCAATTAGGAACTCCTGAGTTTAAGGAATTAAAAAAACGCTTTGCCGCATTGAAATCAGAATATCTGAACAGTGATGAACAAAATGTGTTGATGACTCAATGGATGGAACAAATAGAAACGCGCATCAACAAAGTTGTTGATCCCGATGCGAAAGACAGACTTCTACTTGAATCAGCCGCACAAAAATACAGTAAATCGCTAGAAAATCTTTTAAGAATTAAAGCCATAAAAGCTGGGGCTTCTCAAACAACTCTAGATGAAATTGATTATTTTGAATCGCGTATTGAAAAAAACATACCTAGAAAGGTTGCCCCTCCTAAACCTCCCAAGCTTATTATATTTGACATAGATGATGTACTCACTGATTTGAGCATCAACGAGCAAAAACGAGTAAGAGAACTAATCCATGTTCTACAATATGCTAATGCACATCATATAGAAGTAGTTCTCACCACCAATCATAGTCCATCCCTATTGGCTGAGGAACAAGCGCTCATCACCAAATTAAAAACCATCATAGCGCAAGAAACAAAGATTGACATTTCGAATATGTTGACTTTTTTAAACGCTGTTCCTTTACGCCAAGAAAAAGAAACCGTAGTTAAATATTTTCAAAACAAAGTTGCTGCATTGCAACAAGAAATTGAACGCCTCAAAAGCCAAATACCTGTAGACCTGACACAAAAAGCAGATCAGGAAAAAAAGGAACGATTAGAAGCAACGATTAGGAAATTACAATCAGAAGTTGTTTCTTTAAAAGAAAAATCCGTTGCACTGAGATTAACTTCAAATAAACTCTTAAATTTAGACGTCATTAGACATTCTCATGGGTTTAAAGACCTGGACAGTTATTATCATGCAGTTGAAGGGGGCATTTTAAAGGATTTTAAAAACCCTGAGTTAACAAAGAACATAAAGATTCCTGATTTTATAGAAAGAGCAGCAATTTGGGCTGAGCTATTTAAATTAGCAAAAATCATCATGCAATCTAAGTCGCTTACAAACCCTAAACCTTCATTACAAACCATATTAAAAGATCTTATCTTTGATGCTCATAAACCTGAGGTTCTGCAGAAAAAATATACTGTTCTCCAGGAATTAGCTGAAGCGATACAAAGAATTAATGTCGGTCGAGAATATTTTAGAAGGTATGTCTCACAAATCGACGCATTTTATCAAGAAAGACTTGCTGTCCAAAAATCAGAGTATGAACTCAGTGCTGTTTTAAAAGAAGAAGATATCGTATTCTTTGAAGCGGACCAAGATCTTGTAGATCAAGCGCGTCAACACAGTAATTATCGACCAATTAAGTTAAATGAGCACGAGCAAGACTCATCGCGCTACATGGTTGATTTGAATTATGAGATAGGTGCCTATAATGGTGTCATCGCATACTTAAACGACGACAAAACCCATTCCCCTAAAGCGTATGGCCCCAAAGCTATCAATAAAACATTGAAGGCCTACTTAAACACCATTCCTGATTTTGCAAAACAAGAATTTCGGCATACTCCCATTGTATTGCATGTAAGCATGTCCACGATACTGGCCAAATTACACGAGCTAAGTTCAGAGGAAGCAGACCAGAAAAGCTATATGGAGCAATTTTTTGAGGCGGCCATTGAGCGCTTCGCCCAATTACCCAAAGCATTACAAGATGATTTTGTGACAGGCTATTATCGCGGCACGGACCAAGCTTTAAAAGCAATGCATCAAAAGCTTAAAGAACTCATCACCTCTCCTCCTCCGCTTCTGCAATTTCAAGAGGAGTTAACCAAGCTGCAGGGACAGGCCGATAAAATTATCGCAAGAGATGCGAAATTTTCACGCGGCGTGTCACCAACGTTCTTAAGTTCTGAAGCAAAGCTACTCAACTTAATGATTCAAAACATAGCCGACGGACATATCGATCAGTTGAAGATAGAGGGAGCACAAGTACAGTTCCAAGTAGATCATGATAAAACCCGCTCACAAGTTTATATAGAATCTATAACAGAAAAACCTCATGTTTATCTGCAAGCGATTCATCCGACTCTGCAAGCAATAGATCTTTTTAATAAAGGGTTTATAGCGGAGCAATACGAACTGTTTGTTATGCAACAGTTGGAAGAGGTGATTAAGAGTCGTATTAATGAGAATGCCTGGGATTCGGTAGCTCCTTCTTTAGAATCAATTTTAGCGTTTGTTGAAGAACGTCTAGTCAAAATGGATCCTAACAAAAAAGACAAGTTAAACGTCATCAGAACCTATGACGCATTGCCCGTTGTGAAAGCTATATGTTCTGACTTAGCCCAAATTGCTCCATACCAAAATAGAGCACTCAATTTAAAAGAAAAGCCTGATGGTGATTATCTTCCAAAAATTTCTGCCCTACTGGAGCAAGTAACTCGTTACACAAATACAATTGAAGCATCCGAAGAATATAAAGCCAAACTCTTTTTGGATAAAGCGAAACAGTATCTGCTTGCTAACGATTGGCAGGTTGGTTTTCAATGGAATGCCCATACAGTAAAAGTGCGTGGTAAAGAAAGGGCAATTCCAGAAACTGTAGCCGAACAATTGGCAGTTATAGAAAAAGCACAAAAAAATGGGAAATATCTAGAAGCTAAAAGTGCTTTTTTACAGTTAGGCCAGGATAAAGAAGATGCGTGGACCTCTTCGACAAAAGCAAGAAAATATTATTCTCTGTTTAAGAGTGAAAAAAGCAAAAGTGATGCAGTTTTAGAAAAAGAGTTTACAAAAAAAAATACAATATAGTTTTGGTGCAGTAGAGCGATTCTTAAGGCCATAAGCTTTTTTATAGGCACCATGTCCGGATTACAGCCCCGCCTAATCCGGACTTTTAAAAAATTTTCTGTTAATAATTTCTTAATCTTATTCCATTACAATGCTGATCAAATATTGTTCATTATGTAATTTGGAGTAATGGTATCTTGAAGAGAAGGCTTGATTTAGAAAAACGTGAACAGCACTACTACAGAGAAATTAGAAGGAAAATTACTCCCATAGAAGACGAGGGTGAACAAAAAAAAATCGATGACTTTATGAAGAGGCATTCAACCACCCCTGCCAGTACAAGCCGAGAATCAGGCTATTCAGCGTATCTCTTCGAGGGGAAAAAAGTCGAAATCAATGCTTCTATGGTAAAGAAAACAAAGGTAGATAAAGAGCATTTTCTTATTTCAAGAGTTACAAAAGCGCCAAAATTACCCGTTTCCTGTTTGGCTTCAGCAGAGCATGTAGTTGCGATGCAAGATGCAGTGACCGATTTTAAATCGGAATTAGAACCCAAAACAAAACAGAACGTGAAGTATCTCATTTCATTATCATGTACTGGGAAAAAAACTAATGACATCAATGAAAAAAAAGCAATTTTAAAGCTAATACAAAAACATGATAAAACATTAAATAGCAAGAATGTCAGCATCTCCTACAATAAGGAAAAAGCGATCTTTGAAATTAGCGTAAGCACCCAAGTTGCTGATATTCAATTACTTGTTCGTGCACTGGGCAGCAGCACAAAATATAATATTGTTAATTGTGATTTTAAGGATGTAGGTTTAAATGAAGGCGTTTGCCTTGTTAAGAAGGATGCATCCAATCCAATTCATGCCCTGGTTAATATCGCAGATTCGGATACCGCCAAAGGATTTCTTGAACGAGATGCAGGGACAACGTCTGGACGCTGCACTGCGTCTTATCAAGATAATAATTGGACTTTTAATTTCTTTAAAAGTCTGCAAGACATGCGAGAAAAAACGGAATACCCTCCAAGTACCCTTGCTATAAAGATTACGAATGGTAGCTAATCAGTAAACCCACGATCTATTCCCCTAATCGTATGCGTGCCCGAAAATGCGTTGCTTATCAAAAGCATGAGCTTTTCTAGGCAGACAACATGCTGTGAGGCATAAATCCACTGTCGTTGAGCCTTCCCACCATTGATGATAAAGTGTACATCAATATTAAAAAATTGATTTCCCTGTTAAGACTACTGATTAATCTCTAACTTTTTTATTAACTTAAGGATTAGGAACACTCATGTCCAGAAAAGAATTAATGCAAGCGATTGTAGGTATTAAACATAAAAAAGATAAAGATATAGCGAGGCAATTAAAAGAGATCGCCAGCCGAGCTGGGAAAGTCCTAAAAAAATACAAGACACTGGATCTATTCTATGAGCATTCTTATTCTGTACATACCCCCCTTGAAGCCACAATAGACGCAGCCTCTCTACCAGCGTTTCAATCTCTAATACGCCTTGGTGCAGATCCATTTTTTAAGCCAAAACCTGACATGCCATCTGCGGTAGATCTTCTCGCAAAGAATTATTTTGAACGATTTTCTAGCAAGGAAACGGCACCACTATTTGAATGGCTGACAACAGATAAAGAAAGCCCTCTATTCACCTGGAACAAACTCACTAGTCATGAACCGTTGTTTGAAAAATTTAAACAAGCCAATTTAATTCCCCAAAAACAGTATGTCAATGAATTACCCATACACGTAGCAATTGCAGCAGGCCGTATGGATTTGGTTCAAGAGGTATTATATGCGGCTGGTAATGTCCAAAAAGCAGGTGATATTAGGCACTTGAGTATTCTTCGTCCAGCGATCCACGCCGTACTTAAGGGCCAGAAAAACTCGCTCGAGATATTAGAATACTTACTGAGATTGGGAGCCAGCCCCAAAACATTGGATTCGAATAGCGCACCCGCAATCATACAAGCAATCACAGCTGGAATTTTTATCGAGAATGTCAAAGAAGAGGCAATATTGGCTGTTCTTGATTTACTCTTCCAACATGGTGCATCTCACTATGCGACCAACACTAATGGTTATACGCCCTTGATGCTCGCAATGATGAACGGGTATCCCAAACTGTTTGCTAACTTTTTAGATAAAGCAGATGCAAAAACTTTAAATCATCAGGCGCAAATTAAACCCAATTATTTGCTCTTTCAATTATTTGATCGCAGCGAAAATCGATTGTGGCAATTGGATATTCTAAAACTCTTACCCAAACTCAAAGAGAAGGGCTTAGAATTTAATAAAACGATTAACGGTCAGCCTCTTGTAGCCCCCTTCAAAGAGTCTTCTTATAGTATAGGAGAAGTATACGCACAAAACATGTCTGTATTGCACTTCTATGTTGAAAATATGGCGCAAGCAATAGATGACCCGGTTCTATCGATGAATAAGCATCTTGCAATCATTCAAGCCTTAGTCGCAAATGGAGCAGACCCTAAAGTTAAAGCTACATTTACTCAAACTAAGGAGGAAAGGGAGGCATCATCTTATAGGACGAAACAAGTATGCTCTAGCATAGAACTTACCGCAGCAGAGTATGCCAGAAAAATCGTTGATAAAATCTTTAATCACCATAGTTTGGGTTATGATACTTATTTGCTTAAAATGTATAAAGAGGAAAATGACTTTTTAAAAAATATTACCTATCGAAGCAAAGAAGAACAAATAAGATTACACAAAGCATTTCATCAATTCAGAAACCTAGAACTTGTTTTATCAGGAGAAAAGCCTATCCCCTATTCTGGTTTACCGGACATAGGAAAAATTGGGCGAGTGGCTTTGAAAAAAGAATCGCCACCAGTTGTAGTACCTGAATCTGGCGAAGCTAAATCAGCTATAGAAACAAATCACTTTGACCCCATACAATTCGAGGCTGATTTAACCAAAGCCAGAACTGAGCAACAGCAAGATAATTGGAAAGCGCTTAAAAAATCCCTCGTCACCTACACTAAAGAAGCTGGGTCATTAAAAGACTTTTTAGCACGAGTAGAGCAATTTAAAACGCCGTTGCAACTTCATTTCGATATAACAACCAATGACAAAGGTGAAATAATCCGCGGCTCAATGATATATCGTTTCTTCCACATCTTTGATCCCCATAAATTTCCAACTTCCTGGGAGACTCTAAGAAAATTTGGACAAGATACCTATGGTGTAGACATTAATACTCCATATGATCAAGCGATTGAGCTACAGCGAACCATTTAGAGATGAATTCCCGTCCGTGTGGAAATGGCAGAAATAAATTAACATAAATTCAATGAGTTAGAAAAAAAATTCGTTTATTGACAGAAGTGTTCTTGATATATACAATGCTCAGCCTGGCGAATTATTTGTCACTCAATCGATCAATATGGAGGCTATAGCTCAAGTATGGTCAAACGTAATCCCCTTCAATTTTCAGTAGTTAGAGAAGATCCTGAAATTGAGAGAAAAGTCATTCTCTCCTCAAATGCAAAGGAGGTTTTACTCATTGCGTCAGGAGGTTGTACTGCACTTTCATTACAAGCTTACTTTCCTCATCTGAAGTTCACTTTAGTCGATCCTAATCCTGCGCAAATTCAATTAATACAAGAAAAAATGCACACCTTAAAAAAAGCGTCTGCGACAGAAAGAAAAGCGTCTTTTAATGTAGAAAATAATGCTTTGTCTGGCCTCAATGAGGGTGGAAATTTTGAATCTCTGTTCCGTTCGTTCAGAAACTTTATTACTGAGTTTATTTTGAATGCCGAAGAATTGAAGGATCTTCTGACCCAACCTTTAAATCATGCCTCTCGTGTGAGAAGCATGCTGTTTGAACACAAATATTGGCAGGTTGCCTTTGATTTGTTTTTTCATCACAATTTTCTCGAAGCCATGTTTGGGCCTGAGGCAGTGCAACATGCGCCCAAAGGTTCCTATCCACAATATTTCAGGAAGGTTATCGAGCACGGGCTAGAAAAAGAAAACAGGTATCGCAACTATTTCATTCATCATATATTTTTGGGACATTATGTCGACCAAGAGATTTGCCTTCCTTATTACCTCTTGGCTCCAGCACCAGAATATCGCTTTGAGTTTATTAATAATACGATTGATAAGGTCGAAAATTTTCACTCATTTGATCTGGTAAACCTTTCTAATATTTTTGATTGGATGGATGAGGACAAAATTGAGAGCCTCGCAAATCGCCTCAATCGTGAAATGAAACCCGGAGCACGATTGCTGACACGTCAGCTCAATAACCAAAAAGATTTTATGCAATACTTTTCTGGTCATTTTGAGCTTTTACGCGAGGAAAGCGCTGAATTACTAGCAAGCGATCGAAGTTTATTTTATTCACAAATCAATTGTGCCGTAAAAGTAGGATAAATATGAATCAGTTAATCGAACAAATTCTCCGCGAAACCAATTATTTGAATAATCCTTATTTTGTACATCTGCATAACGGGACTTTTGATAAAAGTGATTTTGTCGAAACACAAATCCAATTTTATTCTGCTGTTGAATTTTTTGCCCGCCCCATGGCTGCCTTGGTATCCAAGATTCCTTGCCCCGAACAAAGACTTGGAATTTTGAGAAATGTATGGGAGGAACATGGTGAAGGAGATAGTGAGCGATTTCATAAATTCACCTTTCTGACTTTTCTGCAGCGATTAGATGGATGTACTTTTGCAGAGGTACAGTCACGTGTCTTATGGCCAGAATTGCGAATTTTTAATTCAACGCTTGAAGGCGTATGCAACTCCGATAACTATTTGATTGGGGTTGGTACAATGGGAATCATCGAAAGAATGTTTTCTGATATTTCGTTTTTTATCGGACGTAGCGTGGTCGAACGGGGATGGATCACTTCCAGCCAGCTCATTCATTATGACCTTCATGAAAAATTAGATATTAAACACGCAGAAGACTTCTTTGCCATTCTGCGAACAGCCTGGAATACAGATCTTCAAACACGCGATGCGATTGCGCAAGGACTACGTTTGGGAGCCACACTTTTTAATGGATTATATGAAGGACTTTTTCGTGCACGCAGCAGACGTTGGCTTCAGGGAGGTTTTGCAAATCATCACTTTGCGAAAGAGGAAAAGCAAGTACAAGAGGCTTAATTAACTATGAAATTAGTGCGTTTAACTCCCGAAAATAAAACGCTTTATCTCGAACAAATCCTCGATTTAGAGCGTGAAGTGACTTATCCTTACGGAGCGCATTTTTTTAAAATTGATCATGGTGAAGACTATTTTGCTTTTTTTGAGCGCCTAGGAACACTCTATTATTACGTACTCGTCGACAAAGATCGGGTTGCTGGAGTAGTTGCAACTGTTTTGAGAACGCTTCCATCCCATATGGGTTTAAAAAAAATTTGGTACTATGGCGATCTGAAAATTCATCCGGATTATCGTGGTCGGCACTTACCTATTAAGATGGCGTACCAAATTTATTTGCGACACTTCCTAACTTGTTGGAATGGTTTTGGTATTTCGATGAACCCTGCTTCAGGTGGTAATCGAATCAAAAAACTTTCTCAGCGGTTTAAGTGGGTACCCGTAAGAGCAGATACTCAGATTAACCTATTTTCCTTAGATCACGTTGCCATGCAAAAAGCTCAGCCCCTTTTAGAGCAGCATCGAGGAGCAGTACGATTTCTCTCACTGGAAGGAATCAAAGATCTGATTCTGACGCACGATCAAAGTAGAATTCCGGTTTTGCATGCTCAGTTTGGCTATCTTGGAGAAACAAATGGACATGAACGTGAACCTCAAGAGGGTCATATCCACATGTTTTGTGCTGTATCAACAGATCCTCTAGTCGCAGAACTGGAACAGATGCAGCTTGTTCCTTCGTCTACAATCACCTTACTGAATCATGGGAAAAAACTAAAAAACTGGGATTGGATATTGACCAGTGATCTTTAAACGATGCGGAAAAATAAATTTATGGGACAAGCACATTTTAACGGGTTGGTATACACATTAACTAATGAGGATTCGCTCGTTGAAGCAGAGCTTCTTCCTGATAATACGGAACGAGTCATCGCGATTGCAGGCAGTGGCAGCAGAATTGTGCCGCTACTAACCAAGTCACCTAAAGAACTTGTTTGTGTCGATCTTTCTGTGGAACAGCTGTACCTGACTGAATTAAGAGTAGAAAGTGTACGACACTTGAGTCACGACGAGTTCATTCAATTTTTTGGTTACCCCAGTGCCAGCGATTCTGCGCAAAATAGGGAAGCTCTTTTTAAGAAATTAGTGACTTTGAGTCCCACCGCTAAGGACTTTTTTTTAAATTTATTTAGCAACACGTCCTGGAAACCACTTCTTTATTCTGGAAAGTGGGAACAAAGCGTGCGCAAATTTAGCCTATTTATCCAGAAATTCGTAGGAAAAAAGGGCTTAAAAATTTTTGATTGTGTCACGTTGGAAGAACAAAAAGCTTATTATGCTCAGCAATTTCCCCAAAAAGCGTGGCACTGCTTTTTGCGAATTTATGCTATGTTGATGCGAATCACCTGGAAAGTAAAACCCAATATATTCCCGCAAGTCGACCCAAACATCAGTTTTTATCAGCTTTATAAAAAGATTTTTGACGAGATGTTTTTCAATACCTTGGCTAGAGAAAATTACATCCTACAATTGATTTTTTATGGAAAAATTATGTTTCCCGAAGCACTTCCAGCAGAATGTGATCCACTCCTGTTTCAGAAAGCAAAAGAGGCGCTGTTAACAACTCAGATCAGTTATGTTCAAGACGATATTATTTCCGTTATAGAAAAGAGTAAAACCAAAAATGGATTTATTTCTTTCTCAAATGCTCCCTCTTATTTTCCACAGGCAATGGCAAGGAACTACCTTGAACGAATTGCCTCCCAACTGTCTGAATCGGCGATACTTGTAGTACGGCATTTTCTCAATGATCCCGCCATTGCATGCCTCGATGGCTTCACCGATGTCTCAGAACGTTATGCAGATATTCTTGCCAAAGAGATTACCAAAACGTACGAGATACAGATCCTACACAATATAAATCACTTATAAATTTTCTCAATTATTGGGAGCAACAGGCGCTTTTTGATCAAAGTCGATTCAAATTGATTGAAGTGCCAACCTTGCATCACATAATTCCAAGTTCAACTTTGACAAGAAATTGCCTATTGTAAACATCTGCTGTCTCGCAGCTCTCACTCCTTTTGGTGACACCCCGTACGGAAGCAATGCCACAGGAGTCGAATACAGCTATTTTAAGTTCTCTCTTTAAGCCTAACACTGCGCTGAGCAGTAAGTGGGCAGTGCCTTTCCCATCATGTTCTATACGTACGACCATATCAAACGTCCCCCGTCTGGTGGTGCTTCTTGACGATTCAACCAGCCGTATTAGAGAATGCATTTGTAATATCAGATATCCCTTAAAATGATTAATCCACTATAATAATGATGATTAATATTTATTCAGGAGGAAAAAATGTTTATTAAACCGTTAATTGCTGTGCTTAGCTTTACCCTGTACTTTAGTCCTATTTTAGCTGTAGCAGATCAAACAAAGATGTGTCATACCACCCAACAAGGAAAATGTGGTCGTTTTTGTCAAGCACATCAGGGCATGAAGTCTTGTATCATTGATATTACCACTAAAAGTGGTACTTGCACTTGTGTCGATGGGACCAGCCATACTAAATCATGATTCAGGTGACTCAAAAAATATACACTATAGATACTGTCTTTAAAAACGCGCTTATTTTTAAGGCAGTATCTAAATATTTTCAACGGCCGTTGGCTATTTTTGATGTTGTCATTAAAACGCTATATTAAAACCACACTGATTTTAATATAATTTTTTTATTAAATTGATACCTACTTTAAAATCAAATTCGTTTTTGCCTTAGAACGGTAATTTAACCCAATATTTGGATAAATTATAAATGATGAAAAATTCAGTTCCAAACTCCAGTTTAGCCTTACTGAGCTTTTCAGCTTTGGGTATCGTTTTTGGCGATATTGGCACAAGCCCACTTTATACCTTCAAAACAGTATTAACACTCATTGATGGTCATCTCAACACCAATGCAATACTAGGCTCGCTGTCATTGATTGTATGGACCCTTATCATTATCACCACAATTAAATATGTTTATTTTGCCATGGGTATTGATAACGATGGAGAAGGAGGCATTTTAGCTTTAATGTCTTTACTGGGTATCAAGCTTCATACTAGGCCTATTATCGTTGCTATGGGATTGTTTGGGGCCGCACTGATATACGGTGATGGTGCCATTACTCCGGCAATCTCAGTCCTCTCTGCACTAGAAGGTTTAAATATCATTACCCCCTCCCTTTCTCCCTATGTTTTACCCTTATCGGTTGCCATTCTCATTGCGCTGTTTGCCATTCAGTTCAAAGGAACCGCTAAGATTGGGAAGATTTTTGGGCCAGTAATGGGGCTATGGTTTATCACGCTGAGTGTTTTAGGATTATGGGGTATTATTCAGCATCCCTCAGTGCTGAAAGCACTTAATCCATATTATGGGCTTCATTTTCTATTTTCCCATGGCCTCAAAGGATTTCTGGTACTCGGAGGCGTATTTTTGTGTGTCACTGGAGCGGAAGCCCTCTATGCAGACATGGGGCACTTTGGTGCAAAGCCCATTCGCTTTGCATGGTTGGGGCTTGTATTTCCTAGCCTTGTCCTTAACTATGCCGGACAAGCAGCATTAGTGCTCGAAGGTGTGCCCTTATCAGATAATATATTTTATCGACTATGCCCTTCCACCTGCTTGATACCTCTGGTGATATTAGCAACCATTGCAACAATTATCGCCAGCCAGTCAATTATTAGCGGTACATTTTCCATGACGCGTCAAGCGATCCAGTTAGGATGGCTACCCAGATTGCGTATCACGCAAACCTCTTGTGAAGGATATGGACAAATCTATATTGGCGTTGCCAACTGGTTGCTTATGATAGCAACCGTTGGTCTTATTATAGGATTTAGAAAATCAGATAATCTGGCCGCAGCTTATGGTATTGCCGTATCGGCAACGATGCTGGCAACATCAGCACTACTATTTATCGCCTCGCGTGAAATATGGAATTGGGGTATCCTAAAAACTGGAATAATTGTCGGTACCTTCTTAATCATAGATACTGCTTTTTTCGGCGCCAATTTGTCAAAATTTATGGAAGGTGGCTATGTGCCGATTATTTTCGCTGTTTTTGTGTATGGGATTATGCTTATTTGGCATACCGGAACAAAAGCCGTTGCAAAACGGCTTAGTGAGGTGGTAGTTCCCATCAATACCTTTATGACCCATATCGCAGATGAACAAATTGCCCGAGTGCCAGGTGCCGCTGTTTTTCTCACCCGCACATCAGAGGGTGCACCTTCGGCGTTGATATGGCATGTCAGGCAGAATCGTGCTTTGCAGAAAAATGTTTTTATTTTAAAGGTGGAAACCAAGTCAATTCCTTGGGTAAAAAGCAGCGAGCGAATCACCTTAAAGGAAATTTATCCTAACGTCTGGCGAGCGGTTGCCTCCTATGGATTTATGGAGCGTCCGAATGTACCTAGAGTGATTAGACAAGTCATTAGTAAAAAAGCTCTTGCTCTCGATGACATCACCTACTATGTCGGCCACGCAAGAATTATCTCACGTGAGAAGGGAAAACGATTGCCTACCTGGATAGGTAAGCTCTACGCCTTCATGCAGCGAAATGCATTACATGAAAGTGAATACTTTCAAATGACCCCCGATTCAGTCGTAGAAATTGGCAGACAAGTGGATGTTTAACCTGCGCAACCAGGCCAGTTCGATTCAATCAAGATTTAACACAAGGGTTTATTACTGATGAAATGATTAAATAAGCCAAATAATCTCGCCGGTTGATCAATAGGCGCAAGATGCCCTGCATTACGCACCTTAACCTGGGTTAAGCCACCTGCGGTTTTAGCATAACCAGCCACTTTGCCATCTGTATGCCATACACAGGTCGCTGCATGAGCAAATTCATTTTTGAATGGCCATTTGAGTGCAGAAAGCCATAATTCAGTACTTATAAAGTTTGAGTCCTTTCCATCTTCTAGACCATTATAAATCAATACCCGAATGCCCTTGGCAAGGATTTTAGGATATAAATCGGCAACAGAATCCTGTTCGCCAATTTCAAGCTGATCTGCTACTTGTTTACTAAAAGTATTAAATTGTTGAACACGCTTATCGATATGCAAAGCATGACGAACTTCAGGTTTATTTAAATAATGAATCATTAGCGTATCATCAGGTTCTGCACCTTTGGCAATATTAGCCAGATTAAGTCCACCACTTTCTTTCTCAATTAATTCCTGCATTTTCATACAAACCTGGTTTGCTTTGCGACTTGATGGCATGGTTTTGTCTATTTCTTTTGTACATAAATCATATAATTTTAATACTTGGTCTCGAACTTGACGGTCAATAAGACCATGTGAATAAGCAAAATCAGCATTAGCACGTTGTTGCAGACGAGGATTAACCCAGGCATCCCCAATTAACAGTCCTTTTAAATTAATTTTGGGGGTCGTCCCTGTTTCAGAAATAATTCGCATGGCTAATTGAGGCAAATATTTTCCAGCATAGGATTCACCGGCCAAATAAAATGGTTTCGATTCAAGCTCAGGATGCTGCTCAAAAAAAGTCTTAAGTGCAACATATAATTGATCGATTGCTTCTGACTCATTTGAAAACGTATGAGGCTCCCCATAAGAAAAACCAACGCCAGCAGGTTGATCAATGACTAAATAATTGGCTTTTTGGCTCCAAGAATAATGACGCTCTGATAACGTGCCATCTTTGTTAATGGCATAAGGACCATTTTCCATAAAAAAACCATACAGCGACGCTGCTCCAGGACCGCCATTTAGCCATAATACCAGCGGTGCATCAGCATTATGCGCTCTATTTTCAACATACCAATAGAATAAATTACCTGGTGCAGCATTACATTTTGGTTTTGAACAAGCAGAAGTCGCAAGAGGAAGATAGCCTGCATACTCTATATTCTTAAGCGTACCAAAGCCCGGTAAAGATACAATTCTATCATGTGAATTATCAGGAATATTAGGTAAAGAAGCAAAAGCAACTGTATATACGAAGAATAAAAACAAAAAAACAACATGCATAGCACTTCCATTATTGAATGATCAGGCATCTCTAATGGTAACACAAGAGTTGAAATGCCTTGAACACGCGTGGCCCGGTTGGCTTGCAACCGGGTCTAATAGAAGCGCTGCTGCAAATTTCCTATCGCATCCCTTAAAGATCAAACATTCTATTAATGGAAACATTTACAGATTGCAACAATGTCGTTTTAAAAGTATCTTTTGTTGCCAGTATTCCTGTTGTTAAGAGGTTATCACCATTCATTGTCGATGTATTAGTAAATGACTGTTCATGTCGACTTACACGGCCTCCTAAAGCTGAAAAAGTATAAGACGCATCGATAAACCATGAAGGGGTAATAAAATAGGACGCTCCAATTTGAGCACCACCACCCCATGCCCACATAGTAGGCGAACCATAATTTACCAAACCGGTTACATTAAGAGTTTCACCATTGATAATGGCATAACCTATGGAATTATAGTTTTGCGATTGCAGACTGATTAATGAAGGTCCACCACCTAAATATATGCTTTTATTGCCAAATTGTTTGCCAATTAAAGCGAATAAATTCATATCATGGTTAATGGTTGTTTCAACAGAATCAGCAATTGCATATCCAAACATAGGGCTCGTAGTACCTGATGCACTAGTAAGCACACCGGTTTGAGGAAGGTAAACATCACGATTAGTTGCTATACCACCAAGATATTGATAAGTAAATTTAATCCCATAATAAACACTGTCATTATAGTTTCTTAAATACCCAGCCTGAACTTCCGGTGCTAAATTTTGGCTCTTATTTTTAAATGGAGCAGCGTTACCTTGGGCAATCCCAGTTGAGTTGTACACGCCATCAATATATAAACTCGAAATTCCTAGACCCCATGAATCTTGCTGAATTCTTAATGAGTTGTAATTTCCACCTACGCCAATAAAAAAACCTTGAGGGTTAGGTGCGGCGCCCATGGTACCTGCGAAAGCAGATGTTCCAAAAATAGAGAGAGATAAAATTGTATTTGTTAATTTGGAAAACACTTATAATCCTTTATAAAAAATGGGGAAATTAGTGTATTCACTAATTGACATGATTACAATCCTAATTAGGGAATTGTCAGCCAAGGCCCGAGCAAGGCTTGCTATCGTTCGAGTCGTTTCATTGATTGGTCAACACTTCCGCTGATCAGCAAAATGGGGACGGTTCAGGTCCTTCCCCATTTTCAAGCAGCTGGTGCAAGTGGCGCATTTTTTGAGGGAGCAGCAGTTAAATCGTTTGCAAGTATAAGATGATGCGACTGCAAATTTTTAAAGAAACGATCACGGCATGTAGTGGCAGATAATTTATTGGAAAGATCGACCATTTCGGGTATTGAATTAGACGTTAAATAAGTCGATACCGATAAAAACATGGCTGCAGCTAATTTTTTATTCTTAATCAGTTGTGGCCCTTGTAAAAGCCATACTTGCATCTCTGGCTGTAGCCAACCCATAGCTTGATTAAAATTAAGTTCCTGGGCCTTCATGAGCGTATTTAGTTTTGTTGCTTTGGGAACTAAGTGGACTACGTCTATTTTTGCTGCAGATTCTTTTAGTTCAGAGGCAATGGTGTATTGGAAATCCGAATGGAATGTTGCCAGTGTTTGCAATGCATCGCGTTCAGTAACAAACACAATTTGCGACAAATTAGCAGCAATTGTTTTTGACAATGTAAGTCGCTCAGCAGCATTCTGCGCTAACACTAAGACGTTATTTGCTGCCGTCACATGCCCGCCGCGAGCATAGCCAACTGCCATTTGCTGCAACAATAAGAATCGGTCAGCAGAATTCCGCACTAACGCTAAGACTTTATTTGCTTCCGCCACCTGTCCACCGCAAGCATAACCTTATGCCATCCACAACAATGAAGCATTGAATTCTTTTCTTAAAAAATTAACGGCCTCTACATCACCTTCAGCTGCTAATTTACTCACAGCTGTATCATTCATTGTGACATGATGTACATCAATAGCAGCCAAAAGAAGTATTTCATTAATCGCTATTTTGGCTTCATTTCTATTAGGATTTTTTGCCAACTTGTAAATCTGGTCACAGAAACATGTATCACCAGAAATGGGCTTATTTTGTAGTACTTCTTTAGAATCATCTTTAGACTCTAACTTACTGGCAGGCGTTGGCATAAAATACGTACTCCACTACATAATGGCTTTAAGCCCTCTAAAATTTTCGGCGTATTTAGCACACGTCATATTATGATTCTTTTTCATGCACACCATACAGTTTTACGGGCATTAGTTTGCCCTTCATTGTGACCTCGCCTATATCAATAAATTCATGTCGTTCAGGACGTTTCATCGCTTGGTAAACACTTTCACTGATCAGGATATTTTGCTCATATGTTTTTGTCATGGATTCTATGCGTGCAGCGGTATTCACTACATCACCAATCACCGTACTTTCCAGACGATTTGTCTCCCCAACAATGCCCAGCATTAATGCACCTGAATTAATTCCTATGCCTACATGCACTTCTTGAGAGGCAAAAAGCCATGAGTTGGTTTTATTTAATACAGTAAGTTTTTTTAAAATGGCTACTGCTGAATTCACTGCATCATCGGCACACGTCTCTCCAGGAAAGAGTGCCATGATCGCATCACCCACAAATTTATCAATAAATCCTTGATGTTCAACAATTATTGGGGACAACTGCTTAAGCACCGAGTTCACAAAATCAAAATTTCCTTGTGGGGTTAAGCTTTCAGATATTGTTGTAAAATTTCTAATATCTAAAAACAATACAGCAATGGTATGTTTTAAATTATCCCCAAGCGCCACTTCAAGAATATTTTTTTTGTTTAATAATTCAAGAAACTCATGAGGAACAAATCGCTCAAATGAATTAGTAATGCGTTCTTGTTTTCTAAATAATAGGTAAATTAAGATTGCGATTAATAATAATCCCACCATAGAGACAATAAACAACAAGGTTTGATTTCTAACTGCTGCTTTTTGTATGCTTTGATGCATATCTCTTGATAAATCAGTACGTAATAATCCTATTGGTTTAAATTCAAAATCCTTAAGTAGGCTATAAACAGCTAAACGTTGATTGTTAATTGGTTCAACATAAGAGCTACCGCTATCAATCATTTCTGCTAACTCTTTTTTCCCTTCCGGAGTTGTTGCAAGAATAGATGGTGCCTGCACAGAAATCGTATAATCTAATTTATGGCCTATTTTTTTAAGAAACTCTGGAGTTAGCGTTTTTCCAAAAATTATAAATCCATTGGGGTCCTTATTTTCATTAGAATCATCCGTGTAGTTAACAACATAATAACCAGGATAGGGCTGCGAAGGCAGTTGTAAAAAACCGGATATACCTACCGCATTGTTACCTGAATTATTGTATTTCTCTTTATATTTAATCAGCGATAATGCATTTTTTTTAAAGTAATCCAATACGCTTGGATCAATTGGATAAAATTTATTTGTCTGTAAATTATATCCTTGAGACCAAATGACATTGCCATCCATTGACAGAAAAATTACTTCATTAATATTTTTATCTTTAAAAAAGTCCTCAGCATAATTCGTGTTGATATATTCATTGTTAGGTTTTTGTATGTAGTTATAGGTATCATCCCAATAAGCCAAATCAGCAATCAACACATCGATATACTGTGAGTCTGAAATAACCGTACGCGCAACTCTTTGGCTTGCTTCTACAGCATCGCTATATTCAAGGTGTTCAAAATCAGTAACAATGAGTTTTTTCGCAATGAAAAAACTTGCCCCAAACAGGACAAGCCAAATGGACAGGACAGCAATGACATACTTAGTCCTTAGATTCATCATCTTCATCCTTTTTATTGATGTACGTTTTTTGCATTGATTAGAGGAACGTTTAAGTTTGTTAAAAATAGTTAAAATTTAGAATCCATTTTTAACTAGTATAGATTGATCTTGCCTTGGATTGATAGACAACCTAGTCAAAAGAATATGAAATGAGACATGAGATTAGAACGCAGCAACAAACGCTTGTTATTCCAATTAAAAAAAGTGCTAACCTATATACAAGTAAAGAATTATTTGTTGAGAAATGAGGTCATAATGAAAGAAGGAACGAAGGCTGGCAGTACCATCTCGAAAACAAAGTTATTTTTGGGCTTTATCATTTTAATGATTTCATTTTTAGTACCCTTTTCAGTACCTCTAATCATGGAATTAAACATATCCTCTTCTATGAAAACGATTATTTCCGGCCTGTTAATTTTTGGCATCCCTGAATTTGGTATGTTGCTTGCTGTAATTATTTTAGGTACTGAAGGCTATAGCTATCTTAAATCACGCATCCTTTTTTGGTTAAAAAATTCAGTTCCAACCGTTAATAGTCGACTACGATTTCGAATTGGGATCACATTTTTTTCAATATCTTTAGTGCTGGGTTTCCTGTTGCCCTATATCAGTTATTTTTTGCCAATCTCCATGCAAAAGAATTTATATTTTTATATTTTATTTTTAGATCTATTGTTTTTTATTAGCCTATTCATTCTCGGCCAAAACTTTTGGGGAAAAATAAAAGATTTATTTATCTATGATGAAGAGCAATGAGTTTTTTTCTCACCTAAACGGTGTGGTTTAGAGTAAGTAAAACGCGTGTATCATCACCAACCTAAAATAGCACATACGATAGCATAATTAATCTTATTGGTGGTCACTCATAAGGCGTCAGCAAGCATGGCCTTGCTGCTTGCCACCTGGAACTAATAGAAGCTCTCTAAGTGATTTATTTTCAATTTAAATTGGGAATAGCATACACTTAAATAAAAAGTACATAAAAAACGAAGAGAAAATCATGTGCGGATTGGTAGCTATATATAACGAAAAGACCCCCATATCTCAAGAAAAACTTTTATTAGCAACGCAGCTTTTAAAGCATAGAGGACCGGATGCACAAAACATCTGGATTGCCTCTAATGATCATGTTGGACTTGGTCATGCTCGCTTAAGCATTATGGATTTAGAGCATGGTACTCAACCCCTGCACAATAAAGATCTTCAATTGCATGCCATAGTGAATGGGGAATTCTATGATTTTGAAATCATTCGCTCTATGTTGATAAAAAAGGGTTATCAATTTTTTACCAACAGTGATAGTGAAATAATATTGTCCCTATATCACTGTTTTGGTTTGAACTTTTTTAATTATTTAAATGGCGAGTTCGCGTTTATTCTTTTTGATGAAAAAAATAAATTAATTATAGCTGCTCGTGATAGATTTGGTGTAAAACCTTTATTTTACACACAGCAAGCCGGAAGTTGGTGCTTTGCTTCAGAAATAAAAGCATTATTGGCTTTAGGTATTAGCAGTCAATGGAATACAAATGCCGTGTTCCAAATATTCAGTGGCTTTGCTTTACAAGAAGAAACCTGTTTTGAGGGTATCAAACAAGTAAAACCAGGGCATTGCCTTCTGATAGACATAAAAAATCAAAATCAAACCACGCATCAATATTGGGAATGGTCCTTTCCCTCTAAAAACTCAGTAGTTAGTTCCTACAATCCATTTGATTTTATAGAAGAGTTTGAACGTTTATTCCAGCAAGCAATCACCCGTCGGCTCAGATCCGATGTCCCTATAGCATGCTATTTGAGTGGTGGTCTTGATTCTTCTTCAATATTATCTGTAATGACGGAAAATTACCCCGGAAAAGTAGACGCTTTCCATGTTTCATTTAATGAGTCAACGTATTTAAATGAATATGATTATGCACACTTGGTGGCCAAAAATCTTCACATCACTTTTCATTCTCTTCCAATAACCACGCAGGAGATGGCTAAAAATTACTCAAATACCATTTTGCATACAGAATCGCTTATAACTAACCCAAATTCTATAGCGAAATATCTTTTAAGCTCTGAGGTGCAACAGAGCAATTATAAAGTGGTATTAACTGGTGAGGGAGCAGATGAAATATTGGGAGGCTATCGTGGCAATTATAATGATTTCATTATTGCGAAATCTTGTGGTTTTTTTAAAAATCTAACTCAAAATAAGTTGCTGTATCGTAAGCAGCCTTTGAATCAAAAACTTAGAGCGCTCCAATTTTTAATAACAAATCATTATCAGGTAACAAAGAGATTACACTATCAACCAGCTTTATTTACAAATTCATTATCATGGATATTGTTACTGCACTCTGTTTTTAATTTGCAGCAAGATCCACAATTTGAGCTTTTAAATACCTTAAACTGCGATGATCAAATCAGTCCAGGAAATAGTTCTTTGTACCTCTGGGCAAAGTCTGGTTTTTCAGAGGTAATATTGTCTGCTTTAGGTGATAGAGTAGAAATGGCCCATTCAATAGAGGCCAGACTACCTTTTTTAGATAATGATTTAGTTAAATTCGCGACCAAGTTACCAGATAATATAAAAGCTCATATCACTGGCGAGAAATTCATTTTGAAGGAGGCCATGCGGCATAGATTACCCTCAAAAATTGTTTCTCGACGCAAGTTTCCTTTTGCGGCACCTTCTTTCATTCTCGATGGAAATAAAACAGCGCTCTACCATCTTTTAGATGATGTTTTTTCTAGTGGCTTGCTGGATAAGCTTCCTTTTTTAAATAAAAAAATAATCTTAAATCACTTCAAGAATTTACCCTATGCTGCAAATAGTTATTACAACGGACATTTGATGCATCTGGTACTCAGTGCTTGTCTATTATCCTTAAATTTTAATCTCTAATCACTGAACTTTCACAATTCCATATTTCTAATTTCCAGGCTCCTAAACGTTATTTTTCTACTCAATCGCTCCCTTTATCTCAAGCAGCTGGCGCAATCATCCCATAGCTTGGTTAAAACTAAGTAAGCGTCGGTCGGGCCTCGGTCTAGAAATCCTCACAAACAAAACAATTGACCGAGAAATTCAAAGCAGTATCCGCCTCTAACTTCGAATACCAAGTACTAATCATTCTTTCTAAGCCTCCAAATTCCTTGCTTTGCATTAAATTTACTCACCATGAATTAAAATAGATCTTTTTGTGGCCTAACATTTATAAAACATTTATTAAAAAAAATTATGATCCCGTTCATAAATGACGCGATAACTCAACTTCAAGATCCAGCAAGAGGACATGGCCCCCAGACCATCGGTATACTTGCAAAAGCAGTTACTGCAAAAAGTACCGGTGTGCCTCCTAAGTTTACCGCCTGCTATGATCCTCATGGACAGCCAAGTCTAGAGCATTTTAAAGACTATATAAGACACGTGACGCCACCTGCCAGAATTCATATCCCACTGGCTTTACACCGACTCGACCATTGCGTGAGTTAGCCAGTGATTTTAATAATATGCCTGAACGTGATATTCCTAATCCACAACGTTTACGTGAAGAACATATTGCGGATTTAGAGCGATATAAAACAATATTAAGGGCATCAAATAATACCCCGGTAGATACCACACCGCCTGCTCCAGAAGAACCACCTAAAATTAAAATTAAAAATGAAGCGGCAGCCGATCTCTATATAGAAAACATTTTAAAATCTCATAACAAAAGCATCAACATTAATATATTTGCTGATGATGCCAATAAAAAGCAAATCATTAAATCCGCACTTAAATTTTCTGAAAATCACCATGAATCCCCTTTAAGGTTAGCAGGAGCCAGAGAAATTATTCAAGAAGGATACCGAACGGGGAAAGTGGATTTAGATAACGTGCATAGCAGAGAAATGAAAAAAAACTGATTTTACAAACTTTTTTATCTGAGTTTGGCCCTGATGCAAGTAAAGGTACTCCGCCTAGATTTGTAGGTCATGGCATTATTAAAATAAATGTAACTCCCCAGCTGATCAATCACTTAGACGTGCAAATTAACATCGTTTTTTTGTATTCATATAGGCAAAAAATTTAATTAAATCATCTAGATCATTATCGGATAAGGACTCTTTATCTGAGCCACTCATCCGTCCTTGCGGAAGAGAACGAACTGATTTTGGATCGCGTATAAATTTTTTCAATAGCGTTATCTTGGGATAATAATCCAATGGACTTTTAGGACAATTCAGATCGGGGCCGATATTGCTTTTTCCGATGTGGTTAATGGTATGGCAGCCTTCACAATGACTAATATACAATTGATAGCCATTAATAAGGGAAGGATTCGTTATTCGTGGTGGAGCAAGAACATTTTTATAATCAAGCTTTCGAGTAATTTTTATTGTAACGACACTCCATGCCCAATATTCATTTGATATATAGGATCGTTCCGGATGAAGCCAAATAACTTCATAAGGCCCAGCATTGGTTCCTGTATGATTATCAATTATTGGCCACTTTGACGCCGGCTCTATAGCCAGCATTGCGATGGAGGCATTTTTACTGCAATCCATGATTTTAGCTGAAGGTACATACACGTGAAAATTATCTTTGGCTATCAATTCAATGAAGTCTTGTTTGCTAATATTGAAGGGAGCAAGTAACTTACATAAGGGGATAACCTTATGATGCATTGTTTTGTTTGGGTACGCTCGGTCGTTATTAATAGTTACTTGAGCAAGGGCTGGATGAGACAGTAATTCAGATTTGGTCAGAATAAGCGATTTATCAGGAGCAATCATGCGGAGTACTGAATCGAGTGCTTTGTTTGTGGCTGATGCAGTTCCAAATATTGAACAGATACAGAATAATAGCAAAATGTATTTCGATCCTTTCACTTAAATTCCTTGATTTTATAACTATCTTATTTTAGTAACCCTTTATACAGGCATATGAATATTTCCAGAAAAAATAGTCTGAATTGAATCAAGGATGTTCCATCCTTGTTTTCTTGCGGTGTTGATAAATCCCCTAATGCGAGCGAATTGTTCAGCACCGGTTGATGAGCGAAAACCACCAGATATTTTCTGCTTGCATTTGACCATGCGAAGATCGCGCTCGGCCATCATTATTGGTAAATGGTATACGATGGTCAAAAAGAAAACGCAGGACATCCTCCCTGTAATATTTTAGCCTCAGCAGTAGGTTGTGTCTAGGCCTTCACTTCTCCCGTCCTCGTTTTTTTTGAAACGGCAATGGTGGCAATGATTCGTGCCAAGCTAAACCATTATTGATGATACGATCATAAATTTTCCTGAGCCAAATTAAACGATTTTCAGGAATGACTTTCCCTTGATACCAATGACGATAGCGTAAAGCCAGTAGTAAAAACCGACGCATACTTATTGCCCAGACCGCTTTATCATGCTCGATCAGGGCTTTTAGTTCACGCAAGTGGTGTTGGTTGCACAGAGCATGATTGACACCCTCCAATTGATAGTAAGGTCGCCAGTGGTCATGTACTACCGTACCCTCTAGTCCTTCTAATAATGATTTTCTCTTTGGCGAAGAATGAAAATAAGTCAGGTGTTTAGTTGATAGCGTGTGTATCCACTGGGTTTTACCGCCAACACGAAAGCCTGTTTCATCCAGGTGTTTAACATCAGCCTTTGGGCTAGATACAATATGGTTGTTTCAAAATCGGCTAATGCTCGAAACGCAACGGCGTTATAATGAGTCAACATTGCTGTTGCAGGAACACGCCATACATATCTAAAAATAATTGTTGTAATCTGTCTTCAGGAATGAAATGCTGATTTTGATAATAGACTGACCAGCTGCGTATTACCGAGCCATACTAGACTGGTGCTCCAATCCCTTCTGGAAAGGAGTTCTGATTGATGTTCAGTTACTTCTATCTTCGGGATCGGAATATCAAAGACTTGTCGCTTAATCAACCCTAAAATTGGTTGCTCTTTCAGAGATAGGCCACACTCAGGGCACAAAGCATCAAAGTATGACGTACTGTCTTGTCAGGCTGAGCAACTTGCTTTAATGTTTCACCCTTATGTCCTTTTTGACCACCACTTTTATTCTTGCCATTTTCTCGCAGAGAACTTGTCCTCGGTGGTTTTGAAAGACCATCGCTCGAGGGTGGCTTTGAACTATTGCGGCTATTCTTGTTTAGGCGTTTTTCAAGCTCAATAATTTTTGCCGCCTGCTGTTTTACAAGCGTCTCTAATTCATCAATCCTAGCCAGTAGGGACTATTATTTGTTCGGCGTCTTTCATCCCGATATTTGATCAGATCTATATAATTTTTCAAGCTTTTTTTAAATTTAATTGAAGAGTACCTGGGGAGTTACAAATAAATTTAGAAATTTTATAAAAGAAAAAAATGAGAAAGCTGTTGCTAAAGAAGAAAGCCCAGAATTAGACCCGGGACAAGCGCAAACCTTGAAGTCATAAACCAATTCATGCTCAAGAAGATGCAATAGGAACAATTTATTAGCTGTGTCGGGCCAAGGCCCGACCTGCGTTTGCTCAGTTTAGGGAACAG
Source organism: Legionella steelei (assembly GCF_001468005.1). Lineage (GTDB taxonomy): Bacteria > Pseudomonadota > Gammaproteobacteria > Legionellales > Legionellaceae > Legionella > Legionella steelei. The sequence goes on from NZ_LNYY01000016.1 coordinate 119,917, forward strand.
GGATATTTATCGGTTCAGCACGGACTTTATTTTTAACAGCATCATAGCCTTCACGATGATTAGCCATATAAATCAACGACCAGCCACTAACCATAGATCCATCACCGAATACGCATATATCCGACTCACCTAAAGCATTAGCGAATCCACCACTGGTAATAAAGCCAATACCTGCACCGCCAATATTTTTACAAACATTATGAGCAGGATTAGCAAACGCTCCTTTCCATAAAGGAGAATCATTTTTAATAGGACGCATTTTTTTCATGAACGTAGCGGCAATACTTGGCTCATCAGCAGAAAATGTTTCTAACCCAATAGCAATAAAACCATTATCGACGAAGAAATTACAGAACATTTTAGATTGACCTTTAACATAGCCGGTAGGGGTCAAAAACTCTGCAGTCATAGATTCCACTGTGCCACCAGCATCATTACAATATTGGGCTTGCTCTTCAGCTGTATTGGCATAAATATTAGAAGCTAATAAGGTTAAAGCTAAAAAAATTGAGGATTTAATTTTCATAAATATGCATCCAAAAAAATTTGAAAAGACATTATATAGTTAAATGCTTACCGTTTTCTTAAGATCTTGTAGAAAATAATCCTAAAGTTTAATTTGACGATTTGGCAAATTAAACTTTAGGTGTCATATCCTTGTAGATGACTCCATCCTTCATAATAACGAGAAACTTGTTCGCAGGGTCTGCGACAATGCTTATATCTTGCAACGGATCGCCATCAACGAGGAGCAGATCTGCCAATGCCCCCTCTTCGACAACGCCCAGTTTTCCTGGATAGGGATTGCGTGCTCCAGAAAGCGCCAGCAATTCTCCATTGGCAGAAGTCGCCATAATCAGTGCTTCTGCAGGCGTAAACCATCGCGTGAGATCGACAATACCCTGGCCCTGGTGCTCTGCCAATGCTTTTGAGAAGAGAATATCTGTCCCAAAACCGGTTTTGATCTTGAACCGCTTCACATACTCGTACATGGAATTAGTCCCCTGGATGAGTCGCCGCATCTGCTCTTGTTGTGTAGGTGAAAGCATGGCTGCACCACCAAGATCTACAAACGGTTGTGTACTCAACCAGATGTTTTTTTGAGCCATGAGTTTTGCTGTTGCTTCATCCATAAGATGACCATGCTCAATCACTTTGGCGCCTGCCATAATAGAACGTTGAATAGCATTCGGCGTATAAGCGTGAGTGGCCACATAGGTTCCCCAATCTGCAGCTGCTTCAACAGCTGCTTGTAATTCAGCTTCAGTAAAGGTGGTGACGTCAAGAGGAGTAAGTGGTGAGGCCACGCCGCCACCCGCAGTCAGTTTGATCTGGGACGCACCTTGCATGAGTTGTTCGCGCGTGCGTTTTCGAACTTCGTCTGGACTGTCCGCAATGACACTTCCACCAAGATGTTCTACACGACTCATAGCCTTAGGCGTTCGTGGCAACTCCCAGAGTTCACGGAAATCTCCATGACCACCCGTTACGGTGATAATCGCGCCCGATGGATAAATACGCGGGCCAGGGATAATCTTTTCGTCAATAGCACGCTTGAGTGCGAACACCGGACCGCCCATATCCCTGACCGTTGTGAATCCACGCATCAGCGTGGCAGTGGCTTCTGCACCTGCTAGCAGTGTTGTGTATCCAATGTCGTTCGATATTATCTGATTGGGAGTAGGACGAACAAGCATCGCATGCCAATGCATGTCGCTGAGACCGGGCATCAACACTCTTCCGCCCCCGGCAATGACGCGAGTATCGGCTTGATTGCTTACATGAATGGGAGTATTTGTAATCCGCTCAATGATGTTACCGCGAACAAGAACATACGATGCTCCAGAAAGTGTGGGGGTTTTCCCATCAAAGATACGCACATTTTCAAAAATGGTAACAGCGGGGTCTTGTGCCCTCGCCCCAGTAAAAAAGACGGCGCACATGGCAAAAGTAATCGCCACAGACTTCACTTTTTTAATCACCAAAGACCTCCTGTCAAAATTAGCTATTCGTATATTGTGAGAACCAATTGCGGTCCTTGTAAAAATTTCTGTTGTATCATTTTTAGAGTCTAAGCCGCTGGCAACTGTTGGTAGAATACGAACTCCCTCTATGTGATGGCTCTAACTATGAGAAAAAAATTATTGGTGGTTACTATTGCATTACTTACTTATGGGCAGTGTTGCCAAAAGGTTAGTACTGTGGACATGCTTGCTGTTTCGCCTAAGCTGCCCCCCAAAGGCTAATTGCATCAATATAACTCATGATTTTCCATATCGACTTAAGGCGTATTCTCCCATATTTTTGGCGATTTCTCCCTCGGCAAAGAATACTTTGCCAGGAATCTCTTTCTCTAATAACGCAGCTTCCTCTTCATCATGCGTACGGACAACAATTTCTATTTCTGGATTCAGTTTATAAGCATATTGCATCATAGTCCTTAGGTGGACCGTATCTGCTATGACAATCATGAGCATACTGGCATGGGCAATATGGCTTTGAATCAGCACGGAAGGCTTGGATGCATCGCCGTAAACGGCCGGAAGGCCTGCAGCCCGCAGACTTGCGATTAACTCTCTATTTTCCTCAACGACAACATAAGGAATGTTTTTTTCAGAGAGTAGATGGGCAACGCGCTTCCCAACACGGCCATAGCCGACGATAACCACTTGCCCGGCAAGATATTCGTCTTTTGTGGACATCGGTAACTCAGCCAAAGAATCGTCATCACGTTCAAAAAAACGGAGTAATCGCGGGTAAGACTTTATCCAAGTATGCACAGGATTTACTAATTTAAATATGAGCGGGTTAATCGCAATGGATATCAGTGCCCCAGCAAGAATAAAACTTTGTCCCTCTGCAGGCAGTATGTCTAAACGTACCCCGAGATCCGCAAGTATGAATGAAAACTCACCAATTTGAGACAAGCTTGCTGACACGACTAATGCGGATTGTAATGGATAGCGAAAAGCAAGAACTAAGATAAACGCCGCAATTGACTTTCCGATAACGATAATCCCCACCACAATTAAAATTTGTAAGGGTTGCTCAACCAACACGTAGGGATTAAACAACATGCCAACGGAAACAAAAAACAACACCGCAAACGCGTCTCTAAGCGGCAAAGATTCCTCAGCAGCACGATGACTGAATGAAGACTCTCGCATAATCATGCCGGCAAAAAAGGCGCCTAAGGCAAATGAAACGCCAAACAATTTAGAAGCCACATAGGCAATGCTAATTGCTGCAGCAATAACACATAAAGTAAACAATTCACGTGAGCCTGTTCGCGCAACAATCCAGAGTAGCTTCGGGAAATATCGTCGCCCGACCAAGAGCATGAACGCAATGAACGCGGATACCTTAAGAAGTGTTAGACTAAAAACAAGCCACAGAGGCTGGCTATGAACACCTATCGAGGCGCTATCATCCTGCCAGTGTGATAACGGTGGTAACAACACCAGTACAATAACCATCGCCAAGTCTTCAACCAAAAGCCAGCCTATAGCAATATGGCCATTAATCGACTCCAGCGCGCCTCGCTCTTCAAGTGCTTTCAATAAAACAACGGTACTGGCTACGGATAAAGACAGCCCAAAAATTAGAGCACTGCTATAATTCCAGCCCCACAGAATTGCAATACAACTTCCAAGTAGGGTTGCGACAGCAATTTGCACTATTGCGCCAGGGATAGCAATATTGCGCACTCGCATCAAATCGGACAATGAAAAATGTAAGCCTACGCCAAACATCAGCAGCATCACTCCTATTTCTGCGAGTTCTTGGGCGATACTGATATCCCCCATCAAGCCAGGGGTATATGGCCCAACAACGACACCCGCTAATAAATACCCCACTAATGGGGGAATCTTAAGGCGTACAGCAATCAAGCCTAGGATTAATGCTAAAGCAAATCCCATGGCGATGGTAGTAATTAGGGGAAGCGAATGATGCAATTCAAATAGTCCTTTTTTATTTTTTACTCAATATTTAACCAAGCATCTCAATTCTTAAAAGTATAAATATAGTCCTTACTCAATCTAAAACGTTATCACGCATCATTTAAGAAAAATAGTCTAAAATTAGTTATTAAAGAAGGGCCTTACATTAGCGGTCAATTAATACTCACGGAGGAAAGAGAATGAAACAATTTCATAATATTCTATTTGTGAGTAATGGAATAGGTGAAGAAACGGAAGCCTTACAACATGCCATACAGTTAGCAGTTGATAATAAAGCCACTCTAGACATTCTGATAATATGTCCGCCTTTTCCTAATAATCTTGATGAATATAAAAACTCGTATGAGACTTTTCTGATAGAAAAGATGCAGCAAACGATTAAATCAGCTAGAGCATCCTTGTCCCTTCCTAATAAAAAACCAGACATAAAGTTAGAAATAGAATGGGGTACTACACCAGATGTTCGTATTATTCAGCACGTGCTTCGTCATTCGTATGATCTCATCGTTAAAACGGCGGAAAATAATGACAGTACAAAAGGATTTAAAGCTTTAGATATGGCCTTATTACGCAAATGCCCATGCGCTTTATTTCTTTATCGCCCTACAAATCGTAACGAAACCGTCAATATAGCTGTTGCTATTGATCCCAAAGATGAAGAATCTTCTGGCCATGATCTGGCACTTAGCCTTTTAAAATTATCTCATGCTCTTTCAGTACATTACCAGGGTAAGTTAAGTGTTATCTCCTGCTGGGATTTTGTTTTGGAAGATTATCTGCGCCGCAGTATGCTGGTTGATATTTCTCCAGAAGAACTGGATGAAATGGTCATGCGCGAGAGTCGCGCCCATTATGGTGCTCTATCTGCGCTGATTCATGAGGCAGGCATCAAAGATCAACCCTCCATATATCATCTGAAAGGCCGCCCTGAAGAACTTATTCCTGCCTGCATTACTAAGAATAAAATCGATATATTGGTGATGGGGACAGTAGCACGAACTGGAATATCTGGTTTTATTATCGGTAATACCGCCGAAAACATTCTCCAAAAACTAAATTGCTCGCTTTGGGCACTAAAACCACAAGGCTTTGTATCACCTGTAAAAGCATATTAAAAATCAAAAAAATAGCTTGCTCTAAAGTTTTTATTAATGGCCCCCCATTTCCTTCTATAGATTGGGCTACGTTCTACTTTGGTTTTTATAGTTTTATATATCCACTTATTGTCATAAGCACTCTTGTTCTTTTTTTTAGACGCTATAAAACATAGACTCTCTCAAAACAGTTTTTAATTTTATGTATCCCTTTATTTATTCTTTTAGGATTTTATCCTGTCGTATGGTTTGTAATAACCATGATATTGGGAATAAGACTTTAAAGGGACACTCTGCCATTAGCTTAGTCGGGCCTCGACCCGACAACCTGAGGTAACTTAATATTTATTAAACACATGATTAAACTCAATTCACATTGAAAATAAATACAGCTTTTTTTTTGTTTATCCATAACACATATTGATTTTCTGATATACTAAATTTAATAGCATATAAAAGTGTGATCAAAATGATTAGCGCAGCAAGAGCAAGAACATTATTAGCTAGATATCAACAAGATTTCTTGAACATGCAGGAAGAAATAGTCACTAACCGCGCCGGTTGGCGTATGGATGAATATGTGCTCCCCCACCTGATCCAGGCCTTGGAAAGTATCGCTTACGGAAGACCTTTTACCCCGACTACAAAGATTCCTTCGGATCCACAAAAGGCGATTTCTCTTTTATTGGGTGACCTAGACCAGAGGTTTTTGGAAGCTCATTTCAATGAAGGGGGGAAGAAAATAATATCTAATTTTATTGAAAATGCTCAAGCTCTTCCATTAGAACCTCTATCGGATAATAATTATGTTAATCGAATTGTAGTTCTTCAGAATGGTAGCTATAGAATTGAGGGAGAAAGTGATATAGGGGAATATCGCGCCATAACGATTGATATTAATGGAAATGCAACAGGTCATAACGGTAGTACAGTTTTAGGCAGGGTCGGAGATCCAATGTCTCAGCAAAGGGATAAAATCTATGCACATTTTAAGATGCCTCCACCAGCACCACCTATAGATAAAGCCGAATTCATTACAAGCACCAGAAAACTCATAGCTGAGGGGGTTTTTGATGGCCGCTCAGAGCAATTTAAGAATTCACTTCTTTTACTTTGCGACGCCTATGAGAAAGGACAACAGAGCATCGATGGAAGGTTAATTTCTGCTCAGATTTCCACGTGGGGAATGAGACCTGTAGCCGAAGGCTTCATAAATGTAGATACGGCTTGGAATTTATTATTTCAACAAATGGGAAATCTAAATAATGATGTATATAAATCTGCCATAAGATCAAATCTTCAAAATGCTTTTAATCAAGACGCCTCCTATTCCCCGACGATCAAAGCCATGTGGTTCGATGCTTTTTTGGATCAAGATGGACCAAAACCTAACTCGAAATATGCAAATCTTGCCGGTTTTATTTCAAATCATACTATGCCTACTTCTAAGACATTTATGACTTCCGACGACGTTCCAATAGGCCATAAGCAACCTAAACCGACAGCTAAGACGTTTATGACTTCCGACGACGTTCCAATAGGCCATAAGCAATCTTTCTCCACTTCTAAAAAATCTTCTCCTCAACAGATGCATTCAACAAATGATCAAGCGAAATTTATTCAGCAATTTATTCTCCATCATGCTTCTGGAGTTACAAGACCTCCGCTAATACAAGGTGATAAGGTCAAAATTGAATTTCAAAACAGCAACCATTTGTTTGAATTTCAAAATGCAAATAAAAAATATATGGCTAACATAGAAGTACAGGTGGCTGGGCCTGGGAAGAAAGCTTTTCTTACAATGCCTATTGCGCAAATTAGACAAATGGAAAATGATGCAGTACATAGTAAGTACGAGCACTTTGTAACATCCAATCAGGGAAATAGGAAAGTTGATACCTTAGCGAGTACGTCCAGTTTGAGCAGTAATTTTAAGGATAGATATAAAACTCACCAAGGAGATTTTTTAAAAAGTACCATCCTTAAAGATTTTTATGAAGATTTACAAAAGGCAAGCTCTTCTACCGAAGTTGCTAAAGTTGTTAAGAAGTACGAGGACGATGGGCGCTATGCTATTCTGGCAACAGCCCAAAATTCAACGATGCAGGCCCTTAGCTTTATGAAAACATCTTCTGCGAAAGCCTTTTCAGACCTTAAAGATGAAAGGCTGGCGGAGATTAAAAATGAGCATAAAAAAGGGCACGCATGCAGTTAATATGACCTATGTATTCATCATCGTTTTGTTTGATATGAGTTTTCGAATGAACTGCCAATTTGTACAACGGCATTAAATAATTTCTACAGATTGTCATACCATTGCGGCGGCACCTTAACCAACTCGTGGACCTGCCGCAACAGTTTAAAATCCCGTACTCCAGGTTGATTGTGTATTTCTTCAATACGTTGCCAATCGATAACGGGACGATTCTCGGTCGCAAATAAATTTCGGTCACACGCAAAGTTATTTTTAGTTGCTTTTAACTCAATAGGTTCACCAAGTGCGGTTTTTATACTTGCCTGTGCCAAATCAATCCCAGATGTTAAGGGAACGACAATGGGCATGGCGCGGACTTTGCGTTAGGAAATTACCATTTACCGGGTAGCCTGGTGGCTTGCAACCAGGAAAACAAATATCTATTTATCTATCGCACTGAAACACGGCGGACCCTTAGCCCGCCAATATTTAACTTAGAAGACAATTTTTTATTTTCTCTTCCAATCAAAACAGAGAGAAGAACTCGATATCCTTCTCTCTTGAGCGCGAACTATTGAATTGAGCACTTTTCTTGCTCTTCACCTGTATTTTTTTCCTGCTCTGCAAGTTGTGCCTGACTCGCAATTGCTTGCAGCGCTTTTTCCAAAGCGGATAAGGTCGTGACGAGATTTTTTTGTTTTGTAGCATCTGAATTAGCATTATCTGCTGTTATATTGTTGCATGCTGAAAAGCTATTGTCTTTTCTTATAATTCGAATACCTGGGGTGTTAGGTCCATAATTAATCGCTACAGTGTCTGCATTTATTTTATAAATATGACAAATGCTGCTAATTTGCTGTGACTTTCTTAAAGGAAGATCGTCAAACCATGCTTTAAAGGCGTCCTCAACAGTAAGACTCACGTGAGTCCCTTGAGCAAAGGCAACTTTTTCTTTTTCAAACGAGAAAAACTTTAGTTCTGCAGGTCTTGATTGCAAATATTTTTTCAACGCCTTCAATGAGGAAATAAGGTTTTTACTTCTTTCTAGATTGGCTTCTTGTGGAGTGAGATGAGGTGAATTTTTATCAGCGGTTACATTGTTACAAACAATAAATCCAGCATCACGTCGTTTAATTTGAATACCTGGGGTTTGTGGACCACGATTAATCGATATGGTGTTATCATCTATTTTATACATCTGGTAATTTTGGCTCATAGCTTGATTTGTTCTTAGTGGCAATTTAGTAAACCATTCATTAAATGGTTCATAACCCGTTAACGCCACATGCGTTCCATCTATGCTGGAAAAGTGTATTTCGTTATCTTTAAATGAAAACATTCTAATTTTATCGTAATGCGCGTGTGCTTTTTGTACCTCATCATCCAATTTTTTAGCTGCATCATGAAAAGACAATTGGGGTTCAAGATACCCAGCAAGTTCATGGAGAAAATCTTGAGGTAACCCCCCAAAAAAACTCTGATCACCGGCGGTTCTATTGTTTTGGGCAAGAAGGGGTGCAAATTTTTTAATTTCCGGTTTAGATAGAAATTGGTTTTGTTCTAATTCAGCTATAAAACCTATAAAAACTGCATGATTGGCTGTCTCTGCTTTTGCCTTATCCCACTCATAACCATAAGCGACTCTTAAATTAAAGGAGTGCTCTCTTATGATCTTTTCAAATTGCTCATTAACTTTAAGGGTAGGCAAATATTCAGCATACAATTTTTCAAAAGTTTCTATTAATAGCTTACCGTAAAAACAGTTTTGATAACCATGTCGACCAGCGCCATCTTCTTCTAAAGCTTTAACATGACCATTTCTCCAAGTTAAATAGCTTTCATTAATTTCTTTTTTATCTTGCATTTTAATAACCAATTTGAATATTTAATAGATAATTTATGGTATATCTCTAATATTAAAGTATTCTTAAGGAAACTACGTAAATTTACGCTTTTGAATGAATTAAATAGGAATTGAAATAAATAAAATAGGTCAGGCTTTGGTGTTTAGAGAAGGGAGCCAGGTAACAGAAAGCATTATTCATCAGCAAGCGTAGGCCGGCCCTTGGCCCGACACTCTCTTAAAAAGACACGCAGATTTATTTTTAAAATTTTAATAAGTACTCCATTCCATACAATACACACTATCTTAAGGATAGTTATTATTCAAAAAATACACTTACCTATCATAGTAAATTAAAGAGGTTTTTTGTGGAACATTGCTATTTATGAGATTTAATAAATCGGTTTTTCAAGAGTTGAACTCTTTCGATGTCAGTTTTCTAGCTTAAAGTCCACTTTTCACCGTAACCAGGCCTATTAGATAATAGGGATTCTATAGACATTAATTGAGATGATAAAAAATCTGTCGTGCCCGCAAACAGCTTAGAAGCAGGCACGCATTATAAAATTGGTAAAGCCTAAACCCAAATGTGTTGTATAGGGTAAACAGATAAAAGTAGTTGTTCTACTATGTTCAATCTTTACTTAGAACCCCAATTTTGCGACTGTTTCTGCATGACTAAGACTATGACATTTACCCTCACCGCCAGCTGCATGCTTTACCTTGTGTATTGTTTTTGAGCCAGTATAAGTTGTCCCTACGGCGCTGAGATACATAATTCCTAAGGTAACTGGAAGCCCTACCACTCCAATACCAGTCATAGCAAGTGCCACACTAGCTATGGCCATTGCACCAGTTACAGTGCCCCCTACAACTGTTGTTGCCCCATACCCTACAGCTTCAGTAGCATCAAGCGTGCGATGAAAAAAACCGTGTCCAGGCACATCCCCTCCTTTTTGTTAAAATCAATGACTTGTGCGATATTATTAAAAATATTCAATATAATCAATATATTAATCAAAGATAAAAGAGCAGTTTTAGACTTAATTACAATTTTAGCATTGGTGATTAACGGGTTAAAAAACACCAAACTCCTATGACAACTCCTTAAGAATTTACCGATAAACACAACGAACACGATTCAAAGCCGCATCAGCGAAGTCTATTGCCATTTGCAAAGTATCCCCTTCGGTTATAACAGCACACAACAGATTGTCATATCCTTGCGGCGGCACCTTAACCAACTCATTGACCTGTCGTAACAGTTTAAAATCCCGTACTCCAGGTTGATTGCGTATTTCTTCAATATGTTGCCAATCAATAACGGTACCATTCTCGGTCGCAAATAAATTTCGCTCACACGCAAATTTATTTTTAGTTGCTTTTAACTCAATAGGTTCACCAAGTGCGGTTTTTATACTGGCCTGTGCCAAATCAATTCCAGATGCCAAGGGAACAAGATGGCTGGAAACAAAGCCTCCTGCCATTCGTGAGTTCACTTCAACAATTTTAGGCCCTTCAGAAGTCAACATAACTTCTACATGAAAAGCACAATTGTTGATGCCAACTGCGTGAATTGTCTTTTCAACCACCTTATAAATTGCAGAACAAACATCTGATTCCAGATCATAAGGGAAACAATGCATCCATTCTGTGAAGCCTGGCTTTTCTACGAATTTTTTTGTAATACCTGCAAAATGTATTTGTGCTTGATTAATGATTCCCTCAACACTAATTTCTTGGCCTTCCATAAATTCCTCAGCAATATACTCATCGGAATATAACCAATAGGATACACGCTCACAAGTGCTCATCAGTTCAAATGCATCTTCAAGCTCCGCTTGCGTGTTTAATTTAAAAACCGCAACACTTGTTGATGCAGCAACGGGCTTGAATATGAGCGGAAACCCGATAGTATTTGCAGCATTTTTCAGATCGTTGAATGTTTTTACAAATTGAAATTTCGGGTGAGGAACTCCATACAACCGCAACGCCTCTCTCATTTTGTATTTATGCTTCACTGTGGTTGCTGCTGTAAGTGAACTACCTGGTAATTTAAACTCTTCAGCGATTGCTGCAACCAATTCAACACTTTTATCCAGTATGGTAATGACGCCATCGAAAGGTGTTTCTTTATACTCGTTCTTTAAAGCAGAAATAGTCTCAGAAAAATTGGTGGTATCTGCTTGAATAAATTTATCAACTATATTTTTTGCCCAGTCAGGTAAATTAGGTGCCACCAAAAAAACCTTAATCCCTAGTTTCTTCGCTGCCTCTATTTTTACTAAATTATGTTCATCAGAAACATTTACAAACAAAATCGATTTACTCATGATCTTACTCCATATTATTAGACTTATTTTGAAACTCCACTGCCGTAGCGTTTCGAAAGAGGCCGATTAAATGCTCTCCCTAAAGGGCTGCTTATAAATTCTTGGTTTTCTATATTCACCTAAATACACAAAGAAATATGAAATCAATGACAACATTCCGATCATGAGAAACAGAATCTGACCTCCAAAAAACTCAAGAGCCACTCCACCTAAAATAGGACCTAAAGCCAAACCTAACTCTCTAAAAGCTAATGCACCAAAATAAGCCCCCTTCAAATGCAACGGAGCTATATCATCAACAAACAAGAAGGCAAAAGGAAATATGAACAACTCACCCAGGGTAATAATTAAAATAGAATAGTAAATGTAGTTTGCTTTGTTGCCACAGCAAGAGAAACCCAAACAACCAAGGAAAAATAGAAAACATCCATAAAAAATAGCTTGATGTTTTGGCATTCCTTTACATAAGAGGAAAATCGGGGCTTGCCCAATAAGTACAAAAAAAGCATTCAATGAAATCGTTAAGGAATAAACACGAGCCCCATTATCAATTTGTTGGGATATATATTGGGCTAATGTTGTATCAATTTGCGAATAGCATAATGCGAATACTATATTAAAAAGAATGAAATTTAATAGCCGACGATCTAGAGAAATAACGCGCAAAGTAGAAGATAAAGATACCTTAGACTCATTGCTCTGTTTACTCGTAGAAAATGGTCTTCGTTCTATCAACAAAACGATATATAAAGAAAAACCAAAACTAAAATAAATTAGGCCTGCAATGTAAAACGTAATAGAAGATAAAGTAACACCTAAATATACTGCTAACAAAGGTCCTAATACAGCACCAATATTCATTGCTGCATAACGTAAGTGAAAAAATAATTCTCGATGTACTTTATCAACTAATTCGCTGAGTAATGCGAGAGCTACAGGTTGAAAAAAAGAAGAAAATAAACCAAACAGCCCATTTAGAATACCGATCAATATTAATTGCATATGTTGAGAATTAATTTGCAAGCTTAAACCGATTAATATAAAGAGGCTCGCTGATGTAAAAATCGAAATATATAATAAGGGGACGCGTCCATATTTATCCGATAATTGTCCCCCGATAAAACCACCGAGTATGGAGCAAAATGGAGCCATTCCACAAACTAAACCAGTTACCCATAACGGAGCTTGCGTTTTATAATTAAGAAATAAGATTAAAAAGGGAAGACACATAAATTTCGCAAAATTTACACAAACAATGCCTGATAGCAAGCAGCAAATCAGCTTTAAATTAGGGATAGATCTCATTATTGAATCTCCCTAATTTAGCCATTTAATTTTCGTTAAAATTGCATTTACATGTATTTCAATCGTATCAAACAATGGAATATCAACATCCGCTTTTGATATCAATAGAGGTAGTTCTGTGCAACCGAGAATGACTCCATCTAAATGACAACTTGCAGCTAATTTATTAATAATATTTAGAACGATCTTTTTTGATCGAGCCGTGAGAATACCATGACATAATTCATGGTAAATGATCTGATGAAGTAACTCCCGATCATAAGCATCGGGAATTACTACTTGCAGTCCTTTTTTAAGTAATTTATTTCTATAAAAGTCCTGTTCCATTGTATAACGGGTTCCAATTAACCCTACTTTCTTTGCTCCCAAATAATGTAAATAATCACCGGTTGCATCAATAATGTTAATTAACTTTTTATGGATCATTACATCCAGTTGGTTGGCTAACTTATTCGTAGTATTGGAGCAAATTGCGATTACATCTGAACCTGCTTTATCCAGCAAAACCACTTTTTCTTGAAGCAATCTTAATTCCATTGTCTCATTTTGTTGTTTTTGATGTTCAAGAATTTCTTCAAAATCAAAACTATACAATACTATTTTGGCTGAATGATTTTTGCCCTTTTCTTTATTGATAATCAAATTGAGTCGCTTGTAATATTCCATAGTAGAAGCCCAGCTCACACCACCTAGTAAACCAATGCACTTCATGCTGCACCTCGAAAATCCATTTCTTCATTAAACCGATTTGTTTTATTTTTCCTGTTTAAACTGTTTTTAAACGTCATCTGAATAAAATCAGACATTGAGATATTCATTTCTCGAAGCATTTTTGGGAAAAAGCTAGCCTGACTTAATCCAGGCAATGAATTGACTTCAAGGAAATAAATCTTTCCTTCTGAAACAATAAAATCCAGCCGAAACATGTTCTCAAACATCAAATCAGAAAAAATTCGTTTTGAAATATCAGCTATTTGAGCTGTAAATTTATTATAGGATTGAGGAATAATTCGCTCACTCACTCCAAATTTACAAAGCTTTTCTCGGCGACCAAAAAATCTATTTCGAGTGCGTACTAGAATTAGCGGTAATACTTCAATACTACTAAGATTTTCTATACAGCCACATGAATACTCCTCACCAGGAATATACTTTTGCACGAGTGCAATATTATCAATCTTTAAGATATCTATGATTAGACTTGAAGCAGCATTGAGCGACTTTTCATTAAGTATCATACGTTCAGTAAACATACTCGTGCCCAGTGAATTAGGTTTAATCACTATTTCTTGATTATAAAAAGGCAATAATTTTTCCTTTAGACTAGATATATCTGTATCTCTAATAGACACCATCGGTATTGGTTCTAATTTGGGATACATTGATTCAATATATTTTGAACAGTGAAATTTACTTTTACTGAGGCTAGATGAAAGCACCGAACCAAAAGAATTTTTTATATCTAAAATTTTTCCTAGACCTTGAATATGCCCATCCTCACCAAATTGGCCATATAACAAAGAAAACACATATTCGTTATTTTTTTTAATTTGTTGAAACGCTTTGATAATTGATAGCGGAGCGCTTTTACTCGTCATGTAATAATCAGGATCTTTATCAAAATTAAATGGTTTTCTAATCACCAATCCTTCTTCAGTTACATAATAAACGTATTGATATAGGTCTGTATCTTTTGCTTGATGTTGCAACTCTGAATAGATGCTGTGAAAAGTTCTTAAAGAAAGATCTCGTTCAACAGAAACACCGCCAAAGACGATGCTAATTTTGGGGTTTACAGTATTGTCCATAATAATTCTCCAATTGATGCAATAGGTTATCTTGAAGATAACGATTTAGTTTTAATATTTTGTTATTTGAAAATTTTGCTCACATTAATTTACAAACAATGTATTAGATAATTCCTGATCTGAACGGCTATGGATGCTGTTATCTTCATTCATAAAAATAACTTTAGGGATATGATTTGCCACCTGATGTTCATTAAGATTGCAGTAACAAATAATTATAATTTTATCACCTTCGTGAACAAGCCGCGCCGCAGCCCCATTCACACAAATCTCGCCACTCCCCTTGCGCCCCTTTATTACATAAGTTTCAAATCGAGCACCATTATTGATATTCACAATTTGAACTTTTTCATTTTCTTGGATGCCGGTTTCTAAGAGTAACTCCTCATCTATAGTGATGCTCCCGATATAATTCAGGTTGGCCTGAGTGATCGTAGCTCTATGGATTTTTGCTTTTAACATTGTAACTAACATCATTCCTCCTTTTTATATTTTTCTGAATTCCTAACAATATTGAATTAATTGCACACACAAGTTAATTACCATATGATTCAATCATACTTGACTTTTCAACCAAACCACTTTAAAAAATAATTTTATTGATTATTTATAAAACCCCTTTTTAAAAAGGGTTTTTTAAAAGGACTTAATTTCATGTTTACAACAATTGATGAAGAGAATGGAATAGTCAAAACACACTGGAATGAAATAAGAAATAGATTCCAAAAAGTTGATCCCCAGCTTTCCAAGCTAATAGATGACGTATCGCCAACTCAAAAAATGCCAATTTATTTGATTTACTTCCCATACGGAATGCTAAAAGGTGATACCAAAAACTCTTATTTGCCTCTATGGGATGGAGGTTATATTAAATTATCTGATTCAAATGTAGACAAAGAAATATGTAAAGATCTTAGTTATGGAATGCATTCGTCCCCTCTAGGAATAATTCTTGATAAGTACATTGAATACTTTATTGAATTTGACGATCAGGTATTTCCGTACCAAATTCATGGGCCAGGTACAATTTTCAATAAGGGAATGCTCTTAAAAAACAAAAATAAAAGAAATTACAGCCCCAATGGAATTCTGAAAGCGACATCAGGTGCAAGAACAGCATTTATGCTGCCAAGCATAAATAGCCATAACGGGATTAACAAACTTTCAAAAATTATTAATAATGAATTGACTACACCAAGAAAACATGCAGATCACTTTGATCTATTTGTAGCTATTAATCAATATAATAGCTACAAATGGAAATCATGTCTGGCATATTTTTCCGAAATTTGGATAACTCATTTACTTTCTGATCCCGCGTGGATTGAAATTAAAAATTATATACTTGAAGGAAAAAATAGTAATGATTCTTTTAGTTCTAATAGTGAATATTATGATATTTTCTATTCAAAAGCACAAAAAGATAGAAATCTTAGAACATCTAGTCCATATCTAACCAATACAGCCATTCACTTAATTAAAGTTGCATTAGGTAAGCATCCTGGATACATACCTGCCACATCAGAAAACTTGCTACCACTAGAAAATATACAAAAAATTATGTCCGATGCATTTCAATTAAGAAAAACGCCAACAGTTATGGTTCCTCACTCACTACTATATGAGAATGAGAAAGAACCAGTCTATTATTCAATGCAAAATCCAACTACTCCTCATTTTCTTACCAAAAAAAATGAACGAGTTACTGCAAACCAAGAGATTGATGTAGTTCATGGGATCTTAAGTAAATTTGTTGAAGAAATGTCTAAAAATGATTCGCTTTTATCAGGAACAATTTTTTCTGAACTTTCAAATAATATTATATTTAACTACTTTCATAATTATCCTCCAAAAGATAACAATCTTATTAAAAACTCACGGGATCTTGCAACCTTAGATCCAAGATTTAGATTTTGTTTTCATGAAAATCACTACAGTGAATTTAGCTTTGAAGGACAATTTTTAAGAGGATGTGTTCAAATCCAACCCATAAGTGCTAACAACCTGATTTTATAAGTTATATCTTATGGAAGAAAAACCAATGAATAAAAAAATATTAAATTTATACTTCGGTGTTCCAAAGCTTACAAAAATGCTTCTTCCAATTATTTTTCTGGAGCATGTTGTTATTGCATTTTGTTTAAATATTGCGGCTTATTTTAGAAAAATTAATTATTTCAATTATGATCTTATAGGTCAATTTATATCAACGTACTATTTTGGGTGTTTATTAGGTGCTCTCATTGGAGGAGCACTGACTTTACATTTTTACACAACAAAAATTTCTGGCATTGGGATGCTCTTTATTAGTGTTGATCTTTACTGTCTATTAAGCTCATCAAATCAATGGATAATTAACTTATTAATGTTTTTACTTGGACTAATTGGAACAATAGTAGCTACTAGCAATACAGTCAGTTTGATAAGAACGGTTAAAGAAAATATCAAACTAAAAGTAATAAGTTTAGAATTGATTTTATTTAACCTCGCTTTCTCATTAGTTAGTTTTATATTGCTTGATTTAAACTCAAAAGAGATATTTCAATTCATGAAATATTTTTCAGTTATACTTTTTTTTGCGGGGTTATCAGCATTAATTTTTTATCGAAATCTTATTTTTGCTCCTTTGCAAAAAAAATCCTATAATTCAAAGTCATTTTTACCTCCAAAAAAACAAGAGTTTTTCATTTTAATCAGCATGATTTTTTGTTTCGGATTAGTTTTCTCAATGGTAAAAGTAGTATTTGCTCCTACTCTAATAGAGCGATTTGGAAGCAATGCAATATCAGCCACTATCGCCTCAATTAATCCATGGATTATATTTTTTATTCAACCACTTATTGTTAACCGTATCAAGAACTCCAACTCAACATGGTTTTTAGGCTGCGGAGGATTAATTGTCGGACTTAGCTACTTCACATTTGGAATGGTTAGCTCCTTTGCATTAACTGTAATTGTTTTAATTCTACTAACTTTTGGAGAGATGATGTTTTCTCCTTTGTCAAAACATTTAAACATTCAATTATACGGTGAAGGCAAAGAAGGAATTGCTTCAGGCATATGGAGAGCCGTATTTTTGGGGAGTGGTATATTAGGCCCTGTACTATCTGGTTATATTACTGAATATTATGGCTCATATATAGTATGGGAATGTTGCTCTTTACTAGGGCTAATTTGTTTTACATTTTCATTCTTTTTAAAAAAAATAAAGCAACGAACCTTATATAACAAAATAATTTTAGATAACTAAAAAAATTTCGAGGAGGTAAAAATGAATATTTACGAAACACTAATTTATTTAGCAACCGAACCATATGAAAAAAAAGTAGGGCTAAAAGATGAGTTAAAAACTTCTAATGCAATTTTTAATGAATTAAAAAAAGAATTTTCTGTAGACTCTTCTAATAGTCAATTAGTAATAGATATTAGACAAGCTTGCGAAACTATGGTTTATAAAAATTAAAAACTGGTGAAAACTTGAACAAATTATTTATTGTAGGATGCGGAATCAAATTTTTATCGCACATGACATTGGAAGTTCAATTTGTTATTCAAAAAAGCGATTGTGTTGTTTATCTGGTCAATGATCCAGCAATGAAACAATGGATCATTGATAATAGTGTTAAAGCTATATGTCTAGACTCTATCTATTTTAGTTTTACAGATAGGAGCCATGCTTACAATTCAATAAGTCAAGAAATCGTCAAGATAGCAAAAGAAAATATAAATACTTGTTTTGTCATTTATGGCCATCCATTTTTTCTGACAACCTCTTCTGAACAGATAATTAGAAATATTGAAAGAAGTTCATTAGATATACAAATTGAAATTTTACCGGGAATTTCAAGCTTGGACTGCCTACTATGTGATTTGCGTATAGATCCAGGGCGTGGAGGAATCCAAGCTTATGAATCAACGGAATTTATTAATAAAGATTACAAAATTAATTCGGGCAGCCATTTAGTTTTATGGCAGATTGGCGTTATTGGTATAAGCACTATTATTAACGATGAGAAAGAGCTTGTTTGTCTAGTCGAGAGAGCACAAGCACTGAACAAACTAAAAGAAAAACTACTAATATGGTATAAAATAGACCATCCAGTTGTTTTATATACTGCTTCAATGTATCCATCTATAGCTTTTGAGAAATTGGACATTTCTATTTCTCAATTAGATGTAACAGTTATCCATAGATTAACCACTGCTTATGTTCCACCAAAGTTAGAAACAAAATAAAAGATTATTTATATGTAAACATGTGCAAATTTTTTGTTTTTCAATAATATTTTACATAAAAGGTGAGGATGCCTCAGGCTTAACAGCCCAGCCTACGATTATTTAGTTTTTTTTGCCAATGAGATTACCTAACACATACAATCTTGAGCCCAACCAGAACACCGCTCTATAGCATGCGCGTCGGTATTCTAAGGATTACGCCTAGCGAGTTGTACACAGCCCCTAGCGCTCTTGGATTTCATACTCCATTCGTTTTCTTTCCACTGATGAAGAAGTACGAAGTTTCGCTAAATTTAATTTCATTAACATTTTAATGTAAAACCACCCTAGATCAAATTCAGTATCTAAAAACGATAATTTTGCAGAGGTAGGATTGTTATGATGATTGTTATGTAACTCCTCTCCATTTAACAAAATACCCATATGCATTAAATTACGCGAATTATCTTTAGTACCGAAGTTTCGGTAACCATATACATGCGTCAGTGCAGCAAATGCCCCAAATAAAACCAGCGTAATTACAAAAATGTTGATATCCCACATGACTACCCCCCATAAGCCAAAGAGTAGAATGTATAAAGCTAAGAAAATGATTAATCCTAACGATTGAAATTTAATAAACAGCAATTTCTCCAGTGCATCGTTATCAGAGATAGTGCCGTATTTTTCTATAAGTGATGAAGGATTGCATTCCGCACAAATTTCAAACCCACCCATAAATAGGTTTAATGTTCCCTTATATATCGGACTATGTGGATCAGCAGGTAAGTCTGCCTTTTGATGGTGTAATCTATGGATGGCAACCCATTCAGCTCTGTTTAGGCCCGTGGCAAACCAGAGCCAAAAACGACTAAAATATCTTATTGCAGGGACAAGCTCAATTGACCGATGTGTTTCGCTTCGATGTAAATAAATACTGAACACAACAATGGTGATATGGTAAATAATAATACAAAATATTACTTTTCCTTCCCAACCTATATTCAATATCCCATGAAGAAGAATTTGATTGTTGAAAATCAGGCCAAAAAGCCAGTAAATAAAAAGAAAAGACACCACTAATAAAACGTCTTTAGATAAAATTCTATGATTTCGAATCATCATTATACCTCTTCTATAAACTCATTCTTATACGTTTACATTGAACAAGTTCTATTTAGCATTTATCTTATTAAAGCGATTTCCGCTCAAAGAGTTCGTTCCACCATTGTTTTTTCTTAACTCCTGTGGAACTCGATTAAGATCATGAACAACTTTAATTTTCTCTAAAAAACATAATAAATAATAAGTAATGTCTATTTGCCACCAACGAAATCCCTGGCTTGTTGACCTTTGATAATAATGATGATTATTGTGCCATCCTTCACCCATGGTAATTAAAGCCAGGAGAAAATTGTTACGACTTTCATCTCCTGTCTCAAATGTTTTTTTGCCCCATACATGGCAAAGTGAATTGATAGAAAAAGTAGCATGGAAAAGAACCGTGGTTGAAATAACCCCCCAAATAACTAACTGCATGCCGGTAGTATGTAATTTAGGATAATAATTTGCTAAAAAACTTCCTGCCAAATAAAGCATGAAAAAAACACCAATAGGTACCACCGTATCAAAACGATTCAACAAGCGTAATTCCGGATATTTTGCAAAATCCTGTATTGCGTTGTAGTCTGTTTTAAAATTGTTTGAATAAAAAATCCAGCCGACATGACTCCACAATAGACCATGTCGAACGGGAGAATGAGGATCTTCTGATTGCTCTGTATATCGATGATGAATACGGTGATGACTTGCCCACCAAAGTGGCCCTCTTTGTAAGGCAGAATTACCCAATGCAGCAAAAACAAATTGCCAAAACCGATTTGTTTTAAAAGTCTTATGTGAAAAATAACGATGATAAAAACCAGTTATAGCAAACATTCTCACGAAATAAAGTAAAAGAGCAGTAAAAACTGCGGTAATACTCCATCCAACCCAGATCACGCCCAAACAAGATAAATGAAATAATATAAAAATAACAAGGCGAGTCCAATGTATCGTGTCTTGTTTTAAATTACGCTCTTTTAATCCAGTATCAAACCATCCATGCATGAGGGACATTAGCGATTTGAATTTCATTTTTTTACCATCACAAATGAAAATGAAATCAGTGAGAGTTTTGATATCTTCGCTGAAAATCAAGCATACACATCAGCTTGTTGCTCGGAACATCATATGAAAATACAACTCATACACCACCATAAACTCAGCGTCCTGTCTGCATTACAGCCAGAATACTATAATTTTTTAAGTGTAGCAGATACTAGAAATTTAGTGGCAAATATTTGTCAATATGACAAAAAATTACCAAAACTTAACTAATTTTTTTATGCTGCATGATTATTTATAAGACAAAAACTAAGGATTGGGCTTGTCTTCTGTTCCAGCAATTACCTCACCAATTGACTTTTCATTGAATACTATATTAAAAAAGCCAACCCCCACTCCCGCAACCCAACGCCAGGTAGTTTCCAGATTTGACGGTGGAGAAATATTATCCAAGCGTTCGATTTCTTCTTGGCTAGGGTGCAATTCACGCAAAGAGTTCACGTAAGTAGCCATTGTTTCGGCGACTTTAGGCGTCATTTCAGTTTGTTCATATAAATAACTGAGAAATCGTTTTGCCATACTTAAGCGTGTGGCATAGAGCTCATCATCTTTTATCTTGATACGCTCTAAATGTAAAATATAATCATCAAGGAGATATCTAGGCCCAGTAACCACATTGATTTTGTTTAAAACCTCAAGCACTTCTTTTTTATCAGTACGGTCTACACTCTTATAAAACTTTGCTTGCATCTCATCTAATCGCTCTTTATAAGTAAACGAATTGAGCTTAGCAAGACGTTCTTGCATTAACTTCTCAACTGTAGCTTGCTTTATTTTTTCTTGTGGGGGCATTTTCATATCCAAGCCAGACGCATGAAAAACCATACAGATAAACAACGCATGGGTAATTGCTTTAAGCGCATAATCTAAATTTCCTTGTAAGGGCCTGGACTCCCCCTCAGATACAGCCTGTAAGATGGCTATTTTTTTTGCGTCTTCGTCTGAATAATCATTATTTAACCATTCAAAAATCAAAAAATTTATGGTGTCCTCTGCCCCCACCAGTGCATATTTCTGAGTAACAAAATCGATCCACTCCAAAAAAAGGAGATATTTTCCCTCGCGCAGAGCTTTAATGTATTCAGAACTTGATGCAAGCATGACGATCCTTGACTGCTTTTTTTGAATATTATCCTATACTTAAAAAACATAAACATGCAAATGGTGCACGCTATGAAAAGGAAGTGGTATGTAACTATTGCAGTATCTCTTTTACCCTTTAATTTAGCTCTCGCAAACTCTTCAAATTGCGATTTAACGCAATTTCGTTGGGAATGTGATTTGCCGGTGCAAGTTACTCCGAAACCCGGAGCTACTTCACTCGTATATTGTGGTGACTCTTATGGCTACATCACCAAACAGGAGTATGACATACTCGCTCGCTATCAACGCGCCAATGTGAATATGGTTTTAGATATTAATGGTGAGTACATAGACAGTCCTTGTATCGGCGCCCAAAGATAGTACAATAGCCTACAATTATGTCTCTATTGTGGGACATATCGTAGTCTGGGTGTGCAGTAGAACCTGGGCTTTCTGATTTTTTAGCATTCCCAGGGTTCGCAACGCCGCACCCAGGCTACAAGTAGATTAATGAGATGATCATTGAACTCGATGGTATTCCTATAGAAATATCAAGAAAAAAAATTAAAAACATGAACTTACGCATTTATCCCCCAGATGGTGCTGTTAAGGTAAGTGTCCCTTTGCGTTTCAGTGAGCAACTTATAAGAGAAAGTCTTGCATCTAAAAGTGCATGGATTCATCAGCAAAGAGAGCGCATCCGTAGTCGCTCTGTTGCCGAAGAATGTACATTTGCCACCGGAACCACTGTACCATTCCAGGGGAAGAAATACTTATTAATCATTGAAGAACATCATGGCCCCGCACAAATTAAACTCCATGATGAGCTGATGTACTGTTATACCCAACCGCACAGTTCTCCCGCGCAAATACAAACCATTATTGAGCGCTGGTATAAGCAACAAATGCAGATATTATTACCCAATCTCATTCAGCATTGGGAAACTATTATTGGTGTCAAAGTCGCCGACTGGGGAATAAGAAAAATGAAAACGCGCTGGGGCTCATGCAATACGAAAGCAGCACGTATTTGGTTAAATCTCAACCTCGCAAAAAAAACACCCATTTGTTTGGAGTATGTTCTTGTTCATGAATTGATTCATCTGCTAGAAGCAAGTCATAATAAACGCTTTTATGAACTAATGAGCAAATTCATGCCACAATGGCGTGAATATGAGTATCAACTTGAAGGTCGGATGCTTTGATTGATTCAGAACAACTTATTCATAACCTTTGTACCCAAGGGTTTTATATTATTGACGGCTTTCTTGAGCCAAGCCAATGCCAATCATTGCGTGCCACTGCCCAAGAGTTGTATGAATTAGGACTGTTTCGCGGGGCTAAAATCGGCCTTAAATTGGATTTACATAAAAATGATGTCATTCGCGCTGATGAAATTCTTTGGCTAGATGAACATGAGACTAATCCATCGATACAAGTCTTTTTAAAACAAATGCAACATTTAGCACATCTCTTCAATCAGTCACTTTTTTTAGGTCTACATGAATTTGAAACCCATTTTGCAGCATATCAGCCGGGCACTTATTATAAAAAACACGTGGATCAATTTGCAGCACAAAAGACACGAAAAATTTCATGCGTATATTATTTAAACAAAAACTGGAAGGCTGAATATGGTGGTGAGTTAAAGCTCTACACTACGGATGGTCAATTGATTGAGAATGTTTTGCCCCTCGAGAATCGGTTCATCTGTTTTAATAGTGAATTACCACATGAGGTTTGTGTAACTCATCAACCGCGATACAGTATTACTGGTTGGATGAAAACTCGGTCTCACTTTTTAGTGAACAAGCATGAGTTCTCCAATTCATAAATAGATTAGTAATTAAACAATCGTATCCCTGCTCGCGAAACAACCTGATTATTGTGTATAATGGCATTTTTATTTTCACTTAACCTCTATGCATGCCTTAGACATTAAACAGTTATATAAAACCTATGCGAATGGTGTACAAGCATTAAAGGGTATTGATTTAACTATAAACACAGGCGATTTTTTTGCTTTATTGGGCGCGAACGGCGCGGGAAAATCAACTACCATTGGTTTAATTACTACACTACTTAATAAGACATCCGGTAGTATTAGTATCCATGGATATGATTTAGAAAAAGAACCAGAGAAAGCCAAATCGTGTTTAGGACTTGTGCCCCAAGAAATCAATCTTAATATTTTTGAAACTTGTACACAAACTCTTCTAAATCAAGCGGGTTACTATGGGATTTCAAGAAAAAGTGCGCTGCCACGCGTTGAATCCCTCCTACAGCAGCTAGGCCTGTGGGAGAAAAGAAATTCTATAGCGCGCCATTTATCTGGTGGGATGAAACGTCGATTGATGATCGCCAGAGCTTTAGTTCATCAACCTAAGGTATTGATTCTTGATGAGCCTACAGCTGGTGTCGACATAGAAATCCGACACAGTATGTGGGAGTTTCTTACCCGAACTAATGCGGAAGGAACGACCATTATTCTCACGACGCATTATCTGGAAGAAGCAGAACAGCTGTGTAAAAGCATCGCCATCATTGATAAAGGGGAAATTATAAAAAACACGTCCATGAAAGCCTTGCTACAAACACTGCATCATCAAACTTTTATTTTCAACACAGAAAACCGCATCGATACTTTACCCGATTTATACCCCTTTAAACCCTCTCTGGTTGATAGCAATACAATCGAACTCCGGGTAGATAACAATCTGAACTTAAACGATGCATTTGCGCTGCTCACCAAAAATGGAATAAAAATTCATAGCATGCGCAATAAAACCAATCGCTTGGAAGAACTCTTTTTGGATCTGATAAAAAATGGCCATTAAACAACAGATTATCGCACTATATACTTTAGTACGTCGCGAATTAGTGCGTATGTTTCGCATTGCGACTCAAGTTTTTTTACCGCCAGTAATTACAACGACCCTCTATTTTCTCATTTTCGGCAGTTTAATTGGCCCTCGTATCGGCTCAATTCAAGGAGTCAGCTATCCAACGTTCATTGCACCTGGATTGATTATGATGTCTGTCATCGTGAACTCCTATGGCAATGTCTCCTCCTCGCTTTATAGTGTTCGTTTTCAAAAAAGTATTGATGAAATGCTCGTCAGTCCAATGCATAACAGTCTCCTGCTTCTTGGTTACGTTTTAGGAGGCGTGTTTAGAGGGTTAATCGTTGCTGCATTAGTCTATATTATTGCTAGTTTTTTCTTAACTATTGAGTTAGGCCATTTGCCGATGACATTATTGGTTGTATTACTGGTATCCGCAGTGTTTTCTCTGGCAGGTTTTACCAATGCGATGGTTGCCAGAAACTTTGATGATATTATGATTATTCCAACCTTCATACTCACACCACTTACCTATTTAGGGGGAGTATTTTACAGTATCAATATGCTTCCTGAATTCTGGCAAAAGGTATCTTGGCTCAATCCCATTTTATACATGGTTAATGCGCTTAGAAGTGCCATGATTGGTCAAAGTGAGGTTAATACAACTTTAGCGATGGGAATTATCGTATTAATGCTGGCATTACTTACCTTCCTCAATATGATTTTATTAAAAAAAGGGGTAGGGTTTCGCGAATAACCACGTTTAAGACGCGCTGATACTTCATCGATAGTGTGACCTATGTGGCCCGTACTAGCGCAGCATAACGGGAATTTTGTCTTAATCCCGGATTACGACTGTGTCGAATCCGGGCTACACTTCTTAATCTGCATTGTCAAAAACGCTTAGACTGTCCCTGGAATCTGACAAATTATGGAAATATCGGCAATTGTAGCAGCTTGAGCCGCCTGTGTTGCCGTAGAGGTTGAGGTTCCGGTTACTTGAGCTGTAGCCACATAGGATACACTGTCAGCCCCGCCCCCAGCATCATTGGTAACCGTCTTCCCTGCTCCAGTTGTGACTGTTGTTACATCAACAACCGTTTTGACTTCTCCTTCTTTAGGGAATGGAGCGTTATCAATCCGATCTGCAGTAACACGAACACTTGCACCTGGTCGAAGATATTCATTTTTTGCTAAAACCAGACCATCAAGAACCTGAATATAGGTCATTTTAGGAGAGGCGACATAGACACGTACATCCGTTCCCAGTATCGCCAGTGATAAAATTGGCGTTTTAAGCGACTCTTTAATCTTTTCCGGAGTTTTGATTTCTACCTTACCTTTACTCAATTCTGCCTTAATTTGTACAGACTCCTTAGGAGCATAAGCCAGAATTTTATAGTTTGAATTTGAGCCTATATTAACGAGCGCACCATTTGAATATTGAAGGTTCGCTCCAGCATCATCACCAGTAATCACCTCATCACCAGGCTCCAAAGCAGAACCTCGAGTAAGTGTACGCTCAGCCCCATTATGATGTGCTACCACCTTTTTTTGGGTGGATAAAACAGTAGCGGCAGATTGAGCGAATACCTGACCGGCTAACATAAGTAACCCTGTAACAATTATTTTTTTCATATATATTCCCGTACACTTTTTTCATTAAAAATAATTATGAGCACCTTGCATGTCATTTATGCTGGTGCATATAAACTCCATCCCAATGTTCAGGAGGAGGAGTTTCCATGAATGCTTTAATGCGTTCATGGTACATCTGATATAAATAAACATTAGGAAATTTGGTTTTTAGCGCAGTAAATTTTTTTTCTGCTGACGACCAATTCTGTGCAGAGTACTCATCCAAAGCCCTATGGTATTCTTCCAACTCAGTTAAAACCTCTTCCGAAACCTCACCAACCGCACCCAAAGGTTGGTAGATAATCAAACCGCTTTTTCTTCCTTTCACTGTAATTTTATCAATCACTCTCCAGACAAAGTGGTCTTGTCCTGCACGTGTTCCATCACTCACTAAAATAGTTACCTGATAAAATTTGGTTAAATCTTGCAATCGAGAAGCAAGATTCACTGTATCGCCAATAACAGTATACGCACGTCGAAACTCTGAGCCCATGTCGCCAACATTCATCATTCCTGTTGCTAACCCAATGCCAATATTCACTTTGGGTAAGTCTTTTTCCTGCATTGTTACATTAATTTCCGGTAATTGCTTTGCTATCGTTAATGCACAAACAATAGCATGAGATGCATGCTCTTCATCATGTATAGGTGCTCCCCAAAATGCAACAATCATATCGCCTACATATTTATCAATAGTTCCTCTAAAACTAAAAATGATTTCTGTAATCGGCGTAAAAAAGGTATTCAATAAACGTTTCACTGCGGATGCATCCAAAGTCTCGCTGACTCCGGTGAAATTACGTATGTCACTAAATAGAACCGTCATATTACGTTCTTGCCCTTCCATACTGTATTGATCAGGAGACTCAATGAGCTCTTTTACATAGTCCTCGGGAACGTATTGGCCAAACAACTGATTTATTTTCCTTTTTTGTCTTCTTTCAATAATAAATAAATAAGCATAATTCGTTATGGTGATGAGCACGATTAAGGTGAGCATTAATGCGATAGGAATATATACACTTTTTGCCACAAATAGATATATCGATAAAACCCGAATGGCGATGATACACATTACTGCAAAGATCAACATTCTGGAAACACTCAAGAAGGAGATTAAAAAAGTAAAAACCAATCCAAGCAGTACTAAATACACTCGTCCTGTATTAGTATTCCAATCAAATTCTGATACTAATTGCTGCCCAACAATGCCTTGAACCATATTCCCTACCATCTCCACGCCAGGAAACGATTGTGCAACAGGAGATTGGTGCAGGTCAGCTAAAAGAATGATTGTTGAACCAATAATAGCAATTGCGCCCTGTAATTCGTCCGCATTAATTTTGCCGCGTATAATATCCGTTGCAGAATAATAATTTTGTGCACCAATTTGTCCCCAAAATGGAATCAAAATTTGCCCATGCGAATTGGTAGGGATAAAGACATTCCCCATTTGAATGCCATACAATTGCTGTCCATGAGTTTTCAGTGAAATATGCTGCGCCATCAAATAATTCATGGCCGTTGCAAAGGCTAATGTTGGATATAACTTGTTATCGTAACTGGCTAACATAAGTCCATGTCGTATCGTTCCATCCAGATCGGGAACATTTGTCACGGCCCCTGCTTGGGTTGATGCATTCAAAAATAAGGGTAAACAGCCGTTGTATCCAGAAAATTGATAGAGAGGGAGATGGGCTCTGCATAACTGCTTGCCTTCAGGATTAGTTAGAGGCAAAGGTAACACTCCTTTCCTGATTTGCTTGTCATTATGAAACAAAAAACCTAACACCACATTATGATCCATCAATGCTTGAGCCAAAATACGATCATTATCCACTTTAGGAGCAATTTGCTCGAGTAGATTAGGTAACTGTTTTTGCTCTGGAGACAATTGCAAGATGAGTTTATTCAATTCATTTTTTAGGCCTATCGCGTAATTTACCTCTGCTTCAGCCATCACAATATCTGTTGCAATCGTAACAACTCCGTTTTGCTTTAGTTTATTAATTAAATCAGCCATCTTATCCCTGGGCCAAGGCCAGCGCCCTTCTTGTTGCACTGATTTATCATCAATATCAATAATAACAACTCGAGGAATTGTTTGATGAGGACGCCAATTTAATTGAACAACTTGATCATATGTTCGATAGTCCAATTGAGTAATAAATGAACTGAGAAGAGGAATTTGAATTACATCTGCCAAAAAAATAAGAGACACCCAGAAAAAACCTAAAAGGATTTGTGTCCATTTAGATTTCATTGCTTTCGGTGAAAAGTAATGTTCCTTCTTCACTAGATATCGTCCTTAAATACACGTAGCAACAACTCTGGATTAGCTCCTAGCTAAATTGATATTCTAACGCGGCCAAAGTTTGATAACTCTGGAAAATCCCACCAGCATTATAATATTTTTCTTCAATACGAATGGTTGCATTTTTATAGGTTAATGCGATACCTCCACCTACACGGAAACCACTTTTATCCATATTCAATTGAGGAAGAGAACCATTAATGTCACTTGCAGGATTTACAAGTGGTCGACTATTTGAAAACTGAGCTACCTGAATTAATCCGCCACTAAGAAAAGGCATCACCGTGGGCTTAATATAATAACCTAATTCAATATTTTCCAAAATTAAAGTTGCTTTATTCGTTAGTGGGTCAATCACTTGAAATGTATCAGAAGCTGGGAAAAAATAATTATATCGTCCTGTATCAATTTGGCTGTACAACACGCCAGCATTAGCTCGCATCTGCCACTGTTTCCAGGTTTTTCTATAAATCGCATTAAAGCTGACAAACCAGTTGTCATTATTATTCGTTGCTTGAGCAATTAATGGCGCAGGATCTGTCGCAATTTCGGTTAAGGTAATAAACTTATTAAATCCATAGCCCGCGGACAAATCAGCATAAATCTCTGGGGTAAAAATTTTAAATAAATGACCAAAAATCGTATTGTTATGTATGGTCTGCTCTGAAGTCGTTACAACGCCTGGATTCAGTAAAAACTGGGAGTTAAGTTCGGTATCAATTCCAAAATAATAAATCCCTGCCATCATTGTCTGGCCTAAGGAAATATGATCTGCTCCTGCAGAATATAGATTTGAGTGTCCACGATATCGGTTAAAATTTGTACCTGAAGTCGAATCAAAATTAAAATCAGTATATCCATAAAGAAATTCTGGCGTTATTTTTCTAAGAAACTCTGAGCTATTTGCATGATTGATTGCGCCATCTTTTGATAAAGCATTTGCACTGAAACTGGATCCACTACATAGCAACAAAACCGATAACATTAAAGACTGAATTTTCATCACATCTAAATTCCTTTTTAGAGAAGGTATTAACTTTGGGGTTATAATCATAAACTTAAAACATAAAGTTACACAAGTACAGAGGTATAAAGAGAAAAAACATTATCTCTTTATTAGAAAAACCGTTATGGCTTACGATTAAATCCTAAAGCGCGTAAACGATCATCAATTGAAGGGTGTGTTCCAAAAGCACTGCTTAAAGACTTCACTGGATCAATGTCGGAAGGATCAAAAAGATAAGATGCCTGCCTTACTTGTTCATGAGGGGTATTACCGTATTCTTGCGTGTAATGTTCCGCATTTTGATTATGATCCGCACTAATTTTGAGTAGCGCCCGCGCTAAAGGCTCATTGTCACGCATTAACTCCACACAGCCAGCATCAGCCATATATTCACGTGTTCGGCTTAAGAATAAAGTTAACAGAACAGTAACTAAAGGCAAAACATAGCGGAGAACGACAATAACCATTAACAAACGGTTATCTTCACGCCTGTCATTTCGTTTAAATAGTGCAGAATAGAACAAAATATCCACTACAATCAAAAGAATATTACTTAAAACCGCCACCATTAACGTTAATTTAATATCATAATGACGAATGTGACTTAATTCGTGAGCCATCACAGCTTGCAATTCTGCCCTGTCTAGCTTTTCCATTAAACCTCGAGTAATTGCGACCATTGCTGATTTTTCGCTGTACCCACTTGCAAAAGCATTCATATAATCTGCTTCGATAATAAAAACTTTGGGCATATACTGCAAACCCGAAGCGACCTTCATTTCCTCTACTACGTTATATAATTGTTGCTCTTGTAAATTCTGGGCTGTTTTGGGGGTAATCTCATGATATTCCGTGCCTAATAACATAATTCGATCGTACAATGCATACGTTATCAATAACGACACCACCGCAAAGCCAATCATAAGAATGGTCGCATAAGGAACAACTTTCAGCTGAATCAAAGCGAAGAAGCATTGCCCAAGTGTAATTTGCGGATAAGTCGCATGCAAAATAAATACATCGGCAACGAGGCCTACAGCAAAATAAATCGCAATAAAGAAAGCAATGACTGCTTGCGTCTTGCGTTTATTTAGCTGTATTTGCTCGCGCCAATTACCGACGCTGCCATGATACGCATCAAGCCCCATATTCTAAACTCAAAATTTTACGGTATAATCTTCTTTTGCTTGAATTTGCTCTTCAGGAAGTCCCCAATAAACAAAATCTTTATCTAAAGCCGAAGCAAATAAAGATACCACCATAGATTCAAAGAACGATTTCTTTTTGGCATTATAACGCTCGATACCATCGTTATAAGCTTGCTTAGAATACGCTAATTTATTTTCGGTATTGACAATTTCTTCCTGCAATTGCATCACATTTTGACTTGCTTTCAAATCAGGGTATCGTTCAAACACCACATTAAGTCCAGATGCAATCTGAGAAATTTGATTCTCTGCAGCAATACGCGCTTCTTCATTTCCCGCAGCTTTAGCTGCTTGAGCCTGGTTACGTAACGCGACTACATCTTTTAATGTAGTTTGCTCGTAATCCATATATTTTTTTACAGCTTCAATCAACGATTCAAATACTTTAAAACGACGATCCAATTGAATGTCGATTTGCTTTTTGTCGTTATTAATCGCTTCAATTAAATGAATTAAGGTATTGTAAATACCAATAGCCCATAAAAATACAAGGACTACTATAATGAGAAGAACAATAAAAAAAGTACCCATTTTTTTTCCTATGCAAAATTTCCTACAATTTAGTTATAGATCGAAAATAGTAAAAAGAACAGTGGGACTGCTTAGGATTTTTTTTGTGAACAGGTTTAAAGGTATAACTGATGAATAAAAGTAATGTTGGATGGTGTATCCATTTTGCAGCTTATTATTTGTGTTGGATAGTCTGTTTCTATTTCGCCGCACAAAATAATGTATATCTTGGGCCAATCATTGGTCTTCTGATCATTGCTGTACAAATCTTCTGGCAATCAATTAATCGATTACCCTATTTAAATGCGCTATTGTTTGCACTTCTTATTGGATTTATTGGTGCGGTTACGGATACGATTTGGTTGCATCAAAATTATATTTATTTTAAAGCAAATCCCTTTAGTTCCTATTTTACAGCACCATGGATGATTTGTATTTGGTTAAGCTTTGGACTAAACCTAATTATTCTTAATGAGAAATTCACTCGTTACTATTTCATTTGGTTTTTACTGATCCTTTTTTTGATGCCTTTTGCTTATAAAATTGGCGCTGCGTGCAATATCGTGGTGATTGAACAAAGTTATCCGTTTTATCTTGCTGTGGGCATTACCTGGGCCTTACTCTTACCGATCAGCTTGTATGCATATAATTATTTAAACAAAATTAATCGTGTTGATGTGGGTTCTGTTACAAAACCCACATCATCCCGAGCGTAACGAGGGAGTGCCACTTTTTTTTGCACAGCTCATAAATTGCCCCCAACCTGCGCCTGCTAAATTGTAGCCTGCCCCGCATCTACCGAGTTCATGCGTACGCTCCAAAAATTCCATTATAAAGCCCAATTAATATGCATCTTATCTAGGGTATTTCTACTTCAGCGCAGTGTTACACGCTGGGCTTTCAGTCCAGCCTACGGTTATTTAGCTTTTTTGACAATGATTATCTAACACATACAGGGATGACATGAGGTAATAAAAATCATCAGGCATTTAAAATAGGCTTCAAAAATTGTCCTGTATAAGAGTGCTCACATTCAGCAACCTGCTCTGGCGTACCAGTTGCCACAATACGTCCGCCTTTACTGCCACCCTCTGGCCCCAAATCAATAATCCAATCTGCTGTTTTAATCACATCCAAATTATGTTCAATAATCACAATGGTATTGCCTTGTTCTCGTAAACGAAATAATACAGCCAATAACTGTTTGGTATCATGAAAATGTAGTCCCGTTGTTGGCTCATCGAGAATATATAAAGTGCGCCCTGTATCTCGTTTTGACAGTTCGCGAGATAATTTGATTCTCTGCGCCTCTCCACCAGAAAGGGTAGTCGCACTTTGTCCTAATTTGATATAAGACAAACCAACATCCATCAAGGTTTGACATTTTCTAGCCAATACCGGAATCGCCGCAAAAAAATGACTCGCATCTTCAACAGTCATTTCTAAAACTTCGTGAATATTTTTACCCTTGTATTGAATATCAAGAGTTTCTCGATTGTAGCGCTTGCCTTTACATACATCACAGGACACATAAATATCAGGCAAGAAGTGCATTTCAACTTTAATCAGTCCATCACCCTGGCACGCTTCACAACGTCCCCCACGCACATTAAAGCTGAAACGTCCAGGCTGATAACCTCGTGCTCGCGACTCAGGAGTTGCTGCAAATAACTCGCGAATATGAGTAAATATGCCAGTATATGTCGCTGGATTAGAACGCGGAGTCCTCCCAATCGGACTCTGATCAATATCAATCACCTTATCGCATAAATCTAAACCGGCTATCTCTTTAACCGAACCCGGAGTAAATAAGCTTGCTCTATTTAACAGATTTGCGGCACTCGGATATAAAGTGTCATTAATCAAACTTGATTTACCCGACCCCGAAACCCCAGTAATGCAAGTAAGTAACCCTAAAGGAATACTGACATCGACATCAAATAAATTGTTGCAAACAACCCCTTTTAAATGAATCATTTTTTCAGGGTTAGCCGCCAAGCGAAGCTCAGGAATAGCGATGGATTGTTTTCCGGATAGGTATTGGCCAGTCAATGATGCAGGCGATTGCATAATTTCTTGGGGTGTCCCGCGAGCAACAATTTGCCCTCCATGCACTCCAGCACCAGGGCCAATGTCCAAAACAAAATCCGCACTGCGAATTGCATCTTCATCATGTTCCACCACAATAACCGTATTTCCTAGATTTCTTAAGTGCATCAAGGTTTTTAATAAGCGATCATTATCCCTTTGATGTAACCCAATGGAGGGTTCATCTAAAATATACATTACTCCCACCAATCCTGAACCAATTTGACTGGCTAAACGAATACGTTGGGCTTCCCCACCAGATAACGTTTCAGCGCTGCGCGTTAATGAAAGATAATCCAGACCTACATTAACCAAAAACCCCAGCCGCTCCACAATTTCTTTATTAATTTTTGCTGCAATCTCGCCTTTATAACCTGTCAAACGCAAATTTTTAAAAAACAAATAGGCTTTTTCAATCGAATAGGCGGTCACTTCAGGTAAGTTTTTATCATCAACAAACACATGCCGTGCTTCTTCACGTAACCTCGCACCATGGCAACTCTGACATGGACGAGAGGATAAATATTTAGCAAGCTCCTCG
This sequence comes from Legionella steelei, assembly GCF_001468005.1. Lineage (GTDB taxonomy): Bacteria > Pseudomonadota > Gammaproteobacteria > Legionellales > Legionellaceae > Legionella > Legionella steelei. The sequence continues at coordinate 154,068 of NZ_LNYY01000016.1, forward strand.
CGTATCATTCCGGAATCGGATTCACGATAACGTCTTTGCATGTTTGGAATAATTCCTTCAAACGCATGCCGTTTAACCATATACCCACCATTAGGTCTATGATAATGAAAATCGATCACGTCACGCCCGCCATATAAAACAATTTCCCGTACTTCTGCAGGCAAATCACAAAATGCCGTTTGGGTATCAAAACCATAGTGTTGTGCAAGTGACTCAAGCATTGAGAAATAATAAGTCGTTTTTTTATCCCAACCGCGAATGGCGCCTTCAGCCAAACTGGCTGTTTGGTCATGAACAACACGTTCCGGATCAAAAAACTGATCCACGCCCAGCCCATCGCAGGAGGGACAAGCACCAACTGGATTATTAAATGAAAAAAGCCTGGGTTCTAATTCACTAAGACTGTATCCACATTCAGGGCATGCAAATTTGGAGGAAAAAACCAGCTCAGCAAACTGATTATCCATAGAAGCTACTATTGCGAGGCCCTCTGCCAAATTCAAAGCATTTTCAAATGACTCGCTTAAGCGTTGCGCAATATCAGGCCTGACTTTAAAGCGGTCTACTACGACTTCAATCGTATGCTTTGTACGTAGACCCAGTTTAGGCGGGGAGTCCAACTCATATAACTCTCCATCAATACGAGCACGCACATAACCTTGAGCTTGTAATTGTTGTAAAAGCTGGACCTGCTCTCCTTTCCGCTCACGCACAACCGGAGCCAAAATCATGACTTTACTGTCCGTAGGTAAAGCCAATACTTGATCCACCATTTGGCTAATCGTTTGCGCATGCAAATTGACATGATGCGTAGGACAACGAGGCTCCCCCACACGTGCGTAGAGTAGTCGCAAATAATCATAAATTTCAGTAATAGTCCCCACTGTGGAGCGAGGATTATGTGATGTTGCCTTCTGCTCAATAGAAATTGCCGGCGATAAACCTTCTATCGAATCAACATCAGGCTTTTCCATCATTGATAAAAATTGTCGTGCATAAGCAGATAGCGATTCAACATAACGACGCTGCCCCTCCGCATACAACGTATCAAAAGCCAAGGAGGATTTTCCAGAACCGGATAAGCCCGTAATTACAATTAATTGATCGCGCGGTAAATCCAGGTCAAGATTTTTAAGATTGTGGGTTCTTGCACCACGTATGGTGATAGTATGCATAAAAATTCGATAGTTTGGTTTAAGACAGATTAGTTATGGTTCGCTAAATTGCGGCTACAGAACCTATGATTATACGCAAAAAAAATAGAGCGTATAGATCAAACAAGTACTCTTAGGGTCTGTGGACAACTCTGCTAGTGCTCTAAAATCACACCATTTTGGCGCAGTCTTGCAAATTGTCAACAACCCTTAATAATCGCTCAAAGTAATTTTTTATTTTAGCACATTTTTTGCACTGAAAAACAAAATTATTAGATACAGTTCCTAAATTACAGATTATACTTAAACGAAAAATTTAAGTGCTTCTTTTTAAATAAAAAGGATTTTATTATGAAGTCTCTTTGCCAAAAGACTTTGTTATGGTTCATATTATTTCTCTCCCCATTGAGTCTTTATGCACAAGATGATGCAGAAGTTTGTCAATGGGTAAAAAAAATTCTCTTAACTACGTTGTCTATAGATTACAACTATAAGGCCGATGATGATTCAGAGTTGCGTAAAAATTACACTAAAGATGGCTGGAATGCTCTGTCTGATTTTCTAGGCAATTATATTAATGTTGTCAGGGAACAACAGCTTACACTTCATCCTGTATTTACTATAGAACCATTTGTTACTGCAAAAGGGATTGCTTTAAAAGAAATCCATTATTGGCGCGTTAATGAAGTGGTTTCAATTCCCGAATTAAAGCTTACAATTGCTTTTTCCCTGCTCGTTATTGAAGCGAATCCAACACCCAATGGACATTTCCTTATTCAAAGCATGGATATGATTAAGAAGGATAATTCATGAATATCTTGACCCGCTTTAAATTCTTTCTCTGGAAATTTGGTCATTTCAATGTGCCGTTGATTGGTCATTTAAAACCCCGACTAATCAAACTTACTGATACAGAAATCATTGTTTGTCTGCCTTTAAGGCGACGCAGTCGCAATCATTTAAATTCTATGTATTTTGGTGCGCTGAGTGTTGGTGCTGATTTAGCGGGAGGTCTACATAGTTTTTATCATGCCAACCAAAAACAAGTGGACGCCTCTATTGTTTTTAAAGCCTTTCATGCACAATTCTTACGTCGCCCGGAGTCTGATGTCTATTTTGTTTGTCTTGACGGAGCCAAAGTCGAAGCGATGTTAGATGAGTCTCAAAAAACCGGCGAACGTGTGACCCAACCTATCGAGATCAAAGCCTATACAGATTATCCTGCCTTCACTGAATTGGTTGCAGAGTTTATTTTGGAATTATCAGTAAAAATACGCACTTAATCCTACTGTAAGTATGATGTTTACAAAAGTTATCCTTATTTTATCGATAAATACAGTCGAAAATATTGTCAAATTGAGGTATTATTAGTAACGACTAAGTAGTGCCAATAAAACCTCATGAATTCATTAGGCTACTGTAAATGATATTTGAAGAATATATAAAATTATTAGAGTCATTTAAGCACAACCAGATCTCAAAAATACTGGAGCAAATTGACACTAAGGTTTTTGATCTTCTCTACAGCAAGTATGTTAGCCCGCAAATAATTCCTTATTTCCCTCATTACGAACTGTGTTTGATGTCGGACGCAACCAAATTGGAAGCCGGCAAATTATACATAAGAGAAAAAAATGGAAAAATAGCCTATTCAGTGATTACCCCCAAGAATGAAGAGGTCAAGGATGTTATTTTAGAAGATCTCGATGCACCAATCCCCTTCACATACAGCATTGGCTTAATACCCGACGACATACCCCCAGAAAAAGGCTCATTTTATGCGCGTATAACGGATGTGGGTCTTGAATACACTGTTCTTGATCCCAAAGGAAAATTGATAAAGGCTGTAATAAAAAAAGAAGAATTAAACATTAATTTACGCCCAGATTTTGCGCCTAAAGACCTTGAGCCCTTTATGCCTGAAATTCTTAGTATTACTTCAAAAAGGCATCATACCTTTCCTTTTTCATCCAAGACATTACTATTCCCTTTTAAATACAAAATTGGCTTAATGCCCGACAAAATCATCCCCACCAAAGGTTCATTTTATGCCCGTATAACGAGTGAAGGTCTCGAGTATACTGCGCTTGATCCCAAAGGAGTGGTGGTAACAGATATAATAAAAAAAGAAGAATTATCTCTTAATTTACAGCCAGGCTTTGCCCCTAAAGACCTTGAACCTTTTATGCCCCAAATTCTTAGCATTACGTCAAAAAGGAATCATACTCTTCCTTTTACACTCGATGCGTTTAGAGCGCGGGTATTGTCAGCGGCGTCAAGAAAAGGTGATGCTAAGTGGGCCCCTTTTACCAATTATGAACTTGATCCAGATAATATTTCCCAAATCAAAAAACTAATCAATGCACTTTATTATGCACGCCTTACTTTTTTAGATTTAGAGCATATCGATGTCAGAAACGCCAAACGAAGTTATTCTGATCTGCAATCGCTCTACAGCAAAACAATAAATCTGGCTTACGAAGCAAGCTATCTGCTGACACATCTAGACGTTGATTTAAGAGACATGTTTAATGAAGAACTGGCTCTTATTTTACCTGTATTAAATCAAGTCCAGACTTTTGCAGCAAACCACGACAAAGAACAACAGGCGATAGTAAAAGCACTCGAACCCATGCCACTGGCTTTCCAAGTAGGGGAAATAGCAGGAATCGCTGCCGATCAAATGCGGCCTATTAGTGGTGATATAGATTATAATTTTCTTACCCAGTTTAGTATGGTTTTACCAAGTTATATTGGTAAATTAACTAAATACATAGAACAATTTTCTTCAGACATTAAAAAATCAGAACCCAAGCTTAACCAAAAAAAGCTAGCCGAGCTCCAAAAAGCAGCCCTAAGCCTATTGAATGAGATAGAAAATTTAAAAGGAAACCGTGTTATGGTTTCGCTTAAATTTTTAAATTATATCCATATAATTAGTAACATCATTACCTTATCCATGAGTACTTTAGAACAAATTGGAGAGCTTAGTGAATCATCTCAAGATCTAATCCGCAATAAATTAGCACAACTCAAGTATGAGGTTTTACCTACTTTATTTGGTTTGGCCGATAAAATTGAAGATAACGCCATGCTTAAGCCTGGCACGTTGTCTGTTCCTTTAATGGAAAAAATCAAAACCTTGTACAAAGCAATATTTTATCTACCTAAAAAAGTAATTGATTTTAAAACGAAAGGAGCAGATCTACTCGAGATAGAAGATCCACACTTTATCGAATTAAGATTGGAAATGACTTATAAAAGGATCGATAAGAACAATAAAGAATTATATAAAATTGAAAAAGCAAAAGACGCATGCAAACAATTTTTTGCAATATTAAAGAGTGAGCGTTATAAAAACCTGCGTCTGTATCAACTTCCTCCAACAGTAAAAAAAGCGCTTATAACCCGCTATAAGCTTATTAAGCCTTATATGGCTCAGCTTGACATTGATTTCAATGAATTGGTGATCTCGGGATTGACTGGGCCTGCAAAAGAGGGCTGGTATTCTTTTATGGGAAAGCCCATACGCTGGATAAAAAAACAGCTGCCCGCAGACCATATCAGTTTTGTTTTAGCAAAAGAAGAAGCCTTAAATAATTTAATTACTAAAAATGAGAACAGCAAACTTTTTCATATTAAATTAAATAAAGACATTATTGATTCAGTGTACAAAAAAGCAAATTTGGTTTTATTCCCCTATAGTGAAAAAACGAATGTATATTCTGTTGATGAATCAATACCACTACAAATTGAGCAAGAGAAAGATAAAAAAGCCAGACTCACAAAATCAGCATTCCAAGAAATCCAAAATGCTTATTTGAATTTTGTCCAAATAATAAAAGAACAGATAGAAGCAAAACCCGAGCTCTATGCAAAAAATTTGGATCTAAGCGCGCTTGAAGCCCCAGCAAAAGAAAAGTGCCATCTGTTATTTAATGTATTTCAACCTTATTTAGGTTCTATTACACCTACTGAATTTAAAGATTCTGCAAAAAGTTTTGAATTCTATTTATCGAACTTTTTTGCCAACAAACCGACCACAAATATCCCAGCTAAAGAGCTTTTTTTAGATCTAGATAAAAATGTCCAAAACTTTTTTGATCAACTCAATTTTGAGTGGTTCGATAAAAATGAGTTTCAGAAAGTTCTGACTGCATATACTCGCTTTTCTGAAATCGTAAAAAAACAGATTGAAACAAAGCCACAGCTTTATGGTAGTAACTTGTTGTTAACTGGTTTTGATGAGGATGCAAAAAAACAATGTCGCGAGTTATTTCCAGTTTTTCAACCTTATTTTAAATTTGCAATACCTCCTGAGCTTAAAGATTCCGCGCAAAATTTCGAAAAATATTTGACTGCATTCCTTGCAAATAAGCCAATAGAAATATTAGAAGCCCCACCAGTATCTTTGTTTTTAAAACTGGACAAACATACTCAGGAGTTCTTTGCCAAATGGAAAGATAAAAGCCTAACTTATTATGATTTTGCACATGCTAGATTTCTTGATGAAAAAGAGTCAGAAGCTCTAAAAATCAAACGTATAGAAGATGCAACACTGCATTTTAGGACGATAGACGGCGATAAATTGCTGCTCAATCATGGACAATTAACAGCAGATCAAGCTCTTGAACTCCGCGAGTGGTATAAAAATAAGCGGAATAAGTTCCTAGTTGTAAAAAATGCATATTCTCAATTTCTCAAATTGCTCTATGAAGAAATAAAAAAGAACCCTAAAATTCAAGGAAATATATCGCACTTAAGTTATTTGAGCCCAGAAGTTAAAGCTCAGTTTCGTAATTTATATAGTATTTTCCAACCCTACTTAATTGGTTCCATACCTCCGGAACAGAAAGCAAAGGCTCTGCATTTTGATAAATATTTGGTTGCCAGCTTATCAAACGAAACTCTATTTAGAAAGAAAGCCCCGCCAATTCAAACGCTCATGCGTTTTAGAGGCTGCTTCCGGGATACTTTTATTCGCGTCTCAACTGAATGGAATCGAAGAACCGAGCGATTTTCTAACTTAACCAAGAAAAAATTTACTCGTGAAAATAATAAAACCGTGCTCAAACCCACTCCCAAAACAGGCCGAGAGCACTACGTTATCCCTAATACCGATTTTTCCAAATACATCCATGACTTCAAACAATCCTTATTTGAAGTCACCAAGCTATTTAATCATGCAATGCAAGATGCATTAACTCCTAATGCATTAAGAAAGCCTAAAATGATGGACCTATCACCCACAGCAATATTGAGTGATGGTGTGCAAATTATATTCCCTCCATCGGCAGTACCATTTCCCGAAATGGAGGATAATAATCAGAGATTAGCTCAAAGCAAACAAGTCTGTGCATTAAAGGATATCTTTAACAGTTTGTTCCATTTGGAAGGGATTGTTCTTAAGTTAGAGGATTTAAATAATCAAAGCATTAAAAGTAGATATGTATACCATTTACTGCAAGCTTATGGACATCTTAATGAAATCATCAAGGCTGCACAGCGTTTGGCTGCTGATCCACATTTAGGATTTATAGCTCGTGATTTACTTAATAAAGCACAAAATCTTTACGCCACCCTCCAGGAACATTCTGATGCATATCAAGTTTCCCCCGAACAAGTTCCTTACGGACCAGATAAAGTACAATTCAACTCACTTTGGTATGTCCTCAATACCTTTTACATTAGCCCTAAGCATATTAGAGCCTTAAAAAATACGAACTACATGACAACCGAAGAGCTAAATGAATTGCATCTTCGCGCCAAAAAAGCAACTTTAATTATAGAAAATTTGATTAACAGTTCTGACTCTTATTTTAAATTGTTCCTGCAAACACCCAATATGATTTACCTTTACCAGGAACTCACCGCAAAACTCACTGAATTTACCAGTACGTCTCATGATGCGATACTGGACAATCTCGGGAAGATGCAATCGACAGTATTTACCCCGATGCTTCTAGAGGCAGATCGCTGGGAAAACAGGTTAGGACTCGCCCCAGGCATTTTATCCGGCCCATTACGACAAATAACGAATGAATTTTTTAAAGGGCTATTGCATCCTCTGGATTTGAAGTCGAAAACACGCATAGGATTAATTTGCGACAAGGAACCATTAGAAAAAAGAATTGCGCTGACTAAAAAACAAATCAGCAGAGCCCAAAAATATGCCAAAAAAATAGATAAAGACCACGAAGATATTGAAAATCTATATCAATGGTATCTCGAAATGACAACACCTATAGACCTTCTTGATATCACTGCTCCGCAAAAACCCAAAGTCCCATTAAATATAGCAAAAGAACAATTATGCGCTGCTTATAAAAAAGCACTTCCCAAGTTAGCAAAACTAAAAATAGATAAAAAAGTAGAAATTGCCAGCAGTCAATACCCTGAAGATCATAAGCTGGATCAGCTATGTAATTCTGGACTTAAAGCTTATGACCCTCATTTTACTGAAATCGAGGCGTTAATCGTTGCAAGCCATCATTATTACTTGGGTTTAAAAGCAACACAGCAAATGCGGTTAAATACTGCAGAAGAACGCTTAGTTTATCTCATGAACTTAGCGCCAATCCAAAAAGAAGAGAAAACAGCTTTTGTCGAGCAGTATACAACCGAATCATTCGACAAACATTGTGCAGTCATGTGCAATCGCCATATAGGTTTAGAATATATTGATGAGGAATATAGGGGTGCGCTTAAAGCGTATTTACTCACTCTTAGAAATAACATAATTGCTAAAGCAAAAACATCTAAGGATATTGATCGAAGTATCAAAAAATTGTTGGAAATAGAAATCAGTAAATTTGAGAAAAAATTCTACGTTCAATATTATCAGCTTGATGCAATACGGGATGCTTTGACGCAATTTAAAATTTATTTCAGCTATTCTAGAACGGCTATCGCCAATCAAAGTTCAATATCTGAAAATAATAATACTTTAAATCCAAAATCAGATCTTATTGTTTTATTAGAAAAAATTGCTAAAAATCCAGCCTTGGAAATTTCAGAGCGTTTGGCAGAAATAAAAAAGAAAGTCGATGAACCTCTAACTAATTTCTCAGGAATTATTCTAGCAACACATCCGCAAGTAGAGACCTTTAGTTTTGCTTACTTAAAAATGTGTTTTTTATCATTGCTTGAGGCATTGAATTTGTATACTCCTACTCGACAAAAGCTTCATGATAATCTTAATGACGCCGTTCACAACCCGCCTGAAATCAATGTACTCACGAAGCGCTTTGGCCTATTTGCTGCAACAAAAACAGCTAAAGATGCAGAACCCAAACGATATGATGCCCCAGCTATGCCAGCCATCAGCTCTACTGCTCCATAATTATCTCAATTCAAAAGCCACCACCAGATTAGCCCAAAGACTCCTCTTCATCTAGATGCTCAGCAGCAGCTATTTTCGTATGATCTGCAGCTAACAACAAATACATTGATGGAACAACAAAAAGAGTAAATAAGGTCCCAATAGAAATCCCCATTGCAATGACTAAACCAATATTATAACGACTCTCCGCTCCCGCTCCTGTAGCAACAATTAAGGGTATAACCCCTAAAACCATAGCCGCAGTAGTCATCAAAATAGGACGCAAGCGAATTGCAGCAGCTGCTTTTATGGCATCTAATTTCTTTTGCCCCTCTGCCTGCAAATCATTAGCAAATTGCACAATCAAAATACCATGTTTGCTAATAAGGCCAATCAATGTAACCAAACCAACCTCGCTATAGATATTTAGCGTCGCGCCGCCAATGCCTAAACTGATAAAAATCATAGCCCCACAAATCGACATGGGGACACTAATCAAAACAATAAGCGGGTCGCGGAAGCTTTCAAACAAAGCGGCCAATGACAAAAAGATAATAATTAAAGCAAAGAAAAAAGTAACGATAAGGTTAGCACCTTCCTGGATATATTGACGTGATTGGGCAGCATAATCGATGTAATAACCTTGAGGCAGAACCTGCTTGGCAATCTTAGCAAAAGTATCCAAGGCTTTTCCCATAGATATGCCCGGATAGGCAACGGCAGAAATTGTAGCGGAATTAAGCTGTTGAAAATGGTTTAATGATTCAGGCACAATCTGTCTTTGTAAACTAGCAACTGTGGAAAGGGGTATTGAAGCGCCAGAAGATGTCTTGATGTAATAATTCAATATTTGATCCGTGTTTAAACGTGTTTCCCTTTTTACTTGTGGAATAACCTGATAAGAACGACCAACAAAATTAAAATAGTTGATATAACCCTCACTTAAAGCAGAGCCAAACACATTCCCAAGATCTTGCATGGTCAAACCAAACTGAGATATTTTATCGCGATCTAAATTAACTCTTGTCTGCAATTGGTCGATTTTGAGGTCGGGATTAATATAAGCATAAATACCTGACTCATAAGCCTTGTCCAAAATTCGCTGTAGCACGATGTTTAATTTGTCGAACGTTTCTGTCGTAGTAATAACAAATTGAATGGGCAATCCACTTCCCCCTCCAGGCAATGAAGGTAACTGAAACGCTGCCACTTTCGCTCCGGCAATCTTATCAAGTTCATTTTGCACTAAGGGTTGTAAATCATTCGATGTACGTTTGCGTTCATCCCAGGGTTTTAAGACCATACCAATAATCGATGTATTCAGGCCTTGATAACCATCAACTTGGAAAATGTGATCCGTTTCCGGGAATTTTTTAAAAATGTCATTCACTGCATTTGCATAAAGTTGAGTTTGAGCTAGGGAAGCGTTCGCTGGTGCAGTCACCTGAGCAATGACAATCCCCAAATCTTCTTGAGGAGCTAACTCGTTCTCCGAAGTAATAAAAAGAAAATAATTACTGCACAGAATAATGATTGCAAAGACAATGACGACTGGCAGATGATTAAATGTTGCAGACAAAACTCGTGCATAAGATTTCTCGAGCTTTGCAAACAAATTATCAACATAAGTCATAAAACGCCCTTTAACGCCCCCATCTCCCATTTTTAGGAATTTCGAACACATCATAGGAGATAAAGTTAAAGCAATTACCGCCGAAACAGTAACAGCACCTGCGAGTGAAAAAGCAAACTCGGTAAATAATGCTCCAGTTAACCCCCCCATAAATCCAATAGGTAAATAAACCGCAATTAAAACTACCGTAATTGCAATAATGGGATTTGCTAGTTCACGCGCTCCTAATAAAGCAGCTTTCAAGCGTGTTTGCCCTTCCTCTATATGGCGTTGTATGTTCTCAACAACAATAATGGCATCATCGACTACCAGTCCAATAGCAAGTACCAAAGCCAACAAGGTAAGCAAGTTAATTGAATACCCCAAAATAAGCATAATCCAAAATGCCCCGATCAAGGATAAGGGAATAGCAACAAGTGGAATAACAACGGAGCGAATTGATCCAAGGAAAATAAAAATAACACCGGTTACAATTAAAAATGCTTCTAATAAAGAAAAAATCACTTCATATATAGAAGAATGAACGAATAAACTGGCATCATATACAATGTTTCCTGATAGTCCTTGAGGGAATTGTTCCTGGATGCTTGGAAATATTTTTCTAATCTCATTAATTACCGTCAACAGGTTTGCCGAAGGCGCAACAACAATTCCTATATAAACTGCTGTTCGTCCATCAAAACTCACCGATGAATTATAATTTTGCGCACCTAAATCTACAGTGGCCACGTCTTCTAAACGAATAATCGCTCCATTTTGAGCTTTAATAACCATTTTCCTGAATTGGTTGACATTAGTTAGATCCGTACCGGCAGTAAGATTTTGAATAAACATTTGTCCATCAGTACGACCTACTGCGGAAATAAAATTATTATTCGCAAGAGCAGTTCCTACCTCTGCTGCCGTAATTCCATATCCAGCCAGTTTCACCGGATCCAACCAGGCACGTAAGGCAAATGTTTGATTTCCTAGAATTTGGGCATTCTGCACCCCATTAACAGCCTGTAACTTGGGCTGCACTACCCGAATTAAATAATCTGTAATTTTATTAATCGGCAATTCATCGCTATAAAAACCAATGTACATGGAGTCAATTGTTTGTCCAACCGAAACTGTGATGACTGGTTGCAGCGCGTCTTTGGGAAGTTGATTCAATACCGCGTTTACTTTAGTAGTAATATCGGACAATGCTTTCAATGGATCATAATTTAAAAGAAGATTTACAGTAATCGTACTGGTGCTAGGCGCACTGACAGAGGTCATATAATCAATCCCATTAGCTTGGGCAATGGAATTCTCTAATGGCGTAGTAATAAAACCAGCAATAACATCAGGGTCTGCCCCCGTATAAGTGGTCGTTACAGTGACAATGGCATTTTCTGTAAATGGATATTGCATTACCGGTAAAGAACCAATAGAACGTAGGCCCATTGCTAAAAGCAACAAGCTAATCACTGTAGCAAGCACAGGTCTTTTAATAAAAATATCGGTAAACCGCATTTATCTAATCCTTAGATTATTCTTTATCTAACTACTCACTTCATAATGCATCTGAGTCTGGGCTACTATCTCCCGACTATTTTTGGCGATGCGTCATTACTTGGCTGTATTTTATTATTAATAAGAACATGGCTACCATTCTTAAGTTTCAATTGACCACTGGTTACTACAATATCCCCCTCATGCAAGCCTTGTAGGATAGCAATTTGATCGCCCCGGGTCTCTCCAACCTTAACAAAAATCTGTTTGACCACAAGAACTGGCTTATTATCTTTATCTTTTTGGCCACTGTCTTTAACTAAAAAGACAATATCGCCATAGGGGTTAAAACTAATGGCTGATTGCGGTAAAGTCAGAAAACTTTGCTTCGCCCCGGTTTCAACTTCAACTTGAGTAAACATACCTGGTTTCAATTGATAATCAGGGTTAGGGATAGTAGCCTCTACCTGCACATTACGAGTAGCACTATCGACAATAGGTTCTATGGTAGTAATTTTTCCCAAAAATACTTTCTTGGGGAAAGTATTGGTAACAACCTTCACCGTTTGCCCGAGCTCTAACTGAGCCAAATCTTGCTGCGGCAAATAAAAATCAGCATAAAGAGGATCCAATGCCTGTAAGGTCGAGACCGTGTCTGCTACATTAAGATATTGCCCTGGGTTGGTATTGTTAATACCCAATTGCCCATCAAAAGGCGCGCGAATTGTCTTTTTTTCAACAGTTGCGGCTTGCTGTGCCACTTGAGCCTGTAAATTTTTGAGATTCCACTCATCGGTATCGACTACTTGCCTACTCACTGCACGCACAGCATATTGCGCCTTGTCACGATTATAAGTAATTTTTGCTAATTCAACCTGTGCTTGTAATGAATGTAATTGTCCCAGCTCCGCATCTGCATTTAATTGCACCAAAACAGTGCCTTTTTTAACAATAGATCCTGGAGTAAAATAGATTGTTTGTACCATGCCTGCCAGTTCTGTTGTGACATTCACACCAAGACGTGCACGCATGCTGCCTACCGCTTTAAGCGTAGGTTGCCACAAGGAACTCTCAACTTTCATCGTAGACACCGTTACTGCAGGCGACTTATTCTGAAGAAAATATTGTTGCATCATGTAGTTACCAAAGGCCTTCCAACCAAAAATCAGACCAAACAAAAGGCCGACCGCAACCAACATAATAATCATCTGTTTTTTCAAAAATATCTCTTTCATCATAGACACTCTTTGACACACCAAGGTTTATGCCACCAGCCCCCACCTAACGCTTGGAATAATGCGGCTGTATCACTGTAACGCGTAGCTTGTGCCTGAATACGGCTAATTCGAGCCTGTTGGTACTGCTGTTGCGCGTTTAATAAATTTATATAATTCACGCCCCCCAAATGATACTGCTTTAGCGTGAGATTTAAAGAAGCGCGAGCCGCGCTTTCAGCATTTATTTGCGCTTGCAGGGTGCGGGCATCGACTTCCAAGCCCCTTAAAACATCTGCTACGTTCTGAAAAGCTTGCAATACAGTTTGCCTGTACTGAGCCGCAGATTGCTGATATGCCGCAATTGCAGCGCGTCGTTGCGCCAGTAAAGCGCCCCCACGAAATAAGGGTTGTAATACCTGGTTACTTACGGACCATACATTATTTTTTGCGATATAGAGTCCCGAATAGGTGGTACCAAGCCATCCTTCATTAGCACTGAGCGTAAATTGCGGAAATAAATTGGCGGTTGCTACTCCAACTTGAGCACAAGCCTGATGAAGCGATGCTTCAGATGCGCGCACATCCGGACGTTGGCGAACAAGATTCGAGGGCAAACTCACAGGTATCTCAATGGGTAGTTTTAAGCGGTCTAAATCAATCACCGGTAAAGGTGCATCTGGAAAAGTACCTACAAGTGCAGATAACGAATGTCTCGCTTGTGATAAACTTTTCTGTAATGGGGGTAATGTTGCTTTAGTTTGCTCAAGCAGGGTTTGTTGCGTCAGTATATTTTCTTTTGAAACAGCCCCCAAACGAAATTGTTTATTTAAAATATCGAGCACCCCTTGCTCTGTCTTAATCAGATCAAGCGTTGCATTAATTTGTGCTTGGTATGACGCCACAGCCACTGAAGTGGTAACAATATTAGCAGTCAGGGTCAGATAAGCTGCAATGACTTGAAATTGTTGATAATCAACCTGAGCACGTAATGCTTCGATTTGACGGCGTGCACCGCCAAAAACATCCAAGGTATAGGATAAATTAAATGAGGTATAATAGATGGTAAATGTGGCACTTTCATTTGGGATCCCTATTTGTGCACCTGAATAACGTTGCGTTTGCATCGAATCAGTCACATCGATTGAAGGCCACATCGAATTGCCAATTTGTTCCTTTAAGTTTTCCTGAGCTTGACGTAAAGCAGCAGATGCTGCAGCTAAATTGGGACTATTGGCTAAGCCCGTACGAATTAACTGATTAATTTCAGGAGATTGATAGAGCTCCCACCACAATATAGGAATGTCCTTATTCGTGATATAAGTTTGTGCTTGCCCACCTGCGCCGGAAGTACTTACAGTTTTTTTAGGTAATGGTTTTTCGGTATATCTTTCAACATTGGGTGGAGTAGGTGAATGAAAATTAGGGCCAACCTTACAAGAGGTTTGCAGAACGGTGCTCAGCAAAACGAAGCTCAATACTCTTAGATGTTGTTTCAGCTCACACACTAACTACAATCCTTTGCAAATCATTTAATGAATTGGGTTAATTTATCATGGATTGCTAAGGGTTGACAGTTTTAGTCGTTGTTAGATGCTTTGCAAATGCATTCTATTTGAATAATAAATGTCCATATAATATAATGATTGTCGATTATTTTCCATCCAGCAAACTTCGAGTAGTTAATTGAAGTACTGAAGGAATTAAATATGCTCGCGGTAAAAATTACAGGAATGGGGAGTTATTTACCCAGAAATAAAGTTTTGTCTTCAGAACTAGACATACAACTTAACTTGCCCCAAGGAAGTGTACAAAAAAAATCCGGCTTGATTTCACGTCACTTTGCCTCGCCTGCTGAAACAACTTCCTATATGGGCGCACAAGCTGCATTGATTGCAGTACAGCAGGCTGATATTCAATTAACAGAGATCGATGCCATCATCAGTGCTTGTGGGGTGAGTGAACAAGCAATTCCTTGTACCGCTGCGTTAATTCAAAAACAATTAGGACTAGAGCAATCAGGAACCTCTTGTTTTGACATAAACAGTACATGCCTTAGCTTCATTAATGCCTTAGATATTGCCTCATATCTCATTGAAGGCGGCCGATTTAAACGCATTCTTATTGTATCCAGTGACATCGCCTCCGCAGGATTAAATTGGCGTGATATGGAAACATGCACCATTTTTGGTGATGGCGCTGCAGCATGTATTCTTGAAAAAAGTGATGGAACAAATCGAATTTTATCAGCACATCATGAAACACACAGCATTGGCTCCACTTTTTGCCAAATTGAAGCAGGTGGTACACGTCTACCTCCGAAGAATCCTCTAAAGAATTTAGAGCAAGGCCTATTTTATATGGACGGTAAAAAAGTATTTAAATTAGCCTCTAAATTAGTAGACAATCTTATGGAAAATCTTTTACGCAAAGCCAATCTTACTCTGGATGATATTGATTGGTTTGTCCCTCATCAGGCAAGTTTGCTGGCGATGCACCATGTGCAAAAACGATTGAACATTCCCACTGAAAAATTCATTACAATTTATCCAAACCATGGAAATCAAATTGCGGCATCGATTCCCACTGCATTATGTTCTTTAGTTGACAGCCAGCAATTACGCCGTGGACAATTAGTATTATTACTAGGTACAGGTGCAGGTTTGGCTACTGGTGGCATAATTATGGAGTATTAATGATGGTGTCTGTTGTTACTGGGGCAACGGGGTGTCTGGGGCTGAGCTTAACGCAGCGGTTAGTCGCAAATGGCCATGAAGTCATCGCGTTGGGGCGTAATGAACAGCTTGGCAAAATGATTACCCAAGCCGGCGCACGATTTATAGCAGTTGATTTACACGAGAAAGAACGATTAAAAAAAATAGCACGCGATGCCCAAACCATTTTTCATTGCGCAGCGCTTTCAAGTCCTTGGGGACGATATAAAGATTTTTATAATGCCAATGTACTTGGTACACAACATATCATTGAGGCAACACCGCCAAATACACGCTTAATTCATGTTTCATCACCAAGTATTTATTTTAATTTCACCGAACAACATAATATTAAGGAAGATGCGGTATTACCTATAAAACCTGCTAATTATTATGTAAAAACCAAATTGCTCGCTGAATCCCTGATTGATAAAGCCCATCATGAACTCGACCTTAATGTGATCACCATACGTCCACGCGCTATCTTTGGTCCTCATGATCGCGCTATTTTACCGCGGATACTCCAGAATGAAAAAAACGGCGTTCTAGCTATTATTGGTACTGGGCAAAATATAATCGACATTACTTATGTCGAAAATGTAGTAGAAAGCTTGCTTCTCGCAGCCCAAGCTGATCAACAGTTTTGTGGTAAGAAATACAACATAACCAATGCTGAGCCCAAAGCACTAATCACGATTCTTTCTGAACTCTTTAGAACATTACAAAAGCCTTTTAAACCCAAATTTATCCCCTACTCACTTGCAAAAATGTATGCTGCGTCTCTGGAAAAACTTTATAGCCTTTCATTGACTGACAAAGAACCGCGTTTGACTCGCTACAGTGCAGCAGTTTTATGCATGGGACAAACTTTAAATATTGAAGCAGCGCAAAAAGATTTGTGTTATCAACCCAAAATCAGTATTAATCAAGGTATAGAGCGTTTTGCGATGTGGTATCAAAGAACATGATAGAGTATCAATTATTCGAAGCTGGTCATTGTAAACACTGTGAACGCATGACCCTAAAAAAAGGGCGTTGGCGGCAATGCGAATACCCAGCACTTTGTGCTTTAATCAAACACCCAACCCAAGGATATATTCTCTTTGATACAGGTTATAGCAGTCGCTTCTACACTTTAACGCAAAAATTTCCTTACTCCATCTATAGACGCTTAACTCCTGTGACGTTAAAAAAATCGCTTAAAGAACAATTAACAGAAAAAAACATTCGAGCCTCTGAGATCAAGAGTATTGTGATTTCTCATTTCCATGCTGATCACATTGGTGGTTTAAACGATTTTCCTAATGCACAATTCTTCTGTCACGCCGAAGCAATAAACGACATCCGTGATAAAACAGGAATCAAAGCATTGATACAGGGTTTTTTACCCGGACTACTCCCCAAAGATTTTTATGACCGCTTGGTTGTGTTAAAAAATGAAGTAGTCCTGGGGCCTAACCTATTTCCATTTACAACTGGATTTGATCTTTTTAATGACGAACAACTTATTGCTATTCCTTTACCAGGACACGCGAAGGGACAAATCGGTCTGTATTTTAAAACATCCCAGGAAACCTTCTTAGTTGCAGACAGTTGTTGGCATCAAGAAACCTTTAAGGAATCCATTTTACCAAGTGAGTTCACCTACTTAATTCATGATAATAAAGAGGCGTACCAGCAAACCATCAACAATCTACACCAGCTTTTTAAAAACAATAAAGAGATCGATATTATTCCCTCACATTGTCAACACATCCGTGCTCGTCTTGTGGAGGGGCAACGATGATACTGAGGTTGCTTTATTATTATTTTAAAACACATTTGCTTCATAAACGCTTCAAAACCCGTGAGCAATTATCCGCATACCAAGAAAAAAGATTTAAAAAGTTAGCCAAAACAACCTTGTCCAAATCGCCTTTTTATCAACCTTATTTAGATAAACCCCTAAATGAATGGCCAATTATCAACAAAAAAATCATGATGCAGCATTTTGATGATATCAATACGGCAAATATAAAAAAGGATCATGCATTGAAATTGGCATTAACAGCAGAAAACACGCGCGATTTTTCTGCTTTAATTAATGACATCGCGGTTGGGTTGTCTTCCGGAACGTCAGGAAATCGCGGTTTATTTCTAGCCAATGCAAAAGAACGCGATGCCTGGGCGGGTATTTTATTGGCTAAAGCATTACCCCATGGATTAAAGCGAAATGAGCGTATTGCATTTTTCCTCAGAGCAAATAGTAGACTCTATACAACCCTAAGTAAAAGTAAAAAAATTCAATTCCATTTTTTTGATTTACTGGAGCATTTCGAAACCCATATAAGCCGTTTGAATACCATGCAGCCTACTATTTTATCTGCACCAACCTCTGTGTTGCTGGCTTTGGCTAAAGAAAAACATCGCTTATCAATTATGCCTAAAAAAATATTTGCGGTTGCGGAAGTTATAGAACAACGTGATGAGGCGATTATAAGCAAAGCTTTTAATTGTCAGGTGGCACAAGTTTATCAATGCACTGAAGGCTTTTTAGCAATTAGCGATAAAGAAAATAACCGTTTGTTAATGAATGAAGAGTATTTAATTATTGAAAAAGAATGGCTGGATGAAAAACGATTTGTTCCGATTATTACCGACCTGTTGCGCGCAACGCAACCAATAATCCGCTATCGTTTAGATGATGTCTTAATTGAAGAACCATCATCTGGGGTGTTTACACAATTGGCGGGAATTGAGGGTCGCATAGGTGATATTTGTTATGCAACCCAAAACAATGAAGTGTTTCCCATTTTTGCTGACTTAATTCGCCAAAAAATGGCATCATTCCCTTTTGAGTTTGATGACTATACCATACAACAACACGCTTTAAATCAGTTTACCATTCAAATCACTCCCGATTTACCAGAAAAAGAAGCCTTAATTTCACATTTAAATGAGTTATTTCACGCCCAAAATTTCGATATCCCTTTATGGCAATGGCAACCGTATATTAAAAAGGAAATGGGAACAAAAAACCGCAGAATCCAAGCATTGCCGGGAATCTCATCATAAAAATCAGGCATTCACTAGAAATGGAAGAAATAAAATGAACGATTCCAACTCTTCGTCGAACATCGTCATGCCGTTTGGCAAATTGAGCAAATACTCCCCATAGCATTTGCTATAGGGAGCATAGAGCAAATTATCTTGATGCTCTTTGAATGTCTTTACCAACTGTAGAGACATCTTTTCCAAAACCATGGACAGTCCCACAGGAACTTAATATTGCCAGTGTTGTGAAACAAATACTAACCATAAGTACTTTTTTTAGAATATTCATAACTGCCCCTCTCTTTTTATTTTTAAAATTGTTCTTTACATAGATTATTCTAGACCAAATTCTTGTAAAGTTAGAAATATTAGGATGCAGTATCTTA
Source organism: Legionella steelei (assembly GCF_001468005.1). Classification (GTDB taxonomy): domain Bacteria; phylum Pseudomonadota; class Gammaproteobacteria; order Legionellales; family Legionellaceae; genus Legionella; species Legionella steelei. The sequence goes on from NZ_LNYY01000016.1 coordinate 173,002, forward strand.
ATGTATTTTCTAAAAAAAATTGATACAGTACTCAATTCACGCATAAAAAAGGATATAAATTTTGCGCTCGTTCTTTGTAATTTGTGTTTTAATGACGCCAGCATTAACGGGCTGCTCCCTTTTCGGGGAAGTCCATACGAATACAGAACCACTTAATGCGGCCGATTTAGCAGCAAAACACATTTACAAGCTTCCTAAAAAAAACAATGCAGCGCAGCATTTTAAACGGTTTAACGATCCGCAATTAAATCAACTCGTTTCTGTTGCTCTCGTAGATGCACCTAATATGCATAGCGCTAAAGCACGAGTTAAACGCGCTCAGCATCTTGCCAAAATTGCCTCTTCATCACTTTGGCCATTTTTAGACTCCAGCGGTTATTTAGAAAAGGCATACTTTCCAATACGTGGTACAGTACCTCCCCCGTTCAATTCAATCAAAATTGATCAGGCGAAGATTGCCGATATTGGCTTAAAGTTTAATTATGAGCTGGATTTTTGGGGCAAAAACAGAGAAAACTTAGCAAGCAAAGTAAGTGAAACCTTTGCTGCACAGATGGATTTGGCAGAAACACAACTCGTTTTGAGTGCTGCAGTGGCTACAACTTATTTCGATATTCAAAATAATATGATCCAACAACGTTTAGCCAAAGAAAATGTGCGCTTACTTAAACAGCTTGCGGATATTATCATTGCCCGAGAAAAGCAAGGCATCGAATCCAATATTCCAGTAAAAACAGCATTAGCTAATTCCCAAGCAGCCATATTATCCATAGAGGATTACAAACGTGCAGAACTGCAGTCACGGCATCAATTGGCTGTATTAATGGGCAAAAACCCTCTGAACACACAAATTGATACAGCGACTTTTGTTTATAACAAGAGACAGCTTATGTTACCTGCAGTAATCCCTGCAAATATACTCGCGCAAAGACCTGATATTGCCTCTGCCCGTGCTCTAGCTGAAGCAGCAGCACATCAAGTGAAGGTTGCTAAAACAGCCTTTTTTCCCAATATTAATCTAAAAGGTTTGCTAAGCTTGCAAAGCTTTTACTTTACTAAAGCTTTTAATATATGGCTGCAAAACGATAACGCTTCGGCAGCGTTTGATTTACCTATTTTTGATGCGGGCGCACGCAGAGCAAACCTAGGGGTAAATTACACGCAATATGAACTTTCAGTGAACCAATATAATCAAACTATTTTAAATTCATTGCAGCAAGTCAGTGATCAATTATCGGCGTTAAAAACACTTGATGCTCAAATTAATGCGCAAAACCAAGCATTAAATAATACAGCATCCAATTACAAACTATTTCAATCACGGTATACTCAAGGGATTATTGACTACACCCAACTTATTGAAATAAAACAATTATTAATCCAACAAAAAGCTGCTTTGTACAACTTACAAACGCGTCAAAAACAAGCTTTTGTGGCCTTATTAGCAGCCTTAGGTGGAGAGCTTTAAGCGATGACAGAAAAAAACGAAACTGAAGCCAAGTCTCAAAAAAATGGTGGTCCCTCACCTGAAACCTTGCATAAACGTAAAACCGCGATGCTCATTCTTGGTGGTATTTTTTTATTTGTCGCCGTGTTGTGGTTTCTCTATTGGCTGATTTGGGGACGATTCGAACGCTACACTGACGATGCCTATGTCAGCGGGAATATGGTACAGCTTATGCCGCAAATCCCCGGGACTGTAATTGAAATCAAAACCGATGACACTCAATTAGTAAAAGAAGGGCAAGTCATCATTAAATTGGACCCTACTGATTATGCGGTGGCGCTCCAACGAGCAAAAGCAGATCTAGCGCAAACGGTACGCCAGGTACGCCAATACTTTGAAAATGCGGCTGAGTCCAAACAAAATGTGATTGTAAATAAAGCAAATCTAGTTAAGGCACAACTCGATTTTAAACGACGTGAAGGACTATCTGGCAACCGTGCGGTATCTCGTGAGGAGATGCAACATTATAAAACAGCGCTTGAAGCTGCACAGGCAACTTATGATTTATCATTACACCAACTGGATGCAGCCTTGGCAATAGTTGAAAACTCACATCTCTATACACACCCACTTGTTGAGGCTGCAAAAGCAAATTTGAAAACAGCTTATCTGAATTTCCAAAGAACAACCATTGCAGCACCAGTCACTGGCTTTATAGCCAAAAGGAATGTACACCCAGGCCAGCAAGTGTCCATGAGTTCGGCCATGTTAGCGATTGTTCCATTAGATGATACTTGGGTTGATGCAAATTACAAAGAATCGGAATTAGATGATATCCGCATTGGCCAACCAGTTACACTCTCTGCTGATGCTTATCCAGGAATGACCTATCACGGTAAAGTTGTGGGTTTAAATGCCGGAACAGGTGCGGCGTTTTCCTTGCTGCCGCCCCAAAATGCAACCGGAAACTGGATTAAAATCGTACAAAGACTTCCTGTACGCATTAGTCTCAATCCCGATGAGTTAGAAAAAATTCCGTTACAACTTGGATTGTCCATGCGTGTAACCATTGATGTGAGTAATTTAGATGGGTATCGGATGCCCCAAACGGCAGAGCCTAAATTTAATTATCAAACAAGGATTTTTGAACAACAACTTGCAGAGGTAGAATCGCTTATTAATGAAATTTTACATGCGAACTCATCTGATATGTACTTGCCAAGGACAAAAGCATAATGGCTGAGCTCGCCCCACTCACTGGCAGTAGATTGGCATTAATGACGATTTCTTTGTCATTGGCGATTTTTATGAATGTTCTTGATGTATCCATTGCGAACGTGGCCATTCCAACCATTGCTGGCGATTTGGGGGTTAGTCCTGATAATGGAACTTGGGTTATTACCTCTTTTGCAGTAAGTCAGGCGATTATGCTCCCCCTGACAGGATGGCTGGCCAAACGCTTTGGTGAGGTTCGTTTATTCCTGTTCTCTACCACCTTATTTACCATAACCTCCGTGCTATGCGGATTGTCGGCAAATTTAGAGATGCTGATTTTTTTCCGTGTGCTTCAAGGGGCTGTTTCTGGGCCGATGATTCCTTTATCACAAAGTATTCTTCTCGCCAACTACCCTCCTGAGAAAAGAGGGCTGGCAACTGGAATATGGGCCATGACTGCCGTTGTAGGTCCCATATTTGGTCCAATTATGGGGGGTATAATTACTGATAACTATACCTGGCCTTGGATTTTTTATATTAACGTTCCTGTAGGTATTTTCTCTGTAATATTCACAATGATCACCTTGAGTGGTCGAGAAACACCCATCACCAAATTGCCTATTGATGTTATTGGCTTAGCATTGTTATCAATAGGAATTGGCTGCTTGCAGGTTTTATTAGATAAAGGGAATGATTTAGACTGGTTCAACTCGAATTTCATTGTTACGTTAACAATCATCTCAACAGTCACGCTAAGCTTTTTAATCATTTGGCTTTTAACACAAAGTCATCCAATTATTGATTTATATTTATTTGCTGACCGCAATTTTACTATTGGGACAATCAGTCTGACTTTTGGCTATTTGGTATATTTTGCCACTGTAGTTATTTTTCCTTTATGGCTGCAGACACAAATGGGTTATACCCCAACTTGGGCAGGGCTGGCCGTTGCTCCAGTAGGAATCCTACCTTTCTTCTTAACCCCTATTGTGGGCAACTATATGGGCAAATTTGATTTGCGCATCATTATCAGTCTTGGATTTATTGTCTTTGTAGTGACGTCCTTATGGCAATCTAATTTTTACACTGACGTGGGTTTTATCCAACTGCTTGAGCCTCGATTAGTTCAAGGAATTGGCATTGCTTTTTTCTTTACCCCATTAATCGCCTTAATACTCGCAGATCTCCCCGCGGAACGCTTGGCAAGCGCCTTAGGTCTTGCTAATTTCTTTAGAATTTTGGGCGGAAGTTTTGGAACATCGATCAGTGTTACTTTATGGAATCACAGGGAATCATTTCACCAAAGTCGCCTAGTAGAACAAATAACTGCATACAATCCTTTAGTTCAACAATCATTAGATAAACTCCATTCATTAGGAATATCTGGCCTAAAAGGTTTTGGTGTCATCTACGCCACTGTAATTAATCAGGCATTTATGCTCGCTACTAACGATATATTCAAACTTGCCGCATGGATCTTTATGATCTTACTTGCCATAATTTGGCTTGCAAAACCAACCTATGCTCGCGCGTCTGGAGGTATTGCAGCAGAGTGATTGTTTTATACCCAATACTTCCCTATAATCCGCAGCGGATCTAATAATAATAAAAGGTACGCTGAAATGAAAAAATGGATGATACTGGCAACAACCAGCTTGATGATGATGAATGCGCACGCAGATAATAAATCTTGGTGCGGTTATAAAGATTACTTCCGACTAAGTGATACTTCTCACCCTGGAATCTACGTAGTGAGCGGATTTAACGATGCAGACGTGCTTCTCCACATCGTTGGCCCACGTAGTTTTGAGCTCTTAGACTCATTCCAATGCCGTAGCGGTTATGCCCATGTCACTGTTGCTTATGATTCAGAGAATTGGTGTGTTCTTGATATTAAAGATGGCCCATTAATGAATCATCCATCAGTGAGTGCTTCTTGCAACGGAATTCGTTATATTGATACCGTGTATGATGGCATAGGCACCTACTCTTATACTATTAATCTCGATTAATGTGTAGGCTGGGCTGTTAAGCCCAGCGCTTGCTGAGCTAATTCTTATTATTCAAAATGTCCATTATGAAAAACCATCATGGTAATCTCAACTAACTGGCTTAGCAGTCCAGCCTACGTTTATTGAGATAATAAAATAGGTGCAAAATCAGGAGATCCTTGGCTTCTTCTTCCCCATATCTAAAGACCACCCCCCTCCTAAAGCCTTAATTAACTGAATACTGGCAATTTGACGACGAGTGCGGATATTCACTAAAGCAAGTTCTGACTGTAATGCAATATTTTCAACAACCACCACCTGCAGAAAAGTAACAAGCCCGCCTTTATATCGATACAACTCCTGCTCCCATGCACGCTTTGCCGCGCGCGCCGCAGCCTTTTGACTTTGATACTCCTTATCAAGCTGGCGAATCGCCACCAAATTATCCTCCACTTCCTGAAAGGCGGTTAGCACGGTTTGTCTATAAGTAGCTACCGTTTCAAAATATTGAGCTTTGGCCTGATTTAATAACCCTCGCAGTCGCCCTCCATCAAAAATAGTTACTTCTGCTATGGGTTGCGCTAAGGTTAATAAACTCAGAGGGCCAAGCGACCAAAAAAGACTGGGTTTGGAAATAAGATTTGCTAAGCTCCTGCTTTGAAAACCTCCACTTCCAGTTAAATCAATCACGGGGAAAAATGCAGCGCGCGCTACACCAATATTTGCATTTGCAGCCAGAACCTGAGATTCAGCGGCAACTATATCAGGTCGTCTATCTAAAATAGTTGAAGGAAGATTAGGAGCTATTGCCAGAAAAATCTTAGGTGATTTTGCAGGAGCCAATGAAAAATTACTAGGTATTTCTCCAACTAATACGGCAATCGCATGTTCTAGCTGCGCTCGTTGTAATCGCATGTCAGCGGCCATCGTTTTGGCATTTTCAAGCTGAGTTTCAGCTTCGTCCACATCAGAGATGGGGGCTGCGCCGCCTTGATAACGTTTTTTCGTTAAATAAAGTGCTTTTTGATAAGCCACAACAGTTATGTCTAAAATGCGTTGTGCCTCATCACTTCCCCTTAAGGCAAAATAATTATTCGCAAGTGATGCTTGTAAACTCAAGCGAATTGATGCCATATCGGCAACGCTTGCCTTGGCTTTGCTTTCACTGACAATGACGGAATTACGAATACTTCCCCAAGCGTCAAGCTCGTAAGAAAGAAAACCACCCAACAAAAATTGGTTATAGACTGGGGTCGTTGGCGGGTTTGCAACAGTTTGTGAGTTTTGTTGTCTATCCGCGTTGAATAATCCCTGAGCGGTAGGGAAAAAATACGAACGCGCGACTTGCACCAATGAAATCGACTCCTGAAAATGGGCATAAGCTAATTTCAAGTCTTGGTTGGCAACACTCAACTGTTTTTCCAAATCATTTAACACGGGATCATGAAAAGCCAACCACCAAGCATCTGGAGCAATGACTTTTGGTGTTGATTTAATTTTTACCCATTGTCCTGGTTCCTTAAAATGCTCAGGAATTGGCATGGCAGGACGATGATAGTGTGGTGCCAAAGAACAACCCACCAAAGCAAAAACAAGTATTCCGACAGCAAACAACTTATTCATGAAACAACTCGCACGGTTTCGCCGTTCATAATAGAATCAGGAGGATTAATCACGATTCGCTCCCCCGGTGATACCCCTGTAGCAAGTTCAACTTTTGAACCAAAATCACGCTGCACAGTAACCGATTTCAAGACAATCTTATTGTCTTTGCCAAGCACTGCTACTTGCAATCCTTGAGCACGAAAAAGCAGGGTATTAACAGGTAAAATTACAGTCTTGGGAGGGATAGGTAAAGTAAACCAAACTTCGGTATAACCACCAGGTAATAGCTCTCCATTTTTATTCTTAGAAACAAATTGGGCGAGCAAAGTCCGCGTCTTAGGATCAATAGCATGTGCGGTTTCAAATAATTTTGCAGGAAAAACTTGTTTAGGATGTTCAGCAAAATGAAGTTTGACTGACATATTGGGTTTAATCCGTGCAGAATAATACTGAGGGATTTTGACATAAATGCGCAAAGGACTGGTTTGAGCAATACGAAATAACGGTCGTGCTGTTGAACTGCTTCCTGCGTCAATTAAATCACCTATGTCTGTAGCACGAGCAGTGATAACGCCATCAAAAGGTGCGATAACCTGTTCAAAACCTACTAACTCTTGTAATCGTTGTAAATTAGCTTTCGCTGAAAACATAGCCGCCTCAAGAGCTGCGGCTGAGCTCACCTTTTCATCCGTTTCCTGTTGGGAGACAGATTCCGTTTTTAATAAATTAAGCCATCGTTTTGCGGTAATTTGAGCCAGTTGATTATTGGCAATTGCGGTATTCAAATCAGCCTTAGCCTGACGCTCTTGCGCATCAAGTTCTGGGGTTTCAATGACGGCAAGTAGATCCCCTTTTTTAACACGACTACCAATATCGACATACCATTTTTTTACATAACCGTTAGTACGGGCAAAAATAGGTGATTCGTGCCAGGCCTGAACATTGCCCGGCAAAATAATTTTATCTACCCCTGCTTCTTGTTTTGCTTCCATGAGGCGCACTATAGGGACGGCATCTGCCAGTGTCTCATTCCGTAAGTTTATTGCCGCATAAACGCGAAAAAAAATGATGACTAAAAGAATGAATAAAAAAACAGCAATCGCAATAATAAGTCGTCGATGCGGGTGGTTCTGTAAATGCGACTGAATCGTTTTACGCATGGTCCTTCCTTTGCTTCTTCTTCAATTTGCGTTCATGAATCACATAAAAAACAGAAGGGACAAAAAAGAGTGTGGCTATTGTTGCAAAAGACAACCCTCCAATTACCGCCCGTCCTAAAGGAGCATTCTGTTCACCGCCATCCCCTAGCCCTAATGCCATAGGAAACATACCAATTATCATGGCTAATGCCGTCATCATTACGGGTCTTAAACGTGTATTTCCCGCTTCAAGAGCTGCCTGCATTGGATCATTTTCAATTGCCAGGTGATCTCGAGCAAAACTAATAATAAGAATACTATTCGCCGTTGCAACCCCCATACACATAATTGCTCCCGTTAAAGCAGGAACACTTAATGCAGTATGAGTAAGAAATAACATCCAGGCAATTCCAGCAATAGCTGCGGGCAATGCAGTAATAATAATAAAAGGATCAGTCCAAGATTGAAAGTTAATAACAATTAATAAATAAACTAATAAAATTGAGAATGCTAATCCCCAATACAATCCATGAAATGCATGCTCTTTAGTTTCAATTTGCCCACGAATCACTACAGATGAACCTTTAGGCACATCTTTTTTTGTGTCGTGAATAATTTGCTTGATATCATTTGCCACTGATCCTAAATCCCTATCTTGTATCGAAGCAAAAATATCAAACACTGGCTGCACATTATAATGTGACTCAACCACAGAGGTCCAAGTACGTCTCAATTTTGCAAAAGAACCTAAAATCTGTGCTTGGCTAGGCGTTGTTAAACTTCCAATGGGAACATTAAGCAAATCGTTTAATGAGGTCATCACATATTGAGGAGCTTGCGTCACAATGGGGTAAGAAACTCCGCTTTTAGGATCCAACCAAAATGTGGGTGTCGTTTGAAAGCTTCCAGACAGTGTAATTAATAAATCCGACGCGACATTAAGTTGTGTAAATCCAAGTTCACTTGCCAAACTACGATCTACATCGACAAAAAACTCAGGATAGTTATTGGCTTGTCTTATGCGTACATCAGTAAGACCAGGAACCCGTTTTAGCTGGCTCATCAACTTATTCGCATAACGCGCATTTTCTTCTTTTTTTAAGCCAATCACCTGGATATTAATGGGCGATGGCAAACCAAAGTTAATAATTTGGTTGACGATATCCGCTGGTAAAAATGCGAACGTTACTTGTGGAAAACGCTCTCTTAACGTAGATCGCAATTGATGCTCATAACCAGAACTTGGACGATGTCCATCGTTTAGAGAAATTAAGATATCGGCATCTTCCGGACCATTTGTTGCTGAATTACTGTACGATAAATTAATTCCACTCACAGGTAGGCCAATATTATCCACAATACTTCCTAGCTCCTTAGGAGGTATCACCTGTCGAATCATTGTATCAATATTATCAACGAGCCGAGCCGTTTCCTCTACTCGTGTCCCTGTTGGCGCACTAATGTGTAATTTAATTTGTCCTGCATCGACATTAGGGAAAAAATTCGAACCAAGCCATGGCCAAAGCAATAATATTGAGACGCCAACAAAAACTAAGAAGCAAGGAATAAAAACTTTAGCATTGTGTAATACCCATGCTAATGCTTCAGAATAATGAGAACGTAATCGTGAAAATTGGTCTTCGAACATCCGATGAAAACGAGCCAATCGGCCTTTATCTTTCTCCTCGGACATCAACTCATGTTTGTGCAGCCAATATTTTGCCAGAGTAGCAACCAGCGTGCGTGACAAAATATACGACATGAGCATAGCAAAAACGACAGCTTCAGCTAAAGGAACAAATAAATATTGAGCAACGCCTCCCAAAAAAAACATCGGTACAAACACAATACAAATGCATAAGGTCGATACAAGTGCTGGTATTGCGATTTGTTTGGCACCATCGAGAATAGCCTGCTCTACTTCTTTGCCTTGCTCCAAATTCCAATTAATGTTCTCTATGGCAACCGTAGCATCATCAACCAAAATACCCACCGCAAGAGCCAAACCACCTAAAGTCATAATATTAATTGTCTCGCCTAAAGCAGAAAGAATAGTAATCGAGGCAATAATCGATAAAGGAATAGACAACGTAATAATCAAGGTGCTCCGCAAACTTCCCAAAAAAAGTAAGATCATCAGCCCTGTTAATGCTGCAGCAATGACTCCCTCAACAATAACCCCATGAATCGCTGCGGTGACAAAAATCGATTGATCCCCAAAATAAGATAAATTAAGTCCTGCAGGAAGCATCTCCTTAACTTTGGGTAATAAAGCCTTAACCCGATGCACAATATCTAAAGTTGACGCATTCCCAGTTTTTTGTATCGACATCATGACCGCACGCTTACCATCTACCCGCACTATGTTCGTTTGCGGTGCGAAACCATCGCGCACATGCGCGACATCGCGAATATATAGGACACGACCAGGGGTTGATTTAACAGGCACATCATTTAATTCAACGGGTGAAAGCGGGCTGCCATTTAATTTCACAATATACTCATACTCACCTATTTTTTGTGTACCTGAGGGTATAATCAGGTTTTGAGCAAGAATTGCCGTATTAATGTCTTGTGCAGATACCCCATAGGTTTGCATTGCTTGTAAATCCAAATCGACCTGTATTTGACGTACTTTCCCCCCATAAGGATAAGGAAGTGCCGCTCCTTGTACGGTTGCAAGTTGCGTACGTAGAAAGTTATTGCCCAAATCATTTAACCTTTGCTCAGGAATGGTCGCACTCGATAGCACAAGTTGTAATACGGGAACAGTTGATGCTTTATAACTTAAAATTAATGGAGGTAAAGTCCCTGGCGGTAAATTGCGTAGCATGGTTTGTGAGATTGCAGTGACCTGGCTTAGAGCCATATCAACATTCACACCAGGTTGAAAGAATAATTTAACCACACTGACACTAATCAGAGACTCTGATTCAATATGTTCAATATCATTCACTGTGGTGGTTACCGCGCGTTCAAACACACTCGTAATGCGGTTTCCCATTTCATCTGGGGGTAAGCCAGTATAATTCCATACAACACTCACAACAGGAATATTGATGTCAGGAAAAATATCTGTAGGAGTGCGCATAATTGCCAAAGGCCCGATAATAAGAAGCATTAGAGCCATTACAATAAATGTGTAGGGTCGCGAAAGTGCAATCCATACAATCCACATAAATATCCATATCGCAGTTTGAAAAGTAGACCATTATATCAATGAACTACATGAAACTTTAAGAATAAACCTGAGTTTTTCTTATTTTAATTTCTGAGGTAATTATTTGCATTTTTAATTGAGATCAAACTCTTGTCCACAACGAACAAAACCAGCAAAACCATGAGATTTTGCATCAGGCAAGTCCCCATCATTGTAATGATATAGCCAAAGCTTTGCTTTTATTTTGGGATCTAATGTATCTAACTGATTAAAATGGGTATGCACTCCACTGGGCACATCCAATGTTTCGCAATCATGAAAAATTAATGTTGCAGCACGATAATAAGGTTTAAAACGATCGAGGGTAAATTGTGTATCGGTGGTAATAAAAAAAGTTTTTCCCTTATAGCCAATATTCAAACCATAGCTTGGCATCAATTTTTTATTTGAATAAATATGTACTGTTTGCACTAAATCTAATGTTAAACCTTCCCAATTAAAAATTTCGCCATCATTGACTACGTGCACCACAAAATAATCACTTAACGTTGCTTCTCTATCATCAAGTGTTTTCAAACCGCCGCTTAAGCTATGCTCCCACAACGGATGCACCAGGCGTTCATGAGCTATTAACTGGGGAGCGCCATTCTGCGAAGCAAATTTACGTTGGAAAGCGAACCATTCGATACCTCCTATATGATCAGCATGCAAATGGCTAAGATAGACCGCATCTATCTCTTCGGGAACATAACCCGCTTTAGTTAATGAAAAACGAATGTCCGTGCCACAATCTATCAATAGCTTCTTGCCACTATCAGTTAGAAGTAACATATTTGATTGGAAATTTCCAAAATCCGTCCCTAAGCCACTACCCGCGCCTAAAAATAACAATTTCATTAATTAATCCCTGAACTTAGTTAAGGCTTATCCTAAAAAAATTCCTTAATAAAACAACCATCTTCTTCATTAAAGAATAGCATTTAAAATTGGTTATTAGAAATAGCTCAACGATTATAAATGAGCTATCCTTCAAAATAAGTTGGCAAAGAACGTGAGACAAACGTGCTAAAAAAGTTCCATCTTAAAAATACTCGCCTTTTAAAACTTTTTTTCTTTTTTCTCGCGATTACACTTACAAGCCTAATCGTTTGTTTATTTGCATTAAAACACATTGCGGTACAAGAAGTTATTGATAGCAATGAGCGTTATCAATTGTATGTGTTAGCCAATAAACTTCGTCAGAGCTCCGATGATTTAACTGAGTTATCTCGTCTTTATGTGATAACCGGCGAGAAAAAATACCGTAACTACTATAATGAAACTTTGGCTATACGTGAGGGCACCTCGCCTCGTCCTGTAAATTATGATGAATTGTATTGGGATTTGATTATTGGTAATAATCTTCCCCAATCCTATGGTCCAGCAAAATCGTTAGCAGCAATGATGTTAGAACATCATTTTACTCTCAAAGAGTTTTCCTTATTGACTGAAGCAGAAAATCAAAGCAATAAACTTGCAGAAACTGAAATTAAAGCGATGAATTTGATTGAAGGAAAATATCAAGATAAATTAGGAAATTATACTATTATCGAGAAGCCTAATCCCGAATTAGCCAGAAAAATGCTTTTTGATACTGATTATATGAAGGCAAAATTACAGGTGATGGAGCCCTTACAGGAATTTTTTACCCTCGTAAATGATCGAACATTCCTAACAAATGAAAAAATTGAGACCAAAATGTCAAAGATTATCGCCTTAGCCCTCGCACTCTCATTTCTATCAACAATACTGATGCTCTTTTTTATAATTCATGCATTAAAAACATTATCCAGGGTCAATGAGGAAAATGATTTATTACTTTTGAATATCCTGCCTGAATCAATTGCCTCACGCTTGAAAATGGGAGAGGAAGGTATCGCTGATGAATTCCCCCAAGCCAGTGTGATGTTTGCGGATATTATTAATTTTACGCAGCTAACCGAACAATTGGGCGCAAAAAAAACCGTAAATGTTTTAAATCTATTGTTTGCTGAGCTCGATCAGCTCACTGAAAAATATTACGTAGAAAAAGTTAAAACCATTGGTGACAACTATATGGCTGTATCAGGTGTTCCCGAGCAAACAACACGACATGCAATCAATATTGCCAATTATGCTTTGGCCATCATAGACAAGCTGCTGTCTTTTAATCAAGATAATAAGATGCAACTCCAATTACGCATTGGTATTACTTATGGACCTGTAGTCGCAGGGATAATTGGTCATAAAAAATTTGTTTATGATGTATGGGGTAACGTGGTCAACCTAGCCAGCCGCTTAGAAGAAACCTCTCTCCCTAATAAAATCCATATTTCAGAAAAAATGGCTTTTATGCTGCAAGATGAATTTATTGTTGAACCACGTGGAACTGTAGAAATGAAAGGAATTGGTTCTATAAGAACCTATTTTCTTCTGGGCAAGAAAGAAAAATAAACTAAAATTATCTTATCGTAGCGTGTGCACACAGGCAGCTCATCCACCTTTATGACAGCGTGGACATATTCCATAAATATTTAAGGCATGATCAGTCATGTGAAAATTGGCACGTTCGGCTATTGTTTTTTGCCTCTGCTCGATGATTTCATCAACAAATTCCTCAACACAGCCACATTTGATGCAGACTAGATGATCATGATGAGCCCCCTGACTTAATTCAAATACTGAATGCCCCCCTTCAAAATTATGGCGATTAACTAATCCTGCAGCCTCAAATTGTGTTAACACGCGATAGACCGTGGCAAGCCCCACATCTTCTCCGGTCTCCAATAAAGCCTTATAAACACCTTCCGCGCTTAAATGATGATTAGGGGATTGCTCCAATATTTGCAATACTTTTAAACGTGGTAAAGTAATTTTTAATCCAGCATTCTTCAGCTGTTTACTTTCTTCCATCAATGCTCCCCTCGCCGTAATGAATTTGCCTTTCCAGGTTAGGTGTCTTTCAGTAAATGACGTGTTATTATGGCGAAATTTTTCACGATAGGCAAAAAAATGAGAATAATAATTTTTCTACTTGGAATTATACTTTCCTTAACCCTGACTCAATGCAAATCCTATGATCTGTCTCGACGAGTAGTCCAGCAGGGAAACTTATTACCAAAATCGAGGATTGACCGACTTAAAGTAGGAATGAGCAAGAATGATGTTGCCATCTTAATGGGTACCAGTCTATTAAGCCCTACATTTAATAATGACCGCTGGGACTATGCATACACATGGCGTAGAGGCCATGGCGCGATAACAATGTCCTCACTAAGCTTATATTTCCGCAATAATACTCTAATACGTATAGAGCATGACAAATTTAAACCAGGACCTGGATTCAATCACCCTGATATTAATCAGGAATAATTAAGACACCTCCGTCATCTCTATATATGTTATGACAAAAAAAACTAAATAACCGTAGGCTGGGCTGCTAAGCCCAGCATGTAACAATGCGCTGAAGTAGTTCTTTCTTAGAAAACCATAGATTAAGATACGTATCAATTGGGCTTCATAATGGAATTTTGGAGAGGACGAATGAACTCAGCAGATGCTGGGCTTAACAGCCCAGCCTACGTCTGTCCTTTTTGTCAGCGAATTAGCTAACCTCTACAATGACAGCAGTTTCATCGACCCTGGATTATGCTGCGCTAACCCAGGCACAAAGCTCAGCTACGTGCCCGACGAACATTTGCTTTTTGACGTCGTTTCTCTTTAGGATCCAAAACCAATGGCCTGTATAGTTCTACCCGGTCACCATCCTGTAAAACCTGTTCCAGAGAAACTTGCTTTGCATAAATACCCACGCACATATCTCGCGTTTCTGGATGAGTATCATAGATTTTGGAGGCATGGAGTGCATCAAGAACGGTTGCTCCGTGTTGAAGATCTAGAGTCATATGAACGACAGCCTTTTCTGCAGTCACGTAAACTAACTCAACTTTAACCATAAATGGCCTTGGCTCTATCGCAAAATGAATCAACCATCTTATCCGTTACTTGTTCAAATACAGGACCAAGCAACATAGAAAACATACGCCCTGCAAATTCAAATTCCAGGTCAAAAGAAACTTTGCATCCATCATCGACTTCATCAAAGCGCCAGAACCCTTCTAAGTGGCTGAAAGGGCCATCAACAAGGCGAATCTCTATCATTTTATTACTTTGAAGTCTGTTGCGTGTAGTAAATGACTTGCTCATACCCGCCGCACCAATAACTAAAGTTGCCTGTACCTCATCTTCATCGCGATGGTGTACTAAGCTTTCTGAGCAATAAGGTAGAAACTCTGCATAACGCTCTACTTCATTCACCAACGAAAACATTTGCTCGCAGCTATAATTAACAGTACGTGACTTTTTCACTATGGGCATTATGCCTCTCCCCGAATTTTATTCTTTAACCAAAGACTCAGATCTTTAATTTCCTCAAAACAAATTGAATGCTCCATAGGATACTTATAATACGAAATGTGGTCATATCCTTTATTCAATAGCCAATCCTTACTTGATTCAGTCCATTGAGGTAATACTAAGGGGTCAAATTGCCCTGCCCCCATGAAAAAAGGTGTACTTTTATCCAGCTTTGCTCTAGTATGTGCTGCTAAGGGTAAATAAGCAGATAAAGCAACCACTCCTGCCAAGCGAGCGGTTGTATGCAGAGCAGTGTGCAATGCCATAGCTCCGCCTTGCGAAAATCCTGCTAAAAAAATCTGATTGTAGGCAAACCCATCGTTTAGCTGTTCATCCATGACTTTACGAATCACTAATTCAGATTGCTCAATACCTTCTTTATCTTCCCTATCAATTAGTTTCATACCTACAATATCATACCAAGCAGGCATAACCATCCCACCATTCAGGGTCACTGGACGCTGGGGGGCATTAATAAACACGTGGCGTAACGCAACATCAGAAACTGTTAGCTGATCGGCTAAGCCCATCATATCGGAAGCATCAGCACCTAGTCCATGCATCCAAATAACGCACGCCTGGGCTGGAGCCTGTGACTCATTTATAAATACATTCAAAACAAATCCCCCACAGACAAAAAAGAGAAATTATCGCTAATGCATTAACACAGTGCAAGTTATACGTTCTCGATATTTTATAGAATCGACACATCAAAAAATAAAACGACACCAATTTGAGCAATTATAAAACAAAAGCACCGCCAAACCTATTTTATTATTAGCCAACATGAATTATAGTGCGCTACTATGGCTTAATTAGCGGCAAAAGCATGATTGAAATTGAAAAAGTAGATTCTAAATCATTTACCCTGACAATGTTGGGGACAGACACATTTTATACGCCTACTTTAAAAAACAAGAAAAAAGTACCGTTACAAGCAGGGGAGAAAATACAAGAGTATTATCCTAAGGGAGAAACTCTAAGTCTTGTTTCTACATTGATTAAAACAGAAAGACCTTTGATTAATAACAAACAACTTGTTCCCTATCAATCAATAGATGTCGCAGTTGTTAATGGGCCTAAGACCGAAGGGACCGATGTTGGCGAAAAAATTGGCATTGGACTTGGGCTTGCTTTAAATGCCATTGTTCGTGGGCAAACAGAACTGAATGATATTGCACACAGTAGAGGTGGGGTTGAATCAATTCTGATAGCCCATGAACTTAATGCGATAAAAGACACCATTAACTCTTGCGAAAATTTCGAACAATTAATCAAAGAGCTAACGCAACAACAAGCAAACAGGAAAAAAGGCCTGCCCTATAATAATACCCCTGACATTATTAAATCGCTGTTAACCCAACTACCGCAATCAGCAACAGACAAACAGTTATGGTTTAATGCTCTAAAAATTAATATTGCCAAGGCGTCAATGAATCTTTTTATTATTGATCCAGTTCCTGGCGACTGCTGGCCTATAACCTGGTACGACCAAAGATTTTATACGCTTCCTCCTATTGTTAAACATGCTGAATTCACCTATTACGAAAATGAACGCTCTGACTGGGGCTTTACACCAATCTATACCGAAGCGTCAACTCCAGAGCAAATAATAGTACGCAGCACCCTGCCTGGACATCATGGCACAGGTTCAGCCGGAACTAATGCATCGCAACAAAATTTTGCCGTTTCTCCTGAGAAAACAAAAGCGACGCATGTGCAAAAATTAATGATTTTCAAATTACTTAAATTTTTGTCATCACATGGAGTCGCCTTTAAAGATGCTCGAGAAATTTTTCATGAGCACACCGCTTTAGGTAGAAAATACATCTCCTTCCTAGAGGAAATGGGAGGCGATGGCTTTGATGTAGCAAAACTTGATTTCCCAACGATATTTCGTAAACTCTATGACAAAATTTATGCCAATAGAGCCGCATACGAAGCATTCAATGCGACGCACTACACATTTATGGGTGTAGCACCACAAAGAAAAATGCTCCGTACTGACCATAAATATGCCCTTTTAACTGAGGCCTTCCCTAAAAACATGGGATATGTGAATGAGGAACACAGTTTATTAATGAAGGAGTATTTCTTCAAAATCCTCCAAGTCGATGCCTATAAAGAGCAAACGATGGTAGAACTCATTCAATCAGCACAAACCGTATTATCTAAAAACATAAAAGCAATTACCAATTTGTCATCATCTCTTGTAGAACATTCAATTGCCCCCGCAGCAATACTTGATAGTGAAAATGCGCGTAAAGATGTTTTGAGTTCATTTGGTACCTTAATTCAAAGAGTAAGCCAACAATATCTTACCGATGACTGGAGTACTGAGGGCAAGCAAAAAGAAAAAGAAGAACTTTTTGCTGCAATCATTGGCATCTTTGCTGAGTTTGAAGAGTTATCAAAAATTGATAATCAAACCATCAAAGAGTTTGTGGCATCACTTATTGCTTTGAGTCTAAAAGGCATAATTCAAACCGTTGCGCAACAGCGTACCAATCTAGAAGAAGAGTTTGAGCGCCTACAAACACCAACTGATACAAACTTACAGTTCTTTTTTAGCAGCTTATTAGCACAGATCAATAAAGATGAAAGTTATACCGGTTCAGAAATAAACCCCGATATTGTCAGGATCTTTGAAAGTCCTGATTTTGCTCAATTAGCAAATTACCCAATAAGAATAAAAATACAATACATTTGCCAACAACTAAAAGAAAAACTACCTCAAAGCGAAAGTGCAGACAGCCTGGTTTACCAACTGACACAACGATTTGCAGAACATTATGACAGCTCTTTTGAGGAATTTGAAAAACTGTATCGGCAAATAGAAATCTTTACTAATGATACGGCAGCACTAGGTCGACAATTTGTAAGTGAGGAAGCAGTATTCAACAAACATGAACTCTTTCTGCGAAAAAAAGCTGACGCCTTAATCGATGTCGCGGCACAAAAATTTTATCGAGACCGACCGAATGCATTACCTTCGCCCGCAGAAAAAGGAACTTTTCAAGAGTTAGTTGAACGTCACGCCATTAATCAATATGGCGTCGTTGATAGACTCAAACAAGCAAAAAACGCCTTAGAACAAGAAAAGGCGCAATTAGGTACACGCATCCACCAAATGGAACAACAAATAGCCGAGAAAGAGCAGCAAAAAAAACAAACGCTTGCCGCATTAGAAACAGAAAGAGCAAAAAAAACTGAATACCATGCTGCAATGAATGATAACAAAGAAGCAGAGTACTTACTGCTTATTAATAAAAAGCTCATTCCATTAACCGAAGAATATTTGGCTTCACTCAGAGCAAAATTGTCCAATAGAACGCCAGAAGAAGAACAAGATGATGAGATAAAACAAAGGGATGATAAGGTCAAAGCCAAAATCTTAAAAGCGACTAAATTGTACGATATTTTGCAAGATAAAAAGCAAAAACCACACCCTAAAGACCGTTTACGCTCATTTTATACCAAGCTGGATAAGTATGAAGATAAATTCGTAACGCATAATGATCCCGATTGGATACGCTATACCAAAAATACGGTAATTGCTGCAGGAATTCTTTTGAGTTTTATCTTTCCCGGAATAGTTGTACTTGCAATTTATACTCATGTAGGCCTTAGCTCTGTAAAATCATGTTTCTTTTGGCAATCCGCAGGACAAAATGCTGTGGAGTCCTTGAACGAACATAGGCCAGATCTTGCCCTAAGCGATGATGCGAATAGCGAGTCTGCTGAGAATGAACATTTAGCATTTAATGATGCCCTAATCATGTGATTCATTACTGTAGCCTGGGTTAGATGTAGTTCATAATCCAGGCTACGTGCAGAAAACAATATCCATGACTTGAATTTTTACATAAATAAATGGATAGTTAGCGTTCTAAAACTTTTAACTACTATTCTAATGAAACAAATTTACTTTTTATTTATGGTTTGTATTGCCATACTCTTAGTAGGTTGTGGGCAAAAAGGTCCGCTCTATTTGCCAGAATCAACAAAAAACACCGCCAGTTAGACAGGGCAATTATGAACATTAAATTTACCAAAATGCATGGCTTGGGTAATGATTTCATGGTGATTGATGGAGTAAATCAACAGATTACCCTAAGTCCGCAACAAATAATGACTATGGCTCAACGCAATACCGGCATTGGCTTTGACCAATGCTTGTTGATTGAATCAAGTGTGCAGCATGGTATTGACTTTAATTATCGGATTTTTAATGCCGATGGCCAGGAAGTAGGCCAATGTGGTAATGGAGCACGCTGTCTTGCCTTATTTGCAAAATACTATGGATTAACTGATAAAAATCACTTAACCGTGGCCACTCACACGACACAAATGCGTTTACACATCAACGCAGACTCTAGTGTTAGTGTCGATATGGGAATTCCCCGATTATCCCCATCTGATATCCCATTCATAGCAGAGCAGCAATCTGTTGAATACTCCTTAGAACTTCAAAAAAACAAACCGGTTCACTTCAATGCATTAAGCGTGGGCAATCCACATGCAGTATTAGTGGTAGAAGATATAGATAAAGCACCGGTTCATACTTTAGGAAGCGAAATCAGTGTACATCCACGTTTTCCCGCGCAAGTAAATGTTGGCTTCATGCAAATTGTGACTCCAAACCATATCAAATTACGAGTCTATGAACGTGGCTGCGGAGAAACTCAAGCATGTGGAAGTGGTGCTGTTGCAGCAGCTGCTATTGGACGTTTATATCATCAATTGGACAAACAAATAAAAGTGACATTACCTGGTGGTGATTTATTTATTGATTGGCCAGCATTTAATGAATCGCTTATCCTGACTGGCCCCGCTGTTTTTGTTTATGAGGGCATGTTGTTTTAAGCACGGTTCAACCCCTATCCCTATGCAAAATTAACACAAGTATTGAATTTTCTTTACAAAGAGTTATCCTGAAAGAACGCCTCACACTCGCACCGCTCCAAATTTACACTAGACTTTTTTCGAAATTCACTGTGGCTAAGTGCGAAAAAAATGGAGCCTAGACTAAAATATACCCCCAAGTACATGAGGACTAGGTACCGTTTTAATGAAGAGTTCGCCGCTACAGTCGTGTTTCGAAAGAAGTCCATTAGGGAATTGGTGCTTGGCTAAAAGGAGAGAGTGCTATGACAGGAAGCAAAATACAAAGTTTTGAGTTATTCAAAGCGGCTATGGGAAACCAAGAGTATTTAACGGAAATCAATAAGGATATAGTAAGTCAGACGCAATTCTTAGTCACTCTTGAAGAAGGGAAATTAACAATCCCCAATATTCTTGACGCCATTCAAATCGTTAAAAACCTACAAGTAAAATCGCTCTTAATAATTTACTTATTAAGTAAAAAAGAATACTTGTCGTGCTTAAAAGGTGAATCATTATTAAATAGGTTAACCCAGCAAGATCATCATATCCCTTCGCGTCTTAACGCCCTAGTGTACCAATTAGACTTAAAAGTCCTCTCAAATCCATTAATAGGTAAATTAGAACCTGAGGCAGCAGTAAGTATTCTTTGCTCAGTTCCTCATTTTCATCAACTAACTAAAGCTCAATTAGCGGCCCTGATTGAGCGATGCCCTCTCTATGACCGACACAATGTGATTGCTTATTGGATGAATCATTTTGCGTCAATGCCCAATGCTCATTATATCTTGGCTCATTTTATGGACATTGCAACACCCAATGTGATTGATGTATTAGGGAAAATGGAGCCAACTCGAAAAGAAGCTGCTGTTGTTAGTATCATTGAGAACTTAGGACTATTTCATAACATTCCGAATAAATTTCTCGAGCATGCGGGCAAAGAATCTCATTTGCTGTTGGCAATACGTCTTTATCTAAATGGTCATTATAATAAGGCCTATGCATCTTATATTAATCAATTAACTAAAAAATTATTGGATAAAAATCATTCCTTTTCATTAGCAGCAATAGAACTCCTTTTTTTCTTGAATGATAAACTCGCATTTAAGGAGTTGGCCGCGAGAACGGCGTACTTAACCAATCGCTATTTAAGAAATAATGCATTAAAAGGAGATACATCATTATTTTATCAAAATAAGCGGCTCACTATTCAAAGAATGCTACAAGATATTCATTTAAATCCCCCTCTTCCTGGAACGCTAAAAGAACAAAGACAATCAGTGAATTCTAATGAAAGCTCTTTTATAGATGAGTTGATTAAACATGATAAAACAATTAATTGTTTTGAGTATTTTTTAATACATTATAGAGGCAGTCCGGCACCAATCCTTACATTGCTTGATGACTACATGGGCTTTTATGAGCGTTCCGTAAATATCCTCATTCGCAACAAAGCAATACACCACCTTGGATTCATGTTAAAACGTTCAGAAGTAGACGGCACAGTAAAAGAAGCGATTTTTTCCGCATTATTAGCTCATCCTGCTTTTTTTGATGAGCAGATTAGTTATCAATTGTTTGTATTTGATGCAAAGAGAGTTATTCGCCATTTTGGCCTCCGAGGAGGAAAAGAAAATTATCAACGCGTTATCAATTTGTGTACCTTCGCACTAAAAAACCTTCATCCTGAAAAAAATCAAGAAATCATTCAAGTGGCGCATAAAGCGCTTAAGGAAGCACAACTTGAATTAAATTTTGCCAATGAACAAGGATTTTTTTCTGTTTTCATTAAATGGATTAAACGTTGTTGGATTTATGGATGGACCGGCTTTTTTAAACCTAACGCGCCCGAGTACATTGCCCCTGAATCATTAGCCCTAGTAGAAAACGATGAACCATCATCTTCAAAACAGACAAAAAGTTCCGGGCCAGTTCAAGAATCAGAACACGATCTGCTGGATTTGTTAAATAAAATGACCCTTCCCCTAACGCATGAAAAACTTGAGGAGATTATTAAAGCATTCGACAAATTCTCGTTACAGACAATTCCTAAAGATGAGTTCATTACACGACAAAAACTTCACCGGTTATATCATTATGCAATCAAGCATAGAGAAGAAAATGAACAAATTTACCATTGGTTAAAAGACAATCAAAATCCATTCATTGTGAATCAATTCCGTCTTTTAGAGCTGATGTTAAAAGAAAAATCTCGTGGTGAGATTGATTCATTGCTGGTACAGGTTGGGGAAGATTCCGATCAATTGCAATATGTTTCTGACGAGCTGGATAATCTCATGCCAGAACTTATAGTCACTCCCAGTAAAGAGCCTTCAACCAGCTCAGAAACAAGTGATTTTGTAGCAAGCGCAGGCAAAATGCTCTCCAAATATACATGCGAAGCAACTGTATATGCACAAAGCGCGTTGAGTTGGGCTGAGGGTTTTTTTACCAAAATGAAACAGCCCACACAAGAGGAGGAGGAAGAACCCTTTGAAGTGGAACATAATGCATCTTTTCAAAAGATAATAAACAGCAAAGGAACGATTACAACTTGAGTTTCCAGCGCTTATGCATCCAATTCCATTGTTCTGGATGGGCTAAAATAATACGCTCTAATGCTTGGTTATAAGCAAGCGTATTATAATAAAGAGACTCTTGAGCATTCTCATAGTCTTTCCATGGAATAGGCTCATAAAACTCTAAAACATGCTTTCCATTTGGCAATCTATATCCTGCAGCTGGAATTACAGGAACTCCCGTATAACGAGACAACGTTGCCAGGCTACGGTAAGTTCCTGCTTTCACCCCAAAAAACTCTACGGCAATCCCGTCACGGTTAACCAATGAGGCATGTTGATCAAGAACAAAAATAACGGCGTGATTTTTTTCCAGAGCAGCACAAACCTTATCCAAAGAGTTTTTTTTAGGGATAACATTCAAGCCAACTTGGTAGTACTGCTTGAATAAACTGCGCTCAATAAATTTAATTGACAAAGTCCGACGAATAAAATGAAACTGCCCTTGAAATTCTTGAAAATTTAAAACACCACCAATTGGTGCCACTTCCCAATTGCCAAAATGCCCTGTTAAAACTAAAACTCCTTTTTGTTGCGCCACAACCGACAACATGTTTTCATGGCCTCGCACCTCGACCATATTGCGTAAATTCTCTTCAGACATAAAACGCAGTTGCATTGCTTCTTTAAAGGATTTAAGTAAATGTGAGTAATATGAGATAGCAAGTCGTTTTTTTTGTGCACCATTCAGTTGCTCACCAAAAACACGATCAATATTTGCCATAACAACTTGTCGCTTATAGGGCAAAAATTTATGTACGAATCGCCCAAACATGCTTATTGGCAATTCATTAATTTTTCGTTCTAATTCAGTCACAAGCTTTGATCACTAAACACGCATTCATACTGGCAAATCCTCGATTGATCGTCAATGCATAAGGGCCTCTTTTTAAAGGTTGATGCTCCGCACTTACGGATAAACCTTTACAACCGGATGCTATATTTTGCAAATTCGCTATCCCAGGTACGCACTTAGATGAAAGTGCATAAGTTGTCATTACTGTGTCAATCAACCCGGAAGCACATATAGAATGCCCTACAGACCATTTAAATGCAGTGACAGGGATTTCCTGTTCAGGAAAAACATTTTGTATTGCCTGAGACTCACTATAGTCCGATTTACTATTACCATTGCCATGAGTCACAATAAAACCTAAATCATTAGGATTTACTTCTACACATTCCAAAGTACGTTGCATCAACTCAGCAAGTTGTTGGCCGCTGGCATCCAGAGAAAATAAGCCTTCAGCTTCAGTGCTTGATAAGCCACCAAGAATCTCACCATAGCACGTTGCTGAGCGCGCACGCATGCTGGCTTCACTTTCCAACACCAAAGCAGCGGCACCATCAGCTAAAATTGTGCCATTATGCGCTGCATCAAAAGGTTTTAAATGTTGATTACTTAATACCCCTAATTGCTCGTAGTAAAATAACGCTTGCGGTTCAACAGCTGCATCATAGGCAACAACTACCGCTCGCTCTGCCTGACCACTACGAATCGCATGGTATGCTTCCAATAATGCTTGTGTTCCACCTACAGCATGATTCGTTACATTATGATTTGGGCCTTTAAACTCATAAGTTATCCCAGTGTATGCAAGAACATTATTTGGCAATATACGTAACAACCACATCGGATGGACTGTTTCAAATAGGTGTTGCGCAAATTGCTGCATATCACCTTGAGTTTTGGCCAACAAAGGCAAAAAATCATATTGTTGAAAATATTTATTTCCTGGTGATCCTACAAAAACAGCAGTTTGCTCATTAAATAAACTAGAGTCGTCAAGCGTATCGCGATAGGCAATCATTTGGCTGTGCTCAATTGCCTGTACTGCAGCATGAATTCCCATCACGTCTTGTCGTGAAATAACTTTCATCAATTTGCGATCTGGTAGCATTTTTGCTGGACTAAATTCTTTTAACTCGCCGCCCAAGCGATACTGCCATTGCGATACATCCCATTGCGTTATTTCACCAATTCCACTCTGGCCAGAAAGAATCGCATCCCACGTTGCATCTGCAGTAGCGCCTGATGCAGTTAATGCGCTTCGCCCTGTAATAAATACTCTGTTGCTTTGACTCATAGCCCGGCTCCTTCAAACTCAGGATGCTTAAATAACAAGCAACTATTGGAGCCGCCAAATCCAAAAGAATTGGAAAGCACCACTCCTAAAGAGCGCTCGCGTGGTCCATCAACTACATAATCTAAATCACATTCTGGATCTGGAGTAGTTAAATTGGCTGTCTTGGGTATCTGTGCCTGCTCTATGGATTTAACTGATAATACAGCCTCAAGTGCTCCTGCCGCGGAAATCAAATGTCCGGTTTGACTTTTAGTCGCACTGACCGGCAAGTTTGCGACAGATTCGCCAAAAACTGCTTTAATTGCATTCGTTTCACTTAAGTCATTCATTTTAGTTGAGGTGCCATGTGCATTAATATAATCCACATCTGAAGCTTGGACTCCTGCATCTTGGAGAGCTCGTTCAATTGCCTGAATGGCACCATCACCATTTGGATGGGAATCAGTAATTCGATAAGAACTTAATGAATTACCTTCACCAGCTAATTCTGCATAAATACGTGCACCTCGAGCTTTGGCCTTATCCCATTCTTCTAGGATTAAAAAAGCAGCACCTTCACCTAAAACAAAACCATTCCGTGTTGCATCAAAAGGTCTGCTCGCTGTTTCGGGGGTACTGTTATAAGTAGATAAGGCGCCTAATAAGCAAAAGCTGGATAATCCCAACGGATTAATCATTGAATCAAAGCCTCCAGCCAGCATAAAATCCGCCTCTCCGCGACGAATTACTTGCATCGCGAGTCCTAAAGCCTGTCCACCTGATGCACAAGCGGTGTGGACGGAGGATGCATATCCTCTAATGTTAAATTGTTGAATCAATAAAGACAGACCAGAGTTTGTAGTTGTTTTACCAAAATCAGATAATTTATAAAATTCTTGTGTACTAGCCTGCAAACGTTCCCAATCTGCTTCACCATTTTGAGCACACGTTTGTTGAAATCGAGATAGATAGTCAAACTCAGAGGTCATCATGCCGCTTCCGGTAACAACGCCCCACTGAGTCGCAGTTTGCTCCGTAGGCACGATGCCTGCATCATCAAAAGCTTGTTGGGCAGCTTCAAGTGCATATCGCGTAAAATTGACAGAAAAACGACTGCGTTTTGTGGTTAATTTAGGCGCAAGCGAAAAATTTTTCACCTCAGCTGCAATATAAGTTGGAAACGCACTGGCATCAAATTGCTTGATTTCAGCAATACCTGAACGTCCTTCCAATAAATTGGACCATATAGACTGAACGTCAAGCCCTAAAGGAGAAACGGCTCCCATACCTGTAATCGCAACTCGTCTTTTTTTCACTTTTATTTACCTCTGGGAATAAGCACTACATCCACAACACAAACACGTTTACCTGCAACCTCACTACGATAAGCTAGGATCAACTCGTCTTCCGTTTGCTTTTTGACGGTTACAGAACACTCAAGAATGTCGCCTGGATAGACAAACTCTTTCATTTTTATTTTGCGAAATTCGCTCACTTTATAATCGACTGGGTAGCCTGCACGTCGAATAAATTCCTTCGCCAAATTTAATTTACATTCCAATAATACCGTCAATGGTAATACCGGTTTTTTGGGAAAATGATCCGCAAAATAAAGGGCTGCACGTGATATTCTTTTTTCAGCAGTTAAACTAACTCCTGGTTCACTGGAGCAAATTCTGTCGAAGGTCATGGGCACTACCGGCAATTCCGAGCTCATAATCAAATCGTCATTCAATATTGGTGCACTCTTCTGACTCACAGCAAGCCAATCACCAGGACGATTAATTTCGGAAAATTGCTGTTTCACTTCATCTAAATCAATAAAATCATCCATAGGTAACAATGGACCTAAGGCGCCTTCAAGACTGAAGACACGCTCATTACCTACTCTCGCTTCACTATAGTATTGCATTACTGAATGATCTAAGTGCTCAATAAATGACTCAAGCAATAAAGTCTCACCTACATATGCTGGACGATGCAGGGCGGCACAGGCAACAATCCCGGCTACAGGTCTGTAGGCAAACTCTTGAAGCGCCATCACATTCCACGCAGCCAGTTGGCCTAGTGTTTCACCGATTAACGAAGGGATGAAGCAGGGCCGTCCCTGTTCATCAACTGTGAGGTATGTATCATTCGGGGTAATATGTTTAATTCCCCGGACCACCTGACCGGGAGATGACTCCACGATACGATCAACGAATAAAAATCTCATCAGTATTTATTAAGCCCTATTAACTTGATTTTAAATAACACCTAAATTAAGCCACAGATCCAGCAGTTTGTTGTTCTTTAACCGCAGCAACAACTAACTTGCAAAATGTTTCAATGGTAAATAGCATAGGTATTTCATTGACTTTCATATTCGGCTTGAACTGCTCTGCAGGAATTTCACTCAAATAATTTTGCAATGCCTGCAAACCTCTTTCGGTAATAACGCCACCTTTCTCAAATTCATCTTCTGCCAAATCACCTCGTGCATTTTTTTCTAATTGACCACGGGGAATTTTAATTTTGAATTCTTTTTCTAATTGGAATACCAAATCAAGAAAATCAATAGATTCTGCGCCTAGATCTGCTATCAAACGACTGTTAAGAGATACTTCTTCTACATCAATCACTAGCACATCAGCAACAATTTCCCTAACTTTAGGATAAACGTCTGCTACATTCATATTTTTTCCTCAGAGATAGCTAATTTACAAAGCCCGAAATTATATCATATATTTTTTTAAAGGCATAAAATTAAGAATGACAAGGTATTAACCCACCTGACTGTACCCTGCATCAACAAATAAAGTATGCCCATTAATCATGGCTGCTTCCGGCAAGCACAAGAGATAAATAGCATTGGCCACATCTTGAGTTGTCAATGGCCTATCAGCCAAAGAGTGGGCCTGATATTCATCAAGTAGCTGTTCCCTGTTAGGAAAATGTTTCAATGCATCGGTATCAACTACTCCAGCAGAAACAGTATTCACAGTAATTCCATCGACAGCCAACTCAAGACTCAAAGAACGGACTAAAGCTTCAAGAGCAGCCTTAGACGCGCCAATAAATGCATAGTTAGGAATCGCTCGAGATGCACCAAGGCTTGATAAGGCAACAATTCGGCTCCCTTTAGGCATCGATGAGCGCGCCTCTGTAGCCAAATGATTTAATGCCAAAGCATTTGTTTCTAAGCACCAGCGCCAATGTTTTGTTGACATCTTAAGTGCTGATTTTAAAACACCGCTTGCAGCATTACTAATTAAAAAATCAAGTCGGTTAA
The DNA here is from genome assembly GCF_001468005.1 of Legionella steelei. Lineage (GTDB taxonomy): Bacteria > Pseudomonadota > Gammaproteobacteria > Legionellales > Legionellaceae > Legionella > Legionella steelei. The sequence goes on from NZ_LNYY01000016.1 coordinate 200,793, forward strand.
AATGCTCACGAAATTGCACAAACATTTCTTTTACCGACTGATGGTCGGCTACATTAGCTTGTAACGCAATCGCTTTGCGCCCCATAGCATGGATTTCTTCAACCAAAGTTTGAGCTTCATCAGAACTGTTGTAATAAACGATGGCAATATCACTTCCTGACTGAGCTAACTTTAATGCAGTCGCCTTACCGATACCTCGAGCACCGCCAGTAATTAATCCAACTTTACCTGCGAAAACCAAACTCATGAAATATTCCTCATTAACTTCATTTATTAAAAACTGTTGATACAATACGATAGTGACAACTCATGCGACACATGGAGCATAATAGCCTACTAGTACTTCTAAACTCAGAAGCATAAGTTGACATTTATTGACCAACAATTACAAAAAACTACATTTTCATTTTTATTGAGCAATAAAGCAATGTTTCATGCATTAAATTTTTAAATATCTTGTTTCTAGATGGCTAACTTTGTACTATCGGCACACAATAAAGATAAACATATATTAATGAATGAAGCATTCTTGGTCTAAAACTGTCTTTCCTATAGCCGCGATTTTTTCTTTCCGCATGTTAGGTTTGTTTTTGCTCATACCCGTATTTAGTATTTATGCAGAAAATTTACAAAACGCAACACCTGCACTAGTAGGGCTTGCTCTAGGAATTTATGGTCTTGCTCAAGGCCTCCTGCAAATGCCTTTTGGTATGCTTTCTGATAAGGTAGGAAGAAAACCCATGATAGCCATAGGGTTACTCCTTTTTGCTTTGGGTAGTTTACTTGGTGCTCTAACCAACTCTATTTATGGGATGATACTTGCAAGATCCTTGCAAGGCACTGGCGCAATTGGTAGTGTTTTAATCGCCTTGCTTGCAGATTTAACCCCTGATGATCAACGTACTAAATCGATGGCGGTCATTGGCATGACTATAGGGACATCTTTTAGTCTTGCGATGGTTGTTAGTCCAGCCCTTACCCATCATTTTGGCCTATCTGGTATTTTTTACCTAACGACTCTATTAGCAATAGCTGGGATTATCTTGCTTTATTTGGTAATTCCCAAGCCTGTAAATGAACGTTTTCACATTGATAGTGAAACAAATCCTGCTTTATTGAAGAATGTTATTTCTAACGTCCAACTACAACTTCTTAATATCGGTATTTTCTGCCAGCATTTTATTCTCACCGCAACATTTTTTGCTATTCCTTTCATCCTAAAAAAACAAGTGGAACAAGGACATTTATCGCAACAGTGGCATTTTTATCTACCACTGATGATCATTTCATTTATTCTCATGATCCCATTCATTATTCTTGCCGAAAAGAAAAAGCGCATGAAAGGCGTGTTTCTTTCATCAGTGCTTATCATGGCAATGGCACAATTATTATTAGCTTATACCTCACAACATTGGGTGAGTCTGTGTGTTCTCATGTTAATTTATTTTGTTGCGTTTAATATTCTAGAGGCGGCATTACCCTCTCTAGTATCTAAACAGGCAAATCCTCACAGTAAGGGGACGGCTATGGGGATTTATTCAACCAGCCAATTTTTAGGCCTTTTTATTGGTGGGGCACTCGCAGGTGTATTGTATCAATGGAATAGCAGCCAGGGTATTTTTGTTACTAATGCAATCATTGGTATTATATGGTTGCTTGTTTCATTTTCAATGAAATCGCAAGCCTCCTTTTCAACACTTGTTTTACCTGCCCCTTGGGCCGAAAAAAATGAGCCGATCATCAACAAATTATTGAATATTAAAGGGGTGATTGAAGTTGCATTTGCAGAAGATGAACGAGTAATTTATTTGCGTGTTGATAGGGAACGTTATCTTGCAGGCAGTGCGGAAAAAATTATTCATCATGGATAACCGTTAATCAAGGAGGCAGTAAATGAAAATTTCTTTGAAACATCAAACGACCGAACACAGTAATGCTCCATCCTGTAAAGTCAGTGAGCATCATCTGAATGATCCAATGATGGATTGTGCTATTGCAAAAATATCAGGCCGATATCCTGAAACGCGACGAGTAGTGAATTTACAATGCAATGAATTAGTTTATGTGTTCCAAGGCGAAGGCAAGGTCGTCGTCAATCATATGGAACATAAATTATCCGCTGGCGATGCAGTATTGATTGAAGCAGGTGAAAAATACTATTGGGAAGGCGATATGCAACTGTTTATTTCTTGCCGTCCGGCGTGGAGTATGGAGCAACATCAATTGGTTGATTAGTCTACATACTACTCGTAGCCTGGTTGAAACGAAGTGTAACCCGGGGTTTTTCTTGCAAAAAACCCGGCTACTCGACTGATATTATCGGCAATACCCAGTAAGTTACTGACGAACCAAGCGCAAATTTTTACCAACAAATGAGCTCTTCTCCGTAGAACGGTATGGATTGATATCTAATCCACCTCGGCGTGTATACCGGCCATATACGGTTAGTTGTTCTGGTTGGCAATAATTCATAATATCGACAAAAATTCGTTCAATACATTGCTCGTGAAATTCATTATGATTACGAAATGAAACAAGATATTTTAATAAACCTTCCCGATTAATTTTTTTACCTTTGTAAGCAATTTGCACGCTTCCCCAATCAGGCTGATTTGTCACCAGACAATTAGATTTCAACAGATTTGAATATAATGATTCTTCTACAAGCTCCTCGCTTACAAAAAGAAATGAAGGTTCTACATGATAAATTGAGCATTCTATATCAAGGTCGTCAAGCAAATCTCCCGCAAATGACGGTTGTATTGCAAACTGATTGGTAGAGTCTAAAAGATGTATGTTAACCCAAACTTCTGCACCAACACGCTCTTGTAAATCTCTTTTAATTGTATTTTCTAACTCACTCACACTGTGAATTCGCGTATTGTTAAATGAATTAAAATAAAGTTTTAACGATTTTGATTCAATTAAATTAGGTGAGTTACACTCATAAAACAACTCAGCAATCGCAACCATGGGTTTGCCTTTCGCATTAAGCCAAGAAACTTCATAATGATTCCAACAATCAAAGCCATAAAAAGGCAATTTTGATGGGTCCACACCAATTTCTTGTCGCTTCCCCGCCCTGGGGATAGGATATAATCGATTGGGATTATACGTATCATCGTAAGCAGATTTCTTACCTAATTCCGACTGCTCCGCTTCAGCTTGATATTTTTGCAAAACTTGATCATTCATTGTATTGAGCTCCAATATTTCTATTATTTTTGCAGTACTTTTCCAATTCACAGATTGATTCATTTCCAGTTGACTGGAAATATACGTAAGAAGAGATGCCGCCTCATTAATTCGCGCTGCTTTTTCAGTCAATTCACGTGCTTGTATGCCAACGGAAGCCGCTACATCAAAACCTGGACTTTCTATAATCTTCTTTATAGTCGACAAAGAAAATCCCAAAAATTTTAGCGTGGTGATCTGCTGCAATCGAATTAAATCCCTTTCACAATAAAGTCGATAGCCACTGTCTGAACGCTTCGTAGGTTTTAATAAGCCAATTTCATCATAATATTGTAATGACCTAATTGTTAATGAAGTCATTTGGCTAATCTCTTTAATTTGGTAATATTTCATTCAACCCTCTCCTGTACATTGATTTTAAACTATCACGTAACGTGAGAGTCAAGAGAATATGCAATAAAATACACCAAAGGGATAATAAATTATGTCTAAGAAAGATTTAAGTTGGTTAAAATATATTGCTGAAATTCAAGCAATCGCACAAAATGGACTGACCTATTCAAATAATGAGTTTGATAAAGAACGTTATTTAAGACTTCGCGAAATTGCCTCTGAATTTATGGCGAATTATTCAGACACGCCACTTGCTGAGATAAAACAGATTTTTTCATTAGAAGCAGGATATGCCACACCTAAAGTTGATGTTCGAGCGTTTATTTTAAAGGATAACAAGCTCTTATTGGTTAAGGAGCGTGCCGATGAATTGTGGACTCTACCTGGTGGTTGGGCAGAAACAAACGAGTCTGCCGCCGAATCCGTAATTAGGGAAACTAAGGAAGAAAGTGGATTTGATGTTTCTGTAATTCGGCTGCTCGCTCTATGGGACAAACAGAAGCATGATCATCCATTACAATGGCCTCATACCTATAAATGCTTTTTTCATTGTGAAATTATCTCTGGTGTGGCCAAGGAAAATCTAGAAATTTCTGCGATTGATTTTTTTGATTTAGCACATTTACCACCTCTTTCAACACCAAGAGTCACACAAAAGCAAATTGCGCGCTTATATGAACTTGTTAATAGTTCTGATAAAACTCTTTTTGACTGAGCATGTACTTGACGCAGTACTTACGTCATACTTGGCCGTTACCAACGAAAAGGAAAATCGATGGAACAGCAGTGCAAGGGCTATATAAATTAGGTATACTCTTTTCTAACTTTCGCATACAGGAGATCAAAAAATGGCACGTGGTATAAATAAAGTCATCTTAATTGGCAATGTCGGTGTCGACCCTGACGTACGCTATTTACCAAATGGTAATGCTGTAACTACTCTCTCAATAGCAACCAGTGAATCATGGAAAGATAAAGTAACTGGTGAAAAGCAAGATCGTACAGAATGGCATCGCGTGGTGTGCTTTAATCGCTTGGGTGAAATTGCCGGTGAATATGTACGTAAAGGTTCTAAGCTTTATGTAGAAGGCAGCTTAAGAACCAGAAAATGGCAGGATCAACAAGGCCAAGACCGATATACCACTGAAATTGTTGCCAATGACATTCAAATGTTAGACAGCAAAGGGACGGCTTCATCCGGTTTTGATGAGATGCCACAAGCCCAATTTTCGCCAAGCAATCAAAGTGCTCCAAGACAACAACCGACTCAAGTGCCACAAGATGCTTTTGATCAATTAGATGATGATGTCCCATTCTAATTTCAACTGAATAGTAGTCCTTACTTCTTACTTTATTGCCCTTACTAATAAGGGCTTTTTTTCATAACGAGTTATTTTTCTACTGCGGTGTAAATGCCGTGAAGCAAAACCTGGAGATACTGTATATCGAGGGCAACGCGAATGCTACTTCGCTACCCAAACTACCGACTCCACATTATCATTATTAATTGTGAACTGATATTTTACATACTTGATCATGAACCAATATTTTCATTCATTAATCCAATTGAGGTTTGTATGGATACAATTAATTTAGTTGAGAAATTCAAACTTTTAGCGAGTATTGGTCACCACGTATTGTTGGAGAACTTAATGGTCAATATGTCAAACTTGCAAAATTCAAGGGAGAGTTCATCTGGCATAGCCATGCTAATGAAGATGAATTATTTCTAGTTGTGAAGGGCATTCCAAACATTGAGTTCAGGCATAAAAAAATCACCTTAAATGAAGGTGAATTTTATATTGTACCCAAAGGCGTAGAACATAAACCGGTTGCACACGAAGAGGTACATGTCCTCCTGTTAGAACCAAAATCTACAGAGCAGACAGGTGGTATTGAGAGTGATTTACTTGTAGAACAGCCGTGGATTTAATTTGTTGATAAAAACAAATAAATCGCTAGTTTAGACCTCATATTTTTTTTCAGTAGTGGTAGAATTGAGTTTGTATCAAGTTCCTTTTGATGCATGCTACAGCAAGCACCATCACTTCAATGAAGGAGAAAGTCCCTCATGCTAAAAGTTGGACGAACATCCTAAAAATTCAAGAATTTATTTATATAATTTAGCATTATTTACAGGCGATATAGGCATTTAATGATCGAAAAACACAGCTTTTTTCCTTATCTCAAAAAACAAAAGTACGTCGTTATATTTAATTATATTCATTATGATGGCATAGGTGATTTTAATCATCTTCTTGATTTTGCAAAAGAATTTACTCCGCAGGCTGAAAAATTGGGGATAAAAATCATTCTTCTTGTTGTAAGTACTGCACATAGGGAAAAATTAGTAAAACAACGCCTACAAACTATATTACCAGCACTAAAAGCCCATGTCCTGGAGTTGGGGGAAAGCTCAGGAGATAAGGCAATTCAGGAGTTTTCCAATTTCATTCAAAACAACCTCGAATTAAAGAGCGAATTAAGTACCACTTGCAGCATTTTTCAAATCTCTACATCCATGGCCAAAGCACAAAAAGATGCTATATTGAGCTTTTGCCCATCCGAAATACCCGTCATCACTATCCCCGAAATCACAGGGTTACGTACCTCTGCCTTAAATCTGCCGCTTAGTCATATTGATCCGAGAGATGAAATGACTCAGATAGATTTAAAAACCCAAAATATTAATACACGATATCTTGGACTGCAAAAGGTTCCTTATCAGTATGGGTTGAAAATTAGGAGTCACTGTCTTCTAAGTTTGATGGCATTGGAAAATAGAAATTTTTTCAAGCATGTAACAGGTCTAAACGATTCCGCACCAATCACTCCAGAAGACATATCAAAAATGTTAGCTAAAACACAGTTAGTCCCTGCTTACCTACAAGACTGGGATAGTATCAATCGATTTCTATCTTTTTGTATTCAGAGATTTCAAATATCTAATCAGGAGCACTTGGTAATCTATTTAAATAATATTAGACACAATAATCGAACTGGTGTCTTTAGTGTAGTTCCTCATATTCTACTCGACGCTGAAGAAATTCTATTTCTAGAAGAGAATCAATTTGATGATTTAATCATCAAACGAAAAAACAAACAGTATTTGCCATTTATGGAAGAACAGCTAATATTCGGTTCCTTATTCTTATTCGCAAGAAATTCAAATATTTCTGCTATAGAAATTAATGTAAATGGCAATATTCGTAGAATTAACTACAGTCCCACAACGATTTGCAATCCACCAAAGGTTGTTTCCATTTTAACCGATTTTAATTTGAATGATACTGATTACGATCTCCTGATAGAAAACGCGTCCGACATAGTTGGAGTCTCAGGTGATAATACCATTGAAAAAGCGCTCTCATACAATAAACTACCCTTTTTGCAACCCAACAACAAAGAAAACTTTGAATCGGTCATGAGGTTGCTCGGTCACTTAGCCAAGCTCTATTTACCGATTGACACACCAAATCTGCATAAAGACTTTGAAGCATTTTTTTGTAATAAAATGATGCGCTTAGATAAACCTGAGTGTTTTACCAATTTACTAGAGATCGACATTCGATCACTTTATAAGGTATGGCCAGCAGTGGTTGAAGGTTTACGCCAGAATTACAATATCTTTAATCAAATTCATGCCATCTTTTATGAACCACTTCTTCACTACAGTGCTCAAACAGGCGATATCGCCTTGTTGCATTTAATTCATAATCATTTTGAAGACATCAATTTCAATATTCCTAATAAACAGGATGAAACGGCATTAACAATTGCTGAAAAAAATAACCACAGATTGTTTATTAAGGAGTTGCAATCTCTTATGCAAAAAAAGGAAGAATCAAAAGATCTTAGAATAAGCAATAAAAACTGTTTATCCAATAACGTTGGTTAAATTATATTAAGCAACTAAAAATTGATTCATTAGACAACGTTAAGCATTAATGCAATGAGGTCTTTATTTTGAATACAGGATAAACATGTCGACTCAATGATTATTCTATGTAGGGATCCGTCATTAAATTCCCCAAACCTAAAGAAAATCACCTTGAGGGGACTCAATGTACTTAAAAAAAACCCGCATAATGCGGGTTTCTTTAATTAATGCGAATACTAAATTTATTCTTCAGCTTCGTCACTAACAGCAGGTCTGTCTAAGAGCTCTACAATGGCCATAGGAGCATTATCACCCTCTCTAAAACCACATTTGATGATACGTACATAACCACCAGGACGCTCCACAAAACGTGGACCTAAATCAGTAAATAATTTACCAACAGCAGACTTAGATCTTAAAATATCAAATGCATGACGACGTGAAGCAACTGAGTCAACTTTTGATACAGTAATTAAAGGTTCAATATAACGTCGCAAATCTTTAGCCTTAGGCAGAGTTGTTTTGATCAACTCATGCTCGATTAAAGAATTACACATGTTTGCAAACATAGCCTTTCTATGGCTACTTGTACGGCCAAAACTTCGACCTGAATTACGGTGACGCATAACCAAAACTCCTAAACTTTATTCGCCAAGATTCGCTGGCGGCCAATTCTCAAGTTTCATACCTAGCGATAATGAACGTGACGCTAAAACATCCTTAATTTCAGTTAAAGATTTCTTACCTAAATTAGGAGTTTTTAAGAGTTCATTTTCAGTTCTTTGTACTAAATCGCCAATATAATGAATATTTTCTGCTTTCAAACAATTTGCAGATCGAACAGTTAATTCTAAATCATCGACAGAACGTAATAGAATAGGATCAAAATCGTTGCGTTCTTTATTATCAGATCGAGACTCTTCAAATTTCATGTCTACAAAAGCATGCAGTTGTCTTTGAAGAATACTAGCAGAAATCCGTATTGATTCTTCAGCATCAATAGTTCCGTTAGTTTCTAACTCAATAGTTAACTTATCAAGGTCAGTTCGATTTTCTACACGAGCACTGTCAACATAATAAGCCACTTTTTTAACTGGAGAGAAACTATTATCAATTTTTAGCTTACCAACTGATTTTCTTTCTACTTCATCATCGAAATGTCTAACGAATGAATCAGTACTGTGGAAACCAATCCCTCGTTCAACTTTTAATGTCATATTTAATTTGCCTTTTTCATTCAAATTAGCAATGACCAGCTCTGGATTAACAATTTCTAATCCATGAGTCAGTTGAATATCACCAGCCGTAACTTGACAAGGACCTTGCTTGTTTAATGTTACAAGAGCTTCTTCACCGACTGTCATTTTTGTCGCAACTAACTTCAGGTTCAGTAAAATGTCTACGACATCTTCCTGTACACCTTCAATTGTGCTGTACTCATGCAAAACACCATCGATTGAAACTTCAGTAATCGCACTTCCAGGCATTGATGATAGTAAAATACGTCTCAAAGCATTGCCGAGAGTATGACCAAAGCCACGCTCCAAAGGCTCTAAAACTATTCTAGCTTTATAGGGCGATTCAGCCTGGACCTTAAGAACATTAGGTGTCAACATTTCATTGATTTCAGTATACATTCAGCTATTTCTCCGAGCTTACTTAGAGTAAAGTTCTACAACCAAGTTTACGTTGTAGTCTGAAGATAAGTCAGTTAACGTTGGTGCTGTAGAGAATGTTCCCTTAAAAGAAGAATTATCTACAGTAATCCAATCACAAGCAGCTCTTTGTTCTGATAAAGCTAAAGCAGCCTGAATACGACCTTGAGCTTTTGCTCTTTGACGAACAGACACAACATCACCTGGTTTAACAAGTAACGATGGAACGTTAACTACTTTATCATTAACAAGTATCGCTTTATGCGTAACTAATTGACGCGCTTCAGCACGTGTACTTGCAAATCCCATACGATAGACAACATTATCTAAACGTCTTTCAAGCAATGACATTAGATTTTCACCTGTTGAGCCTTTCATACGAGCAGCCATTTTGTAATAGCCACGGAATTGCTTTTCAAGAACACCGTACAATCTTCTGATTTTTTGTTTCTCTCTAAGCTGAATTCCATAACCATTCAGACGTGGTTTTTTATCTCCATGTTGTCCAGGTAATTTTTCTGATTTACATTTGGACTTGTGATCACGGACACCACTTTTAAGTAATAAATCACAACCTTCACGACGTGATAACTTACATTTTGGACCAAGATATCTAGCCATTAATTACTCCTGAGTCTTATACACGACGTTTTTTAGGTGGCTTACACCCGTTATGGGGAATACCAGTAACATCGGTGATTTCAACAATTTTAAAATCCTGTGAAATTAATTCACGAATGGTGGATTCTCTTCCAGGGCCAGGACCATGGACAAATACAGCCACAGATTTCATACCGTATTCTTTTGCAACAGCAGCAGCACGCTCAGTAGCAACCTGCGCAGCATAAGGTGTACTTTTTCTTGATCCTCTAAATCCAGAACCACCAGATGTTGCCCAGCATAGAGCATTACCTTGTCTATCAGTAAAGGTCACTATAGTGTTATTAAAAGAAGCATGAACGTGAACGATACCATCTGACACGACACGTTTTGCCTTCTTGCGTACTTTTTGTTGTTTTGACTTAGTTATTGCCATCTTACTTTCCTACATGAAAAATCAACCGGTAGTGCCTTTTCTGCGACCTTTACGTGTACGAGCATTAGTTTTCGTACGTTGTCCGCGTAATGGCAACCCTCTTCTGTGTCTTAGACCACGATAACATCCTAGATCCATAAGGCGCTTAATGTTCATTGTCACAACACGACGCAAATCACCTTCCACTGTAATTTTTGCAATTTCTGTTCTTAAAGACTCAAGTTGAGCATCGGTTAGTCCTGAAACCTTTTTAGAAGGTTCAATACCAACTGCAGAACACAGTTTTAAGGATGTAGGTTTACCAATACCATATATTGCTGTTAAAGCAATCACAACATGTTTGTGATCAGGTATATTTACTCCTGCAATACGAGCCATTAACTTCTCCGAACGTTATTTGTTCTGTCGAAAGGGACAGAAGAATACTATTTTTATAAAATTAAATCAAGCAGATATTAACCTTGCCTTTGTTTATGTCTGGCATCTTTACAAATAACTCGTATAGTGCCACTTCTTTTAATAATCTTGCAATTGCGACAAATTCGCTTTACAGATGCTCTTACTTTCATTCTTAACTCCGATAAAAATCATAAAAGACCAGGTAGTTTGGTACCTTTAAAATTAGCCTTTTTCATTAAAGAATCATATTGCTGAGTCATTAAATGAGCTTGTACCTGAGCTACAAAATCCATAATAACAACCACGATAATCAGCAAAGATGTTCCTCCGAAATAAAAAGGGACATGCCATGTATACATCAAAATCTGTGGCAAAAGACAAACCAGAACTAAATAGATTGCACCAACTAATGTCAAGCGAGTCATTACACCGTCAATATATTTAGTTGTTTGCTCACCGGGTCTAATTCCAGGTATATATGCACCAGATTTCTTCAAATTATCAGCAGTATCTTTGGGGTTAAACACCAGAGCTGCATAGAAGAACGCAAAAAATATAATAGCTACTGCATAAACTATTAAATATAAAGGTTGTCCAGGTGACAAAGCCATTCCGACATCTGCAAGCCAGCCTAAACCTTTTGTATGCGAGAAAAATTGAGCTAAAGTCGCCGGTAACAAAATAATACTGGATGCAAAAATAGGCGGTATTACACCAGACATATTGATTTTTAAAGGCAAATGACTGGTTTGAGCAGCATAAACCTTTCTACCTTGCGTCCTTTGCGCATAATTAACTCTTATACGTCGTTGTGCACGCTCCATAAATACAACAAAACCTGTTACAACTACTACAACCACTGCGATAAGAATCATAGTCAAAGCTTGCATTTGTCCTTCTTTAACTTGTTGAAGAACCGAAGCAATCGCAGTAGGCATACTTGATACAATTCCCGAAAAGATAATTAAAGATATTCCATTACCAACACCTTTTTCAGTAATCTGCTCACCTAACCACATTAAAAACATAGTTCCTGTAACTAAAGTTACAACTGCAGTAAAGTAAAATGAAAAATCAGCTTGAAGCGCAATTTGCTGCCCTGCTAACCAGCGTGCCATTCCTAAAGATTGAAACACTGAAAGCAACAAAGTTAAGTATCGTGTGTACTGATTTATCTTCCTGCGTCCAGACTCACCTTCTTTCTTAAGTTGCTCAAGTTTAGGTGAAACAACTGTAAATAACTGGAGTATAATAGACGCTGAAATATACGGCATGATTCCTATTGCAAAAACCGTAACACGCGATAATGCACCACCAGAAAACATATTGAATAAGCCAAAAATTGTATTCTGTTGCTCGTTAAAAAAATTAGCCAATCGTGCTGGATCCAAACCTGGCACAGGTATGTGAGCACCCAATCGATAAACTAAAATAGCGAGAACAACAAACAATAATCTTGATTTTAGTTCAGCCAATCCACCACGTGATTGGCTCGCATTATGTTTTTGGTTTTTCATAGTCACTCTTCTATGCTGCCGCCTAAACCTTCAATGGCTAAACGAGCTCCTTTAGTGACCCTTAAACCTTTAAGTTTGATGGCAGTAGTTAATTCACCAGATAAAATAACTTTTACATCTTTAATAGAGCCATTAATCAAGCCTGCTTCACGCAAAACATTTAAATCAATTACATCAGCAGATATCTTTGCAAGCTCACTGAGGCATACTTGATCTATTGTTTTTCCAACTCGTGACTTAAAGCCCATTTTTGGTAATCTTCTTTGAATAGGCATTTGACCGCCTTCAAAGTTAATTTTATGAAAACCACCAGCTCTTGCTTTTTGACCTTTATGTCCTTTACCACTTGTTTTACCTAGTCCCGATCCAATACCACGACCTAAACGTTTTTTAGGGCGTCTTGAACCAGGATCTGGTGATAGTGAATTTAAATTCATTATACACTCTCCTCAACCAGCAATAAGTAATCAACTTTATTAATAAGACCACGAATAGCTGGAGTATCATTATGAGATACACTTGAATTAGTTTTACCTAGACCTAATTGTTTTACTATAGAAATATGCTTTGGTTTTCTGCCTATAATGCTTTTTACCAAAGTTATTTTAATTTTCTTTTCCATAATTAGCCCGCCATAACTTCTTCAACAGTTTTACCACGCTTGGCCGCAACATAATCTGGGGTACCGATATTAGTTAAAGCACCGATCGTAGCTCTTACAATATTGCTTGGGTTGGTAGAACCAATACTCTTAGCTAATATGTTTTGTACGCCGAGAACCTCTAATACAGCTCTCATCGCACCACCAGCAATAATTCCAGTACCTTCACTTGCTGGCTTCATAAATACCTTAGAAGCACCATAGTTCCAAGTAATTTCGTGGAATATAGTTGATCCAGAAAGTGGAATATAAACCATATTTTTCTTTGCTTGTTCCATTGCTTTTTGAATTGCAATTGGAACTTCGCGCGCTTTACCTCTACCAAAACCAACTTTACCTTTGCCGTCACCAACAACAACAAGTACTGCGAAACCAAAAACACGGCCACCCTTAACAACTTTAGCGGTACGGTTTACCGATACTAACTTTTCTTGGTAGCCATCTGATTTAGGTGATGAATCATCGAATGCCATAATCGTTCCTTAAAAATCTAATCCAGCTTCGCGTGCACCTTCTGCAAGGGCTTTCACTCGGCCATGATATTTATAACCAGCACGATCGAATGCAACTTGCGTAATACCTTGCTCGCTTGCGCGCTTACCAAGTAGTTTGCCAACTAAGCTAGCTTGCTCTACTTTACATTTACCGGTCAGGCTGGATCGTAATTCTTTATCGTTAGTTGAACATGTTACTAATACTTTATCTCCAAGCTTATCAGCTTGAATGATTTGTGAGTAAATGTGTAAACCACTTCTATAAACGACTAGTCTTGCTCTGCCTGATTTACGAATCAATGCCTTTGCTTTTAATCCACGTCGAGCACGTGAGTTATGTTTATTCATGACTTAAACCTTATTTCTTTTTCGCTTCTTTACGCGCAATATACTCGCCAGCAAGTTTAACACCTTTACCTTTATATGGTTCTGGTGGTCTAAATGCTCTTATTTCAGAAGCTACTTGACCCAAAATTTGTTTATCAACACCTTTCAACAATATTACAGTATTACTTGGTGTTTCGACTAAAACACCTTTAGGTAAATGGTATTCAATAGGATGAGAATAACCTAGAGATAAAGTAATTGAATTATCTTTAGATTGTGCTCTATAACCTACGCCAACCAGTTCCAAGGTAACAACAAAACCTTCAGTTACACCCTTGACCATATTATTTACTAATGCACGCGCTGTTCCAGCTTGAGCCCAAGCTTTAGGATCATTTGCAGCAGGAGCAAACTCAACATGGTTAGAATCTTTATTTTTAGTTACTTTTACTAACCTATTAATTTTTTGGGTTAGTGTTCCTTTAGGCCCTTTTACAGTAACTTCACCATCACCTATTGTTATTTCAACATTTGCTGGTTGAACTACTGGGGCTTTTGCTACTCTAGACATATTATTCCTCGCAAGTATTAAGCCACTTCACAAATGACTTCACCACCAACGCCTTTCATCTTTGCAGATATATGGGTCATTATACCTTGTGATGTAGACAGTATAGCCACACCAAAACCAGGAATAGAAGTTAAATCTTTATAAGACTTATATACTCGCAATCCAGGTCTACTAATTCTCTTAATAAGTTCAATAACAGGTCTGCCATGATAATACTTCAGCTTTATTGTCATTAATTTAAGATTATTATCTAGTGGTTCTACAAAGAAGCTTTCAATATATCCTTCTTCCTTTAAAACACGAGCAATTTCTTCTTTCAATTTAGAAGAAGTTAACGTTATTTGCTGACGTTTTGCTTGTTGACCATTTCTAATTCGGGTCAGCATATCAGCAACTGGATCATGCATACTCACAATCGTTCTCCAATTAAAAAATTACCAGCTGGATTTTCTTCCGCCAGGTATATTACCAACCATTAGTTGTTGTCTTAAGCAAATTCTACAAAGAGCAAATTTACGATATACACCATGTGGACGACCACATTGTTGACATCGTGTTTTGAAACGAACAGGATTAGAATTAACAGGCAATTTAGCTAACTTTAACTGACTATCCATAATTACCTGAAAATCATCAGATGATTTAATCAATTGTTTCAATTCGTTTCTGCGTTTACTGTGTTTATTCACCAGCTTTTTACGCTTTAACTCTCTCATAAGCATTGATTTCTTAGCCACAATTTCACCCTTATTTTTTATCTCTATCTTTCAATGGAAGGTTAAAAGCTTCTAATAAAGCTTTAGCTTCTTCATTTGTTTTAGCAGTTGTAGTGATACAAATGTCTAAACCACGGATACCATCTGTTTTATCGTAATCAATTTCTGGAAATACGATTTGTTCATGTATCCCCATACTATAATTACCAGTTCCATCAAAAGATTTAGGATTTAAACCACGAAAATCTCTTACACGCGGCAAAGTTACGGAAATCAATCTGTCTAAAAACTCATACATACGTTGACGTCTTAGTGTTACTTTACAGCCTATAGGCCATCCTTCTCTAATTTTAAAACCAGCAATAGATTTTCTTGCTTTAGTGACAACAGGTTTTTGTCCAGCAATCAAAGTCATATCTTCAACAGCATGATTCATAACCTTTTTATCACCAACAGCTTCGCCAACACCCATATTTAAGGTGACTTTAAGCAGTTTTGGAACTTCCATAACGCTGGAATAGTTGAACCGTTTCATCATCATTGGGATGATTTCTTTTTTATAAAATTCATTAAGTCTTGCCATTTCAATCACCTAACTAAACACGGTCAATTATTTCATTGTCAGATTTAAAATATCTAACCTTTTTACTTACACCGTTACTCTCAATAAACTTAAATCCTACTTTATCCGCTTTATTTGTATTGGGATTAAACAGAGCAACGTTTGAATCGTGTACCGGAGCTTCAAGGGATACTATTCCACCCTTATTTTCTGGCTTTTGAGGATTAGGCTTAACATGTTTCTTTATTAAGTTTCCACCTTCGACAACAACGCCATTTTCTGTGACACGTAGGACTTTACCTCTATGACCTTTACTTTTACCGGCGATTATAATCACATCGTCGCCTTTTTGAATACGTTTCATATCTAAATCCTTCTCACAAAACTTCTGCAGCCAGAGATATTATCTTCATAAATCTCTCTCGTAGCTCGCGAGTAACAGGGCCAAATATACGAGTACCTATTGGCTCGTTTTGATTATTTAAAAGTACTGCTGCGTTGCCATCAAAACGAATTAAAGAACCATCGTCTCTACGAACGCCTTGCGCCGTACGAACTACTACAGCTTTCATTACAGCACCCTTTTTCACTTTACTTCTTGGTATTGCATCTTTAATACTTACTTTAATTATATCGCCTACGCGGGCATATCTACGGTGCGACCCGCCAAGCACTTTAATACACATAACTTTACGTGCTCCGCTGTTGTCAGCCACTTCGAGCACTGTCTGCATTTGGATCATTTTTTACTCCAGCTCTGATTTCGACCAGAAAAAGGTTGCTGATTATATCAGGCCTTTTAGGGTTTTAAAAGTAAATCAACAGGGTTGATTAAGAAATTACTTCGACTAATACCCAGCTTTTTGTTTTCGAGAGTGGTCTTGACTCACGGATTTTAACTATATTGCCAATTTTACATACTTGATTTTCATCATGAGCATGTAATTTGGATCTACGTTTCATAATTTTTCCATACTTTGGATGTTTAACAGAACGTTCAATCATCACAACTATGGTCTTATCCATTTTGTCACTAACTACTTTTCCAACCATTGTTCTGGCATTTGATTCACTATTAGACATGTCACTTACCTGCCTTTTCAGTCAATGTTGTTTTAACTCTTGCCACTGACTTACGCACCATTGTGATAAGATGAGTTTTATCTAGTGAGCCACTTGCTTTCTTCATTCGTAAATTTAATTGTTCTTTACGTAATGAAAGCAATTCATTTTGCAGTTCTTCTATAGATAAACTGCGTAATTCTTCAATCTTCTTCATTACATCACCTTCCTTTCTTCAAATATAACTTTGAAAGGAAGTTTTGCTTTAGCCAGATCAAAAGCTTCCATCGCAAGCTCTCTGGATACACCTTCCATTTCAAATAAAACCTTACCTGGTTGTATTTGAGCAACCCAATATTCAACACTACCTTTACCTTTACCTTGTCTTACTTCTAAAGGCTTTTGTGTAATAGGCTTATCTGGGAATACTCGAATCCAAATTTTACCACCACGCTTAATATGACGTGTCATTGCTCTACGAGCGGCTTCAATTTGTCTTGCTGTCAAACGACCACGTTCAAGAGCTTTCAAACCAAATTCACCGAAGCTGATGTTGCTACCGCGTAAAGCTAAGCCTCTATTACGGCCTTTCATTTGTTTGCGGTATTTTGTACGTTTAGGTTGTAACATGATTCTTAATCCTCACTCACTGGGCAACGTCAGATGATCTTTTCTTTTGTGGGAGAATTTCGCCCTTGAAGATCCAGACTTTTACACCAATAATACCGTAGGTAGTTTTAGACTCTGCTGTTCCATAATCAATGTCTGCTCTGAAAGTATGTAATGGTACACGACCTTCTCTATACCATTCGCTACGAGCAATTTCAGCGCCACCAAGTCTTCCGCTAACACAAATTTTAATTCCTTTAGCACCTGCTTTAAGAGCCGCAGTTACAGCACGCTTCATAGCACGTCTAAACATAACACGTTGCTCTAACTGTTGCGCAATTCCTTCAGCAACTAATGTTGAGTCAAGTTCAGGTTTCTTAATCTCTTCAATATTAAGATGAACAGGTACACCTAATCTGCTAGAAATTTCACTACGAAGTGTTTCAATACCACCACCTTTTTTACCGATAATTACACCGGGTCTTGCAGTCAGTATTGTTACTACAGCATTGTTAGCAGGACGCTCAATAAGAATTTTACTTACAGCAGCTGCCATGAGTTTCTTTTTAAGTTCAGTACGTAATTTAATATCTTGAATTAGAAATTCAGCATATTTTTTACCTGCGAACCATTTAGAATTCCAGTCTTTAATAATACCAAGGCGTATGCCTATAGGGTTAACTTTTTGTCCCATTGCTATTCCTCGTCAGACACTTTAATCGTGATATGGCAGGTACGTTTGCAAATTCTATTTGCACGTCCTTTAGCTCTGGGACTAATGCGTTTTAAAGTCATTGCTTCATCAACACAAACCATACCTACTTTTAAATCATCAATATCTGCCCCATTATTGTTTTCAGCATTGGCAATAGCCGACTCCAATAATTTAAGCATCAATTGAGCACCTTTTTTTGGTGTAAACTTGAGGACATCAAGTGCACCAGATACTTTCATATTTCGTATCATATCTGCCACCAATCTGCCCTTTTGAGCGGATAAGGGAGCACCTTTCAACTTTGCTGTAACTTCCATCATATCCTCTTATTTACCTTTTGCCTTTCTGTCACCAGAGTGGCCTTTGAAAGTACGAGTCATGGCAAACTCACCTAATTTATGACCGACCATGTTATCTGTTATGTAAACAGGGACATGATCTTTGCCGTTATGAACGGCAATTGTTAAGTCAATCATTTCAGGAACGATTGTTGATCGTCTTGACCATGTTTTAATTGGTTTCTTAGATTTCGATTCAATTGCAGCTTCTACTTTGGCAATCAAATGATGGTCAACAAACGGACCTTTTCTTATAGAACGAGCCACTTGATATCCTCTCAAAAATTATTTCTTCTTACGTCTTCTGACAATAAAATTATCAGTACGCTTATTACTTCTAGTTTTGTAACCTTTAGTAGGTAAGCCCCATGGTGATACAGGATGACGTCCACCAGAAGTACGACCTTCACCACCACCATGTGGATGGTCAACTGGGTTCATAGCAACCCCACGTACTGTTGGTCGAATACCTCTCCAACGCTTAGCACCTGCTTTACCTAATGCGCGCAAACTATGCTCACTATTGCTTACTTCACCAATTGTTGCTCTACAAAGAACATGAATTTTACGCATTTCGCCTGAACGAAGTCTCAATGTTGCATAGATACCTTCTTTAGCAACTATTTGTCCGCTCGCCCCAGCACTTCTTAAGACCTGTGCACCTTTCCCTGGTTTCATCTCAACACAGTGAATTGTGGTACCAACAGGAATATTTTTTAGTGGAAGACAATTACCTACGCTAATAGGAGAATCAGCACCACTTACAACAGTATCGCCAACATTTAAATTGGCTGGTGCAATAATATATCTTCTTTCACCATCTTTATAAACGATTAGTGCAATCAATGCAGTACGATTTGGATCGTACTCAATACGTTCAACACGAGCCTCGATTCCATCTTTATTACGTTTAAAATCAATGATGCGATATTGATTACGTTGACCGCCACCGATATGTCTTACAGTGATTCTACCTTGGTTATTACGACCCCCAGTTTTCTTCAGTTTTTCAACCAAAGCATCATGTGGTCTACCTTTATGGATATGGTGGTGAACCACGCGTAATTCGCCACGCTTTCCGGGCGAAGTAGGTTTAGATTTTAATAGTGCCATCTTAATCTGCCTTATTCGGTAGCTGTAAAGTCAATATCTTGATCAGCATGAAGAGTTACAAATGCTTTTTTCCAATCACTACGCTTTCCGCTCATTTGTTTAAAACGTTTTGTTTTTCCCTTCACATTGACAACAGACACATTTTTAACTTTAACGTTAAATATATTCTCTACCGCCATTTTAATTTCAGGTTTGGTTGCAGTTTTCAATACTTTGAAAGTGAACTGTTTCAGCTTATCAGCAATAACAGTAGCTTTTTCAGAAGTATGTGGTTCTCGTAGAACCATCAACAATCTTTCAGCGTTCATTGTAACTGTTCCTCAATTTTTTTAATTGCAGCTTCTGTAACAACAACTTTCTCAAATCTGAGTAAAGAAACAGGATCTATAGTTGTAACGTCGCAGATATCATAATCAATTAAGTTTCTTGAACCAAAATACTCATTCTCACCCACTTCGCTCATCACGATGAGAGCATTTTTTATATCCAGCTGGTTCATTTTAGTAACAAAATCTTTAGTTTTTTTGCTTTCACATTGGAAATCACTAACTACTACAAGGTTTCCAGTGCGACAAAGTTCGGAGATTATACTACGTAATGCGCGTTTGTACATTTTTTTATTAATTTTTTGTGAATAATCTCTTTTTTTAGAAGCAAACGTCACACCACCGGTTCTCCATAGTGGACTTCTTATGGTACCAGCACGAGCACGACCTGTACCTTTTTGATTCCAAGGCTTTTTACCACCACCTCTAACTTCAGAGCGAGTTTTTTGAGCACTGTTACCACTACGTGCATTATTCATATAAGTTACTACTGCTTGATGAATTAAGCCTTCGTTATAAGAATATGCAAATACTTCTTGGTTCAGTGTTAATTTTGAATTTGTATCTATCGTAGTAATTTCCATCACTCACCTCGCACTTGCTTTTTAACTGAAGGTTTAATTTCAACTCGCGAGCCAGGAGCACCAGGTATAGCACCTTTGATAAGAAGTAAATTTCTTTCGGCATCTACGCGCACTAGTTCAAGGCTTTGAACTGTACAACGAACATTACCCATGTGGCCAGCCATTTTCTTACCTTTGAACACGCGTCCTGGAGTTTGGTTTTGTCCAATTGAACCCGGAACACGATGCGATCTAGAGTTACCATGTGTAGCATCTTGCGTTCTAAAATTATAACGTTTTACTGTTCCAGCAAAACCTTTACCTTTAGTGATTCCAGCAACATCAACAAATTGACCAGCAGCGAATACATCAGCTACTGAAATAACTTGTCCTGCTTTGAATGCATCTTCAGAGTCAACTAAAAACTCAACTAGCGTGTCACCTGCTTCAATTTCAGCTTTTGCAAAGTGACCTGTTAAAGCTTTGTTAACTTTACTTGCCTTTTTAGTGCCACCAGTTAATTGAACAGCTGAGTAACCATCAGATTCTTTTGTTTTAACTTGTGAAACTCTATTAGGGTGAACTTCAACAACAGAAACTGGAACTGAAACTCCATCTGCCATGAAGACCCGCGTCATACCGATTTTACGGCCTAATAAACCGATCATCATTCTAACACCTCTTTAATATCCTTCACCCTAATATTTAGTCATCAAGGCTTATCTGAACATCAACCCCAGCAGCCAGATCTAATTTCATCAACGCATCTACTGTTTTCTCAGTTGGATGAACGATAACGACCAGGCGTTTATGAGTACGTAATTCGTATTGATCTCTTGCATCTTTATTAACATGCGGTGAAGTCAATACAGTAAATTTTTCCTTACGGACAGGTAGTGGTATTGGCCCACGAACTTGTGCGCCAGTACGTTTTGCTGTCTCTACAATTTCTCGAGTTGATAAGTCAATCAACCGATGATCAAAGGATTTTAATCTTATTTTAATGTTTTGATTGCTACTCATTCTAATTACTCGATAATTTTAGCGACAACACCGGCGCCAACAGTACGGCCACCTTCCCGAATTGCGAAACGTAAACCTTCGTCCATTGCAATAGGTGCATGCAAGTTGATGGTTAATTGTACGTTATCACCAGGCATTACCATTTCTACTCCAGATGGCAGATCACAAGTACCTGTTACGTCTGTAGTTCTGAAATAAAACTGAGGTCTATAACCATTAAAGAATGGTGTATGACGTCCGCCTTCTTCTTTTGATAATACGTATACTTCTGCTTCAAACTTTGTGTGTGGCTTAATTGTACCTGGCTTAGCTAATACTTGGCCACGCTCAACCTCATCACGTTTCGTTCCACGTAGTAACACGCCAACGTTATCTCCCGCACGTCCTTCATCCAACAACTTACGGAACATCTCCACGCCTGTACAAGTGGTTTTTTGAGTATCACGGATTCCCACAATCTCAATCTCTTCACCCACTTTAACAATTCCACTCTCGACACGACCAGTTACTACTGTTCCACGTCCAGATATAGAGAATACATCTTCGATTGGTAACAAAAATGCTTTATCAATGTTACGTACTGGTTCTGGTATGTATGAGTCCATTGTCTCAACCAGTTTCTCAATCGCTTTAACTCCGATATCACTCTCGTCGCCTTCCAACGCCTTCAACGCTGAACCAACAATAATAGGAATATCATCACCAGGGAAATCGTAACTGCTTAACAAGTCACGTACTTCCATTTCAACTAATTCTAACAACTCCGGATCATCTACCATATCCGCTTTGTTCATGAACACAACAATATAGGGTACGCCTACCTGACGTGACAACAGAATGTGTTCTCTCGTTTGTGGCATTGGACCATCAGCTGCTGATACTACGAGTATCGCTCCGTCCATTTGCGCCGCACCAGTAATCATGTTCTTAACATAGTCAGCATGTCCTGGGCAATCTACGTGTGCGTAGTGTCTGTTTGCTGATTCATATTCTACGTGTGCTGTAGAAATCGTAATGCCACGCTCTCTCTCTTCTGGAGCCGCATCAATCTGGTCATAAGCTTTTGCTGTACCACCAAACTTCTTCGCCATAATCGTGGTAATCGCCGCTGTTAATGTCGTCTTACCGTGGTCTACGTGACCAATCGTGCCCACATTAACGTGTGGTTTTTTACGTTCAAATTTTTCCTTCGCC
Organism: Legionella steelei; assembly: GCF_001468005.1. Lineage (GTDB taxonomy): Bacteria > Pseudomonadota > Gammaproteobacteria > Legionellales > Legionellaceae > Legionella > Legionella steelei. The sequence goes on from NZ_LNYY01000016.1 coordinate 223,142, forward strand.
ATTGGAAAGTCTCCCCATTGCTAATTGACATTATGGTGCCCACAACTGGACTCGAACCAACGACCTCTTCCTTACCAAGGAAGTGCTCTACCGCCTGAGCTATGTGGGCTTATATTAACTTGCCAACTTCTTAAGGCAAGCAAATATTATCTATTTCTAATTTGGAGCGGGTGATGGGAATCGAACCCACGCTATCAGCTTGGAAGGCTGAAGTTCTACCATTGAACTACACCCGCTTTTATCCTTCTTTTTAACTGGTGGAGGGGGAAGGATTCGAACCTTCGAAGGCAGAGCCGTCAGATTTACAGTCTGATCCCTTTGACCGCTCGGGAACCCCTCCAAAAAGAACGTTATTGTCTTTTAAGATGAATAGAATGTCAACATTTTGTTAACGGCCAACCTAATAAGATGGTGCTGGCACCAGGAATCGAACCCGGGACCTACTGATTACAAGTCAGTTGCTCTACCAACTGAGCTACGCCAGCATGTACGCTTTTCCCATTTTTCAACGGGAATTCAGTGATATACAACTATCACTTAAATAAAACCCTGGCGATGACCTACTTTCACATGAGGAAACCTCACACTATCATTGGCGCGGGTTCGTTTCACTT
>NZ_LNYY01000017.1 GCF_001468005.1 Legionella steelei
TTTTGTTATCTTAAATGATAATCCATACACTAAATTACGCGTAAAGCTTGGTGATCTGTTTATAACTATTGACCGATATGAGGGATATTTTGCAACAATTGAAGTCATCGATTTTGAAAAGTGTGAGCGAAAACCTGCTTTTTCTGTTAGTGTGCTCCATAATGAAAGTATACCCCTTGAAGCATTTGTTCCTTTAGAACTCAGAAGTTTTTATGGAGATGATATTATTCCTTACCGGTCTCCTAACTCCAATCACGCTCGAAGTATTCAAGA
>NZ_LNYY01000018.1 GCF_001468005.1 Legionella steelei
CCTAAAGACAAAAGCGAGGATATTTATGCCTCAATGGAAAGCACAAATCAATATGTAACCTCTGTGATCGAGTTACAACATGAAGTCGATGAGTTAATCAAAAAATGGAATAGTATTGAATCAGATCTAACACTACTCAGTCGTGCAATGAAAGAGTTATCGCTTGCAACTGGAAAATCCAGCGGTTTGGAGAGTTCATTCGAACATGACTTAACGCAATTTTTTAAATATCTTTCTGTGCTGCAGGAACATTTAAATGAAGTGATGTTGCATCTTAATGATCGAGATGAAGAGCGACGCTACCACGATAAAAGTATCATCGGTGAAGTAAACGTGCTTCAGGAAGGATTGCAATACATTATGACCCAGTTATCTGAAGAGCAATTGAATGATGTTGATGAAATGACTGCTTCCTCGGTTACTACTGCAGCAATTAA
>NZ_LNYY01000019.1:0-146676 GCF_001468005.1 Legionella steelei
GGCCATTTGCATTTGGAGACCTTGCTTAATCCGCCGCTGCCCGTAACCCAAGGCATGCGCTTTTTTGCGGCTGCTGCAACACCGATGCGTGATGTGCTAGGCAAGGAAGAGGATAATCCTTATGGCTTGGACCTGACTCAGGAGCAAAGCGCGCTTAATTTTGCGGGGATGACAGTAGTACCATCACATAGATAACCGGGCAGGCTGGGCTGTTAAGCCCAGCATCTGCTGAGTTCATTCGTACTCTCCAAAAATTCTATTATGAAGCCCAATTAACACAAATCTTATCCAGGGTGTTTCAAAGAAGGAAATACTTTAGCGCTGGGCTTAGCAGCCCAGCCTACGGTTATTTGGCTTTTTTTGTCGACGAATTACCTAATATATGGGCATGGAGTGGGAGGAACCAGCACACTAGATAGATTTAACGTTTAAAACCTAGATAGCAGAGGATGATTCCGATAATCAGATCAAATCCAATGGCGCTATAGGCAATACTTTCATTTTGCACAAAAAGAACGGTCGCTTGATCAATATAATGCGGATAAAAAATCATACTTGCTCCTTTCAGCAAGATGAGCCAAGAAATAATGGTGATTAAAAGCCGCCAGCTCCATTGCCAAACATTGTGGCTTACAACCATAAGTAGCCCAAGAATGAAGGTCCAAAAACCCAGAACCAGTATTAATGGTGCATCTTTTAACAAGGCTTGGACATAGATTGTAAATTGATGCATGTTGATCAATATGGCCACACTGATAACGATCAGATAAATTCCCAGAACCTTACTTAAAAACTTTGATGTATCCATTTGAGTACTCCTTTTATACTCTTATAATTGAAGTGTAGTCCAATTGAAATTTTGTGATTGTCGTAGCCTGGGCGTGGCGTAGCGAAAACCCGATGAAATGCATCTAAAAGTTTTGCTTGTACTTCTTTAGGATTGCTTGGGGTGATGGTGATGTACTCCATCCCTTTTGCTTTCAGTAGTGCATAGACTAATTGGCTTTTACCTGGGCCTGGTTCTGCTTCAAGAATGATTTCATTGATACCTAGCTCTTGATCCCACACCCCTGTTATTTTTTTTCTCGAATAAGCAAGAGCATTTTAATACTAAATGCTTCCTTTTTGCGTGCGTCAGTCCAGGTAAATTTTTTATCGCTAGTTTTAGGCTGTAATGGGGTTAAGACCTCTTTAAGTGGTTTCTTTTCTTGCTTCCAGTTTTTCCCCTGCTTTATGTCATCGCGAATATGCTGGCTCAGTTTTTTTATCAAGATTTAAGGTTTTGATTTCACTTAAAATGGCATAACGCAACAGAGAATCATCAGTCATCAATTGAGTTTGCAATCGCTCTTTTAAGATGAAAAAGCGCAGGCACATCATTATTTGCGCATTACAAGGGGAAATATTAAGCCCAGCATTTTGTGCTTTGCTATAGTAGCTTTGAATAAGATTTAATAAGTGCTTTGCATCATCACAATGGGTAATTGATTCTTTTCATACAATAAGTCGAGCTCTTCAAGGATTTCAGTTTGGGTTTTCATTTAATTCCTGATGGGATTTGATACCTGAGGCGTATTTTTAATTGATAAAGTGCGTAATTATATGTCTTATGGTTTGTTTGGCGGCACTGTAGTGTAAAAATGATTTGCACACAACGAAGGGAGGTACTTATTTAGAGCGCATGGCCAAATATTTATCAATCATTTGCCGTGAAAGGCTAATGGGTTTAGGTAATTGAGGCAGTTTTTTTATGGAGAACCATTGGGCATCTTCGATTTCCCTTGCATCAATTTGAATCTCACCACTTTCATATTCAGCAACAAACCCTAACATCAAATTACTTTGAAATGGCCATGGTTGGGAGGAAAAATAATGCAAGTTTTTTATCGTTAGTCCTACTTCTTCTTGGACTTCACGAATAACGGTGTGCTCAAGCATTTCTCCTGGTTCCACAAAACCTGCCAAGATACTGTAAATTCCAGGCATGAAATGAGGCGAACGCGCAAGTAAGATTTCATCATCTCGCCAGATGAGCGCCAACATGACTGGTGCAATTTGCGGAAAAATTAATGAATTACAATTTGAGCATACTTTGGCCCGTTCTTTATCACTGTATTTTGTTTTATGGCCACAATAGCCACAGTATTGAGTACTGCCGTCCCAGTGCAACAATTGTTTTGCTTTGGAAACAAGTAAAAACAAATCCTCATCGCTTATTAGCTCATGTGCTTGGCGAATGTGCTGAAAAGCCATGTATTCGGGTAATGCTGGTGGTTGTTGGCCAATTTGCACTGCAAAACACGGTGTCTTTCCGTATGTTCCTAAATAAATTTGCCGTTCAATCGAAAGATCGAGGGCGTTGATATCAAAAAGATGAGGTATGGTATGGTTTTGCAAAAGAATATTTTCACCGTGAAAAATAAACCAGAATGCGGGTTCCACAAATGAAGTAGGGGGATGTATTTGAGGAATAAATGGTTTTGACATAATGATACAATCCATAAGGTATACACTATTAAGTGTACATAATGGTCTTACAAGTGGTCAAATTCTATAGTTTTCCCTCTCCCTTGCCTTCTGCCAATAATAGGAAAGAGGAAAATCTTTTGCAATCCCTTCTCCCCAAGGGGAGAAGGCCCCCCAGGGCCGATGAGGGGCTCTTAAAACATCCCATTACTATTTGCTGCCTCAGCAGGAATAGGTTGAATTACATCCCAATGTTCATAAATTTTATTGTTTTCCAGGCGAAAAATATCCACTATGGCTCTTCCTTGTGTTCCTGGTTCTAGAACAGAATGGACATGTACAATCACATAATCGCCATCTGCAAGAATACGTTTGATCTCACTATGTGATTGCGGATAAGTCTTTTTGAGGTAGTTAATGTAATTTTTTAAGCCATCAATCCCATCTTGAGCCAGAGGATTATGTTGAATATACCAAGCACCTAAGTAATTTTGTGCAGCATCAAAGTCTTTTTCATTCAATGCTTTTTGATAAAATTGAGTAACTATCTGTTTGTTTGCTTCTTGAATTGCTCCTGCGACTGCAGCAATTGAGTGAATCAATAAACTCCCAGTGATTAATGACAACAGTATTTTTTTCATTATGGCTCCTTGTTAATCTAACAAATTGATTATAAATGGCTATTTAAATAAAAAAAGCACATAATTTTGACCAAATATATCTAATTTTTAGATGGATGCGTGCGAATCATGACTAAGGTAACTTTGGAACAATGGCGGGTATTGCAAACCGTAATCGATGAAGGAAGCTTTGCTAAAGCGGCAATAAAATTGCATAAAAGCCAATCCAATATCAGTTACACGGTTGCCAAACTTCAGGAAATGTTAGGTATGCAATTACTACAACTTGATGGACGCAAGGCCGTGTTGACCGAACAGGGAGTGGATATTTTAAAGTTATCGCGGCAAATTACCCGGGCGGCAAAAAATGTCGAAATTGCTGCGCTAAATTTAAAATCAACTCATGAAAAATCATTGCGTCTTGCCATTGATGAGATTTTTCCAGCGTCCGTATTAATGACCGTTTTGCACCAATTTGGCCAGGAGAATAAACAGACTAAGCTGATTATTTATCAAGGTTTATTATCAGGTCCTAGTGATCAATTAGTCGACGGTGAAGTAGAACTCGCGATTATTTCAAAAATTCCGGAGGGTTATATGGGTGATAAACTCATGGATGTGCATTTTTTTCCTTATGCTCATAAAGACAGTCCTTTGCATCAAAAACAGAGCACACTTGACGATCTTTATGATGAACGTTATCTCATTGCGCAGGATTCTGGAGCAAATAAAAAACGTGATGAAGGCTGGTTGGGTTCTGAATTTCATTGGAAGGTAAGTACCTTGGAAATGAAAGCTCAATGTGTGGCACATGGGATAGGTTTTGCCTGGCTCCCACAGCAAATGGTCGAAGAGAGAAACTTACCTATCCTTCCTCTCAATATGAAAGAAAATAACATCAGAACCTACCCAGTCTATTTAGTGCATCATCAACCTCAAGAAATAGGGCCATCAGCAAGACATTTAATTGATCTCTTTAAAAAATACTCGTGCAGCCCACGTCATCGTTGACAAAAAAAGCCCAGCCTACACTTGCTCTTGCGATTCTATGTCATCCCGAGCATGGCGAGGGATCTCATGATGACGTGGATCTAATGACTTTAGGGATAAATTGGCCTATAAATAAAGATTAAAACTACCCTTAATAAAGAGAACACGATGAAAAGTTCAAAAATAAATTTGATACTCAGTGGGTTGATTTTTTTATGTTCTGTAACAGCCTATAGTATGACTGAAAATGTTTCTCAGTCTGATTCAGATGCCGCGCGAATTTCCATGTTGGAGAAAGCACTGGCTCCACAAAAGCTGGACGAAGTTGCGAATTTGTTCGCAAAAGCGAATAAACAACGTAATGGCGCCGTTCAATTTATGTTGTTTTCGGATCAATTAAAAAAGAAATACAAAGACAATTGGCCTTATTGGGTTTCCGGAACTTCCAGCCCATGGATTACTTCTTATAAGATTAAAAAAATGGCAGAAAGTAAGAATTCTTGGGAGTTTGAAATAACATATCAATGGGCAACTGCTGATGGGCCTTTTAATCCTCCACTGGTGCAAACTATAGTGGTCGCACCTGTTCCTAAAAATATGAATTCATCACAAAAATTCTGGATAATGGAGTTTAATGAGAAGCAGTAAGATCAAACGCAACAGCACTAGTATTTTGCGTGAACGAAAAAGTCGGGCTTTGGCCCGACCTATGTCAGCTGAGTAAGGTTTTTCCAGGTACACATACGTTCACATAAATGAGCGCTATAATTACCTTAAGTATCTGTTTAAGGAATAAACAATGCATAATGGTGACGATGTAATAAGACAAGACGTGCAAAACATTTTATTGAGGAATGGGTTTTCCGCCAATGAATTTACAATAACCACCAAAAATGGTTCAAGCTATGATCCCAGCCAAATAGTGAGTGCACAAGTATGGATAACGATTGAAAAGAATTCTATAAAAAAACAATATGGCTTATACCGAAGTAATTGGCCAAATGATTTTGAAACAGATTTAAAAAATGGTTATTTTAACTAACTTAATAAGCAGCAGGGATGTTCTGTTCTGAAATACAGCTCTCCTTTTTGAACAATTGAGCGGATTTTAATAAGCATATTGTTTCTATGTAGTGTCATTTCCGCACAGGCGGGAATGACAGGAATTTAGAGGAGTTACTTAGTGAAAGAGTTTTTTCTATTTTTTGAGTACAGCAAACCCTAGTGCCGCAACTGCTAAGGCAGCCATCCCAATAGTTGTTGGAGAGAAAAAGCTATAAGGGCTTACTTCATCCTCGTCTTTTGGCGAAGTAGGCACGTCGTCTTGTGCAGGAACTAGGCCTCCACGTGCTGACGCTTTGTTTTGCTCCCGGAAAAATCTGCGCTCTGCTATTTTGTCTCTAGAAGTATAATAGATGTCTGTATGTATTATATCTTGCCCACTGGGTGTTGACGGTACGCCTACTATCGCCGTGGCTTCAATTTCTGAATAACCATTTCTTTGTAATTCTTTGATCTGTTGTTCTAATACTTTTTTAGTGGGAGAAGCACTCGGTGCAATTTTAAGCGATTCTGGGCGTATTTGTCCTTCAGACTGAGTATCATTCCAGGAAACACTTTTTTTGGTCTTTTTAGTAGACTCAGTTGATTTGGATAAAATACTTTTGATCTTTTTACTCGATTCAGTGGGTTTGGATGAGTCGTCTTTGCTTTGCATTGGATAAACCTCTTGTTTTCATCAAAAATCAATCAATTTTATCAATAAATGATTAAGGAAATATGAGCTTCAAAAAAGGAGAGCATTTTTCTATTTTTTTGTGGTAATGAACTCTATTGTTGCTTGGATTAAAGCTGCTCCTACGCCAATAGTAGATAGTGAGAAAAAGTTGTATCGATTTACGTTTTTGTAGGCTTTCTTTAGAGGTATCCTTAACCCGGGTTATGCTTTGCCTTCACCCAGGCTATAATCGTTGTAACTGTTGGTCGTTTTCTATTTGTTACTAAACGCAACAATTCCCACTGTAGCAACTGCTAAGGCGATTCCCACTCCGACTCCAATAGTAGTTGGAGAGAAAAAGCTACAAGGATTTACTTTATTCTCTTCCCGCAATTTTTTGCCCTCCGCTATTTCTTCTTTAGAGGCATAAAATATTGGTTCTGTTATAATGACTTGTCCACTTGGTGTTTGCGCTTTTCCTACTATCGCAGTGGCTTCAATTTCGGTATAACCATTTTTTTGTAATTCTACAATCTGCTTGTCTAGTGTTTTTTTGTTAAGAGAAGCACTTTCCCTAATCACCAGATGTCCCTTATCCATTTTTCCTTCTGTCTTATCGTCATTCCATGAAACACTCTTTTGGGTCTTTTTAGCAGATTCAGTGGGTTTGGATAAAATACTTTTGGTCTTTTTAGTAGATTCAGTTGATCTGGATGAATCGTCTTTGCTTTGCATTGGATAAATCTCTTGTTGTCAAAAGTTAATCAATTTTATCAATAAATGATTAAGGAAATATGAACTTTAAAAAAAGGGAGGTATTTTTTCTTCTGGCCTGATTCAATTTGTGTGGAATTATCGTGTTTGACGGACATAGAAATTCTATTTTATTGTATAAATTTAAGTCAATTTCAACGACAAATCATTATGAGAATATGAAAGTGAAATAAAACAATGTATTTTTAGGATCAGGCGAGCGGCTTTTTAACGGTAGCAATTTATGAAAACCAAGCAACTTTTTGAGCGGGCCTCTTATTTAGCGCAGGTCAGAAGATTAAGAGCTCTGGCCATAGAAGCACTGAAGCACTATCCATTTATTACTCATAATATTGAATTTATTAAATACAGTGCGAACGCGATTTTCAGAATCACAGATCACCAAAATAAACGTTATGCCTTAAGAATTAATCCTTATGGACATCATCAACATGCCGCGATTGAGGAGGAAATACACTGGATGCAACACATACGCAGCACTACAGATCTAATAGTGCCTGCGCCAGTAAAAACACTTTCTGGACACTACTTTATTGAAGTGCAACACCAGATGGTCCAATCAGACCGCTATTGTTTTGTCTCTGAATGGTTAGCGGGTAAGACAAAATGGAACGGTATCAATGAACAGTATGCCAATACCTTGGGAAAATTGATTGGTGCGTTGCATCAGAGCGGGCGCGGCATATCCATGCCGCATAGAAACTATTGGCTCGCTGATGGGCTAATCGGTGCGGAAACCGCAAAATTTTATAACATAGAAACACTTACAGACGTGTCCATTCAGGAACAAAAGGTACTTACTGCAGCAAGGCGAATGGTTTATGAGATCTTAAAAGAATTCGAATGCAAACACCCGGAGAAAACTGGTGTAATTCATTCTGATACCCAGCCTAACAATATTTTGGTGCATCAGGGACACTTCGCAATAATTGATTTTGATGACTGTGGGCTTGGATTTTATAATGATGACTTGGCTGTCGCTTTGTGTGCATTCGAACATGTGGCCGAGGGAAATTTTCATCAGTCATTTAATCGGTTAAAAGAGGCTTTATTGCGTGGGTACGGTGAACACATGCCTCTTTCAGCTGAAGATATTCGACTACTTCCCTATTTTATGTTGGCAAGAAAACTGGTGACTATTGCCTGGTTGGAGGCTCGCAAAACAAATCCAGGGATCGGTTATTATATGCCAACCGCAGTTGAGCGTGCGATACAGTTTTATCAACACATCCTTTTACATAAGGTTTAAGTAACGTTTTTTTACCGACTTGCTAGGGATAGCCTGTCTACTCTAATTTAGGACTAGTAGCTGGCTGCTCCACTTGCTTTGTAGGTTTGCGTGAAAAAAAAGAGCCTACATAACTCAAGAGGGAGCGATTAGAGTTTGCCTCAACGTTCTCTTCAACTTCGATGATTTCCGGTTCGGGATACAAATTTTCTTGCACCATTTGAAAGCCTGAAAAGACACTTTTTAGCACGAGCGGCAGCAAGGCTAAGGTAATCAGCATGCTGCCTAAATTCGTTGACTCGTTAAACAACGCATAATTGGCTAAGGATTGAAAAATCGCGATGAGAAGCGCGATGCCCATGGTGTTGGAAATCAGTCTTGATGCATTGATATTTCGGTTATCCATGGGTAAATCAGCACTTTGATTAATTTCATAAAACGAAATCCATAGCCATAATAAGTCGAATGCCACACTATACCAATGTTGCTGATTCATTTCGGTGACATTGGCGCCCACTGTTTTCGCTAAATCAAACGTCATTTTCCCACTTTTAAGTGCTAAAGCCATGGTAGGTTTTTCTTGTGAATTTGCCATGGGGGCAAACTGTTGTACAAAAAAGCTTTTGGGGAGGTGAATATCAAAAAGTTCATAAAAGCTTTTCTCAGAACCAAATAATCGTTGCAGTTGTGTTTCACTGATATTTGCTAAAGCAGCTACTCCAGGAGCAAAAGTACCGTCATCTGAATGATGCGCAATGACCACATTTGAATTCTTCATCATCATGACATCATTGGTACCATCGCCATTGGCGACAATAAAATACTGATGATCCTTGAGATAACTGGCTAGAATCCCTTTCCCTTCGGTACTCATTTCCGCAAAAATAATGACTGGGCGCTTTGTCTTCTTTCTATCCATCAATTTTTGAAAATGCGCTAATATGGTTTCATTGACACCCGCAAAGATAACCGTGGCATCAGGGGGGCAAGTTTCTGCACTTAAATCGACTGCATGGTTTTCAGTTTCATCTGCACTCACGATAATAATGTTTTTTGCGTTTTGTGGGCATAACACTTTGGCAATGTTTACCGCAGCTTTCTTAGTATCACCAGTTGCTACAAACACTGGGACGGATATTTCTCGACATTGAGCAATAAATTGCTCCGCCCCTTTTTTTACCGGGTTATCAATAATAAACGTTCCGTGATATTGTAATTGTTCAAGGAGTTTTTTGTTTTTTATAAGGAAACTCTCAATTTCCTTTTTATTATCCTTATCAAATAACTCTCTTAAAGCGGCAAATTCAAGCTCACTGAGTTTTGTATGTGCAATACACCAGTCGCGTGATAAGACTTCAGTACGGCTTTGCATCGAGGTATAGGCCTCTAATAACGGAGTAGCTTGAAAGGCTTCCGCTTTAGGTACCCCGCAAAAGACAAGAGATGCTTCATCGCCTTGCTGAATGAGGGTAAAGCGACCGCCAAACGTACGATATAAACCCAGATGAAACGTCTCGACTTCTTGTCGTGCTTCTTTGATGGAAATGACCTTTTTAAAGTGATTGTTCCCCAAAGTGGTCACTTCCAAACATTGTTCATCATCCAATAACGATTTGAATAATTCCAAAATCGCATGTTCTTCAGGTTCTAATTCTTTTTTATGATTGGTATAGGCGTAACAAAAGACTGCAAAGGATTTAAGCCATTGTGATTCTTCGGGTAAAAGAACTTCTTCTTTGTTTTCTTTGACAAGACGTTGTACCTCAACTGGCATCGCGGTGGTCCACAACCCTAATACATCCATTTGAGTTGTAGTCAGAGTGCCGGTTTTATCAGAAATAATGACAACTCCATTGGGAAATTTATCGCGATAATATCCGCCCAATGCATTACATAAATCTACTAGCCGTCGTGCATCAATCGATTCAAAAGGCTGATCTCCTAAATTGCTATTCAATTGTTTCATTAAGTAGCTATTTACTGTTTCACGTAAAAAAGCTTCGGAAAAGGGAATCAGCGTTTGAAATAGGGTGAACATGAGTTTGAGTGTTTCTGCAGGCATGAGCGTAATGTCTCTCTGCAGAAAAGCCGCCATAATAATGGAGCCTAAAATAGAATATAAAACGCTTCTTTGCTTTCGCTCAGCGATAATTTCATCAATAACGGACTTTTTCTCATAGTTACTACTTAATATCAGTTCTTTCTCAGGTTTAATTTGAATAAAAATGTTGTCATTACCGTAGATATTTAATTTATCACCTACAAGCACTCCTGCTTGTTTGCCATCTCTAACGGCATATAAGTCCACTTTTTTGTAATTGGAAGTCAAATTAGGTTTGGTGTGATGCTCGATCCACACGTCCTCACCATTTTGTGCTTTAAGATTGACGCTAAATTTCTTTCGCTCCAGTGTTTGTGTCCATTCATTGTCTACATTACGTTGTAATGCAACAAGCTCTCCGGATATAGGTACACAATCTAAATTGATGCTCTCATCGCAAAGCACTAAATCTCCAGTACGAAGCTTATACCTAGGAACGTTTTCGAATATTGGGCCATTTGCGGTGAACTTTAACACCTTATGTAACTTATGATTGTATTCGTAATCATGGTCTAATTTTTCTTGCTGTACGCGCATTTTTTTGATAGTCGATGGTGCTAAATCAGCGAGTAATGCAGGTAAGTTCCGAAATTTTTGTACGATGCGATCGGCATAACGAATATTGTGCGCAATGAGCCCCAATTGAAAGGCTCGCGAGCTTACCATCAGTTCGCCGGCAATAAAGTGATTGATCTGGAAATACAAATTGGATAATGGGGTTAGCCCACTGGAAATCACGGCTGTGTCTGAGCGCTGTGCGCCTTGATTGTATTGGAAACGGACCAGTAATTCTTGTGCTTTGCGGGTGAGGTAAGCAATTCCACTGGGAACAACTAATGCGCTGGCTCCCAGTCCGGCAATTAATGCATACTCATCTGAAACACGGCCATCGAGTAAAAAGCCAGTACCCTTAAAAACCGAACTATACATAGAGGTTATTGCCATAACCTCACTGGCCACAGCCGCCGATAGCGCTATTCCAGAATCAAATTTCTCATCGGTAATCCGATTTAAGGCACAATAGCCTAAGATGGTGGCGCCAAAAATAAATTTGACAATAAAATCATATTCGGAGCTCCCCATTAGGTATTCACTAAGGCATGGGGTGAGATAATGGCCAAGAAGCAAAGCTGCTCCAGAAGAAATTGTAGGCCAGATGTATTTATTAAAAGTACTCCAATCCACCGCATCTAAAGAAAAGGTCCAAGCCAGGGTGTTATACAGTTCTTTGACTCGCATTGAAAAAAAATTGTTTATCCCTGCGACGGTACTTTTTAGAAAGTAGCTGCGATCAGGTTCGGCTTGTTGTATCAATTGAATAGGTAAGGCTCTGCTGTTTTTAGGATTTTTGTTGTGCAATTTTGGGGGGGTGGGTATTTTTGTCTTCATATCTAAATCCTTTTATGCATGCCAATAATCTCTAGTGGATATTTAGGGCTCATCTTGATAATTAACTTATCTACAACAAAGGTTCAAGAGGGTTGATAAAAAAATTTCTGAATTACTTTTGAAAAATAAAAGCAAGCATAATTCATTATTTGTGCTAAATTTGTACAGATGGGGGATTGGCAATGTTGTTGGATTCCTTATCCATAAAAACATTTAATGACTATCAAAAACAAACTCAAGGAATTCATGGATGAATACAGGAGGTTGTGAAAATGACGATAGTGAAACGAATAACCGATCTTTCGAATTATACCACCGTACTTCCTTATGATAGTGAGTTATTTGGCATATACCAACCGTTACTTGGATGGAAATCAAAACGAATTCAACAGCGCTTTCAGACGGGATTTCAAAATGACAAATCCTCTATTTTAGAGAAACTAAAAAATGAATTTGCTGGTTTAATCGATATCAACTTCAACCAAGATGGACAAATCAACATTCAAATTAAAGCAGGTGCATTGGAAGCAGGAAAAATCCGCACTTTTGATAGCGTTGTATTACAACAAATTTCCTTGCAGCTGCCGCCATATCAAAATTATCAACCGAGGATATGGGATACGATCATTACCAGTGACAATGTGAATGCAATCCTCAATAAAAATATTGTAAAAATATATACGGATGCCTATTCGCAAATTAATAGCCGGAATAATTTAAATCCCAGTACGGGCATTCTCATGCGTGCTGGAAATGTTACTGGATCATCGATTAATACACGCAGAATAGATATTGGTGTATTGGAACATCAATTAGAATATGAGTCATCTGTGGCAGGTACTGTATTATTTCTTGTGAAGCAACGCGCCTACGATCTCTTAGCAGACATCTTTTATAATACGGTGAATAATACTGAAGACGCGACACGATTAACAAAGATGCTTTCTGCCGATAACAGTGGTGATGCATTTCTTAATATTAATGATCTAGACCCTACCAATAAAGAATATCTTGATTGTGTTGCTTTATCACCAATCAGTATCGTTCATTTATTTCGACAATATTTCTTTGAGTTAGATACTTTTCTTGGAACACCGGTTGATCATGTTTGGCTTAGCCCTGGCTCTACCGTAGAACTCATCGAAGTCCATACGCGTACCTCAACAGTTGAACGCACATTAGAAACCACGCTGGATATCACCACGAAGTCTTCCACAACGACCACAACCCAAGATGAGCTTTCTGATGCAGTGAAACAAGACAATCAACAAGATGTCAATTTTGGTGCGAGTGTCAAAGCGTCGTATGCATCAGTCGAAGCGACGTCCAGTTTCGATGATAAGAGTTCACAACAAACGGCTCGCGAAGCGACACATAAACAAATGCGTCAGCAAACAGATCAATTATCTTCTGAAATACGCAAAAATTATAAATCAACGTTTAAGACCGTGACGGAAATAACGGATGTTTCGAGCACAAAACATACGTTAACGAACACAACAGAAGAACTCATTAACTATGAGTTACGACGAAAAATGCGACAAGTTGGTGTGCAAGTCCAGGATGTTGGCTCGTACCTTTGTTGGCAAACCTACGTTGATGATCCAGGCAAGGAGTTGGGGATTGCAGAGCTGATCCATATTGCCAAACCGGCCGATTTGGATAGTATTCCGCATCCGGAAGAAATCCCAACGTTTCAGCCATTTCAAGAAGAAAAAATCATAACCATCCCTTTTGTTTCTATAGATAGTACGGATGCGGACAATAAGAAAGTTTATGTCAATGGTGTTTATTCTGGTACAGAATGGGTTGTGTTTGATGATGTGGAAAAAATTCAAGTGGATTTTGCGCAGGAATTCGTGTGTTCCAAAGCAAATTATGATTTGACGGATGTGGAATTTGACCCTCAAGGTAAACCGGTTAAAGTGTCAAGAAAAGATGCCATTCAAAATTTATCGGATAAAGCAACGTTTACTTTGCATCTGGATTACGCGGATTTTCAAGGAGAAAACAGTCTTGAAGTAACACTTATTTTGCATTGGAGTCCAAAAGCAGGTGCTAATGATGCAATTATCCAACAAAACAATGCAAATCTGGCTAGTTTCAAAGCGAAAGAAAAAGCAGAATATGAAAAAGCCTACGTGGAAAATGTTAAAGATAGGGTGACCAAAGCAAGTAAAATTCAATCGCGCGATAGTGATGAATTAAGGGAAGAAGAGCGTATAGTGGTGTACCGCCAGCTTGTTCAGGGGATGCTTTTAAACGATGTTCCACTGCCTGATGATCGAACTCGCCATGTTGTCGCAGAGCTTGTTAATTCTATTTTTGATATTGATAAAATGCTGTATTTTGTTTCGCCAGAATGGTGGCGGCCACGCTTACATCGCAGCAAACAACAGTTACAAGAAACACCAACACCCGTATTTAACCCATCAGGCCCAGTACTTAGTGGCGTCAATAAAGTGTTGCAGAAGGGATTGATGAACAAAATAAGCATTGCCGACTTAAATTCTGAAAACAATATTATGAGTTCCAGTACCGTGGGTTGGGGAGGTGTAAATGATCTACAAAGGGATAATTATTACATTACGGAAGATTCAGATCCTGCCAAATTAGGAAGTAGTTTGGGATGGTTGCTGCAGCTTGATGGGGATAATATGCGCAATGCATTTTTAAATGCGCCATGGGTCAAAGCGGTAATTCCTATCAGACCAGGCAAAGAAGAGGCGGCCATTAATTGGTTAAAAGGTGTTGAAGGCATGAATGGGATAACTGATGATGTTATTTATCATACCAACAATTCAGATGAAAAAGACATCAATGGCAATCCATTGGATGGGCAAAAAATGATAGATGTCATTATGGACTTAGCCAAAAAAATACAACAGAAATACCAGGAAGGAATCCAGACGGGAAAATACCCCAAACCGGGTGAAGTATCAGATCCCGCATTGGTTGATGACAGCAATACCGTAACGGCAACACCTATTGATAGAGTCTACGAGCATGGATTCTTTCCCTTACAAGGAGGCTTTCGTGCAAACGTGGGTAAAAACTATGAAATTTTTGATCAATGGATAGAAATTCTGCCAACCGATCAAATTGTTCCGGTCGAAGTAAAGTACGATCCCAAAACGGGTAGGCAGATCTAACCATGGCTAATAAATGGTTAAAAATATTTCCGGAGGCAACACGGAATCGTATTGACTATTTTGTCGATGGGGCGAATGCGTTTACTGCGATTGTAAAAGCGATTAAGACAGCAAAAACCCAAGATCATTATATTTACATTCTTGGGTGGATGCTGGATGTTGATTTTCCTCTTATTGAGAGCGATCAAAAGTCCACTTTGTTTGATTTATTAAATACCGCTACGGCGAGTGGAGTCGAGTTGCGGGTATTAATCTGGAATAACCCAAGTGTCGAGCTGCAACAACTGAACTTGAAGAATATTCCTAGATTAAATGGCCTTTCTAATACATATGCTCTCTTAGATGATCATACGTACTCCACGTCCGAGTCACAGCAATTTATCGGCCAATTCGTCCCTTTTATTATGCAGAAATTTAATCGATTTAAATCGATGTTCAAAGAGCTGGATCCCTTTTATGTCATCCTTCGCTATTGCTTATCCAAGAATGTAGGCAGCCATCATGAAAAAGTAATTATTGTGAAGGGGGGGGAGGGGCTCATTTCTTTTTGTGGTGGAATGGACATCAACAAGAATCGATTTGATGTATACCACAAGGACTATTCAAACGTTCATGATGTGCATTGTAAAGTTCAAGGACCAGCAGCGTATCAAATTCTCCAGAAATTTAAAAAAAGATGGCATAACCATCCTAGTACAAAAAATGTACTTCTCAAAGGTGAAAATGAAACGAAGCCAGATGAAATCACTTTTGGTGATTTTCATTATGGGAAAGTTGTTGGCACTTATAATGATCCCAATAGTAATGATAAAGATCGCAGTTTGAAGGACGCTTATTTTTCTATCATAGCAAACGCGCAAAAATATATTTATATTGAGGATCAATACTTAGTTAATGTTGATGTAGCAACGCAACTCAATAAAAAAATTCAAGAATCAAATTTTGTCAGTTTAATTTTAGCCATTCAAGACTCGCAAGAAACCACAGACATACTGATTCCTGATAGAAAAAGAGGAGAGTTTTGGGATGCGTTACTCAACGGGGTGAATCAACAGGTTAAGGATAAAGTGGCGCTTGTTTTAATCGATCGCGCCAATGCACCTAAAGAGAATTACCATCCGGCGATGCATTCCAAGATAATCATTGCAGATGATGAAATCGCAATTATTGGTTCTGCGAATGTGAATCAGCGTTCTTTTACTCTTGATAGCGAAACGTCGATTGTCATTTTTGATGATAATGGCAGTTTATTTAAAGATTCTTTGGCCAGAAAATTGAGACTGGAAATATGGAAAGAATTTGCCAGTAAAATGATGGCGCCTGATTCAGTCATTGCATCTTGGGAACAGTTTTCTAAAATTTTAATGAATAAGACCATACATCCACTGATCTTAATTCCCTATCTGAATAGCATTGAAGATCTGGATAAACGAATTATCGACTACATTCATAATAGTGGTGTCATCGCACCAATTGCAGCCAATATCTTGGTTGGCGACAGCAGTGACTTATCTGTTGCATTGGCTAATGTTTCGGTAGTGCTTAGCCCTTTTCAGATTGTGCAAACATTTAATAATCTGTGGGATTATGTGATTGATCCTCAGGTTAAGTAATACCCTCATCTGCCCTCTTCTCCCCTGGTGGGGAGAAGGGATATTTAGTAAATGGAATGAATATAAAAGAACTCCCTCTCCCATTTATGGGATAGGGGCAGGGCTGAGGGCATTCATTTACAGATCATTAAAAAAATAATTTTGTCTCATTATAAAGTACAAAGATGAGTTTGATTAATTTCTGTAGATGCGCTAACTCCCATCAAGGTCATGGCGATTCCCATTTCATTGCGAATCAGATCAAGCATATGTTCTACCCCTGCTTGCCCGCGTGCCGCCAAAGCATAGACAGTAGGCCTGCCTACGAACACGGCTTGAGCACCAAGGGCTAGCATACGCACTACATCGAGTCCTGAACGAATTCCCGAGTCAACAAGAATTGTAAGATCAGAACGGACCTTATCTACAATCATAGGCAGTGCTTTGGCGGTAGATAATACGCCATCAAGTTGGCGTCCGCCGTGATTGGAGACGATAATTCCATCTGCGCCGAATGCTTTTGCATCTTTTGCATCTTCTGGATCAAGGATTCCTTTAATCAGCAAGGGTCCTTTCCAAAACTGGCGTATCCACTCTAGATCGCGCCAACTGATTGAAGGATCAAAGTTGTTATTTAACCATCCCATATAATCTTCTAAGCCTATGGTTTTTTTTAAATAGGTAGAGATGTTTCCCAGCTCATGTGGACGTCCCATAAGGCCAACCTGATAAGCCCAAGAGGGTTTCATCATGGCTTGGAGGACGCGACGTGTGCGAGCAAATGGACCAGACATACCTGAGTGTGCGTCTCGATAGCGGGCACTTGGTGTGGACATATCCACTGTGAACACAAGATGAGTCACGCCACATTCCTGAGCTCGTTCAAGCATATTCTGCATAAAACCACGATCTTTCAGTACATACAGTTGAAACCATACCGGTTGAGGACTGTGGACGGAGACTTCTTCCAAGGAAGATACTGAAACTGTAGATAACGTAAAGGGGATCCCTTTTTGTGCAGCAGCTTTGGCAACTTGGAGCTCACCGCGTCGGGCATACATTCCTGTAAGACCTATGGGACTTAAGATGACTGGCATTGCCAGTTTTTGTCCTAAAAGTTCTGTGTCAAAATGGAGCTGTCCTACATGTTTTAAAATACGTTGCCGTAAGGTTACCTTGGCAAGATCTTCGACATTGGCTTTTAGTGTTTGTTCCGCAAAAGCACCGCCATCAATATAATCAAATAAAAAGCGAGGGAGTTTCCGTCGCGCGGCTTCACGGTAGTCAGCGATAGAAGAAATAATCATGTTCAAGTCCAATGTGAAATTAAAACCTTAGTACCTGGTTTTAAGAAGTAAAAAATTTTATCGTTCAAAAATATATTGGGCTAAGGACTCGCTTCTTAAAATCATACTATATCTCAAACTCATTGACAGATTAAGCTTTTGATATTGCTAAATATAAGCGTGATGAGAGGTTTGGGAAGTTAATATTGAGTTAAGAGTATTCGTCTATAATTGAATTATACCTGTTTGTAGGAGAAGTATTGTGGGTAAAAAGCGAAAACTTGCAGTCTTTGATGTTGATGGCCCTATAAATCGCGGATATCACAAACCCCAAGATACCTCTAATGATGTCTACTATGTATCACCTAATCAAGATGAGGCAGCAATAGGTGCGGGTGATTTTGTTGCCATCAATATGCCTTTTGTAAAATTAACATTAGATATCTTACACCAAAATAATGTCCATCCAGTAATTGGCTCTCAACGTATTCAAATGGCAGATGACGATCCACGCTATGGAAGCTATATTAAAACCATGTATGGGGCTCTTGATCATTTTTTGGGAAAAGATAGGCCTTTCCTCAAAGAAGATATTGCAAGAGACATTGGTAAAGCGCTTCGAGAGACGAATACTGAACAGTCAAAGAACGAATTATTGAAAGCATATCAGGAGCGTTTGGGTGTAGCAGCCGAAGACATTATCTTTATTGATGATGATTTAGTTTATAAAAACGATGCGGAGCAAGCGGGGCATTTATTTGTTCATGCACCAGTTTCGATTAAGACTAAATGTAGTGTTGATGACAACGCTTACCTTTATGAAACACTTTTACGAACTGTTCCTGCTCATGATATTTATCGCAGTATTGAACAATCGAAGGCGAGCAGCCAGGAAAAAAATGAGTTTAAAAAGCAATTGTTAACGTATCAATTAGAACACCTAAACCAAGTGACACAGTGGCAACAGCAAGTATTGACTGATGAGGGACTACTTACTAAGAAGGACGTCTCAAAAGCGGTGCTTACCCCCAAGGAACAAGCCGCAAAGGCAACCTTACAAGGTATTCAATACCTTATTATGGATACTAAATGGGATATTGGTATGTTTGGTGGAGAAAAAATCGTTGATGAAGTTACAGGAATTAAAAATACCGTCCCTAAAGGAATGAATGAAGTCTTAAAAACAATTGAGCATGCTAAAAATGGAGCAATAACTTGGAATGAAGCATTAACACAAGTTGAGAAACAAATTAATGAATCAGCTACTAAAAAAGATCATGGGGTCTTTAATCGAAGAGGAGAAACCTCACAACTTTTTTACGACAAAGCAAAAGATGTACTGAAACAATTGCGGGAGGGCGAAGTGTCGCAAGATGCTGAGCAAAGAAAAGACGATGGTATGCATTTGTAATTAGTTTGTCATTTACTTACAGTATTCGATATTCATGCTTCTGTAATAATAAAAAATTTCAGCACTGTAATAATGGAAGTTCATCATCTTTGGAGAGCGTCTTGAAGACGCTCCGCTAGTACGGCTACTTTGGGGTTGCTCCTCGGGTAGCGCATATTAGCGCAGTGCCATATGGTTATTTTCTTTTTATTTTGATGGTAGCGGGATGTTGTTGAGTTGCATTTTTACAAGATTGGTAATCGCTTCAAGCATTTGTTGGCATGACTCGGGATTGCCTGGCGATTATTTGTAAATAATATTCGCCAAAAATGCAGAGAGGGCTTGCGATATGATGTTGTTATTACGCAAATTGGGTGGTAGTTTTTCCACGGATTGAATTAAAGAGGACAATAAGTTTTGTCCGATAAAATTCATCGCTTTGGAATAGTCCTCATTGGTTAAGGTTCCAGCTGCTTGCGTATTTTCGTCTCTGTTCATGCTTTATCCTGTGATTTTAACTAAGTGAAATTATAAAGTTTGTCTTAAAGCACTTCAATGTGGAAGAGACTTTTAATTGAAGCATGCATGCGTATTGCATAGACGAGTAGGCAAAAATCCCCTAGATTGGAATGAGAGAATGCCCATGAAAGTAGCCTGTACGCTGTTGCTAATAGAGGCTACATGTTTTTTAAGTACTTAAACCTCTTTGCCTGGAGTCTGATGGGGTGGAGGAGTCTTCGGGATTTCTCAGGTTATTCATGTTTTGACGCATACCACTGGTTGCCTCTTGCGATTTTGTTGCCAGCCACGAGTCAATATAAGCTTGTCCCTCTTTGAGTTTTGTTTTATCTCCAGTAGCAGTTGCTAAAGCCTCTTTTATCTGCGTTTTGATTTCTTCTAAGGTCCCTTGAAAGAGATGGCCACTACCACAGGAATACATGTGATAATTCGTGGGCTTACCGTTTTGATCTAATTTGGCTAAATGGAATTCGCGAGGCGAAGTTGCAGTTGCTTGCCCCTTTAAGAATTCAGTTGCTGATTCATGTGAACTAAAACCCAATGAACCATCTCTGTTAGGTTCTTTGTTGAACTTTTCTTTGAAATCCGCAACTAATTTGGGCATGTCTACACTCATTTTTTGTGATTGGAGTGTTATTTTTTGTCTATGTTGCTCTTGTTCAAGCTCTAACTCTTGCAACCTCTTTCTTTCTCTTTCGCGTGCTTCTCTAGCTCTGCCTCTTATTAATCGTTCCATTTCTGTATCAGACGTTGACATAAACAAATCTCCAAATAACGGCAGTATAAAAATCAAAATCAATTCAATTTGTAACAATATAGATCAAAAAAGAGGTGTGGCATTCAAGGAACTGCACTTTATTGCGATTTTTTTACAATTCATCGAGGGATGTCTGGCATCTAATTTGCATTTAATAAAAGGCTCTTTATGTGATCCAGGATCTTGATGTTATGAAGATGTATATTGCTCAATGTGATGCAACACAATTCAAAATTTATTCAACTTTTCTTTAAAAATAGTTATTAATCCATTAGCATTCATATTTTTTTATGAGTAAATTATGAGTTATGCTTTATTGCCTGAAAATGTTACAAGTAGTTTTGTAAAAGAACTCCGTGAGTTATCTCAAAATCATCATAAATATGAGATCAACCGTTTATTAAATAAGAATGCAAATTATGGAGGCTTAAAAAAAAGTAAGGAAGAGATTTTGGCTATAGCAAAAAATGGAAATAACTTTTTTTCTGCTGTTAATGATCTTTATAACATAATGCAAGAAGCAGAAGCAGAATTTTTTAAATCAATTCTCACAAAAGCAGCTCTGGTTATGCAGGCCCCTACAAAGAAAAATCGCGAAGCATTACGAGCTGAATTCAATAGATTCAAAGCACAAGTACATGAATATAAAAATTCCCATCCGTTTTCGACAGGTCTAGGCAATATATTGATAAATAGCCTAGCCCTAACATTAGGAATTGCTTTAGTAATAACAAGTATCGCACTAGCAGCTCCTGTCAGTGTACCTGGAATAGTAATTGGGCTAGGCCAGGTTTTAATGAGTTCACTAGGGGTAATTACCACGGTTATATCTGCTAATATGCTAGCTCAAAACGCAAGTATGCACTATCGGTTTTTTAAAAATGAATATGAAAAACGTTCAGAATCTTTTATTAATGATATTGATTCTGATGACTATGAAGAATACCTCAAACATGCACAATTTATTGGTGGCGCATAATGCGTCACGCTATTAGAACCATGGCCCATCGGGAGTAATGGAACGGTCAACTGACTTAAGGGGGGGCTAAACAAAGCCCACCAATGTTCCAAGAGAGCAAAATTTAAGCATATATCTGCGTTGTTAGTTACACCATATTATCTAAGATATTGCTTATCTTGTTATGGTGAGAATTCACACCCACATTTAACAAACACAGTGTTTTCAGGCCATCACCGACCAAATTTATCAACGGAACAGATTGCAAAAGAACTGTGTTTAAATAAGGAGAATGCGCATTATATGGCAAGTATACTTAGCAGTGGCATGGTTGATAAAAAACCTCAGAGCAAGCTATCTGGCGAGGTAGAGTATGATGAGGTCTATGTTGCCGCAGGACACCAAGGCAATCCTTCTGCAGTCAAAAAAAAGAGACGCCTAGGCCGACGAAACCGACTTCGAGGCGCATGGCGCTGGTGAATATGCTCGGGACGAAGATGGTGGGTTTTCATGAAGTACATGTTAATACGATGGAAGGATTCTGGTCTCTTTTGCGATCCTGGCTTAGACCACACAGAGGGATTTCACAAGAAAAACTACCAATCTCTCTTGGGTTTTTCGAGTTTGTGCATAACGTAAGAAAAAGAGGGAGAGCACTGCTTGGGTCGTTAGTTCAATTGTTGGTAATATAAGACCCCGGATCACATAAAGAGCCTAATAAAATACTAAAGTGCTCATCTAAAATTTTATAGTAAAGGATTTTGATAATGGTGTAGATAACGGGTTGCTAAGTGGTAGGCCGCATAATCTGTAATATGTCCAGAATCACGAAATACAGGAATGCCATTAATCTCCGCATGACATCTGCCTTTGGGGCATTGCACCTTTTTGGGGTCAATAATGATTAATTGCGAATATTTGTTTTTCATACGTGCAAATAAATCATCCTGCCAGGGCTGCCAATTGGCCGACATATCAAAATCACATTGTTGGGGATCGTATTTGCTTCGTTGTTTGATGTGATTAAAAAAACAATCATAAGAGTCACGTACCGCGATGGATTTGAGCAAAATAGGCTGGGAGCCCGATGCAACAATAATGTGTAACGCTTTATCTAAAGCTTTTTCAATGCGTTCTTTCACTAATTCGACTGGTTCATTTGTAATTAATTTATTACCCAAATAACCGTCCCAATTTTGTCCCAAGATCACAAAATCATAATGATTTGTTTTGATCATCTGATAATAACGTTTTATCTGAGCATGGCATGCAGTATAAACTTCTTTATTCCAATCATATTGTTCGATTCCAGGTAAAGAAAGACATGCAACAGTCGAATGCGCAAGAATGGATATGTTTGCTTCTCGTGCCAGAGTATCCATAAATCCCCACAAATGATTCGCGTGTGAATCACCAAACATAAATCCTTTTTTGCTGTTTGCATTCGTTGCACCCAGGGTGCATTGGGTGTTTACGTCCACGTTTTTTTCCTGAAGACACAAAACTCTTTGGGGATTTGCATAGTCTTTTAATTGACTGCTAATGCGAGCCATTTCTTCAAAACGCTGCGGATATCCTTCATATTTTCTAATTTCATGATCACTGATATGCATGAAGATGACGGGGACTACGAATAAATAAGTAACACTATAACCAAAGTGAAGCTTATGAAGCTTGCGAGTAGGTTTCTCAATAAATCGCCAAGAACAATAAGCAATGATGAAAATGAGACCGAAAGCAAGTAATAAAACGGGCGTGGTTTCTGAGAACCCTAAATAACGAATCAACACAAATACGGGCCAATGCCAAACGTATAATGAATAGGAAATTAAACCTATAAATACTAGTGGTTTTACTGAAAGCAAGCGACTGAGCAGTGGTTTAGGGTTCAGTCCCCCTGAGGCAAGCAATACCCCAGTTGCCAAACATAAGATAAGCGCATACCAGTTGGGGAATCCTGCATTAACTTGTTCATGGGTAGCGATATAAAATAAACAGAGGAGCGCAATAATATTGATGAGCTCTACAAAATATTTATTGAATGTAAAACGATTCGAACTAAAAACAATGCAGGCACCAATTAAAAATTCAAAAATACGACTTAACAGTTGGTAATAGGTTTTTGTTGGTTCTTTAATGGAGAAAAATAAAGCCAAAACAAAAAAAAGTAGCGTCAGAAAATAGATGACTTTGGCAATATGTTGTTTGCTTACTATTCGATAAAGAGCGTACATGACGACAGGTAAGATCAGATAACACTGCCACTCTATAGATAATGACCAGGTATGTAATAAAGGCAATTGGTTTATATTCGGTGAAAAATAACCCTTGGTTGCGTTTTCAAAAAAAACATTGGAAATAAACAGGGAGGTTTTGCGAGCACTCTTGGCATATTGAATCAAATCTTCAGGTAAGTAAAAAATTAAAGTCAAAAGTAGCGTTGTAACGATTAAACAGATAAGTACTGGTTGCAAACGCCAGAGCCTACGATTATAAAAATCAATAAAAGAAAAATGATTTTTTTGTAATGAATTATGAATGATGCTTGTGATTAAAAATCCAGAAATAACAAAAAATACATCAACACCAATAAAGCCAGAAGGGACTACTTTGAGACCTGCATGAAAAAATAAAACAAAGAGAATAGCAATGGCTCTTAAGCCATCAATATCCGGCCGGTATTCCATGTGATAAATCCTGGATGGAAAAAAACATAAGTTATAACATCTTAGGAAACGAAGTGGTATCCTGTTGGATGAATTTTGCTACGTGTTAATCAAGCTTCATAATGGAGTTTGGGGGAGTGCGAGTTCATTTCAGCAAACGCGGGGCTTAAGAGCCCTGTCGACGCATACTGTCTATAATTCAATCATCGCACAATCACTTATTGATGAGAAAGCGTATCAACCGAATTTTCCTCCGCAAGTTGTTGTTCAATCGTCACTGGGGAGATATCGCTCATCGTATCAACAGGGGAGTAGGCCCCATGACCTGCTCTTGGCAGTTTGGATTGACGCCCCTCATTTAATTGTCCTTCGGGATCTAAGATAATGAGATCATCGCCTGTTGCAGTTAAGTTAAAAACGGCGCTACTGCCAAATAACGGGGTAGGATTCACTCCTTTTTGCGTTAATAGTTTAAATGTTTGTTTATAACATAAACTGGGTTCTTCTTCGTCACTTCCTGCACCTACCAGGGTTACTTGATCTTTTAAGTGTGGCCAAGCGAGATTTCTTCCAGTAAGACTTTGTACATCTGAAAGTATTTTGTCCAATTCTTCTTGAACCGCCAATTTTGTGGTGCGAACGCCATAGATGTGGGCTACATAATAACAAGGGTTTCCGCTTTGATCTGGGGTGGTAATCAAGACCCCCACGCAGTCTACAAACCCTTCAGTGCCTAAGATGTCCAAATCACCTTGTTTAAATCCTGCTCCTGCATCAGCGCCTACC
Organism: Legionella steelei; assembly: GCF_001468005.1. Taxonomy (GTDB): domain Bacteria; phylum Pseudomonadota; class Gammaproteobacteria; order Legionellales; family Legionellaceae; genus Legionella; species Legionella steelei. The sequence continues at coordinate 24,392 of NZ_LNYY01000019.1, forward strand.
CGATAACAACTTAACCCACTCATACTCTTAAGCTGATGTGAGTTGGATGCTCCCGAAAATTCTTTGCATTTCTTTAAAAGCAAGGCAAATTCTGGTTCTGAAGCTTCCACCTGTTTCTTCTGTAAGGTTTTTAAGAGTATTGCTACTCTCCAGTTTTCATCGTTGGCAAGGTCAATTTTTGACATTTTATCTATCGCTTCACCCAGTTTGCCGCAGGATGAAAGTTTTCTATAATACTCAGATGAGTCACTGAGCCGGATCTTATCTGTATCCAGTAGAACGATCTCATGGTGATTTTTTTCTACAACAATCTTGACCATGATGTTACCTTTTTTGCAAGTAGATGTATAATTATACATCTTGCGCGTGGATTGTGTAAATATAATGATCATGTGGGTGGGAATGTGGATTATATGATTTATGATAAGTCAAAAAATAGTCTAAATCCGGTGGAGTATCCGTTACTCTTTACCTTTAGACGTTGCCCCTTTGCGATCAGGGCAAGAATGGCACTCCTGTACTCTAAGATTAAAGTCGCACAATATGAGGTTGAACTTAAAAATAAACCTCAAGAGATGCTTTTGGCCTCACCCAAAGGCACTGTCCCAGTGTTAGTTTTAGAAGATGGTCGGGTTATTGATGAAAGCATTGATATTATGATTTGGGCTTTAACACAATCGGATCCGGAAGGATGGTTATGCAGCGAGCTCGAAGAGCAAAGTAATGAATTAATCCATTTGAATGATGTACACTTCAAACCCATTCTGGATAACTATAAATACCCGCAACGCACAGAGAAAAATGATCCACTATATTATCGAGAAAAGGCGAGCCATTATCTCGATAAATTAAATTCTTTATTAATGAAACAACGCTTTCTTTTAGCGGAGCGGATCAATTTAGCCGATGTTGCTATATTTCCCTTTATTAGACAGTTTTATATGGTTGATCCACAATGGTTTGCCCGCAGTGGATATCCCTATGTACATGCTTGGTTACAGTACTTTTTGAACTCGGAATTGTTTCTTGCGGTGATGAAAAAACTAACACAATAAATAGGCGTTCTGATCTGGTAATGACGCTGCGTTAATAATCGCTATTCTAGTGCTCATTTTTATTATTTAACTGTTCGTGCTGCTGTTCTATAAACTGCTTGTCTTCAGGAGTTAGGTGCAGTGGATTATTTTGCTTTGGCTGTGTAAGCAGTTGGATCTGGGTAAGATTGATTAATACCCGCGCGTGATGATGTCCAGTGAGTGCATGAAATAAGGTGCCTTTGATTCGAACGTGATGACCTTCCTTAATTTGCTCCCAGAACTGTTTTTCTGGGACAACAAGTTGGAGCAGTGAAACATTTTTTTCTGAGGAATTATCGTTACTGCCTTTTGTTGCAGGAGAAGCTTCTACATCAATTGGTTTATCTAAGATGATGTAGGTCCCAGTTTCTGCGGTATCACCGTTTTTGATGTCAGAATAATTTGGTGCTCCTGGAAATTGAAGTGTTTTAAGAACTCCAGTCAACACAACCGTTTGGGGGTCGTAGTAAACCGTTTGATTCTTTGCCAAAATCACAGTAGGGAAAAGCATAAGAAAGATTATTAGACGGATCATATAGTTTTGAATAACAATGAAATATGCTTAGTAAAATTATATCCCTAAATTTATTAAGATACACTATTAAAAAATCAAGGGTAATTTTTTAGTATTTAGGCTTTTGTAGCCTGGGTGCAGCGCAGCGGAACCCGGATTTCGGCATTGCCCTCCACCCAGCTATATTATGAAGCTGATTTTATTAAGCATTGTGATGCAGCCATTGGGCTAATGCCTCGACTCCTGTTTTTAAATCCTCTTCATTTCCGCCAAACGACATGCGCACATAACCCTCTTTACCAAAGGCAATTCCTGGCACAAGGGCAACATGTGCCTTTTCCAGGGCCTGTTTACAAAATTCTTCTGAGTTTTCTTCTGCAAAACCCAGATTTTTTATGGAAAGAAATAAATAAAGCGATGAAGCAGGTGGTCTTATGCTTATGCCAAACGCTGTATATAAGGCATTAATTATCGCATTTCTTCTTTTTTGCATGCATTGTTGTACCCAGATGTTTATATTATTTGCCTCGTTTAAGGCGGCCATGGCTGCCCATTGGCTTAACGTGGTCACGCCGCTGGTACTTTGGCTAACCAAGGTAGTTAAAGGTTGGATAATGGATTGAGGCGCGAAAACAAAACCAATGCGCCAGCCCGTCATCGCAAAATTTTTTGAGCAGCTTTGAATAACAACTACCCGCTCCTGAAATTGCGGAAACGAACCACACGATACATAGGCCTGTTTATCGTAGGTGAGGGCACTGTATACTTCATCCGCGATAATAAGCAGATTGTGTTCCTGAGCAACGTGCAGTAGTTCAGCGAGCTCGTCTGCAGAATATAATGCACCCGTTGGATTGGTGGCGTTATTCAGAATAAGCAGTTTACTTTGTGGTGTACATGCTTTTTTCAGTGCATGCGGGGTCAACTTCCATCCTTCTGCTTCTTTAGTGTCAACCATGACCGGAGTGCCGCCAAATAACTGGGCCATGGCTGGATATGAGACCCAATAGGGCGCTGGAATAATCACTTCATCGTTTTGTTGTACTAATAATTGCATCAGTAAATAGATGCCAAATTTTCCGCCATTCACGACAAGACAGTTTTCTTTTGTAAACGAACAACCATACATTTTATGCATCCACGAACTGGCCAAGTGTCGTAACTCTGGAATACCTGCGACTGGAGGATAAAGAGTTTTTCCCTGTTCCAGAGCCTCTGTGGTTGCGGTAACAATTGAGGGATGAGGAGGAAGTCTGGGTTCACCAGTGCTGAAATTATAAATTTTAATACCCTCATTTATTTTTTGCTGAGCTAATGAATTAACCGCGACGGTTGCTGAGTCTGCAGGTAGCATCTTTTTTATAAAATGAGTCATTATTTTTGTACCTTTCTAGAGTTGGATATGATTATTTTGAATAAGCGATTAATAAAGTCCTCTTGCAAGTGGTACTGTTTGGATAAATGATCATAATACTCAAATAATTGTTTTTCGCGCGAGCGATCCATTATTTTTTTCCCTTCTTTCGATTTTAAAGCACCGATTTGTTTTGATAGTTCTTGGCGTTTGGCTAAGGTTTCAATGATGCATGCATCAGCCTCTTCAATTTGTTCTCTCAATTCTTCGAGTGTCGACATGATATGCTCCTTACTTGAGAAGACTTGCGTGAATGTCATATTTTTTTACCAAGATAAAAGCAGTCTGATTTGGATGACGGTCTTGAATATTGGCCGCTTTTATTTCCAAACCATACAGTTGTGCGCAACGTTTTGGCGCAATGACTGCTGCATGGGCTGGCAATATTCCTTCAGCCAAATCTTTAGCGGCTTTTGCAGTATCAATCCATTCGATTTGTTCCGTATTGTTGAATTGTTTTTGCAGAAATTGGCGACATTGAGCAAGCCCTTGCGGGTGTGACACGATGTGCTTAATTTGCTGAGACTGGGTACCAGGTCGTACAAGCAAACATTGATTAATTTCATGCCATAACTCATCAATGGGGGTAAATAAATGCCGTCCCATCGCGTGCAAGGCGGGCTTAACCAAGCCACCGATTAGATTCACAACGGGCAGTATGCCCAAATCAATGGTTTCATGTTCAATGGCATGGAGCACACCTTCCATATCCAATAAGTGCACAAGAATCGGGTCGATTTCTTTTTGCTTGGCATAAAGCAAAGCTGCCTCTTCTGAAAACGAACCCGCATCACCGGAAACACCCAATAAAATGCTCATACGAGTTCCTCCATGGGTAATTGTTTTTTCTCTAAAGCGCGTAACTTCGCTAATTCCAACAGAAACGTTTCGGTACGTTCCCAACTTAAACATGGATCGGTAATGGATAGCCCGCTTAAATCCAGATCTTCAGGATTCGCTGAATCAACTTTTTGATTACCCTCTTTGATAAAACTTTCAACCATGAATCCTTTGACCAACTGTTTTAACTCTGGATGACTTTGAATACTTTCTAAAACACTTAAAGTAATGTCTGGTTGTAAGTGATGATTTTTTTTGCCATCGACCAGACAATTATCATGGCTGACATCGACGATGATGGATGGGTTGACGATCTGATGCATGTCCATATGTTGCTTTACTTCTTGAAGGTGGGCAATGGAGTAATTTGGGGCATGATTGGAACCGCGAAGAACCATATGTGCATGTGGGTTGCCATGTGTTTGCACTTCATAGCCATCAAATACAGCCACATGATTATGTTGTGAGGCCACAATACTATTTACCCCAATCGCTAATGAGCCGTGGGTGGGATTCTTTAACCCTACAGCGCAGTCTAGAGCTGAGGCAAAAATTCGATGCTCCTGATCTTCTGAACTGCGAGCACCAATTGCCACCCATGAGAGGAGCTCAAGAAATCCTTTGGCATTATGGGTAAACAACGCCTCATCGGCAATTGGCAGTCCCATTTCGATGACTTTAATCATCATATCTCGCGTGTACTTTATTCCTGCCGCGATATCTGGAGCAGAAAATAAATCGGGTTGGTTAACAGGTCCTGTCCATCCTTTAGTGGTCCTAGGTTTTTGAATATATACCCTCATGATTAATTTTAGTTCATTTTTTACGTGCTCATTTAATTGCGCTAAACGGCGGGCATACTCTAAAACAGCTTGTTTGGGCCAGGCAGAACAAGGTCCAACGATCATCAACAGGCGATGATCACGGCCTTCTAAAATTGCTTTGACCTCTTCGCGGTCGCGGGCAATTTGTTGATGGGCTTTAAGAGACAATGGGATTTCTTGAATAATTTCTTCTACTGGAGGTAGTTTTTTTAAGATTGAGTAGCTCATCATCCCCTCCTACACGCAGTAAGTACTTCGGATAGATCCAGGGAACGAGGTGCTCGTGGCTGATGGTACATGATGGACACTCCTTTTTTGGTTGTATCCAACTCCCATGCTTTTGATTGTCTGGGTATTCGGGTACCAAAAACCCCCAGACTATGCTGGGGGTTGGAGTGTTAGTTACTTCTACCGACCACCCAGCTCCGGGCTAAAAAAGCTAAAATAAAAAAAGCAAGCAAAGGCTTGAGTGAAGCCTGCTTCTTTATTTAACTTGTGGTGTACAGTAGAAAGGGACATAAAAATCTGTAAAAAAATATTTGTATTATTAATATACAGCTGTGTCAGTAACTTTGTCAATACCTCGAAGCCAGTTCGCTCCCTATTGGGGACCTGTTGCTCTTGCCAGCGACCTGCAACAAGGCTATATTTTGATCTCTTTTTCTAAAAACATAAGAAATGGCTAAAATTGCGCTTTACTTGGCTGGTGGTGGAGCCCGCGGAGCCTATCAGGCTGGGGTGCTCAAAGCGATCAGCACGATTCTTAACTCAAAACAAATTCCGTTCGACATGCTTACAGGCGCTAGTGTCGGCAGTATTAATGCAGGTGTATTGGCTGAGAATGCACTGGATTTTTCTGCGGGGGCGAACAAGTTAGATGAGTTATGGCGCGATATTACCTGCCAGCACATTTTCAAAGCCAGTAACTATGCACTAAGTAAATCTGCGATGCGCAATATGAGCAGCATGTTTATAAAGCAGCGGCTATTAGGGCATATTCTTGATACATCACCATTACAAAAATTTATTAATAACATTATTGATTTTGAAGTCTTGGATCGTGTCATCAAGAATAAGCACTTAGAAATGATGGAGGTCATTAGCAGTTGTTATGAAACGCAAAAAACCATCTCGTTCTATCAGCATCACGCGGATGATTTTGAGGATTGGCATGATCCACTCCACAGCAGCCAAAGAGTGAGCCTGCAAATGGAATATTTCCTGGCATCAACCTCATTACCTTTATTCTTTCCTCCAGCAAAAATCGATGGGTTTCATTATGGAGATGGGCATGTAGGCTTAGCGGCTCCACTCCGTGGCGCTATTCGTTGTCAAATGGATAAAATTTTAGTTATTGGCACGCGCAAATTACCGGATTTAAAAAGCCAAGAACAATCACAGAAGGGCGATATCGATTTCACACGCGTTTTGGGTAATATGGTCAACGGCTTATTTTTAGACAATCTCGAGCGCGATCTGGAGATGGTTAGCCACATGAATACGATGGCTCATATGTTACCTATGGAGAAAAAAGAGCATGCCCCTTGGCGACCCATTCAAACGCTACATTTGCGTCCAAGCGTGGATATCGCCACGATTGCGCAATCGCAGTATAACAATATGCCCATGTTATTACGTATTTTGCTTAATTTTCTGGGGGCGAAACGTCATTCTGGCGATTTACTGAGTTTTCTTTTGTTTGAAAAAAAATTCACCCGCGAACTCATCAAACTAGGTTTTGACGATACGATGGCAGCCCATGATTCCATTAGGGAATTTTTTAATAGCTAGGTTGTATGCAGCATTATGACCCTAAAAATTCAAACGCTTTCCATGGTCTTCCTCAATGGATGTGGTCATATGATCATACAAAGCCTCGTTGATCTTGCCATTGTCACGCAGTGATTGCAGTGTTAATGGCTGTCCTTTTTCCAGTGATTTGGGTAATTCAATTCCCAATTTTTGGGAGAAGTTCTGTAAATTTGCGGCTAAACGACTACCTGTTTCGCTTGAGGACATGCCTGTAAGCCCACTACGCAGGATATGGCGATATTCTTGCAGCATGAAATCGATAGTTCTTGCTATTTTTGTTTCAGGATCAAGATCCAGTTGTTCAAGTCGATCTATTTCTGCACGTATCCTCTCCCCTCCCTTTCTACTTGTTCCTGAGTCATTAATCGCTTTGATTAAATTTGATTTTACCTCTTGCCACTCAGGAATTTTTGGAGCGGCAGAATACGCTTTGTGCACCTGGTTTAATGCCTGTAACTCCTCGGCCATACGGAGATACTGTGGAGTGCTTTGTATCTTACTGACCTGTTCCTTATATTGTTGCGATAATTCTTTGTGCACTCCAAGATCTGCCATATATTTTTTCATTTCACGCTGATATTGTTCGGCGGGTTTCTGCACGGTACGATATTTATCTGAGTCATCACGATTATCATCAACCCATATAGAAGCAGGACCTTCAAAAGGAATGTATTCTTGTTCGGTATGAGAAGGTTCTTGTGGTATGGGTGGTTCTTTAGGTAACATTTTGGCAAGTTGTGCCTCTAAGTCCATGATTCTGTCAATTAATGAATCTTCAAATAAATAACCACTTTTAACTGAAATTTTTTTCTTACCATCATTCTTAATTCCGTGTTCGGTTAATAATTGGGTCAAACTAATGGGTTTTCCATTGATCAATATTTTCATTTTGGCAATGCTCTATTGATAGTACCTTATATAAATTATAGATTTTATTTGGAAAAAAATTGGTTCATTTTGTCTATTAATTATATGTGGTGATGGGTTTTCTTGAAGATATGATTTAGCGTCATACGCTAAAGAGAAGTGAGTGTCTGCGCAGTAGTCAGAAAGTAGCCTGGGTGAAGGCGAAGCCGTAACCCGGGTTTCAGATAAAAATCAGGCTCCGTTCTTCCAGGTTCCGCTTCGCTTTCACCCAGGCTGCAATTTAGCTGAGCAGGGATGAGCGTAGGTTGGGCTTTGGCCCAACACTACTTTTCTGATAATCAGGAAACGGTAGGGCTATTTGGCGTAGGATCTTCACTGGCATCAGCTTGTTGTTCTGTTGTTCTTGAGCTAGCAAATCTCCGCCAAGCATTTTGTATGGTCAGTGCTGCGCGATGGTGTTCGGCATGATAATTATCTTTGAAAAAATAATGACTTCTAATATACGCCGAAGTACTTGGGGTAATCAAGTTGTCTATTTTCGGTTCCTCATCATTGGGTGTTTGACCCACAATAGCGCGTACTTGAGTTGACGAAACTGTTAAAAACTCAGTGCCTAGGTTGAGTATCCTAATATTGTTTAACTGATGCTCTTCTATGGTTTGTGTTAACTGTTCAGTTTCATTTTCGCCTCTAGGCGCAACAATAACTTCTTCATAGTGTTTACAATATTTTGCTGAGGAGACCAATTGATTCATCACTTGATGCTCATAATCCAGCGTGAAGAGGGATCAATTTTTTGAATATTATTGGGATTGCCGGCAGTATAATGTTGGCTCATCAGGGTGCTGGTAGTCTTATCAAATTTATTTTTGCTGATGTGCTTTTTAAGACAAGTAGCCACAGTTTCGGTAGATGTTCCTGAACAAAAGGCTTGATTGAAATCGTAATATTGATTGAGCTGGCTCTTACTGGCAGTCGCACCAATGAAATTGTAGGTGATATAGTTTTTCAATTGCCAAGGTGTATTTTCATCCTGTCTTGATAGAGTTATCGTTTTAAACGAAGAAGCATTGCCGTGATCCACGCCAATAGAAGCTGAGTAAATGATGGGGATCACGAAGTCTTTATTCGCAATTTTAATGGCGTGGATCTCATCAAAATGAGAATGGGCTGCGAGCATGCCAATTACCGTTTCTGGATAAGTTTTAATAATTTTTTTAAATGGGGTTTTATAGGTTGATTCCCAACTCTGAGGTGGGACATGCATGGCTAAAATAACCTGGTCATGATTTATTTTGCTTGTTTTCAGCTCTTGTTCTAACCATTGCAGCGCTTCTGTAGCGCCTTCTCGAGAAGGATTAAATTGGGGTCTTGATACAAATAAAACACTGTTGAGCGAAATAAGTTTGAGATGCTCACCTACATAAGCAGAGTAATAACCATATTTGGGGTTTTTATCATGGATGCAACTTTCTCCGTTAAAGGGACATTGTAGCCCTGTTGACAGAAATCCATCTTGAGTCCCGGTTATCGCTTTTAACAAATCAGCAGCAGATTCATCATGATAGGTAAAGGGGCCATAGTCTCTTTGAAACGAATCATTATTACCAAAAACATAAAAGTAAGGGGATGGATTTATTTTTTCAAACAGTTGCTCGAATACGAAGTTAATGTTAGCTCGGGTTGTCTTACGTGAGTATGCGTTATGCGCGGGTAAGTCGCCGAGTAAGACAAGGACATGATTTGTTGTTTGAGCTAAATCGACTTGTGCACCTACCTTTGCGATTAAAGTGCTTAAACTTTGTTTGTCTAATTCTTTGGAAGTATGTGGTGGCGGGTTTATATTCGTTGTTTTTTTGCTGGTAACATCTACATGTGGGTCTGAAATTAAAAATAAATTAAGTTGATTTGGGTTTTTCTCGCTCACTGCCTGCGAAGGAAATGAAGTCATACAGAGTAAAGCGGTACTCCAAGCCATGATGAATTTTTTGCACGTCATTATTTATCTCCTAATATTTTTCTCGGGAGATGATACTGGCATTGACATTCAAATCGATTAAATAATGCCCAAAATTACGATTTATTTACATTGAACGCTGAAAAATCCGAGGTTATGCAAGAGGGCTAATATTGATTATCATAATAGGTTGAATGTTTTGCGCTATTCGCGCATATTGAAATTATTTCGATATCTCGGAGGAAATAGGACGATGGAAGGTGCGTTGATTTGTTTAATTCTTCTTTTTTTAATGGTGATCTCTGGGGTAATGACACGTTTTGTTCCTTTCCTACCAACACCATTAATACAAATTGCCGTAGGAACACTCCTGGCCGATTTATTTCCTGAGTTTTTTGCTGTGGGGTTTAATCCGGAACTGTTTATGTTGTTGTTCGTTCCGCCTTTACTATTTAATGACAGCTGGCATTTTCCCAAACGGGAGTTTTTGCTTTACACCAGACCCATTATTATGTTGTCGATTGGTTTGGTATTTTTTACGGTGGCAGGAATTGGTTATTTGGTGCATTGGTTAATTCCGGCCATTCCTTTGCCTGCAGCTTTTGCATTAGCAGCCGCACTTTCGCCAACAGATGCGGTATCACTCAGATCCATGACGGCGGGAGCGCGCATACCCGACCGCATCATGCACATTTTACAAGGAGAGGCACTTTTAAATGATGCCTCAGGTTTGGTGTCGTTTAAATTAGCTGTTGCTGCGATGCTAACTGGGGTGTTTTCACTGAAGGGGGCATTATGGAGCCTATTTTTTATTAGTCTTGGTGGGATTGCCATTGGGGTTACTCTGACCTATGTTTTTATTTCACTTTTAGGAAAGCTCACTAAGCATAACGTGCATGAGACCACCACGGAAAATTTATTATTGTTGCTCTTACCTTTTACGGTATACCTCATCGCTGAAAAGTTAGGCTTTTCGGGCGTTTTGGCTACTGTTGCTGCGGGTTTTACCGTGGATAGAGCTGGATTTTTAGATAGAACAATGGCCAAAATGCGTCTGGAAGGCCATTTTGTTTGGGGGGTTCTCGATATCACTTTAAATGGAATTATCTTTATTCTGTTAGGATTATATTTGCCCCATGCGATTAAATTCCTTAAGGCAACAGGCTATAGTTTATCTGAATATACCATGATTGTTGTTCTTATTACGCTGACCCTAATTCTCCTCCGTACTGCATGGATCTATTTAACCTTGCCTTTCGAAGCCTTAATATCCAGACGAAATAAGAGTTCTTGGCGTTTTCCCAACATAAAGATAATTGGTACTTTTTCGCTCGGGGGAGTGCGTGGCGCAATTGCTCTGGCAGCGATTTTATCGTTGCCGCATATGGCTGATGGTGGTCCTTTTCCTGAACGTAAGCTGTTAATTATTCTTGTTATTGGTGTTGTTCTTTGTTCTTTATTGATTACTAGCTTGTTTCTGCCTTTAATCACACCAGGTTTGAAAAACTTACTGCATAAGCACAATCAAGATGAAGAAAATGAAGCGGTACTTGCATTATCTAAAGCCGCAGTTGAAGCAATCAAAACAAAAATGAAGAGCTTATGTGACGAAGTCAATGGGCGAGAGCGGGACTTATGCATGGAGGTTGCCAATAAATTAATGGATTCTTTTAATCAATTTATTGTCTCAAACCATGGCACTGAAAATGAAAAATTAGAGAGTATCTTAGCTTTAACCTTCGAACGACAACTGCGATATGCTGCTTTGGAGGGGGCTCATCAGGAGTTGCGCTCTTTGCGGAAAGAAAGAAAAATCAATAACACGACCATGATGAAAATTATTGCTCGCCTGGATTTAAGGCAAATTGCGTTACATACAGAGCATCAAATACTTACTGGTTCTTTAGGAACAACGACTCAAGGAGTAAAAGGGGCATAAGATCGATAAGCAATCATAACGAAAAGCCCAGCCTACGTTCATTTAGCTTTGTCAACGAATTACCTAACATATACAGGGATGACGGGTTTCAATAGTAAAGGGTCCTCATTACCAGCCAAATTTCATTTCTACTCCGAGGTAATCCGAGTTATGTCCGCCCACGGCGGCAATTGCTTCGGCAACTTGAAAATGCACGAATTCAAGTGCACTGGTAAAATGATAGGACATTAACCAATCAAAACGGAGTTGGTAATAGTTTCCGGTATAGTTGCCTCCCTCGCCAGCTGTCCCAGGGACTGGGGTTAATGGCTGGGTATAAATTGCATCGGCTGTTGTTTCTCTCCATAAAGCGGCAGCCGCTATCATTGCGCTGAATACAGGATTAGGTTTCACGGTGAGTGAGGGTTTAACATGAATAAAGTTCGAATACCCAGTGTATCCTGCTAAAGTAATATAATAACCATTTGGAAACAGTGGATTAAATGTGCCTAAAGTATTGCCATTCTTATCATGATTACCTGATGCAGCATCAAACTGCAAACCAATTCTTGGCTGCCAAGCTATTTTTTTTATTGTATATCCTGAGCGAGATCCTATTGCCCAGGCACGAATTTTTTTATAAGAAATAGACCCTTCTTGTCCCATAACCTCAAAATCCCAGTCCAAGGCAACCCCCAGGCCGACGAGCCGTGCATCGAGAATATTGCGTCGCTCATTACCTGATACGGAAATATATTTCACATTATCGTGTTTGAAATGGGCGATATAAGAATTAATTTTACCTAATCCTGCTACTTTTCGCTCAATACGAAATCCGCTGAAGGTATAATTACTTGTACTGTAATCATCAAAGGCTCTAATGTTGCGTACGATGACAGGGCGGCTATAAAATGAAATATAGCGCCATAGACCATGTTCATAATCACCCCAAATTGCATCATAGGATTGACGCACATTAGGTCCGTCGCGTACAGAAACAAAGCGTTGTAAATCAAAGGCAAACTGTTGTCGTCCTACACGAAACTTAAACGTACCACCGCCAATAGGCTCAACAAGTGTTGTAAATCCCTGTTCCAAATCTACTCGGTCCTGATCAACTGGAGTAATAATTGTTTTCCAAGGGGCATTGTCATTTTGTAATTGGACAAAGGATTGTAATTGATTGGCAATATGTAAATCCGCATGCGCTTCAAGACGACTAATTACGTAAGATTGCGGTACGCTATTGCCCACGCCGAAATTTACTGCATTATTACTTTCAAAACGTTCACGTGCATTAACCCCAAAAGAAAGATAGGTGTGGGGATCTGTTTTTGATAAGGGAATATACTTTAATTCATCAAATGGTTCGCGCGGAACTTTAGGATTAGCTAATACGGACCAATCTTCTTGCCAACGATTAAACATAATCGAAGGGCGTTTGGGCACCTCCGAAGAGGAGTTAAGCTGCGCGGCTGTTAAGGGGAAGTAACAAAATAACAGCGCGCAGAGAATGATGCTTTTAAAACTCATGCCATTTTAATCAGAGAGTACATGCTAATGACTCTTTTTTGACATTTCATGAATTTCAGCGATATAACCGCCTGGAAATTTAACCATTGCTGAGGTACGGTTGTCTGTAGCAAAAGGTGCAATAAGAATTTCTACACCTGCAGCTTGGGCCTTAGCCAGCGTTTCTTTCAAATTGCCCACCTCATAACCAGTCATTTCTCGTCCATATGGCCAGGGTAGATGTCCATTAGTCACCATAACCAACATTTTGCCAAAACCAGATTCAATCATAATGCGTCGATAAGCGCTTGCGGGTTGACCTATTTCTACTCCTGGAGCTTTAGGATTATCCTCAATAACTTTCACCTTTGAGAATTGGGTAAAGCTATCAATGAACTCTTTGGCACGGTCAGGAGAAACATAGACTCTATTTTCTGGAATTGTCGTTAATGGATCATAATTAGGTGGGGTAAAATGCCAATAGATTTGCATGTTGACTCCACCAGGCCATTGGATAATTGCATCACGACCGATAGGGTCCTTAAAGGGGCTGACAATAATGTCTGCGCCTAGAGCGCGGGCATCAGCAAGGGCTTTATCAAAATCGTTCACGAGATAACCTGTACGCTCAAGCCCAAAGGGATAGGGGATAGGTGTTTTAAAACCAAATACAGAAATAGTCCCTGCGGGTGTTAAAGCAAGCTGTGACATGGTTTGACTAGGTGTTGGCGTGACTTGAAAAACGCCCTGTTTCGAGGTCTTGCCACCAAACGTAGCAGTGAAACTGGAGACAAAACGATCGAAGTCTTCTGGAGCAACATAGACATGTGTTGTGTCATATTGAGGTCCAACCGCATAACCTGCATTTTGAGCAATACCGATTGACCAATAGGTCAACATTAAAAAAATGAAAACTCCATGTTTCATGCGTAGCATTTGCGCTCCTTGCAATAGTTGATGAGAGTCCGCCCCTCGTTGTGTAGAAAATTATAATCCTAATTAAATATTTTGTCGTTGATGAACTATATTTTAAGGAATCTAATTTTATCAACTCAATATTGTACAAGGACGAACATGATGGATAAGAAAATAGAGTTATTGACCCCTAAGAACTGCGCTTTATTAATGATTGATTATCAACCACAAATGGCTTTTGGTGTCGTAAGTATTGATAGACAAGCATTAAAAAATAATGCAGTGGCCCTTGCTAAGTCTGCAAAATTATTCCACGTTCCTACAATTCTCACTTCAGTAGAAACAGAAAGTTTTAGTGGGTTCATATGGCCGGAGTTACTTGATGTCTTCCCCAAAAACGACATTATTGAACGAACCAGTATGAATTCCTGGGATTCTGAACAAGTCAGACAGCAGATTAAAAACACCGGGAAGAAAAAACTTATTCTTGCTGGTCTATGGACGGAAGTCTGCATCAATATGTGTGCGTTTTCTGCCATGCAAGATGACTATGAGCTTTACGTTGTTGAAGATGCATGTGGGGGAACAAGCGTGACAGCACATCAATCATCAATGAATCGCATGCAACAAGCGGGTGTTGTTCCCGTATGCTGGCAACAAGTACTGCTTGAATGGCAACGTGATTGGGCAAGAAGAGAAACCTATGATGGGGTGATGAACATTGTCAAAGAACACAGCGGCGCTTACGGTATGGGGGTTGATTATGCGTATACGTTGGTTCATAAGCAACCATCTCGAAGTGAATGGAATGGAAAAACGGTTAAATAATCGAGGAGTAATGCGCTCAGCTATTTTTTCATGAGCATTTTGCTAAGCGTCAGCGTCATAAGGAGGTTTCACTATGGACGTTATATACTACAATGGCAATTTTAAGGGTTCTGATATTCATGAAAAAATAACTGCTGTTGCCATTAAAGACAGTCGATTCGTTCAATTTGGCTCTGATGCTGACATCATGAAGTTAAAAACCGCGCAAACCAGACTGATTGATTTGCAAAAAAAAACCGTGATTCCAGGATTAAATGACTCCCACATACACCTCATTCGCGGTGGGTTAAATTTTAATATGGAACTGCGATGGGATGGGGTGCATAGTCTTCATGATGCGCTATTGATGCTAAAAGAGCAGGCAGAGCGTACCCCTGCACCACAATGGGTTAGGGTAGTAGGGGGGTGGACTGAGTTTCAATTCAAAGAACGAAGAATGCCAACCTTGGATGAAATTAATACGGCGTCAAAAGATACTCCGGTTTTTGTTTTGCATCTCTACGATCGTGCGTTGTTGAACAAAGCAGCATTGCATGCCATAGGCTACGATAAAGAGACCAAAGAGCTTCCTGGGACTTTAATTCAGCGTGATAAACAAGGAAACCCAACAGGGATGCTCATCGCGCATCCTAATGCAATTATCCTTTATTCTGCTCTAGCACAAGGTCCCAAGTTAAGTCGCGAGGATCAAATTAATTCTACGTTACATTTTATGCGGGAATTAAACCGTCTTGGCATTACCAGTGTGATCGATGCAGGCGGTGGTTTTCAAAACTTCCCAGAAGACTATGAAGTGATCAGTGAACTTGCCAATGAAAATAAACTCACGCTGCGGATTGCTTATAACTTATTTACACAAAAGCCAGGTCATGAACTAGAAGATTTTACCCATTGGACACAAACCTCAACCTACCACCAAGGTAATGAGTACTATAGACACAATGGCGCGGGGGAAATGCTGGTATTCTCCGCTGCGGATTTTGAGGATTTTTTACAGCCACGTCCCGATTTACCCTCCGTAATGGAAGATCAATTAAAACCTGTAGTGCGTGTTTTAGCAGAAAATAAATGGCCTTTTAGGCTGCATGCAACGTATGATGAGTCTATTGCCAGAGCATTGAATGTTTATGAAGAAGTTCACGCAGAAACGCCTATTGATAAACTGCATTGGTTCTTTGACCATGCAGAAACAATTTCTGAGCGCTCCATAGAACGAGTACAAAAGCTAGGGGGCGGGATTGCTATTCAAAACCGAATGGCATTTCAAGGCGAGTATTTCAGTGAGCGCTATGGCAAAGAAAAAACCTTATATACGCCACCCATTAAAAAAATTCTTGAGGCAGGAATTCCCATAGGCATGGGCACTGATGCAACGCGAGTTTCCAGTTATAACCCGTGGTTATGTCTTTATTGGCTTACTACAGGAAAAACTGTAGGCGGACAATTGCTTTATAATGAAGACAACATCCTTTCCAGAGAAAAAGCATTAGCGCTTTATACTCAAGGAAGCGCTTGGTTTTCTAATGAGGCAGAGACAAAGGGTTCTTTTTTACCCAATCAACTCGCTGATTTTGCGGTGTTGTCTCAGGACTTTTTCCAAATACCTGATGAGGAAATTAAAAATATTTATTCCATGATGACGGTAGTTGGTGGGCAAATTGTGCATGCTTGTGAACAATTTAAGCAATATAACCCACCGCTCCCACCGGTGAGCCCCTCTTGGTCACCGGTTAAATATTATGGTGGATATCAGCAACGGAAAGTGCCGTCGACCACTATGCAATCCCTCCATCATTATCACCACCACCATCATCACTGTAAAAATAACTCAGGTTTATGGGGCGGGTGTTTTTGTTGGGCATTTTAAAGAGTAAGTAGGTAACGAGAATGATTCCCTCAACCTTGCCCAATTCAAGTATCGTGTTTTTACTGTATTGTGAGTTACAACGCAGCTCTCAAATCTGACTTTTCTCTATGACTATGAGTCAGCAGGGTAGGCTGGGCTGCTAAGCCCAGCATGTAACACCATGCTGAAATATGTCTTTCTTAGAAACATCATAGATAAGATACGCTTCATAATGGAGGGCCTGAAAGGACTCAGCTAATGCTGGGCTTAGCAGCCCAGCCTACCCGGCTATCTATGCATCTTTTGGGCTGATGGTGACTGTCATCCCCTCAAAATTAAGTACACTTTGTTCTTGAGTCAGGTCCAAGCCATAAGGACTCTCTTCCTCCTTGCTTACCGCGTCACTCATCGCTGTCGCCGCAGCCGCAAAAAAGCGCACGCTTTGGGTCGCAGACAGCGGCGGATTGAGCAAGGTCTCTAAATGCAAATGGCCAAAGTTTAAGAGATGCGCATCCTAGGCACCCTTTAAGGCAAACATCTTGAAATAAACGACGCTTAACTCCTGCAAATAATTGTTCGTTTGTCTGAGCTTTCATTACCGGAATGAAACCATC
Organism: Legionella steelei; assembly: GCF_001468005.1. Classification (GTDB taxonomy): domain Bacteria; phylum Pseudomonadota; class Gammaproteobacteria; order Legionellales; family Legionellaceae; genus Legionella; species Legionella steelei. The sequence goes on from NZ_LNYY01000019.1 coordinate 41,329, forward strand.
CAACAGTTCATTCTTAAATACTCTCGATCGCTCATTAGCGATTTAGTATTTATGGGGACGGTCCGGGACGGACCCCTGTAAAAAAGAAACAAATTGCCATTTATTACTTGAGAACTGGGTTTATCTAATATCTATATCAGATAAACCATTGTAAATAAGCTTTCGTGGTTTAGCTACCGCCAAAGCAGGCATCTAAGGTGACTGCATCGCTTGCGGGAAGCCAGTGGCCGTAGGCTTCGCCATGCCAACGACTGCTTTCTTTTAGTTTCGCTTGCACAATGTGTTGTGTAAGCCCCATACGGTTAACCCACTCACCGCAGCGCTTTTTAACTTGTCTTCGAATTTGGCCGCGCATAAACGAGTAACGACAAGGATTGTAGGCTTCATTTAAGTTATCTGAAATGTAGGGTTTTAGTAGATTTTCTTTAGTGACGTGCTTGGAAAACTCCCATATGCCATCATGCAAAACCAGGATCGGCGGCAGCGTACGCGCCCCAATTTTTACACTATGTGCAAGATTCATATAAAATTTCCATCCTGCATAGTTTCCTGCCAGATCACCATTGGAATAAACCCCATTAATTAAGGTGCCTAAATAAGTTTGTTCGAGAAACTGACCATATAAAACGATCGCGGCATGGGCTTGTTCTGCAGTTTTTCCATGATCTAGGTAATACGTATAAATTTTGTAGTAGGTATGTCCCATCATGAAAAAATGACCTAGTTTGTCCGTACCAAAATAATAACCATACATATTAATTGTTGGTGCAAGTCCGATTACAAACAGGGGTGATTGTGAGAAAACCATCCAATAAACAGTTTTCCAAGGTAAGGTTTCTTTATGGAACACAGGTCTGGATTCTTTGGGTAAGCGACGTAACCAGCGCGGAAAGCCAGGACCAGTATATTTATAGACTAAGTCAGCAAGATAGACATCTTTACGTCGTGATGCCAATTGTGATGCAGCAAGCCGGCTGTGCTGCGCTCTTGGTACAAGCATTTGGATTTCTGCATTGGTTTGTGCGACCGCTTTTTCGAGTACTTCATAAAGTCTGTAGCTCGCAATTGGCCCGATGTCTTGTAGTTCGCCGGGGGGGAGGGTGAATTGATCCGTTTCTTCTGCTTGAGATTGCTGTATTCCGAAAATACTAAGTAATGTAATTAAAAAGAAAATCCGTGTAAAAAACATAATTCCTTTCTCATTTCTAAGTCCAATACGACATTAAAATACAAAATATTTCTCTCTGTCTAGAAAAATCGTTTAAGAAACATGATGCAATGGTTTTGTCCCCTTAAGCTCTCAGTCCTTAATATAGTGTGGCATTTTTGCTAAACTAAGAATGTTTATTCAAAGGATTAAGGCATGTTGAAAAAGCTAAAAAGTGTTTCTTATCACACCTCGCCAGCCACTTTATTCGTGTTTGCGTGTATTTTTACATTCACGCTTATTTATGCGGTTAAAACAAATTTTCTGATAATTGATGCAGATATATTCTGGCATACTGCCAGTGGTCGCTGGATTGTTGAACATGGTCAGCTGCCAGCAAATGATCCTTTTTTATCTATTGCCGCCTCAGTAACCAATGATCGCACTTGGGTTTGTCATTTTTGGCTCACCGATGTTTTATTTTTTTACACTCAATCTTATTTTAATTGGATAGGTATTACGGTATTGACCTGCTTTTGTTTTGCCTTAGCTATGATGATTTTAATGCGTTATTTAGAACGCTATCTCAGGACTTCCGCGGCCTTACTTTTAACCCTTTTTAGTATGGGAATCCTCATAACGCATTTAATTGCCCGACCGCATATTATTATTTTGCCATTGTTGGTCATCTGGGTGGGGGAATGTGTCAAAGCACGTGATGAACAGAGGGCTCCTCCTTTTTGGCTCTTGGTGATTTATTTTTTTTGGATTAATTTGCATGGGATTGAGGGGATTCCTGGATTTGTCATTGCAATGGCTTTTGCTTTTGAGGCATTTATTGATGCAAAAAGCACAAAGCAACAACTCAAGGTTATAAAAACATGGGGGCTATTCTTAATATTAGCGTTACTCGTTTCTCTATTTTTATCCCCAGTAGGTGTTGCGACCTGGCAGTACTTTATTGCATTTTTTAAGTTCTCCCACATGCAATTTATTGCCGAATTTAATCCACCTGTGCTTGCTAATTTATTCATACTGGAAATTTGGTTGGCAGTGATTTTATTTATTGCTTTATCGAAGAAACTTTATGTGCCACTTTATCGTTTACTCATGCTTTTAGGCATCTTATTTTTAACGATAAATAGTTATTATGTGGTGAATTATTTTGCTATTTTATCAGCATTTTTACTGGCGCCCCCCTTACAGCAAGCCTTTGCACCGCGCTTGGATCCAACACCGAACAAAACGACGCACCCTGCTCTATTTTGGGTCATGATGCTGGCGATAACCTTATATACACTAGCCTTCAGCGGCTGGATGGTGAAACATCATGCGACCTTACCTGACAATTTGTCTACAGCCCCTTATAAAGCCATTAACTTTGCTAAAACCGCACAGCTCACAGGTCCGTTATTTAATGAAGAGGTGTTTAACGGGTATTTGGCACTTGCAGGTTTTCAGCCTTTTATTGACGATAAAGTGGAGCTTTATAATCAAGATTTTGCTAAGGCATATTTCTGTGCTACCACCCATGGCGGTATATTTTTAACTAATTTATTACAGCATTATCAAATAAATTGGGTCATTTTAAGTCCATATACTGCTGCAGCAGTGACTACGTTAGAAACAGATAAAAATTGGAAATTACTCTACGCAGATAAATTAGCAGTAATTTTTCAACGGATAACACCTTACCCTGACTCACCGCCAATGAAGAGTATTGCCAGGTGTAAACTGTCGGATTAGAAAATTTATTGTTCAAGGATTCAATGTGGGGAGCGTTAGATATGGGGAGTAGTTTGAAGGAACAAGAAAATGCACGCGAGTTAAATTATAAACAAAAATTTAATGTTGACGCGGCCAGTGGCTTAATTGTTGGTGTCGCTACTTCAGGGATTTTTAATCCATGGGATCGCGCTTTATATTTATCTGTGAAATACAATCGTCCGTTTCTTACAGCTGCAAACTTTAAATCCCCATATCAAGGATTCTCGCAAGCTCTAGTACAACGCACTTTTCTTGGCGGCATTTACTATGTGGCTCAGGGGCAGCTTAACACGTATCTATTTCCTTACCTCCATAATCAGTTAGGTTTTAGCCAAACACTGTCTCAATTTTATGTAGGTATGGCTGCAGGAAGTATTGGTGGGGCCTTAACTAATAGTATTTCTGCCATTAAATACCACACATGGGGAAAAGAGGGCGCTTCTTTTCGTTCCAGTGCTCATGAGATGTGGACTCAGGGAGGCATTCAAACTTTTGTAAAAGGTACTACAGCGACAATGACACGTGATATGGCCTTTGGCAGTACGTATGAAATGTTACGAAGTCTGATGAGGACTAAGGCCGAAAAAACAGAGAGCAAAAAACTCAGCGCCAATCAATCATTTATTTATAATGCGGGCGCAGCGGCAGTGGCTACTGTTGTATCAAGCCCATTTAATTATGTTCGCAACATGCACTATGCAACGCCGCCAGACCGCAAACCAGCATCAGCGTATGAGGTGTTAACCCATTTATGGAATGAATCAAAAAATCCGGGGCAGTCTTTCGTAAGTCGATTGAGTTTTTTCCAACAAAAACTCAGATTTGGTTGGGGTACTGCAAGAGTTGCAGTTGGAATGGCCGTTGGTCAAAAACTATTTGATTGGACTCGCGACCAGCTGAGCCACGCATCATCAGATGCAACAGAGAATACTTTGAAAAAATAATGGGCTATAACAAATTAAAAGGAGTTAAAGTGATATTTTTTACAATGGCAGGGAAAAAACACACCCTTCAATTTAAGAGGCTCTCTGAGTTCACTGAAGATAAAGATGAGTATATAAAGCTCACGGCATCATGGGCAAAAACCGCATGGGGATATCTGCATCTGGACGATAAAAAATATTATCTAAGGGAGGTTAAGGAAAAACAAAACGAGATTTATGTTGCAACCTTTTATGGACTACCAGTTGCTATGTTTGGTTTATTTGAAAGAAGGCTCGATCCTTTTCGTGAAGAGGATGATAATACGCTTGCTCCCAGCAATACCGAATTAAAAGCCGTTTACTTTGATTATGTTTTTGTGGAAGAGAAGGTAAGAGGTTTAGGTTTTGCACGCCAACTTTTGGATAAAGCAAAAGTTTTGGCGATTGAATTGGGCGCTGATTTAATTTATCTCGAGACTTTGAATCCTAAGCTAAATAATATGTATAAAAAACTCGATGCAAAGGTTATTTGTGAGGGACAATATATTGAAAACCCCACAGACGTATTAAGCATCAACATCAAAAAACCAGACGCCCAGGTTGTTTGTGAAGCGCTTGAGTTTGAACGTCGCCCACGGATGTATTAAATCTCAGATTATCCCCTCCCGATATATTTCATATAGGTGATAGCTCTGCCTCTTTTTTTGAGGTAGAGAAGCATCTGATTGTTGAGAATAGAAGATAAACAATCTCTCAATAAGTTGTTTAAAAAAAACAAATTGCCTTGTTTTGCTATAATATGACTAACTAATTCATATTATTGGAGAGCTAAGATGCGAACTAAACTCACATCAGGGCTAAGTATGTTTGCTCCCCGGTCCTCTTTGCTATCTATGGAACCGTTTTTTAAACTGGATTCAAACATGTGGGGATTCGCATCGCATAGAAAAACGACTTTTGCAAGAGGGCCTTATATGCCCATATCTTTTGGTGGAACTCAATTAACACGAGATAATGCGCTTCCCAAATTAAGCACACTGACAAGAAGTCAATGTTATGCAAGAACAATGGATACTAGTGAGTTTGCGCATAGCGCTCGGCTTGGAAGCTCAACTCAAGTACCTTCCGGATTGTGTGGTGCGTCTCAATTGGTAAAGTATCAGCGGGATGGAAGTGTGGATGCCAGAAGAACAGAAAGTGCTTTTACGGCACACCACAAGCAAACTGGCAAAGAATATCAAGGTGCTGCGTTATCCTTCTCGCATCAATGGTCAATTTATCATGTTTGTTCTATTGTTTCTGGAAAATCAAGCATCGTTTTGGTTGATCCAACAGGGCTTCCTGATGATCATATGCATGTCCAGGGAACTGGGACAGAAGAAGGAGGCGGATATGATCCATCTGGTGACCGTGACACGTATTCTTTTGAGCATGAGGTAACACTACAAGATGTGCCGGCGATACTTATTCCCGGAAGACTTCACCGGCAAGCTACGAAGGTGGTCTATTCGACTAACCCATTTTTTATTGATCTACAAAATAAATCATTACCAGAAGAAGTACGATCCTTAGCGCTCAAAGCAGTTCAAGATTATGCCATAGCCAATGCCATACGCAGAACGGGCAAACCTGTACCAGGACGTCCAGTTGTCACCATAGATGAAGCGATTCAATCTCAAGTACAAGCAATAGATAGAAATTTTGAGGCAATGATTGAGATACTGGGTATGGGCCCCCAAGTGCAGAATATGTATTACACCATGCTTTGTGATTTGCGGGGAAGAGACAGAGTAGCTCCTTCCCATTATACACATATTGAAGTTGAGGAACCAGAACAAGCGCCAACTGAAAGCTCAGTTAAAATAGAAGAGATTACTGATGAGGAAGCAATAAAATTAGAAGGAGAAGAGGTTCAGGACGATGTAACTGCAGCAAAAAGTAAATCACCCTAGTGCAGGGCGATACTTAAAAACGTACAAGTATCAATAGCATATAGTTCAATTTTGATAGTTAATTTGCTAAATTGAGTAAATTTCATTAAAATAGACTTCGCTCATTACTTAGCAAATTTTAATTCAAAAGAGTATATATCTATGATGCTGAAGCTTATGCGACCATTTACAGTGAAAAGCCCTCTTTTTTTTCAGTCTTCATCTTTCTCGAGCCAAGCTGCTACTAACCCAGCATTTCGTGTGCGACTAATGGAAAAAGGTGGCGATAGAATTGGTGTAATCACCTCCAAAGAAAATGATGTTGAAAAATTATCAAAATTAAAAGAAGAGTTGGCTGCGAAAGATTATGAAGTGTACTCAGTAAGACCAGATGAAATTATGGTGGTACAAAGTAAAGCTAAATTCCTAAAAGACATCAATGATTCTGCAAAAGCGATTGAGAATAATGCCTCTAAGTTAACGCCTTAGTGCTTCAACTAAGGGCTTAATAGCGATTGAATTTTGGCTCAAGTTTTCTAATTGTATTGCTCAATATAAATTGATCTTAGAAAGAGCTGCAGGTACTATGCGTTCATTATGCTAAAATGAGAGTCTATTATGTTTTTTAAACACCCGAATCCTGATATTTCACCTCAAGAATTACAGCGAGTCGTTCGAAACTTACAGACACAACGTGAGTTGATCGAACGCCAATTGAAAGATGGCTCTATATCGCAACAGACTGCACAGGATGAAATGAAGCGTCTGTCAACACTTATAAGTGCTTATAACAATAATACACTGTCAGTATTAGACGCCCAGCAACCCAATTACACACCACAGTAACCGCACTGTATCTCAGATGTAGCCTGATTGCTTGCAACCAGGCTACATTTTGTTCCATTTTGTTGTCGCGCGTGTTGGCATTAAACGTACGATCAATCGATTACACACTATAGTAAGATCAGTTCAATAGACCCTATAATACAAGAAGATGGCTTTAATATTGAGGGACATATGCCCAAGGCAGGGATGGATCATTTTGTACTGAATGTAGCAAATATTGATAGGATACTGGCATTTTATGAGAATGTTTTGGGATTGCATCCCGAACGAGTAGAGGAATTTCGTGCTGGCAAAATATCGTTTCCATCAGTCCGTATTAACGCGGATACGATCATTGATCTTTTTCCCAAAGAAATATCGACACACCAGGATGATGAACAGTCGAATCATTTAAATCATTTTTGTCTTTCCTTTGATAAAAATGAATGGGATAAGGTATATCAAAGAATTAAATCTCATAATATCTCAATTGAAGAAGGTCCAGTAGAACGTTGGGGTGCGCATGGACAAGGCATTTCGATTTATATTTTAGACCCAGAACATAATAAAATTGAACTACGCTATTACCCATAGCAAGGGGCCTGACTTGCTAAATTGTAGCCTGGTTGCAGCCAAGCGGAACCCGGGGGAGTGAAGCCTGATTTTTTATCTGTAACCCGGGTTACGGTTTTTACCTCATCCAGACTACTTTCGCTTTTACTCATTTTAATTACCCCAATAGTGCATTGATATAGGTTAATTATGGAAGAACGTTTGGTTTGTTTTTTGATCTTATTGTATAATAAAGTTCTAATTCATAAACACCGTGATCAATACGGTATTAAAAATTTTAAATTACGAGCAGAATAAGAAGACACCTTATGGAAAAAATTACCTGGCTAAATGAGTGAGTTTATTAATGCGATTATTTCCTAAAAAAGAACAAAGTAAAGCCCTAGTGAGATTTGTCTTTTTAGCCGGACTATTTGGCATAGCCATCCTGTTTTTTGAGTCTCTATCTTTGCATGATGCCAAAGACAAATCAGATGGTATCTTATTCGCTATTTCAATATATGTTTTTTTACTCGCCTTTTTTGCAGGAAAGCCCGTTGAGCGTTTACGATCCTTGTGTACTATTTTGTTTGGCTTAGTCTTAATGTGTTTTTCTATTTTCTTTCAGGTCTTTTATTTCAGAAGTATTTCGATGACGCATATGCTCTTTACGTTTATCTGTCTTGGATGTATGTGGGGTTTGGGACGTACTTTGTCCGTCATTGTTACATGCTTTTGATGCAACACGATTAAGCTCTTAGTTCTTTAGCAGGCGTACGTTGGGATAAGGGAATATGTGTACATAAGTTGAACATTATTGTATAATAATGCTAATAGCTTTTTATCGATGTATTATGATTACGCGTAAACTTGCCCACTATATGTATGCAGAAGCCTCTCTCACTACAGGCCTGGATAATATTTTAGATACTACCCTGGCAAATATCTATGTCAAAGATAAAAAAGGATGCTATTTAGACTGTAATCATAACATGTTACATGTTAACAAGATGCAAGATATGAAGGGAAAAATGGATTATGACTTGTTATGGAAAGAACAAGCTCCTCTCCTTATGAAAAATGATGCAGAGATAATACAACAGAATAAAGCGAAAACGTTTCTTGAGACAGTTCAGCTGGATGGTTCGATTCAGCATTATCTTAGTCGTAAGGCACCGTTATACACTCGACAAGGAAAAATCATTGGTGTCGTTGGAATATCCTTTTTGATTGATGGGGATACCCCTTTGTTTTCGACAATGCATGAGACGGCTCTAGTTGCTAAGCCTAACGCGAATGTTCACTTTAATCCATCCCTCTTACCTGAGCAAAATGCCAATGGTCAACTGACAACGAAACAAGTTAAATGCTTGTACTATTTGGTTAAAGGGATGACAATAAAGCAAATTGGTCAAAAATTAAATTTATCCCCCAGAACAGTTGAAGACCATCTTAATGCAGCTAAAAATAAACTTAACTGTTATAACCGGGCGGAGTTAATTGCAGCAGCATTGCAACTGCCGATTATTAGAAATCAATTGTAATAAGGCTCACTCTTGATTGTGGACAAAGATTTGATTCTGCCTCAATGAGTTGGCGCCGTAACTCGGGTTTCGCTACAGGCTACAGTTGTTCATATAGCTGAGTGGCTGCAAAATGTGCTCGAGAGATTTAAATCGACCAACTGAGTTGGGTTGCCTCATACTTTGGAAGTGGGTCTCTAACTCTTCCTTCTTTTATGTATACCTTTTTCTGCTCATCTGTCCTGAAAAATAAAATATTATCATGATAGGGCTTTACTGTTGAGCGATGAGCAATACTAATAATTGTTGTTTTTGGGAGACGTTTTTTAATGAGTTCGTAGACTAGCGCTTCTATATCTTCATCTAAGGACGCTGTCGCTTCGTCTAAAAACACCCAGTCTGGTTTTCTTAATAAGACGCGAGCAAAGGCAATTCGTTGTTGTTCTCCTAGAGATTTAAAGCCAATTTTTTCATCCAATTTATTAGCTAGTGCCCCCAGGTTAACTGCTTTTAGTGCATTAATTAACTCTTCATCCGGATAAGGGCAATATGAGTCGGGATAAGCGAGCACATTCCTTAATGTATCATCAGGAAGAGTTGGTTTCTGAGGTAAAAAATAAATAGATTTCCTGCTGTTAGGAATAAAAATTTCACCCTCACCAGATTGCCAAGTACCTGCTATAGCTTTAAATAGACTGCTTTTTCCTGTTCCTGAAGGGGCTTGAATTAGAGTATGTACACCGGCAGTGAATTTTAAAGTAAGTCCTTTCATAAGTAGTTCATTACTGCTATGGAGTGCAAGATCTAAGTCTCGCACCTCAAGATTTTTACTTTGCTTATCTATAATATGAATAATTTTTTGTGTTGACTCACCGGCATTCTTTTTATTTAAAATGGTTTGCAATTCATTAACGCGATCCAGGCTTGTTCTAAATTTATTAATTGTCTCAAAGGATTGAATAAACCAATTGAGTGAACGTGCCACCATGGAGAAGTAATAACCAACAGAATAAAAAACATCCAAGCTGATGAGATCGGCCATATATAAAGGAATTGAAATCATGAACGGAACAATTGCTTGAACAATACTATTAAACACATTAAACGTTTTGACTTTATTTTCAACGGATAGCCTGTTTATGGTTTTTGCGTTTAAGGAGTCTACTTCATTTTCAAGTCGATTTTTGTAATACGTCTCCGCTTGTTCAATGGCAATTTCTTCAGAGTGTTCCTTAAGTTGGTGTAGTGTCCCTCGCAAATTGGACTGCGCTTTAGTCTCATCGTTGGTCAGTTTATTCAAACGATTGGTTATATAGTAACCAATTAGAGAGGATACACTACCTATCAAGAGGGCGGTGAGAATTAAGTAGCCTGGTCCTAAAAACATGAACGATATGGAGCTTCCAGCTATCCCTAAGAGTACAATGTACATTGTAAGATTAGAAAAATTATCGATAAATCCTAAAGTTAGCTCTAAGGAGGACTCAACAATTTTATCGATATCTTCTTGAATGCGTTGTTCTGGATTATCAAGATCTTTGTAAATTCTGGAAATTTCTAGATAATTCGTTTTGTTTTTTAAGTACTGATTGATTATTTTCTTTGTTAACCACGACCGCCAATCAACATATAACTCATTTTTAAATAGGTTCGCCAAATAAGTCAATCCAGCCATTCCTCCTGCAATCAAAAGACCTGCCCCTATCCCTATTGCAAACAGTGCTAAATCCTTCGCCATAAACGCCGCAAAAATATAGGGAAAGCACCACCATCCCATAACAAAACCCAAAGCAGATACAGCTAAGACACAAAGCACACTTCCATAAAGCAACCAATAGGCTAACTGCTTGTCTTCTGAGTTTTTAAAATAATCAAACAACAATTTGATGCTACGTTTGAAATAAGAGGGTTTGGAAGGCGACTTATTGGGCATAGTGCGTAACTGTTAAATAAAAACGCAATATAACATAGCCTTTATTTTGTTCAATAGGATTGTGATTCACGAGTAGGCCGGGCCTTGACCCGACAATTTACAATAATTTAAGGAAAGAGCTTATCTGTAGGCTGGCCGTTCGCAACCAGGATTTTCAGTGTTCCCAAATTAAACTCCAACTGCAAGCAGCCAGGTCACGCGGTGCCAGGCTTTAGGGAAAAGATGCGCCCTGTGTCTTACCATGTTGGGTCGAAGTGTCATAATTTGTATCCCAAGTATTATGTCTCTTCACGATACCTTGAGCTGTATTTTCAATGTTCGCTTGCAGCATCTCGCACGAAGACATGGGCGGGATTTGTAATAAGGCCTCTTCTATTTCAGCGGCCACCTCCTTACCATTGTTTCCGTGCCCCTCTTCATGTTTGCTCAAATTACTAAGGTAAGTCTCCCACTTTAATTGGGACTCAGCACTTCCGTGCTCTTTGTCTTCCCATTCAGGTAGAATGGTCACAATATTAGCGCTGACCTTTACTTCAGTAAGATAACAAGGATTTTTCGTAGCATTATCATAATGCCATCTATAGTTCCAATTGATATGCCAAGATGTTTTTGCATCGTAATGTTTATCGGTAGAAACAGGTCCTAACTCATTAAGATGGTTGCGCAATTCTTGTTCAGTAGCTCCGCTTACTTTATAGAAAGTCTGGGTCGTATAGATGGCAGGGGTAGCAAAGATTTTGGTAGTAAAAACTGTAAGAGGAAGTAAAACAAAGGCAAGTTTCTTCATTATTTGTTTACCTTATAATCGAATGAGCAACCTTGATAAGCCAAGGTTTAACCTACAAAAAGAGCGAATTAATTGGAGTCAAATTGTTCGCTTAATGTGCAATTATAAATGATTTTCCTTAAAATATTATTAACCAAAATAAACCAATTGAGCGAGAAGTATTTTGCGATACAGTTCTGGAAAGTCAGATAATATTTTAATTTGAAGGGATTTTAACCGCAGCCTGGTGGCTCGCAACCAGGCTACACTTAATAAATCTCATTCTTAGAAACCAACGAAACCTTTCAAAAGAGAAGCTTGTAAGTCGGTAACTTCATAATCTAAATTTTCTATACTATAGAGTGTCTTAGCTGAAATCTGATGCATGTTAAGTGATGGAGTGGAAAGAAATGTTTGGGCTTTTCTAAAATCGTCGTCTTCGACAATTCTAAATTTTAATGTTGGTTCAAGCGCGCATACTTTAGACAATTCTGCTTTAGTGATTGAACCAACTAAAATATGCCAAACTCCCGAACAGTTTGTATACGGTAAATTATCGCCATTCCGATTATAGCCCAACCAAGACTTAAACTTTAAATCATCTCTTCCAAGACGTGTTTTAAATAAACTAAATCCAGGATTGTCTTCATAAGAAATTAAAATATGCATTGATACGCCCAAAAATATTCATTTAAAAATTAATTATATCTGAGAATATTTAATAAAAACATCAGGTTATATAGAAGTCGCTAATAAAATTTTATCAATGAGGGGCGGCCAAATCAATTTAAATGCAATTGATAATCATTCTCATTGACATTTGGTTTTTGTAATGTAATGCTGTCCTTTAGTTACATGTTAAAAATTGAATAAGGATTATTATGTTTGATAAAACTAGCGCAGGCTCACAGTTATACGATATATCATTAAGGTTCTGCATCAAATGTCTAAAAAAATTCTGTCCCCAAACAGAGCAAATAAACTCTGATACGGTGAGGTTTTTTGTGCCCACTCTCGATGCATTATTTAGAAATCATTTCGCTTATATCGAGTTACCTAGAAAAATGGTTGATGTCATTTATCATATTGAAGATCATTCCAGTGTGGACTTGTCAGAAATTGCTAAGGTATTGCATGTTGAGTTAGGGGATTTGCCATCCTATGAACGCGAGGAAGAGATAAAGTCATTTTACTCCTATTCAACGGAGAGTCATTTTCATTTTATTAATTAGCTTAAAGTTTAATTCACTTTAGCGTGCAATATAGCAAGAGACTCTTAACAATCTTTTTTAATCATAGTCTTACTTCTAGATTAGCGTTTATATGGGACTATATTGCTACATTTAAGTAAAGATGAAAATTAACGCCTTTAAGTAAGAAACACCATAGTAAGGTTAAAGACTAAGAAAAAATAAGCGCTTGTGTTTGAGATAGATATACTTTATCTATCTCAAACAAGTCATTTTCTGAAAATGATGACTAAACGTTCAGCTATAGTTCAAACTATAGCTATTTATATAGTGGTAAAAATAGTATGGCTATCACAGATATTAATCACATTACGCTTGCATGCACTGACATTAATCGCTCTTTCTTATTTTACAAGGATATTCTAGGATTTAAGCCGCTCGTAAAATGGGATCAAGGAGCATATTTTCTCATCGGAGATTTTTGGTTCTGTCTCAATGTTGATTTAGCAAGGAAACCACAACCTTGTTACACTCATTATGCATTTAGTGTAAGCATGAAAGATTTTCAATTTATAGCTAAAAAAATTACTGAATCAGGGGCATCTATATTCAAGGACAACATTTCGTCAGGTGAATCACTCTATTTTCTTGATCCAGACGGACATAAACTCGAGATTCATGTGGGTAACTATCAAACCAGGATCACCGCTAAAAAAATCGATATTGGCAATTGGAAGAATGTAGAGTGGTTTGTATGATCAAAATTGATTTTTTAAAAAAGCATCCACACCTCATACCAGAACTTGCGAATATTTGGCATGAAGTTTTAGGTAAAATTTGGATGCCAGAGATTGGGATTGACGAAATTGAATCGTTGTATCACGAAGAACTGCATCGAGATATCCCATTTACTTACATTGCACTATACGGTGAGACTCCTGTAGGCTCATGTACACTGGAATTAAATGGAGGAATTCGCCCTGATTTAGGACCTTGGATTGGTGATTTGGTGGTTGCTCCTAAATTTCAAAAACAGGGGATCGGTAAAATGCTGGTTGATGTTATAGTTGAGAAAGCAAAAAAGTTGGGTTTTGAAAAACTTTATTTGTTTGTTTTTGATCCAACCATACCAGAATATTATGAGCGACTTGGATGGAAAAAAATTGGCATGGATGAATTTAACGCTCATCCAGTAACAGTAATGGCAGTGAGTTTATGAAAAAAAACTCTAAGCATTATGTTCATGGCACATAAAATAATTAACATTTAAGTTAGGTAACAGTTGGTTCGAAAAAAATGGCTCCTCTATATTCCAAAATAGAATTGAGGCACCTAAGTATTCTTTTGCAAAAGAATAGAAATCATAAAAAGTATAAAAATCACCTGTACTGGGATTTTTATAAGTATAATCAGGTTCTTGGATAGCTATAGCCGTTAAGATGTTACCTTTATATTGATGAAAAAAAGGATAGCTATTCTTCATCTGTGAATTTTTATAAGGTACAACATCTGGGCCACCTAAACCAATGTGGTGCTTCCTGGCAAAAGTAAATAAGCTACTCATGTAATGATGATCATTATTCCATTCTCCTGGAAAAAAATTGACATATTGAATCACCTGACTTTTCTTAAACGCTTTTTTTAAATAACGAATATTCTTAATGACTGCGTAAAAATATTTATCAGATGTGAAGTCTTTAGGCATATGGTTAGGATCGAAATCAGCTGATGTTTCTGGTAGGTTGATACCGTAAATTTTTCCATCAAATTGAGATGCTAATTTTCGTATTAATAATTGAAAACGACCTCTTACGGCAGGATCCCATGTTCGTGCAACCCATCCTGTCGTAATAGGTTTGCCTTCGCCTGGAAAATCATACTGCATTTCCACTCCACCATGATATACACTCTCTTGACGAATATAGTCAGGAACATTAACTACGTCTGGAGTAAAGGAGCGGTCTTGTATTTGGATAAAAAGCTTTTTATGTTCTTTATTAAGAAACTTTAAATCTTTCTCAATTTTGGAAAAATCATAAAAGCCTTTTTTAGGTTCTAATTGCTTCCAAGAATAAATTATTTGTAATCCATTGATGCAATTATTTTTGAGCATATGTTCATATGAACTTGCCTCGTCTCCCCCTAAAAACAAAAATAGCTGCGGTAATCTACCTTGCGCTAAAATAGTGCCACTAGACAATGATAAAAGCCAAACAAGTAATATCTTTTTCATTTTCATTAAATTGTACTGCCTTAAATCAAAGTTGTAATATTTTATCCTTCAAAGATACGAGCGAGCAAAGTTTTTATTTTGATGGTGACGTTTGTCAAAGACTCATTAAACCCCAAACATTAGCGAATAAAGCCAAAACACTTGGATTAGCCAATGATTCTCTAGATAAGTAAAATATGCAGCCAATTAACATGTATAATGGCAGCTTTGGGGATAAACCGTTTAAACGGCCATTAAAAGGATGTGCCTGTATTGAAATACGGATAAAACAAATGAGGTAAATATGACAGAAGAAACACAAATAGAATTCATACAAAATAATCAGGAATTAATCCAAAAATTTCTTGAGGAATCCAAACCTCTCGAAGATGAAATAAGTGCTAGTATTCAAGCAACTATCGCCCAATTTTTATTAAACACACGCATTGAATTAAATAAACGTGCAAATGGTCAACAGTGGATTAGCACAGAAGACATTATACAAGCACAAGTAACCGTGTTGAGGCGCTGTATAGTCGATTTGGAGCAGTATTATATAACACTACGAGATGGCGGAACTTTGCAGTGAAGTAGCAATTTTTCTCTCGTTCATTTCATGTTTTTAAATAACGACTTAGCTTAGAAAGCTTGGGTCTATACTATTATTAATGTAAATATTTTTTACTTTTTATCCAAATGCATCATCAAACGTTAGCAATTTTCATCTTTATGGCTTTTTCTACGGTCACTTCAGCACAATGTATCCAAGACCAATATGGAGAAGTAGTGTGTGGGAAGGGAGCTTGCCTTACAGACAGTAATCTCAAGGTGGTTTGTTCACCTTATAAAAATGGCGAATGTGAAAAAGATAGTTATGGGAAAGTTATTTGTGGTCCTGGACAGTGTTTACGAAATCGTGACGGCTCAGTGGTTTGCTCCACCTATCCAGAAGGTGGCTGTGCTAAAGATCAATACGGTGAAGTGGTCTGTGGCGCAGGAGAATGTGTTAAAGACAGAAATGGCATGGTTGTTTGTGGGGGCGAAGGTGAGAGTTGCGAACTGAATTCTTATGGAGAAGTTAAGTGTGGTAAATAGTGTTGTAGCCTGGTTGCCCACAACCAGGATTTTAAAATAATCTTTTTATTCTCGATAAGGTGCGCCTAATTCTGGTCCCATTTCAGGTGCAGGTGCTTCTAAAGTGCGTACATCTGCTGAATGAGCTCGCATTAGGGTATCTACGCTTCCTGTTACAGGCTGTCCATTAAATCGTTTCGGCGCAAACATCGAGGCAGGAATGGGTTCGCTGTAGAGCACTTCTCCTAATGCATTTTCTCTGTGTAGAGTTCTACTTAGAAGTTCCATTTTTCTCGTTGTTGACTCCATTATTTGTATACTACAACAGGCGGCGAGTGCTTTAGGAAGCGCCTTATTGCTTAAAATAGCCATTTTATCTGCTGCTGTTAATTCAGAGCGATTCATTGATAAGAGAATATCGGTACTAATTTCAGCGAGACCTGCAGCGATGGCCATTCTCAGCGGTGTTGTTGCCGTTGTATCTTCTGTGTTTATGGCTCCTTTTTGTAATAGGAGCTGCACTAATTTTCTTTGCTCTAGCGCAGGATTTTCTATTACAAGATGCAAAGCAGTCATTCCATCATTATTTGTTACATTTGGGTTTCCGCCATGTTCAAGGATTAACATGGCTAATGACGTATCTCCTTTTTTGAACGCTTCTAAAAGTGGGGATTTGCCTACATTAGGATCTGCCCCTTCTTTTAATAACAGTTCTACTAGATCTCTACGGCCTGCTCTTACTGCGATCAACAAGGGGGTTTCTTCTGAGTTATCCAGGATATTAGGATTAGCTGGAGCAAATTCAGCATGTAACAATTGGTGTGCAATCGCAAGATGTCCTGATTTAACAGCGAGATGCAAAGGGGTCATGCCGTCAGCGCGTTTTTTATTCACCTCAATGTGCGGATGACTCAGAAGAATTTTTACAGCATGAGGATGGTTTTGCATAGCGGCCACATGCAGCGGTGTATTATGGTCCTTGGGCTCACTCTCATTAGGATCCTGGCCAGAGTTAAGTAGCTGCTCTACAATCACTTTATTTCCTTTGTAAGCTGCTCGATGTAAGGGAGGCATAGAACCATGGGTTGCTAGCGATTCTGATAAACTGGTATGGGTGGTTCTACGTAAAACTAAAGCCGCTGTGTAGTCTTGGCTCGCATTTGTAACCTGCTCAAGCAATTCATCGCTCCATTCTAAGTTTAATCTGACCCCACAATCAGCAAAAATCCTAAGAACAGCCGGCTCGTTAAATGCATCGAATACTTCAAAAAAGCTATGAGAGCCTCGTGATGTGTAATCCGACATAAACGCTTTTATAAAATGATTTACATCATCCTCCAGGGTAGGGCTACTTCGATTAAGCTGCATATATTTTTCTAATCTTGCTACCATACCATATGCATGGCCTGAAATATTACCTGCAAAAGCAGAACGTCTTGCCAAAGGGGAGTAAGGAGCCGAGCTTCCTATTTTATCTGTGGTTTTGTTAATATAATCTTGTTGCGTTATTTCGTCGCCAAAGCTTGGCTGATTTGATACCATAACTCCCCGATTGCGGCTATGGATGGAGGGTGATGATAATGCTGTCGGTGATCCTGCCAGCGATTTGTGATGAAATCCGGGACGATACGTTTTTACGCGGTCACGGAAGAACTCAGATTGAGCAGATAATTCTTTATAGCGATGATGCATTTCTTCACGAGCATAGTGGGGCGGCTGACAGAAATCAATTACAGCACTGACTGCGTCTTTAACAACCTGAGCAGCCTCAGGTGATCCGGGAGTAATCCCGTCTGTCTCAAAACGGACACCGGTGATCGCCAAACAAATGCGGTTAATGCGTTCAAGTTCAACTGCTTGTCCAAGGAAGGTTTGGCCTAATCTTGTTTCAAAAAATCGTCTGGGATAATTTTTAGAGCGATTAACTTCATTTAAGCGTGGAGAGCGAAGTGTGATTGTATCCGCAAGAGCGCCTCCTATTGCCTCTCTGTGATTTACACAAAATTCATTTATTTTTGTTATCGCGTTTTCATAGTCTCTTGCCATATATAAGCGTCGAATGTGATTTAATTCTGCTTTTTGTATGCTACTTGCGCCTGATGGCGAGTCATTATGCAACACGTCTTTTAGTACTCCCAGCGTGAGTAAAATAAATTCTGAATAATCAAGCTCGGCTTGAATGGCTGTTTTATATTTTGTGGGACTGATTTTTCCGGTATGTTTTTGGGCTTCTACTGTTGTAATAATTTTTGCAGTTTCATGATAAGCATAATCAAGCAGTTGGAGTTCGTGTGGGGGCAGTATTTGTGCATAGAGCGTTTTCTTCATGCTCGTACTAATAAAACCATCAGGGACATTTCCAATTGCCCTTTCCAAAAGAAGAATTCTTTTGGCGGGACTTGCCGTCTGGCCATCTGCAGGCTCGACTAGCATTTTAATTAATGTGACTACTGTAGGGTTTAAAAAATATTCAAGCCGACCGCTTTCGGCCACTTGATTTAAACGTTCTTTGTCAATAGCTGCTAGTGTGGGTATCTCAGACAACATATTTCCCAAAATATCTCTGTCATTACTGATAAGAGCGGAAATTAATTTTGCTTTTTTTTCTGTAGGGAGATTGCTTAGATATCTGCTCAATGGGCTGTTAGGCCCATCTTTTAACGCGACATCAATGGAGACTCTCGCAATATTGATTTCAGCTGGCTCTCGACACAGTAATTCATAAATTCGACTTACAGCAGTCGTAGAATCTGTTATTTCATGTGGCCCGGTTGCTAAGGTATTGTTTCTTGTAATGCCATCATAGCGATCTAAGGCATTCTGCAACTCGTGCTTTTTTGCTGGAGTCATCTCGTCAATTAATGTTTTATTAGTCACTAACAAATAATCAAGCCAATCAATCGCAGGTCTTTTTATGCGGTCAGTTGAAGAGGTAGAGTAATGAAGCTGTCCTGCAGCTTGCAAAGGTGTTCTAATGCCAATAGAAGAGCTAAGAGCAGAAAAAAGGTATTGGCAAATATTCTTTTTTATAGGGAGAGGAAGATCATGGTCTGAAATTCCTCTCATTGCTTTTTCAAAGAGAGCCATTGTTTTGTCTTGTGTCAGTGCAGGCGCTCCATCTGCAGGTTGACATATCTTTGCAATCATATTGGCAACCAAGGTATTGGTAAAAGCACCATAATTAGCCACCTCCATGGCACTTTTATGATAGATTATTTGTTTTAATTGCTCTGCTGGGACTTCTGCAAGCCCTGGTGCATTTTTCAATATCAGATAAATATTATCTGCATTATTATTAATCAGTGCTGATAAAAACAATACTTTGTCTGAGTCGGAAAGATTTTTTAAATAGTTACTTAAAGCTCCTGAGGGATTGAACATTTCCTCTAATAGCCTGTCTTGCAAAGCACTTACTTCTGGCGTTACTCTGCAGAGCAAGCTCGAAATGCGCGCTATAGTAGGGCTTAGATCAAGGGGACGAGGAGGCGGATAAGATATGCTGAGTTGAAGCTCATTCGCCCCATTTCTAATTTGCTCAGCGATCCAGGATTCATACTTGGGGATAGACGCTCGAAGGCGGGAATTTAATTGTTCAAATGAATCTAATTCTGCTAAATTTCGTTGTAACTCTGCTGCTTCGCTGGCATTAAGACTGGCTACAATATTTTTCTGAATATGTAAAAGATAACCCAAGTTATATCCAGCTGCTCCCATAAAACCTCCAGGCGGTATTGCTCAGATATGATAAATTATAGACAATGCTTGGTCTTTTTGGTTTTTATTTGCCCCTTGATTGATAAAAAATCACCAAAAGAGCTCAATAGTTAACTCAATGGAGATGAGTACAAAGAGTGATGGATAAGCAGTGTCGATGAATTATTGATGATTTGTGGGAGTAATGGAGATGATTAGGAGCTTTTCCAGATCTAATTCAGATGAAGCGACAATTGCAATCGTTGCACTACAAAACACGCTGTCCCAAGCTTTGCAGTGCCTATTTGAAGTCATTTATTGTGTGTAATAAAAATTTAAAGCCATTCCATTAATGAGGGTTCATATCGCCGTCTGGTTGATTGGCCTCTTTGTGTCGCTCCGTTTGCACAAGATGAGAGACAGAACCAACATATTTATCTCTTAGTTCTCGAGCATGGGTTAAATGAACCAATTCATTCACCTGTTCACTTGTAGGAAACTTCTTTTTTTCTTGAATAAAATACGTAGAGACGTAGCGTTGAGATTCTTCGCGGATTATTTTTTCCATATGTGTTGCCATTTCCGCATGACTCCTTTTGACCATGCCGGTACAAACGATGCCTTTAAAATCAATTAATTCTTGCTTTTCTGGTTCAGTCATAACTCGAATCGGACTCTCAGTGTAGGTTAGCTTTTCAATGGGTTTAATAAATTTCGCTGTGGCATTTGCATTCATTATTTCTTGACGCATTTCAGGGTATTTATCCCATTCGCCACCACCTAAAGAACAAGAAATTGCCAAGGCCTCATCATTACCCATGCGACTAATAAACGAATTAGCAATTGCGTGATAGTGTTCCTTTATCGTCTTGATTATCTCATCATCAAGTTCCATACCGCTATCAAACAGAAGAGCTGCTTCGGGGCCAAGTTTTTCTTTCATAAGTTGGGTTATCGTTGCTGGCCTCTCGCTGATACATGTTGCAACAGCTTTATCTACAAGGTATTTCTTTAAAATGGCAGCCGGCTCCTCGGAAACACTCCGGGTAACTGGTTTCACCATATAAACTTCACCCTTAGAAGAATCGCCATCAGGATAGTCCACGTAACCCATCCAGGGGAACCAGGTTTCCTTGCTATTGCTATTAAGACCAGAAGACGTGTAAAAGGGATACAGTACCGATGAATTCCCTTTAACTAGTGTAATTGTTCGTGCTTGGGTCTGATAAGCATGAATATCTCCATCTTTAAATGTATACATAAACCCTCCATGGTTTGCGGTGTTGTATGTTTAAATTATAGGCACAAACCAAGAGAGTTTGATTTTTGTTGCATGGCTATCAAAGAAAACAAGCAGCTAGCCTGGTTGCTTGCAAGCAGTATTTATCCGTGAGTTCCTGGCTGTAGTTCTATTGACGCAATTATTGCTTATGTTACATTTGGGCATTTAACGTCTTGGCGCGGGATAGGAAATCGAAATGGCTAAAAATAACAAAGATCTTGAAGATTTACAGCGGACTATTACGATACTCAAAGATGCTGCAAAACGAAGAGGAGATTCTCGTTGTGATGCTGCACTTGATAACCTATATTCAGCAATAGATACTTTAAAACAAAGTACATCTCTAATTACACGTATAAGCAATTATTGGAATGAGTTAACTCTGTGGCAAAAATTGCTAGGTGGGATTGCCCTAGGTGGTTTTCCTTTAGCACTGGGTGCGGTTGCCAATATCAGTTTTTTTATGGAAATAGCAGGAGCAAGTGCAACAGCCTATGCCCTGAGTTGGTGGCTCTTGGAAGACCATATCCAGTGTACCAAAGAGAGTCGAAATAGATTTGTTTCTTCTGCTAAAAATGTACTTTTTTTTGCCGCGAGAAATATGGAAATACCTCTTGAAGATTTAAATT
Organism: Legionella steelei; assembly: GCF_001468005.1. GTDB lineage: Bacteria > Pseudomonadota > Gammaproteobacteria > Legionellales > Legionellaceae > Legionella > Legionella steelei. The sequence goes on from NZ_LNYY01000019.1 coordinate 62,776, forward strand.
TCAGCGATGATCTTGCGCCAACCACATGAACCCCGGTCTGATTTGTGCAACATTGTAGCCTGGCTGCAAGCAGCCAGGCTAAGCTAACATCTTCGGTGCTTTGCACACGTTTACATCGCATACCAACCCGCTTAAGATATACGATCGACAGTGTTCGTTGATGAAAAAATAATACCATCAGGTCCTGCAGTTTGACCGCCACCGGCTCCAAACATGGTTTCTCCTGTTACACCTAAAATTGAAGGCAGAAACAATAAAGCGGCAGCAATAAAGACTAGAGAAATTGGTGTTCCAATTGGAATTTGAGTCGGATTATCTTTGTGCTGTTTAAATTTCATAATCGCCCCAATAGAAAATCCCAACCCAGCCAAATAAGAACCAGCGGTCACCAATTTAGCCAAGTTCGTAAATGAGCTAGTAATGTTTGATGCCATTGTTCCTAAAGACACACCTCCGACCGCACCTGCTGCTGCACCGTGGCTTACTAATGTCAGAAATGTAAGACAAGCAATACTGCTTAACCAACATCTAAAACCAGATTTATTTATAATGTTACTGTTCACACCTGATACTCCTAAAATTAAAATGATTAAAAAACTCCTGACAATGATATTAGGTAACATGCCCTGATAATTTATGGACTCTATGTCTTTCTTATTGGCCTGCTATGTAGCGCAAGTATAATCTTATCTTAGTTGCTTGCAATAGGATTTTTCTAGAGTGTCCCGTTAGCCTCTTACCTGTTTTGACCGAGTTTAAAATGAGGGTTATAAACTATTTAATCGTTATGAACAAAAGGCTTAAAAGGATTAAAACCAAGGCCACGTGCGCCACAACATAGCCAGTCGCAGCCTGGTTGCTTGCAACCAGGATTTTCTAGTGAGTTTCCATTAGCAGGTGTAGGTAGACCCTATCCATTATTCCACCATCCGCCGCCAAGGGATTGGAAGAGCGCGGCGGTGTCATTATAACGAGCTGCTTCAGCTTGAATTACTTTTAGGTGTATTTTTAAATAGGATTCTTTGGCTCTTAAAACAGTTAAATAGTTTGCTTTGCCGAGTTGGTGTTGCATTTTTACTATTTCAAAATATTTTTTTGTGTTTATTTCTGAATTGACTCGTTCGCGTAATAACTCGGCATCAAACTCAAGCGCATGTAATGCATCTGCAACCTGTTGAAAGGATTCAAGTACCACTTTTTTATATCGCGCAAGTTCATATTCATACAGAGCAATGGCAACTTTACGTTTGGCTCGTAATGCTCCACCTTTAAGTAGGGTTTCAAATATTTGCCCACCATAGTTCCACACATTATTTGCTGGATTGAACAAGGTACTCAGTGCCGTTGAGTACCACGCATAGGTGGCGCCTATATTTAATTTAGGGTAGAGATTGGCGGTTGCAACACCGATTTCTGCACTTGCTTTATGCAATAACGATTCAGAAGACCTTATATCCGGCCGTTGTTTGACAAGCAGTGAGGGTAGTGTCATTGGAAGATCTGTAGGCAATTGCATATCGCGCAGTGTAAAATTAAAAAACTCAGTTTCACTCGGTAATGAGCCTATAAGTACTGCAAGAGCATTATATTTTTTAGCTAAATCATTTTTGAGGATAGGGAGTTGCGCTTGAGTTTCCTTAAGTCGATTGTCACTATTGAGTGTTTCAAGCTTGGATGTATGTCCTTGAAGGTAGTTGCTATTTTCTATTTGCACCAATTTTTTTTGGCACTCTATCAGTTCTTTTGTTGCTTTAATTTGTTCTTGTAACGAGGCAATCGTAATGCCAGTTGTCACTATATTTGCTGTTAGGGTTAAATAGGTTGCTTCCAATTCAAAGCGTTCATAATCAATTGCGGCTCTTAGGGATTCTAATTGACGACGAGTACCGCCAAATAAGTCTAAATTATAGCGAACACTAATAGAGGTATTGTACAGATCAAATGTATTGACTGACGAAAACGGAAGTTTGGTTCCCGGAATCGGGGTAATATTAATTCCTGTGGCAAGTAAACTGTTTCGTTCACGACTTCCTAAAAACTGGGTATCTACAGTAGGAAATAAATTGGGCCCTGCTTCAGCAAGTAAATTAGCTTGTGCTTTGCGCAAATTAGCTTTGCTCATTTCTATTGATGGATTATTTTTTAATCCTTTTTCAATGAATGAATTTAATTCCTTGGAGTGGAATACTTCCCACCATGATTTGGATATATTTTTTTTAAAGTTGAAGCGTTGCGAACGGCCTCCTCGACTCTTCGCGCCAACTGTTTTCGTTTTCACCGGTCCTGCATTATAGTGAATTGTTTTGGGGGCATCGGGTGAATGAAAATTAGGTCCGACCTTACAACTTGTAAGGATTAATGTGCATAAAAATAAATAAATTTTTTGCATTTGATCTTCTTATATAACGAGAGCAAAACAATTCGCTTTAACTATCACGAAATCAAGTTGATGCTGACCGGCTGCCCTGGATGTAAATATTTAAATGCTGCTTTGCTTGGTTTTACCTCAACTCGATAAACAAATTTCGTTCTTGAACTTTCACTAAATATGTAAGGAGGAGTATATTCGGTTTTTGAAGAAATATAGCTTATCGTTGCCGGGTATGTTTCTCTGCACCCATCGCAGCTGATGGTTACTTGATTTTTTAATTTTAATTGGGCTAATAAAGGTTCAGGGATAAAAAAAACCACCTTTAGATTTTCAGGCGTCACAATAGATAATACAGGGCGTCCGGACAATACTAATTCACCAATGGTAAAGTAGGTATCGTAAATATAACCTGAAACGGAAGAGTACACTTTTTTGTTTGCTTTACTCCATTTGGCTTGGGTTAACCCCGCCATGGACGACTCAACTAATGCCTGTTGGGTGATTAATGATGCTTTCGCATTAAGGTAATCGTTCTTTACTTCTTCAAGTTGTTCTATGCTGACCCCACCTGATTTGACCAGTTTTTGATAACGGGTGAATAATGCACTCTGGTAATCAAGATTAACCTGTTTTACTTCGACTTGTGCCAACGCTTGTGCGAGCTCGGCTTTGGCTTTTTTGAGTTGGGATTGTTGGGGTTCTACGTCCAAAGTGAACAGCAATTCACCTTGGTTAATTGTATTGCCTTTGGAGACATCAAGGCTGATAAGATTGCCCGCAAAATTGCTTGAGATATAAGTATAATTTGCATCAACATACCCCTGCAGTGAATTGTTCTCTTGCTTGCAGCTCGCAATAAGTATGCAAATCATGAAGAAAAACAGCCACCTTGGAATGAGTTTTTGCATATTATTTTGATCTTAAACGAATTAATCAATTGAATTGAGAGAATAAAAAAACTTACCATCAAATGGTCATATCTGACAATACACTGATTTAAAATATATTAAAGAAAACTTCAAAATGGAGGCATAGACTGTCAGTCATGATCATATTAAGATACGATACACAAAATGAGCTGTATCAACAAAATCATCTGCTATGGATATTTTCCGGGAAAATCCAGATATTGTTTTGAGAAAAATTGAGCATTTTTAATGCTCATTCAAGGATGATAAATGATAAAAAACGAATTTCTACGTATCTGGTCGATTGCAAAAAAGGAAATTATTCAAATTAGACGGGATTTTTTGATTTTCTCATGGTTAATTATTATTCCAGTTACCCAAATACTTTTATTTGGGGCGATTATTAACACGAATCCCAAACATCTTCCAACGGTAGTGATTACTTCTGAGGATACTCCTTTTACGCGAACTTTATTGCAGGGTTTAAAAAATACGAGTTATTTTTCAATTGAAACAATAACTCGAGATGAACAACAAGCTGCACGGTTATTACTTAGTGGAAAAGTACTTTTTGTCATTAATATTCCACCTAATTTTACCCGGGATTTAATTCGTGGAAAGCACCCGCATGTTTTAATTGAAGCCGATGCTTCAGATCCAGTAGCGGTTTCAAATGCGTTTCGTGCAGCATCCGAATTACCTGCCAAAGTTTTTGAACATGATTTACAAGGACCACTTAGTTATTTAGCTTCCCAGGAAGCACCATTCATTTTCGATATTCAGGCCAAATACAATCCTGAATACATTCCGCAATACAATACTATACCTGGATTAATTGCTTTATTAATCTTTTCAACGTTGACTGTATTGACTGCAGTATCGATAAACTCAGAATTTGAGCGAGGAACTTTTGAGACCTTACTAATCACACCTTTAACCCCAGCGAATATTATTTTTGGTAAGGTGATACCGTATTTTATTTTAGGGTATTTACTTTTATTTATATTGTTAGCAATTGCTTATTTTATTTTTTCTATTCCTTTTCATGGCAGCTTTTTGTTGTTTTTATTACTTGTAGCACCTTACTCTATCTCGAGTTTAGGGACCGGACTTGCTATTTCAGCGATTACCCGCACGCAGTTTGCTGCGGTAGGTTTAACCAACGCATATGGGCTTGTAGCCATTATGGTATCGGGTTTTTTATTTCCATTTACTGGTGTGCCTCATTGGGCGCAATCGATAAGTCAAGTTATTCCGCTCACACACTTTTTAAGAATCACCCGCAATAGTATGTTAAAAGGAGCGGGTTTGGATATTTTATGGCCAGATACTTGGCCTATAATTTTATTTTCAGTCATTATTATTTTTTTGGGAATCTTACTTTTCAGAAGAACGTTAGACTAGGCTGATTGCAATTCTATTATTGGCTCAATCTAGCGAGACCTTAATAATGATTATGACTATTATGAGTACAGACGATTTATGAAAAAGAATTCTGAACATTATGAGGATCTTATTTTACAACATCCTCTTTTCTGTCTTCTCAATCCTACAAATGCACAGCAGTTAATTGGGTATGCACAATCTGAATCCGCTGAAGCAGGCCAAATTATTGCTGTAGAAGGTGAGGCGATAGACTGTATTTATTTTATTGTTTCAGGAAGTGCAGAAGTAAGCAGAGCGGTGCATACATTAGGAAAAAAGCAGGCTATGCGTATTTCTGAATTAAGGAAAGGAGATATTATTGGCCTATCATCTGAGGGATTTGTCTCGCATACAGGTTTACATACGGCTACTGTGAAAGCACTTAATCCTCTGCAGTTACTAAAAATTAGTCTTTATGATTTTCTTAGTTTTTTGGAACAGCCACAAATAAAGTATCCCAATTTAAAAAAATTAAGTGAAGAATTTCTTTTAATTCAGTTTATCCGCGCTCATCATCTATTTAGTAATTTTTCTCACGAGAAAATACAAACAATGGTGAAAACAGCCAAAAATATTAAGGTTAGTGCAGAAACTTGTTTGTATAAAGAAGGGGATATTGCTGATGCTTGTTATTATCTCTTCAAAGGCGAGGTTGTTCTTCTCAATTTAAAGAATAGTAGTTCTACTGTTGTTAAAATAAATCAAATGTTTGGGGATTTGGAATTTATGACGGATATGAAAAGAAAAGAAGCGGCTTTTGCAAAAGTCGATAGCGAATTGTTAGTTATTGAAGCTGAACTTGTTAAAAAATTTATATCCATTCAGCACCAGTCCTTATTTCAAAAAATTCTTTTGAAAATTTCGGGAAACAAGTAGAGTTAGCTTGTATAGAAATATGATTTTTTATTACTTCATCAATGAATAAGAGTAGTGTGGAAATAAATTGTTTATAGGTATTTTATGGATAAAAGCAATTATATTATCGATGTAAGGAATTTAACTAAAAAGTTCAATAAATATCAGGCTGTTAGGGATCTTAATCTGCAGGTTGAATATGGTGATATTTATGGTTTTCTTGGACCGAATGGAGCTGGAAAAACGACTTCTTTAAGAATGCTATGTGGTCTGATTACTCCTGATTCGGGTTCTGGTGAATGTGTTGGGTTTGATATCTTAACCGAATCTCGCCGGATCAAAGCGCTTGTTGGATATATGTCACAGAATTTTGGTCTCTATAAAGATCTTACTGTCTATGAAAATATGATTTTTTTCTCTGAGGTTTATGGAGTAGTTGATAGAAAAAATCAAATAGAAAAGTATTTGCACAAATTTGATTTAGAACAATACAAAGATCAGATTGCAGGCACATTATCTGGAGGGTGGAAACAGCGTTTGTCATTAGCCGTTTCTTTATTGCATGATCCTCTATTGTTATTATTAGATGAACCTACCGCTAATATTGATCCTAAAGCCAGACGAGAATTTTGGGAGCTGATGCATCAGTTATCAAGAGAGGGAATTACCATTTTATTGAGTTCTCATAATTTAGATGAAGTCGATAAATGCAATAAAATTGCCTATATGTGTTACGGAAGCACTTTGATGTCGGGAACGATTGAGGAAATTTTAAACTCTGTAAATTTGACCACTTGGGAAATAAAAGGAAAAAATATTGCGATGTTATCTCATCAATTGGAGTCTACCGAGGGTGTTGATCAAGTATTACGATTCCATAATACACTGCATGTAAGCAGTAAAAATCAGGAGCAATTATCTAGAGCAATCCAGCCCTATTTCGAAAATGAGTTTTTTTATGGAAAAATAATTGATTCGACTTTAGAGGATGTTTTTGTTTGGCTCTCTACGTTTGGCGATCAGAGATTATAAATGATAACAACAGATTTATATCGTGTCTTATCCGTTGCGAAAAAGGAATTTATCCAGATCAAACGAAATATGTCTACTTTTTTGTTTTTATTCTTAGTTCCTATAATGCAAATATTATTATTTGGTTTCATGATTAATACGAACCCCAAATACCTACCAACGGCGGTTATATCTTCTGAAATTGATTCATTTACTCGCACGTTATTAGAAGGTTTTAAACACACAGAATATTTTTCTTTAGATACCTTTGCCCGCACCGAACGCGAAGCAGAGAATTTATTGCTTAGCGGGAAGGGCTTGTTTGTCATTAATATTCCTCCTAATTTTACAAGAAGCTTATTGAGAGGAGAAAAACCACATGTGCTCATTGAGGCGGATGCTTCTGACCCCGTGGCGATTTCAAATGCATTTCGTGCCGCAGCAGATCTCCCAGCACAATTGTTTGAACATGATCTGCAAGGCGCTCTTGGCTATCTTCCTTCACAACAAACACCTTTTGAATTTGATATACACGCCAAGTTTAACCCGGAAGGGTTTTCACAATATAATATTATTCCGGGATTGATTTCCGTATTAATGTTTACAACACTGACGCTGCTCACCGCAATGTCCATTACAGCTGAATATGAGGTGGGTACATTCGAAACGCTATTAATTACGCCACTTAGTGCAGCAAATATTATCTTAGGCAAGGTTATCCCACATTTTATAGTAGGTTATCTTATTTTATTTATGCTATTAATCATTTCTTTTTTTGTATTTTCTGTGCCTTTTTATGGGAGTTTCCTCCTGTATCTTTTCATTATGGCACCTTACTCTATTGGAAGTTTGGCAATGGGCTTAGCTATTTCTGCTTTTGCAAAGACTCAATTTCAAGCCGTTGCGTCAACTAATGCGTATATTTTAGTTGCAGTGATGATTTCTGGATTTTTGTTCCCATTCAGTGGCATGCCAATGTGGGCTCAATATATTAGCCAATTGATCCCATTAACACACTTTTTAAGAGTTACACGTAATATCATGTTGAAAGGGGCGGATTTTAGTATTCTCTGGCCTGATATTTGGCCTATTCTATTATTTATGGTTTTTATTGTTATTTCAGCAACGTTGCTGTTTAGGAAGACTTTGGATTAAAACTATTTTTGTAAGTATTCACAGATACGTCATTTCTGGAGCAAGAGATCCAGCTGTAACAAAATCAATGTATGAACACCGTGAGGTTTCTGGAAACCTGCAGAAACCTTATAGCCTTTGGAAGTTTTTTTATTGGAGCCCAAAAGAAAGTTAGCTCAATACTAAGGTTTTGCTCTGCTCATTCCGGAACTTAATTTAGGCAATGTTGCCTGTGGAGTCTGAGTATTTTGACCAGGCGAAAACAACAAAAATGAATTGTTTCCACGGCAGCACATCAATCATCTCTCATCATATGTCCAATAAATAAACTGATGACCTCTTAATGCCCACTTAATCTATATATTGTACTATATACTCTTTAATCTATTTCAAAGGGTGTTTAAATGTTATCAAAGGTCCAAATGTCATATAAAAGTCGATTCTTTGTGCCAACAGTTGAACTAAAAGAACGAATAAAATCGAAACAGGAGGTTAGCCCAGAAGATTTTACGATAATAGCTTACTCAAGTTCTGGTGGTGATGAAGGGTCTATAGATTTATTAAAACAGACTACGGCTGCTTTTCCCAAAGAAATGGTTAGAAATTTAGTATGCCTGTATCCTGGACGACTTGTTGAACATGAGATACTTGCTCAATTACAAGCAACAATAAAATTGGATAAGCATGTTGATGATGAGATGGATACATTTGGGCATGCTTTTACCATAGTGCAAAAAAAGTTGGAAGAAGGCTTGCTTGATGGACTGGTGTCTAAAGTGGCTTTAATGCATGCAAATACCAAGATAGATGTTATCGAATTTTTCAATGACTTAGTTAATGGTAAAACAAAAGAGAAGTATCCTTTTTCCACAGAGGAGCTAGAGGCTCTAAAATTATTTCATGCGTCAATTTCAGGAAAAGAACCTTGGAGTACCGATAAAGAATTACTTAAAGCGGTTTGTGTTCAGCGAGCCATGGCATTGATTTATACTCAGAGAGCACAAGCAATAATTGAGCCTGTGGTGGCAGGAACTATTAATGAGCTTTGTGAACAAGATACACTGGCTCGACTAGAGTATGTTGAAAAAGAACGCTCCGTAGCCATATTTACTACTGGAGGAGTTGCCTCTGGTAAAGGAAGTTGTCTTAAACTCGTTTCAAAGGTTATTGGGCAATATGAGCCCGAACCTGTTGCATGGAATCAACTCGTTCATCATAATGCGGATAGACTGAAGCCCTTTCTGCAAAAGCCAGAAGTAGATCCCCTGAAATATTCTCAATTTACTTACGAAGAAGCCTTGTTGGTTAAAGAAAGGGTTATGCAAGTTATTGCGAAAAAAAGCCATACATTGGAGGGAGAGAGATATCCTAGTTTTCTTCATGACCAAACCAAATTAAAACCTGATGAACTTCGAGAAGCGAATCAGCGCTATGGTGAAATAAACATTGTTGCGATCTCTACAGATGTAAGTTCCGCTGTCGAACGAGCACATGGTCGTGGGCAAGCCACACAACGATATGAGCATACAGAAGGTCTGCTAGGATCCCATCAGGCAGTTCCTGGAGAAATGATGAAATCGTTAAATCAAAAGGAATTAATAGGTTCTAATGTATCTGTGGCGATGTTTGATAATAATAGTCCTACAAGAGAATTGACCATGTTTGCTACAATAAATATGAAAACGAAGACAATTGATATTTATGATGAGGAAATGATGGAAAATTGGATTAAGAAAGAAAATATTAATCCTAAAGCAAAACCAGAGGAATCGTTATATTTAGAAAAACCAGTTCGTTCAATTGCCGAATATTTTGGTCCTTTGATTGAGAAGGGGTTCGAACTTGAGTATCCTGAGGCAGAGGCTACCATGACATTCAAAGTATAATTAAGTGACCCCTATTTGATATATTTAATATATCATGATTTAATGTTCATAATTTATTCACAAGGAGCTAACATGATGTCGAAAAATGCTAATGGAGCAAAGAATCCTAGCGATGCTTCAAAAAAATGGTCTTTTTTAGATACCTCCAAACGAGTTTTGGATGAAGAAAAAAGTTTAAAGAACTCAGAAGACAAAGAAAAGGCTAAGAATAAAGGAAAAACTATCAGTAGTTCAGATAATATTGTTGAAGTGGAGCCAGATATAAATCAGCTTTTTCAACATAAATAGTTTTGATATAAGAGGATGTCCACAAAATCGATGCCTCAGGCTGTTGGAACGAGAAAGTCAAATTTTTCCCTCGTGCAAAAAGATTTTTCTGATACCTCCTATATCACGATAATAGGGGCCGGCCTTCTCATTTATGAAGAGGCTCTGCCCCAATGCTAAAGGAAACCCAGCGAGTGCCTCTACATCTATAAAGAACATAGCAAGCGTAGGTCGATCCCTCAGGGGCTGACCTACGCTTGCTACAGGAATGAAAGTAACTCATGGTTTCTGCAAACCTGCAGAAACCTCACAATTTGGAAGTTTTTTTATTGGAGCTCAAAAGAAAGTTAGCTCGAGACTAAGGTTTTGCTCTGCTCATTTCGGAACTTAATTTAGGCGATGTTGCCTGTGGAGTCTGAGTATTTTGACCAGGCGAAAACAACAAAAATGAATTGTTCCCGCGGGGTATGAATTCCTGTGAGCTTGGCTTTAGCATGCTGGATGATAAGAATGTATTGGGCTTTTCTGGAGTGGGTACCGCCAAGCTGCCCTTATCTGCAGACAATGTATTGGGATGACTTGTGCTCTTGAGGGTTGCTTTTGTTGTAATAGAAAGATGAGCTACTCCGAAATTATGTGTCTCTTCCTGCAATACCACATCATAATTTTGCAAGCAGTTCTTGATGACATCCTGAGTGGCACTTTTGATGGGGTGTATTTCTGCATCCGTTTTGCTATGCAAACCTTTGCCATAAATGATTCTTATGTTCAGGGGCTTGGGAGTCATGTCAATAAATTCACTGAGGGCAATATGGGTTACTCCATAATTTAAACCATGTAAATCTATTTCATAGATCCCATCAGCTTTTCGTATTAGAGGCTGTTTGGCATGATTATCATAAATAGCTTTTGCTTGATTGATTTGATTATTCATAAACAGCACATCAATCATGCAGTTATGGGTCACCACATCAGCCACATAATGCTTGGGGTCGGTTGCCTTCTGATAAGCCCGTAGGGCTAAATCAAGGCGGCCATTTTTGCCTGCTGCCTCAATCATGTTGCTATGGGTCACCACATTAGCCATATAATGCTCGGGGTCGGTGGCCTTCTGATAAGCCTGCAGGGCTAAATCGAGGCGGCCATTTCTGCCTGCCGCATCAATCATGCTGCTATGGGTCACCACATCAGCCACATAATGCTCGGGGTCGGTTGCCTGATGATAAGCCTTAAGAGCTAAATCGATCCGGCCATTTTTGCCTGCCGCATCAATCATGATGTTATGGGGCACTACATCAGCCACATCATGCTTGGGGTCGGTGGCTTGATGATAAGCCTGCAGGGCTAAATCGATCCGACCATTTTTGCCTGCCGCATCAATCATGCTGCTGTGGGTCACCACATTAGCTACATCATGTGCGGGGTCGGTTGCTTGATGATAAGCCTGCAGGGCTAAATCAATCCGGCCATTTTTGCCTGCTGCATCAATCATGCTGTTATGGGTCACCACATTAGCCACATAATGCTCGGGGTCGATTGCCTGATGATAAGCCTGCAGGGCTAAATCAATCCGGCCATTTTTTCCTGCCACATCAATCATGCTGCTATGGGTCACCACATTAGCCACATAATGCTCGGGGTCGGTGGCTTGATAATAAGCCTGCAAGGCTAAATCAATACGGCCATTTTTGCCTGTCGCATCAATCATGCTGTTATGGGTCACTACATTAGCCAGGTTATTTGTGATGCTTATCGCATAAACCGCATCGGCATGAGCTATTTGTTTTAGTTGAGCTAATTTTTTGATTAATATATTAATAATTACAGTATCAGGATATAAATCTTTATCCAAAAGAGTGTTTAATACCAAGCATAATTCATTTAAAGTACGCGCTTTATTTAATTGCTGACCACAAGCTTTATATTTGTCAAAATTTTTCTTCGCGATAAAACATTGTTTCGTTTTTAATCGGTTAATGACTAAAGAAAAATCACCAGCTGCTGTGTTTGGTTGAATGGCTCTAACTTGGGTCTTCATTATTCGTTTCCTCGTTCAATTGACCTATTCTAGGAATTCCAACGCTGAGCATAAAAATTATCGGTATAGGATAAGAATTGTCTTTAGCATCAATTTTATAACCACCACTTCCACACAAATTAAACGCGAGGTGACCGCTGTCTCACGAAGCAGCGTTTTGGAGGGGTACTATTGAAATGGCCTGTTATAATGTGTTGTCCGCATTCTATGGGGATTTTATTAAGTGAACCTTAATCAATATGAGTAAATATTACATTTGAGACTTTTAGCAAAAAAAGCCAAGACAAATGGTTGTCGATTCCGTTTCAAGTGGATGAAGAATCAAAACAACAAGGATGAATTCTCAGTAGAGCATCAATTTTAACCGCATCTAGTTTATTTGTGCTATTTATCATTAAGTCACCTCCTATAATCATTGTGGCTATAGGCTAAACAGCAGCCATGATTTTAGTCATGCACGTTTGCCGAAAACTCAGTGAACACCATGGATAAGTTACTTGTTCATTGAAATTACAGTGATGGTTTTCATAATGGACATTTTTGAAGAGAGGAGTTAACTCAGCAAACGCTGGGCTTAACAGTCCAGCCTGCACTTACAAGGATGAGTGGTCATGAACGCTTACCTATTAAAGTAAACTTTCTTGCTCATAAAAAAAACCCCGTTTGCACGGGGATGATTGGATTTGTCCAGGAAGTAACTATTAATCCGCTTTTTTACCGGTTAACTTTTCTTTGATACGTGCTGCACGACCAGCTAGATTACGGAGGTAATAAAGTTTAGCGCGACGTACATCACCACGTCTTTTTACGGTAATGCTATCAACAATTGGACTGTAAGTTTGGAATACACGCTCAACCCCAACACCGTGAGAAATTTTACGAACAGTGAATGCAGAGTTCAAACCACGATTACGTTTTGCTATAACAACACCTTCAAAAGCCTGTAAACGCTCACGGGTACCTTCAATTACTTTCACTTGAACCAAAACAGTATCACCTGGGTTGAAATCTGGGATTTCTTTGCCTTGCATTTGCTCAGCATTCAGTTGATCAATAATATTAGTCATGGACTACTCCTCAAATTGGTTCATCCTTTAGGAATCACCGTGTTCATACATAAACTCAGCAAGCAATTGCTTGTCTGTTTCACTTAACTGTATTTTTTCAAGTAAATCTGGACGTTTAAGCCAGGTTTTACCCAGAGATTGCTTTCTTCGCCACAGTTCTATATCTCTGTGATTACCACCTAATAAAACGGGTGGTACCTCTAACCCGTCAACGGTTGCTGGTCGAGTATAATGAGGGCAATCCAGTAAACCATTCATAAATGAATCTTGTTCCGCTGAACCAAGATGCCCTAGACTCCCTGGTATTAAACGAACAATTGCATCGATAAATACCGTAGCAGCCAGCTCACCACCACTTAAAACAAAATCTCCAAGAGACCATTCTTCATCAACATAGTGTTGAAGGATACGCTCATCAATTCCTTCATATCGCCCGGCAATAAAAAGCAGGGGTTGTTTGTCATGTGCCACTTTATTTAAGTCATTTTGCCGAATTACCTTACCTTGAGGACTCAGGTAAATCGTTTTGCAATGACTTGGCATTTGACTTCGTGCCTGCATTATTGCCCCTTTTAAGGGCTCATACATCATCACCATTCCCGGGCCGCCACCATAAGGCTTATCATCGACTTGCCTGTAAGGCCTGGAGGACCAATCTCTTGGATTCCAGTGATCAATTTTGACCAACTCTTGCTCAATTGCTCTGCCCGTAATGCCATACTTCAAGGCATTAAGTATTTCTGGTATTAAGCTGATTACTCCGAGATGAAGTACCACTTAAAAATCCATATCCCAATCAACAGTAATTATCTGCTGTTTCGAATCTATATCTAATATAAATTGGCCAAGTAAATAAGGTATTAAATGTCTTTTATTACCTTCTACAACCAACACATCATTTGCACCCGTAGGAATTATTTCAGTGACATTTCCAAAAGGCTCGCCTTGTTGGTTAATCACTTTCATACCTATAAGCTGATGCCAATAATATTCACCAGGTTCTAGTGTTGCTAATTGCCCCCGTTGAATCGCAATTTCTATATTAGTTAGGTAAGCTACTGATTCGCGTTCAGGATAACCTTCAATTTGGACAATGATGGATTTATTTTGTACTTCAGCACGCAATAACTTCATTGGCTGCCATTTATTGTTGATAAAGGCATGCCAATTTGCATACTTCAGGACATTATCACGAGGTTCTGTAAAGGAGTGAACCGTAACAAAACCTTTAACACCATGTGGCCGCCCAAAACGGGCAATGACTATCCAGTTTTCCTGATTATTCACGTTATTAAGCAGCTTCGCCTTTTTTATTAAACTCTTTGACTAAAGCGCTTACGCGATCAGACAACTGTGCGCCTACTTTTTGCCAGTGGCTTAATTTTTCTGCATCAATGTGCAGACGTACTTCTTGCCCACGAGCTATAGGGTTAAAATAACCAATGCGCTCAATATAGCTACCGTCACGGCGCTTGCGGCTGTCAGTAACGACCATATGATAAAACGGACGCTTTTTAGCGCCACCTCTTGATAAACGTATAACGACCATTGTTTTCCTCTACTTTAAGAGTGGTTACGTAAAAATGCCGTGTATTGTACGAAAATTAATTCAGCATGTGAAGTAATTCTTGTGAATTATTTAAAATCATCGGGTAATATGCCTTTTAAACCAGCCATTCCACCGAGTCCACGCATCATTTTTTGCATTCCACCGGGTTTGGTAAATTTTTTCATCATTTTTTGCATTTGTTCAAATTGTTTTAATAACTTATTCACATCCTGTATTTGTGTCCCTGAGCCCAAAGCAATGCGCTTTTTACGTGAACCCACAATAAGCTTGGGGATACGACGTTCTTTGGGGGTCATGGAATTAATAATGGCAATGGTTTGGGCCATGGCTTTATCACCGACTTGTTGCATTGCCTGTTGAGGCATCATTTGACTGACACCAGGAAGCTTGCTCATCATCCCGGCAACACCACCCATATTGTTCATTTGTAGGAGCTGTTGTTTAAAGTCTTCTAGATCAAAGCTTTTACCCTTTTTCAGTTTCTTAGCGAGCTTTTCACTCGCTTGTTTGTCTGCTTTACGCTCAACTTCTTCAATCAGCGTGAGAATATCTCCCATGCCAAGAATTCTTGAGGCAATTCGCTCAGGATGAAACGGCTCCAAAGCTTCTACTTTTTCACCACTACCAATAAATTTAATAGGTTGTCCAGTAATTTGCTTTACAGAAAGCGCGGCTCCACCTCGTGCGTCACCATCCGTTTTGGTTAAAATGACCCCGGTTAATGGTAGGGCTTCATGAAAAGCTTTTGCTGTATTTGCCGCATCTTGCCCTGTCATGCTGTCGACAACAAACAGCGTTTCAATAGGCGTAATCTCTTTGTGCAAGCTTTTAATTTCATCCATCATATCGGCATCAATATGCAATCGGCCTGCCGTATCAATCAGCAAAACATCCATATATTGTTTCTTGGCTGTATCCAACGCTTTTTTGGCAATGGCAAGCGGCTGTTCATTGGCTTCGGATGGGAAAAAGGCAACCCCTATTTGCTCCGCTAATACTTTAAGTTGTTGGATTGCCGCAGGTCGATAAACGTCGACGCTGGCTACCATTACTTTTTTATTCTCAGACTCTTTCAAGTAACGGGCTAATTTTGCAGTGCTGGTTGTTTTACCTGACCCTTGCAATCCTGCCATTAAAAATACTGCAGGGGGTTGGGTTTTAAAATTAAGTTCAGCGCGTTCATCGCCCATAATATGGATTAATTCATCATGGACAATTTTAATAAAGGCTTGATCAGGATTTAATTCAGTTAAGACTTCCTGCCCTAAAGCCTTTTGTTTTACTTGTTCAATAAATTCTTTAATAACAGGTAAGGCAACGTCTGCTTCAAGCAGTGAAAGCCTGACCTCACGCAGAGCGTGTTGTACATTTTCTTCAGTTAATCGACCCTGTCCTCGTAAATTTTTAAAGGTGCGAGTCAAACGTTCGGTTAAGGTTTCAAACATAATATGTTGCCCGAAAAAAATAGGAACTATAGCACAGAGAGAGTATGTTATGAAACTGCCCAGACTATGATCCTAGAAAAAGCAGTTAAACCATTCAACGCAAGCTAAAGATGCCAACGATAAGGTACCAACTGTTTTTTTCTGGAATGCTCCAGTTTGCTATAAGCCAAATTCATACGATTTTTTTTATAAAGGGATTTTTGATCGTGTCCACATCTCTTGCGGGCGCGAGTGATTTTGTGCACAACGACAGGAAAAAAGGCAGAGATTTTCTGATTAAATCATGTTATTTTACAGAGCGTATTAAGAATCTGCGGGTGATTAAATGGAATTAAGGAACATTTTGTTTAATTATTACCCTATTATTAAGGGTTCCTTAAGCTAATTTTTATATAATTAAGCTTCTTCAAGCCCAAAAACTGCACTGAAGGAATGCGATGATCGAGAAAAAACACTCACTGACAATTTTCAGTCTGACGATGATAACAGTTGGTTCTGTAGACAGCATACGCAATTTGCCTGCTACAGCCTTATTCGGTAGTCAGTTAATTTTTTATTTCGTTTTAGGTGCTTTATTTTTTCTAATCCCTACCGCGTTGGTTTCCGCAGAGCTGGCTTCGGGATGGCCACGACAGGGTGGGATTTATATTTGGGTAAAACAGGCTTTCGGTAAAAAAGCAGGTTTCTTAGCCATTTGGTTGCAGTGGATAGAAAACGTAATTTGGTATCCAACGATTTTATCTTTTGTCGCCGGAACTATTGGCTATTTAATTAATCCTGAGTTAACAAGTAATCCTTATTTTTTATGGTCGGTCATCGTGAGTGCATTTTGGGGCGCGACGATATTGAATCTGCGCGGGATGAAATCATCTGCGGCATTTAGTAATCTTTGCTCTCTTGCAGGTTTATTGTTGCCTATGTCTCTCATTATTGGTCTAGGAGCTGTGTGGATTACTCAAGGGAATCCCTTACAGATTCAGTTTGATATTCCGAGTATCGTGCCGCATTTATCAGATAAATCCATGTGGGTTTCCTTAACGGCGATCATTATGTCTTTTTGTGGCATTGAAATTGCGACAGTTCATGCTAACGATGTACATAACCCACAGCATGCTTTTCCCAAAGTTTTAATCTATTCAGTAGGAATTATTTTAAGTACTTTAATCCTTGGATCTTTAGCCATTGCGATTGTTTTACCAGGAAAAGACATCAATTTAGTTGCTGGCATTATGCAAGCATTCGAGGCATTTTTCTCTAGCTATCATTTATATTGGATGATGCCTGTAGTTGCTGTAATGCTGGTTTTGGGAGGGCTTGGAGGCGTGAGTAATTGGATAATTGCTCCCACAAAAGGATTGCTGGTTGCTGCTGAAGATGGAAATTTGCCCGAATATTTCCAACGTACGAACGCACAAGGTGCCCCGGTTGTTATGCTGTACACGCAGGCGAGCATTGTTACCGTATTATCAGGATTATTCTTGTTTATGCCTAGTGTGAATGGCTCTTATTGGTTATTAACTGCTTTAGCAGCGCAATTGTATATGTTGATGTATTTCATTATGTTTGCCGCTGCAATTAAATTGCGGTTTGCTGAACCTCATCATCACCGGCCTTTTGCGATCCCTGGAGGCATGTTCGGCATGCTATTTGTTGCAGGGGTAGGTATTATTGGTGTATGTGCTACCTTGGCAGTAAGTTTTATTCCACCAGACGGCATCAATGTAGGTAGTATGGCACGTTATGAGTTAACATTAATTTGTGGCTTAATTCTCATGTGTTTACCACCGTTTATAAGCACTTGGTCGCGCGGAAAAACAGCAGTATTGGAGGCTGTTCCAGATTAAAGATTCTCCTGTGTACGCGGAAGGCATTTATAGACAAAAAGTATGATGGATATCCCAGCAGAATCTAATGAATTATTAAGCCAGTTAATGGCAAGATTACCTGAATTGGAATGGAAGATTAGCGAGCTTGGCTCATTTTTTTCGAGCCAGCGTTTGCCCAAAGGGTTATTTCGTACCGATTCAGGGCTAAATGGTGGTGCTGCATGTATTGCAGAAATTAAAGCAGATATCCACGCCTTAGGTGCGCAAAAAAATAAGCGTAGTGCTTTTTATTTGGCGGAACGAATCAGACGAAAAATTAATGTTTTAGTTGTGTTATGTCAAATGCATCAAGGTAAGGCTAAGCCTGAGGAAAAACCAGTATTTGGCATTAAGATGCTAAGTACCAGGCGGCAATGGATAAATGACCTTGAGTTAGAAATTAAAACCTTAGAAGAACAACAACAAGCAATGACTAAAGCTTTAGAACATCTAAGGCATAATCATAATCCCAGTGCAATTTTACATTTAAAAGCAGAGCTAGGTGAGGTGGTGCGTCGCCTAACTTTAGCGAAAGAAACACTAAATCGTGCTGTTTCTTGATCGAGAATCTTTTTCTCAATAAGCTAATGCTGTAAATTAACGAGGGTTCGAGATACAAGACATTTTTAGGTCTTATGTATCGCTAAACGAACGTTGTCTCGTAAAATCTATCTTTACGGGAGCCGGTTCAAAATAATCATATGCCTTCTTGGCGTAATTATTAATAAATCGCTCAATTAAATCATTTACTTGCATAAAGATAAACGAGAATGAGTGGTTACAAAAAGGAGCTTTTAAATGTCAGATAAATATTCTCAAGTCACCAAAGACATCAGTACTCAATTAGCGAAAATGCGTAAGGAAATGCCAGAAGTAATGTCTGGATTTTCAGCTCTAGCGCAGGCAGCATCTAAAGACGGCGTACTCGATAAAAAAACTAAAGAATTAATTGCTATGGCTTTGGCTGTTGCCAAACAATGTGATGGTTGTATCGGATTTCATGCACAAGCATTAATTAAATTACAAGCAACCCGAGAAGAGTTTTTAGAAACGCTAGGTATGGCTGTATACATGGGTGGTGGCCCATCTCTAATGTATGCCGCAGAAGCTTTAGAGGCTTTTGAAGAGTTTAGTAAATAAATTGCTGCGCTTAGCATCAACTTACATTATCTTTTGTTATGCTTCAGCGATGTAGCAAGTGTAGCAACTGTCTTGAAATAAAATTTAAGACAGTTGCTACGTTTTATTGAGCTATTTTTGTCAACGAGATTACCTAACACATACAAGGATGACCAGGTATGTGTTAATGATCCATCATCTAGATGTATACAAAATCCGGGTTTAGAATTTCCCTGAAAGACTAATGTTGGGCTGTTGCTGGTTGCTCTGTTGATGGTTGCGTTACTGGTGGCTGTGCTGCAGATGGTTGTCCTAACGCAGCAGAAACATGAAGCATTTCATTTTTGGCTGCGGTATTTTGTTGGCATGGGTATTGTTTGCTTGCACCTAACCAGGCTATTTGCGATACGGTCATGGCGTCTTTGTCGCTTTGCTGGCTTGAGATTTCTTTATAAGTTTGCTGAATCAGCCCACAAAGAGTAGGTGCATTAAGTTGTACGCTTGGGGGGAGGCAAAAAATAGGCGTTCCATGATTTTTTGCGATTTCATTCGCCTGAATCATTGTTTCAGCAATACTTTCACAGGTTATTGTCAAAACATGACGGGCGGACCTAGCCCACGCTTGTGCTTGAGGATCGGCTTTAACCTCCATCTGCGGAATATTATCAGCAATATTCATATAGTTCTTTATGGTGTCGGCATGTATGCAGTGACAAAAGAATAAGAAACTAATTAATAATATACGCATAATTATACCCTTAAAATTAATGTAACTATTCAGCGCCATGCTCTCAACCATGGTGAGTAGCTACACATTAAATGCCATGTGGCTTAATTAAACCCAGTTTAAAAGCAATTAATAAAAATATAAATAAACTCACTGAAATACTTATTCTTATGGTTAAGGCTTTAATAGTCCGTTTGGAGTTACCGGAGTCACGAATAAGAAAGATAAGACCACTTGCTAAAGAAGCTGCGATGATAATCATGGCAAAGATGATGATAATTTTAGTGATCATTTGTTATACTCCTGAAATTGCCGTCTGATTATGACTAACATTTGAACAATTAAATAATGATGCCTAGTTTAACCTGTTTTAAATTTCGTTTCACCCCAAGTTGGCCGATGTTCATTCTTGCTATCTTATTTTTTTCTTTGTTTGTACGCCTTGGTTTTTGGCAGATTTATCGTGCAGATGAAAAAACAAAAATGATTCTTGCACAAAAGGCACAAGAAAAGCAAAAACCAATCCTTTGGAATACAAAGGAAAAGCTGCCGTTACAATATGAACGCATCATCTTGGAAGGGGAGTATTTGCCGCAAATATTCTTATTGGATAATCAGCATCACAAACATCAATTTGGTTACGATGTACTATCTCCCTTGGAATTATCTGATGGCACTATTGTCATTGTTGATCGAGGGTGGGTTCCTGGTGAGCTGACACGTCGTGTTCTCCCGAATATCCAAATTCCTAAAGGAGTCATGGAATTACAGGGTACGGCATATTTTCCGAGTAAAAAGCAATGGGTTTTAGGGCCTGTTTCGGAAGAAAAAGGGAATAAAATAACCATTTTGGAGCGTGTGGATGATCAATTGATCAGCCAAATTTTGCAAAAATCAGTCTCTCCGTTTATTATTCGCCTCGACAAGCAAGATACAAATGGATTTGTGCGTGAATGGGAGACGGTCTCCATGCCTCCGCAGCGGCATTTAGCTTATGCTATGCAGTGGTTTGTTATGGCATTGGTGATACTAATTATATTTGTAGCATTAAATCTGAAGAAAAAAAATGAGAAAACAATCCAGTAAATATTATATTTTATTGTTGTTAGTTGTAATATTCGCCACACCTGGGATAACTGCTTATGTGTTTTTCCAGCATCCTTCCTGGTTGGGCTCTGCACGGATCAATAAAGGGACCTTACTGAATCCCCCAGTATTATTAGATACTTTGGAGGGAAAGTCTAAGTGGCGTATCGTTTTTTGGAGTCCAGAGACTTGTGACCAGGTATGTATGAAACAATTGGATGTCTTGGCTCGAATTCGCCTGGCATTGGGGCGTAAGTTATACCAGGTCGATCAATGGCTTCTTATCAGTGATAAAGCACCCCCTTTATCGCAGGAACAACAATCCTTTTTAAAGGATATAGATTTTAAAGTGGCGAAATTATCTGCGGCTGAGCTTACTGCAAAAGATACTTTACTTTCACAAGCGCAAGTATTTATAGCTGATCCGGGTAATTATTTAATTCTCAGTTATGCACCTCAGGTTAATCCTGAAGATGTATATAAAGATTTGAAGTTGTTACTAAATACAACAGAAAACAAGAGTGATTAATCTGATGCAGAATAAATTATTACGATATGTAGTATCATTTACTGTGCTTTTATCTTTATTAGTGGTGATGTTGGGTGCCTACACACGTTTGACTGATGCAGGCTTAGGTTGCCCTGATTGGCCTGGTTGTTATGGGCAGATGGTTCTTCCAAGCGCTAAGGAAAAATTGAAAGCAGCTCAGACTCAATATCCCCAAATTCCTATCGAGTCTAGAAAGGCTTGGACCGAAATGGCTCATCGTTATGTCGCGGGTTCTTTAGCTTTATTGATCTTTTTTATTGCTTTTTATGCGCTACGCAAACGTTTACGTGGCGATTATTTGATGCCTTGGCATTTACCTGCTGCATTACTTGTATTGGTTTTTTTTCAAGCGGCTTTGGGAATGTGGACCGTAACTTTAAAGTTATTACCGGTGGTAGTTATGGGGCATCTTTTAGGTGGGATGCTGATTGTCGCCTGTTTAAGCCGTTTTCGCTTGCAAATCAGCTCATTGAGCGGACAGGACTTGCCACAATGGCGTCCTTGGTTGCGTCTAGGGGTAATTATTGTTTTCCTGCAAATCGCTTTGGGTGGTTGGGTCAGTTCAAATTATGCGGGGATCTCATGTATTGGTTTTCCTCAGTGCAATGGAGAATGGTTGCCTGATTTACATTTTGCACAAGGATTTAATTTATTTGCACCAGTGGGGGCTAATTATCAAGGTGGTTTGTTAGATCATGATGTACGGGTAACAATTCAATGGATTCATCGATTAGGGGCTGTAATCACTGCGCTATATATGCTGGCACTTTCTTTATTGATTATGTTGCGAAGTCGTTTCAATTATCTCAAAACAGCTGCTGCGTTGATTTTCCTATGTATATTAGTTCAATTTACTTTAGGTATCCTGAATGTAGTTTATCTACTCCCAATCAGTGTAGCAGTCGCCCATAATGGAGTTGCAGCTCTATTATTGGCAACAGCATTTAGTACACTTCATTTTACACGTAAGGGGCAAAATGATGCACGTTGATCATGTAGTTCAACCCTCGTCAGCTGCTTGGCGTGATTATCTTGAGTTATGTAAGCCTCGTGTTGTATTGCTTATGTTGTTGACTGTGGTTGTTGGCATGTACTTGGCAACACCAGGTTGGGTTAGCTTATCATTATTATTTTTTTCTTTACTTGGTATTGGATTGTGTGCAGGAAGTGCTGCTGCAATTAATCATTTAGTGGATAAGCGAATTGATGCCATCATGGCTAGGACTAAAAAGCGACCTGTTGCCAGTGGCCAAGTTTCAGTGCGTCAGGCCATGTTGTTTGCTTTTATCATGGGAGTCTTAGGCTTGACCATTTTGGTTGTTTTTGTGAATCAATTAACTGCCATACTGACGTTTGTTACATTGATTGGCTATGCAGGTATTTATACAGGTTATTTAAAAAGAGCTACGTCACAAAACATCGTTATCGGCGGATTGGCAGGAGCTGCTCCACCATTACTGGGCTGGACGGCGGTGACCAATCAACTGGATCCTCAAGCGTTATTGTTGGTGTTAATTATTTTTATTTGGACACCACCCCATTTCTGGGCTTTGGCTATCTATCGCTATGAAGAGTACCAAGACGCAGAAATTCCTATGTTACCGGTGACTCATGGTATCGCATTTACTAAATTAAGTGTTTATTTGTATACCATTTTATTATTGGTAGTAAGTGTTTTACCTTTTGTTATCGGGATGAGTGGTTTGTTTTATTTAATCGGTGCTTTAGTACTTGGAGGACGATTTTTATTTTGGTCTCACAAGTTATATCGTACTGATAAGCCTGTAGTTGCAATGCAAACATTTAGATTTTCAATTGTTTATTTGATGTTGTTGTTTGTTTTTTTATTGTTCGATCATTATTTATAAGGAATGTGTATGAAATAAGTCCCACACCGCAATTCAGATAGATATTGAACAGCGAGTGGTGAGACTTATTTCCTGTCCGTTCCTATTAAGGGGGATAAAATGAGTTTAAAGGCTAAAAGTGTTACCTTTACCGTTGTTGTTTTGTTGGCTCTTGCAGGACTATTTTCAGGGATTTTTGTCGGTCAACATTTCCACTTTAAGAAAAAAATCGATGTGTCTACCTTTCATGGTACATACCTTGAAAATCCAAGAACAGTGAATCGCTTCAGCTTAGAAGGCGTTGATGAGAAATCATTCGATAATAAAAGCTTAAAAGGAAAATGGACTTTAATGTTTTTTGGTTTCACAAACTGCGGTTATGTTTGTCCAACGACAATGGCAGAATTAGCTAAAATGTATCGTACCCTTGAAGACAAGGGTGTGAAGAATTTACCCCGGATCGTAATGATTTCTATTGATCCAGAACGTGATACTCCTGAGAAATTACGTGCTTATGTGACTTCATTCCATCCTAATTTTTATGGGGCACGTGGCGACGAAGAGTCCATTAAATCAATGACTCGAGAAATGGGTATTGCTTATGCGAAGGTAATTGAAAAGGGAAGTAATGATGCAACAAATTATGATATTCAGCATAGTGGCGCTTTAATGCTATTTAATCCTAACGGTGAACTGAATGCATTTTTTACCACTCCGCATCATGCAGATTTATTGGCAAAAGATTATTTATTATTAGTTTCCTAATTGAGGATATTTTTATAAATATATTTTTTAACTCCAATGTGATTTTTACATTTTTTAGACTAGTCTTATTTATACGAGTCTGTTGTAAATAAATTTTTAGCATGGAACTTCTAGAGTCTATTTACGATTCTACTATCATGGCCAAAACGCTGTGATTTTATGTACTTCGCTACTCGCATACTTCGTGTATGCTGTGTTTCGATGCTCTAAATTCACTGTATTTTGACTTAGCTAGCGAATTGTAAGCGGACCCTAATAATAAAAATAAAAGTTGAGGAACGCGTTTTTCATGAAAATTGCAATATTGGCCACTAATCCACATTTATACTCTCACAAGCGTCTGAAGGCAGAGGGTGAGGCTGCTGGTCATGAAATTAAAATTATTAACCCATTATATTGTTACATGAATGTCGCCGCCTCTTGCCCTAAGGTGCATTATAGAGGTGGCTCTCCTTTGCAGCATTTCGATGCGGTAATTCCTAGAATTGGTGCATCAAATACGTACTATGGAACTGCAGTTTTACGGCATATGGAAACGATGGGCATGTATGCTTTAAATGAATCTTTAGCCATCGCACGCTCTCGAGACAAATTCCGTTCTTTACAATTATTGGCGCGTAAAGGGATTCCTATGCCCTTAACTAGCTTTGCTCAATCTCCTGATGACACTGAGGATTTAGTGCGCATGGTCGGTGGGGCACCTTTAGTCATTAAATTATTGGAAGGTACACAAGGCAAGGGAGTAATCCTAGCAGACAGTCATCAATCGGCTGTAAGTATCATTAATGCGTTTAAAGAAATGCATGCCAATATCCTAGTTCAAGAGTTTATTGAGGAATCGCGTGGGGTTGATATTCGTTGCTTTGTTGTAGGCGATAAGGTGGTTGCTGCGGTGAAACGACAAGCAAAAGAGGGGGAGTTTCGTGCGAATGTCCATCAAGGTGGAAAGGCAGTTAAGGTAAAGTTATCACCACAAGAGCGTGCGATTGCGGTCAGCGCTGCTAAAACAATGAGTTTAAAAGTTGCTGGTGTTGATTTAATTCGTTCGAATCATGGGCCTTTAGTTTTGGAAATTAATTCTTCACCTGGCCTTGAAGGGGTAGAAAAAGCAACTGGCATCAATATCGCTGGAAAAATCATTGAATACATTGAGAAACATGCAAAACCGATCAGTGTAAATGATCGTTTTCATGGATAGGAAATCTTATAAATATCCAATCAGCGCCCAAATCTAATTTTCTCAGAGCCCCTGTACTTTTGACTAAGACTACTACGTGAAGCCCGGTTGTTTACAACCGGGAAGTGAGTTTTTTTCTAAGTTTTTGATCCTGGTCGCAAGCAACCAGGTTACTGATTAGGCAAGAGAACTACTGTTCTTAACTTTGGCAAGTTTATTTGCTTTCGCTTCGTTTTCAGCTTTTCTACTTCGCCAAACCACTGAGAAGGCAATCAGAGAAGCGATAAATAAAAATGCCATTACTCCAGTAAATCCATTCATGAATATTCTATTAAACAATTGATGGATAAAGTCATTTTCTGGAAGTTGTAATGAATGCGTAGGATTTGCAATGAAGTCTTTTAAACTGGAAACTTGTGTTTCGCTTAGCCCGTTGACATTGGATGTAGATAATGAAGTGAGGGAATGATTTGTTACAAAATTATAAATAACAATGGCTAGAGATAAGCCTATAGAGCCGCCAATATTAAATAAGGTAACCATAGATCCTGTTGCAACACTCGCGCGTTCGGGACCTACTGCGGTTTGGGCAGCAATGATTGAAACAGTATTACCCATAGCCCACATGCTTCCAAGACAAACAAATGCAAAAATGATGTAAAATATTGAGGCATTACTTGTAAAGAATACTTGTAAAAGTGTTGCAAAGCACGCTAAGAACAATCCTAATAAAATAGTATGCAATAATCCCAGATTACTGATAAGTTTTCCTACAAAAAAAGCAATCAAGAATACTGAGACGGGAATAGCGAATAAAACAAAGCCAGATAATTGCGCTGACTGTTCTTTGATGATTTGTAAATATAGTGGATCAAAAAATAAAGTAACTGCGCTTAATATACCCGCTAAAAAGACAAGAATAGCTCCGGCAGAAAAGAGTACATTGGAATAATCTTTAAAGTCAATGAGTGGGGTCGGATGATTGTTTTCGGCCTTGACCAATAAAATACTTGTCACCAAAGTAACTGCAAAACAGGTTAAAGTGATTGGTGCTATCCAGCCATAGCTTTGGCTATAAATTAAACCAAGTACAATGCTGCCCATAGTAAATGCCAGTAAGACCATCCCTTTTATATCTAAAGAGACTTGTTGGGAATTGGTTTGCGATTCTGTAACTGATTTGCTGCAAAACAGATATCCTAATAAGCAAATAGGAATATTGATGAAGAAAATCCATCTCCATCCTAAATATGTAACAATAAGTCCACCTAAAAGGGGGCCTAAGGCCAAAGCAATACCACCTATACTTCCAAACCAAGCTACAGCCTTACCTCGTTCTTCTTGAGGAAAAAATTGTGGCAGCAAAGAAAGGCCTAAGGGAAATATAATCGCAGCACCTACCCCTTGCAATAATCGACCAAAAACCAACCAATGAATATGAGAAGAAACACCAGCAATGATCGAGGCAATGACAAAAATTCCCCCACCGAGATACAAACAACGTCGACGTCCATATAAATCACCAAATCCCCCCATTACCGTAGCTAAAACGCATAATGCTAAGAAGTAAATATTCATTACCCATTGCATGGAGACGAGGTTTGCTTGTAATTCTTGTTGTATGGTAGGTAAGGCAACATTTACTACCGTATAATCGAGATAACACCCAAAAGAAAGCAGGGCGATTCCTATAAAAGCGTACCATTTGTGTTGATAATTATCGACTTTGCTGGTTGTAGACACGTTTCATCCTAATGATTATGTTTAAAAAATGGCCATAGAAGAAAATTTTTAGCCATCATATGCAGAAAAATTGTAAAGTAATATCTATTTTAAGACAATTAAAATTTTCAATTAGATGAACGGATACAACATCCTTGTTGTATTTATTTTATCCTTGATAGCCCAAAAAGCTTGGGAATGTATGTTTAATTTCAGGTGTATTTAGCCAAATTCTTAATAAATGCCGAACCGTTTGATTTTGAGGATGATCAAAAGTTGTTCTACCATGAAGAATTTCTTCATTGTTAATAAAAATGATGCTACCTGGTTTTACTTTTGTTTCAAAGGCAATGTCTTTACGTAGTGAAACCTGATCGAATAATTCCATGGCTTCAATTTGCTGCGGAGTAAAACGTGGTAGTTCGGGGAATTTTTTTGTGCATTGTTATAAAAAGGCTGATGATATTGGCAACGCAATTCATTTCCATGCATAGCAAAGATGGGGCTTAAATCATAAGGCGGTGTTCCCGTTGCTTCATTTCCACGTCGATCTGCATAAAAAGGTTGGTATAATATTTCGAGAAGGTCGGGTCTTATTTTCTGTATTTCGTCATGAACAGTACGAGAGCTGGTAAGTATCGTATGACCACCAACATCAGCTGATGCAAGACAATACATCCCCAGAATCGCTCCTGCAACATCTTCAATTAAAAAAATTATTTTAACAGGAGAAATTATCTCCAAAGCCAAGTTTGCTCGTATCAGTAAGATGTATGGGGGCGCAACAGTTCATGGAGTTTACGGTTTAACTGAGCTCGATAGTGGTGGTTTAGTATCATGCAGCAATCATCAGTATCACTTACCTTCAAAACCTTATTTAATTATTGAATTGTTAGAGGATGATTTTAATACGCCAATAAAGAAAGAAGGAGAGTTGGGCAACATCGTGCTAACCAACACCCATAAAAATCATATGCCATTGTTGCGTTATAAAACAGGTGATTTTTGTAAATTACAATATGGCTGTGGTTGCGAGTATTCTACTCCAGTAATTAATGCAATGGGACGTTCTGCGGATTTAATTCAGTGCAAAACCACAGGAAATTCAGCTTTTCCCATAGAGATTGAAAATATTTTATTCCAAAACGATGAAATTGCCTGTGATTACCAAATTATTACAAGAAATGGTGCTATTGAGTTGAGAATTGAATTATTAAACAATTTAGATTCAGCTCAAATTTCAGCATTAACGCAACAACTAAAAACAGATATTATGCAGCAATTATCTGTTACTGTTGAACAAATCCAGGTTTTTATGCCAGGTCAATTAGCAAATAAATTAGGGATTGCAAAAACTAAGGCAGGAACTCTTTATGTATTAGACGGCATGAGTGAAGAGGAAGCTAAAGAGCGGCTGGAGTTAAATTATTGTTGTGAAGAAGGGTTATAAGATAATGATAAATTGGGAAAAATACAGAGAAATGTTTCCGGTTGTAACACAGCAAACTTATTTTATGACAGCTGGAGGCGGCGCTTTATCAAAGCAGGCACTTAATGCAGTTACTGAGCGTTATCAATCATTAGCCTTAAATGGAGGCAGAATTTTTGGCGATAACATTCAGTTGATGGAAACATGTCGAGAAAAATTGCTAAACTGATTAATGCAGAAAAAGAACACATCGCTTTTATCCCTAGTGTGTCATTTGGTATGAATGCATTAGCTCATTCGCTACCTCGCAAAGACTCTGTTTTGCTTGTAAAAAATGATTTTTCCTCATCGATTTTACCCTGGGAAAATGCGGGACATTCAGTAAAGTGGACTGATTCAGCCGCGAACTTTGCCGAGCAATTAGTTTCTGCACAACAAGAAAATGAAAAAATTTCTTCAATTGTAGCCAGCTATGTCCATTATGCTAATGGTTATAAACTTAATTTGGAACGAATTAAGGAATTAAAGAAAGATGCGCATTTTATTGTGAACGGAACTCAAGGAGTTGGCGCATTTCCTATCGATATTAAAAAGCAAGGAATTGATGCATTAGTTTGTTCTTGTTATAAGTGGATGGGCTGTGGTGAAGGAATCGCCTTTATTTACATTCATCCAGACCTCTTTAAAAAATTGACACCTGCTTTAATTGGATGGAGAAGTGTTCAGTCTGCAATGAACTTTGATGGAAGCTGTCAGTTTTATCAATCTGCTCGTGTTTTTGAATTAGGCTGGGATAATATGACCATTTTTTCCGGTTTTAACGCGGCACTTGATTTGATTGACGAAATTGGGATTGCAAACATTGCCGAACGAATTATGTTTCTTACTGATTATTTAGTAGAACGATTGCGCCAATTAAATATTCCTGTACTTTCAAATACTGAAAAGCAATATCGCTCAGGCATTATACAATTAGGTCCTTTCCAAGAGCTAGAGAAGATAATGAAACTTCTGGAAAGCCATAATGTTTGGGTAACTCAGCGTGATGGTGGTATTAGAGTTTCCTTGCATTACTACAACAATGAAGCAGATATAGATAATTTATTAAATGCGCTTCAGCAGCTGTAAATCACGTAAAATGTAAAATCTTGGTGTTCCCTGTTCCTTTGATACAGGAAGCTCATCAAGATTTATCATGAGCTTGGAGAGTGGGGGCCTACTTGCTCTTCTTCTTGCTCATTCGTATTTTCAAATCGTTTTACCGCTTCATTATATTTCTTTTTAAAGAACATCGTATGATCCCTTTCTTGATAAAAAGTTGGATTATTTTGGAGTTCTTGACTTGCTTTATCGAGTGTTTGTATCAATTCATTGACAACGTTCATCGTTCTTCTGCTAAGGATTTTTTTTGAGTTTGGATCCATTCGTAATGCAAGAAGTTGATCCGAAACCTGAGATTTCATCTGTTCAATGGAATGCCAGTTATCTAAATTCTGTAGAGTAAAATGTGCAAGACCATCTAAAAAAGCCTCCCGCGTTTTAAGACATCTAATGCGTTCTTCACTTTTAGTTTTTGCTTTAGGATCTGTTTCATGAGCATTTTTTTGTTCTGCTTGTCTGATTTTTTCTTGGCCTAAAGCAATTTTTTGTTCCACATTTTTTTGTGCTACGAGAAAGTCCAGCTGCGGAGACGTTGTGATTTGCGATTTAGAGTTTTTCTTGCAATAGTCGATAAGATCAGGTTTGGGAGAGGTGGATGGTAAGTTCTGCCATTGCTTATAAGCTTTTTCAGAGAAGAGGCGTGCTCCTTCATCGTCGGGCTTTGCAGTAACCCAGTTTCCTGGTTTAGCAGGATCGGGATCAGGTTTTAAAAGAATGAGATCATTGGTAATGCGCATATACAACTTGTCTTTACTCCAGCGTCTAAACCAATCTTCTGCTTCTTTTGAGAACAGCTTGCCCCAAGTAAATCCGCTTTTGCCATATGCTTTTGATTCGACTAAGCCAGATTTATTCAAATCTAATTCTTCTTGATTAAAATCTTTTGTTTTCCATGCTCTTCTTGAGCCCATAAACGCCACAACTTTGCGAAAATTATCGTCATCGTGACCTTGTACACGTGTAAAAATATGTTTTGTATTTTCTAAACGTTCAATTTGTTTTAGCAGTTTTCTTCCTTTTAGCGGGTCTGTAAACGTTTCAGGAATCACCATACCTACATTGCTTAAAAAAGCTGCCTCGCGTACATTGTCTTTTATACTTTCCATCGATTTTTTAGATTTGCTATATAAATCGTCAAGGCCGGCATGCCCTGCATTAGTGGCTAATTGGATGCTTAGTTTACGTATTTGTGATACTTCACGAACAATTCCTCCATCCGCTGCGACAACATAATTTCCACTCATATCACTGTAATCAGATGCTAAAAATTCTTTTGCTTTTTCCACTGCCGCTTGTGCTGCAAAAGATTTTCCAGATGCTGAGGGACCACCAACGATTACCACCGGTCGCTCGGTCCACTTTGGTCCATCAAAATGTGTGGTTGATTTGATGACTACAGCCTGCCTAAATTCTTTGCTATTCATCTCTTCGTCTAATGCAAGCTTGTATAATTCAGCCCCTTGTTCACCAAAAAATGCCTCCATACCTATGGTCGCCTCTTCAGGGTGGGTTTCGCGTGTTTGAGGATTACCGTTATATTGGGGGAACGGATGGCTCTGCGTATACTCGATGAATTTTTTTCTAAAAAACTGGGGATCGGATGCAGCATCAGTATTAATATTTTGATCGTATTTCTTTGCATATGATTCAACTAATGTAACGCGAGTACCTTCATAGGCCTCTATACCCCGATATAACTGTTCCTCCCCTTCTGGGCTGATACAAAATGGACCGCGATTATCATAATGGCCGATTTGTTGCTTTAAGGATCGTGTAATTGGCGTCTCTATCGGTGTTTGCATAATACATATATCCCACAATTAGAACGGTTTTGTTTTAATTATAGCCAATATATGTATTATGCGAGTACAAAGAGGAAAATAATATTAATGGGATGAGTCACTTTTACCGACTAGCCAATCTGCACTTACTTCAAATTCTTGTGCGAGGGCGTTGAGTAGTTTTTCATCTGGGTTTGTCGCGCCATTAAGCAATGCTTCTGCTTTAAACTTTGGAATCTTCACGAGCTTTGATAATACTTCAATGCGTTCCGCACTTGATTCTGGAGCACCAATATTATCAAGTTCTTTATTTAGTCTTTCTGAAAATCTCTTATTAAGCATCTGCTTCTCCTAACAATGATTTAGGTCAAGATAAGTACTGCAACAACGGTTCATCTAAGTCATCGCTCCAAAGCTAAGCCATAGGATGTCCGGCAGAAGCGAACAGCTACCTTATTTATTTCATATAGCATAAAACTGAGGTTTTGCAATAATAGGAGCATTTAAATTGATTTTAATCGATTTAATCCGATTTCTATTTCTATATCTCACAGCTTGTTTTGGGGACCCAGAATCAAGCCAAATACACTGGATTTTCGTGAATAAACTGCTGAGCATAAATGACAAGATTTTTTCATGTGTAGGCCTTGAAGATAATATTGATTTGGGTTGATCTGGACTATCTTTCAATTTAGTATTGAACCTCTAAAAAAGATGACTGTTTGGGATAAGCATGATCGAAGAAGTCGCTGTAAAATATCCTTGTGATTTAATTCTATTCGGTGCATTGGGGGATCTGTCTTGCCGTAAATTATTCCCAGCGTTGTATCAGCTGGAACGTGCGCACTTGCTTCACGCCAATACACGTATCATTAGTTGTGCACGTGACGCATTAACATTAACTGACTTCACTGGGTTAATGAAATCTAAAATGCAAACTTTTATCGGTGAGGCGCTTGAGGAGCTTGTTTGGTCTCGTCTTGTTGACAGAATGACTTATTGTCAGATTGATTTAACTCAATCTGCAGATTTTACAAAAATAATCGATTATGTGAATCCTCAAGAACGGATTCCCATTTCCTATTTTGCAATTCCACCCTCACTCTATGCACAAACATGCCAAGGTCTTTCGAGTATTGGCTTAACGACGCAGCCATCGCGCGTGGTTTTAGAAAAGCCAATTGGCCATGATTTGTCTTCATCGATTGCAATTAATAATGAAGTGGCTCATTTTTTTGCTGAAAATCAGATTTATCGAATTGATCATTATTTGGGTAAAGAAACAGTATTGAACTTATTAGTGCTTCGCTTTGCTAATGCGATTTTTTCCTCAAATTGGGATCACAACGCTATTGATAAAGTTGAAATTACCGTGGCTGAAGAAGTTGGGGTTGAAGGACGATGGGCTTACTATGATAAATCAGGTCAAGTAAGGGACATGCTACAAAATCACTTATTACAAATTTTATCGCTTTTGGCAATGGAACCACCGATGAGTCTCGATGCCGCATGTATTCGAAGTGAAAAATTAAAAGTATTAAAGTCATTAAGGCCTATTTCAGATGCGCATGTACATGCTAATACAGTACGTGCTCAATATGTGAGAAACGCAAGTAAAGGCCAACAGCTTCCAGGATATCTCGATGAAGATGGGGCGCATAAAGAGTCAACCACGGAGACTTTTGTTGCAATTAAAGCCTATATTGATAATTGGCGCTGGTCAGGAGTTCCTTTTTATTTATTGACTGGTAAAAGGTTATCGAAAAAACAAAGTGAAGTGGTGATTTACTTTAAACCACAACCTTATAACATTTTCAAACAGTTAAAACAGGAATTGTCTGCAAATCAGCTCATTATTCGCCTGCAACCCGATGAGGGAGTGGAGTTTCGAATGATGAATAAAGTTCCTGGTCTGAGTGAAAGCATGCAATTAAGGGACAGTAAGTTGAATTTAAATTTCAACCACCTTTTTAATTCACAAAGAATTGCAGATGCTTATGAACGTTTGTTGTTGGAAGTCATGTTAGGCAATCAATATCTGTTTGTTAGCCGTGAAGAAGTAGAGCAAGCCTGGCATTGGATAGATGAAATCAAGCACGCATGGGAAAGACAAGATAGCCCACTCTATACTTATCCATCCGGAACTTGGGGGCCTTTGGAGGTCATTCGTTTGTACAATGGCAAAGCACATGTATGGGGTGAACAAAATGCAGTTACATAGTTTTAGTGACGCGTCTTTATTAACTGAAGATCTAGTTGGCCAGTTAAAGAAGGTTCTTGGTGATGCAGTAAAACAACGTGGCCATGCTTATTTAGTGGTTTCAGGCGGAAAAACTCCCATCGATTTATTTAAGGCACTGGCGGGAACAGAGCTTCCCTGGAGTAAAGTTACGGTCACTCTGGCAGATGAACGTTGTGTTCCTGCTCATGATGCTGCTCGCAATGAACATTTGGTTCGCCAATTTTTACTCCAAAATCACGCATCTAAAGCTCATTTTCTAAGTTTATATAGTGAAAATCATTCTATAGAGCAAACAGAACGCATCATCGCTTCTTTACCCACTTTTGACGCAGTGGTTTTAGGTATGGGTGAAGATGGACATACTGCATCTTTATTTCCTTGCGCTGATGAGCTTGTTAACGGGTTAGATGATAATGCCGCTGCAATACTTTGTGTTAGCCCAAAAACAGCGTCTCATCAACGAATCAGCTTATCTAAAAAAAGATTATTAAACAGTCGCGTGATTTTTTTCCATTTAATAGGCCAAAAAAAACTGGCTGTATTGCATCAAGCCATGGCGGAGCATGATCCCATGGTGATGCCGGTTAGTGCTTTTTTTAATAATGCAGATGCTAATGTTCAGGTGTTGTATGCACCTTAAGGAAAAAAAATGCACCCGGTTGTAGCCCAAGTTACTGATCGTATACGTAAACGCAGCGAGCATAGTCGAGATGTTTATCTGAGACATATAGAAAAATCACGTATTAAAGGTCCTCAGCGTGGTGCACTCCATTGCGGTAATTTAGCACATGGCTTTGCTGCCTGTGCGCAGCAAGATAAAGCCAATCTAAGTGGTATGAGCAAGGCCAATATAGCAATTGTTTCTGCTTATAATGATATGCTTTCCGCGCATCAACCGTATCTGAATTATCCATCTTTAATTAAAGAGGCTATTTCTGCGGCAGGAGGTGTTGCACAATATGCAGCAGGTGTGCCGGCAATGTGTGACGGGATAACCCAAGGCCAAGCAGGAATGGAGTTGAGTTTATTAAGCCGAGATGTGATTGCCATGTCGGCGGCTGTAGGCTTGTCGCATAATATGTTTGATGGCGGCCTCATGTTGGGTATTTGTGATAAAATTGTTCCTGGTTTATTGATGGCGGCATTGAGCTTCGGCCATTTACCGTTTATTTTTATTCCAGCAGGCCCCATGCCTTCGGGAATATCAAATGAGGAAAAAGCACGTATTCGCCAATTGTATGCTGAGGGAAAGGTAGATAAAAATGCATTACTTGAAGCAGAAGCTGCCTCTTATCATTCTGCAGGTACATGCACTTTTTATGGTACTGCAAATTCCAATCAATTACTTATTGAAACGATGGGGCTACAACTTCCTGGTTCCTCATTTATTAACCCGAATACACCATTACGCGATGCGTTAACTTGGAATGCGGCGCAACAGATTCTTTCTTTAACCGATTTGGGTGAAGGCTATGTGCCCATAGGTCAGATGCTTGATGCAAAAAACCTTGTTAATGGTATTGTGGCTTTGTTGGCATCTGGTGGTTCAACCAATCATACGATGCATCTGATTGCCATAGCGAGCATGGCAGGTTATGCGATTAATTGGGATGATTTTGCTCAATTATCGGCAGTGACTCCCTTAATTGCTAAAATTTACCCTAATGGATATGCGGATATTAATCATTTCCAACGAGCTGGTGGCATGGCGTATTTTATTCATACTTTGTTGGAGGCTCAGTTATTACATGAAGATGTCGATACGGTGATGGGACATGGTTTGCAACGATATACGCAATACCCCGTATTGGACAATGAACAGCTTCTATGGGTTTCTGGACCTTCTGATTCAAGTGACGAACGTGTATTAACCTCAACTAAAACTCCTTTTAAACCCCAAGGTGGCTTGCAAGTACTTAGTGGAAACCTAGGAAGAGCGGTAATTAAAACTTCTGGGCTTGCTGCTGGAAAAAGTAAGATTGAAGCTCCTGCAATAGTTTGTTCTAGCCAGGAAGAGTTTGCGGAGCTGTTTCAAAAAGGGGTTTTGAATCGAGATTGCGTCGTCGTACTTCGTTTTCAAGGACCTAAAGCGTGTGGGATGCCCGAGTTACATCAATTAACACCGAAGCTTGGGGTGCTCATGGATAAAGGATATCAGGTTGCTTTGGTCACCGATGGACGCATGTCTGGTGCTTCAGGTAAAGTTCCCGCTGCAATTCATGTGACCCCAGAAGCAATAGATAATGAGGTGCTCTCTCGGGTCGAAACTGGAGATATGATTTTAATTGATGCAGAACAAGGGGCATTACAATTATTAGTTTCTGAGCAGGAATTGAAGCGAAGAACGAAAGCTGTTTTACATGAAGCAGTATTTCATCTGGGTATGGGACGAGAATTATTCAGCAGTTTAAGGACACAATTTACAGGGGCTGAGCAGGGAGCTTGCAGTTTGTTTCAGGGAAAAGAGTCTTGTTATGAGTATTGATGATTTAAAGTCTTATGCAATTGTTGCTGACATTGGCGGAACTTTTGCACGCTTTAGCCGCGTCAATTTAGAAAATTTAGCCATGGATAAAATTGAAATTTATTCATGTGCATCATACAACAGCCTTGGATCAGTTTTACTGGCTTATAAAGAACAACATAAATTGGAAGAAATTAAGCAAGTTGCTCTTGCTATCGCTTGTCCGGTACTTGATGATGTGATCTGTATGACCAATGCACATTGGCGTTTTTCGATCAGTGAATTAAAGCATCAGTTGGAACTAACAGAACTGTATGTTTTGAATGATTTTAATGCGATTGCAATGAGTTTACCAGTTTTATCGAACCAGCAAATACTGCAAATAGGAAGTGGTCATGTCAATCCGCATGGAACAAGAGCTGTATTAGGTGCGGGAACAGGATTAGGCGTTGCTTTTCTCCTGGCAGATCGAGGAGGATACACAGCCCATGCCGGAGAAGGGGGGCACATCAGCTGGGGAGCAAAAACTGAGCAGGAATGGTTTATTTATTGCCACCTCAAAAAGAAATATGAACATGTATCTTATGAGCGCTTATTGTCAGGCCATGGTTTGGAAAATTTATATCAAGCATTGGCAGTGATGTATCAAAAAGACAAACCTTCTATTCCGGCATCACAGATTATTACTTTGGCTTTAGCACAACAATGTAGTATTGCGGAAGCAGCCGTAGCACAGTTTTTTGCTGTTCTTGGCTCTTATGCTGGCGACTTAGCATTAATTATTGCTGCTTTTGGGGGTATTTATATTGCTGGCGGTATTGTACCACGATTAATTTCGTTGCTCCCGAGCAGTGATTTTAGAGCACGTTTTGAAGAAAAAGGCCGTTTTAGTGATTTTAATGCAAAAATTCCGACTTATGTGATTACTGCCGAACAACCAGGAATTTTAGGCGCTGCAGTTTATTTAAAACAATCGATAAAGTGAGATTGTCATAAATTAAGGATATCCCTTCTTCTATTATAGAAAGATGCTCTTCAGGATGAAATGGGGGTATTGATGAAACCCTTAGCCCATCACCACAAGTGGGGCTAGGTGCTTTTTTTATTTTAAGTAGATGAGAATGAGTGTAACCAGAATGACATTTGTTTTAATCCTGAGTTACACTGTTTCCTCATCTTAGCTTTAGCCGACCACAAGGAGAGGTTTTCATGTCATTTCCAAATTGGATGGTGCAACCGGAAATTGTATTTTGTACATCACCTGTAATCCCGGTTGTTGTAATTAAAGAAATAGAACTTGCAGTACCTTTAGCCACTGCGTTATTTGCTGGGGGTATTAATGTACTTGAGATTACCCTGAGAACTCCAATTGCTTTAGATGCGATTAAAGTACTCTCAGAAACCTTCCCCGAGGCCTTAATTGGTGCAGGTACTGTAACCACACCGGAACAATTAAAACAAGTCACTGATTTAGGTGCAAAATTTGCACTAAGCCCCGGGAAAACACAAGCATTATTAACTGCTGGATGTCATTCCACTATTCCTTTGATTCCTGGTGTATCCAGTGTTTCTGAAGTGATGGAAGGATTAATTTTGGGATATACCCATTTTAAATTTTTCCCCGCAGTAGCTGCTGGTGGAGTCAATATGCTGCGTGCGATTCAAGGTCCGTTTCCACAAGTAAAGTTTTGTCCAACTGGTGGTATTAATGAAGTAAATTTTGTTGACTACCTGGCTTTACCCAATGTGTCTTGTGTTGGTGGGTCTTGGATAGTGCCTGAAGAAGCTATTAAAAAGGGCAAGTGGTCATTAATTACCGAGTTAGCTTTTGCTGCACGCCAAAGCGTTAGAGGATGGGACTAGCCATTTTGACGAAAAACGTTTTGTTTTAGAGTCTGTTTACAATTCAAGGAGTTAATATGACATGGGTTGTTGCAATTATTGGTTCGGTTGCCGGTTTTTTGTTTGGTTACGATGAAGGAATCATTGCTGGTTCTTTAGAGTTAGTCAAAAATCATTTTGAATTGAATGCAATGCATATTGGTATCATGGCCTCGGCCTTACCCTTTGGTGCTCTATTTGGTTCTATGCTGATTGGTGCGATTACTGCATCAAAAGGTGCAAAACGTTTTGGTCGTCGAACATTACTGTCTTTTTCGGGGACGATGTTTTTTTTAGGCGCATTAGGTGCTGGATTCGCTGATTCTATTACAGTACTCATTATCTCTCGACTGGTACTTGGCATAGCAATCGGAGTGGCCTCTGTAATGACACCTTTGTACCTGGCTGAAACGGCGACATATGAGACAAGAGGCGCGGTAGTTGCTATTTATCAATTAGCGATGACTTTAGGGATTGTTTGCTCCTATTCAGTAAATTACTTGCTGCTTGAAAATCATGATTGGCGCGCCATGTTTGCTTCAAGTGCTTTCCCAGCCTTGGTTTTAAGCATCGGAATTTTACTCATGCCAGAGTCTCCAAGATGGTTGTGCAGTGTAGGACGTCGTGATGCAGCATCTAAGGCTTTAAAAAAATTACGGAACGGCCATTCCATCGAGCATGAGTTGCATGACATTGAAATGACATTAGCTAATGAACCGAAAAAAGGCAGTTGGTTGTTGTTATTTAAGAGCCCTTTATTGCCTGTTTTGATGTTAGGGACTATGTTGTTTTGTCTGCAGCAATTGAGTGGGATCAACGTAGTTATCTATTTTGCACCCGAAATTTTTAAAAATTTAGGTATGAATAGTACTGCGGGGCAAATATTAGCAACCATTGGCATTGGTTTGGTTAATTTATTGGTGACTATTATTGCGATGCTCAGTGTGGATAAAGTAGGGCGTCGTAAACTGCTGCTGTTTGGTTTTTCTGGTATGTTCGTCAGCCTGTTGGCTTTATGCATATTTTCTCTAAATCAAGCCGTTTGGCTTCCATATTTGTCTGTTGCATGCCTTATTTTTTATATTTTTTCTTTTGCAGTGAGTTTGGGACCAATACCGCATATTGCAATGGCTGAAATCTTTCCCTTGCACGTACGTGGTGCCGGTATGGGGTTTTCTGCTATGAGCAACTGGACGTTTAATACAGTCGTCATTTTTAGTTTCCCTATTTTGGAAAATATGATGGGGATTGAGTATACCTTTGCTTTGTATGGAGTGATTTGTCTTTTTGGCCTAATCTATACCTATTTTTATATGCCTGAAACAAAGAACCTTAGTTTAGAGCAAATTGAAAATTATATCGTGGCAGGTAAGCCATTACGTCTGTTGGGGCGTAAAGAGATACCCACTACCGAAGATGTCGGTAAAAAAGAACCATCTTATTTGACGTCTGCCTAAGGGGGGATTGCATGCATTATCGGGGATACGTCATCCCGAATGCAGTGAAGGATTTCCAAAATGCTAAGGTGTGTCAATCAGGTGATCCTTCGTCGTAAACTACTCAGGATGACGGTAATTGTTTAGACAAGAGCATGTTAGGCTGGGCTTTCACGCCCAGCGTTTGTACTGTCTAGCGAAGTTGGTTGTTGAGAAGTTATTTCAACTTGTTTGTTAGTTTCTCTCTTAACTCAATAGCACGTAAAACAGCCACATAGCTCCAGGTCAGCGATGGAGCTCCTTGTTGGATCCCCGTATTTAAGTTAATTTGCTCACTTAATTTCATGCTGGGAGCATATTTTTTTATAAGTTTCAGATAATTATCACCAACTTGGATGTGTTTTGTTATCTCTGATTGATGAATTTTATCTAAGGGCAAACTATCGGCAAGCGTATAATAATATTCAGCCATAGTCGCGGTTAAAATAAACCATGGATTTCCTATACTATTGGTTTGATATCCATCGTAGGTGTCACCAGGATAACGTCCAAATAAAATTTCTCCCGCATGATTCTTATTAATTGGAAACATGGAGTTAAACTGTTCATATAAAGCCCGAACCGTATTTTGAGTATAAGAGCTATTGGGCGATAAAACGCTATTCTCTTGTGGGTTCAATAAAATACCCAAAATCACTGCTGAATCAAGTTCTAAAGTTTTTTGAGGTCCTGGATGTGGTAAAAGCGTTGCTTGGATTGTTTTATGAGTCAGATCTAAATGTTGCTTTAGGCGATCATTTATCATTTCCGCTTGCTGTTCATAGTAAACTGCAGCTTTATTATCATTGAGGCGGCGAGCAAGCATCGCACCATCATAGAGCGCTTTTTGCTGTACCATAGCTGTAAAAAAATGATGTCCTAGTACTTCTTCCCAAAGGTCAAAGTTTTTCTCAGACCAGTGATGAGCAGTGTATTCCAAATCCATTTTAATTACGCCCATTGCATAGGGATCCAAATTATTATTATACAGATTGGTTTTTACATATTCTGTTTCATTATCATCTAAGAGCTGTTGGGCAAAACGGATTAAAACAGATGCTCTTAAGGCAGGACCATCATTTTGTGGTCTTCCCCAGGACCCATCAAAAGGGTAACCATCAACATAAAATTTAGGCTCACCCAATATATCTTGCCCAGGTAATGGATCATCTTGATGCTGAAGTTTTTGAGTCCAGGAAACATAATTAAATAAGTGCTTTTTATAGCCAAATGCATGTGAGGACTCATACCATGTTTCAATCAAGCTCATGGCAATCGCAGAATCACGAATCCAATCATAATAGTAATCTGGATTTTGTTTTGAGGGGGCTGCGACTATAGCTCCATGAGAATGAATATTGGCAAAAAAATGTTGCTTCAGCTTTTGAATGTCTTCTGTACTAAATACAGAACCTATTGCTTGAGAAACAAAAAATATCATTAAAAAACAGATCCTTTTCAACATAATCTCCTATAAAAGTTGCACGGTTTCATAGTACATTAA
Source organism: Legionella steelei (assembly GCF_001468005.1). GTDB lineage: Bacteria > Pseudomonadota > Gammaproteobacteria > Legionellales > Legionellaceae > Legionella > Legionella steelei. The sequence continues at coordinate 103,548 of NZ_LNYY01000019.1, forward strand.
ATTAAATGCACAGAGTATAGGGTTATTCATGATGTGCTCTAAAGTTCTGGATCTGCGACGTTACAAGCGCACGGAGAGCAGAGCCTCCAAACCCTACTTTTTTTCCATTTTTTGAGCTATATAACTATCTAGTATTCTTAAGAAAGGGATCCTTCCATGCTTCGCTTACGCAAAAATAGAGTTGGCTTGATTGTCTTCAGTTGTTTTTTTATTTCTATTGTCTATGCTGACCCACTCCCACCCTCATCGCTTTGGATAAATACGCAAGACGATTCACGACCATTATTGGTATTGAATCAAAAAAACCAATTAGTTCCTAAAACGATTCAAACTGAAAAAGAGAACTATATTTTGCAACTACGTTATCCGCAAATTGTCGGGAGCCCCTTACCTCCGGCCGCTCATGATTTTAATCACTTGTTACAATCCTTTGTCGATAAAGAAACAAATCAATTTAGAAATGAAATCATGCACACAACACCAAGTAAATCGACCGATGTGATGCAAAATAACCTAAAAATAAATTACGTTTTAGCAGGTTTCGTATCTCAATCACAACATACTGAATACATCAGTACCCGCCTAGAGATTGATTCTTTTGTGCATGGCATGGCTCATCCTCGTCATCAAACGCAAGTGTTTAACTATGACTTAGGGCATAATAAGTTACTGTCGTTAAGCGATTTGTTTGAGCCAAATAGTGGTTATTTAGATAAGATTTCTTCTTATTGCTCTAAAGAATTAAGTACTAAAAAACTTCCTCCAGAAATGATTAAAACCGGAGCTGGACCTAGCATGGGAAATTATAAAAATTGGAATCTAACGTTAAGCGGTTTATTAATTACCTTTGATGAGGGGCAGGTGGCCCCGCGTTATAATGGAGTTCAGGAAGTACTCATCCCTTATGAGGTATTAAAAGATAGCTACACGCATGCAACGGCCTGTACTCTTTTTGTTATTAGTTGTGATGGGACTTAAATGCTGGGATGCTGCATTTTGCTTGCTTCTCGAATGAGTATCATAATCGACGATAGGAATAACACATGATAAAGCTTTATCAATTTCCCACTGCGTGGTCACTACCTAATCCCAGTCCATTTTGTATGAAGCTGGAAACCTATTTGCGAATGGCGAAACTTCCTTTTGAAATTGTAACCGTTGTTGATCCGCGAAAAGCGTTAAAAGGAAAACTACCCATCATTAGTGATGATGGAAAAAAAATAGCAGACAGTGGCTTTATTATCGATTATTTACAAAAAAAATATGGTGTGCCTTTGGATGGGCATTTAACTGCGATGCAAAAAGCAGAAGCGCTGGCAATAAGGCGTATGCTCGAAGAGCACCTGTATTGGATCATTGTTTATTCACGCTGGATTGATAATCGATATTGGCCAATTACTAAAGAGGCTTTTTTTGGTCAGCTTAAAAAGCCTCTTTATTACTTTATTCCTCAATTAATTCAAAGAAAAACAAGGCAGGATCTTTATCGACAGGGAATAGGTCGACATAGTACTGTAGAGGTGTATCAATTAGGTATCGATGATTTGCATGCTCTGAGTACTCTATTGGAACAAAATGATTTTTGTATGGGTGATCAGCCTGCCAGCATCGATGCCAGTGTTTATGCATTTCTCATGGGTATTATCCAGCCGCCTATCCATTCTCCATTACAAGATTATGCGAAATCACAGCCCCATTTTTTTAGCTATTGTGAACGTATGGCGCAGATGTTTTATCCTGAGCGTTAAATTATAAAACTAAAAATTTTGTTACTTCTAAAATACTAACAAAGTGCTTAAGGCTTGTAATATTTTTGATAAATCGAGGCATAAGTTCCATCTTTTTGAATGTTGAGAATGGCTTTATTTATTGCCTCAATTAATTTTGCTTTATCTGCGAGAGCGACGATACCATAACCTTCCCCTAATGCTTGGTCAGGGCCTACCAGTTTAATATTATAAAAATTATTATTGGATAACTCATGTGCAATGGCATTATTAAGCACAATCACATCAATTTTATTTTGTGCCAAAGCAGATAAGAGATCGGCCGTAGCCTGATAAGCAATAATTTGATTATGAGTACTGTAAGGTGATTGCAGCAGCAAGTTATAAAAAGTACTTTTAATGACACCAATTTTTTTGTTTTTTATGTCAGCAATCTTATTGATAGAGCCGCTTTTTAAAGTAACAAACTGAATCTTACTGACGGCATAAGGAAGACTAATGGCATAGTGTTGCAAATTAGCCGATGTATAGGGTTTGGCTTGAACGAGTAAATCAATGTCGCCATTGTCCAATAACTTTAATTGATTATTTAAGGTTATATCTTCGTAGACGCATTTTTCTCCAATGCGTTTGCATATATCATTCATGATATCAATGCAAAAACCAAAGTAATACGGACCCTTAGCCGTATTAACGCGTTCGACAATAGGAAGTCCTGAGAGCGTGATACCCACTTTTAATGGGCTGCTAAAAGCGCGCGCGCAGATGCACAGTACCAAGATAAAGACCACTATGCTTCGCTTTTGGATTTTGGTTAAGCTCATGTTATTCCATTGCTTTTTTCTTAGACTTTACGTAGTGAACTATGCTCTTGTCAATGTTAGGACTTGAGATAGATGAGTTTTTTTTCTAGGAAATTACTACGTGTTAGTTTTTTTTATTATGTTCGAGATCATAAAATAAACGGCAGGGAGCACAAATGAAGTAAATAATGTACCGATGCACAAGCCGCCAATAAGCACTGTGCCTATCGCCTGTCTGGCTTCGGCTCCCGCATCATGTGAGAGGACTAAGGGGATAGCGCCAAAAACCATAGCGCCTGTAGTCATAAGGATAGGGCGTAGCCTTAATGAGCACGATTTTTTTATTGCGTCTGCTAAAGTGAACCCTTCTTTCTGCAACTGGTTGGCAAATTCTACAATCAAAATCCCATGCTTACTGATCAGTCCGACTAAAGTGACCAGTCCAACTTGAGTAAAGATATTTAGAGATTGGCCAAATAAGTACGCGAACAGTAATGCCCCAAAACACGCTAAAGGTACGGTGAACAGAATAATAAACGGATAAACAAAGTTTTCGAATTGTGCTGCAAGAATGGCATAAATAAAGAGAATTGCTAATGCGAATAACAAAACCATGGTATGTGATGACTCATTATAGGCTTTAGCAGCACCTGTCCAACTTAATTTATACTGGTGGGGGAGATTGTCTTTCGCCAATTTCATGAGTTTATTCATTCCATTTTTAAAGGATAGTTGTTTGGGTAATTGGGCATATAAAGTGGTCGAACGCATTTGATTGACGTGTTCCAGTGCTGTGGGTTGTGCGTGTCGCTTCATTTGTGCTACGGAACCTAACGAAACGCGTTTTCCAGTGGGAGTCGTAAGATACAGTTCATCTAAAGTCCAAGGTTTAGATGAACCTTCCAATGTTAGGTTATAGGACACACCATCTTTTTGAAAAGACATGGACTTATCGCCACTGAAAAACACCTCTATGGTTTTCGCCAATTGTGCTGGCGTCAAGTCCAATTGAGCTAAAGTATTTTTATCTATATTGATAGAGTATCCCATGGAATCAAGACGTAAATCATAGCGAGTAGAGGCAAATTCTTTACTTTGATCTAACAATTTTTTTAAATGCTCTGTTGCTTCAAATAACTGTCGGAAATTTTCAGTAGTGGAAATAACGAGTTCCAATTCTGAATTGTTGCGCGCATCATCTACTCCAGGTAAGCCGGAATCCCAGCTCCAGACAGAAGCATCTACTGAGGGTAATTGCTCTGTTTTCGGTTTTAATGAAGTAACAATTTGCTCTGCAGAACGATTTCTTTGCTTATGGGGTTTTAAAGGCATGACAATGCTGCTACCCCAATTTCCAAGAAAAGTTAATGTATTGTTCGCCTCAGGGATTTTACCTATAGACTGCTGGATGCGTTTCGTATTGGCCTCCAACGTATCTAAGTTATCCCCAGATAGAGGAGGGGTATAGATTCCTATTAAGCTGCGATCTTCCTTGGGTGCTGTTTCACCGGGCATTATTTTATAAAAGAGTACGCTTAGACTTAATGACAAGAAGAGTAGGAAGAGTGTGGTTTTTTTTCGATAAATTATTACGCTCAGTAATTTATAATAGTATTGGGCCAGTGCATTCAGGAAATTATCGATAGCAGGCCATAAATGTTTGGTATTTTTATGTAGGAAAGTGGCACACATTAAAGGGGATAGGGTTAGAGCAACTACTCCTGAGATGAATACACTCCCGGCCAAAGCCACAGCAAATTCGATAAATAGCTGACCAATCATGCCATCAATCAAAGCAATAGGTGCATAAACACTGGTTAAGGTGAGTGTCATCGCAATAATAGCAAACCCTATTTGTTTGGAGCCTTTAAGGGCTGCCTCCATAGGTGATAAATCATCTTCGATATGACGCCAGATATTCTCAAGAACAATAATCGCATCATCTACAACCAAACCAACGGCCAATACCATTGCCAGAAGGGTCATTTGGTTTATCGTAAAGCCGGCAACCTTCAAAAATAATAAAGAGCCAAAAAGTGAAATTGGGATTGCAATTAAGGGAATTATTGTAGCGCGAACATTGCGTAAAAAGATAAAAATGATGGCTAAGACTAAGAAAATGGACTCAAGAATGGACGATTGGATGTTTTTAAGAGATGCTTTAATGAATTCGGATTGATCAATAATAATTCGAGTTTTGATGTCATCAGGCAAACCTTTCTTCAAGGCCCTCAGTTCTTTGCGTACACTTTGTGATACTTCAATTGGATTTGCATCATTAGCACGATTAATAGCAAGTACTAAACCTGGATGCCCATTGACTTTGACACGAAATTGGTTGTTATCCGTAGTTAATTGAATTTGGGCTAATGACTTAAGAAAAACAGGATGGTGGTTTTGCGTTTTAATCACCAAGTTTTCATAATCTTCTGGAGTTTTTAATTCGAAATCAAGTGTCGTTGGGATCTTATTCTGATAATTACCTGCTGGCAGAGATAAGTGGTTGTTGTCAATTGCATTAGCAATCTCATCGACATTGATGCCAAATGTATATAATTTTTTTTGATCTAAGCGAACTGCATACGTGAACGGTTGTCCCCATACTTCGACTGAGGCAACTCCTTTTAGGCTTCGAAACACATTTTTCAGATTCAAATTAGCATAGTGTGTGAGTTCGCCGAAATTTAACGAAGAAGATTCCAGCGCGATGCCTATAAACGGTAAGCCATCTGCTTGTCTTTGGCGTTCAATTATGGGTGTTTTTACTGCTGATGGAAGCTGGGCTAATCGTGCTGCTTCATGCGTGGCATTCAGAGCTTTCTCCATAGGGGTTCCGGGGCGAAATCGCAAGGTAATGCGAGAGCTTCCCGCATTAGAACGCGATGTCATCATCTCCACTCCTTCTACGCCAGCAAGCTGATCTTCTAACACATTAGTGACTACAGATTCGACTAATTCAGGGCTGGCATTGGGGTAGTTGGTGTTTACTGTAATGATTGGAAAACTGATGTTGGGATATTCTCTTAAGGATAATGAATGGAAACACAACATTCCCAAAAGCAGAATCATGCAATTAAGAATAATTGAAATAACTGGATGTTTTAAAAAATAGCTCGTAAACTTCATAACCGGCTGGCTAACCTTTATAAATTGAGACGTCCAGTCCTGGATATAATCGTTCGGGGTTTTTACTCACTATTTGATCCCCAGATTTTAATCCTGAAATAATTTCTACCTTATCTTTTTCTTGTATTCCTGTTTTTACGGCAATAAGCTCTATTTTTTTATCAACTACCTTATAAACGTGTGTTTTACCTTGTTTGAGAAATAAAGCTTGTGTGGGAATGATCAGAGTCTCTGTTTTTTTATTCACGACAAGCTGGCTGGATACGCTTGCGCCGATTAAGCAACGAGTGCATTGTATATCCACATCAGCAGGACACATATGTGTTTCATCATCTATCATTTTTTGTACGTGGTTCAAATGATAGCGCTGATTAAATATATAAATAGGTTGGTTTTCTGCAATAGCGTGATTATTGGTGCAAGGAATATCAATTTCTACGCTTAATGAATTAGGATCGTAAATGGTAACAATAGGCACACCTTCTGTTACTTGTGCTCCTTCTTTAATTTTAAATGCACCAATCACGCCATCAAATGGAGCATAAAAACGCATGTTTTTGAGCTCTATTTTAGTTCTAGCCCTTTCCTTTTGTGAATCTATCCAGATTCTTTTTTTCTCTTCGACTTCTCGAGCACTGACAAAGCCTGTTTTTTGCAAGCTTTTTAGGCGTTGGTATTGAGTGTTTTCTAGTTGTTCTGTTTCTTTTGAAAGTTGATAGCTTCGCTCAATATCCGGATTAGTTATTTTAGCAATTAAGTCACCTTTTTTGACTGTTTGTCCTGAGCTCATAAGGGTATCAAGCATCCCAGAACCTTTGGCAACAAGTATGGTTGCATGTTTAGGGCGTATGGTACCGATAAGTTTTATCGTTTTTTCAATAGTCGATGGAGTTACAGTAACTACTTCAACTATTTTAATAGGAGGTGGAGGAGAAATACTCGCATGATAATAGAATATATAGTAAACGCTCAGGGCAGTGAGTATGGTGCTTGACAATCCAATAGTCTTATACCGGGAACACAGGGTGTTCCTTACTCTTCGGATGATTAATCGCAGACTCACGAGATGCACCTCAATTGGGAATCAGATTGACTATCTGTCATGGTGATTATGGCTTGAATCCAGGAGGGATCATTATTCAGGCTCGGAACGGTAATTAATTCGTTCCCTCCTAAGGTGGTCCATTGTTGTTGGAGACGAATTCCTATTTCTTCAAGTGTTTCTAAACAGTCGGCAACAAATGAGGGACAAATAATAACTAATTTTTTAATTCCTTTCGCAATCAATTCAGCAAGAATTTGATCTGTATAAGGTTTTACCCAAGGTGTTTTACCTAGCCTTGATTGAAAAGCGGTACTGTAACTGTTGGTCGCTAAACCCAGTTCATTTGCCAATAAACGGCTCGTCTCATGGCATTGGGCTCTGTAACACCAATGAATGCTGTCTGTTAAAGTAGGACAAGATTCAGTGCATATTGATTTACAACTCACTTTGGTGATTTGGCGTTCAGGAATCCCATGATAGCTAAAAAGGACATGGGCTTGTTCATGAAGATAGGATTTAATGATTTGGGCTTGTGCTTTCAGGTACGCTGGATGTTGAAAAAAATCACTAATAATACGAATTGATGGAATCAAATCCCAGGAGCTAATGATGCGCATGGCTTCTGCAATAGATGAGCCATTAGCTGCTGATGAGTATTGTGGATATAAAGGTAAAATAGTAATGGATTCGCAATCGCGTAACTGATTTAAGGCTGTTTCGATCGAAGGGTTTCCATAGCGCATACCAAGAGCAATTATTGATTCTGACCCCACTTCTTTTTGTATTTGGTTTACTAGACTCTTACTATGAACTAATAATGGCGAACCTTGTTCAGTCCATATGGATTGATACGCACGCGCAGAACGTTTTGTACGAAACGGTAAAATGAATGCATAAACCAATATATAACGGAGCACTGCGGGGAGATCGACAACCCGTTTGTCGGTAAGAAATTCGCGTAAATAACTCCTGACAGATGAAATTTCTGCACTGTTAGGGGTACCAAGATTTATAAGTAACAAGCCACGCTTCATCAGTAATTCACTGACCACAAATAGAATAGGGCCATCATACATGAAGACGGTTTGTAATTCAGTACTTGTTTGAAATTTGATCTTCTTGGGGCTTGTGGACGCAGCACCACCATGATACTGCGTTAACTTAATCAAGCCATTTCAGCATCAGCATTCTCATTGAGCACTATTACATTAGCTGCGTGTAGACCTTTATCACCAGTTTCTACATCGTAATTAACTGCTTGTCCTGGTACTAATGTTTTGTAGCCTGTGCCATGAATCGACGAGAAATGAACAAAAATATCATCGCCACCATTTTCTGGAATAATAAAACCCCAACCTTTGGCATTATTAAACCATTTAACTTCACCTTTAGCCATGTTTCCTCCTTTTCCAGAGCCTTATTTGTAGACTCTACTGTTTCTCAATTGCCCTGACTTTTCTGTCAATTGAGCAATTGCATTCATCCATAAATGACAATTGAACCTATTTTTCTAATAGGTAGTTTTAACATAACGTAAAACAGACTCACTACTCAATAGTATTTTTTATAAAAAAAATAATTATTGTTAATAATTCCTTAAGTTGTTTATGCTAAGTTATAAGTATAGGTGTAACAGGAGGAGTTCAGATGAGTCAATTCAGCACTTCTAAAATGTTAGGGAAACTAGCTGCGGGACAAGGCAAACCTCAGTTTGCAAGCGTTTCTTCGCAGAAAATAGAGGAAGTTGGAGAAGAAATTGCTGCGCCGAAACATCAATTAACGCCCTCTGCAAAACCATCTGCGGAATTAGATATGAAAAATGTTCTCGGCGCGAGCCTAGCACCACAATTTTCAAAAGGATATTCTCCGATGGATAAAAAATAATTTATTTAGTAATCGTTATCCGTATAAAAAAAGCAATCATCCGTAAACTATAAAACCCTCTCCTAGTCAGAGAGGGTTTATTTCACTTGTTAAGATCATAATAATATTCATTAAAAGTACGAATTGTTGTAAAAATACTATTAATATTCTCCGGACAAGGGTGCCAAAGCCTGTATTTAGGTATATACTTTTTTTATAAAGAGTTATTTTTTATTTGAGGTATAAAGGCATGGCAGGGTTTGCTGAAACAGCACATTGGAGAGATTCTGCTCGTAGCGCTCGCTTTTTTATAGTAGATGCTCGAGCCGCATTCCCTATATTCTTATTTCTAATGCATATTAGAATATGGACTGGAGTTCTTGTTTTAATCTCTGCAGTGTTTTTTGGGATTATTGAACATTATGGTTTTACGGTGCCAGTTTTTTTAAGGTGGATAAGAAGTACCTTAGCTGGATCACTGAAGTCTGCAAAACCATGGTGGCGATAACATGGAAAGAGATATTAGTAAAAGTCTGTCAGTTATTGCGGCAAGTTTAAATGCAAAATTTTATCTTAATGATAGATTTGTAAGTTATGAGGAGGTTTTTGCCGATACAGGTTTGTTGCCTGCGATTGCAAAACGAGCGGATCAATTGTGCTCCCTATGTCTTGGGTATGGATTAGGGGCTACGTTTGATGAGGCTGAAGGTGCTTTGTTAGGACTAAGAGTTATTTTTGATGAGGTAACACCTAATGTTTTGCGGTTATTATGTATGACTGATGTGTTAAATGAGTTGATACAAGGTGGACCAAGTCGTGACTATACCCCTTTGGACGAGTTAATGTACGACTAGGTGTATTTTATTAAAATATATTGTAAATAAATCGTAAGCTTTGATGATTATAGATGCATTTATAGTTAATTTTGATAGACTATGTTAATTAAAGATTTTATGTTTAGGGGTAATGCTATGGGATTTTTTAAACAAGAAAGTGGTGACCTGAAGACCCAGATTGAAACTGAATGCAAAACACCTATTGAAAGAATGAAATCAGTGATGGATGCAAGCGGTCGCAATACCAGTGATCTTCTAGAGGGAGCTCAGATGTTGGATGTCGTAACTCAGGTAATAGCTAACCCAAATACATTGCCGAAAGAGGCCATGAACAATCAAGAAGCGACGCCACAAACCCCTACTCCTGGAGCCAAGGAACAACTTCAAGCACTTAAACAATCTCGTGAGAACGCTCAAGAAGAGAAAGGTGCTGAAGAGACGACTAGCTATGGTATGTAAAGGAATTGAGTTCAGTATCTAGGTAAAAAATAATAATTTTTGTTATGCCCACAAAGAGAGTCTTTTCTCTTTGTGGATTTTATATTTTTTATATAATCGAAATTACTGTTATACTCCATAATACTGCATTGATTTCTCTTTTAAAAATAAACCTGGTTTTATGGCAAACGAAAATTTCACTAAAGAGCATAATGATGCGATTCTTAAAGCGCTGGATTATGCAATTCAAAATGGCCCCTGGGATAAATCGAATTTTCTACGGTCAATCGGTAATCGTTTAATCGGAATTCGCGATAATTTTTCCAAAAAAATTAATATGCGCAGTCAATCACAAATTCAATCGGATACTAATCTGGCAAATCGCCTTGCTTTGCGAGGCAATCAGCAAGAAGTTTTCATTTCTTTATATACTTCAGACGGTTCTAATATTCAATCTTGGGAAAGGATAATTATTAATTTGCCGCGCCAAATGATTTCTCGTCCGATTTATGGAAGTGAAGAGCAGGTGCAGGAATTAATCAAATCAAAAGAAAACAAGCAGAATGAAGCTTATGTAGGTATCTATATCAATAATACCGATATGATTCACCTTGCCCCAGATAAAATCTTACATGATAGGTTAGGAAGTCCTTTATTAACGTTAAAAGACAGATCTTTAGACTTAGAGAATATTACCCGGTTTGTCCATATCAGCGGTGTTTATAAATATTCACGTGGCCGTTTAATCAAAGAATCGTGAGTTTTAATATCTCTCTTTGTTGCTATGCTTGCGAATCGCTCGCAAAATTATCCTAGAGCAGTATATACTTATAAAGACAAACTATTTTGAAGTAATCACTAATGGCACAACAACCGCAACAACAAGGTCAAGATAGTGGCATGGGTCCAATATGGGTCATGGTACTATTGTTTATTACGGTGTATCTAATTTGGAAAACAGGACATCAGTATATTGTGATGGTTGTTTTTCAAATTAATATTTGGCAAGCAAAACTTGTTAACCTTTTTGTCCATAATGATCAGCTCGCAGGCTTGATTCAAATCATGCAAACAATAGATCCCAATGCAGTAGATTGGAATCAACTGTTAGATACAACACGTGCAGTTGGCGACTTCATGCGTTATCCAGTAGTGATTGTCCTACTTGCTTTAGCAGTGCTTTTGTATCAATCAAATATCACTTTAAAATTCCGTAAAATTTATGATATGAAAAAATTGCGGGAGCAAGAGCAGTTTAATTGGCCTGCAATTATGCCTATAGTTAAAGAAGATTTGGTCGCTCAGGATATCAATAAAGGTACTTGGGCTATGGCTTTGACGCCAATGGAATTTGCACGTAAATACAATTTATTAAAAAAAGAAGATGTTTTATTAGACAATCCTGTACCTGGTCAAGAAATGACGGCGGGGATACGCAGAGGTGATGCAAAACGAGTTTTTACTTTGCAATTAGGCCCTTATTGGGATGGTTTCGAGCATTGTTCGCCCCAAGCTTATGCCTTAGCTGCTGTTTTTATGGCACGTATTAATCGGGATAGAGATGCGGCAAACAATATTTTATCTACACTAGATAGAACTTATGTTACAGGAAAACTGGATTATTCTGTTGCCAGACCTACGATAGAAAAATATAAAAATACAGAACTTATCCAGGAAGTTGTTACAAAACACGCCTATACTCTATGTATAATGGCATCATTACTCGAGAAAGCTCGGATGGACGGGGTTGTTCCGAGCTCTGAGTTTTTATGGTTAAGGCCCGTTGATAGGCGTTTATGGTATATGCTTAATTGTGTTGGTAGACAAACTCCCTTTTCTGAGGTCGCAGGTGCGTTCGCTCACTGGAAAGCTGAGAAAGAAATGGGGCGTCGTTCTTTAGTGCCTATGGTTGATGAAGCGATTAAAGCTTTGGAAATCGCCATAAAAGAAGTTAAATTAACACCCCGACAAATGCAGGAGTTAGAGCCATGATGCGCGGTATTGAATCACGTCATGAGTTAGATCCCACCCTCCTACTTAGGGACACACGGACGCTTACCCAACGGCTGGCGGATTTTTTTGCAGATCCCACGAATATTGCGATTGTGTTGTTTACCTTGTCAGCGATGTCGTATTATTTCTCAGAAGCAGCAACCTTATTGATGCTAGTGGGGGGCGGATGTTTTCTTTATAGTTACACACGGAAACAAAAATTGCCTTTCCGTCTTCCACTCATTTCTCGTGTCAAAGACTACAATGATATGAAGCCAGGTGTTAACAAACCGAATATGGCTCGAGGGATTGCGTTTTTTGGTAACGATCGCAAAACAGGCCATGAATTATGGTTTGCTAATGATGACATGCGTACGCACGCACTAATTTTCGGCTCCACTGGTAGTGGTAAAACAGAATGTTTGGTCTCGCTTGCTTTTAATGCTTTAGTACAAGGAAGTGGTTTTATTTATGTCGATGGTAAAGGGGATAACTCCCTCTATGCTAAAGTGTTCTCCATGGTTCGCAGTATGGGGCGTGAAGATGATTTACTTCTGATTAACTTCATGACTGGTGCGCGAGATATTATTGGCCCACAAGAAAGAAGGCTGTCGAATACGTTTAATCCGTTTTCACAAGGCTCCTCCAGTATGTTAACCCAGCTTGTAGTCAGCCTGATGGGGGATTCAAAAGGAGGCGGCGACGGTGATATGTGGAAAGGTCGTGCTATTGCCTTCGTTGAAGCCTTGATGCGTCTTCTGGTGTATATGCGTGATGAGGGCGCGATACTTTTGGATGCTGATACCATCCGTAACTACTTTGATTTAACCCGATTAGAAACCATAGTCGTTGATAAAATCTTCCCACGCGATAATCAGGAAAGTGTGAACATCGAACAGATTCCAAAATTAGTTACAGACCCTTTACGTAACTACTTAGGTACTTTGCCAGGGTATAATAAAGAGAAAAAAGGTAAGCAAGTATCACAGGTTTTGGAACAACACGGTTTTATCACCATGCAGCTGGTCAGGGCGTTTTCATCCTTGGCGGATACTTATGGACATATAGTGCGTACCAATCTAGCTGAGGTAGATTTTAAAGACGTGGTCTTGAATCGCCGAATTCTCGTTGTACTCTTACCCGCATTAGAAAAATCTCCTGATGAGTTATCTAACTTAGGTAAGATTATTGTTTCTTCCTTAAAAGCGATGATGGCAGCAGGTTTAGGAGAGGACGTTGAAGGGGACTATCGAGATGTAATCTTGAGAAAACCAACCAATGCACCTACTCCTTATATGTGTATCCTTGATGAGTATGGATATTATGCTGTACAAGGTTTTGCAGTGGTTCCTGCGCAAGCGCGTTCTCTAGGGTTCTCTGCTATTTTTGCAGGACAAGATTTACCCGCTTTCCAAAAAGCTTCAAAAGAAGAAGCTGCGTCTATCGGTGCAAACACAAACATTAAAATATGTATGAAACTGGAAGATCCAACTGAAACCTGGGATTTCTTTACCAAAACGGCAGGTGAGGCTTATGTAACCAAAGTTGATTCATTCCAAGCCAAAGATACCAGCATGGCAAATACCTACATGGACAGTAAAAGCTCTTCATTTGAAAAAAGAGCTCGTGTTGACCTACTGGATTTAAAAGAACAAACAGAAGGTGAGGCGCATATATTCTTCAAGTCAAAAATTGTTCGTGCACGAATGTTTTATGCGAATCCTAAGCCAGTGAAGCAGCTGAAACTAAATCAATTTTTAAAAGTGGAAGCCCCTCCAGACGATTACTTAATGAGATTGCAAAGACAATTAGTCTCATTCCAATCCATTTTGGAAAGTGGTGATTTGTCAATTAACAAGACGGTGGAAAATGAAGAAATTACCCTTATTTCCAAGTTGTTACGTGAATCACCAATAGACGAGCCCATAGAGCGAGGTGTATCTGCTTTAATTGCGTTTCATGGTCATAATGAGCCAGAACCAGTTGAAGATTTGATTGAGGAAGAAGTCGAAGGTGCATTAACAATATTTAGTGGTTTACGAGAAAATGTAGGTGCTCCGCCAATTTTAGTGAGCGATAAAGTGACATTCGCAGAGGCATTACTACCTATTAATGAAACACGTAATCAGATGATGAATATCGAACGCTTGGCAGGTGCTAAGGATAAATATGCGGGCACGGTTGCGAATGAACTGGTTAAAGATTTCCAATTGGCAACGAGTTATCCTCCAGAAGAAAGAGACTTTATTGCGCCAGATGAATTAACTGATCTGGTAAGATCCTTATCCGCAAAAATTGCTACAGAACGCGAAAATGCAAATAAAAGCTCTGAAGAGTAGTTAAACAATTATTTATCAATACCGAAAAAATTGAGCTGTGTCTATTCATGGCTCATTTTTTTTGAGTTTGAAGTATGGAATTAATTTTTTGGTAATGCGTGAGTCATCATATAAACGCTCCTTTCTTGTACTACTTGCATCGTATTTTATTTCTCGACAGCATATGCCTAAAGAAGCTTATTCACATTTTTTAATTTTGCGAAAAAATAATCCTGACCGCCACGTTTTTATTCAATGAAATGTAAAAAAAAAAATAAATTTTTAAAAAAATAGCTATTTTATCGAATTCATTGTAACGTAATGATTTGTATGTTTTTCTTAAAGATGGAACACACACAACAGAACTACAGTCAGAATCATTTTATTGAACTTTGAGGATAGTGAGTGAGATCGGTACGTATTAATCTAATCCGGGCTGTTGGGGTGATTGCCTTAATTATGTTAACTGCCTGTAAAGGTGACCAGTGGGCGCTAGAAAAAGTAGAGCCTAAATATCCCTGTAAGGTTCTCGGTGCCTGTGATGCCACCATCATGAAGCTCACTAAAAAACTAAATAAACAAGGGGTAAAAGTAATTACTATCGGTCAGGATTATATGATTAGTATTCCTGCCAGCTACTTATTTGAACCAGAAACACCACGTCTAAAATGGAAGTCGTATCCTTTATTAAATGAAATCGCTGTGTTTCTGAAACAATTTCGCAAGATTGCAATTAATATAGCCAGTTACAGCAACAAATACGTATCACCACAAAGAGAGCATGCATTAACTTTAGCGCGATCTAGGGTGGTTAGTGATTATCTTTGGTCTCAAGGAGTGGATAGCCGTTTTATCTTTACACAAGGATTAGGTAGTGATAAACCTATTATTTCATTCATGCGAGGCGGTGATAATTCAGTAAATGCTAGGGTAGAAATTACTTTCAGGCGAGCTGTGGCGTAGGGGACATAATGAGTCGTGAAACATGGGGATTGATCAAGGGTAGTAAGAATTTTTACGTTAACTCATATAGACGCGGGTTGACGACGTTGATTATATCCCTGCTGTTGAATTGTATTTTTGGCGTTTTAATCGCTTATATTTATTTAACTGAGCCTGAGCGGGATTTTTATGCAACGAGTGGTATAGCACCACCTATTCAATTGCAGCCTCTGCTGGCTCCAAATTATTCATCGAACGCGTTACTTCCTCCTGATCCGCCTGCGGAGAATGAAGATAAAGTGATACCACAATAAGCATTAAATAGAGGACATTATGGCTGAAGATTCCTTGACAGTTGTCGCACTAAGAAACAAATTTTATAAGGACAGCCAACGTAAGGTAATGCTTGCGTTGTTAATTGCTCTTGTTGTCAATATTGTTTTAGCTGCACTATTAGTGTACATGATCACTCACCCCCCAGCTCCTAAATATTTTGCTACCAGTATTAATGGCCGTATTACACCACTGTTCCCTTTGAGTGAACCAAACCAGTCGGATTCGGCTGTATTGCAATGGGCGAATCAGGCTGCGATTGCTGCATTTACTTACAATTTTGTTAACTATAGAGACGAATTACAGGCTTCATCTGGATTTTTTACCGCCGAAGGTTGGGACCAGTTCCTAAGTGCTTTACAACAATCAAATAACTTGGATGCAGTCAAAGCCAAAAAACTGATTGTTTCTGCAGTGGCAACACGAGCACCTATTATTTTGCAAAAAGGTGTTTTAAATGGAAACTTTTCATGGCGAGTACAAATGCCTATATTGGTAACCTACCAGAGTGCGAGTGAGTTTACTCAACAAAATAATGTGGTTACTATGTTAATTACTCGTGTATCTACTTTAAATTCGCCGAGAGGGATAGGTATATCGCAATTTGTTGTAGGACCTGCCACAGGTGGAGTGTCTTAATGAAAAAGCTGAGTTGGTTTTTAAAGTTTTGTTTGTTGCATGGAATAGTCTATTGGGTTCCGGCTCCTGTCTATGCGCAGGATCAATCAACAGATAGCGCTCAGCAGGCCTTACAACAGTTGCGTTTATTGCAACAACGGTTATCACAAAATCAGCCAGGAGGACAAAATCAGGCACTAGGACAAAATCAACCGGCACCGGCAGGAGCTCAAGCAGGGCAAAATCCAACTCCTGCGCAAAATCCGCCAGCGGATCAAGGCCCCAATATTCCTATTCCGCTTGCTGGGAATATTTATAAAGGTCCTCCTCCAAGACCTGAGAATCCTGCTGCGCCCAATCCTAATGCGCCGCAGATAGTAACGCAAAATGATGAGCAAATCATTGATAATAAAGCATTTAAAGATATGACAAAAAGTATCTATCCAATGAACCCAGGACAAATTGGCCAATTAAGGCAATTACATGACACCATGGAGTATGCTAAGGCTTCGCCCGCAGGAACCCCACCAAAACCTACAGCAACTTCTCAATTTGTAAATTTGTCTCCGGGCTCAACCCCACCGGTCATACGTTTGGCTCAAGGGTTTGTTTCTTCATTGGTTTTTCTTGATTCCTCGGGAGCGCCATGGCCAATTGCCGCTTATGATTTGGGAGATCCTAACTCATTCAATATTCAATGGGATAAAACAAGCAATACCATAATGATTCAAGCAATGAAGTTGTACAATTATGGTAATTTGGCTGTGCGTTTGAGAGGTTTAAATACGCCAGTAATGCTTACTTTAATACCAGGACAAAAAGCAGTTGATTATCGAGTTGATTTACGTGTTCAAGGTTTTGGACCAAATGCTAAAAGTATGCCATTAGAAACAGGGATTCCCCCCTCAGCTAGTGAATTACTTCTTCATGTTTTAGATGGTGTACCTCCTCCTGGAAGTAAACGCTTAACTATTACAGGAGGAGATGCGCGTGCTTGGTTAGCCAATGACAGAATGTATGTTAGAACAAATCTTACTATATTGTCACCGGGCTGGTTGGCAAGTATGACCAGCGCAGATGGGACTCATGCATATGAAATGCACAAATCTCCGGTGTTACTCGTTTCCTGGCATGGGAAGGTCATGCAGCTCAAGGTAGAAGGGTTATAAATGGCTGGCAGAAAAGAAAATATTAAATCACTTTTTTCAAACACTCGTACCCGAGTTATTATTATTTTTACAGCAGTATTATTAGTGATTGCTGTGGTAGTCGGGTATATAAAATTAAAATCGATAGGTACAGGCCCTTCAGCACAGGCGACTCTTGGACATGCTCCTGGAGGCATCCAGTCCATTCCTGGGGTCCTCAACCCAACTGCCCAATATGCCAAATTACAGGAAGAACAAAATGTCAACCAGGCACAAAAAGCAGAGCAAAGTGGTGGCAGTGCAATTCCAACGATTATTCGAACTCAATCTTTAGGAGAGGGGGTTGGTGTTATTGGTTCTCAAGGTGGGCAAAGTGGCGTAGGATTTGCTACTTTAGCGCGTGAAAATGAAGAAGGCGCTCAAAAAAGTCTATGGTTGCAAGCATTACAAAACGGTGGTTGTTCAAAGACAGTGGTACAACAGGTTGTTAGCCAAGGTGCGCAATTAACTGATCTAAAACAAGCATGTAGCTGTGCTCAGTTAAAGGACAATGGTTTTTCTTTACAGGATCTGAATCCAGTTTGTCCCTGTAAAGAATTAAAAGCTGCGGGATATAATGCCAGACAACTTAAAGATGCAGGCTATACTGCCTCAAGATTAAGAGATTGCGGCTTTAATGCGTGCGAATTACGTAATGCAGGTTTTACTGCTCAAGAGATGAAAGATGCAGGTTTTTCTGATGATGAATTGAAAGGGGCCGGGTATTCTCCAGAGGAAATAGCTAAAGCCAGTGGTTTGCCAGCAGGAATAAGCGCTGCGGATGTATTAAAAGCAGGATGTAGTGTTGAAGGATTGACCAAACTACGTAAAGCAGGTGTTACAGCTTCAGCAATTCGTAGGATAAGTGGATGTAGTGCAGAGCAATTAAAAGCAGCAGGGTTTACTGCTAAAGAGTTGCGCGATGCGGGCTTTAGCGCAGCGGATTTAAAACGAGCTGGTTTTACCCCAGAGGAATTAAAAGCGGCAGGATTTACTGCTCGAGATCTATTAAATGCAGGATTTACTCCAGACGACCTTGCTAAAGCAGGATACTCCGCAGCAGAGATAAAGGCAGCAGAGGCTGAGCTTCCGCCAGGTATTACTGCTGATGATGTAAAAAAAGCAGGTTGTGATGTTGATGCATTAAAAAGAGAAAGAGCTGCTGGAGTTAGCGCGACTTTAATTAAACAATATGCTGGATGCAGTGCTCAAGCATTAAAAGCAGCGGGCTTTACCGATGCGGAATTAGCTAATGCAGGCTTCACTCCAGCACAAATTAGTGCGGCTACTCCTCTAACTGATGCACAAATCAGAGCTGCGGGTTGTAACCCAGATAATTTGAAAAAGCTTTTTGCAGCCGGTGTTTCTGCCAAGCGGATTAAAGAATTAAATGGATGTAGTGCTGAAGCATTAAAGAATGCGGGTTACGATGCAAAATCATTGCTTGATGCCGGGTTTACTCCAGCGCAACTTCTTGCTGCTGGGTTTACTCCTAAGGACTTACAAAATGCAGGATTGAATCCAGCAGATATCATTGCAAATGGTCGTGTAGCCGATTGCAGTGTTGAGTCATTGAAGAAAGCAAGAGCCGCGGGTGTTAGTGCTTTGACAATCAAGAAAACGCTTGGATGTTCAGCAAAAGCACTAAAAGATGCTGGTTATACAGCTAAAGAGCTTAAAGATGCAGGATTTACAGCCGCTGAACTAAAAGCTGCGGGTTTTAGTGCTAAGGACTTAAAAGATGCTGGATTCACAGCTAAAGAATTAAAAGATGCAGGTTTTAGTGCCAAAGACTTAAAGGATGCAGGTTTTAGTGCCAAAGACTTAAAGGATGCAGGTTTTAGCGCCAAAGACTTAAAAGATGCAGGATTTAGCGCTAAGGATTTAAAGGCAGCAGGATTCAGCGCTAAGGATTTAAAAGATGCAGGCTTTAGCGCTAAGGATTTAAAAGATGCAGGCTTTAGCGCTAAGGATTTAAAGGATGCAGGCTTTAGTGCCAAAGACTTAAAGGATGCTGGATTTAGTGCCAAAGACTTAAAAGATGCGGGTTTTAGCGCTAAGGATTTAAAAGATGCTGGCTTTACAGCAGCCGAAATGAAGGCAGCAGGTTTTAGTGCTAAAGATTTGGCTGATGCCGGATATAGCGCTGCTGATTTAAGAAACGCTGGATACAGTCCTACCGAACTTCAAAATTTGGCAGTTGCTCCCACAGGCGCGGGATCGCAAGTAGCGGGCTTGGGCGCTCCGAATGTGCAACAGGGCACATTTAACATTGGTGGAGTCCCCACTATGGGGCAGGGGGCGGCAGGAACTCCAGTACTGCCAGGATCCGCTGCTAGTAACGAACAGTTGCAAGCCATTATCAATAGACAAAATGAGCAGCAAGCGGAACAAAAATATCAACAAAAAATTCAACAAAAAAGTTCAGATATGTTATCGGCTGCAAACCAATTAATAAGTGAATGGAACAGTGTACCATCACAGAACTTTACTGCAGGTAAGGAAGAAGAGGGTGGTGGAGCAGCGTCTGCTGCAACAGCAGCGGCTGGAGCTGGTCCTGGTGGAGCAACAGTTACTCAAACCACAACCACATCAACTACTGACGTTAATATGATTAAAACAGGTGATGTGCTTTTCGCTGTAATTGATACTGCCGTTAATAGCGACGAACCAGGACCTATTCTTGCAACTATTGTTTCAGGAAGACTCAAAGGAACCAAATTAATTGGCAGCTTTAATCTACCTTCGAATGCTAACAAAATGGTTATTACATTTAATACGATGTCAATTCCTGGGGCACCAAAAACAACTCCAATTTCTGCATATGCAATTGATCCAAATACTGCAAGAACTGCTCTTTCCAGCAAAACAAATAATCATTATTTGCTGAGATACGGTTCATTATTTGCTTCCTCATTTTTAGAAGGTTTTGGTAATGCATTCCAGTCAGCCAATACAACGGTTACCGTCGGTGGAACAGGTGGCGGCAATAACGTAACTGTTTCTAATGGTGTTGGCCGCTCTACGCTGGCAAATGCTGTAATTGGCTTGGCAACGGTTGGTAAGACTTGGGGACAACAAGCACAAGTATTATTTAATACACCTACAACTGTTGAAGTTTATGCAGGAACTCCCGTAGGTGTTTTATTTACTCAGGATGTGAAATCTTTTTAATTTGATGGCAGGTAAAAATGGCAGATAATGATCAAAACGATGAGTATAAGTTCGCTGAGTTAGATTCTCTTGAGAATGAATCTCTGGAGACTTCAGAGTTTGATACAAAAAGTTCTACTCCTGCAGCACCTGATGGACAGGGGCCAAAAAAGAATATTACACGCAATGCTCTAGTTGTAGTGGGAGTCATTGTTTTTATTATGCTGATGTATAAATTTATCGGCGGGATGTTCTCTAAATCTACTTCCACTCCGACTAAAGAGAATGTAAATCCCGCTCCTATGGCGGAAGTTACTCCCCCTCCTCCTCAGCTGCAACCACAACCTCAGCTACAAACAACGCCAACACAAATTCCTCAAGAACCTATTCAGCCACAGCCCACGGTCCAACCACAAGCGCCGGCTGCGCAAGAGAACAATACAGCGCTACAACAAAAGGTTGCATCTATTGAAGCAAGCCAGCAAACGGTTCAATCTGAAGTGAGCTCAATGAGCCAGCAAGTAGGTAATGTCAATAATAATGTCAATGCATTAAATGCACAGATTACCAAACTGAACCAAATGATTAGTGTTTTGAATAATCAAGTCACCAAACAATCTGAAATCATCAATGTGTTAATGGAGCGTACAAAACCCAAACCAGTTAAACGCGTTGTTCGTGTTCGTAACGTAGTTCCACAAATAATTTACTATATAAATGCAGTAATTCCTGGTCGGGCTTGGCTAATTGGCACAAATGGTTCTACACTTACAGTAAGAGAAGGGACAAAAATCGCAGGATATGGGACAGTTAGATTAATCGACTCTATGCAAGGGCGAGTTTTAACGAGTTCCGGGCGAGTAATTAGGTTTAGTCAAGAAGATAGTTGAGGTTTTTATGGCTGATACATGTACAGGCGGATCGGTAGCTTGCTGGATATCGGGTCAAGTAAATATACTAACTAATATCGCAAATTCGTTGATTCCTGTAGAGCGTTTGATTACAGGAGGTGCATATTTGATTGGATGTGCCTTTTTGTTTAAAGCGATCTATAGTTTAAAAGTATATGGCGAGGCGCGGACGATGATGTCGAATAATACAAGCATCAAAGAACCAGTTATGTATTTGTTAGTTGGTGCGATATTTATTTATTTTCCAACGGCTTTTTCGGCATTAATGGTAACCACATTTGGTTATCAAAATGTCCTTTCCTATGCGCCGGTAAGTAGTAATAATCCTACGCTGGATACTTTATTCGGAACTGGAAGCGTCGTTGGAAGACCTTTAACAATTATTATTCAGGTAATTGGCTTAGTCGCCTTTGTAAGAGGATGGGTATTGATTGCGCGTTCTGCTTCGCAAGGACAACCCCCAGGTGGGACTGGTAAAGGTTTAATGCATGTGTTCGGAGGAATATTAGCAATTAACATCATCGGAACACTTGAGATGATTAATAATACTTTATATGGGGGGTAGCAGCAGAGTGGAATGTACTGATTTGTTTTAAAATTTAAATTTGAGGAGAAAAAAGGTGAAAAGCAAACTCATTAGTAAATCTGATTACAAATATTGGATAGGCAGTTTCATTTGCCTAAGCTTATTGGTTTTGTTTAGCCAAGATGCGGCAGCAGGCCAGTCCATAGGGTCGATGGCATCAAACATTACTTCGTCATTTACAAACTTGACAAAACTGATCACCGCAGGTTCTTATCTGGCTGGATTGGGATTTTCAATTGGTGCTATTATGAAGTTTAAACAGCACAAAGATAACCCGACACAAATTCCAATAGGTACACCAATTGCATTAGTTTTTATCGCTGCGGCTTTATTGTTCCTACCTACAATTTTAGGAGTTACTGGAGCAACAATGTTCGGGGGTAGTGGTGGTACAACTGCTGGACCTACAGGTACAGTTTATTAAGAAGCGGCTAATCGCATAATAGTTGCTTTTATAATAATGGTAAGATTCATTTTGATCCTCTCCCCGTTAAGGGGAAGAGGATCTTTTAATAGGTATTAAAACGAATAATTGCCAAAGTTTATTGTATTCAATGTGAGCCGAGGATATGGCAGTTAATCAAGAACAAAATAAATTAAAATTAATGGCTACGCCTGGTTCATGGCGTTTATATTCTGCAAGAAAGGTTGACGAACGATTTAAGGCGTTTGAGCAAAAAGTATTTCATAGAGACAGATATACATGTAGGTTTTGTGGATTTCAAGCACGCTTATTTCAAGAAGTAGTTAATCTTGATAATAATTATGCGAACAACAAGTTAGATAATTTGGTGACTTCTTGTTGTTTCTGCGCACAGTGTTTTTTTGTTGAATCCGTTGGTGTTGGTGGTTATGGTGGAGGTACATTAATTTATCTTCCCGAACTAACCCAGCCCGAGTTAAATAGTATCTGTCATGTGTTATTTTGTGCGATTACTAATGATACCGGCTATAAATCGAGTGCACAGAATATTTATCGAGCATTCAAATTTCGTTCACAACTTGTGGAGGAGAAATTTGGTGAGGGAACCAGTGATCCTGCCATATTTGGTCAGTTAATGATCGATGCAGGAGTGAATGACGAAGAGAGACGATCTCAATTATTTAAAAATATACTTCTATTGCCTTCAAGAGCTAAATTCCGTAAACAAATTGAAAAATGGGCTGCGAGTGCACTAGAAGAAATTTCAAGTTAAAAGAGAGGTAATGGAATGGCGCATTGGTCAGAATCTTTTTTTGAAGGAATAGATACCTTCTTTGCCTGGCTAAGTACTTCGCTCAAGCAAACAACAGAATCTTATATTGAATTAGAAACAGCAGATAGTCCAACTGTGTTGGTTAATCACGATGGTTCTTTATTATCAATTTTGAAAATTGAAGGGGTTTCTGCACTTGTAGGGGCTGAAGAGTTTGACAATTTGGTTGCAGGGTTAACTAATGCATTTCAGGGGGCAATGGGGCGCCCAGGACATGCTTTGCAGGTATATTTTAGCCATGATAAACAAAATATAAGGAAATTGATTCAAGACACTTTTGAACCTGCTACAGCATCTGCAAAACGGCTTGAGCTCAATTTAACGGACTTATTTGAAGAACGTGTCAATTATATGGCTCAATATTGTGCAGAAGAGCGCGTCTATTTTGTACTTATTACCCGACCATTCAACTTACCCTCGGAACAATTAAAAGTAGCAACCAAAACCAAATTTAAGATGATCAAAGATATGAAGGCTCCTCCGTTTAAAAACAGCCAGACTATCTATGCGGCCATCCCTGAATTACGTGATACTCATGATGCTTATGTTCGTGCGGTGATGAACGATCTGGATGCACTACATATTTTCGCTAAATTATTGGAAGTTCATGATGCAATACATGCAATACGCATGACTGCAGATCCAGATTATACGGCTGATGATTGGCGAGCCAGTCTGCCTGGGGATAAAGTGACTGCTAGAGAAATTAATTCTTTTGACGGAGACGCTTCTGATTTATTATGGCCTTCGCTGGCGAAACAAGTATTTCCTCGTGATGCGGATGTATTAGATTTGCGTACAGTCAGGGTTGGAGACAAGATTTACTCATCTACGTACATTGATTTATTTCCCAAGGACATTAGACCATTTATTCAGCTATTTACTCGTATATTGCCGGCACATGTTCCTTGGAGAATCTCTTTTCTAATCGAAAGTGAAGGGCTTGCTACGATTAAACTAAAAGGACTATTGGCAGCAATTTTAACTTTTAGTTCAGCACAAAATCGTTTAATCAGTGACTCGGTAAATTTATTAAAATATTTACAGTTAAATACGGACGAATCTATAGTCCGTTTGCGTGTTGTTGCAACAACTTGGGCGCCTGAGGACAGAATGGCATTATTGCGACAACGTAGCTCTGAACTAGTCAAAGCAATTGAGGGGTGGGGATCAACCGACGTTTCTGAAATTTGTGGTGACCCATTTGGTGGTTTTGTCTCTGGGATGTTGGCGGCTACGCTGAATAGTGCGGCAGTAGCTACTGTTGCGCCACTAAGCTCAGTGATTTCCATACTACCGATTACTCGCCCAGCATCGCCATGGCTAAAAGGTGCATTACTTTTTAGAACTCCAGATGGTAAACCATGGCCTTTCCAGCCAGGCTCTACAGAACAAACCACCTGGATTGATCTCGTATATGCGCGTCCAGGTTCTGGTAAATCAGTTTTATCGAATGCGATTAACTTGGCTTTATGCTTATCAGGGGGGTTGTTGCGTTTACCACGGATTGCAATTATTGATATTGGACCTTCAAGTAGCGGGTTAATTTCTTTGCTGAAAGAGGCTCTTCCTGCATCAAAACGCCATTTGGTTGCTTATCATCGTTTAAGAATGACCCCTGATTACTCAATCAATCCTTTTGATACACAATTGGGATGTCGTTATCCTACTGCATTAGAGCGCGCATTTTTGGTTAACTTTATTACCTTGTTAACGACGCCATTGGGTGCAGAAAAACCCTATGATGGTATGCCAGACCTTGCAGGTATGGTGGTAGATGAATTATATAAAAGTTTGGCTGATGAATATAATCCATCACCTTATTCTCCAGGAGTAGAGGAATTCCTCGACAGTATTTTGGAGGAAATTGGCTTTGTTCGTGATTCAAAATCAACCTGGTGGGAAGTAACTGATTCACTTTATTCAGCAGGTTTTATACATGAAGCGATGTTGGCGCAACGTTATGCGATGCCTTTATTGGCTGATGCTGCATCGATTTGCCGTACTCCATCTATTGAAGATCTCTATGAACGAATCACAGCACCGACTGGCGAATCGTTAATTAATGCATTTTCACGCATGATCTCTTCTGCTGTTCGTGAATACCCTATTTTGTCACGTGTAACGAGTTTTGATATTGGTGACGCGCGTGTTGTATCACTTGACCTTGACGAGGTAGCAAAAAGTGGTGGAGATGCAGCAGACAGGCAGACTGCAGTCATGTATATGTTGTCACGTTATGTATTGGCACGGCACTATTATTTAACTGAAGAGAGTCTCAATAATATCCCAGAGCAATACAAGGAATATCATAAAGAAAGAGTGCAAGAGATTAGAGAAGATCACAAACGTATTGTTTATGACGAGTTTCACCGTACTTCAAAATCTGCTGCAGTACGTGAGCAAGTGATTATTGATATGCGGGAAGGACGTAAATGGAAAGTGCAAATTGCCTTGCTATCACAGGCAGTTGATGACTTTGATCCAGTCATGATCGATTTTGCTACAGCAATTTACATTATGGATGCAGGACCTTCACAAGCGATCGAAAAAACGACTGCCATTTTTGGGCTATCTGAAACAGCAAAAACCGCTTTACGCACTCGAGTCCATGGTCCAAGACAAGGAGGAGGAACTTTCCTGGCACAATATGCTACTAAAAGTGGCGTCAATGTGCAGTTGCTTACTCTGACTTTAGGTCCAGTTGAACTCTGGGCATTTAGTACTACAGCCGAGGATGCCACAGTGAGAAACCACTTGTATCGTCATCTTGGGCCAGGTGAGGCACGACGTCTTTTGGCGGCATTATTTCCTAATGGTTCCATTGCTAAAGAATTAGAATCTCGGTTGAATAATATGAAAGAAAAAATGGGATTAATTGAAGATGAAATGAGAGAAGGTATTATAGAGCAATTAATTAACGAAATTCTTGAGGCTTATTCAAAAAATCCTGATGTTAAAAGCTTACCAGCTAAACTCACTTAATACTCTCTTAAGAGTCCATCAATATAATCGGTTTTGCTCTTATCATGAATGTATTTAAAATTCATTCATGATAAGAATAGGGCTTATTATATTACTCAGAATGAAATCTATATGGGAAACGCAAGTTAATTTAGAGTGCTAATGTGTCCGCTTTGCAATAGGAACTACCTTTTATCTTCTTGGCCGCATACATTGCTTGGTCAGCTTTAATCAGCAACTCAGTTACTTCTTGGGCATCTGTTGGATAAGTTGCAAGCCCTATGCTAAGAGGACAGCTTAATTCAATATTCTCAAACTGAATTTTTTCTTCGGCTTCTTGGATGATGCGTTGAGCAATCAATTGAGGAATTTTTTCATCTTCGGTATGTAATACTACAGCGATAAACTCATCACCTCCTATACGTGCTATAAAGTCTCCTTCGCGAAAACTTATTTGTAAACGTCTAGAGACTTCTAGCAGTAAGCGATCGCCTATGTTATGACCATAACAATCATTTACGTATTTAAAATTATCGAGGTCGATAAAGAAAATTGTAGCGCGATAATTGGATGCTAAGGAGTTAATAATTTCATTGAGATGTTGCTTAAAATACATGCTGTTGGGCAAATTAGTGAGCTGATCAAAACGCGCTAAATAATGGTATTTATCTTTTTCAGATTGTAATAAATAATTTTTATTCGTTAGTTTTTGTTCATATTGTTCATGTTCATATATCAAATTGATTAATGTAGTGACTAGAATTAAATAGGCAAATAAATGATTTACCCACTCAATCATCTCAAGTTTATACTGGGGAAGATGATAAAAGGGAGGAAGCGATAATTTTCCAGAGCCCAGAATCATAAATAGTGATAAGGCAGAATAAATAATCAAACCACTGCGTCCAACAAGTGCAGCGGCAAGTAATGGAATAACATAAAACCATTGCGTATGGATTGTTCCTATACCCCAAATCATACAGCTTGCAACAATGATAATCGTGAATGTAATCAGCGTGATCAGATGCCCGCAGAAAAAAGTATTTGCTGTACGGGAAAGAATCCACAAATTAATTATTACAATACTAAATCCACCACTAAAAAGAACAACCATATACCACAGCTTCATCAGAGAATAGAGACAAATAATAACGGCACTAATGACAATTAACTCAAGGCTAACATAGTAAATCAGGCGATATTGACGGGCATGTTGTTCCATGAGTCAGCCTACCTTATGTGGTTGAAAAGATTTTTAAACGCTTGCATTGCGCTACCCTTTTCGTTTTTCAACCAATGATGGAATTATTTTAAGCCTATATTTAGTTTAGTTAATTTATGGTGATTTAGGGCGCACAAAATACAAAGAAATTAAGACGGTCTAAGAGGTAAAGTAATGATTGCTTTTAAGCCGCCCTGCAAATTATTAGTTAAAGTAATATCTCCTTGATGCATTTGAATGATTTCTCTGGCTATGGTTAATCCCAGGCCTGTACCGCCAGTACTGCGAGAACGTGAATTTTCTCCTCGATAAAACGGTAAGAACACTTGTTCAAGATCTGTGTCGGGTAATCCTGGGCCTTGGTCAGTAATGGTAATTTCTATCATATCTTGCAAACAATTTAGATGGATCACTGCCTTATAGCCATAATGAACTGCATTATTAATTAAATTATTAAAGGCACGTTTGAGTAAATTTACCGTCCCATAATAAACCAATTTTGGGCTTTCGCTGATAAAGCTTACGTCATAATTCAGTTCAACTGCATCATCTTTCAATGATGAAAGCAATGCGACCAAATCAAAGAGCTGAGGTTTTTCTTCAACATTTACATCCCTGAAATAATCTAAGGTTTCACGGATCATCAGTTCCATTTCGTTAATGTCGGCCATTATTTTATTATAATTGGGATTATCTTCTAAATATTCAGCACGTAATTTTAAACGAGTTAACGGAGTTCGTAGATCGTGTGAAATCGCAGTGACCACTCGGGTTCGATTTGCTAGAAGTTTATTCACTTTTTCCTGCAGATCATTAATTTTTTTAAAGATGGCTTTTTGATCTTGATTCCCAGTGATTGGGATGGGCAACCAATTTTCTTGATGCTCATTGTAATGAAGGCTTTGAATTAAGGTATGTATTGGTTGATTCAACGTTCTGACTGCCCAATAATTAATAAAAAGTAGCGCGCCAATTAAAATAAGAAATAGGCTGACTATAGAGTTCGCTTGTCTGGGAAAAAAAGAAATCACTTTGATATTCAACCAGTTATTTTCTTTTATAAATACTGAGAATTCCAATTTCTTATTTTGTTTTATTAAATTAATAAGTACGGGAGCTTTTAAGGTTAACAATGCATTTTTATCGTATACAGGCTGGGGAGATAAGGTTATTTCCGCCCAGGAAATCCCTTGATTTCTTAAGATCAGAGGCCAGACGGATTGAGGATTTTTTTGCAACAACGTCACGAGATGGGTCAATGAGCGGACCGCTTTAGGTGGAAGTGGAGAACGGATGTTTTCATAATAATATTTTCCCAACTGCATGAGTGAAAAAATGATTAATAAATTACCTAGTATTAAGCCAACCAGGGTCTTTTTTGCTGTTTTAGTTAATTGGCTCATACCAAGTCAACCTTGGTTTTAAATTGATAACCGCCACCACGAATCGTTAACAATAATCGTGGATTACGAGGATCGAACTCTATTTTTTTACGCAAGCGTCCAATAAGGACATCAATGGTTCTGTCTTGCGAATCACAATCTTTTTCATATAACAAATCCATTAATTGGTCGCGACTTAAAATACGTCCGGGATGCTCTAAAAAAATAACCAACAGTTCATACTCTCGTTGACTTAAAGGGATAGCAACCGATTCTTTATCAATCAAAGAATGGGTGTTGCGATCGAGAATCCAGTTTTCAAAATGTATTTGTTGTAAGGGCGTGAGCTTTTTACGATCATGCTCTAATTCACCTTGGGTGCGTCTTAATTGCGCTTTGATTCGTGCAAGCAATTCACGAGAGCTGAACGGCTTGGAAATATAATCATCTGCGCCCAGCTCTAATCCTGCGACTCGATCAGCAATACTGTTTGCCGCACTAAGCATAATAATCGGCATGCTGTGTGTTTGGCGAATTGTTTGGCATAAGTTTAATCCGTCAATTCCTGGAAGCATGATATCTAAAATAATTAAATCAAAATTATTTTCTCTTAATAACTGTTTGATATTTAAGCCATTCAAGGTCCAGGTGGTGCGAAAACCGTTTTTAATTAAATAATCATTAATCAAGTGAGTAATTTCTTGATCATCATCAACAATCAATACGTGGCTTTTTCTTGTGCTCATGAATCACCTGATAAGAATGTGGCTAGAAAATTATTAGCTCAAAAAATCGTTCATTTAAGTACTTGATGACATTATATCAATAAATGACCTGATGTTGAGCATTGTAACAGTGTTGTTACAATAAACCCTTCATTTGTCATATTCCTATTACATTGCCTCATTACACTTAACAATGTAACTTTATAGGAGAAATAAAATGAAGATGAAACGTTTGTTATTAGTTAATGGTTTGGCATTGGGTGTTTTGGGAGCTTCTATTGCAACGGCACAACCGTCAGCAACGGCTACAGTAGCTTCTATAAATCAAACAGGGCAGCATCGCCAGCATGTAGGTAAGTTATTAACTCCAGAACAACGTTCTGAATTGGCAAAGATTAAGAAAAATCTTCGCGCAAAAATGACTCCTTTAATTAAAGAGAAGCGTGCATTGAGTATGCAAATAAGAGGTAAGATGGCTACTCCTAATGTAAAATGGACTGATATATCTCGCTTGGTGGAAAAAAGAAATGCAGTTAACGCGAAAATCAATGTTTTATGGACGCAAACCCAGTTCCAAACGTTCCAAAAATTAGGTGTTCTATTGCCTGTTCATCACGGTCGTCATGGTCACCATTGTGGTTTTCAAAATAAAAATCTTGTAAAAAAATCATAAAAAATGCATGTGACGGTTTCGCATTTTTTGCGAAACCGTTTATTTTTTTAATTCAATAACGAGAACTCGGATTGGATGTTTACTCATGTTCTCATCTGTGTGTAACTCACCAGGAACATCTTTATTGAGATAATATGCTTTATCTTTTTCCAATTTAAGAAAATGTTCTTTTCCTTTATTATTGACTACTTTTATTACACCACTATCAAGAGCAACAACAACCCTATCATTTTCATGGCGATGCATTTTTAAAATTTGTTCTTTACTAGGATAAATTACCGTGGTCCAGACTGCTACTTTTTCATTCGATAGCTGAGGAATACGAACTGTTTCTTTAACAGCTGCATATGAATTCATTGATGCTAAAAATGGAATAATGCATAGGATTGAAGTGATGTAGTTCCGCATAATTGGCTCCATGAGTTTTTGGGTGCACTATAATATATTGCGTTTTATTTAAGAAGATAAATTCGGATAAATGACAATAAAAATAGTGGGTGCGTTTATGGTGTCATAACGTACCCTCAAGTACGATCAACACATTTCGCAACAACAATCTGCTGAATCAATTCTGTTAATAAGGCATAGTTCTGCGTTTTATGAGAGGTACTACGCCAAGCTACACCAATTTCTCGATAAGCATGATCCGTTTTTAAAGAAACTGCAACTAAATCAGTACCAGTAAGAATGCCGCTGTTAATTGCAAGATTGGGCAGGAACGTAATGCCTGGCTGATGGCTTACCATTTGAATTAAGGTATGCAAACTGGTGGCAAAGAAATGATTGATTTTTTTGCTTTCTTTTAATTGGCAGGCTTGTAATGCATGGCCTGTTAAACAGTGTTCTTTTTCGAGCAGAAAAATACTGTTTTCTGGCAATCTACCGATTTCTTTGTCGAAACCTTTATGTAACCACATTCTAGGTAGGACTAGTTTAAAAGGATCTTTGCATAATATTTGTGTTTGCATATCTTGGGTTGGATAAGGAAACGCCAAAATAACAAGATCAAGTTTGCCTTCACCTAAATACTTCAAAACATTATCTGTTGTGTCCTCACGGATAAATAAAGTCAGATCGGGATAAATTTTCCGACACAAATTTTGTAATTCACTTAAAATAAAAGGAGCAATAGTCGGGATCACCCCTAGATAAAATTTCCCTTGCATGACTTTCCCTTGATTGCGTGCGTAATCGACTAGGTCGTTACTTTGTTCAATAATTAACCTACTGCGTCGGACAATTTCTTCGCCTAAAGGTGTAAATAGAAATGTTTTGTGATCTCGTTCCAGTAGTTGGGCGTCTAGGGTTTCTTCAAGGCTTGTAATGGCTGCACTTAAGGTTGATTGACTAATAAAACATGCAGTGGCGGCACGTCCAAAATGTTGATAGTCGTAGAGTGTAACCAAATAATGTAGCTGCTTTAAACTGACCAATTTACTCATCGATTTTTCCGATTAAAGTTATCTGTTTTATTCATTTTAAATAATTATAGACCATAACTATAATTTAATTGAAATAAACAAATAGAGGAGAAACTTATGTTAACTGTTGGTCAAAAAATTCCAGAATTTTCTGTTGTTACAGTAAAACCTGGTTTTAATCATCATGAGGAAAAAGGTGAGAGCGCTTTTGAAGTAGTTACTGAGACAAGTTTTCCAGGAAAATGGAAAGTGCTTTTTTTCTATCCTAAAGACTTTACGTTTGTATGCCCAACAGAAATCGTGGAATTTGCAAAATTAAATGGTGAATTTAACGATAGGGACGCAGTGGTCTTGGGTGGAAGTACTGATAATGAGTTTGTCAAACTGGCTTGGCGAAGAGAGCATAAAGACTTAAATCAATTAAACCAATACAGTTTTGCAGATGTTCATGGGAGGTTAACTGATGGATTGGGTATCAGAGAAGAAGAAAGTGGCTGTGCTCTAAGGGCAACATTTATTATTGACCCAAACAATGTGATTCAGCATGTGAGTGTCAATTCTTTAAATGTTGGTCGTAATCCTCAAGAAATATTACGTATTTTGGATGCTTTACAAACCGATGAATTATGCCCATGTAACCGTCCTATTGGTGGCGAAACATTATAGTTCAGCAAAATGCCGAAGCTCTTGTGGAGCTTCTGGCAAGGAGAATCTTATGTCTATAGAACAATTGAAACAAATGATACCTGATTTTGCTAAGGATATTCGTCTTAATATCAGTAGTTTATTTGGTAATGTACCGCAATCAGGATTAACAGAAACCCAATTTTATGGGGTTGCATTGGCTGTAGCTTACACTTTGAAAAATAAACGCATTATCGATGCGATTAAAACCGATGGAGCACTTTATATCTCTGCTGAATTAGATAATGCGGTAAAAACAGCAGCAGCTTTGATGGCAATGAATAATGTGTATTATCGTGCGATTCATTTAGCAGAAAATAAGGAACTTGCATCAATGCCTGCAAATTTACGCATGAATGGGATGTTAAATCCTGGAGTACCAAAAGCTGACTTTGAGTTATTTGCTTTGGCAGTATCAGCAATTAATGGTTGTGGTATGTGCATCCATTCACATGTAAGGCAATTGTTGGAACATGAGTTGAACAAAGTTGCAGTGCAATCGGTGCTTAGAATAGCGGCAGTTTTAAATGCATTGTCTTTTGTTTTATCACAGGATGAATTATAAGCTGACTGGTAGTCAAAAAGTAGCCTGGGTGACGGCAAAGCTGTAACCCGGGTTGCAGATAAAAAATCAGACATTTTCCACGGGTTCTGCTTTGCTTCACCCAGGCTCCAATTTAGCATCAACCTACTTATTCTCTTCGGGATATGCTAAATAATTTACAATCTTCCAATGCCCTTTTTTATCTTGCTCAAAGACATCGAGCCCTTCATCTACAGTTTCTGAAATTACTTTCCCATGCTCTGAAATTTGTAAATACCAAGAAACCCTAACACTTGCCCAATTATGAGTGCGGTAGATTTGATGCAGTTTAAAACGA
This sequence comes from Legionella steelei, assembly GCF_001468005.1. Classification (GTDB taxonomy): domain Bacteria; phylum Pseudomonadota; class Gammaproteobacteria; order Legionellales; family Legionellaceae; genus Legionella; species Legionella steelei. The sequence continues at coordinate 136,634 of NZ_LNYY01000019.1, forward strand.
TAGGTGTAGTCGCGATCTTCCTGAAAAATCTTCTTAAAGCCATCGCAGATTGATTGATAGTTTTTGGGAGGGGCGCCTTGATAATTCGCATGAACATTAGGGGAAAATAAGGTGCATGAATTCGCTAAATCTTTATGGTTGAATGCCTGCGTCCATGAAGAAAAAATGTGTTGGAATAATTGAGTGGAATTTTTTTGTTCAGCAGCATACGCAGCTGAGGTAATGAAAAAAGAGCTCATCATCAGAAAAGGGAGCAATCTTTGAATCATGTGTTTTTCCTTATAGAGCTATGCATCTTGCCAGCCTTCAGGCTCTAAAGGAATAAGCAGCCATAACAGGATATATGCGATAAATGCAGTACCTCCGACTAGGAAAAAAATAACAAAAATGATGCGCATCCATACAGGATCTACACCAAAATAAACTCCTAAACCACCGCATACGCCGGCAATTTTTCTATCTTTACGTGAACGCCATAATTTTTTATAAGGTCGATTCATAATATGCCTTCTCAATGAGCGCGTTGGGCCTGAGTGACCGATTCCGCGCGGGTTAACCATTCTTTCCCCTCCACCAGACGTGCAATCATCATACTGCTGACACTGTTGCATGTTACATTAAGCATAGTCGCTAGGGGATCGATAATAATACTAATTGCTGCAATTATTATTAAGACTGCAGGGGGGAATCCGTAGACACTGAGTATGAGTAACTCACCAAGCATTCCTCCACTGGGAATTGCCCCCATCACGGTACCAACCAATATAGAAATTCCTAAAGCGGCAAGCAGTACACTGGGACTGGAAAAATTTAAGTGGAAGATTCCAAATAAAAAAGAAATCTTGAACATCCCGCCAATGACTGAACCATCTTTATGAATGATTGAACCTAAAGGAATTACGGTCTCATAAATTTCAGGCGCGATGCGCATTTTTTTTGCGGCCATCAAGTTAGCAGGAATACTGGCGGCGCTACTGCAGGTGGCAATTGATGTCACCGCCGGAAGAAAAATGCTACCCCAAAATCGTTTGATACCTTCAGTTTTTCCAGCTAAATAGGCAAATAGCGTATAGACAAAAATAAAATAAATTATGCCAAAGGTATAATAAAGAACTCCAACGCGCAGATAATTAGCCATTAATTGGGGACCTAGCTCATGAACCATAACGGCGAAGTACGCAAAAAAACCAATGGGGGCATAATACATGATCAAAGAAAAAACACGCATAAATACTTCTTCGCCGGCCTGTAAGAAATCAATAAAAGTTTTTCCTTTTTCATTGGCATGCGATGTGGACAATCCAACCAGAATTGAAAAGAGAATAAGTGCCAGAATATGTTGATGTGAAAGAAGTTTACTAAATTCAGGAACCGTAAAAATATCAGCAATTTGATTGAAGGCATTTAAAGCAGAGGTTTTTTCTGGAGCATTAAGCGGCAAAGTAACCCCTTGGGCTGGAGGGAAGAGGCTGACAACAAAAAGAGAATAAACCGCTGCCACGATTCCGGTAAATAAAAAAACAATGGTCATATAAAAAGCAATTTTACCGAGTTTACCCATGGAACCTACCCGTGCAATTGCAGACGTAATGCTAAAAAAAATCAAAGGAACAATGGCTGTAAAAATTAGATTGAGAAAAATCTCGCCAAACGGTTTTAGGTAAGGAGTTATTGGTCCAAAAAAATAGCCAGCCAGACCGCCAAGTACAATAGATGTAATTAAAATAAAAGGAAAAAAATAAGATGCAGAAGCGTGTTGGGTACTCATTGGCCCGTGTCCTTAAAAGTTTTTAGGAGCTGTGGTTATTGTATCTCTTTGCCTAGGCGACATACTATATATTGGTGAGTGTTTTAAAGAAAGCAAATGTATGCTTACGGAGCATAATGCGCGAACGAGTAGAACGGAAAAAACTTTTGATGAGCTGCTGACCGAATTAAGATGAAATACGAAATCCTCGAGAAGGGTTTGGCTGAGCTGAAGCAAACACTGCCTGATAGAGTTGATTTTAGCCAAATGATTCGTTTTCTAAACGTTTAAGTATTAAAAATTGTATTATAGTAAGTCATCACAACAAGCAAATTGATAAAGGTAATTTTACGTAGGTATGTTAATAAAATATAAAAGCTATCACGATAAAATATTCATTTCTAATTTTCTGAAAGAATGAACCTTATGTATGAACGAGTAGAACGAGAAAAAACTTTTGATGAACTGTTGGCTGGACTAAGAAACAGTCAAGACAAAATGGACTGGATTGAAGCGCAAAATTTAAAGGCTAATGAATTAAAATTACTTTTTTTTAAAGCGGCAACAAAAGGTTACTTAGATGTGGTTCAATTGTTAGTTTCCCTTCCCGATCTTGATCCCACTGCACTAAATAATTATGCACTACAGTCGGCTGTAGCAAATGGTCACTTAGACGTAGTTCAATTTTTAGTTTCTTTGCCTGGGGTTGATCCCGCTGCAGGAGATAATTATGCACTACGCTGGGCTACATTCAATGGTGATTTAGCTGTAGTTCAATTATTAGTATCTCTGCCTGGGGTTAATCCTGCTGCACGAGATAATGAAGCAATACGTGAGGCTGCAAAAAGGGATTACTTAGATATAGTTTTATGTCTTGCAACGCATCCTGCTGTTACCGTAACAGAAGATATGCCTGAACAATTGCAACAAATCATTCGTGCGGTAAAGATAAATCAGAACTATTTTACTGTTTTTCAAACTCCAGAGGTTTTACAGGAGACGAAATATGAAATCCTCGAGAAGGGAGGGGCTGAGCTGAATCGAAAACCATCTAATGGGTTGTACTTTATTCATTCTCTAAACGTTTAGGTATTTGAGCCGGTTTAAAATGAAACCTCTATGAATATACAGTATTGGGGGCGATGTTACGTTAATTTGCTCCTTTCTTCATTGCATCATTAAGTCATACCCTATAATCTAATAAAATAAGGCTGGAGTTTTTACTTTGATAAGAACTCCTTTTCTCTTTACTTTTCCAGGTAAATGAAGATGAAGCATAAATATTTTTTTAGCGATAAGACTTCTTCTGGTGTATATAAAGAGCAAGAATGCTGTATTCAAATTCCCTCTGGCAAAGACATAGAACAAATGCATGGGATGCCTGCTGGTGCTAATGAAGACCAATATAAGCGTCTCAAGCATATGACCCAAGTGATCACGAAAACTCAATCTATAGAGGCTACATTACCTGTTGTTACAACCGATCTTGTGAAGTTGCCTTCGCACTGGAATCAATTATTTGCTGCTATGAATAAAGGAGATACGAAGGGCGCATTGGCGCTTTTTGCCGGATTTCCTGAAGAAGATGAGATTCTCCGCGCATTATTGGCGGTGCATACATCAAAATATTTGCAGAAAATCATAACCGATTGTATTGAAGCGAAACCCAAAGGATGGAAGGAGTTAAATTCAGATATTCTTATTACCCCTGGGACGTTTGAAGTACTGATCAAAGATATTGCGATGACTTTATTTCATTCTAAAAAAGTACATTTTTCTTTTGGATTACCTACTCATCATGCGTTTGCTGACGAAGGAAGTGGCTTTTGTATTTTAAATAAAACAGCAGTGCTACTGAAGCACATACAACGTTTAAACAGCAAATCAGTCAAACACATTATTATTGGGACTGATGTAAATCGGGATAATGGCCTTTGTGATATTTTAATGAATTCTGCGGCAAATATAGATATATGTCATATAGATGTTTTTGATTCAAGGGTTTATCCGCAACAAGATACGGCATTCATTACTAAAGCGTTCAAAAAGAGCGCACAGGATGAAGGACAAAAAATCCATTCATGGCAACGAGAAGGATTACACTATTTTGCAGTAGATTTAAGTCTCACAACACGTAAACCAGGTTGTGTACATCCTGCTTTGGTTTTTGCAATAGAAAAAATTGAGGAGCAAATCAAACAGGCGCAAAAGAATGGTCAGAAAGTAGCTCTATATTTCCCCACCGGTTGGGATTCGCATGAAGAGGAAACCGCTTATTGTGGAAAGTATGTGGATGGTCATTTAATGGGAGCTACGGAAGCACGGAAAACGCGCTTTAATGAAATGGACTTAACTTATTTTTACGAGAGTTTATTTAAACTGTATCAAGAAAATAAAAGCGATATAGAACGAATCTATTGGGGATTAGAGGGTGGCTATGATCCAAAAATGTATGAGCGACAAGTCAAATTATTGATGTCGCTGATTTTAAAAGATCTAGTCCACCAGGATACCAATCAAATGGTTTCTGCTGCTAAAAAGGCGTAACCATTCGGGCCAAAGAGGTCGATAGACGTAGCCTGGTGAAGGCGAAGCCGTGCCCCCCGGGTTCCCTATCGTTTCACCAAGGCTACAATTTCTCTTAAATTGACAGCGCTTACAAAAAAAAGCTTAAGGTAAATAATAAAAAGGATTTGGCAATTTAAAGACTTTCTGCGCATACCCACCTTTAAGATCACTGTATTGATCGCCTATTGATGCCACAATGGTATAGCCTTTTTCGGTGATCATTTTACGGGTGTTTGATTTAAACGGAATAATGGATTTGGAGGTGTAATTCATGGGGCGTAGATACAAACCTGACCATCCATTATAACCCGCCTTATGTAAATTGTTCGTAGTCGCCTGGCGTTCAGATTCATTTCTTCCAGTCACAAAAAAAACTTTGATACCATGATTGCGTGCATCACGATACAAGCGCAGCATGGGCTTAATTACTGGCGCATTAGCCGCCATGATATCTTGATGAAATTGTTGATGATTTCCGCCAAAATCACGTGCAATCATGTACTTATAATTAGATAAGCTGGTTTCATCAATGTCTAAAACAAGTGCCAGTTTTTTATGCGATTTTTCTCTTTGATTTATTTCTGCTTGGTGATCAATATATTTTTGTGCCTTTTGAATCACTTGGATTAACTCTTTTTGATAAAGACCTGAGTCATGATAATTTTTGAGTTCATTTTTTACTAAAGTCAGATTTGGTGGATCTGAAAAAATTGGATTTGCAAAAAGAAACGCCATACTAAATGTAATTATGCTAAATGATTTATCGAGTAAGCGCTTCATTATCCACCCATTTTCTATTAAATGAGGGGATTATATCGTTGTGCATTTGTTTGTCAAATTAGTACTGGTTTTTCTGTATATGTTAGAGAATTGGTGGACAAAACTAGCCAAATAACCGTAGGCTGGGCTGTTAAGCCCAGCAGTATATAATAAGGTCCATAATGGAATTTGGAGAGTACGAATTAATTTGGTAGATGCTGGGCTTAACAACCCAGCCTGCGCTTGTTGGGGCTTTGATTCGAGTTGGCTTCCCAGCGCATGAGATGACAATTTATATGAACTTAGCTTAATGACAGCGGTTGTGTGGATAGCCTGTCCATCCTCAGTTATAATGCCTGCTTATTTTGTTTAAAAATTGCCATACTATGCATTTGAAGCAATTAAAATTAGCCGGTTTTAAATCGTTTGTTGATCCGACGGTGGTGCATTTTCCGAGTCAATTAGTTGCCGTTGTTGGTCCTAATGGCTGTGGGAAATCAAATATTATCGATGCGGTACGCTGGGTTATGGGAGAAAGCTCTGCACGCAATTTGCGTGGCGAATCCATGGCCGATGTGATTTTTAACGGTTCTTCCAATCGTAAATCTGTGGGGCAGGCTTCTGTTGAACTTGTGTTTGATAACAGTCTTGGACGTCTCACTGGTCCTTTTGCCAGTTATGGTGAAATCGCAGTAAAGCGCGTAGTGACTCGAGATGGTGATTCTTCTTATTATTTGAATGGCAGTCGTTGTCGACGTAAAGACATTACGGATATTTTTCTTGGTACAGGTGCTGGGGCTCGTGGCTATTCTATCATTGGCCAAGGAACCATTTCTCAGCTCATTGAGGCCAAACCCGAAGACTTAAGGGTACATCTTGAAGAAGCGGCAGGGGTTTCCAAATATAAAGAACGCCGACGAGAAACATTGCAACGCATTGATCATACACGTGAAAATCTAACACGTGTGGCCGACATTCGCGAGGAGTTGGATAAACAGTTACAACGTTTGGAACGTCAATCCAAGGCTGCTGAACGTTATCTCATTCTCAAAGATGAAGAACAATTATGTCGTGCGGAAATTTTAGCACTTAAATGGCACGATTTTATTGTTCAGCAAGAAGTAAAACAACGTCAAATACAAGAATTAGCGGTAAGTTACGAACAACAACAAAGCGCTCTGACCAAGGCTAATAAAGAACGAGTAGCGTTGAATGAAACACAGCATGATGTGGATGAACAAACACAACAAATTCAAGCAAGCTTCTATCAATTAGGTACTGAAATTGCGCGTTTGGAAGAAACCATACAACAACAGACGCGTGAAAAGAGACGTTTGGAGCAGGACCAACAGCAAATGCAAGCAGATTGGCAGGTTGCAGAAGAACAACTCAAACACGATAAAGAGGAGTTGCTTCATTGTCAGCAGAATGCTCATGAGCTGGGGCAGCAACTCGAGCAATTGAACGCTCGATTTAAAGAGCTGGAAGCCGATTGGCAAGATATGCAAACGCAACAGGCAGAAATGGATCTTCGTTGGCAAGAAGTACAAATGCATGCTGGCAATCTGAAAAGAGAATTTCAGGTGACAGAGGTTAATGCCCAACATTTAGAAGAAAAATATCAACAAACACTGCTACGATTAGAGAAGCTTCAATTAGAGCAGGAAACTATATCAGTAGCGGATTTCCAACAGCTCCAAAGCAACTTAGAACAACAACGCATTAAATTAATTGATGACCAAGAATTTGATGCGTTACAACTACAACAAAGCCAAGAAAATACAGAACAATTACGCACTAAGTTACAGGATATAGAGCAGCAACTACATGGCTTACAAGATGACTTTCATCATGCAAACAGCGAATATGCAGCATTAATAGCAGCGCAGCGTGCTGCACGCCAGGGCATGCAAAGCAGCAAAAACACTATTAAGGAGTGGTCAGAAAAACCGCGATTGATGGATATTTTGCAGGTTGAAACTAAATGGCAATCTGCTTGTGAACGAGTACTCAATGAGGCGTTACATGCTTATGTTCTGGAAACTTTTGAGGAGTTATGGCCACAGCGAGCCATTTGTGAGCGTCAAGGTGAAAGTATTGTTACCCTCAGAACAATCGATCTAAAACCCACCCCCCATCCGCGTCTTATCGATAAAATAAAAGGAACTATTCCGGCAAATGTATACCCCTTAGAACATATCTATACCGCAGAGCATTTTGATGAGGCCTTAAGTTGGCTGGCTGAATTGGCTGAGCATGAGTCGATTATAACGCCTGATGGATTCTGGTTAGGTCGAGGCTGGGTGAAATTTGTAACTCCTGAAACACAAGATGAGCTAGGCCTATTAGCACGGCAACAAAAAATTGCCGAATTAGCTGCTGTTGTTCAGGAGCTGCAAGAGAAGATTGATGTCTTAAGGATAGAGCGTGATGATACACATCAACAGTTACAAAAAAGTTTAAAGGATATTGAATTACACCAGTTGAATGTCAATGCCAGCAATGAGGCATTAAGAACCAATAGTGTGGCTTTGACTGCCAATGAACAAGCGATGCTGCAGGCAGAAAAACAGGCGACTGCTTTAGCGTTTGAATGCGATGAATTGAAACTTATTTTGGAAGAAACCGCGGCAGAACAATGTACTATAAAAGAGAAATTGCAGTCTTTGGAAGAACAATACCAAGTATCTGAGCAGCAACAAGAACAGTGCCTGCAAGAAAAACAAAATTGGGTGCAAACTTCAGCAGCAAAAAATAAACAATTAGAAGAGTCTCGAGGTGCATTGCATCAAGGCGAACGTGAATACGATAGAGAGAAAAATAAAATACAGCAACTGAATGAGCGTATTGAACGAGAACAAGAACGTTTAAATGTTTTGCAGGAGCGTTTAGAAAACATAGCCATGCTTTGCTTGCAAACAGCAAGCCCTGGAGAGGAGCTCAAAGAGCAACTGGCGCTACAATTACAAAAGCATGGTGAAATAGAATTGCAATTAACGTTGAGTCGGGAGCAACTATCACAGCTGAGGATGCAGCTTGAGGATTGCGAGAAAAACATTCTAAATTGTGATTTTGAAGTAAAGCGTATTCAAGAGCAAATAAGCACTACTCGAATGGAAGAGCAAGCTTTGGCAGTGCGCGCCAGCTCAGTTCAAGAGTCGCTTGATGAGTCGAACTTGCAAGCACAAGCAGTACTGGAACAAATACCTGCAGATGTAACGCAGGCTATGCGTGAAGACGAATTAATCGCTCTTTCTGAAAAAATCAAACGCTTGGGCGCGATTAACCTTGCTGCGATTGAAGAATTTACAACAGAACAGCAACGTAAAGTCTATTTGGATGAGCAGTATGATGATTTAAATCAAGCCTTGGCAACTCTAGAAACCGCCATTGAAAAAATGGATAAAGAAACCCGCTCGCGCTTGGAAAGTACTTTTGACGAGGTTAATACTTCATTTAAGGCACTTTTTCCGCGTTTGTTTGGTGGTGGGAGAGCGCAGCTCGAATTGACTTGTGATAATCTATTAGAAGCTGGTATTGTAGTAATGGCACAACCTCCTGGAAAACGAAACAGTACAATTCATTTGTTATCCGGAGGGGAGAAGGCAATGACTGCAGTAGCATTAGTTTTTGCTATTTTTCAGTTAAATCCTTCACCGTTTTGTATGTTAGATGAAGTGGATGCACCTTTAGATGATGTAAATGTGGGGCGTTTTTGCGCTTTGGTGAAAGAGATGTCACAATTCGTACAATTTCTCTTTATTACACATAATAAAGTTACAATGGAATTAGCAGATCATTTGATTGGGGTAACCATGCGAGAACCTGGAGTGTCTCGTTTGGTTGCAGTTGATGTAACACAAGCTTTGGCTATGGAGTAGATGATGCAGGCAAATTGGAGCTTAATTCTTAATGTCCTGTTGTTAATTGGGGTTATTGTAGCAATTGGGCGCTTAATGAAAGCTCGAAGACAGAGCTTAAATCCAGAACGTTATCAACCTAACCTGGGAACACCAGTAAAAAGTGCAGATAACACACAGAATTATAATGATGACATTATTGCCGTCCGCAAAATTAATGCTACGGACCCCAATAATGAAATGGAAGCTGATGAGGAAGTGCAATTACTTAAAACGAATACTGTAAAACCTTCACAACCACGTTTGATGCCTTTGGACGATGAAGCGCAAATCGAGTTAAAGGTTGAGCCCAAACCAGCACCAAAGGTGGAGGTCGAACCTTCAACAAAAACAGATACTCCAACTACTTTAATGATGTTTTTACTTGCAAAAGAAAACCGACAATTTGCAGGATATGAGCTATTACAAACTGTTTTGGCGGCTGGTTTACGTTTTGGTGAAGGGAGTTTATTCCACCGCCACCAATATCCTAACGGCCAAGGTCCGGTTTTATGCAGTTTAGCAGCGGCAACTGCCACTGGAGTTTTTGATTTACAAAATATTGGTGCTTTTAGTGTACGAGGCCTTTGTTTGTACATGCATTCTTCTAAAAATCCCGGTATTGATATAGAGCGGTTTGCTGTCATGTTGGAAACCGCGCGACAATTAAGTGAGGGGCTAGATGCTCATTTGCTTGATGATCAGCGTAAGCCATTAACAGAAGAACGTATTGCTCGTTTTCACCGTCTTTTGCAAATTAATCAGTCTCATTTTGAGTCTGCTGCCGTATGAATATTGCTGTTATCCCTCGCTACGCTCGGGATGACGATGAACACTGCTGTACTATGCTACAGCAGGTAGGCTGGGCTGTTAAGCCCAGCATTGTTGAGTTAATTCTTTCCTCTGTCCATCATGAAACCCCTACTGTAAGCTCACTTAACAAGTGTTTATCCATTGGTCTTAAAGAAAGAAATATATTAGCATTGTTACATACTGGGGCTTAGCAGTGTATAGACCGGGGACATCCCTGACATATGTTCGGGGACATAGTTGACACTTTACAATGGCAT
>NZ_LNYY01000019.1:146686-342434 GCF_001468005.1 Legionella steelei
CGCAACACCGATGCGTGATGTGCTAAGCAAGGAGGAGGATAATCCTTATGGACTGGACCTGACTCAGGAGCAAAGCGTGCTTAATTTTGCGGGGATGACAGTAGTACCATCACATAGATAACCGGGTAGGCTGGGCTGTTAAGCCCAGCATCTGCTGAGCTCATTCGTACTCTCCAAAAATTCCATTATGAAGCCCAATTAACAGATATCTTATCCGGGGTGTTTCTAAGAAGGAAATACTTTAGCGCTGGGCTTAGCTGCCCAGCCTACGGCTAGTTAGCTTTTTTTGTCAATGAATTACCTAGCACATACAGGGGGGCGAGGGTTATATGTTGCGTTTTGGTGTTTTCAGTCACACTATTTCAGCTTGATCTAGCGACGCCTCTAATATTTTTTTATATTGAGAATTTATTCGATTTTTTTGTTTGTGAGTTTTGAAGAAATTCATTAAAATCATTTTCTTATAAAAAAATTGTTTATGTGGCAAAATTGTTTTTATAAGAGATAAATGTTTAAATTTCGCCACTTTTCGTTGCAAAATATTCCATAACGTGTAAAAATTGTCCGCCTATGAAAACGAAAATAATCTCTATTACAACTTTATTCGCCTTAATTGCCCTGAGTTTTTCAGCGTGGTGGTTTTGGCCCGCGAAAAAACCATCAACTCTGTTTCGACAGGCTGATTTTGATCGATTACCTGGCTGGAAATCTGCAGATCTGAAGAAGTCCTTACAAACTTTTCAGACTTCTTGTCGTGCTTTTATTAAGCAAAGTCCAGAGCAGGTTGTAGGAACGGAGCATATTGATTTGCAGGTAAAGGATTGGCAACCAGCCTGTATTGCGGCTTTAAAAATTTCGCCCACTGATGAGCAAGAAGTAAAACACTTTTTTGAAAAGTGGTTTACTCCTGTAGAGTTTACAGATACAGGTGAAAAACCTGGCTTATTTACTGGTTATTATGTGCCTGCAATTAAAGGCAGTTATACTAAATCCAAAGAATTTCATGTGCCGCTTTATGAAACGCCTGATGATTTGGTGACGACTGATTTAGGTCTTTTCTTTAATGATTTAAAAAACCGCCGTCTTATAGGTCGGTTAGAAGGTAAAAAACTGGTTCCTTATTATACTCGTGCACAAATTAATCATGGTGCGCTTAAAGGCAAAGCCCGTGTTTTAGTGTGGATTAATAGCCCAATTGACCGCTTATTTTTGGAAATTCAAGGTTCAGGAGTCATCGAACTTGAGGACGGTAAGCGTCTTTATGTTGGCTATGATGCTCAAAATGGCGCTCCTTATACTGCTATTGCTGGGGTTTTGATCAAAAAAGGCGTTATGACTAAAGATAACGCGTCCATGCAAGCAATCAAACGCTATTTGGAAGCACATCCCAAACAGATGGATAAAGTGATCAATAAGAACAAATCGTTTGTCTTTTTCCGTAAGATGTCGGATGGTTCCGCTTTGGGTTCGCAAGGTGTGGCTTTAACTCCTGGTTATTCTCTTGCTATTGATAAGCAATGGGTGCCTATGGGAGCTCCTCTTTGGTTAGCAACAACGCGTCCAGACAGCACAAATCCTGATGAGAATAAGCCTATGCAACGCTTGATGATTGCTCAAGATACGGGTGGTGCGATACGTGGCAAAGTGCGCGGAGATGTTTTTTGGGGCGGCGGTGAAAAAGCGACGCTGATTGCTGGTCATATGAAGAATCATGGTCATTATTGGATTCTTTTACCCAAACACGCAGTATCTCGATTAGAAAAAAATAAATTAATTTCTGGGTAGTTTTGCCCTCACCCTAACCCTCTCGGGCGGGAGAGGGGATTGTCCTTCCATGAATTGGGAATGGGGAGGAGGTGTCGTCAGGGCGGATGAAGGGAATGTGACTAGCTTTGATGCTCAGATACTTTTTTCCCTGCTGCTTTAAATGGTGGTATAACGCTATTTAATGCTTCTTTATTGTTACTCAGTGATTGAGCGGTATCGTCTTTTAAAGCATCAGCTAAACTAATAAATTTGTATCCATTCTTTTTATATAATTCAATGATATCTTCTAAACATAAGCTGTTGAGAAGATTTGCATGGATTAATAAAATTTGCTTCGTATTTTTTCCTCTAGAATTTTTCTCAGCTCTTAATGTTTGTTGCCAGATGTAAGCCAAATAGCGTTTTTTGAATGCAGGAAGATTGGCGGCTCTTTTTCTATAAGGTATTCTGTAGAAGCGCGCATTAAACTCATAGTCTTTGCTGTCAATCGTTACTGGGGCAATAGTATATTGATGTGCCGCTAGGTAGTTAGACACTTTTTGTTTTTTTTGACCAGTGCCTTCTGCCAGATAAGGGTAGCGAAAATATTTAGGCTCTGTTAGCACTGGTGCTAATACGGTATCTGCACGATCTATATCTGCTATATACTTATCGGCGCTCATATTATTTAAGCTTTTATGAGTGTAGGTGTGATTTCCTAAGGCAAACCCTTGATTGCGAAAGGTCTCTAGCAAATCCCATTCATTTTTCGCGACTGCTCCACCAATAGCAAACCCTGTAGCTGGGACTTGATTATCAACAAGTGCTTTAACTATTGCCATAAATCGAGCTTGGGTTCTTTTCAGACTTGCTGGTGTGCTGGTACCTGAGCCAACAAAGGGTAGATCATCAATTGTAATTGCAATCTCTTTTTCTTCAGCAAAACATGGAGAATTTAGTATGCAAAACAAGAGTGTTACACCGGTCCATCGCAGTAACATGATATCCCCTAATTTATTATTATTATTAAAAATAACTATAGTAGACAATTTTCAAAAAAGTCTAATTTTTGTAATTAATTCTTTTTTAAGAAGATTATTTGATGATAGTATGAAGGATTTTTATTGATTTTAGTGTCCCAACCTACGACCAGTTCATTGCTCCAATTTTTGTTTTGCTTTTCGCAAGCCCTCAAATATAGGTTCGGAAATATTTTTAGGAAAGTGTTCTGGTAATTGTTTTGCAACTTCTTGAATCACAGAATCTGTTTGTTCCAACATTTCATTGAGAATCATTTCCGCTCGATCTGGAGAGTAATTTGCGTCTTTTGCTGTGTCTAAAAAATGCCGACGTTGTAGGGTGTGCCAATGGTAATGCTTGTTTTTCCCTTTTAGAGCCATCGCCATTTTAATTTTTTGGGGTTGCAGTTGATTTTTCTTTATCAGTGGATAGGCCGATATGATGTCATATAGTGGTGAGAGTCTGTATTTTCCTTCTGCTTCAATAAAAAGGCTGAAGTTTTTAGCATGGCCATCAATTGCGGCAAGTAACCAGAAAAAAACTTGAGTACGATAAAATACATCGCGATCTGCAATCGAGTTTGCTGATGCAAGCAATAATTTCATGATTTCTTTTATACCGGGGCCTCCATCCGATTGATACTTAATATTGTACGAAACGCCTAGGGCTTGGCACATATCCTCTTGTGGCAAGCGCATAATCCAGCTTTTATCACGAGATACTCTGCGATCAAATCGTTTTACTGATAAAACCTTGATGTCCTCAAACTGAAGAATGTCGCAATCGGCTGCGGGTAGTCCATAGCATTTCGCAAGAAGAGAACATAGCCATTCGTTTTCACAACTGTCACTTAAATCCATCTGCTGATGGGCAATAAAGCCAATGGGTAATTTAAAAATATGGGTAGTTGGCGTTTCTTGCAATGGCTCGCACCATTGATTTTCATGATACAAAAAGGCAGTTTTTTCCTGCGCCCCCGCAATGGAAATTCGGAACTCCTCATCTTCTTGGCTCATGCCTAAGGGGTTTATTCGATAATTTCGTAAAATTGAGGCAATTTTCTGCTCTGTTAAAGGTTTAAATTTGATTTTTTTCTCAAACGCTAAAGGGGCCGTCACCAGTTGAATGGCTCCTACGCAATCCCTACCAATGCCTGCGAGTAGATCAAAAGGCTGGCTGGTTGCTATTTGAAATCGTGCCTGAATTCGCGCGCGAATTTGCTGATTATCTGGAAGCAAATTATCAAAAAAATTATATACAACATCACCAGAATAAGTATTATTAATGAGCGGTAAAGATAATGAAATGGGACGAGCCCCTGCTTGGTTTAACCAATCGTGGTGGTAGGTAAATTTCAAGCCTCCCTGTGGTGTTTTCTCAAGCAGCCCCACTAAAATGCCATTCATTAAGACATAAAGAGTTTGATTTTTTTTTACCATTCATCGTTCCATTGATTGGTTGTTGTATGAGGAGCGTTTTTTTCTGACGCTTTGAAGTCTAAGCTCAGAGCGGATAATATCCGAAATAAAGTACTTAACCGCATGTTTTCTGGATTATTTTCAATGGCAGAAATAGTTTTTTGCTTTAAACCCACTAAATCAGCAACTTCAGCTTGGCTTAGCTGAAGTTTTTTTCGTTGATTCTTTATCAGCAATGCCAGCTCCTGTGGTGAGTGGATCAGCATAAACGCTCCTGAGCAAATTAATACCTTATAAGGGATATTATGGATTATATACCCCAATAGGGATAATTTCAATTTTATCCCTTTTTAGGTATAAAATATTATTTATACCTAAAAGGGGGTAGAGTAAATTTTTTTTGCATCACCGTACATCTTTCAAATATAAAGATACAAACTATACATTAAGTGGTTATTTTAACCATTTTTTAACATTTCAGTTTGAATAAGGAGCATTACATTGCTAAAATGCTAACCCTTTATTTTACTGAACATATATATAGAACTAGTGCACTATTTAATTGTAATTTTATTTTTATTTAATTCCATATGTCATGCCAATATTGGTGAGCGCATTTTAAAAGAGTATCAATCGAAACTTTATACTTTACCCGTTACACATCAAGAGCACTTTGCTATGAGAATGTATACCTTAACGGGCAATGAAGAATACATTAATCCTATTATTAACTATCTGTATTTGCTTGGTGGTCGCTATAGATATCTCTATAAAAATCTTCAGAATGATATTGTGATTGAAATTGAAAACAAAAGATTATTATCAATTACTGATGGGGATACTGAAAAAACTAAAAGAAGAATAAAAGAAAGTTTGAAGTATCCTCGAATAGCTTACTATCTCAGTTTGCTTATTTTGACTAATAAAATATATTTTTATCATATGGAGGGTACTCCATTATTTCCTGACACGCCCAAAGTCATTAGTTTTTTAAAAACAAAGAGTGGCGATTTTGAAAAATTTATTCTTGATGAAGAGAATATTAAAATATATGGGGCGCAGCTTATTAATTATGTTTATTATCTTTATGATTTGGGAATTATTGACTTAAGAAAATCGTATACCAAAAAATTTAAGAAAATTTTTCCTGATAGTCAGGATGCTCAATTAACTGATTTAGATTATGCTGCAAAAATCTATGGTATGACCCACTTTATTTTAAGTGAAAGCCGTTATTATCAGAAACAACTTAATCCGAACTTGTTTCATTGGATTACTGAATATTTTAATACCCACATCGATGAAATAATATCACGCACTGAATACGATGTTATTGTTGAGGTTGGTGTTTGCCTTATGCTGATCCAGAGTAGCGATTCGAAAACGATTGATAAAATTAAAACTCATTTAAAAACGATTTACAATAAAAATTATGGCATCCTTCCTAATAAGGAAAACTCATTTGACCTTATTAAAGGGGAGCATCGCAATATTTTAACAATCATGCTTTTTAGCTGGCCAAACAAATTAACTGAAGTCCCAAAATCACTGTTTCAAACCATGTTGGAGAAAAATTTTATTCTCAGTGAATATGACTCAAAGATAATCTTTGGAGTTAGAGTTCCTTATTAGTGAATATGGCGGCCGTCATACCGCCATGTTCTCTTGCTAGGTGCAGTAATCCAATCATTTAAAACCTGCAGGATTTTTTGGCATTGAGTTATCAAATAGATAAGAAACACCGATTAATCCCATATTGGCTTTAAACTTACCTAAATGTAGCTGAGCATCGCGCCAGTCTGGTCCTTGACCAAAACCTGAGGAAACATTGCCAAATGATTGATAGCTATAGCCGGCGGATACTAAGATGTTCTGGGTTAAGAAAAAATCTAGGCCAGCACCAAGGTTGTAGGTGAATTGATTATTTCTTTTGGAAGCATAATCAGGGCTGGTTCTTGATGTTACATCGGGAAGAGCTGCTTCATTATAGGCGTGACTTCGATTGAATGACACCCCAAGTCCAAAATCGACATAGGGCATAAAACGACCGATTCGAACTAAATCAAGCTTTGAATACACTGAAACAACATCAGCTTCTATGCTCCAACTGTAAGAATAATTTGTGAACTCAGGGAGTGAATATTGCGTTACCAATCCATGAATGCTTTTTGAAAAAACATGCTCATATCGCAAAGCTAATGCATAGGATGGAAGCCATTGCTCACTACGATTCCATCGATGTCCTGCTTGAACATCGAGCATAATTGGTTGATGTCTATCCAAAGAATATTGATCAAGATCCCAGGGAGAGGGTGCCTCTGAACCATTAGGAACAGTCATTTCATCTTTCATGATTGTGTGCATAAATCCTACATCCATACCGACATACCAATGATGAGTATCGCGGGAGATTTCTGATGGTACGGACGCGAAGGCATTTACAGATGTTGGCATTCCTACTAATGTCGACACGACTAAAAAGGCACTCCATTTTAAACTCGCTGAATTCATTTAATCATCCCTAAAATTTAAAAATTTTCACCAAACTCAATTGATTATTTTCTACTGAATATGAATTCAGTAGTACGGTCTTTTGAAAATTCTGGGTTATTGCTTATTGGAATGTTACTTGTGGCGCTTGATGATAGCTACCCAGGGGAGGATCGAGTCCTTTTCATCTGCAGAAGTTAAGCATTCCGTGGCATTTGTCAGGCAAGATTATCGCGATTCAAACGAATAGACAAGCATTGCTTGATTCCATCCATCAAGCGAGTAGTTTTGGGACAAATGATTAGGGTTATTCGCTATTATATTATTGATGATTCAGCTATATTTTATAGATAAACGTTGAAAATGGTATTTAAATGAAACTAAGTAAAAAGCTGTGTTTTATGTTGGCCTACGCACTGGTTATACTGCCTTTTATTGGTTTTTACTTTGGCCATTATTATACTTTTCTTCCATTTTTTGTCTTATTCACGTTGATTCCCTTAATCGATGTTTGGTTGCTTGATCCCAGCAATCCAGAGAGTACTCAAGAACATTTATTGCTTAAAGACAAATATTTCAAACTTATTACCTGGATGTATGTGCCGATACAATATTGTTTTATGATTCTTGCGACGTATTTAGTTGTACGTTTTCCATTAACAGCAACAGAATTTATTGGCTTTAGTCTATCCATTGGTCTTTTAACTGGTGGGATTGGGATTACTCTTGCTCATGAGTTAATGCATAAAAATTCCACTATGGATCAACTCCTAAGTAAAGCGTTATTAGTGAGTGTATGCTACGGTCATTTTTTTATTGAGCATGTTCGTGGGCATCATGTTCATGTGGCTACACCGAAAGATCCTGCGACGTCTCGACTTGGAGAAAGCTTGTATCGCTTTTTACCAAGAACAATTATTGGTTCTTTTCGTTCTGCACTAAACATAGAGCGTAAGCGTTTAAATCGTCTAGGATATCGATGGTACCATGTGCACAATCAATTTTGGTGGATTATGGGCTTGCCGGTTGTTCTGGCAATCGCTCTTTTTTATTATGGTGGATGGCGAGCTCTTTTATTTTTTATCCTGCAGTCGTTGACTGCTATTTTTCTGCTGGAAATCATTAACTATATTGAGCATTATGGTTTGGAACGCAAAAAACTTGCGAATGGATCCTATGAAAAAGTGTCAGCTCAGCATTCATGGAATGCAAGTCATTGGCTGAGTAATATGCTTCTTTTTCATCTGCAAAGACATTCTGATCATCATGTTTATGGAGCACGTCCTTATCAAGTATTAAGGCATATTGACTCAAGTCCTCAACTTCCTTCCGGTTATCTGGGAATGATAATTACGGCTCTTTTCCCTCCATTATGGCGAAGGGTAATGGATAAACGAGTACTGGCTAATCGCAACAGGTCAGCCAATAATGTCTAACGAATTTTTAGCAAAGCGATCACCGGTATTCCAAGGAATAGTCAAGTTTTCCAATACGCTTCGACTATTTCCACGAATTACATAAAAAAGTTGTGAGCTTGCATTTACCTTTGTTTTGATTTGTTCATCATGGAGGATACGAATAAAATTAGCTAATAATCCAGGTGCTGTAGCTAGGTAATGACACTGGAGATCATTATTTACACTGAGAGGAATAATTTGCGTGGGCCCTTCTTCATGTAATGTATGGAGAAAACTATGAAAAGGAATTTCTGATATGAAGCCAGAAGCAATTGGATTCGCGGCAGTTGTAATAGAGTGAGGCTTACATTATCTGCTTAGATAAGTTTTTAATGATTCATGATCAATTAATACCTGTTTAATCATGTCTATGGCTGTGTTGCCGTAATACTTTCTATAGGAGTGATTTCTCCATTAGTCGCGGTATTCATCTTTGAGTAAAAAGAATGCGTTCTTGAAACAACACGAGTCGTTTCTGTATTTGTTTTTTCTGGTTCTTTATTTTTTTCTTTGGTGGGATCTACTACAACAAAATGCTCAATGGCATGTAGTGCGGCTAACTTCATGAACTCTGAGCCAGCCAAGCGGGGAAGTCTATTGGGGCTGTCTTTATAAAAGCGTTCTGCTGCCGTTGCGATTAATCCATTCACTTGTTTGAGCAAGTTCAGCTCGTCTACTTCAATTATTTTGCTCGGGACTATACTGCGTAAGGTCGCTAAATCATGGACAAAGATCTTGATTTGCTGATAAAGCGTTGCAAACTCTTCAATAGTGTTCGTATATTGCTCTTCATAAGTCTTGGTTAGTTGATCGCAGCTGTATTTTTCCAGGCCTTTTCCGGTCAGTTTTTTATAGATATGAGATATTTTGATTGCTGCCGGATGGCTTGGTAGTTTTTTATATTCTTCGGAATTTATAATATCACTCAGAATAACTGGAGAATTTGTTTCGATTTGATTTACTTGGGTTAATAACTCACTAAAAAATTGCGTTAAGCGATAATCTATAGATTCTTGCAAGTAATTAAAATCTTTTTCCAAGTCTTGTGCTTGAAGCACCAGCGTATGATTGATGCTGGTGAAGCTCAAAAGAAGTAGTTCTGCGACAAATTGTTGAACCGTTACATTCTCTAACTTAGATAATTCTTTAAATTTAGTGATTATATCAATAATTGCTTGATACAAAGTTCCTTTTTCTTTTTGTTTTTCAATAGAGCCCCAATCATCAGATAAATATCGTTGGCTAACCTGCCTAATCACAATGCCAAATGTGTCTAACACTTTTTTGCGAGTCACTTCAGAATCTAGGATGGATGTTTCTTTTTCCTTAGCGGTGATTTTTTTAATGTGCTCCTCTAGGACTGAGCTTGCAGTGTTGAGCATTTCAGCAAGAGTTTTGCTTGCGGTATTAAGACCAAAAATTTTAAAAAAATGGGCTTGGATTAATAAAGCATGCTCTTCATTGACATAGCTAGAGTACGTCGTAAAGACTTCATTGAAGAGGCCATAGACATGTCCTTTATGCAAGACTCTGCGTTGTTTCGTGAGACCCATATAGGCATAATGAGTTGCATTATATGCATCATACGCAATCTGATTTTTGGCAATTACCGCATAAAGTTTGCGTAAAATAGTAGGAAAATCGAGTAATGCCACATCGATTGATTTTTTCCCGGCATAGTCCCCCAAATATTTTCTACCTAAAGCAGTATGTTGATGAAAGATCTGAGAGCCATCATTAAACGTTACTTTATGGCTGCTTAAAAAGTTAAGTACCTTATATACCATTAATTTTTGCACGTGGGTGGTTTTGTAACCATCGGGGGAGACGATTACTCCTTGTTGGGAGCCATTATTTCCATTTGATCCTGTTCCATGATGCCCTGGCATAGAATAACAAACAAGACTTTGTTTTTCTGTGGAAACTACCTCAGGACGCATTGGAGTAAATCCCCAATCAGAACGTTCGTTTGCATAATAAATTAACTCAGTATTTTTTATAATTTGGGGTACTGTAAAATAGCGCTCGTCATACCATGTAATCGGAAAGCAATCTCCGGGGACAGGATCGATGCCAAAAAGATTTATTGAGGCATTGGGTAGATGTGTTTTAAGTTGATTAAACCATTGTTCTTGTTCTTCTTTAGGTATCAGATTTATTTGAGCTTTTAGCGGTTCTATAATATCTGGGGTATTATTTTTGGGGGTGCCTTTGTATCTTTTGGCCTGTTGTTCTGTTAGATGCTTTAACACGTCTTCAAAAGTAACACATGCTGTTATAATTGATTGTATCGTTTCTAATTCATGGGCCATCAAAATGGCTTCAACAACGCCTCTACTATGAGCAACAATGTTAATTGGCGTTTGTCCTCG
This sequence comes from Legionella steelei, assembly GCF_001468005.1. Taxonomy (GTDB): domain Bacteria; phylum Pseudomonadota; class Gammaproteobacteria; order Legionellales; family Legionellaceae; genus Legionella; species Legionella steelei. The sequence continues at coordinate 157,190 of NZ_LNYY01000019.1, forward strand.
CACAATCGCTTTGAGTATTGCGGCCAGACCCAGACCAATTTTCTCTCCAACATCAGAACCATCTGTTTTCGGCCCATTAATGACAGTAATTTCATCAGCCTGAAAGGGATAAGGATTTTTTGCATCTACTTTGGTGGTTTTAACTGGTGAACTTGTTTTAATTAAAGAAGAGATGACACTCAATGTTTCTCCTTTAGGGTAATCCTTTACTGCCGCTCCCTTAATATAAGGAGTCGATTTGCGGGCTTGTTTTAATTCGGGGGTAAATTCAGTGAGCGTCCCCAGCATTGTGAGTGTGAATGGCTTTTCAATTTTACTGTCCATAGCAGCTGTCCCATAGTGTGACACCATTGCTTTTTATATTTTCATTTTTAGAAAATAATAGCAATAAAAATTGTCTGATTGTATTAAAAAGAAGATATGGCATATCTCAATGGCTAGGGGGTAGAGAATGAAGTGGCGATTGCTTCACTTGGTTTGTATGGGTGGTATTTGATACAATTAGACCTTTATTTTTTCATTAAGGTGATATTTTATTAATTTTTCTAACTTAGAGTGTTACAATGCCCGAATAATGGTCATTCTTGAACTATAACAATGAAAATTTCTAGTATTTATAGCAAAGTAGGGTTTCAAGAGATTTATACTCATGAAGACTCTCTCCCCCAGCATATAGATCTGCCTGAGAAGAAGCCATTTATTATCTTAGTAATACGCGATAATTCTCCGAATAATCAGTATCTAGAGCACCATTTCCCCTTGTTTCAAAAACTGGGATACACGGATGTTATTGATCAGTCGAAAATTTTAACGATTACAAGCAAAAGAAAAGTTGAGATTGTTATCAATGCAATTCTTTCAAGTGCTGATTATAATCATTCTCAAAATGAGGAGTTACTTAATAAATTAAGGTTGATGCAGCAAGAGCTGACTCAAATAAAAAAACCTAAAATGCTACCTCCTAAAAGCAAAAGCTCTGCGAAATATCATTCAGTTAATGCCCAAATAATTAGAGAAAAGCAGGCACCAACTCCTAATCATAGTGCTAAGAAAGTAAAAAAAGATGATAAACCAGCGATAGAAATTTTAAAAATAGAAGGCTCAGGAAGAAGTATTACGGAAATAGAGGCGTTTAATGGCATATCGTATCGTCTTCTATTAAATGGTCGTACACCCAGAGTTAGAAGCGTACATGATGCTGAAGGGAATCGAGTAGGGGTTTTTTCTCGGGAGATAGAGCATTTTCAATCCTTACATGATTACTATCTAAAAGAGAAAAAGAAGATTGGTCGCATGTGTTCACCCAAGCAGAGGGACCTAGTCAAATCAGGTATTGGTAGAGTATTAGCAGCTGCTTATTGTGAGGAAGAGAATGATTTGCATGGTGGCAATATTGGCTATGATCCAATCGAGATTAAATCCTATAAAATTGATCATGATCAGGCAACCTGGCCACTCACATCAAAATACAGGGGCATAAATCCTAATAAGCCATATTACGGTTCTGTAAGAGCGCATGGCATAAAACCTAAAGATGCTTTCCCAATTACTCAAAGAGATATCACTAAATTCCCATATTTAAAGGATGCTAAACCACGTGCTTTTCCTGATAAAGCTGATAATGCTCTTTTAGATCTGAAGGGAATTGAGAATGATCCTAATTTCATCAAAGATGCTTTTTCGGTTTTTCTTAAAAGAGCTTTATTTGATGAGCAAATTTATCGACCTATCGCTAATGCAACTATTGGAAGTCCTAAATTACGAGAAGAGCTAGTGGCTCACAAAAGCGAGCGCAGTGCACTACTTAGAGAAGAACTGATAAGAAATGAAAAATTTTTAAATTTCCTTATCGATAATCCTAATTTAAAAGCACAGATCATGGATGAATTTAGAGAATACAACAATGACTATAAAGAAGATAGTTCGTTGCGTCTTAACCTCGATGCTTTAGGAAATAAATTTGATGCGCTTGTGGGCGAAGCGCTCAATAATCCTGTGGCAGCAGTTAGACTGATTGAGGTGCACTATAAGCCTTATTTAGATAATAATTCCTATCAATACAAAGAAGTGATTGATTCATCTCTGAGAAAACAAGCAACAAAAGAATTCATCAAATCAATGCTTCATGTGAACGACACTGGAGCCGAACTCTATTTCAATCAAGCCAAGGAAATATGGCTCCGTGCGTCAACAAATTCTCAAGAAAATATTATTGCAAGAAAAGCAGAAAGTACTCTTGAGGACATTTTAGCAGACATCATTAAGCTTGATGGTAAAATTGGAGTCTTTGGTGGTGAACAACGTATACTAGCCAATGGTGACGAAATTAATATACCTAAAGGCGCTGCCGCAATTTTTGATCTATATAAAAAATATAAAGATCATGAGATTCCCACTGCAATTGAAACCTTAGAGGCCATGATTGAGCAAGCAGCAATTTCGAATGCCTATAAAGGACATACTTGGTTTAATCGCCGCCAGAACGAAACATCCGACTTTTACAATGATATTGTTGCCATTCAGCATAGAACATTTGTTGAAGAGAGTATGAATCAACTATTAACGATACATTAAAAGAAGAAATACAATCCTACAGATGCAATTACATTTTTTTTCAAATTTATGTCGCAGTTGCAAGTCAGAATACATAGTCAGTCAGTATAACGATTATTCCGTAATACCTTGCCAGCCAGGCTTTGGTGGATTGGATTTAAATTGTTGGCATCGCTCAATGAATATAGGTGCAATGATGTCTGCAGGATAGATTTCTAGACATTTTTTAAAATGCTCAATGGCTCCATCCCATAACTGTTGTTTATAAAGCAAAAATCCTTGTTCAAAAATAGAATTATAGGCATTGAGATCAAACTCGAGGTCTTGAACATTATCAGTTAACAGTTCGTAAATGTAGCAGCTTTGCGTGCGCCCTTTGACTACAACGCAATCGATCATCCTTAAAATAAATTGATCTTTTATTATTTCATAAACTGTATCACTTACAATAATCTTCGTTCCATAATTTTTATTGATACTCTCGAGTCGACTAGCAATATTAATTGCATCTCCTATAGCTGTATAATTTAGACGCTCAGATGAGCCCAGATTACCTACAATAGCATCGCCCATGTGGATTCCAATACGTGTAATGAAGGCTTCTCTTCCTTTTTGTTGCCACATTTTATTCAACACGTTTAATTTATTTTGGCATCGTAGCGCTGCTCTTGCCGCATGATGGTAAGGGCGTTCATTAGGCAAAGGTGCACCCCAAAATGCCATAATAGAATCACCAATGTATTTATCTATTGTCCCTTTCTCATCGATAATAATTTGAGATAATTCTTCCAAATATTCTCCCATTTGCTGCATTAACACACTGGGTTCCATTTTTTCAACTATTGCAGTGAAACGCTTAATATCTGAAAAAAGAACAGTCAACGTTTTTCTAACACCCCCCGTTCTTATGTCTTCGCCAGATTCAATTAACTGTCTGACAAGACTTTTAGGAATGTATTTCTGGAATAGTTTGAGTCCTAATTTCATTGAATCCACGGAATTTCTTAATTGGATTATTTCTTTTATTTTGGAGTGAATGACGATTTTGTTGTCTAAATTAAATTGCTTGATGTTTTCTGTTTCTACTACCAGTATTTTAAGTGGTTTTACAATATGACTTACTAAACTAGATATTAAGAATATCCCTAATATTAAGATGCCTAAACTGATATAAATAGTTATTAAGTTCATCTTTTTTAAATTGCTAATAAAATCACTCTGAGGCGTAATAACGCCGATATACCAGCCATGCGTTGCAAAAATCACACTGGGTACATAAGTAACCATATAAGTTTGGTTACTATAGGGATAAGAAAAGGTGAGTAATTTATTCTCATTTTTTTGCTGGTATTTTTTGAATGTTTGGTTGATCAATGACTTGGAATGAATATTAGTGTTCTTTGCTAAGTTAGCAAAAGATGAGCTGCCTGAAGATGCAATTAAATTTCCTTCTTTATCAACAATAAATAAATAACTATTGGGAGTTACTTTTTGAATTTTATTAATAAATTGAGACAAATCGCTTAAATCAATATCAAGAGCAAAAGCACCAAAGAATTTTCCATTTTTAAAAACAGGTGAGCTAACAGTTAATCCATTATTTTGTTGAAAATAAAACAAATAAACATTTGTCCAAACCGTTTTCTTTTCTTTTTTTGCTTGCAGGTACCAGGGACGTGTGCGGGGATCATAACTGATATCATTTGATAAATATTTTTTTATGATCTTACCTTGTATGTCACGATTAATAATTGTCCTTGTTGTTGTCCCATGATTTCGTTGATAAATATCAGAGGTGATACTGCCATTAGGCTCTTTTTGGGCAAAAATAAAATTGCCTTTTTCGTCTCCCCAATGTGCACCAACCACTAATGGTATTATTTTAACTATATTTGTGGTTAACGAAATGATTTGAGTAGTAAACTTGTGAGTGATGTCTTCTTCTTCAATGAGACGAGCTGCGAATTGGCTATGTATTTGGGCTGGTCCTATATTTTTATGTAATCTATTTAATATCAGTAAAGATTCATTCACCATCCGCTGATGCGCTATATCCGATAAAGCCTCAGAGTAGCGTTGCGTGGTTATCAGGATGATTAATAAGATGGTGGTGACAAAAAGAGAAATAAAAAGAAAGAGCATGCTCATTCGTAGCGTCACAATCATATCATTTATTTTTTTTAAAAAGGCGCGTAATCATGCCAGACCTGCGATTAATAAATCTTTTTGATTAATTACAAACCATTTTGATTATCTCAAGCATAGCGCGATTTATTGATTGATAAGACTTGCAAAACTCAATATGAAACAATCAACCTGCAATGCAATTATTCGCGTGGCATGTCATCACGAACAATGAGAGGGATATTCCTGAATATGGCATAGACAACATTTGTAATGGCCATAAATTAGGAACTCTTTTGTTGTAAACTCTTCAAATGACGAGGCTTTAAGGACCACAAGATCGATTACAGTCACACAGTACGTTAATAGTTAATAAAACGAGCGGCCTATAGCACTCTCTTTCGAATCATTAGGGTTATATTTTTCATCGAGCTCAAGTGCAGTTACTATTTCTTTAGCGCGAAGATGAGAGGGGGTATGGCTATTCAATGGTTTAAAAAACAATAGAGGGTTAGTACTGCGCAATGAACCATATCTGTCGACTGTTATATTGTCCTCAGAATAAGATGTGATGTCTGAAGACTTATAACCTGATAAATCATTTAAACTAGAGTTAGTCGTTGCAACAAATTCGGCTAAAGTAGTTGTGTTTCCAGAGACAGGCTGATTGCTATGAGCATTGCAGATGACCCCCTCAAGTTGCAGGGCCTTATGCTGATAATAGTAAGTCATTGGAAATTTTAATATATGTACTAAAGCAACTGCAGGTAGAACCATTAGTGTTGCTGCGGCGGCCATTGCGAACCTTAAAAATTGTAAACCAAAGCCTATGAAACATGCGATGCTTCTAAGCATGGTTGCGTCGTTCCACCGCTCTGCATCGCGGACGTATTTGAACGGGTTATCAGTACTTTGCTTTCCTGGCATGCCATAATTAATTAAGAAATTAGAAATTTGTGGGAGCAGGGTGATATCAATGAGCCCATGCTTCAGCTGATTAGGGTCTAGTTCTGCGCCATTTATTTTCTTAAGAATTCCGTAATCCCCGTACATTATTGCAAAGGTATCATCGAGTCCTTCAAGAAAATTATTTTTTATTACTTTATTTAATTTTATCCAGGGGTGCCAACTGTTTATTTTTAAGGCATTTATTTTAAAATGCTCATCTGTTTTTAATCTATCAGAAGCATAGAAATATAAACTGTGATCTTGTCTTATGGCAAAAGCGGTTATATTTTCGCGGTCTTGTAATGTAACATCTAGATAAATATAAGATCGACAATTGATTGCAATCGCTTTAAGAGCAAAACTTTCTTTTTTCTTTAGTATCGGTGCCGCATAGCGCATTGCATAAGGATTTAACTTGATCGCCTCAAGCATGAATGTTTCATTAGCCTTTAGATCTTCAGGAGTATTTTGAAGTAACGCAATATGGCCTTTTACTTTTTCTAATTCTTCTAATTCGAATTTACTTAACATCGCTGTATTTTAAATGGCAAACCAAGCGTGGAGTGTACAGTTAGGTGATTAGGATTTCAAATTTAAAAGGGTGCCTATAATGAGGGATAAATAGCCTAGTTGCTTGCAGCCAAGCTGGGTTTGTTAGTTTTGGTGCACTTTATCAGGGCATGCTTTTCTGAATTTTTGTTAGTAATTTTTTGCAAATAGGATATTTAGCTTGATCACAATTTTTGGAGACATTGTTCTTCATCGTCTTTAAATCTTTAGGATCAGTGAGCTCGTTAATATGATCAAGAATAAACTGCTGCAATGCGCCTGTACTTTTATTGCCAGTGATGTATGGGCCTGCATAATTCCATGGTTTGGTTAATAACCTTGAAACAACATCAATCATTCCTTCTGCAAACTCACCATCATCATATTCTGGATGTTTTTTGATTATATTTGAGATTTCTACTGCTAAAGCCCATGCCTTTGGCGTATTTTGCGTGTTATTGAGATAGATTTCTGCCTGATCCATTTTAGTTTCTAGTAACTTTAACTCACTTGTTTGTGCGCTTAAAAATGGTGAGAGGCACATTAAATTACATCCGAAGATGAGTAACATGATTTTTTTCATTTGAGCCACTTTCCCTAGTGAAAAGCATTGATTTTTTAATTAGTATAGAACGAAACATTGCAGTAAAGTAGGTTGTGGCAAAATGACTCAATTTGCCATCGCGATAATATGGAGGCGTATGCTATGCTGATTAAAGAACCTAATCAATTTGAGCAAATATTATGAATTATCATACTCCTTCAGGGTTAAAGCCTTTGATCCAGGAACTTAGGCAAATAAATATTTTAAAGCATGATGATCAGTACAATATTGAGAAGGTTTCAATTGTCCTAAGTAATTGGGTTAAAAAAACAGAATGGCTTGAGGAGCATTTTTATACTGTTGATCCAGTGAACGGATTTACCTCCTGGTTAATTTTTGAAGAACCCGATCATACTTTGGCCGTTAATTTAGTTGCTTGGGAGCCTGGACGGGAAATTACGCCACATGATCATAACACTTGGGGAGTAGTGGGTTGTGTCGTGGGTATAGAAGAAAATTATTCTTGGATGCGTATGGATGATGGCACGCAACCTGGGTATGCTGATATCAAGAAACAGAATAAGAGCATTACCTGTTTTCCTGGGGATGTGATTGGTTTTAGCCCTAACGATATTCATAGTGTCGTTAATACATCTGATTCTGTAGCGATTTCCTTGCATGTTTATGGTAAAAATTTAAATTATACGAATCGTTTTCAATATAATCCCCTGAAAAAAACCGCCGAGCCATTTATTATTAGTTTTAATTAACTTTGACACAAGAGATTGGTTTTAAATGGGGCGCAGCGTGTTGATTGATACAACATGCAATCATAGACTGGGTTGTTCAAGCCCTGTTTAGCGAATTAATTTTTATTCTCTCTCCGGCAAACAGGTATAGGCTAATGGATTATTTAATTGATTTTTAAAATATACAAATAAATATAATTCGTTTACATTTACATTGGTTTGCTGATGTTAATTAATGGAGCAAACCAAGCGACTTATCTTCTCATCAAGGACTATAGAGGAATGGCCATGCCTAGTATTAATGACTAAACGGGTAATGTCGCTGAGGTAAGAGTAAATAATGTGTTAGGAGTTATTGCTGATGCAGCAATAGTAGCTAACCTTTGTTTGTATTTGCATCAGCGCTCAGGATGACTTGTATTTTTCTTTACCTCTCACTCGAAGATTTAACCTCTAATGTTAGGAGAAGAAAATGCAGGAAAAAGCCGAATTACCTTTAGCAGAACGTTTAAGCCAACCTCAAAATAGTCAATTAAAAAAAGATGTAGACGGTTGGCTTAAAGAACTCAATCTATCTCCTGAAGCTTTAAACTCTAGTCTCGTAGCCAAGGCAATTTCTATTAAAGCAGCTCAAGTCGGCAATTTAGATGTCATTCGATTCCTTACTGAACATAAATACATTGGCCCAAATAGTACCGATTATATAATGCATTGGGCTGTGAGCCGTGGACATGCACATATAGTTAAATATTTAATTAAGTACAGCAATGCAATGCAAATCGAAAATGTTTTGTGCGATGCAGCAAAAGAAGGACATTTTACTATTGTTCAATGCCTATTGGAAAATACACAAGTTGACTCAGCAGTCCGGAATAATTCTGCAATCCGCTTAGCTCTGGAAAAAGGTCATGTTGATGTTGTTTTATTACTTGCTTTGCAACCTTCGGTGGTCGCTTTAATGAATTTTCACAAGGAATTAGGTATTTCTGGGAGTTTGCGTAAACAAGTTGCTGAGTTAAAAAAAGCAATCAAGATGGTTTTAAATCAGTACACGAGTAACTCGTGCCTCTTCTTTCAGTCGGCATTTGATACAAACAGCAGTTTATCCGTTTTAGTTAAAGATGTGGTCTTAAATATAGCGGGCGTTGGCCTTTCATTACTAGAACAAGAATTGCATCTTTCTGATAAATGTATGAAAAATATTTTATCTATAAGAAGGGATATTTTATCGGGTTATAGTGAGCCAACTCCGGAAGAGAACACTATCAAACTCACTTGAGCGGGGGGGCATCCTTCTCATGTAAAAGATCAAGATGTTCCTGAGATGCTAATTTGTCATAGAGTTCGATTAGTTTACCTATTAATTTAGGTAGATCATCATCGAGTTTCATCTTGTTTTCCACATTTTTAGCATGTCGGTGCAGGGTGATTGCTTTGGGCTTATCAAGTGTGAAATATGCTTTTTTGTGTGTTTTCTCAAAGGCAATCTCGGCCTTTTCCAAATTGATTATATTTTTATTGAATTCTTTAACTAACTTACGCAACTGAGGTAAAAATTCAGCGTTTTTCTCCTCATGCAATTTTATTTTAAGGCTGATTAATTCAACAAAAATATTAAATAACCATTGATAATGCAACAGATCGAAAAAATGTATTTTATAGCAAAGGCAAGGGTTTGTCTCATCTTGCAAGAGTTTAATCGCATGCTCTGAGGAGCAAGGGGGGTGAAATAAAGGTAGTTTTTTTCGATCTGTGCTTTTAAAAAAGGGAATAAATGAATATTCAGTAGTTTCTATTACTGGTGGTTTAGCGCTTAACTCTTCACTTACCCAGGGCATTGATTCCTTACAAAGAAAAAGATTGAGTTTATATTGTCCATCTGCATGTTGCAGGTAAAAATCTAATTTTTCTTCCTCTGTTGTCGCTGATCCGGTATCTATCACCTCGATTCTTAGTCGGTCACTTTGAGACTGATAATGCTCTATAATTGTTCGGGGCTTTGTATGATCAAATAACACAAACTCGGTTGCATGGGCCTTCTTAAATTCATCCTTATTGAGCAATATAATAATATTTGCAATGCCAATTTTATCAAGCTGATGTAAGTGGCCAAAAGGAATGTCAGTATATTCCATGCCTAGCAAAATCACTGCGATTTTCATTTTGATTCCCAACAAAGGCTATAACGGATTTATTTTTAGTATAGCAAGTAGGAGGGAGGTGAATGCTCACACATCATTTATATGAGCCAAAAAAATATTTCCAGTCTATCATTTAAATAATATCAACATTGGAATCAATATAATCAAGGACTATTATGAGCATCACAGCATTAGCCGCAAGTGTTCTTTTAATTGTAACAACCACGGTTTTCGCAGACAATAACTCTTACAATGGCTCCAATAATCCAATTATTCCTGCTGATAATGATCAAATTCGTTTAAGTCTTGATCAATGTATTGCAGATACAAATGAGGTGATGACGGATAATGAAACTCATGATTTAGCAAAAGATCTATGTAAACTACGAGCACAACATCAAACTGCCCGTCAAAAAACATTAAAAGGATTAGCTGAATTAGTAGATCAATATAAAGGAGTGACGAACCATGAGCATGACCAGAATTTGACTCAGACAATCTCTTTGATTCAGAACGGAGTAAAATTGTGCCTCGATGCCTTGGATTCTCAGCAAGTTTGTCACAATATAGGTTGTGTGATTGTGCCCGAAACCAATGCCATACTTTGTGACAATCAAGCTACTGCTATCATCAACAGAATTTTAGGGCGCGAATAGTGGCCTATTATTAAGGTTTTAGATAGGTAAGTTGGGGCAGCAATAATCCCCAACGTACTTCATATTCGTAGCATCAGTGCGTAACCAGGTTTTACTATATTTTCTTACATCTTTAATCCCGGATTATCTATTCGTTTTTCCGCTTCTTTAAATATTTTATCAACTGCTTTGTGAGAATCTGTTTTTAATCCTAAGACTTTTGTTGGTTTTCCTTGAGGTCTATCGAGAATTTCCATTTCAGGGGATTTTAAAAAAGCAGCTTTCTTTTTCTTCAATGCATCTTTCATTGTAATATCCGACAAAGATACTTTAAGCTCATTAAGAATCGTTCTTTTTAGAGCGTCGCCTTTTAAGCCTTCATATGCCTCTTGATGTTTGGGGCTAGTAAAAAAATGATAAGCACTAACTTCTCGAGCATGTTTTCTTTCCTTTACCTTTCCTGATAAATACTCATGAACACCTTGGCTTGCGAAATCCTTATGTAGATCGTTGACAATTTTTTTTGGCAATGACAGTTCGCCATTCTCATACATTTTAAGTAGTTCTTCTGGGTGATCTGATAAACATTGTCCTTCATGTTCATCGTACCAACGATCGACTAAATGTTCCCAATGAACTATTTCATCAAAATCATCATGCGGGGGATAGATGCGGTTATATACATATATCCACTGATCTCTACCAAACACAACTCGACGGCTATCATAATCACCATCGTTATAAGCAAAACCAGCATCCATATCAATGGTTTTTATATCTTCTGTTGTTACAAATAAATTTTGAAGGCTGTAATGGAAGGGATTATTAGCTAAATCCCTATGCCAGTAACCTAAATCATTCATCTCCTTAAGGGCGAGAATAAATTTTTCAACCTTAGGTTTATCATTGTTTCTGTTAAAATTTGCTGATTCAACTTTAGGCATATAAAAATATACGTTTTCTGGTGATTTAATATTCCATAATCCTAAAACGAAGTGTTGTTCAATATCTTTTTCGTTAAGCACAAATTGTTGCCTTAAAATTTCCAAATTAGTTTCTGTGGCATGTCTTTGTTTTCTTCCTCCTCCTTTAGATACTTTCATCGCTTTATCGGGTGTTTTTCCGTATACAGTTCCTTCTTCTCCTTGTCCAATTTTGTCTTTGGGTGTACTAATATTCTCTCCTTTGTGGCTTCTCCACATCGAAATAGAATCAATCGGATCGGTTTCATCATAACGAACTGCATATACTTCATGGTTGTAACGAAATATTTTAAATGTTTCATTCATTCTTTCTTGATAATCTCTCGTTATGTCTTCATCCAGGTAATGCGCAGTGATGTCATCTCCATCAATAATTTCATGTAGTTCAGGCATTTTGAGACTCCATTTCCAAGCAGACTATATGTTAATTATAGCTTTTGGGTTAAAATTTGACCTTATTCAGGTGGCTTTAAGAAGGATTTTGAAGCATGCGTAGTGCAGGCTTAATCTGTATGCTTGCTTGAGATTCACTGGCAACATAGCATTCATTATTTTTTTGTAATAAGAAGTACTTCACCCGGTTATTAACTATACTTAAAATGTTATTAAGCTGGCTAGATGGTGACTTAATGGTTATGTTTAGGCTGCATTATGGATTATTTTTAGGGGCATTATTGTTTAGTGCTAGCTTATTTAGTGAAGGTGTTGAGTCTTTAGTCAAGACAACTCCAAGTTTTTTGCATAATACAGCGGATACGGATTCGGAGCATCAATTAACATTTCCCCTCAATGGAGATAATCACATTAGTTTAGTTGTGACCTTGCCTAATGATTTAAAAAGAGAAAAAGAACAAAAGGACTCTAGCAATCCTAATCAACCCTTCATATTTTTTCATGGTAACTTCACATTTATTACGCTTTCTTCAACAACTTTTAACTCAGACCAACCTGACGAAAACCTCCTTAATCCATCATTTGATCCTATTACTTTAACCTTGGATAGTGTCACTAATACAATGAAAAAAGAAACGGAGGTTACTGTCTTAGAAAATGGCAAGAAAGACAATTCTGGATACCGCGAAGGTTATCGTATTGTTAAACGCTATTCTGCGCAAGGAGATAAGCTTGATGTAGCATATATATATGTTGTTTGCGGGCCACATGATGCTGTTATCATAATATATACAATGAGAGTACATGGTTCTGAAACAGTAGATACTCTTGTACAAAAGCTTAGAGAGGCAATGAAGGCACAGGTCAAAATTGTAAATAAAAGCACAACCAATTGATTTTATTATAAATATTTTCTGTCCATTGAGATTTACTACTTCTATTTCTCTTTTATAATATGAGGAGCCTATCAGCCCATCCTCCGCTGAATTTGGCGTATTAGCAGTTGTTGGTGTACCATCAGCCAAGGTGTTTATGAATAAGTGTAGACAGTGAAACCATGTTCATTCAGATTAAATTTAAAGGACAGTTAAGTGATTAATTTTTTACTGATCTTGCTCGCTTTGATATTGGTTTTACTGAACGCTTTTTTTGTGGCAGCTGAATTCGGCATGGTAAAGCTTAGAGCAACTCGCGTAGAGGCTATTAAAAATATTTATGGTTTACGAGGAAAAATTTTATTCCACGTGCATCAACATCTTGATGCATATTTATCAGCATGTCAGTTAGGTATTACCTTCGCCTCTCTTGGACTCGGTTGGATTGGAGAGCCTGCTTTTGCTTATTTAATAGAACCACTTTTAGTCCTTGTTGGTGTTAACTCGCCGCAACTGACGACAGTAATTGCTTTTTTTGTCGCATTTTCGTTTATCTCTTTTCTTCATATAGTTGTTGGTGAACTCATGCCTAAATCGCTGGCTATTCGTCAGTCAGAACGAGTATCAGTATGGACTGCCTTGCCCTTGTATGTTTTTTATTGGCTTATGTATCCAGCAATTTGGGCTCTCAATACGTGCTCTAATTTTTTGTTAAAACTATTTAAATTAGATGCTGTCCACCAAGGTGAGTATTTTTATTCGACAGCAGAAATAAAGCTGCTTTTAAATGCAAGCCATCTTCATGGTGAGCTGACTGAGGAAGAGGTTGATATCATCGAGCATACTCTTGATTTTGCCGATCTAAAAGTCACAGAAGTGATGCGTTTTAGCGAAGAAATGGTCACGATTAATTTAAGTCAACCAATCAGTGAGATGATGGATATCATCTTGGAGCATCGTTACAGTCGTTATCCAGTATATGACCCTGATAAAAAAGATATTATTGGGATTATTCATGTAAAAGATATTCTTCCCATCATTTATCGAAAATCCGAAATAGAAAACTTAATGCCACTTATTAGACCCGTTCTAAAAGTTTCACGCCGTGTTCCTGCTTTAGACCTATTGCGCCAGTTTCGTGAAGGGATGCCTCATTTTGCACTTATTTATAGTGGCAAGAATACCATTTTGGGATTTGTTACATTGGATAATTTATTGCAGGTGCTTATTGGACGAATTAAAGATGAGTTTCATCGAACTAAAGTGGATTGGGTATTAAATAAGGATGGAAGCCTCTCTGTGTCAGGGAATTGCTCAATATATTCTTTGGAACAAGCACTTGGTCGAGAGATTGATGTTGAAGATGACATCGACGTTTTGAATGGGTTATTTTTCCAGCGCCTAGGGTATGTTCCTAAAGAAGGAGAGCGTTTTGAATTTCCTGAATTTGATGCGGAAATAGAGAAGGCAAGAGCTTCGAAAATTCTCAAAGTAAGAATTTACCCCAAGGATTTAAAGAGATGATAAGAGGATTGTTAGCTCATGAAGTAGAAGAGCGAATAAAACAAGGTAAACAAAACGTACCTACTACGACAAAAACTAAAAAAATCACTGAAATATTTATTGAGAATATTTTTTCGGTTTTTAATATAGTCATATTTGCAATTATTATTTTTTTAACAACGTTCTTCTTTATAGAAAATGATGAGAGATTATTTTTTGATATTATTGGTGTATCTTTTATTGTCATTATTAATACATTCATTGCTATATTTGAAGAAATAAAAGCTAAAAAAGCTTTAGACAAAGTTAATTTATTATTGAAGCGTGAAATAAAAGTTATCAGGGATGGAACTGAGCAATCCATTGAACAGTCTGAAGTAGTTATTGATGATTTCATTCTACTAGAACGCGGTGATCCGGTGGTGGTTGATGGCGTCGTAATAGAATCTACGAAACTAGAAATCGATGAGTCTTTATTAACGGGAGAATCCACCCCGATTAATAAAAAAATAAATGATGAATTAATGTCTGGAAGTTATTGCCTTTCAGGCCGAGCAGTCTATAAAGCATTAAAGGTTGGCGATGAATGTCAAGCACAGGAAATTACAAAGCTGGCCAAAAAATTTAAACTGAATGTTTCCCCTTTGCAAAAACGTTTAAACTTTATTGTAAAAGCTTTATTTTTAATAGCGTTGGTATTAATCCTTCTAGAAATGACATTGAGTCAAACCGAATTAAGTCGGGTAGAGCTGATTAGAAAAATAGCCACTATTATGCTTTCGCTAGTTCCTCAAGGACTTATTTTGATGGCTTCGGTCACATTTGCGCTAGGAATTTATCGAATTAGCAAAATTGGCGCGATTATACAAAAGCTTAATGCCATTGAAGCTTTTTCCAATATTAAAGTCGTTTGCACCGATAAAACAGGAACACTTACCCAAAATAAGCTATCAGTACACAAAATCACTTCGTTAACTAATGATTATTCAATAGAGGAGACAAAACAAATTTTAGGGACCTATGCACATTTTTCACTAGATAAAAATGCGACTTTGAGAACTCTGGAGCGATTTAATGCATCCAATGCCATTATCACCGGAGAGATCCCTTTTAGCTCTGAAAATAAATTCAGTTTGTTACAGTTAATCATTCATGATGAAAATTTACATTTACATAATAAAAAAGTAACTTTTGTTCTGGGTGGTTATGATGTGCTATTAGATAAAATTGATGATTCCGAAAAAAAGCATATTGATGTGCTATTTCAAAAGGAACAATTGAGCGTTTTTCGAAACATGATATTTGGCATCGAAAAATCTAATCTTTCTCTGGAGTCTCTTTCAGAAAATATGAACTCCATGCAAATTGAACCTATCTGTATCATCTCTATCATGGATCAAGTGAGAGAGGATGTAATGGATGCGATCAATCTTTTCAAAAAAAATAATATACAGATTAAAATATTGTCAGGTGACAATGCTTCTGCAATACAAGCCGTTGCCCATGAGATAGGTTGGAAAGTCCAGGATAGTGATTTGATATCCGGCAGTGAAATTGATGAGATGAACGACGAACAGTTGTCAAAAATAATTAAAGACAAAGAAATATTTTCTCGTTTGAAGCCGCAACATAAACTAAGAATTATTCAATTATTTAGAAAAAACAAGATCTTCACGGCCATGATTGGCGATGGAGTGAACGACCTGCCAGCAATAAAAGAAGCAGACATAGGGATTGCTATGGAGGAAGGAAGCAGTATTACAAAAGAAGTGGCCGACATCGTTTTATTAAAAAACAAATTCAGTCTTCTTCCTAAAATTTTTGATGAGGGCAATAAGATCGTTAATACGATTAATGCCGTAGCAAAGCTTTTTCTAACCAAGACTTTTTTAGTTATTTTTACTACGCTCATGTCTTTTTTTACTTTTTATGATTTTCCACTAACACCACGGCGAGTTGCATTAATTAATGTTTTTTCTATTGGCTTACCATCGTTTATCATTGCTTTAAAAAACGCCAATGTTAATCGATTAAAAAATTTTACAATGGAGTTATTTTCATTTGTCCTGATTTCTGCATTATTAATCGCGATAGCTTCTTATATAGGCCAGTATATTACGGAGCAGTATGCGGGTTACACAATGGAAGATTTGCAAATGGTCATGCTTTCGATCATGGTCATAGTAACTACTGTTAATTTTCTGGCTGTTACTGTTCATAAAAAAGAAAAAAATTTAAAGTTATACGTTTTATATGCTTGTGGGCTCATCGCCTTGTATTCTTTGCTGATTCTCACCGATATTAATTCTATTGTGGTCAGAGGGATTAAAATATTTTATGAAATATCTTATCTTGATCGAAAATATTGGCTGATTGCTTTTGCGATTAGTCTTTTTTTCTCAATAGCGATTATTATTTCTCAACTTTTGCGGAAAAAAATATTGAAATTAATAATACGGCAAAGTTAATGGATTTTGGTTTAGTTCCTACCAAGTGATTCTTAGTTTTTGCTGGTAGTCAAAGTATCCTGGGTGTAGGCAAAGCAGTAACTCCGGGTTGCAGATAAAAAAATCACGCAGTGCACCCCAGGTTCCGCTTTGCTGCATCCAGGCTACAATTTAGCATGGCCCGACCTACACCTGTGGATAAACTTCCAGGAATTACTCCTGTTTACGCCGTGCAAAATAGACTATAGCTACAATGGCAATAATTAAAATAGGAATAGCTAAAAGGAATATATGCGTTTCCATCCAGGCAACACTTATTGCGAATAAACCGAGTGCGACCCCTATAAAAAGGAATGTAGACTCAATATAGATGCCCGCTAAAAAAATGGCTTGCGCAAGTAGTGTAAGTACACCTAATGTTCCGATAAATGGGCTTATGATTCCTATGCGCACATACATCGAGGTGATATAAACTGAACCAATTAGTCCCAACCAATGTAAAAGTTCATGCCAAAGGAGAACTTGGGATGGGGTTTTCTGCAGATGTTTAAGATAAAAACTTAATCCCAAAGCAAGTAGAGCAATGATGACCGTAGTTATTTGCCAGAACCGCCACGCGCTTGCAGCTTTTATATTGGTTAAAATTAGTCCGATAAATGTTAGAAGAAGTATGATAATTCCAACAGCGAATCGAGCAGTCCATGGATGCCATGGGCGATTATTTTCCATTGATGAACTCCTTTTCTGCTTTCTTAAATGCACGCTCATGTTAATACGAAGTAGGGTGGATTATCGCAGCTTAATAGCATGCCGAGTATTGCGCGAATTCCTTGTTTTGATTTCCCTTATCATTTAGATAGTTAATCTTAAATTGGTTTGATTACAATGTACATGGCTAATTGGGGGTTTCTAAGTAGTAGCCTGATTGCTTGCAACCAGGCCACGTTTTTTTTGATCCTATTCCGTGATTTTTACGTAGCCATCTTGAACGAGCTGTATCAATCTTGCCATGGCGTCAGTGGTGACTTTAATTTCGGGGAGTAGATCTGTGTTGACCCAGTTATGGGCTTTTGCTGTGCCGCCCACGCTGAAATCAGGTCAGCAATGATTCCCTGTCGCGATATTTCGCTCGATGTTATAAGTTTCGTCATTCAATGTCACATGCCCTGCATTGTAGAAATGTATAAATTTTGTACTATAATCAAAAAACACTGTGTTGCTAAAGATTTTTATGATAAAAACAAAATTAATCGAAGGCGAAAATCTACTAAAGATTTATCAAAAACATTATGCTGCACTGGCTCACAATCGTACTGATTTAGAATATTTTAAATGCTCCAAAGTTCGAATTTTTTTTCGCGATTCAGAAGAATGCATGATTGGAGGTTTTTGTATTAACTCAGGGCCTCATTATCGCACTTTTCTTCCCTTAAACCCAACTCAATTAAAACAGATCTATCAAGAGCAAGGATTTGATAAAAGACAACCAATTGAGATTAGTTGTCTTTGGATAGAAGAACGTTCTCGGCGTGCAAGTTGGATACTATTGCTATTTTTACTCATGACTCTAGATGTACTTCGTTTACGTCGAGGTTCAATCATTTTTGGGACGCATGGCAAAAATGTAAATAATTACTTTGGCTTGCCACTTCCCAAAGTAGTTTTCTACGAAAAATTATTTGTAGAAACAAAAGGTGAGGTGTGCGATTTCTGGATAAGAACAGGCACTAAATTCCAAATGGTAAAGGGCTTTATTGTCTTGGCAATGATAAGACTTATTTTGGGTTATAAAGCTTTATGCAAGTTTCGGATGTGGTTTAGGAAAAGGGACACCATAAAATCAGAGATTAAATGAAATGAGAGTAGCTAGCATGAAAAGCAATATTTTTTCTTTTGACAAATTGGCAATAGAAGGGGGCCAACCCGTTCGCAACAAACCCTGGCCTACTTATGATAAAGGAAATGTTATTCTTGATGATGAGGATGGTGAGTCTTTAATCGAGGTGATGAAAAGCAAAAGGTTATTTCGTTATGATAATCGGCGGTTGGAAGAAACCAAAGTAGGGCAATTCGAAAATGAGCTTAAAAAATTTTTTAATACAGAGTATGCACTTGCCGTCAGTTCGGGGACTGCAGCAATCTCACTTCCACTGATGGCGCTTGGTTTGCCAGACAACTCATTGGTTGGTTGTCCGACATATTCTTTTACTGCGACTCCCAGTGCCATTATTCAAGCCAGGTTAAAGCCTCTATTAATTGAGGTGGATTCTAATCTTCACATGGATTTGGCTGATCTTGAGAAAAAGATCCAATCGATGAAAGCGCTTGTGGTTGTACATATGCGCGGATTTCCTGCGCCTCTTCCACAAATTAAAGAAATTGCGGCAAAATATAATGTGCCAATTATAGAAGATGCAGTTCCTTCTCTGGGTTCCAAACTAATGGGAAAATTTTTAGGAACTTATGGGTTAGCCGGTGCGTTTAGCACCCAATCTGATAAGTCCTTAAATACAGGAGAGGGCGGATTCATCCTTACCAACGACAAAGAGCTTTATATTAAGTGCGTTGTTTTATCAGGTGCTTATGAGTGTCTTTACGAGAAACATTGTACACATCGGCCTGAGATTGATGTTGCCTTGCTTCCAATAATGAATTTTCGCCTCGATGAGCTTCATGGTGCGCTGGGACTCAGTCAACTCAAAAAATTGGATGGAAGGCTTAACATACTTTCTCGCAATTACGCTTATGTTCTTGAGGGAATTGAGGATTTGAGCTATTTAAAGCCACGAGCTCCCTGGCATGCGGCGGCATGTCCTATAGGTGATAATCTTCTTCTCCAAGTGAACGGCAGCGTTGATGATTGTTGCTGGTTTGCAGATGCACTTAGTGCCGAAGGAGTAGATACTAAAGCATTGGGATCTCCGCATAAGATCAATGTTCGCCGATTCTGGGATTGGGCTTATTTATTTCCAACTAAAAATAAAGAAGAAATAACTCGTCTTTATCAAGCAAGTTTTAAACATATCAGTTCATACATTGATATTGCTCTTTCACCAACATTGACTCCTGAAGATATTACTGATTTTTTTAATGCCATTAGAAAGGTGCATCATTACTATGAAAATAGAAAAACCTTTAAATAATTGTGTTGCTTTAGTGACAGGTGGTAATGGAGGTCTTGGTCTTGCTATGGCTGTTGCATTAAGAGAAGCAGGGGCTGCTGTCATTGTTTGGGGACGCGATCAAGAAAAACTGAATCAAGCCCAAACTTATGATTTAACCCCGTTTCAAGTGGATGTGGCATCTGAAGAGAGTATTCATAATGGTTTTAAGATGATAAAAAATCATTTTTCCAGACTGGATATACTCATTAACAATGCGGGCATTTACGAAGATCAAGAACTTACGGAGTTGTCACGTGAAAGTTGGGAACACTTAATCAGCAATAATTTAAGCTCTGTTTTTCTTTGTTCACAAAATGCTGCTCGGATGATGAAAACACAATGCAAAGGGAAAATTATCAATGTTGGCTCAATGTATTCTCTTTTTGGCCATCCTCATTCTATTGGTTATACAACAACCAAAACGGCAATACTGGGCTTAACTCGTGCTTTGGCTGCAGAACTGGGACCCTGGAATATTCAAGTCAATGCGATTTTGCCTGGTTGGTTTGAAACGGCTATTAATGGTTCGCTTCCAGAAACCAGTAGAGGAGATGAAATTCGTAAAAGGACTCCCTTGGGTCGATGGGGACAACCTCAGGATATCGGACCTTTAGCGGTTTTCCTTTCTTCCTCTAACGCAGACTTTATAACAGGTGCCATGATCCCTATTGATGGGGGATATTCTATTTCTGATCGTGCCTTATGGTAGCGTATTAATCATTCTGCGGTTCGAACAGTTAAAAACTGGGGAGTCTTAATATGATACGTCATGTGATTCGCAGAACAATAGGTATACCCTTTATTCAGCATATGGCCAAAAAAATTGAAGAAAGTGCCTATAATCCTTATCCCTATCAACAAGCTGCTTTGCAAAAAATTATTAAAACTAATGGTAAAACAGAGTTTGGACAACAAAGTGGATTATTTCAATTAAAAACACTAGAGGATGCTCGACAACTTCCTGTATATGATTATGAAGCATTACGATCTGAATTTGAAAAAATATACCAAGAAGGGAAAAAAGGTTTTTTTAGTTGGGATGAGATTAAGGCAATTTCCTTAACTTCAGGCACGAGTGGAGGGCCTAAATATATTCCAATTACTCAAAGTTTAGTTAAAAATTTTATGCGCATCGGTTTGAGTTTATACGCCAGTTTATCGAATGAACTTAAAAATCCCCATGAGTTATTTGAGGGAAAGGCTCTTTATTTAAGTGCATTGTCTCATATCTATGATTCACCGGCGTCGTTACCTGTTGGTTTTATATCTGGTTATATGAACTCAAAACGCTCCTGGTTATTTAAAGATCTGCTCTACCCGTCAACAAAAACATCATCAATTACCGATACGCAAGTGAGAATGTCTCGTATTCTTGAAGAAATTAGAGATCAGGATATTCGTACCATGTTAGGTTTTCCTGCAATTATTCAGTTATTTACTGAAAAAGCGTTGGCCTATTTCAATGTTGATTATCTGCAACAATTATGGAAAAACTTATCGATTTGTGTGTATGGAGGAAATTTTTTATCCCTGTCACAAATCGAGTATCTTAAAAAAAGCTGGATGGGTAATAATAACAATAAGGAATTGATATTAATGGAACATTATTCTGCGGTCGAGGGATTTTTTGGGCATACCCTGCATAGCCACTGGCCGGGGCTTGTTTTTAATCCCTTTGATATATTTTATCAGTTTAAAGAAGATGCGAATCACTCCTCTTTTCTGCACTTGCATGAATTAAAACAAGGCAAACGTTATCTGGTTTTTGTGACCACAGTCGCAGGTTTAATTAACTATGCGATGGAAGACATTATTGAAATTACTTCAGTGAAACCACTTACCTTTAAATTTATCGCTCGCGCTAAAGAGCAAATTTCTCTTATTTCAGAAAAAATAATTATTTCAAAAATTAAATTTGTGGTTGAATGTCTTGCCCAAAAAACAAATCTGTTAATTCCGGATTTTGCAGTGTATCTCGATTGCAAATCAGAGAATAAATTAATTTACGCCTTATCTGCTGAAATCTCCAACTTGGACGATGCCAGCAAATTATTGGATGATGCTCTTCGTGAAATCAATCCAAATTATAATGAATATCGAGGAAATAATACTTACCAAGCACCACAAATTATTTGTAAGCCTCTTCAGTTTTTTGATGCTTACCGTAAGAAAAACATTCATAAGGGAAACTTTAAAGAGAAAAGGCTTTTTATGAGTGAGGTGGCATTTTATAGCGAATATAGCTAACGGTAACGCAGGAACAGGTCTAGTAAGTGGCGGTATATTAACTGCAATTGTTGGCTTGATTAAAAAATTTATGAGAAAGGTTAAGTTTGCTTATTGGGTAGTTGCAGGAATATGTTCTTCTATTCGCTTTATCATGTAGGGATAAAATGGGTTGGATGATAGGCGCAGTATTGCATCCAAACTCATGATGAGTACCTGACGTTCACCACGCGACGCAGTGGCTCCTAATTGAATGCCATATTTTTTTGAATCTGGGAACAGACCATAGAGGCTATCATTTACTGGAAAGGGTATGGCTACATGTGACAAGGAGTAAACATCGCGTGGGTAAGCCAATCCTAGAGGGGAAATATGCTCATTTACTGCTCCAGCTTCAGTGACGCGTTCGACAACATCGATACTGTCAACATTTGCATTGGTGATGATTACGGTGCGAAATTTTCGCGGAGGTTCACTTAAAAGCCGCGCTACCGCAGTATCTGCGGAAGGACGTAATAAAAGACCTAATTTAGCCGCTCGATTCAAATCAAATAATACGAGTTCACTACCATTTGCAGGAAGATTGTCATAAAAAGCACTAATTATTGCACGTGTGCTCACTGTAAAATCCATTACTGATTGGAACGTCAATACAGGTGGTAGTTTAATTAGTTGATCTTCATTGGCAAGGCGCACTATTTGTTGTTGTAATGCCGTAGTTAAACGATGAGACTGACTTGCTCCATTCACTGGAAAAGAATTGTATTTAAATGGATTAAATTCAGGAACTATACTGATCCAAGCGGCTTTTGCAAATGGCGGTAAAATGGCCGGTAGCGCAGCAAATCCTGCGAAACGCGCGAAGCGGGTGACGCCTATCATGGGTGAAATTAGGATAATCCTATCTGGTCGTGTTAATTGTTTATTTTCAAGAGAATCAAGCGCATATTTTAATGCGAGTGCGCCACCATTAGAAAAACCTACGAGATGAAGGGGTTTTGATGGTCCTATGCGTCTTCGGGCTTCACGTACGGCGAGTTTGGTTGCTGCTAACCAATCTTCCCATTTGACATCGGTTAAGGCGGCAGGCACTGTGCCATGAGCAGGCAGCCTAATCGCGATGGCAACATAACCATGAGCAACATAGCGTCTGGCAATATGACGCAGGCTATAAGGAGAGTCAGTCAGGCCATGTAAGAATACAACCGCTCCAACTGCGGGACTTTGGGGTTCAAGTATATAAGAGCGATTCCAATCAGTGGAAAATTTTTCAGGGTAAACAGGGCTTCCCGAGAAATATCGATTAACTGGAACACGCACTTTACTATTTAGTTTTTCAGTGACTTCGGTTCGTACGGCGTCAAAAAGAGTATTTTCTATTTCTATGTATTGTGCCCAATCCAGTTTATCAAGTTCTTTGGCATGTTTTTCTTGGGGGACATAAGTATGCCATAGCTCCAAGGCGGGACCACGTTGCGAATTAAACATCCTTATCCCGAGCAAAATTATAAGGCCTAAGCAGACAAGCTTAATTAGTGATTTTAACAACTTAAATAATCTAGTTCTCATTGATGGGCTCTTAGTGATTAAAACACAACAGGCTTCTAGATTATAAGACAAACATCCATTCCTGTAGTCGCAATGATAGATGGCGGCAATTCTATTGTAAGCTCAGGATCGAGAGTGGCAAATGTTAAAGTCCTAGCATACATTAACTTTAATACTAATTGAAATAGCAATAAATGCAAAGGAAACAATGATGGGTGGAGTGTTTGTTTGGAAAATAAAAACCTTAAAAAGGCAGCAAATAGATGCCTAAATTAAAAAGTTCTGCTGCTATTTGGGAGTGGTTGAGTTAAGTAGAACAGCCTAGTGATCTCGCTGTTCTACTCAATTTGAACAAGTGATGCATTTATTAGTAAGAATAACTTTCTTCCTCTTCCTCATCTACTTCAGCTATTCTTATCGCAAGCTCATCCTTGTGAGACGAATCAACTATAGATAGTATTTCTTCTTTTAGGGCTAAATATTTTTGTTGAATATCCTCAAGATCCAAACTATCAATAATTTGCTTATATTCAGGCTTCTTAGTCATTTTGCTTTGAAATTTTGCTTTAGTTTCGGCAAACTCTCTAAGAATGATTTCCATCGCTTCATCGCCATAATTTATAATGAATTGTTGGAATTGCTCTGTATTGATTGCGGTATGTTGCCATTCTCTTATAGAGCTCACTTCATCTTCTACGAGCTCCTTTTTAGTATTATCCTGATCAAAATATAATTCAGTGTAGGCTCTATATTGCTCTCTTGAGGTGAGAACATATTTTAATAAGCTCACATTTTTATGGTATATATATACTGGGTGTTCGGAAAGCAGTTGATTTACTTCATTATCTTCCTTGGTAAACGCTTTATTTTTTGAACCTACCATTTCTAATAAATATTCTTCAATATACTCAAAAATGTCTTGATTCTGCTTATAAAAAGTATCCCATTTATGGAGTAATCGGGTGAATAGAACTTCTCTTTTCCATAAATCCACCTCCGGATATCCGGACAGAAGTTCTTTAATAGTAAAGTATCCTAGATGGCATGCGTCAGAGAATTTGCTAATAAAATTGGATTCCAATTCGGCATCATCAACCAAACTTGGTAATAAAGCGGTGATAAATTTGGTAAAAACAGTGTCTTTTATTTTGCTGTTTTTGCACTCCGTCAAAAAAGCGGTGATGAAACCAAATAAAGCTCGGTTAAAATAATGTCTTTTAGTTGAGTGATAATGGACATATTGTTCTTTATCTCCAAGATCAGGAAATCGAGTAATGAGCTCAGGACTCGCAGGTTCATGTTCAAATCCTAAAAATTTAAACATTTGGATATTGAAACCATGGAAATTCTCTTCTCTAACGATGTCCTCAGACGAAAGTCCTAGCTCTTGCTGAATTTTGACGATTAATTTTATATAAGGCTCCCAAAATACACCTCTCATTAAGACATTCATTTTGCTGTATTCGAAATCAACCATCTCTCCCTTTTTAGACCCATTACTTTTATTTGAATCCCAATCTTGGTAAATCCAGCGAACAATACCAGTCCGTCCTTGGCCTTTGATTAACCTATATTGATACAACAAGGTTGAAGATATTGAATATTCTTTACCTTTAAAAGAACAGCGGAGGGTTTGATCTGGTTCAAAGGAAGGATACTGAGCGTCAAATTGCTCAAAAACGGGGATGGATAGATTGAGATGTTCCTCTTTTATATCGTGATTCATCCAGCCATTGAATAAAAGCTTTAACTCTTCAGGGCATAAAGGATTTTCATGCCACTTTCGTATCATCTTAGGAGTTGCAAAATCTAAAGAAGTTAATATTTCTCTATAGAGTTCCAATGGCGTATTAGGCAGCGAAAAAAAACCGACTACTCTTTGGGGTAAAGAACGCTGCTGCCAATCTTCCTCAAGCCTCCTGGTAGGTTCGGTTAGCATTTTTTTGATTTTTGTACTCATAAACGCATTAAAGAAGGGTTGGCATCGCATTATCAAATCCTCTTCTCTTAATGGGGCATCAGCACTTGATACAAAATCAATTGCTTTCGAAGCAACTCCATGCATTTCATCGGTTGGCTTTATAAAAAATTTTAAGAAGAGTTCACCACTCAATAACTTCATTAAGAAGCCTGAGCGATCAGTAAACGCATTGCGAATGAGCGCAATTAAATCATCACCCCATTGTTCCATGGGATCAACACTTCCTTTATAAGCTTTATAACTGGGTACATAGTGAGGTGTAACAATAAGCTGGTGTATTGCAGCACAATACGCCTCCCATTGAGCACGTATCAGTGGCTTTGGTTTAAAATAATATTGTTTTTTAATATCATGATTTTTAACAAATGCTCCTTCAAAAAAAGTTAATTGCTGTCTATTTTGAGTGAGAGGGGCGGGACGCTTTAAACTAGAACTTTCTGAACTACCATGATCCTCTGAATTGTTATCTAAATTTTCTTGTTTCATCATCATGATTATATTTCCTTATATCTTCTATAGTCCTTGGAGAAGAGTTTATAAAACAACCCGTATCCTAAGGGCACATAATGTTTATAAACATAACAATGCTAACAGGAAAATATTTTATTTACAATAAGTTATGATCTTAGTCAGATTAACAAGCATTTCTTGGGACAAGACCTGCAAGATGATGAAAAAGAAGGTACTGCAGGTTGGGGCAAATGCCCCAGCCTGAGGTGTGATGGCAGAGATCTAAGGGCACATTGCTATTGTTTTACAATCCGAATGGTCTAATTCTATCTCTTCTGTCTCATTGATACTTAATGGCGGCACTTCAGTTGGTTCGTTAATTTTATCTTTCTTAATTAATGCCTCTAAATCCGGATAGTTAGACATCAAATATCTGAATTCAGATAAACTTAATGAGTTTTTATAATCTTCGTCTTTCAATAAAACACTGACCAAAGCGAGATGACACTCAGCTAAACTAAGCATCCAATGAGGCAACTCTTTGGGTCTTTTTTCCAAAAGAATTCTTTTGTACGTTTCATCGAGTAGAATAGCACGGCCATCTTCTGCATCGTTTTGAATGTAAGCTAGAAGCTGAATAAAATGTTTGGACGTTGGCGTTGCCAAAATGGCAGCTAAACGGCACTCCATTTTCTGCCTATAAAGAGAGCTGGAGTAAGAAGAAACGAAAGATAATTTATCCTCGCATTTCTCTCCTAAGTCATGACACATTTTAACTAATAATTTCAGTGGTAAACGATTAAACATAGTAATTGTCTCTTTGTTTCAATTAATAATTCACTAAGAATAATGCGCTATACTGTAAAAAAATAATCAGTATGTTCGATTATTGTTTTTTTTAGTGAGAAACACATTATGCCTAAATCAATTGGAACTTTATATAGTGAATCACGATTAATTGCCAAAACAATTAATCGTATTACGGTAGAGCCAGAGCGAGTTGAACTAAATGATTGG
This sequence comes from Legionella steelei, assembly GCF_001468005.1. Lineage (GTDB taxonomy): Bacteria > Pseudomonadota > Gammaproteobacteria > Legionellales > Legionellaceae > Legionella > Legionella steelei. The sequence goes on from NZ_LNYY01000019.1 coordinate 184,020, forward strand.
CGAGCGGAAGCAAAGCTATTGGCTAGCTCGGGTGGATCTTGCCTATCATCGACGACTCTCCTTGTGAAAGGAAAACATGTTCCCACTTATGGATTTGATGGTCGTTGCTATGGTTTCTTATTTGAAGCAGAAAAATGTAATGTCTACGATGTAAGCCCTAACGACTCAAATTCGAATAGAGAAACAAAATTTGCGAAGCGTAAAGAGCGGGCAGGCGTCGATTTGCTTAAATCAAATGCTGTAGGCGCAAAAACATTAGACGAATTAGCTGTCGAAGTAGGGCAACGAGACGGTCAAATGAATGAGGTTTTACTCGATGCATGGAAGTCATCTTGTGTTGGCTTATTTGTGCGTAAAATAGACCTAGATAGTCAAAATCCAAGAGCATTAATGCACTACTATCAATCTTTACTAGAAATTGCACTCATTCGCAAATATCTGGTCCAGGCTTTTAACTATCCCGAGGACTTTAAAATTTGCCAATATGATGAAAGAGCGGGAAGATTACTCACATTTCCTAACATGGAAGAGCTAATAGTTTATGCAAGAATGCACGGAGTAAATGACAAAACTTTTCCAGAGTTGTTTCGATTATTAGACGATAAGCATCATTTTGAGCCGATGCCTGAGCCAACTAAAGTGGGTGAATTTCTTGCCGCTAGAGATCTATCCCCATCATTGCAAACTGAAGTTGTTGCGAAATTGGTTAAAGATTATGAACCTTTTGATGGCAGAGCTCTTGATGCAACAAGTATTTTGTTAGAAGTAGTCGATAATGTTGCAGGTATTGCAGAATCAACCATTTGTGATGTAATCACAGAGTGTCAGGAAAAGGAACGATTAGGAGCGAGTGCCCAGGCACTTCGTACAAAAAGTATTTTTGCAGAAGAGAGCTCCACGTCATCTGCCGAGGGGCTTAAAGACGAAGATTTGCGTCCCACGCTTTAAAAGGCTAGCCAATAAATGGATTTTTCTAGCGCAAGATCGGGACTCGGTCTGAGAATCGATGAAACCCCTTTCTGTATCCATTGCATGCAACTTGGGCAATAAATACGTTTGTTCTATGTATCATTGTATCGCCCTCAAATATGCAAATCGCACGCCTTATTTTATTTATGGTTCACAGTGCAAATAAGGACATCGGGTGTGATTCGTGACAAAACCTTTAATATTCTGGGTACATCCTGCCAACATTTGTTGCTTAATTTCTGGGCGAGTAGAAAAGAAATTTGATTGGCTTGGCAGTTGTCGGCAAACTTGCCTCATAACAGAGGTCATACAACGTGACACACACTCATCAAAACCTTCTTGTGTGTTGTATGAAATAAAAGGAAGTGTTGCTGGATCTTTGGGAAGTTCGGCACAGATTGTTGCATCGTCTTTAAGCAGTTCCCCAGATGTAACCTCTGCGGCGCTTGTAAGCGGTGGTCTAGATGTATAATACAGTGCGATAAGAATAACTATTAATATAACGACAAGAAATTTATTTAATGATAGGTGCATGGTGATCCTTACCATTTATCCATTAGCATAAACAATGTCTATATTAAGTGTAGTTTGAATTCAATGAATTACGTTAACGGTCATGCTCCAAATATTATTTAACTTTTGGATTACAACTTTTGTGGGGTGAGGTCTGTTTGACGGAGTGTTCAGCAACTACTACATTTAGCATGAGAGTGCATGTTTTATGAGCGCTTAATAATATGATTTAAGGGAAATGATCTGAGAGCAGGTAAAGAAATGGATACTCTTGAAATATTGAAATCTTCAGAACTATTTTCAAACCTAAGCGATACGCAACTGGTACAATTGGTAAGTCTTTGTCATCAAGAACATTTTGAGAATGGTGATTTTCTTATTAACGAAGGTGATTGTCCAGGTCCTTGTTTTCTAATTGTTTCTGGTCGAGTGCAAGTATATCGTGAGCGAGGTTATGACAGGAAATGGCAACTTGCTGAGTTAGGTCCAGGAGCAATTCTTGGTGAACTTGCGATCATTGATGGTTTACCTCGATCCGCCAGCATCGTTGCTCTGGAGGATACAGAGGCTTTGGCCATTGATGAGGAGGATTTTAAAAAAATGATGGAGAATAATCCTCTAATCGCATTAAACTTACTTCCACACATTGCAAAGATACTTAGAAGAACTCAGGATGAACTTTATCTGACAACTTTTGTATTAAAATAATAGCTCAAGGTGAAAATATAAACCTCATTCGCCAGCCAAGCTATTTGTCATAGAGACCACCAGCTCTATTATTTAAATGAAAGGGCTTTGCGTGGCGAATCGCAGTTTTCATGTACTAACGTACCTGTTTCTTTCGTTTGTCGTTCACTATTAAAGAAACTTTCCCTCCTTAGGACATGTTCTGGTGTACTTCTCTCTCTCTTTTTTAATACGCTCAGAACATCTGAAGTTAAATTATCACGAAAGGCTGTATATAGATTAGCAATTAAATTTTGTTGAGATGTACTAATAAGCTGCATTAAAGCAGGTTGGTGCATCTCCTTAATAGCTTCTTCAATGATTTTTTTTAATTCACTACTTCTATTGGCATAATATGTTTTTATTTTTTGAATTTCTTCTGTTGATTTTCCCTTTAATTCCGCTGTGAGTGGATGTTCTATAAAGTCCTCATTTTGCTGTAAGATTAACATTGCTATTGTAGGCAATAACTCAGTCTCGAGTACATTATTTGGAGATAATTGTTTGGTAATGGGATCTACAAAACGATTAAAACGAGAAAATCCTTTTTCGGCTAGCTGATCGCATAATTTTATAAGCTCTAAATGAGTAATAGCAACGTTTATTGCTTGAGAATGGGTTGTTTTAGTGTACTTATGGGCTTCAATTGCCAGTTCTTTCACTCCGTCATTGTCAGGCTCACCTTGTATTTTCTCGTAGAAAATCGAGTTTTCGTGATGACGCTCAGAGGTATGAGCCAAGGTAACTGTCATACCTAAGTAAGAGGAAACATGGGTGTCAACTTTATGAGGAATTTCCATGGGGTAATGGACTAAATCCCCTTGTTGGTATAAATCCTCAGTAGTTTCCGTTATCCCTGTTTGTCCTTCTAATACAGCTCTTCTAGATGGTGTGTCTTCAGAAACTCCATCTCTGGTCGTGGGAACTAAATTATAACGATTAAAAAGTGGCGCCCCTTTAGTTTTAGCATATTGATGATTACTAAATCCACCAATTAAAAATCTAGAAGCCAGTTGCCAACTATGTTCATGTATGTGGTTTTCATCGTCTCTTATTTTTTTATTTAAATTGCTTATGACATACCCAGGCTCATCACTTTGTCTTACCATGTTATAGGTGTGTAATCTTAAAGCCCATTCATGGGGTTCATCACCTACCATAAGAACTAATTTATCAAATAAATTACTTCTTCGAGATAGAGCAATAGACATTTCAGTGAGTTCAGGGGTATCTCTTACTTCTTTTAATAACTGTATAATGTCATCAAGGGTAAGGTCTTGGATATTTCTCGCTAAAGACTTGGAGGTAGGTTCGCTTAAGTAATAAGCTTTATATTTTTTTGTTATTTGAGCGTGTATTCCCTTATAAACTTTAGGCACAATATTCCTTTTGTTCATCAATGAAAGATAAGTGTGTTCTGCTTACTTATAAAAGACTGTGATCATTAATTGTCAACTATACACAAATATTTTTCATCAGGCAACCAGTCCAAAGTTGCCAAGGCGCTCTCCAGGATGTGATGTTTATTCTTGTTTTAAACGCTCATTGATTAAATGTTGTAAGTGTGACCAAAACATCATCACACACGCAATAAAAAGCAGATTGGGCATCCAGCTTGCAATTACTTGATTCAAATAAGATAAATAACCTTGCTCAATGTTGCTGGTGCCTACCAAACGAAAACCTATGCCTGCAAAATAACTCGCTGCAAAAGCAAGCAGGGTAAGTATCACTAATAATAAAGCATGTTTAGAATGACGAGCTTTTATCTTTTGGTGAAATAGTAGACCTGATTTCGCCAAGTGTTTGGGTAAATCTTTAATACTAACACTATAGAAAAAGACTGTAGGTAATGTTGCAATCAAACCGACAGTTATTGCGGTCATGTTTTGATATTTGGGATCTGCATGCAAATTGCTTTGTAATAGCATTTGTAGTCCTTTAACACATTCGGGAATAAAATTAATAATAATCGGAATTGCACTAATAAACGCTACAATATACCCAATGCCAAGCGATGTTTTTATAATCATATGATCTTTTAAAGCCGCTTTGGCATTAAGTGAGTGTTCGGTATTATTCCGTTCGAGAATGTTGCGAAAAAAACGACGTGCTCCTGCGTATCGCGTAGCAAAGTACACCACTAAATTAAGATAAAAACCAAGGAGTTCTCCAGGAACTCCTAAGAAAGCCATGGTCTCTTTGCCAAGCTCTGCAAAAATCAGACTGGTCACGAAGCACCATACGAATAGTCCATTTTCAATGAACAAAATTTTGTTTCCGCCCAATTTTTTTGAACATTTGTTTTTTAAATAAATGATGTCACTTCTAATGAGTTCTAAAACTGTTTGTGTAGAGCCCAAAAGATATTTTTTATTAAGACCAGTCAAAACAAGAGCAGTGGCGAGAAAACAAATGAGCCCATAAAGGATTTGACCTATAGATTGATTGATTAGTAAATGCTTAATTGCATTGAGGGAATTGAGTGATATAAGATTTCCATGTGTACTTTCAAGTGCTGCAAATCCAGATAATACACTAGTAGGTAAGGCGACGAATGCACTGATAGAATAGATTGTTCTGTTCAGAATGACTTTTCTTTTTTGTTGATTTTGTTCGATTTTCTGATCTGTCTCTTGGGCTATAGTTGTAGATAATGAACTACCAAGAGCTTGTCCCATTCTCTCTGAAGACATTGTATTACCTATCATTGATTGTTATGTGTTACTAGACATCCAAGATGTCTGTTATCACTGATGGAGAATTGCAAATTATGAATAGACTTGACGCGACACAGCGAGTCAAGTCTATATTATTCAATCACAAGCCAGTTATTTTACTTTGCCGTGTTGTTGCTTTAAATCATCATGATCGCGTGACTCTGGTTTTTGTTTTGGTGGAGCCCACATTCCCGTGTGTGCTACAGAAATCTCTGAAAAACTATGAGAGCGGTGGAGTTTAGGTTTAGCAGATGGTTTTTCAGTTTCTTTCTGCTTAGGGGCTTTCTCACAACATTTTTTACCAAAGAATACCTCTTGTGTTACAGCACCAATTGAGCTTTCTTCTTCGCGCGACAATTCTTGTACCGTATTAGAAGGCTTTACGTCTTGTGCTGCTAACTTCGCCGCAGTATATAAAACACTAGCCCAGACTTGGCAAATTTCAAAGCCCGGAGTACCGCCAATTGCAAAATTAACTGACTTTCCTTCATTTAAAACATAAATTGTACGACCATCAAATAGCTTATAAGGAGACAAATGGAGCTGTTCTTCACTCTTGGCACGATCTGATTGTTTGTTTGTACTTTGAGCTGCTAATTCTGAGAAAAAGTCATCGCTGAACTCATCATCTGGTGATGTACATGATGCAATAAACAAAACTGGGTTCGTGTCATTTTCAGAAGTACGATCAATTTTTCGTAAGTTAGCAATATCTTTGCTTGACAATACTTTTGAACCCGTTGCACTAAATAAAATCTGTGCTTTTTGTAAAGCTAGGGCTTTAGCAGTTTCATCATTCCCCATCACGACCTCATGCCCATCAATCATCGCCATTTGCGCGCGAAGTGGATCAATTTCAATCACAGTGACGTCTGGAATTCCTCTTTTTCTGCAACTATTGGCGATACTTCGACCGATTTTTCCGTAACCGATAACACAAGCATGTTGTAATGAATTTAAAGCAGAATGGACGCCATAAAGAATTGTATTGCTTGCATCGCAAATAGCAACGCCTGTTTGTGCATCCTCTAACTCTTTAATGTTGCTACGCGCAACAGAAAGATTTGGAACTGGCGTTTCTTTTAACGCTTTATTTAGTTTGTAGTGGCCATTTTCAGTGACTTCTGCAATACCAATTAATCTTTTGCTTACTTCAGAGTGTTGCATCATTCCTTTAAGCGCATAAGAAAAATAACCACCATGGTCCATGATAACCAATTTTTCACCAGGTTTAGTATTCTGTAACACAAGATCAATTGCTACCTGAGGATCTTTAAGGGCCTCTTTTGTAACATCTAATATTTTGCAGTGTTTTGTGGCAAATTCCTCAGCTTCTTTAACATGAGTAGAACTTTTCAGAATGACACCGGCTATTTTGCCGAGTTTGGCTACAGAGTCCACATGTGTTTCAAATGTTTGTAGACAATGATCCACCACTAAGAACGTCACATTCTCATCAACTTTTAAATTCTTTTTACATAAGGCAATGATTTTATCGTAATATTTTGATGCTTTAACGTCAATTTCAGACCAGGATCTAATATGCTCATCTTGTGCTTGTACTGATGTTTCAACTGATGCTTGAGGTGATGTTTGAACTGGTATTTCTTTTACCTGTTTGTCTTTTGGTTGTACTGGTGTTTCTTTTGCCTGTTTGTCTTGTGGTTGTTTCGATAACATTTACTTCTCCGATTCAAATTTAAATTTACGCATCAATTAATTTATAAACAATGGTTATATAAATGTGTCTTGTTGATCTATTATTGGACTGACGATGATACGCAAAGATTCTTTTAAATGCAAGACAATTTGTTCTATTTTTGATTATTATGATTAAATTAATTGGAGACTGTGTTCATTAAAGTCATTGTATGCTTGAGCACTGATCATTAAAAGCATTTAAAAATCAATTGGTTAGAGTAAGCCATCTTCACTCAGAGCCCTTACTTTAAAAGCAAAACATAATTTATTAATATGTGTGGTAAAGGGGACATTTTCTACTGTACATATTTAAAATAGATCTAGGCTGGACTGTTAAGCCCAGCGTTTATCAAATGATTCTTATCTCTAAAAATACGGTTGTGATGCTTTTTTATTTATTTGCATAAACAGTCGCAATTGCGGCGCTTACACCTATTATTGCTATTACTGGAGCAGCTTTTTTGAAGAACCCACACCAGCTTTGACTTGTTGAAACATCAGGAGTCCTATCCGGAGTAACCGTAACAGGCTTTTCTTGTGCTAGCACATCGGTTTTTCTTTGTCGGCTAAGAAAAGGGCAGGTGGCTGAGCTATCTAATTGATGATGGCCCTGCAAAACAGTAACTTGGGTAGAAAAAGGACATGATTTAGGTAAGGTACTATGGGTCTGTGGTTCGATAATTACTGCAGGAGAATCTGCTATTGTGGCTTTGATTCGTCCTATACGATAACTTTGCAACCAGCTCTCTGCAGTAGAGCTTTCCTTGTGCGTCAGCCGATACATTGCTGTCATATCTCTATCGACTAGTGCTTTGGACAAGAACATATCTCGTCCTGCTTTATGGATGTTCAGAAATTCAGTGATGTCATAAACAGTCCCATCAACGGTTACCCAACAACTTTCTGCTGTATTGTGTTGATTAATTTCTTCTAGAGTATATTCTCTATTCCAGTCAGCATTTCTCACTTCGTCGGCATTTGTAAAACTAAACGCTTCATAGACTAATTGAGAGCAGCCAATCATGCTTAAAAATCGCTCTTCACCTAACGCTTTCTTTAATCTGTCCAGAAGTGTCTTTGTAAAGGGTACACTTCCGCAGACATAGGCGAAAAATTCTTCTGACTTAAAACGATTAATCACTGTATCAATCGCAATAAGTTTGTCTTGAGAAGGACTGACGCTATCAATTTTACTTTTTGTCAGCCACTCTACTCGTTTGTTTTTTCCAGTATAAATCATACAACACTGGAGATTGGGCAGTAACTGGGTGTTTTGCCTTAATTGCATTTCTAGCCAATCTTCTTGTTCCGATCGCGTTAAATAAACAAGACATACTGGATTAGTGCATATATTTTTATTCAACTCGGATAGAAAGTGAGTAAAAGGTGCGATTCCATTACTATTTGCGAATAACAAAATAGGTTTATTCTTGTCTTTAGGCAGTGTGAAACTTAATGGGGGCAATATATGACAGCATACTTCTTTACCCAAATTTTCTTTATTAGTTAAAAAATAAGATCCTGCTCCAATGGCGCCGCTTCCATAAACTTGTCTTTTTACTAATAAGTTAAGAGTGCCATTTTCGGAATCCACAGAGTTAACAGAATAGACTCTGTCAGGTGCAGGTAAAAAGTTTTTCTTTAAATTGATTGAGCTGCCTTTTTTGAGAGAGTCAACAAGTTGGTTTAAGTCAGCATAAACAAGCAACTCTCCTAAGGTAAATTTGGTTTTTTCTACACATTCTGGCCACTTTCTTAGGGTCTTTTGCCATATTTCATTATCGTGAATATCTACTTCTGCATTAAGATCTATGGTTATCTGCGAAGACTTCAATGCACTTGCGAATTCAGCTAAATGTTCCATCGAATTTTTAATAGGAATATATACGCAAGATCCAGGCTGAATGGTCGCAAGAATACTTTTAGTCTTATCTTGCTTAGTGCCACAAAGCTTCAGCTTAACACTAAAGTTGCCGCTATCTGCGCTCTCTTCAGAGGATATCTTTTCTTGGTCGATGATTCGAAAACGAATGGCGTTTTCAAATTCTGGATTTTCTCTTTCTTTTCTTGCTTCTTCTAAGTTTTCACCGAGTTTTGTATCTAATTTAACACCGCTTTGGTTCACATTGGAGCCAGAAGTTACGACGATGCCGCTCATAGCAACCTCTGTATGTATTCCAAAAAAACCATGTTTTCCAACATATGCCTCTGAAATTTGTTGGAACTTCATTTTTAAAGAAGGGTTCTCACATCGGTTAATAAATTCTTTAATATTCGCATCGTTTACATATTGTATAAAAAGTCTATGATTTTCCGGCAATAAGGCTTGTGAGGCCTGCATTGATTTTCCTAAACGCGATTCATATTTATTTCTACCTACAAGTGCATCTAGAATACTAAAAAGGCTGACATCAGAGCCTAATTGGGCCTTTTCTGCAGGATAACATGGTATAACCGCTTTCATTACGGTGTCTCCCCATGTTTTAAGATCAATAAAACTTTCGCCAGAACCGCGGTGAAAATTGTAAAATTCTGCAAAGGTACTTGAAAAATGCTGGATAGAGAGCAAAATGATGTCCAATTGATCTGACAACAAAGACAAGTCATTAACCTCCATCGCCTTGACTATATTTTCTATCGCATGAACCACAGGCGCAATATGGGCCTCAAATACTACCACGCCAAGATTAGTTACTATTTCTTCTCTATTATCAAAAAGTGGTACTAACTGTTCTAGTTTGTCTAAATCTTTTAAATTGTCCAAACTATGCTGCTCTTGTGGATTTTTGTAGCGCCAATTGCAATAAGTCGTATCACTACTTGTAAGAATTGGGAACTCTGGCGAATGGTTCATATGCTTGGCTAATTTTTGCCAAAGTAGAAACAAATTGGCGCATTCGATATCAAAATGTGGTTTGGCTTTTCCAGTAGCATTTAAAATATAACCATAGGCGTGCCCAATTTTTCCTACTATTAATTTTGCTCTTGCTAACTCACTATCAGTCAATCCACCCTTATCAATCTCTTCAATTAATAGTGGAACATTTAATTCTTTATTTAATTGTTTCAGTGGTTCAATATTTTTTTCTTTAACCCAGGTTTTTAAATTTTTTGCTGCATTGTCCAATAACGCAAATTTAGCAGGCAGGGCAGATGCCGGAACCACAGAAGGTAATAATCCAAACTCTGGTGTAACAAAACCTTTAGTAAAATTACTCGTTGTGCTTAATTGTTTTACAATGCCCGTATCTTTGCTAAACATATGAAATTTTCTCGGTGCTGGTTAATTTGGTTAATAAATATACTGTATTTGCTATATATATTCAAATACTATTAGTATTGACCATTCTTTGAGTGGTATTTAATTGCATTTTGTTTTTTATTTATGCAGATGGTATGGCTCGTTGCAAAAGCTTTATACTGAGGTTGAAAAGCTGGTGGTGCAAAAAACAGGAAGCCATATTTAGTGCATCTTAATCCAAAACAATCTTCATCACTAGTTTATTTTAAATTCTAACAGACTAATTTATAATCATTATTTTGAATGATAGATTATGAATAATTTAAGAAGATACAATGACAGCTAAATTTTTTAGCCTCCTACCCACTGCGTATCATCGATATGTTGACACGTTTCTCAATTCGAACGAGTCATCTCGTCTAGCCACGACTTCACAATATTTTCATGCTTCATCGAAGCTGCCTCCAACTCTGCCTGCAAAGCGCCAATCTTTGAAAAAATTTTTAAGTCATGTTGTACATGGTGAGCATAAACAGGTGCAAGAAATATTACGACACGATATTCGTTTGCTACTTCAAAGAGATACAGTGACCGATTGCTCTGGACGAGAATTTGCTTCGATTAGTGGCTTTGAATACGCGCTATGGGCTTTAGATAAACACTTGTGGGATGATATGTTGGCCTGTTTGCCCGTGGATGAGCAAGATCATTTGACTGAAGAAGATCGAGGGATTGTTGCGGAGTTGCAACGCCAATATGTTCAAGTGAAGACTCAAGGGGTGACGTACAAGCTCAATGGAGTCTCCAAAACGGAGCGTCACTATGATTTTGCTTTTATTAACGCATTACAAGAGCAAGTGAAGGCTCAAAAAGCTCCTGGAGCTAAAAATTGGAATGATATTGATGAGCACTGGCGAACAGTAGTTGGGGGGGGCAGCGGCTGTGTCCTATGCATGTGGTAGATGAGTATTGTTCGAATACGCCTTTTGTTCCGGTACCGACATTTGTTGCTCGACCCATTCCTGCGAATGGTTTACGCCAGTTTTATAGTTGGCTGTCCAATGTTTGGGAGTCTTGGTTCGGGGTTCATTCTAAGTTGGGTATTGATTATGCTATATACAGGACTGTATCAGGGAGACTAGAGTGGGGGATAGGTGCGGTGACGGCGCGTGCAGTGGGACTCATGGCGGATTTAACCGCAATGAAGGCGTTACGTACAACAAGAACACTGGACTTTATTAAGCTGGAAGCACGACTGGAATCCCTGGCGGTTGAGGAGCATGTTCGCCCTCGTATTTAGAGGCAAGTGCTGCTCGGCGTTTTGGCGAAAGCAGACTGTCTTTAATGAAAATCTCTCTTGTATTTAAAGTCAGTCTACAATTTTCTCCAAAGTTTGCGTTATGACGCAACCACTTATTTGCGGCTAGTAGGAGAGTCTACTTTTGGGTCCTTTGGATCTGCACTTTCTTTATCTTCCCCTTCTGCTGTAAACATTGAAAGCTTGGCATGAGCGGAAGGCGAACGAGGTGAAGCTCTAGGAGAAGCTCTTGAGCCAAATGCGAACTCCTCAACCTCTTCAGTTGAAGCTCTAGGAGAAGCTTTTGCTCCAAATACGAACTCCTCAGCTTCTTCAGGTTCTGGTAAAACGGGATCAATCCTATTGATATACCCCAAATAATCTCCAGCACTTGCTGATGTCTTTGCGCGATCAACAAGGGTTGTACGTAAGTCAGTTGAAAATAGGGGCGCGCTGAAGACGGTAACCGCTCCTGGTCGTGCATCATCAACACGAACTACAGATGGACCTGCAAGCTCCCGCATTATAGGGTTACTAGTAAGGCTGCTACCATCACCAATTAGAATTTTTCCATGACCACCAGTTACATGATGCAATAAAGTTGCGGTACCTGCTAATCCAAGTCCTCGGCCACCAAAGATCGGAGCATCAGAGGTTTGAGCTGCTGCTTTATCTGAAATTACTCTATTTTCTCTTAATCTACCTTCTTCTGGATTAAATTCGGGATCGATAATTTTACGATAATCAGTAAATCCTGAAGGATCTTTAACGCCAAGTCTTAATACTTGTCGCTCATATCTTGCTTTTTCTTGTGCATATTTGTTTTGAAGCTCCTCACCCGCATCTTCAGGAGGTTTAACAGGGGCAGCTGGGACGGCAAACAGGCCAGAAAATCCATTACCATTATCTTTTATAATACTAGTCAACTCATTTTTTTCTACATCCAGATCAAAGGTGACCCTAAATTTAGTCGCACCTCCATCAAAAGCATTTTTAAAGTGCTCCATAAAGAAAAAGGAATTAGCTGTTACATAATAAGCTGCGGATTCTTTTAACTGTAACAAAGGAATTCCGGTTTTAGTGTGCAGGACCTCTAGTGCTGCCTCCATCCTTCTATTAACCGAAGCCATAAGTGGTATATTTTTTTCCGAGAAAATATTAATAGGCTTCTCTTCTCCTTCCGCAACCTGGCGTCTGCATTCAATTAAATCAAAACCTAAATCAATAGTAACCTGATACATAATATTCTCCGCGTAAGTCATAATCCATTGACTGTATAAATTGTAAACAGATTATACAGAAAAAAGCTTATGGAAAAATTAAACGCAATAAGAACATGGCAAGAGCGAATTGTCTCAGTTCATTGCTTACCAAGGGAGAGTCTAATTAAACGTTAAAATTGCATCGATGCCTCAAATCACATGTTACGTAAATTTCACATGAGAGCATTTGCCATAACTATAATAGTTAGCACTACTCAAGCTGTTTCATTTCTATGAATTGACTCGATAAATTGATAAATTAGAGCATTGATTTCTATTTGAGATTTATATGACTATCGCATTAGTCTGGTTTCGATACGATTTAAGATTGAATGATAATCCCGCGTTTATCAATGCTTGTTCTCATCATCAGTTTGTGATCCCTTTGTATATTTATGATGAAAAAAATAGTGCTTTAGGAGAAGCACAAAATTGGTGGCTTCATCATAGCCTTAATTCTTTAAGCGACTCCCTTATTCAACGTGGGTTAAATCTTATTCTTCGCAAAGGTAATCCTTTGGAGATTATTTTAGACTTAATCAAGACTGTTTCTGTAAGCTCAGTCTATTGGAATCGCTGTTATGAACCAGCAGCTATTTCACGTGATAAAAAAATTAAAGCAATCTTGTTGGAGCAGGGGATTGAAGTTCACAGTTCTAATGGAAGTGTACTTCATGAACCTTGGACGATTAGAAATAAAAGCGATAATTATTTTAAAGTGTTTACCCCTTACTGGAAATACTGTAAACAAATCCTTAGTATCCCAACGCCCAAGCATTTAGAGTATTACCCGGCTGGAGTTGAAGTTCAAAGCGAAAAGCTTTTGGAGTGGAAATTATTACCTACTATCAATTGGGCTGTACGATTTAACGATTATTGGACTCCAGGAGAGAATGGTGCACAAAACAAACTGCATGAGTTTATAGAGCATCATCTCAGTGGTTATCAAAAAAATCGTGATTTGCCCATAAAAAATGCGACATCACGTTTATCTCCTCATTTGCATTTTGGTGAAATTACTCCATGGACAATTGTAAGAGCAATTGAGCTAGCAAAGCTTGAGCCAGATTGTGATTTAGCATCAGCAGAACACTTTTTATCAGAGTTGGGATGGCGGGAGTTTTCAATTTATTTACTTTATCACTTCCCTAAGCTTCCTTTTGAGAACTTCAAAAGTGAGTTTAATGCATTTCCTTGGCACAACGATGAGCAATTATTGGCGTGCTGGCAGAAAGGTTTGACAGGCTATCCGATAATTGATGCGGGAATGAGAGAGTTATGGGCAACGGGCTATATGCATAATCGTGTCCGTATGATTGCTGCCTCATTCCTTACAAAGGGGTTACTGATTGATTGGCGTTTGGGTGCGGATTGGTTTTTAGACACTCTTGTAGATGCTGACTTAGCAAATAATAGCGCAAGTTGGCAATGGGTTGCTGGAAGTGGTGCTGATGCAGCACCTTATTTTCGGATTTTCAATCCAGTGTTACAAAGTCAAAAATTTGATCCTGATGGAAGTTATATTCGACGTTGGGTTCCAGAGCTTTCTCAAGTAGGAAGCCAATCAATCCATGCGCCTTGGGAATCTATTGATTCTGAGAGGTTTTATTCAAATACAAATTATCCTCAACCCATTATTAATCATCATGAAGCAAGAGCGAGGGCATTAAATTATTACAATCAGTTAAAAAGGACGTAGCTCAATAACACCCTTTTTTGTATGGAGTTTCGGCTATACTGTCAATCGGCTTGCTTAAAAACAGATTCAACTCAGTTTAATATTGTTTCAGTTTCTAAATTTTTTAGGTCGGCTGAATTGTAAAAATTCTGGGATTTACTATTGAGGTCTTGAAATTTGGGTATTCGGGAGCTCACCATAAGTTGTTGATTCTCATGGTGGCCAGAGGCGGAATCGAACCACCGACACGAGGATTTTCAATCCTCTGCTCTACCGACTGAGCTATCTGGCCCCGAGGGTGCTATTAGACTCCGAGAAGCGTTTTGAGTCAAGTGTTTGAATGCTTTTTTTTAAAAAATAATTGGTTTTTATTCTAACGAGATTTATTTCTAGATATTTACTTTATGCTTTTTTTAAAAGCATAGTGTTTTTTCTGAATAAGTCGTTAATTTTTTATCATTATTTTAGTATTTAATCGTTTCTTTTTGAGCTCATTGAAACCAAAGTGGAGTTTAAGTTTCTTTATTGTGTCAAGTTTGTATTACATCTTAGAGTGAAGAGAGAAAATAGATGATTGAGGGGCTGATTTTAGTTATAAGATCAATGAGCAAACGTAGGCTGGGTTGTTAAGTCCCGCATTTTGTTGAATTGGCTCTTATTTTTGAAGAAAATATTTTTGAGGTTTACTAAATGCTGGGCTTAACAGCCCAGCCTAACGGTTGTATTTATCAATCTTATGCAAAATTTACTTAGGTATTAGGTGTAAAACCCGCAGGTTTTTCAGAACCATCACCAAAAAAGTATTTTTGCATTTCTTCTTTTAAAAATTCGCGGGCTTTGGCTTCGATTAAATTCAGCCGGTATTCGTTGATGAGCATGGTTTGATGGGTTAGCCACATATTCCAGGCTTGTTTTGAAACCTCATTATAAATCCTATCGCCTAATGCGCCAGGGAAGGGGGCTTTTAATAAGCCTTCGGCCTCTTGTTTTAACTTACAGCAGTATACTATTCTGGTCATATTTGTCTCTTCTTTCCAACATCATAAACGCAGTATAGTGTACGTGTTATTTGGCAATTTTGTACTAAATTTATTAAATTAATTTTTAGTCTGAACGGTGTTTTGCCTGCGCCAATAAAATATGTTGGGAAAGAATTTGTTCCTGTTCATTGGTTAAGCCATTAAAAGATATTGCAGTTCGATAATTATGTTCGCTTTGATATTGGCTATAAACCACGGTGCCCTCAACGATAATAGGTATCATTTTCGGTTTGGTATAAATTACCAATTTTAACAATGTTTTTTCTTTAATGAGCTCTGGCGTTTTAAAGGCCATCCCGCCGAGGCTGATATTGACTTTACGTAGCTGAATCGTATTAGTCATAAGCATTTGCCGTGATAAATAATCTATTTTTGCATTGAGAAGATTAAGATAATGGGCGATGGTTGGTTCTTTCAGTGCAATGACTTGTGTGAGTTCAGCCAATTCATAATCAATTTCTTGGAAATAATGTGCTGCCTCAAGATATCGTTGCCCATTTTTGCCTAAAAGTTGATCCACAACTGCGCGATCAGGACACAGTTCCCCTGGTTCCATAACTCGGTAGTTAAAATAAATATGATCTTCTACCCGAAAATGTTGACGTCTCTCATGTATAGGCATAATAGCTCCATTAACTACTTTTAGTGTGCAAGCCACTTCATGTGGCTTATTTAATTACATAAAATACTCATGTTTTCTTCATGTTCATGAACTATGTCCAATGACAGTGAATCTGATGTCGATTCTGCTGTCCACACATCCTCTTTCTTCTCCTGCTTTGTTTCAATGACGCAGGATTCAGCCTGCTTCAATTTATTTTGATGCGGGCATGATGCTAGGAGCTGAGTAATAAAAGGCATCCTAATTACCTCTAATTGACGTATCACTTCTTTAGCTTTATTGGAGAGTTCAAGACTTTCTTGCCCGGCTTTTGTATAATTTGTTGCTGCATTTGTTCTTTGTAAACATTCATCAAGAAAATTTAAAAATTGTTGATCGCTGATTTTATCGTGTTTTATTGCTTCCAAAACGACGGCATTAAATTCAGAGACCCTATCCAGCTTTAAAGCAGCAGTAAAAGCATCATTTAATTTCTCTGGAACCTTTAAGGGGGGCATCAGTCGCTGTAATTGCTGTTGTGCATCAAAAAAGAATTTTTTAATGACATGCATGCCAAAGCCTCTATCATGAGCAGTTAAAATAAGCTCTCTGAGCTGCTCTTCAGTTTCAACAATGCATTTTAGTTTTTCATCAACAGAGATCGTATCGCAACGCATTTTCTCACGATAACAGTTAATCGTGTACATAATATAAGTTCGATTTCCTGTTTTATACGCTACTTTAATTGAAGCCAAATCAATTGGTTCCAAATAGTTTATAGCGGGATCCAGTACTAATCGATATTCGGGATGAAGCAAGTCTTCTCTTAATGCTGCTAACTGAACTTTACTTAAAGTTACCGTTTTACTTGAGGTGATAGTTATGGAGTTACCTCCACCACGGCGTATCATAAAATCTATCATTGCGGAAGGAACTTTGTCGTTAAAAGTCAACTGTATTAAGCCATTGTTCAGCTCTTCTACTTGTTTTAGCTTATTTTGTTGTCTATAAGTCCAAGGGTTTTTAAAAGGGCGGCCATCGTCACTATACAATATAGGATTGTGTATTAGTTTTTCAAAGATCAGGGCATTTCTTATCATAGGTAAATCGATATTGCCTACTGTTTGCGGAAGAACGTCATCAATTGCTGCGAGACGCTCTATCATCATAGTTCGCAGTGTTTCCGCGTCTTTTTCGAGAAGCACCAGATCACTTAATTCTGAAGTGAGTTGGCTTTGCTTTTCGGTACTCAAAGGTTTTTTAAATTGTCGCTTAATTCGAGCTGCTTGCTGCTGATGTTGTAATATCGTATGAGTGATATATTGGAGAATTTTATTGCCAATTGCCTGCAATTTTATGATGCTTTCAAATTTAGCGTGCATGGATGAGTCTTCAATAATGGTGCGATTTCTTCCTAAACCATGGCGTGTGTGTTTTTTAAGAAACCCTCCAGGTATAAGGCACATGCGTGAATCAAGAATAAATTTGTGAGTATCCATAAGTGACTGATCAAAGATATAAAGAGATTTTGCATTTCTTAATGCTTTGTTTTGACAGTTGCCACCTATTGCATCGGTGTCACTACAGAGGTAAAGCAAGGCAAATGCATCACCAAAATCATCAATAAAACAATCTGCTTGTATTCCTTCACCAATGGTCTTAATGGTTGAATAGTGAGTATAGCTTTTTCCTACTAACCAAGCATAAAAGGTTTTTCCTAAAGAGAAATCACTAAGCAACTGTATCTCATCAAAGGGAATAAATAATGCAGGGTGCCCATTATAAGTAATTGTGGTTGTAGCAGTCGTATCTAATCCCATTAATCGAGAGATATTAAGCGCCATTGCTTCATGCTGAACTTCTTGAATAGTTCCATGTTTCGGTAATTTAATAATGGCTTGTGTACTGAGTTTATATTGGCCTCTCTCAGTGTGATAATCCGCCACACTCAAGCCTTCTGCGCGATTACATAGGCGTCGTAGCTGTTTTTTTACATTCGTCAGACTCATTAATGTAATTTTTTCTGTTACGCCACCTATATTTTCTTGTAGTGTACAATAAGTGAGGGCTAAGCCATTATCTTGTGGGATACGGATTTGTTTTAAGCCATTGATATTATTAAGATCTAGGAAGATATTTAATCTTTTTTCTAACTTTTCTTTTTCTAAGTCATTCTGGGGCAATCGTTCTATTTCTTCTTGCAGACGTAGAATCTGGGCGGCGACCTGTAAGGAGTTAGAGGCATCAAATTGAGTGGCTTCTGGAATAGTTTGTGTGAGCGCATACAGCCTTGCTCGGCTGCTCGCGATTAAATCATCTAACTCAGTATCAGCATTTTGTAATGTATAGGCAGGGCGTGCGTAGTAATTGTCTTTAGGTAACTGAATAATTTCATGAGCATTTAGAGTATAACGAATGCATTCTTCTGCTTTTTCGAAGTCAACAGCTTTTAATAAAGGCGGGGAACCAATTTTATCAAAAGTAGAGGAATAGTTAACAATGTAACAAAATTCTCGCCATTGCTCTGGATCTGTTTCCAGGGTTTCTAAGTTAAATAGACCATTTTGATGGAAATCTATATGATCCAATAGCTTCTCTAGATCAGAATAATGATTAAGATCAAGCGCTTGCAGATTCATTGCATCAGGATTTTCACTTTTATCTTTTAAAATTCGTTCAATAATCCTATTTTTTTGCCCCAACTCCATTAATTAAGTCCTTATAAAAAAAACAAATTATTCCTGCTTATAAATATAGACAATTTTTATGCTTTTGGTCAAAAAGAACATTAAGGATTTCCATATAATAATCAATGCAACTACCGCAAAGGATATATGATATTGCTGTTGTTTCTGAGTATTGATTCAATGAAAGGTAAAAAAATAATTTTTGTTACATAAAAAAACTCATCCCTGAGCGTTTTCTTTTACGCTGGTCGGGAGGAAATTATCTTGCGCGGCTTCTTGTTCTTGAGACGTTGGAAAAATTTCATAAATGTGAGTATGATTTTTTTCTCTCCCCTGAAGAGTGTACTGCCGATGCGGCGGACTGCCCCTCTTTTTTAGCATTTAATTGCATGGATGCTCCAACGGAAAAAGACAATTAGATAAATTACTCGACTAAATATGTGTTGACAATCTTTTTACACTAAGATTTTTTCTTGTAAATATAAGCCCCTAAAATGAGCATAAATACTTGCAGTGAATGTACAAAAATATTGCATTTGGTTGGCCATTCAAAGAATTATAGAGAGATTGAAAAGTGTATCAGTTATCGCGCTGATTTTTTCGATTTTTAAAGTGAACCATAAACTCGCTTGAATTGAGAAAGATAAGTTTTAGTCTGTGCAATTACTCGAGAAAATGACTATCGTAAAGGGGCATTTTTATGATTTAATATTCATTATTTCTAGCCTAAAAAAGGGTTATCATGACTTTTGTAGTAACAGAAAGTTGCATTAAGTGTAAGTATACTGATTGTGTTGAAGTATGCCCTGTTGATTGTTTTTATGAAGGACCAAATTTTTTGGTAATTCATCCAGACGAATGTATTGATTGTGCATTGTGTGAACCTGAATGTCCTGTCAATGCAATTGTTTCCGAAGATGATTTAACCCCAGAACAGCAGCAATTTAAAGAATTAAATGCTGAGCTTGCTAAAGAATGGCCTAATATTACTGCTAAAAAAGATGCTCCTCCCGATGCTAAAGATTGGGAAGAGGTTAAGGATAAACTTCAATATTTACAGAAAGAGTGGTAGAAATCACCTCACTTGCTGAATCATGTCAGCTCATTCTTAGCGAGAAAGGACGACTTTCCACGGCCATTGCTGGATTTGTGGCGCGTAAGCCACAATCTGATTTGGCTGTGGCTATTGCTGAAGCGATTGAAGATCAATCGATTTTAATTGCTGAAGCAGGTACGGGAACAGGTAAAACGTTTGCTTACTTACTTCCATGTTTGTTAAGTGGCAAAAAAGCGCTCATTTCTACAGCAACTAAAACCTTACAAGATCAACTGTATCAAAAAGATTTGCCTACTTTAGTGAGGGCCTTGGGATTATCTGCTCGTATACAAAATCTTAAAGGAAGATCCAACTATATTTGTCAATATCGTGTTGAATTACACTCAGAAGAAGGTCAGTTTCAAAGCCCCCAATGTGCTCATGAAGTCGCTCTTGTACGCAATAAATTGTCACAAATGAAAAATGGGGATCGATCGGAGTTGCCTGAATTGAGTGAAGATTCACCAGTTTGGCATTATGTAACATCCACAGTCGATAATTGCTTAAGTACGGAGTGTCCTAATCATGAAACCTGTTTTTTACTCAAGGCACGCAAACGCGCGTTAGACGCTGATGTAGTGGTAATTAATCACCATCTCTTTTTTGCTGATTCACGCTTAAAAGAAGAGGGATTTGGGGAGTTATTGCCGGGTGTGGATGTTGTTATTTTTGATGAAGCGCATCAACTTGCCGAAATAGCTACTCATTTTCATGGGGAGCGGATTGGAACACGACAATTTCGTGATTTATTAGATGATCTCATTAAAGAATGGCCCATCATGGATCTCGCAAATCGCCCATTGAAAGCATTAAGTCATAAAACTGATCTGTTGCTGGACGAGTTTTTCAACTGTTTGCATAGAGCAGACGAGCGGCTCAGTTGGGAAGAAATCAAGCATAATAAATCCTTTATGAGTGTTTGGACCCAGTGGTTGACACTAAAAGATGACATTATGGCGTGTTTTAACGACCTGTCGCTTGCGGAGTTTCCTGGACTGGCACGGTGTAAAGAAAGATTACTGGAGTTTACACGAATCTTGTCGTTCTTTAGCCAAGAACATAATAATAAAATACGTTGGTTAGAGCGTTTTAAGCATACTTTAGTTTTTCATATTACTCCCTATGATGTTGCGGAAACATTCAGTAGTCTGCTTTTGCGTCAAGAGTGTACTTATGTATTTACTTCTGCAACCCTAACTATTGCAGATTCTTTTGATTGTTTTTGTAAGCCTCTTGGACTGCATGAAGCGAGAACCTTATTATTGCCCAGTCCTTTTGATTATCAACAACAAGCGTTACTTTATTTGCCTAGAGGGTTACCTGATCCTAAGGATGCAGCTTATTATGAATTATTAGTATCACGAGCTATTCCCTTAATTAATGCTTTAGGTGGACGCTGTTTCTTTCTATTTACCAGCCATAAAGCATTAAAACAAGTTGCTCAAATGATGGGCAATATTTTAAACTATCCCTTATTAATTCAGGGAACTGAGGCAAAACCTATTTTATTGGAGCGTTTTAGGCAATTAGGGAATGCTGTTTTATTGGGAACAGCGACCTTTTGGGAAGGCGTGGATGTCAAAGGTGACGCTCTTTCTTGTGTTATTATTGATAAGTTGCCTTTTGCGAGCCCAGTTGATCCGGTAATTCGTGGTAGAATGGCTTATTTAAAAGAAAAAGGTTTGTCTGGTTTTGACGAATTGTCTTTACCAGGGGCAGTTATTGCCCTAAAACAAGGGGTAGGGCGTTTAATTCGGGATAATACAGACAAAGGGGTTTTAATGATTGCTGATCCTCGTCTTACTAGTAGAGATTATGGTGGGCGTATTCTGGCTAGTTTACCTCAATTACCGAAAACTCGTGATGAACAAAAAGTACTTACATTTATTAAAGAATTAGAGTTGGATTATGAAACTGCTAGCAATTGATACATCTACTGAAACAGCCAGCGTGGCTTTGCTGACAGGGAATGAACTACTTTGCGATGAACAAAGCAACCAAAAAACGCATGCACAATTTATTTTACCCATGATTGATAAGTTGATGGTCAGCTCCGGATTACAGATGAATCAGCTGGATGCTATTGTATTTGGTCGTGGTCCTGGAAGTTTTACTGGTTTACGTATTGCCTGCAGTATTGCAAAAGGGCTGGCTTATGCTCATGATTTGCAGTTGATTCCGGTGAGCAGTCTAGTCGCAATTGCTTGGTCAATTCGCCAGAAAAAACAAATGCACCATGCACCTGTATTGGCGGTAGTGGATGCACGCATGCAAGAAATGTATTGGGCTTATTTTGCTCCAGATCAATGGACAGCAGAGGAACATGTTAATCCAGTGCACGAGCTTACACTCCCAGAAGAACAATCTATAATCCTTGCTGGAGCAGGAGTAGATTTATATTGGGATGAGTTTACACTGGAAGTTAAATCACAAATTAGCGATAAAATAACAGTGAACCCTTCAGCAGAAGCCATGATTCAATTTGCTCAGTTTTCTGGACAAAAAACCATTTCAGCTGCTCAGGCGCAACCTGTATACGTACGAAATAAAGTGACTTAGACTCATAGGAGAATTTTGTGGATAAAAAACTATTGGAAATATTGGTATGCCCTTTGTGTAAAGGAAAATTATTATTAAAAAAACAAGAGTTTATTTGTAAATTTGACCGCCTGGCATTCCCTATCCATGATGGTATACCTGTTATGTTGGAGCACGAAGCTCGAGTTATTTCATTAGAGGAAAAGGATAAGTTGTAATCTTGAATAAGGCTCTGTAGAACAATCTATATACTTTGTTGTCTTTCTCATATCGTATGATATGAATTGTTTGTTTCTAGAAGTTCAGAAACACAATTTCCTTTTGCTAAAAAAAATAAATTTTCCTGTTCTATAATTTATCATAAGTTGTAAGCGTATTAACGAGCCCAATAATGATAGATTTTATAGATAAAAAAAGGTTTTTTGGTAAAAAGTTAGGATTTGATGCACCGGGTGTTGCGCCAAAGGTGAGTGGTACTGTGAAGGGAAGATGGCTTTGGTATCGTGAACGAAATGAAAATGCCTCCACGATTGAGCAAGAAAGAGGCAAAGACAGTCAGGAATATTCAAAGGCCTCTGATGCTGAAAAACAACAGCGGATGTTTTTGGTTAAAACGGGGGCCATTAAGTTTCAAACTAAAGAAGATTTTGCAATTAACAATGTGCGTAATCGAGTGGAGGTTGCTAATTCCGCGATGTTAAACTTTTTTCTTGGGGAAGGAGCTGCTGTCAAAAATACAATCGCTTATTCTACATATCATAATGAAAAAAATCCGGATAACTTTCCAAGCGGCCTTAAATATTACCTTGATGAGAATGGTTTTGTAAAAGAAGAGCTCGCATCTCAATATGCTGGTCAATTTGATACACCAAAAGGGAAAAAAACAGAGGTTTATAATAGAGAGAAATTACAAGAATCGGGTTTTGCCCCACTGAGGAAAGCATTTGTTGTTTGCGGGCTTATGGGTTTTCATGATTTTTTGGGAAATTACGATAATTTTGCCTTCATCAACGGCAAATTAATGATAACTGATACAGGTGTAGGCAGTGGGAATACCGGCCAGCATAATTCATATGTAAGCACTGGGAATACCAATTTTGATAATGATGTACTAAAAGATTTGGATAGGCTATTTGAAAATGACAATCAGCTTGTTTCTTCATTTAGAGGGCATTTAACGATTAAAGATGTGCTAGATGGCATTGATGAGCTAAAAACTAAATCCAAAGAAGATTTGAAAAAAATCCTAGATGAGTCATTCAAACCAATACCTAGCCCATTTGATAAAAGTGATCCTCGATATGATGATTTTATGCGTTATAATGGGGCGTTGCAATTACATAAAGACCGTCTTTATCAAGCATACGGACAGCGAATTGATGCTCTAGTTGCGTTTCAAAAGGTTTTAAATAAATTTTATTCTGCTGATCCCGAAAAATATCATGTTCCTTCTTTTCAAACCCTTCAAGAAATAGATAGAAAATTAACGGAACAAAATTTTTCTCCAAATATGTACAAAATATATGCCAATGCCAATGAAAAAATCTTTGCTTTAAATAAGAAAGGCACACTTGCTGGAAATGAGGCGTTATTACATTCTGCTTTAAAAAGTATATTAGACGAATATGCAAAAGATGATATTAACGGTGAACAAATAGAAACAATATGGGAACAGGTATTGGATCTCGAAGCAAAAATAAATTGTAATAGAGAAAACCTGAAAAAATTTGATAATTTAGTGAATGACTTAAAACAGTCACTCCCTAAAAAATTGCAAATGATTTTAAATGATTCTGAACGTGGTTTGAAAGTGGTTGATCCAACGGCACGTGCTCTGGTTGAATTAAAGGCTCAAATCAATAAGATTAAGAGTGATCTGGGGCAGGGCAAATGTACGTTTGAAGAGGCAAAATCATCACTTACAGAAGCTGTAAGAGAGGTCATTCATGTTTCTAATGAACAACAGGAAAAAACTACGCTGGGTAAAACTCGTAAATTATTGGGATTTACAATCCAAGTAAAAGGAAGTGAGTTATCTACATCACTGCAAAAATTTTTAGAGTCAAAGCATTTTCTTGGTAAAGAATTATTTGACAAAAAGCAAGGAGTGGATTTACCAACAATCGACTCATGTACCAAATACAAATCGGCGATGGACAAAATAACTCACCCAGCTCACGCTTCTGATGGGGAGGAAGAGCATACATCATTTGAGAAGCATTAAGTAATCTTTTCTCTATTAATCCTCAGACTTAGTAAGGTGTTTTTTACGCCAATACAGCAAAAATGCAGGGAGCATCATGATTGCTATTCCCATAGAAAAAACTAAGCGAAAATGACTTGCACTTCCAAAATTCATAAACTCTACTGGTGGTATAAAACCTACAATTAAAGTCATAGTGCAACCACATAAACCTAAAATGCACGTCAGATAGTAGCCTGTTTTCTTACCGGGGATTGCAAAAGGTCGCTTAAGATGGGCAAATTTGCTTTTTAATTTCCAGGCTGCAATAAACATCAAAACATACATCATAATATAGAGTTCGGTGCTTAAGGCTGTAAATAGCCAATAGATGGCATTGACGCTGGGAAACAATAGAAATCCACTGCATAAAAGCGTAACCAAAATTGCCTGGGTGATTAGAATTCGCGAAGGCATACCACGCTTATTTAATTGGCACATAAACTTTGGCAAGAAGTTATGATTGGCCGCCATCAGCAAGCCCT
Source organism: Legionella steelei (assembly GCF_001468005.1). Lineage (GTDB taxonomy): Bacteria > Pseudomonadota > Gammaproteobacteria > Legionellales > Legionellaceae > Legionella > Legionella steelei. Next base: position 208,816 of record NZ_LNYY01000019.1, read on the forward strand.
TAGCAGGTGAAATGATCCAGTTGATCATGCTACCTAAACTTCCTAAAAGTAATAATGCAATCAATATGGGCAATAGCCATTCAAGATTATATGCGTGGAAAAAGTTAGTAAAGGCTTGTAGTACACCATCAATCAGGCTGATTTTTTCTTTTGGAAGAACAAACGCTATAGCTAAAGAACCAAAAATCATAGTGGTCAAGATAAGCAGGACTGAGAAAAACATCGCACGAGGAAAATTCGTTTGTGGATTATGCACATTACGAACATGTACTGCCGCAAGCTCCATACCTAGAAATGAGGTCATAATAGCGGTGAGTGATACCCAGGATTGACTGTCTTTCCAGTGCGGTATCAAATGAGATAGGCTTAAATCAATCGCTATAGGATGCCCTTTAATAACCCAGATCAATGCAAGAAAAATAATAAATCCCATGGGAAGTATCATTCCTAATATGGCACAAAGACCTGCAAAATGTGCTGAGGCGCGTAATCCAGATAAAGCAATTATGGTCAATGACCAGAATACAACTAGAATTACTGAAATTAAGTAATATTTATTTTGAGCTAGTTCGGGATTGATTAAATAGGCTAAGACACCTGCAATAAAGGATAAAATCGTTGGATACCAGACTAAAGTATTGATCCACTGCAGCCAGATAGTAAAAAATGCAAGGTTCTCACCATAAGCATGCTTTACCCAACTATAAATTCCACCTTCCTCATCAGACCAAGTTGACGACAACTCTGCCGCCACCAAAGCTACTGGAATTAAAAAAACAATCGCAGAAAAGATAAAGAAAAAAATTAATGAAGAGCCGAATAGGGCAGTTCCCGGTAAGTTTCTTATACTATCAATTGCACCTGTAATTAGTAAGACCAGGGCTAGGACAGATATTTTTTCAGAAGACCAGTTGTTCATTAATTAAATCGACTTGTTAAAAGTGCCCGGCATTATATAGGAAGTTGGCAATGGACGTTACTATTTATTTTATCATATCGCATCAATTTTGTAGTTTTTAAGCTAAATAATTATGATGAAAAACGAATTTTACCTGCAGATTACAATTCAAAGCATATTATTATTACAATACTGCAGGCAGATTTTTTACAGAATAGAAAGGTACAGAAAATGTTATTTAGTCAATAAATAATATTAATAATTATTTAAAATCATAGGCTTACTGATCTTTCTGAACTGGGTATATTCTCATAATAGTCAGGATTTTTTATTCTCTTGAGTTTCTTAAAAAATGAATCTTTTTTGTTATTATCGCTCTGAGAGTCAAAATCTTTTTTTATGCTCTTCAATAAATTATCGAATTCGAGAAAAATTTTTATTCTTAATTGATAATCAGATTTTTTATGATCACTGTTTGTTTTATAAAATACTACAGCTTCATTACTAAGCGTGGTTATTTCTTTTTGTAACAAAGCTTTTGACGTGAATTGATTACTCAGTTTCATTGCCTGCTCGGTCAATTCACCAAACTTTGCTTCGTATGTTTCTATTTTCATTCTAATCCTTAAAGAGTTATTCTTAACTGCATGAAAATGAAGCAAAAAATATGCCGCTTTATTGAGTTTGGATTTAATTGCAGTCTGGATGAGAAACAGCGGACCTCAGGATTAAGAAGTTTTTTCATGCTAAGAAATCGGGTTCCGCTACGCTACACCCAGGCTACAATTATAATATTAATCTTATATATCTTTGTTTTCTTTATTAAAGCCTCCCTTACATGCAGGGGAGTTCAAAACGCTTTTTCCCTTATTTTCCCATTCTTCTGGGGCAAATAAATGCATGCTTAAGGCATGTAGTCCGAGTTCAAATTCATTTTTCAGCAATTGATTTAATAGTCTATGGCGTGCGATTCGTGATAAATCAGTAAATTGTGAAGAAACGACAGTAACTTTGAAATGAGTTTGTGCGTTTTCCGGAACATGGTGGTTGGCTGATTCATCTTCAACACTTAAATAAACGGGAATTAGCTCTTGTTCGATCAATGCTTCAATACGATTTTTACGTGACATATTTAACTCTTACTCATTAAGTATAAAAATTCATAATAAAAAAGCCGCCTTAAAGCGGCTTTTAAAAAAGATAGGATTAGATTCTGCAATTTGCTGGAACATAACGGTCATCGGCAGCATTTTGTACTGCACAAACCCAGGTAATTGGATTTGTAGGTGGTGTTCCCGCAACAAGTGGTTGTCCATTAGATGACGGAGTCAAGGTAAGAACCACATTGTTTGCTAGAGCAGTGTAGGTTACTGTAATTACACCAGTCGCTGGAGTAACTACAACACTTGCAACGTTAGGCGTTTGGGGAGGTTGGGCCCAACCCAAGTCTAAAGCACTAGCGCCCGTCGTGGCATTTTCAGAAATCGTAGTCTGTGCTGAAGAGGCAAGACTTAATCCTTCTGTTACACGCGCTCTAACAACATAATCCTGATAAGCTGGAATAGCAATTGCGGCAAGAATACCAACTATTGCCACTACTATCATCAACTCAATTAAAGTAAAGCCTTTTTGTTTCATTATTTGCTCCTAATGATTCGTACAACGATAAATATGCAAAAAAAATGCCATTTATCAGAAACTTACAACACAAATAGGCCAAAACAACGATACAACCTGCCATGGCAAGAAAAGGAAGTCCTCTTTACTTCTTTTCCTATTCTTATTGTAGCAGAACCCAATAAGGGTTGCTTGAATTGCAGTAATGAATGGTTGTTTTTGCTCCACCTACCGCGCATGAAGCGCGGTAGGTGGAGCGGTTTCTGAAAATTTTAATTCCTAATATATCTGCTATTTTATATGACTAAGTACTTTAGGTACCAATTGATTCTTTAAGCGAACATAATCAGGTAGCCCGTTAACGTAGTCTGGGTACGCTTCGCCTTGAATTAAAGGTAACAAATATCGTTTGCATTCAGCAGTAATACCCATTCCATCTTCGGCAATATATGTTTTAGGCATGGCTTTTTCTTGATTCGCAACATTAGCTAGTTGAACATGGCCAATAGACCATTGATAGGGTTCATCATGTTCACGAACGATTATTGGCATGATGGCATTATGACCCTTTATGGCATATTCTACTGCGGCCTTACCAAGCGCATAAGCCTGATCCAGATCAACTTTTGAGGCGATGTGGCGGGCTGCGCGTTGTAAATAATCTGCAACTGCCCAGTGGTATTTGTAATTCAGTTCCGTTTTGATGTACTGAGCAATGACTGGTGCAACACCACCTAATTGGGCATGACCGAATGCATCACGAATTCCAGCCTCACTTAAGAATTTACCTTCGGTATTACGAATTCCTTCTGACACGACAACAACACAATAACCATAATTTTTAACGCATTCGTCTACTTTTCTCAGGAATTTTCCTTGTTGGAATGGAACTTCAGGTAATAAAATGATGTGGGGTGGCTCATCAGGGTGTTGACTTGCCAAGCCACTGGCTGCCGCAATCCATCCAGCATGGCGTCCCATTACTTCTAGAATAAAGACTTTTGTTGATGAAGCTGCCATTGATGCAACATCAAAACCTGCTTCTCGGGCAGAAATAGCTACATATTTAGCTACAGAACCAAATCCGGGGCAGGTATCAGTATAGGGAAGATCATTATCTACCGTTTTTGGTATGCCGATACAGATAATTGGATAGCCCATTTTAGAGCCTATTTGCGATATTTTATGTGCTGTATCTTGTGAGTCACCACCACCGTTATAGAAAAAATATCCTATATTATGGGCTTTAAAAACCTCAATTAAACGCTCATATTCATCACCGTCCTCTTTTAACTTATAACGGCAAGAACCAAAAGCACCAGAAGGTGTTTGTAATAATTTGGCGATATCTGCATCACTCTCTAGTGATGTATCAATAAGCTCTTCATTTAAAGCACCAATAATCCCGTTTTTGGCTGCGTAGACTTTGCCAATATGTTGTGGATATTGCCTTGCAGTCTGAATCACAGCACAAGCTGACGCATTAATTACAGCGGTTACGCCACCTGATTGAGCATATATTGCATTTTTTACAGTCATTCTTTCTCCTTGTTGAAGTAATTACCTGCCTCATAGCCTCTTGGGGAGAATAAGAGAAGAGATAAGTAATCGCTTAAATTCTTATTTTTTGATTTTCATATTCATTAATCACTGCGTCAATGCTTTGAATTAGTTCTGCAAAAGGAGTAGCAAGCTCTTCAATTGATGCGGTATGCGCAGCCAGTTTTTCTACATGAACTACTTTTTTCTGTAAAGTAGGTACTCCAGAAAAACAACATGCTCCATGAAGTTTATGTGCCGCTTCTCCTATTTTTTTGATATTTTTATCATGCATTAATTGGATAAATTCATCACGATTTTTATGTAATTCCTCGACAAATCGCGCAAGAAATTCTTCAGCAAGCACTTGATTTCCTGATACTTTTTGCACACATAATTGCCAATCAATTGCAGCGTGTTTTGCCTTATCTGCAATACGAAGAATTTGGGTCAGTAGTTGTTTTTCATCTATAGGTTTTTGCAAGCAAAAGTCGACACCTGCTTTTTTGAGATCAATGCTGTTCACATCACTGCCATTTGCACTAATTAGCACGATAGGGGTATGGCGGTTTAGTTGTGATTTGTGTCGAATGAGTCGAGCTGCTTCTAATCCATTTATTTTAGGCATCTGTAAATCGAGTAAAATCAAGTCGTATTTTTTGTCATTACAAGCCGATACAGCCATTTCACCATCATCAACAGCAGTCATATTGGCGTGGGTGCCTAATAAAGAATCCAAGAGCATTTTGTTCACTGGATTGTCTTCAGCGATGAGCAAGTCTGGGTGCATGAAACGTAATTGCTCTCTTAAGCCATCTAATTCATGATTGACTGGTTTTTCAACGTTTTCTTGGCTGGTTAGAGACTCAATAACATCTTGTAGTTTTTGAATACTAATTGGCTTATATAAAAAGCCTTGTGCACCGAGTGCAGTGTAGTCATTGATGAGCCATTTGGAAATCAACACATACGGGAAATAATTATGTTCGGAAATGATTTCAGCAATTTTTTGCTCATAACCTTTATTAATATTGAGAAAAGCAATATTGCAGTCTTTATTATTCTCAAGAGCACTTGCAAGATGATTCAATGAATTTACGGGAATACACTCTATTCCCCAATAACCAAGGCCATTACATAGTGCTTCTAAATGTAGCGAATTATCATCAAAGCATAACATTTTAAAGTGAGCGAAGGGGTGTATTTGATTTTTTTCTATTTCGTAGGCAACTAACTTTTCAACCTTAACATTCGCGATAAAGCTGGAACCTTTATTGAGTTCACTGGTAAAGGTAATGCGACCATGCATTTCTTCACAGAGTTTTTTACAAATGACCAATCCGAGACCTGAACCGCCATAGCGTCGAGTAATGCTGGTATCTGCTTGGTTAAAGGCAGTAAATAATTTGCCTTGATCTTCTGGAGAAATACCCAAACCTGTATCAATGATACTGATGCATAAAGTGTAATCTTTTTCCGTTTCCTGCTCCACTTTAGTGCGAATCAGAACATAACCATGATCTGTAAATTTAACCGCATTAGTCACCAAATTAGTAATGAATTGTTTGATTCTAAAGGGATCACCCAAGACAATTTTGGGTACACTGACATCGGTTATTGGGATTAAATCAATTCCTTTTTTGTGGGCATTGGGAGCTGCGAGTGTTAGTACTTCATCAATACAATGACGTATATTTAACGGGATGCAATCAAGATGTAGTTTTCCAGCATCAATTTTAGAAAAATCAAGGATATCATTAATAATTCCTAGCAGGTCTTGTGCGGAGGCTTTAATCGTTTTGACATAATCTAATTGTAATGGATCAAGCTTGCTTTCCAATAAAACGTTAGTAAAGCCAATAACACCATTCATAGGTGTACGGATTTCGTGACTCATATTGGCAATGAATTCTGATTTTTGCCGACTTTTTTCTTCTATTTTTTTCTTCTCAAGTGAGAGCTCAATATTTTTTTCTTCCAATAGCTCAAGACTTTGTTGTAAATCTTCGGTGGCTACTTCGATGTGTTGATTTAAATCACGCATTGTTTCGAGGTATTTTTTCTGCAAATGGGTGCAACCTTGCTCAATGATACCCAATTCGCCTGCGCTCGTTGTTTTGATTTCTGTTTCGAATTCATTTCGTAAAATTTGTTTCATGCTCCGACGCAAGCGAGAAATGGGCAAATAAATACGCTTGGAGAGAAAATAGTGGATGGTTAATCCCATAAGCAAGCCAAATAGAGTAATAAAGATAGTTACAATGAGCATTTGGTAACGTTTTATTATCATCGAGCGCGTATCAATATCAATGGATAACCAGCCTAGAATATCATCTGCACGCGAAGCCATTGGACTGAGGATATTCTTAAAAGAGGAATTGGAATAAAGATTGAATTTAGGAATAGTAACTGGTGCGATGAAATTAATTGTAAACGGATTAATTTGCTTGCTTTCAATATAATCCCCCGTAAATTTAGGCGGACTAAATGGTTTATCCAACGAATGTTTGCCGCCGCGATATGCAAGTAGTTGTCCGTCGCTACTGTAAAAGGCAAGGGCCTTCACTTCTGGATTGATTGTGGATGCATTAATTAAACCTTGCAAAGTGCGGTCATCACGGCGCAGCATGGCGTATTGTGCAGCAGGAAGCAATTGACGGATGTAAGCCTCTCCCAGACGCGACATGTGCTGCTTCAAGTCATTACCAAAAAGTCCATTATAAAAAATAGCGAGAAGCAGTGCGACTAAAAAGGCTGGAATTAGGGTGGTAATTCTTAGTTGATACTTAATACCAATGCTTTTCAAAATGTCTCACCAAATAGTTTGGATAATACTTTAATTTTAGCCTGCATCGCACGCAACGTAACGTAAAGGGTGATAAGCGGGCTAAAGTCTGCTCATAATATCCTTCACCCAGGCTTTAAAGTCAGTTATTATAGCCCGATTATTTTATTCCTTACAATGTGGAAGAGATTATGACAGTTAGAACCCGATTTGCACCAAGCCCAACTGGTTTTTTACACGTGGGTGGAGTAAGAACTGCTTTATTTTCATGGCTTTATGCAAAGCGCCATCAAGGTAAGTTTATTTTGCGTATAGAGGATACGGATCAAGAACGTTCTACTAAGGAATCGGTACAAGCTATTTTAGATGGTATGTCTTGGTTAGGTATGGATTATGACGAGGGTCCTTTTTATCAAACGGAGCGTTATGATCGATACAATCATGTCGCGCAACAATTTTTGGATGAGGGTAAGGCTTATCGTTGTGAGTGCAGTAAAGAACGTCTGGAAGCTTTAAGAACCGCACAATTAGAAGCTAAAGAAAAACCGCGTTATGATGGTCACTGTCGTGATAGAAACTTACCTTTATCGGATAAGCCCTATGTAATCCGTTTTAAAAATCCTGAACAAGGAATTGTTACGTTTCATGATGAAGTCTATGGAGAAATCCATGTTGGAAATAGTGAGTTGGATGATTTGATTCTTGTTCGTTCTGATGGACACCCAACCTATAATTTTGCTGTGGTTATCGATGATATAGATATGAAAATAACCCATGTAATTCGTGGCGATGATCATATTAATAACACGCCAAGACAGATTAACTTGTTTCAAGCACTTAATGCACCAATTCCTGTATTTGCTCATTTACCGATGATCTTAGGTGAGGATGGTAAACGTTTATCCAAAAGACATGGTGCCGTAAGCGTACTGCAATTTAAAGAATTAGGTGTTTTACCTCATGCGTTACTCAATTATTTAGTGCGTTTAGGTTGGTCTCATGGTGATCAGGAAATCTTTAGTATTAATGAAATGATTGAATGCTTTGATTTAAAGAATGTGAGTCGAGGTGTTTCGAGTTTTAATTATGAAAAGTTGTATTGGTTAAATCAACATTATCAAAAAAATGATTCTGTTGAAGAGGTTGCTCAAGCATTACGTTGGCACTTTGAACAGGCGGGTATTGATCTTTCTAAGGGACCCAAATTAACAGATTTGGTCGCGATTCAGGCAGAGCGATGTAAAACTTTAGTAGAAATGTGTCAAATGAGTTTATATTTTTTTACTGATTCAATTGAATATGATGAAGCAGCAGTAAAAAAACATTTGCGTCCAGTTGTTTTGGAGCCACTGACAGCACTTTATGAACGGTTTCAAACGGTAACGTCTTGGGAAAAAGACCATTTGCAAGAGTGTATTAATGACATCAGTGCGCAATTTGATATCAATATGGGGAAAATAGCACAACCACTGCGAGTCGCTGTAACAGGCTCGGGTATGTCGCCATCTATTGATATGACACTGACTTTATTAGGTAAAGAAAGGGTCTTAACACGCCTTAAAAATGCTTTACAACAATTAAACACTAGGGCTCAAGCCAGTAGTTAATTTCTATATTTGTTGTGTTTTATGCTCTGCAGGTTGAAGGAAATGATGATCTGCAGATTCTATATTCTTAGACTCGTGAATATCGTATTTTGATATGAGTGATAATTTTAATAAAAAAGGATGATGCTTATGAAATTAAAATCACAGTTATTTGGATTAGCCTTTATGGCTTTTTTAACTGCCCCAATGCTTTATGCTGATAGTTATTCTAACCTCACAAATCAGTTGCAGAAAGAAATAGAGGGCTATTATCAGAAGTACAGTAAAAAAGAAAAATTTTCAGCGATAGCTGCAACCGTCTTAATTCCCCAAAATCGTATGAGTTCTAAAAAAGAAACTCACACGGTAGTACATGGTACTATGGGGTTTCCTCCTTTATCGCAACCGATTACAGCAAACAATTTGTTTGATATTGGCAGTATTACCAAATCATTTACTGCACTTATTTTGTTGCAATTACAGACAGAAGATAAATTGACTCTTGATGATCCTTTAGGGAAATGGTTACCACAATATCCTAATTGGAAAAATGTTACTTTAAGACAATTACTAAATATGACCAGTAGTATTCCAAATTATTCTGAAGATGAGGAATTTTCCAGAAAAATGGAGGCGCATTTAGATAAGATTTGGACCGATGAAGAATTATTAAAGTATGCTCATCCTGAAAAACCACTCAAGAAGAGAAAAGATAATCTTTTTGAATACTCAAATTCTAATTATATTCTGGCTGGTTTAGTGATAGAAAAGGTGACCAATGATACTTTTGCCAACCAATTAAAATTACGCATTATTAATTCACAAAATGGCTTAAATGATTCGTTTTATCTTGCAGGACCTGACAGCCAAGCTATAGCAAAATCAGTTGAGGAACGTAGAGTACATGGATATTTTTTTGATGAAAAAACAAATAAATTAATTGATACGATATCTAATGACTTATCTTGGGCAGGCGCTGCTGGCGCAATCGTTGCAACTACTGAAGACGTAATGCGTTGGGTACAATTACTTTATCACGGTACATTGATCAAGCCAATTTATAGAGAGCGAATTTTAGCTGAGCTGGAATCTGTGGTCTCTATGAAAACCGGACAACCTATCCCTAAAGTAACTGCAGAAGATCCGCATGGATTTGGATTAGGAGTAGGGTCTCTTTATGATAAAGAACTGAAGCAACGTTTTTGGGTTTATAAAGGAAGTACTTTAGGATTTCGCGTGATGTATTTTTGGCAGCCTTGTAATAATGTGACCACAGTAGTTGCTTTAAATGGTAAGGGTGGTGAAGGTGATCCTAACTCTAAATTAGGTGATGAGATCATGAAAGCAAACCTAAGTTTATATAAAGCCATTTTAAAAAATTATCCTGAATTACAATGCATATCGTAAAGCCTTTTTTCTTAACCCTTCTCCATTTAGGAGAAGGGATTTTTCTAAGATATACACCTCGAGTAGATGGAGCAAATTGTTGTATTTGTGCCATAGTAGTAACAATGCAAATCGCATGATATAATTTGCGCTTTCCGCTTTAAAAATTATCATATATGACTAAAAGTAAAGTTCCTGTTACTCTTTTAACGCCTGATAATGAAAATATTGCATCGAATAATGTGGATGATGGAGCGTCTGATGATAAGGCCACCCCATCAGCAGATAATGAAAATGCCTCATTAGCAAAACCAAAATCAAAACCAAAATCAAAATCAAAACCAAAAAATAGTCCATTTTGCCCACCTGACAAGCTTAAAATTAATAAAAAAACTGATCATTTTTTTATTTCTATCAATAAGAGAAAGGGAGATGTACATTCTTTTGTGATGTTGGGGATATATGACCCGAAAAAAAATAAAGTCCAGCGCGTGCTTTGTCGCGTAGGAAAATGGGGCGATAGTGGAATTGATGAGCCTGACTATGCTGATAGTATGACGTTCATTTGTAATGCTCTTTTTTTCAGTAATAAATCAAAGTTAGGGGATGAAGGGGTCTGGAGGGAAGGCGCAGAGCTTCAACCAATGAGCTATCAAGCTTATGATATTTCTTATGAGCAATATTTGGAGTTTGTACAAATATTGGAATCAATCCAAACGGATAAGAATACTTTTGGATGTTATAAACCAGGGATAAAGGAAAATCCCCAAAAAACGGCACAAGATCATACCACTGAACAGCCTCAAGTAGAAGATTCTGGCTCTCTAAGCCCTTCTGAGCCGGCTACATTAGTATCCAGTGAACCTCAAGATGAAAATCCTGACCTAGTCACACTAACATACAGTATTCAACGCGTCTTTCCTTCTCGAGATGTCAGAAAGGTACAAGAAAGCGTGAATGGACTGAATATACATAACACATGCAGACACTCAGCAATTAGACTAGTCGAAGAAGTTCAGCATGCACCGGTCGGATCGATGGTTTCTTCCTGTTTTCTTTGGGGATTACCTTATGAAACGTATTTGGATCATGGTAAACCAAGTGAAAATGTCCCTTTTTATGCACTTCCAGCACCTCCAACGACCTTCGCGCATTTGGATGAGATCAAGCTCAATGTCCTTAAGAAACTCTACACGCGAATGGAAGAGATGCTGTGTCTAGAACCTGACTCTCCGGATACTCAAGATAAGTTTGCAACATTGAGGGATAAGTATTTAGACCTCGCGGGGCCAAAGAATGATTTATCTCTTGATGCATTACTAGAAGACATTCATACTTGGAAAGTAACAAATAAATCCACCTTAGAAGTTTTAAGAGAAAAGTATCTGTGGGATTATCTCCCTTTCTTTAAAAGAACATCCTCTACTATGAAACTAGTTTCCGAGTTAGAAAATGATCTTGAAACAGAAATCAAATTTAGAACACATGGCTAGAATCGCTCGTTTCTAGTATGCTCAACTAAGTATAAAACAGATGATTATGAATCACAGGAGTGAATATGAAACTTTATTATGCTAAGTCAGCGTGTTCCTTAACAGTACGTATCGTGCTTAATGAGTTAGGCTTTGATTTTCAAGATGAAGAAGTAGATTTAAAGACAAAAAAAACACACGCAAACGAGAATTATTTCTCAATTAATCCTAAAGGTGCGGTACCGGCACTGCAGCTTGATAATGGCGATGTGCTGACTGAAAATCAGGTTATTTTGCAGTATCTAGCGGATAGCTCACCTGGTCAAAAGCTTTTGGCTCCAGTCGGTGATTTAAAAAGATACCATACACTAGCATGGGTTAATTATGTTGCTACTGAATTGCATAAAACTGTAGGAATATTCTTTTATCCTAATCTCAATGAAGAAACAAAAAACATTTTCATGAGTCTCATTACTAGCCGATTCAAGTATCTTGACGAGCATCTTGCGCAGGGACCATATTTGATGGGTAAAGACTTTACCTTAGCGGACGCTTATTTATTTGTTATATTAAGATGGGCTTTTTATTTTAAATTAGATCTTTCTGCATATAAACATTTAGAGCAATTTATGAAAGTTGTTGCAGAGCGTCCTGCTGTTGTGACCTCGTTACAAGAAGAAAAACGGTAAGAAGTGCTTGTTCCCGATTAAGAACGTTTGTAGGGGTATTTTTTTGCTAAGTGCAAACGTTCTCCAAACTTTTTGCTCAGGGATAAGATAATTACCAACTGTAATTATTTGGAGGTGGAGCGTGTCTTTAAAGTCTACTTTTCAAGGTGGAATCGAACTTAATTTTTCTTCACAACGTAAATTTGAAACGACTGAAGGTGTCGCACAAGAAAATCAAGCGCCAATTATTGCACGCAATACAGTACGTTTTTTAATGATGGGATGGACGGAACAGTGGACTGAGTTTTTAACCCCATCTGTGGCTTATGCTGTTTTCGTAAAACGTGATCATAAATTATTACGAGAATTGCGTTTTGCGTTTCAACAAGGTTTTTTGGATCTTTTCGAGCAATTAAAAAATAAGGAGTTAACGCCGGAGCAAAAGGAGCAGGTTCATCTTTATTTAAGTAATTGCTTAACTTTGCTTCCTTATGGCGATCTAACACCTTATGAATCCATTAAAATCCCTCAATATATCGATGGTCATTTGGAGTTAATTGAATATCAAGTTAAACCAATCGAATTAACAGAACGATCATCATGGCAGAGTTTTTTTATTCATGACAAAGATCGTGTTTTTGCATATGGGCTTGAGCCACTTTTTCACAACAAAGCAGAATCCCACTTGATCTTTATGGGCACTACTTATCCAGCAGGACAAGGCTTTTTACCGCAGGTGAAAACTGACACTAAAGGGTTTGAAACGGTTGGCGAGTCACTTTATCAAACAGGGCGAGAGCGAATTCATAAATGGTTAAGCACACAAAAAAATAAAATACATGTATGTGGCGTAAGCCTTGGCGGTTCTTTAAGTTTATTACTTGCTATTGATAAAGGAAATTATGAGTTGTCGCGCGTTGATGCGCTAAATCCAGCAGGACTTCATGATGCCTGGTATAAAAATAGATATGATCATTGGGACGAATTAACGAATAAGCCATTAGTTGTCGTGCAAAAGCAAGGAAATGATCCTGTTTCAGCGTTTGGGATCTGGAAAGATGATTGGCACATTATTCAAGTCACTCCACCGCCGGATAAGCAAGGGCCTAATTGTTTTTGTGATCACTTTTTAAATTACGCTGGTTTTGCGGATACAACGTTTACATACATTGAGGCAAAACAGGATAATGCAAAAAGAACAGCACGTAATTTTTGGCTTTACACGCTTGGCAGAAGTTTCATTTATGGTTTTTTCTTGTTGCCATATACTTATGCAGCGCGTCCGCTTAGTTATTTTCTCATAAAAAACTGGATGATCTCGGCATCCGTATTAGGATTATTGGTAGGAGCAGGTCTTACAGCGGCTGGTATTTTGCCAGCAGTAGCTTTCTTTATTATTGCTGGAGGTCTATTTGCCACTATTTTTGTATACTCAGATATCCTTTACAAGAAAAATCCTGAAGCTTCTTCTCAACGTGCGCTTATAGAAAAAGAGGGGCTTCCTGAAATGCATGACCCATCTTTATCTCGCAATCCATCGATGGATATTTACAATAAGGACAATACGGTAGATATAAAACTGACTTATCAACAAATACACACTTATTATGAAGTGATGCGTTGTCTGGTAAAAGGGAAAGGTTTTTTGCCTGATGATAAAAAGAAAAGTAAGCACACAGAAGGAGTTAGCAAAAAATCACTACTCGAAGCAAGTTTGGAAGCCCCAAAGGCTGCAGTCGAAGTGCCTTTTACAGTGACTCGAGCTAAAGCAGCACATATCCGCCATACTTTAGATTTAGTACAACGATTAGGAAGGAAGAACGAAACCCTAAAAGCTAATGTAGAGGAATGTTACACCGAGTATCGGATAGGTAAGCATCTATAATTAATCATGGAAAAACAGGATAGGGAGGTTGAGCTTGTTAGACAAAACGACATTCAAAGGAGGCTTAGAGCTCAAGTTTTTTGAGCAAGGAGAATTTGAAGCCCTTGATGATGTAGATTCTTCTCAACATGGTCCTATTTTAGCGCGCAATATACTGCGTTTTTTTACTATGGGATGGACAAAATCTTGGACTCAATTTTTAACGCCCTCGGTCTTATACTCTTTTTTTCTGCAGCGAAATACGCATTTATTAAAAGATGTTCGTTTGGCCATGCAACAAGGGTTCCTAGAGCTTTTTAAGCAATTGCAGGACAAAGACTTGAATGCGGAGCAAAGGGAACAAGTTCAATTATATTTAAGTAACTGTTTGTCTATGCTTCCATATGGCGATTTAACTCCATATGAGTCTTTTAAAATTCCACAGTGCATTGATGGTCATTGGGCGTTAATTGAGTATCAGGTTACTCCAATTGAACTAACAGAACGACCTTGGTGGCAACGTTTTTTTACCTATGATTATGATCGAGTTTTTGCTTATGGACTTAAGCCCATTGTTCATAAAAAAGCAGAGTCCCACTTAATTTTTATGGGCACTACTTATCCTGCAGGCCAAGGTTTCTTCACGCAAATAAAAACTGATTCTAAAGGTTTTGAATCGATTGGATTATCCTTATACCGAAGTGGTAGAGAACGAATTCAAACGTGGCTAAGCCAACAGAAAAATTCAATTCATGTCTGTGGGGTGAGTTTGGGGGGCTCCTTAAGTTTATTGCTCTCTCTTGATAAAGGGAATTATAAAATATCACGTGTTGATGCATTGAATCCTCCTGGGCTTTTTGATCCTTTATTTAAAAGTAAATATGATCATTGGGATGAGCTGACAGAAAAACCTCGGGTTGTAGTACAAAAGCAGGGAAAGGATCCCGTTTCGTGCTTTGGCATTTGGAAAAAAGATTGGGAAATTATTCAAGTAGTACCTCCCAAAGACAAGCAAGGGCCTAATGCTTTTTGTGATCACTGTTTAAATTACGCAGGTTTTGCAGATACCGAATTTAGATATGTTTCTGCTGAGTATGATAACTCTCAGCGTAAAACACACCATCTCTTTTTGAATGCAGCTGTGAGATCGTTTATTTATTATTATGTATTAGTGCCTTATAGTTATGCGTTTCGTCCTTTGGGGAATTATGTGCTAAATAAATTTCTTCCCCGAGTTACAGGGAGTACATCTCAAGGGCTTATAGCGCAAATACATCATCCAACTCTGCCTCGAAATTCAACAATGGATATTTATGATAAAAACAACACTATTGAACTGGATCTGAGCTATCAGCAAATAAATACCTATTATCAAGTCATGCGCTGTCTTGTTAAGAATAAAAATTTTATACCCAGTCAAAACAAAGAAAGTCAGCATATTCAAGGGATGACTAAAAAAGCTTTATTAACAGATGTCAGTGATTCTGGAAAGTCGCATATGCAGGTTTCTTTTAAGGTAACTAAAGCTAAGGCGGCGCATATAATACAGACTTTAGCCTTAGTTCATCAATTGGGGATGGAGAATAAAGAAAAACTTAAACATGAGTTAGAGAAACACTACGAAACATATCGGTTGGGCAAGCAATAAGCTGCTATGGTTTAGTAAACTAGCAAGTGTAGCAACTGTCTTAAAATAAAATTCAAGACAGTTGCTACGTCTATTTTACTTTTTTCAGCAACGACGCATAAATAATAGTGAACTCGGACTAAATGATACTAATCCGAGTTTACATTGTATGAGTATTTTTAACTTTTAAAAGCGATAAATTAGATGGACTGCAACTGAATAAAGGAAAGGATAATAGGAATCTGCCGGATTAAGTTGTGACTCTCCATAACCCGCAGTAAAATTGCCTGCAACTTCGCCGGTAATGTGCTCAGTAAAATGATAATTTACGCCTACGCTGAAAGCAGGTCCAGGACGCCAGTCATTAACAACAATATCTTTACGATGCACACCAGCAACTCCCGCACCGGAAAAGATTTTCATTTGGGAATGAGGAATAGGGACCATGAGTTTTCCCATCAATGTCACGACTTCAGTTTGAGTCGTTAAAACTTCTAAGCCATCGTGATCGAAACTGAATAAACTTATAGAATCGAAATGAACATTGGCTTCAGGAAAGTGCACATAATTGGCTTCAATAGCAAAGTAACGAGTAAATTCATAACCAGCTAAAACACCCCAGGCACTTCCTCCTTCTTCAACTTTGATTGGCGTTGATAACATTAAGGCAAGATTTTGATTTTCTTCACTTGGAACTAAGCCTTCCCAGGTAGTTGAACCAAAACCGGCAATCGCACCGACATAAAAAGGGTGGTGGGGCATATTATCAGTTTCTGCCAAACAAAAAGATGTTGAAAGAAATAAGAATGAGAATAAAAATAATTTTGAATTTTTATTATGCACAATAAGTACTCTACCAAAATTGCTTTAATCATTAGAATTTCTGGTTGGGCTAAAGCTAGCCCAACCTTAATCATTTTTTGTTGACTGTATAATTTAATATAAATTAATGACAGGGTTGCTTATTGGAACTACAGACTCTACCTCGAGAATCTACACCACCCAGGCGATAACAATTCCAATTATCAAGACAATCTTGCTTTGTAGTATAGGGCTGAGCAGCACATGCTTTTTCCAATGAACCATATACACTGACCATGCGAGCATAGAGCATATTCATGTCTTGGCACATTCCAGAAGGCAAACCAGAGCTAGTACAGTAACACGTTGCAACTGTTTTAAATGAAGAACAGAAATTAACATCGTCGGTAGGAACCGCATTACCACAAGCCGCAACATTTCCATTTGCAAAAACTGAGAAACTAAGTAAAAACATTAAACCTGCAAAAAATCCACGAATCATTTTTAACATCCTCCTTTGGGGGCGAAAATTTATCTGAATTACTCTATCAGAAAATTAATCGAGCTGCAAAAGATCGGCATTAATATTATGTGTTTAGCAGTCAATAACCTTAACTTCATTTGCCGTATTCTCATAATGTTGCGGCAAAAGCAATAGTAGGAATTCCAATCTCAATTGATTTAAAAAAACTGTTCTGCCTGTTCACGTTTTAACTTAAGTTCACGCGCATTATTCTCAATTGCTATTGATTCCATGAGCCGAATAACCTCTTGTGCAATTTTCTCACGAAACGCGGGTTTTAAATTGGCAGAAATAACTAAGTAATGTGCATTTTGGTTGCCATCGCGCAAGAAACTGGCTTCAAAAATATAGTCTATTGCCAACAAATCATCATTATTGTTTTTAATTTGTTTTGTATCAAAACCAAATAACTCCAAATTTCTATGAGAATACTCAACGAAATTGCCTCTGATATTAAGATTAATAAGAAATTTGGTATTTCGTTTAAATGACATCATACGACTGCCACATCGTTGTAAAATTTTTCGATAAATGGATGGTACTTTGAGTAGCTTTGTATAGAGTGGGGTAACTAAATGAGTAAAAAATTTTTCGATCATATTAGGTTTAAACGAGCCAATGGAACAGAGTTTGACTAAGTTTGAGCAGTGTTGATAGTTACTGGTATCAATAATCGCGTTACGTATTTGTTGAGATAAACTGATTAATGTGGCTTTATCATCAAGGCTAATTTTGGTGGGCTCCACTCTTAGAAAACAGCCAATCGTATTATCATAAATTGGATTATCACGTGTAGATTGAATAATATTTATATAAGTATAAGGAGTTTCACTTTGATAGTTACCACAGCAATTTCTTAAGGCTAATGCAATCACGGCACATAATGCATTATTAATACTGATGTGGTTGCGTTCGCAAAAAAGCTTGAGATGAGTTAATAAGTCTCTAGGGATTACTGAATAAGTAGAATAGGGAATATGCGCAGTTTGCATGTCTGCGATTACGTACTCTTCCGGAAATGTAAATAAGCTGGCATCTTTGAGATATTCGTCCCAAAAAGAACTGTCTTCTTCCAAATGCATTTTCATTGCAGTGCGTTCACTAAAAATATGCTCTTTAAAACGCGTATCTATTTCAATTTGCTCAAGCGCTAATTGATTATAATGTTGATAAAATCGCGATAATTCAGCGAATAAAATATCTGTGCAATAGTCATCAGAAATTAAGTGGGGCACGCAAATTTGCAGTTCCGATTCATGGCCATTTAAATAAAATAATTTACCAATAATTAAAGGAGTTTTTTTAGGCCATGGATAAAAGTTAATGAGTTGCGTCATCGACTTCTGCAGTTCATGTTCACTGTGTTGCATTGAGTGTGATGTAAGATCATTAATAATCAAATTAAATGTATAATCTTTTTGTATTTTTTGTGCGGGTTTTAATTTTAATACCTGATAAGTTAATGATTCATGTTTTTTTATAAGCGCTTGAAAAGCAAACTCTAAAGCGCGCTCATTTAAATGACCGAACATCCTTTTTCTAGCAACAATATTTAGCTTTTGTGCTCTAGGCTCAAATGTATTTGACATCCAGAGTAAGAACTGAAAATCACTCAAAGGAATATTGATTATTTTATGATAGTTAGGATGTTTGTCTAAGCGTTTTTTCTTATTCTTTTTAGTACTCTTGATAATTGGAGTGAGTGTGGCAATGTTTGTGGCTTTATAAAAGTCATGTATGCTAATGTCCCTATTTAAATCTCCGTTTATTTTCGAAATAATACGTGCTGCCGATAAAGAGTGGCCTCCTAAATCAAAAAAATCATCATGAATACCAATGAGTTGGACTCCTAATTCATCTGACCAAATTTGTGCAAGCTTTTTCTCTAAAGCACTAACCGGCTCAACATAGTTATGACTAACAATTAATGAGGGTAAAGGTAGAGCAGCTTTGTCCAGTTTACCATTAGCAGTCAGTGGGAATGAGTCAATCCTTACAAAAACTGAGGGGAGCATGTATTCAGGAAGTTGTTTTTGTAAATATTTGCGTATTTGATTTGCATTTAATGTCGTATTATTGTTTTTCAGTATGTAGTAAGCGACTAATCGTTGTTCTCCAAAAGAATCTTTTTGGGCGAGTAGAGCAACTTCTTTAATAGCAGAATGGGTCAGCAAGTGTTTTTCTATTTCACTAGGCTCGATACGATATCCACGTATTTTAACCTGCTCATCAATCCTTCCTAAATATTCAATGACTCCATCGACGCGTTTTTTGCATAAGTCACCTGTTCTATATAAACGCGTATTATCATATGAAATAAATTGCTGCTGTGTTAATTGGGGTTGATTTAGGTAACCTCGATCCAGGCATGTTCCGCCGATATATAATTCACCCACTTCTCCATCCAGAACAGGTTGACCATTAGTATCGAAAATAACGCAACTCATATTGGAACCAGTTGTCCCGATAGGTACGTTGGTATCTAAATCAGCACAATTTAGAATGTTTATTTCATAAGTTGATACGGCTACAGTTGCTTCTGTTGGTCCGTATTCATTATACAAAACATGTTTGGGGTACAGTTTAAGCCAAGATTGGCATTCAGCAGACGATAAATTTTCTCCACCAATAATAATGGAGTGTAATTGGGGCAACGCAATGAAGTGATTTTTTGCTTCTTGCAAAAGCACTTTAAAATAACTGGGTGTTAACTTGATGGTATTAATGCGTGATTTCGCGAGATAATGTAAATAAGAGGGTACTTCTTTCTTAACGGGCTCTTCGCAAAGAACAACAGTTAGTCCAAGCATTAAAGGAATAATAGTTAAAGTGACTGCCATGTCAAAAATAGGATTTGCGGAGAAATCAATTCGTTGCTGAGGTTTGCAGTGTGTATAGTCAGCAAACCATTTACAGTAATTAACCACAGAACGATGCTCAATAAGCACGCCTTTTGGAGTTCCAGTGGATCCTGATGTATAAATGATATAAGCCAAATGTTCTGCGGTATTGGCTGGCGGTAGATTATCTATGGGCTGTTTTTTGATGCTGCTATCATCTTGATTCAAGAGAATCACAGAGCCTTGGTAGGATGTAAATTTATCTTTGAACGATGATTTTGTGATTAAAATTGGTGCTTGACTATCATTAAGTAAAAATAACAAACGCTCATTCGGCTGTGATGCATCTAAAGGTAGATAAGCTCCACCTGCTTTTAAAATGGCAAGAAGCGTAATGAGAAAATCAAATGAACGGTCTAAACACAGTGCAACAGGAGTGTCTGGCTTTACACCTAAGCTTTGTAAGTAATGAGCGAGTTGATTTGCTCTTTGATTGAGCTCTCCGTAAGTCAGTTTTTCATTCCCTTTTAGAACAGCGACATAATTAGGAACGTTGTGAGCATGCTCTTCAAATAAGGCTTGTATTATTTTTTTATTAGCCATTTTTTATCCTAAATTCGGCAGTTAAGGAATAGCGCGAAAAACTAAAAACTTATGCTGAATTCAAAGATATCTTAGTTATTTTTTGTGAATTTTTATAGATCTTAATTAAATTAAAAATTCTATTATCGTCCATAAGAAATAACTAAAAAACCTTTAAATTCAGTATAGTAAACACTACTGGTATATTCAAGATTACAGCTTGGGCAAGAGTCGATCCAGCCATTTGGGGAGGTACCAGACCCAATTTTTAAAGAGAGCCATGGTAGCAGGTACTAAAAAGCTTCGTATTAAAAAAGCATCAACGAAAATGGCGACTGCAATACCCAGCCCGAATGCTTTGACCATTAATACATCGGCGATTAAGAAGGAACAGCAAATCACGATAACGATAAGAGCCGCACTCGTAATAATACGGCTGCTTTTTTCAATACCAAAAATAATACTTTGATTATTGTCTTTAGTTAACTGATGTGCCTCTTTAATTCGAGTCAGTAAAAAGACTTCATAGTCCATGGAAAATCCAAATAAAGCACAAAATATAATGACTAATAAACTAATATCGAGCATTTCCTGAGGTTGGAAGTTAAGTATATTCGCCATAAATCCTTGCTGAAATACAAACACCAATGCACCGTATGAAGCACAAAGGCTTAATAGCGTCATTAAAATCGCTTTCAACGGTAAAAAGAGCGATCTTAAGAGCAAAAGTAAGATGAGGTATGAAAATACAATGATCCATAGGATGGCATAAGGAAGAACACGATAAATACTATGTAGCACATCAATGTTACTTACAGCGACTCCAGTCAGTTGTACTTTTAATCCTGAACCTAATTTGATGTGATGTAATTCATTAATCAAATTTTTGGTTTCTTCAGAATTGACTGGATACTTGCTTATCACATTAATAACCGCTAAATGTTTGGTTGTAGTTGTTTCCAATAACTGTTTTACACGTGGATCGAGTAATTTTTTATTTAAATGATACAGCGTATAATATTGATCCTTTTTTAGATCTGATTTACTGCTGATAATGCCATTGACCTCTTTGACCGATGGATTATGTTTTAACTTATGAACCAAATTATATATTTTGGACAAGTTATTGCGTGAAGTGATTGAAGAAGAGGGTGATTCGATCACCAGGACTATAGGATTTAATTGTTCAATCTGAAATTTTTTTGCATACACATCATAAAAAGCCCGGTGTTCTGAGTTTTCTGGAAAAATACGATAATCTGATATGCCAAATTTTGCTTCTAAAAATGGGTATCCAAGCACCAATAAAAATATAAGTATAGGGAAGAAAAAAAGATAGGGGCGACGTACAACTCGCTCTGCAAGCCAGCGCCACCAGCTGTAATGATTTTTGTTCCTAAATAAACGTACAGACAAGAAGTTAATTTTTGATTTGAGCACGGCAAGAATTGCTGGTAAAAATATCGTGGAAATTAATACCGCAAAAAAAACGGCGGCTAATCCACCAACGGCAACTGAAAATAAGATATTGACTGGAAATAAAAATAAGGCACTAAGACTTATAAAAACAGCCAGACCACTAAAGAAAATTGCTTTACCCGCTGTTTCTTGGGTTGTTGCAATTGCTTCTTCAATATTTAATCCATTTTTTAATTCATCTCTAAATCGGCTAATAAAAAATAATGAATAATCCAAACATAAGCACAAGCCGAGCAATAAGGCGATGTTGATTGTGAAAATAGAAAGAGTAAATAGATGACCAAGGAAATAGAGTGTGGTTAAAATGATTATTGCACATCCACCGCCTAAAATAATTGGAAGTGTGGCTGCGACTACTGAGCCAAATACAAGAATTAAAGTGATGATAGCTATAGGTGTGGCAACAAAATCCGCTTTATAAAGGTCAGTTTGTGTCTGTGTATTCACGTTTTGTACGAAAAGCGGTTCTCCTCCCAATAGGACTGTCATATGAGCAGGTTTTTTTATTGATTTTTTAAACTGTGCTAATAATTCATCACTAATAGGCTTATTCGTTTTGATAATCACTGCAACATAAGCTGTGTGTTTATCTTTGGAAATTTGATGCGTATCATTGGGGTAAATGATTTCGTGTTTAATTGGAAAATCCTTTAAATCTGACAACGATTTTTTAATTTTTTCTTTGAATTGAGATTTAGTCGCTAAAAGTTTCGGACTCTGGTACATAATAAGAAATTTATTTTTATCGTTGTAGCCTAACTTTTTATCCATGTATTGTTCAGCGCGTGCGCTTGCAGAACTCTCATCAATAAACCCAGTTGTTTTAAATGGAGTAATGATATGGGGTAAAAATGGAATGCAGAGTAAGATGGCAAGTAACCATAATACTATAATTGGCCATCGCAGCTTATTTATAACTCTTCCTAATCTGTATGAAAGTGCTTTTTTTTGCATTTTTATTATCGGAACTCCATATTCCGTGGATTCATAAAAATTAATGACTCTTTAATTATATTAGTATAAATTAGACAACATGTGTAAATTAATGAGTGAAAAGATATTTGTGCATCAATATCATGACTTAATAACTCTTTTTTATAATTGTTTCGGCGTAGAATTTAATACCAGACTTATTAAAGGCGACAACGAGCCAATATACTTACCCGCTGATGAGCAACGCCCTTATAATGCTTTATATTTTGCTCATGGTTTTTTTAACAGCGCATTGCATGAATGCTCTCACTGGCTTATTGCTGGTGAAGCGCGTAGAAAGCAAGTTGATTTTGGATATTGGTATATGCCAGATGGACGGACTGCAGAGCAACAGATTTTATTTCAGCATGTTGAAGTAAAACCACAGGCATTGGAGTGGATACTTTCGAAGGCTGCAGGACATAAATTTTATATCAGTATTGATAACCTCAATGGGGCAGAATCAGATAGTACCTCCTTTAAACTGGCTGTTTATCAGCAAGTCGCACATTATTGCACACAGGGGTTATCACAACGTGCACAAAAATTTCGCGATGCCTTATGTGCTTTTTATAATCAGCCAAGTGCATTGAGGATTGAAGATTTTTCGTTAGAAGAAATTTGAGTCATTGCAGCCTAGGTGAGTGCATAAGCCGTAACCCAGGTTTCGCTGCGCTTCACCCAGGCTACAATGATTGAATCAATGATGTAGTACCACACCAATAGTCCAATCTAGATTTTGTGCTGGAGGGATATAATTCACGGTTTGATTTTCTGTTAAGCCATAGCCTTCTACCATTAATGCATAATAAAAAGCAGGTAAAAGACAATAGGACTCAATGTATTCATTATTAGGAAATTGATTGCTGATGCTTTCCCATGATTGGTGACAAACCAGACTATTTGCTTGTTGCAGCAAATCTTGAATGGCTAACTGATTGTCATGGAACTTGAACGGTTTGCTTTCTACAAGATTTGGAAAACCACCAATGGCATACCACGAGCTGATACGGCTGGCAGCAAGAAGCGGTTGGACTTCTTTTTTAACTTTGTGCATTTTAATTAATGGTGATACCTCGTGTTCACAAGTAAAAACATCACCTTGTGCAGAGCTCCCGTCAGGAAGAGGGTAACCCTCTGAGAAGCATGAAGCTGTATCTAGAAGTTGGTGCGCCATTTCATTTTGTCCAAGTCCCAGAAAACTGTGCACGGATAAGTTGATATGTTGGCCATACAGATCCAATTCAACGTGTGTACCCTCATTGTCGATATTTTTTTGAATTGGGAAAACAATTTGCACCGAAGCGCCACCAATATCCATAACGCCTACGGATTGACTGGAAGGTGACTGGAGTGCTCTTATGTGATAATTCACTGCAAGCCAATCGTATAATGCTTCATCATGCCCAGTAATTGTTTTTGCGTCCATCAGTTGCCATTCGGATTTCTGTTTAAACCAGTTTTGTACTTCTTTATAATAAATTTTTTGCTTGGTTTGGGGCACAAGGCGCATTCCTGCTGTTGCATAAAAATAAACAGGTATATGTTGTGCAGGAGCTCCTGAGAAGAGGGTTGTTAGGTATGCATCTATGGTATTTTGATTGGCTTCAATCATTGCAAACCCAGGTTTGACTTTCTTAGACCATATTTCTGAAATATGAGAAGGGGTATTCGTTTCATCAAGGTCATATGCAAATATATGAAGTCTTGATCCGGTACTTCCAGCATCAACAACGGCAATGCACTGATGCTCAGTACATGAAGCAGGATCAGCATAAACATCAGTAACTACTACAAAAAAACATGAAAGAAAAAGCACAAAACGCAGCATAATAAGAATCTCAATAATAAGTCGATAAATGATACAGTATGTTTTTTTTATTTTCAATATGGTATTATGTGGAAGAAATGATACACTATTTTTACATTTTCATGTAGGTTGAAGTTACCTTCAGTCGTTCAGGTTGGAGCAAAAATCCAACCTTCTTTTTTATTTAGGTCCGTTTTTCAGGCAGTATTTTCATGATGATAAATCAAGAATATCGGGGTTCCATCTATGCCATTTTATCTGGGTTTCTTTACGGTTTTATTGGATATTTTGGCGTAAGCGCGATTCATGGTAATTTGTCCGCAAGCACTATGTTGTTTTGGCGCTTTCTTATTTCCAGTATGATTATTTTAATATTCATGCTTCCCAAAATTAAAAAAACCACTGATTCTTATAAAAATATGCTTATTGCTTTTTGCACAGGGGTTTTTTTCTATGGTATTTCAACCTGGCTTTACTTTTTAGCTTCGCATTATATAGGCTCTGGTTTGGCAATGGTTATATTTTTTACTTACCCAGTTCTGATTATGTTGCTCAACTATTTCTTTTATAATCAATCTATTCCCAAAATTTATTATTTAGCCATTGTAGTTATTTTAATTGGTATGGCGCTTATGGTGGATTTAGATGCGTTATCTTTTAACCTATGGGGAATTTTACTAGGTGTCGCTTCCGCTTTTTTTTATGCCTGCTATGTGATAGGCAGTAAAAAAAATGAACTTTCTCCCAATATGTCTACTTTTATGGTGTGCTTAGGTTGTATGACCACGAGTTTACTTGTTTCTCTTTTTAATCATTCTTTTACAATCCCGTCATCTATGGATGTTTGGTATCATTTATTTGGCATTGCAGTGGTTGCAACGGTAATTCCCATAGTCCTGTTGTTATACAGCTTAAAATACATCAGCTCAGAAAAAGCGTCTATTTTATCCGTTTTGGAACCGGTCTTTGTCGTTATTTTTGGTGTATTACTCTTAGGAGAAGAACTAAACCTATGGGGTACTATAGGCATTATATTGGTATTAACTGGTGCGCTGATTACTTTATTCAGCCATAAAATTAATCTTGGCCAATTAAAATTTCAATTCATTCGTAGAGAGCAAATTGGTTAGGACTATAGTCTGGGTGCAGCGAAGCGGAACCCGGAAAGCTTGACGTGGCCTAATAGATGGCCACGTCAGTTATGAAAACCCGGGTCTCGCTTCGCTGCACCCAGGCTACATAGCTTAATACCAACTCCCATTGCAACCGCCGCAACCCCCACAATCACTAGCGCATGTTCCGCAGCATGGATTGCCACTAGAACAATTGCCTAATAAGGCCGTTGAGCACACCAGAATTACAGCTAGTATTATTCTTTTCATTACCTATCCTTATTATGGTATGTATATTAACTATACTCTACGTTTTTGAATTTAACCAATTTATACTCAAGTAGTTTTGCACACATTATCTTGTCTAGTTTTCTGCGATGTATAACCATTGCAATTTCCATAAATTATAAATAAATATTTGATTTTGTGTAGTATTTAAATAAGCAGTAAGCAATTGATGGGATAAGTACCGATTATTGGCGATGTAGTGGACTAAATCATGGGAAACTCCTGCTATATCCCATTCACAGCCATTAACATAGAGTTGATATTCAGAGTACTCGTCTGAAGTTTGATAAGCAAAACGACAAGATGCGTCTCTAGTAAGATCGGTCCCTGTTTTTATTTCATTAATAAAAGTAGATAAATCAATTATCTCATTTTCTTCTAAGGGCAAAGGTAATTGATGTTCTGCCTGTTGATCTAATCGTGTTGCAAAACACCCAAACCAGGATTTGATTGTCTTCTCATCGCTAATTAATTGTTGTAGCAGTTGCTGCGCACTTTGCCACGCAGGGCGAATGATCTCAGAGGTCTGATGTGACTGTGTCCAGTCGGGATCCTGATATAATGTTTTGAATGTGCCTTTTTCAGCTAAATAATCACTAAGACTATCTAACAACTCTTGCCCTTGATAACTCCGATAGCCAAAGGAATAGGTCATGCAGTCTTCAGAAAGTGAAATCCCGTAGTGACCTACATGTGGCGGAAGGTATAACATATCTCCTTCTTCAAGAATTAGACGCTCTTCAACGTCAAATTGATTCATGATACGCAGTTCAAGATCTGTAATGTAATTTTCATTAGTACAACCTTTCGTCGTGAGTGACCATTCACGTCGCCCCTGAGCCTGGTATAAAAAAACGTCATAATTATCGTAATGCGGCCCAACGCTGCCATGCATTACTGCATAACTGATCATGATGTCGTCAATCCGCCATTGCGGTATGAAATCAAAATGTTTAAGTAAGGCATAAACCTCAGGAACCAATCTATCCACTCCCTGAACGAGTAAAGTCCAATGGGTTGTGGGCAGGGTATTAAAATCTGTTTCAGAAAATGGCCCACGCTTTAAATGCCAAAAGGGTTGTTCATGGGGTGTTTCAAAGACAATACGACTTTCGACATCCTCTTCAAGAGCAAGCCCAGCTAACTCATCAGCAGATAATTGAGGCGCAAAATTGGGCAATGCATTGCGAATTACTAAAGGTTTTTTTTGCCAATACTCTCTAAGAAAGGTTTCTAAAGGAATTTGAAGATTGATCATGAGTCGTTAATACTCCTCTAAGTCATGTGGTAGCCTGGGCTTTACTCACCCGGGCTGCAATAAATATGTTTTTATTATAAGCAAGTGTGTGCAATTTTTAACTCGATTGAAGAATACGCTCCAACTCTCCTTTCGCTTGACGTGAAAAATTGATGAGCTCACTTTCTTCATCAAAAAAATCAAAAGATTGGATTAACGTGGCCTCATCATGTTTTCTGAACGCGGATGCTTTTTTGCGAATATTTTCATTGTTGTATCCTAGAAACCTCATGACTTCTTTAGTCATAGATAAGGAGGAATCAAATAATTCTCGAATGAAATAATCCACGCCTATGCGATGTAGCTCATAAGCATGACGACGGTTACGTGCGCGAACAAAAATTTTTAAGTGGGGGAAGTGTTGTTTGGCGAGCTTCACAATCTGTAGATTTGCATCGACATTTCCAACCGCGACTATGAGCAATTTGGCATGTTCAGCACCGGCGCTCTTTAACAGGTCTAATCGACTGGCATCTCCAAAATAGCCAATATAACCAAATTTCCTAAGTAGCTCGATTTGTCCTGGATTTTTTTCCAATACGGTAATTTTTATATTTTCACCGTTGAGTAAGCGACCAATAATTTGGCCGAAACGCCCGTAACCAGCAAGAATGATTCCATTTTTTTCGTTAAAGGAATCATACTCGCGTTCGGGTATAAAGCTCATAAATTGAGGAATGATCAATCGATGATAGATAAGCATTAAAAAGGGGGTGGCAAGCATAGATAATGCAACAACAAGAGTAAAAAAGGAGGCCGTTTCCTGATTAATTACTTTAGTACTTCCAGCATAGTCAAAGAGCACGAAGGCAAACTCACTCCCTTGTGCTAAAGCAAAAGCAAAACCGATGCTTTGTAGTTTGCTTAAATCAAAGATGTGGCCCAGAAAATATAAAATAATTGCCTTGACAATAATTAAGGAAAATACGGCGGCCACAATGAGTATCGCATGATGAGAAAAAAGAGAGAAATTCATTGCCATTCCTACTGAGATAAAAAACAACCCAAGTAGAAGTCCTTTGAATGGTTGAATGTCTGCATCAACTGCGTGTTTGTATTCGGAGTTTGCTAATACAACTCCGGCAATAAATGCACCTAGAGCAGGGGATACACCGATAGACTCCATTAATAGAGTGACACCAACTACCAAAGCAAGTGAAAAGGCAGTGAATACTTCACGTAAATTGGTTTTGGCAATAATTGAAAATAAATATCTAGATAAATAACGCCCCACGAAAATGACGATTCCGATGATTCCAGCAACTAAAAGCGCATGTAGCCATCTGGGAAGATGCATAATGAATGCAGTTTCATGAGGATTCATTTGAATATTTTCATGTTGGGCGAGTAATGGAATGATAATTAATATGGGGATTACGGCGATATCTTGAAATAAAAGTACAGCAAATGATGCTTCACCCTCTGCTGTTTTCAGAAGATTTTTTTCTTGGAGCATTTGCAGTACTAAGGCTGTTGATGAAAGGGCCAACGCCATACTTACTGCTAGAGTTGCTTGCCAATTATAACCGAGCATCAGTCCAATGGCCGTTAAAATAATGGTAGTTAAGAGTACTTGTAGATTGCCTAAACCTATAATCAGTTTGCGCAATTTCCACAACATAGCGGGTTCTAACTCTAGACCGATGAGAAATAGCATCATGATCACACCAAACTCACCAAAATTCATGATTTGTTGTGCGTTTCCAATCAGTTTGAAACCAAAAGGACCGATAAGAATACCTACGATAAGATAACCCAGGACTGACCCTAGTTTGAAGCGACTGGCAATAGGAACCATAATGCTGGCAGAAGCAAGAAAGATAAAGATATTAAGCAATAAGTGACCATTCATAATTTAACTCTGTATTTGTATGTGTTTGACATTAAAACGTATGTCAAACTGGACTATCGAATTGGATCCCGTACACATGCTTTACATCCTTGCCTTCTTACGGGATAAGGTTTGTTTAGTGACATAAAAGGTATTTTATGTCTTTTATATTGAACCCACATTACTTTGCATGACAATTTTTAAATTTTTTCCCACTACCACAAGGGCAGGGGGCATTACGAGCAACTTTTGGTTTACTGATCTTATTTAAACCCTGCTTATGTACACCACTAACATAAAACCACTGACCATGCTCTTTATGAAATTCACTTAACTCATGTATCATTTGTACTTTGTTTTGTTCCGAAAAACGCGCGGCAAATTCGACAAATCCTTTATCAGGACCAGACATACTTGAGTTTATGACCTCTAAATTAATCCAGGTCACACTGCTTGCCCATTGCGCGGCTTCGAGTTCATTAAAACCTACTAAGGCTTTGCCTTTCATTGTATTTTTGATGTAATCAATTTTTCCCATAGTGTATGCAGTATATCGTGAGCGCATCAATTGTTCTGGGGTTTCCGGCAATTGCTTTTTATCCAAAAATAAACCGCAGCAAAGCTCATATGTATTTTGAGATCCACAAGGGCAAAGTGACATGATATGATCCAGCAAAAAGTAAAAATTGTATTTTGCGATTATATGCGATATGGCATTAAATTTTTACTACATTAACGTGAGTTCGACATATTATTTAGGATAAAAGAATGAATTCTTATTTATTCACACAAAATATAGAGCAAATTGATCAGCAAAAGAGTACTGACCAATTGGAGGAAGGTAAAGTCTTATTTTTCCCAGAATATTTTTTCTCTTCTGTTGATCCTGAGCTACTCTCAGAAAATCTTTTAGATGGCAGTCGAAAAAATGTCAGTTATGATATTCGGAATAAAAAGCTGAGTGCTTATAAAAAAGACACGAGTGGTTTGGATATTAAGCTTACTGCGATGATGCATGGTTATGCAGAATTTGCTCATCAATTAATTCAGAGGACTCTGCCTTCTTATATTCCTCATTTGCAATGGGGCAGGACCAGTTTCAGACCTGCGCAAATTGATGGACGTCGTTCCTCAAAACGAAAGGATGATACTCGTTTGCATGTTGATTCTTTTGCAGCAAGCCCGGTCCATGGCTTGAGAATCTTGCGTGTTTTTTGCAATATAAATCCTCATAGTGAACCGCGAGTATGGAATCTTGGGGAGCCATTTGCTGATGTTCTTCATCGTTTTGCCCCCCAAATCACTCCTTACAATAAAATAAAAGCAAAAATGCTGAAACTGGTCAAAGCAACGAAAACTTTGCGTTCACCTTATGACCATTACATGTTGCATTTACATGACACGATGAAGTTGGATGATGTGTATCAGGCGCAGGTTGAAAAGGTACAAATTGATTTTCCAGCCAAAAGTACTTGGATAGTTTTTACAGATCATGTGTCACATGCTGCATTGAGTGGCCAACACTTGTTAGAACAAACGTTCTATCTTCCTGCTGATAAAATGGCAACACCAGATCATTCTCCTTTAAATTATTGGAAGAAACTTAGACCCGAAGTGGGTGTTTGTTATTCATAGGGATTTATGTCTGATCACCTCGATTTCCATTAAGTCATTTTGACAATAAATTTTTAAGGAAATATAATTGGCATAATTTTTGTTACTTTGTTTTTTATTATGCCAATTATAAATGCGAGAGACAATAAGAGGACTGCTGATTTTCTGTTTTTGATACGCTATATGCCTCGTGTTGCATTAAATACGGTGAAATATGGTTTTTACGGTGCTTTGTTTGGTTTTGGTAGTAGTTTTTTATTTTCAGAAGCATTGAAAAGATTTGCTGCAGAAAATCCAGAAGTGGTTAATCTTGATGGTCAACACGTTCCTGATGATGAACAATTTCTAAAGTTTTCACGCCATTCTGCTTTCACAAAACATACCCCTCCTATGTCGGAAATGATTCCCATTTACTCTGCTATTGTTGGGGGATGTGCGGGAGCCTTTTTTGGTCTCAACAAATCATATATGGAATTTTCTGAAAAACGGTTAGAAGACCGGGAATTAAGACGATTAGATATGGTTTAAAAGAGGAGGCTATCACGTCATCCTTTCCAGTTCATAAATTGCTCCCTATCGTTCGCCTCCTAAACTGTAGCCTGTGTGCAGCGAAGTGGAACCTGGGATAAAAGTACCTGATTTTTTATTTGCAACCCCGATTACGGCTTTGCCTACACCCAGGCTACAGCGTAGCGTCTATTGTAAATACGGCCGTATATGCATTTTTTATTGTCTCTGAAAAAATTCATTTTTAAATCAATTAACTAGCTGGACGAATAAGCCTTATTTAATTCTTGTCTTAGGCACAACGTCTAGCCCATCCTCAAGCCCGATAGACGGTAGGATTAATGGCGATGCTTTAAAAGCTGTTCAATCCCACGTGGTGTCAATGGCTTGCTGAAAAGAAATCCCTGTACTTCGTCACAGTGTTGTTGTTTTAAAAAATCCAGCTGCTTCTGACTTTCTACCCCTTCAGCAAGAACTTTAAAATTAAAGCTGCGCGCCATAGAAATGATTGCTTCAATAATGACTTCATCACTACGAGAGGAGGATATATTTTGAATAAAGGATTGGTCTATTTTTAGGCAATCGATGTGCAGTTGTTTCAGAAAATTGATGCTGGAATTTCCTGCCCCAAAATCATCTAAAGCAATGCGGATGCCTATTTGCTTAAGCTGATTGAGGGTTTGTATGATATCCCTATGCGTTATAATCACGTTTTCGGAAATTTCAAATTCTATATGTTGCGGATCAAGCAGATGCTCTTTTAAAATTTTTTCGACAACATAAATAAAATCGGGTTGTCGTAACTGACGAGTAGTAATATTTATAGCCACCCGAATATAAGGTAGTCCTTTTTTATGCCAAGCTTTTATTTGTTGACAAACCTCGCTAATAATCCATTCACCCATAGGTATAATTAAACCCGTTTCTTCTGCTAAGGGAATGAAGTCTAGAGGCAGTAATAATCCTTTTTCTGGGTGATTCCAGCGAATTAAGGCTTCAACGGACAATAAGTCTTCCTTATCAATGTTGAATTGTGGTTGGTATAACAGGAAAAACTCTTTGTTTTTAATGGCCCTGCGTAAATCCGACTCGAGTTTAAAGCATTTATCAGAATATTCATGCAATTGGGGCGAGTAAAAGCAGTATTGATTGCCCCCACGTTCTTTAGCCTGATACATGGCTAAATCAGAGTTTTTTAACAAATCACTGGGAGTACTCCCATCTTGTGGATAGAGACTTATTCCTACTGCTGTAGTAATCACTAAATCCCGATTTGCAATTTTGAATGGCTCTTTCATGGCGTCTAAAATTTTATTGGCAATAACTTTAATGTCTTCATTTTGGGTTATGTGGCAGGTCATGACAAATTCATCACCTCCAATTCGAGCGATAGTATCTTCTTTGCGAATTAAAGGTGACCAGCGTTGTGCAACTAAACGTAATAATTGATCACCAACTTCATGTGACAAGCTGTCATTCACTAATTTAAATCGATCTAAATCAAAATACAGAAGTGCAAATTGTTGTTTATGTTTTTTTGCATACTCAATTCCGGCTTGTATTTTGTCAATTAACAATGCTCGATTAGGTAACTCGGTTAATGGATCATGTAAGGCTTGATATTTAAGTTGTTTTTCAAGGTTTGCCCGTTCCGTTATATCACGAAAACTCCAAACACGGCCGATCGTATGCTCATTCAAACGATGAGGAAGCGTATAGCATTCCAATATTTTACCATTCTTAAACGTCACAATATCGCGAGTGATTTCATCAATATTTTTCCTGAGACGATTTATACCCGCTAAATACTCTCTGGGTTTAGCGAGCTGATTGAGCATGTAATACAAAATAATATTTCCATTATCTGTCTCTAATATAGACTTGGGGATATTCCACATGGAGGCAAATTTTGAATTACAGTCAATGATCTTGTTATGTAAATCGATCACTAAAATTCCATCAGCAGATGATTCAAATGTTGACCTTAAGAGGGATAATGATTGTTGTAATGATTCTGTGCGCTCCTCAACAGTTTCTTGCAGTATCTTTTGATGATGCTTGGAATCATTGGCCAAAATCCATTTTCTCGTTAGCGCACAGGCAAGTTGTCTTACTGCGACCACGTCAAAAGGTTTTTTCAAAATAAGATAATTATCTCCCATACCTAATTCTTTTACTGTTTCCTCCCAACTGTAATCAGAATATGCAGTGCAAATGACGACCTGGATATCAGGATCAATCTTCCACATGTGTTTTATTGTTTCAATACCATCCCATCCTGGAGGCATTCTTATATCGACAAAGGCTAAAGCATAATGTATTCCTTTCTCTAACTCTTCGCGAATTTTTTGAATCGCTTCTTGGCCTTGGCATGCTGTAGTAAATATAAATTTGGGCAAAAAGAATTCTATCTCGGGACTAGTTGGTTCAAGTAAAGAGAGCTCATCATCAAATAATTGTCTGTCTAAATGGTTTAATTCTGACGTAGTGTTTGATGCAGTCAAAACTTTAATAAAGTCCTGATGTATTGAAGGATTATCATCAATAATCATAATATGTAGTGGTATATCACTCATCAGGGCCTCCCTGTTCTATTGATAATAGGTAAAGTCAATATAAATTGAGCACCAAGTCCCTCACCTTTGCTTTCAGCGATAAGAGAGCCACCCATTTCTCGAGCTGACAAGGCGGAACTGTGCAAGCCAAAACCATGGCCATTTTTTTTTGTAGTGAAT
Source organism: Legionella steelei (assembly GCF_001468005.1). Taxonomy (GTDB): domain Bacteria; phylum Pseudomonadota; class Gammaproteobacteria; order Legionellales; family Legionellaceae; genus Legionella; species Legionella steelei. The sequence goes on from NZ_LNYY01000019.1 coordinate 242,649, forward strand.
CCGAAAGCGAAGATACGTTGTAAGTTTTCCGTATTAATGCCAATCCCATTATCTTCGACAAAAATGTTCACTGAGTTTTTTCCTGTTTTTTGTATGATTAATTTGATTTCTTTAATAGTAGACGCAGTGTTTTCTAAAACTGATTCTTTGGCATTTTGAATGAGATTGATCAATATTTGCAGTAGCTTGGATTTATCTATATGAACCAACGGTACTGGTTTAAACTCTTTAGTAATCGTAATATGAGCATTTTTTGAGGAGGTCATGGTAATGTTTACCGCGGTATCAAGTATTTCCGGCAAGTAGACTTTTTCATTCATACTTGATAGACCGCTAATTGGTTTTTGCGTATCAACTATTTGACCTATATGCTGTAAGTCATTCTGTAGATTATCTATTTCAATATTATTTTTTTCATTTTCTTCTACGATAACTTTGGCAAGTGCGAGCAGGTATCGAGGTATGATTTGCCCCTTGGGATCATGGGTTAAAAAATCGATTAAATCGATTTGATGTTGCTCCATCATCTCCGTAATTTTCAATAACTTTTGATGATAATCGAGATTAAAACTGTTTTTTAAAAGGGTGATTGAAACATTAGAACTGTTTAAAATATTACCGATATTGTGCAAAATAGTCGTTGCCACTTCCGCCATTCCTGCGCGGCGGGCAGCAGACGATATTTGTTGATTTAATTCTTTAATTTTTTCTTCAAAAACTTTACTTTTATGGATATCAATGACGATTCCAGCAAGCTGTTTTTCCCCTTCCTGACACTGACAAATTATGCGATACCAATGGTAATTTCCGTCAGGGTTTTTTATACGCAGTTCACATTCATAATCGATTTTATCGTTAAGTGCGCGTTTTACTTTGTGTGTCAAATCAAATCTGTCCTGTTCATGGACCAAATCGATAAACTCATCGAGTGAAGGAGCTTTATGAGTAGGATTTAAATGGAATATATTGAATAATTCATTGGACCAGATAGTGCGCTGAATATTGCCATCATAGGACCAATATCCTAAGCCTGCAATATGTTGAGCATATTCAAGTTTTTCATTCAGGCCCATCATTTCTCGGGAGGAAATATTCATACTGCGCTCGTGCAAATAACGTTCTTGATCCGCGTCTATGTATGCGTTGTTGACGCGTTGAATAAAAGTATGCCACTGCTCATCAGTTTCTGGTTTTTTATCTTGAGCAAGGTTTGAGTGCTCTAGCTGTCGCTTTAATAATTTATGAATTTCCATATCACTCATAGTTATGTTTTATTATGTTTCGTAAATTGTTGTAATCGTCATTGTTTGATTATGTAATTCGCAATTTCCAACAGAAAATGGTGATAGTTCCCCATATGAATAAAAGCCTATCTGGGTCGAACCCTCAGGCAAAGCCGACATCGTTGATTCGATTTCTTCTTCTGTTCGTTCACCTAAAAGCAGTCGTCTTCCCACGCAACTGATGTCAATAGCTAAAACAGGACCCAATTGTTTTAAGTTACCGTTCAGCATTAATTGATTTGCTAGAAGAGCTGCTTCATTAGCACTATCAATTAATCGATCAAAATTGGCCCTCATCAATTGAGCATGCCATCCTGTTGGAATATCTCCTGCAAATACCAGAGATTGTTCTCTCTCATCCACGGCAAGAATTGTACGAACCAAGCGAGTGTCATTATGAGCTTCAGGATTATTGATTGCTAAAGGATAAAGCAATCCTGAAGAGGGTAATTCAGATGCTTTTTCGCCCAAGTATTCTTTATAAAGTTGTAAAGCAGGTTGATAATCAAGCTCATATAAAACATTAGATTCTGAACGTGTAACCCGGCGAACTGGACCAAAAATATCCCATCCTCCTTTAGAGGCATGGCCAATATGAATATCAGAACCATAAAAACCTACGGCTACGACATAATGATCAAGAATTTTATTGTTTAAAACGGTCCATGTTTTTTTGAAGTCGCTGCCATCACCAGCTAATCCACCGGTCATAACAAGCTTATGAGTATTATTTACGCTATTTAATCCTTGTACTAATTCAGAGCCATTCACATTCAGTCCGTCAGATAAGATAAAGATGCTGTGTAGATCATCTGCTTTTAATTGCTCAGCAATTAATTGCCCCGTATTTTTAGAGTTTTTATTGTGATTTACCTCTGCTTTGGCAATTTTTAATGATGTTTTGGCGAATTTGATGACAGCAACTGTAATACTGTGGTCGAAAAGATTCTTACCAAAAATTTCACCCGCAGTGGAGCAGCCTATGACTTTTGATTTGGGATAAAAGTTAGCTAATTGAATTATAGGCTCTTGAAAATCCAAGAATTCTGGAGCTGCAAAAATAAGAACTAAAGTGCTCTCTGAGTCAAGGTCTGGAAATTCTTTCAAGCTCCATCCTTTATTCATAAGGAATTGAAAGGTTTTTATTTCCATATTGTCTCCTGAGCGAAATATGACCGTAAAAAGAAGTATTTTTAATTAGTATAGTGTTAATTTTGGTTTTTTTCTTGAGCAAGTTGGCTGTGTTTTGGTGTGCAAATACGATTGACGTGCTTCCAGCTAGATTTTTTTGCTACCCTCATGAAAATTCGCTATGATGAATTTCTTTATGTTGGCTCAAGGAACGTAGTTTTTATGGAAGGAGAAAGGTCACCTACTAAGAAAAATAAAACGGTGATTTCTAAACGTTGGCGCGAGCGTTACCCAGCAGACAATTGGTTAGGGCTGCTCATTATCTGTATTGCTTTGGTTGCAGCGCTATGGCTTTATATTGTCACTAAAAAAACAAAAAATACAGCGCCAAAACCTATCCCTGTTGTTGCAGACATTTCTGCTAGTCGTGATGTACCTATTTATGCTCCAGCACTCGGTACAGTAACACCAGTTTATACTGTGACGGTGCAAACTCAAATCAATGGCTTATTAATGAAAGTTCTTTTTAAGGAAGGGCAATTGGTCAAAAAAGGACAGCTACTTGCGCAAATTGATCAGCGCCCTTATGAAGCATTACTTATCCAATATGAAGGCGATCTTAAACGAGATTCAGCGCTGTTGGCTAATGCACGAATTGACTTAAAACGTTATCAAAAATTATGGAAAGAAGATTCTATTTCTCAACAAACCCTCGCAACGCAGCAATCATTGGTAGAACAATATGAAGGTAATGTTAAAGCCGATTTGGGCCTGATTCAGAGCACTAAAGTCAATCTTATCTACTGTAATATTACGTCGCCAATAGATGGACGGATTGGTTTGCGCTTAGTTGATCCCGGTAATTTTGTGCAAACGTCAAATACCCAAGGTATTGCAGTGATCACGACCAATGATCCCATTACCGTCATTTTCCCTGTTGCTGAAGATTATGTACCACGAATTGCACCACAGGCCTATGCTGGCAAAGAGATGCAAGTGAAAGTTTATGATCGACAACAGAATAATTTACTTGGAATAGGAACATTATTGGCTTTGGACAACCAGATAAGCACAACTACTGGAACAGTAAGGCTGAGAGGGATTTTTAATAATGAAAAAAACAAATTATTTCCTAATCAATTTGTGAATGTAAAAATTTTAATTGAAATATTGCACCAAGCGACCGTTGTACCCACTGCGGCGATACAACATTCAACTGCGAAAGATTTTGTGTATGTGATTCATGCAAACAATACAGTCACCACTCAAGAGGTGGTCAAGGGGCCTACTAGTGGTGAGTATTCTGTAATCAAAAGTGGTTTGTTACCAGGCCAAAAAGTGGTAGTAAATGGTGCTGATAAATTAATAAATGGCTCAACAGTACTGGTCAAAAAAGAGCCTGCCAGTAAGCCAGTTCAAAATGCAGGTAATAGCTCTCTTTCAAAGCCCACTGCAGTCGAGTTTCGAAAAAGGTCTAATGAATCGAGAGCGCGCACTATCACATGAGTATTTCAGGCCCATTTATCGCAAGAGCTATAGCCACTTCGCTGTTAATGTTCGCTATTTTTCTTAGTGGAGTTCTTTCTTACAAACTCTTGCCTGTATCCGCTTTACCTGATGTGGAATATCCGACAATTCAAGTATCAACGTTTTATCCTGGGGCGAGTCCCTATGTGATGAGTACCACGGTTACTGCACCACTTGAGCGACAATTTGGACAAATGCCAGGTTTGGATCAAATGACCTCAAACAGTTCATATGGCTCGTCGATTATTACCTTACAGTTTAAACTGGATATCTCGTTAGATGTTGCTGAACAAGAGGTTCAACAATCCATCAACGCAGCGAGTAGTTATTTACCTGCTGATTTACCAAATCCCCCAGTTTATAGCAAAGTAAATCCAGCAGATACACCCATTATTACTTTAGCGCTCACTTCAAAGACAATACCTTTAACAAAAGTCGAAGATTATGCTGAGACGCGCTTAGTTCCCAAGATTTCTCAATTAAGCGGAGTAGGATTAGTGAGTTTGGGAGGAGGGCATAGACCTGCCGTACGCATTCAAGCGAATCCTAATGCATTATCCGCTTATGGATTAACTCTAGAAGATGTGCGTGCGATTGTTACAGCTTCTAACGTGAACACAGCAAAAGGAAGTTTTTCTGGTCCTCGTTTGGCGTATACCATTAATTCAAATGATCAATTATTGACTGCAGAGGCGTACCGTCCGCTGATCATTTCCTATCAGAATGGTGCTCCAGTCCGTCTATCTGATGTTGCTAATGTCATAGATGGTGCAGAAAATAGCATGCAAGAAGCATGGATGAATAATGAGCCTGCAATTATTGTGAATGTCCAACGCCAGCCTGGTGCCAATGTGATTGAAGTGGCACAACGGGTCAAAAAATTATTAAATCAAATGAAGTCTGCAATTCCTGCTGGAATGGAAATTAAGGTCCTAACGGATCGTACTATTAGCATTCAGGCATCGGTAACAAATGTGCAATTCGAATTACTTTTGTCTGTAGCATTAGTGGTTATGGTGATTTTCCTTTTCTTACGCAAATTACCTGCAACCATTATCCCCAGTATTTCGGTACCTTTGGCACTTGTAGGTACTTTGGGTCTAATGTACTTACTCGGATTTAGCCTTAACAACCTTACTTTAATGGGATTGACTATTGCTGCAGGTTTCGTGGTCGATGATGCGATTGTGATGATCGAAAACATCATGCGCTATATTGAACTGGGTGAAAAACCTTTAGTTGCTGCTCATAAAGGCGCAGAACAAATTGGGTTTACTATTATTTCTTTATCTATATCACTTATTGCGGTACTTATTCCTTTGTTGTTTATGGGCGATGTGGTCGGCAGGCTATTTCGAGAGTTCGCACTGACGTTAACTATAACGATTGCTATATCTGCGTTCGTTTCTTTAACGTTGACACCTATGTTGTGTTCGCGCATTTTAAAGCCAGAAAGTGAAAGTAAAAGTAATGATTTGCAAAAATCTCTTGAGCACAAACTAAATTATCTTATTGAAAAATATAAAATTTCTTTACAATGGGTTTTGTCACGCCAACCGCTTATTTTATTGATTTTCTTTATTACTGTACTCATTACAGCGATTTTGTTATTTCTTATTCCCAAAGGATTTTTCCCTATTCAAGATACTGGGGTGATCCAGGGCATTTCTGTGGCAGCTGACTCGGTCTCATTTCAAGAAATGGCTAATCGTCAGAAAGCTTTAGCAAAAGCGGTACTTTCTGATCCAGCTGTAGAAAGCTTATCTTCCTTTATTGGAATTGATGGAACAAATATTACTTTAAATAGTGGGCGTATTCTTATTAATCTTAAACCTTTTGATGAACGACCCGGCGTAGACGAGGTGATAAGACGATTGCAATCTAAGGTTAGAAATGTGGTTGGTGCCAGATTGTATATGCAGCCAGTTCAGGATTTAACCATAGATACTTTAACGAGTCGTACTGAGTTTCAATACAGTGTGAATGGGCCTGATCTTGATGAAGTGACCAAGTGGTCAAAATTAATTCTAAAACGAATGCAAAAATTACCTGCACTGAAAGACGTCAACTCAGATCAACAAAATCTAGGTTTGGTTACGGAATTGGATGTGGACCGTGATACGGCATATCGGCTTGGAATCAGCATGCAAATGATTGATGATACGCTTTATGATTCTTTTGGTCAGCGACAAATATCGATTATGTTTACCCAGCGCAATCAATATCGGGTTGTATTAGAAGTTTTGCCTTCGTTACAAAAGGAAGCAGTCGCCTTTGATAATATTTATATCAATTCGACTGTCTATAATTCTACTCCGAGTATTTCTTCGATAAAGAATGCTTCTAGCCCTGGAATAAATTATCCGACGGTTAATTCATTAGGTGCCACGATTACTCCGGGTTCGGTATCATCATCTATAACTACTTCGAGTGGCTCAGTTCCTATAAAGACATTTGCGAGTGTCAAACAAACTGTAGGGCCATTAGTTATTGCACATAAAGACCAATTTCCAGCGGCAACACTTTCATTCAACCTTGCTAAAAATGGATCATTGGGCGCGGCAGTGCAACAAATGGATGAGATGAGGGACAACCTTAATTTACCGCTGAGTATTACTGCGGAATTTCAAGGAACAGCAAAAAGCTTTCAAAATGCACTCGCGAATGAGGGATGGTTGATTCTTGCCGCAGTTATAGTGGTATACATTGTATTGGGCGTGCTTTACGAAAGCTATATCCATCCCTTAACTATTTTATCTACGCTGCCTTCAGCGACTATGGGCGCTTTATTGGCGTTATATCTGACAAATAATGAATTCAGTATTATTGCTTTGATCGCCATTATTTTATTAATTGGTATTGTATTAAAAAATGCCATTATGATGATTGACTTTGCGCTTGAGCAAGAGCGTGAATACAATAGAAAGCCCATAGATGCAATTTATGAAGCTGCATTATTACGTTTTAGACCCATTTTGATGACGACTATGGCTTCAATGCTCGGAGCAATTCCTTTAGCGTTTAGTAATGGCATCGGAGGGGAGTTACGACGTCCATTAGGTATTGCCATTATTGGTGGTCTAATCGTGAGTCAGTTAGTTACTTTGTACACAACCCCAATTATCTATCTAACTTTTGATAGAATATCGCGCAAGGTAATGAGTTACCGCAGTGATAACCTCCATAAAGTGAGGGGGAACGGGTGAATTTATCCTCATTATTTATTCATAAACCTATAGGAACAATATTACTTGCATTCGGACTAAGTGTTGCGGGCATTCTCGCATTTAATCTTTTACCTGTGGCTCCTTTACCACAAATTGATTTTCCTACAATTACAGTTCAAGCACAGTTGCCAGGCGGAAGCCCTGAAGTCATGGCTACTTCTGTAGCCGCTCCTTTAGAGCGTCAAATCGGACTTATTGCTGGGATTACTCAGCTTACGTCATCAAGTACTTTAGGGCAGTCTATTATAACGGTGCAATTTGATTTATCGCGTGATATTGATGGCGCCGCGCGCGACATACAGGCAGCGATTAACGCATCGTTAAGCCAATTACCTACGAATTTGACCAATAACCCGACGTATCGCAAAGTAAATCCTGCTGATGCGCCGATTATGATTATCGCTTTGACTTCAGATAAAAAAACTCCAGGACAATTGTATGATGTAGCGTCTACCTTTTTACAACAAAAAATCCTGAGAAGTGAGGGAGTAGGGCAAGTGAACGTTGGTGGCAGCTCTTTGCCTGCTGTTCGTGTTGAAATCAATCCAACCGCGTTAAACAGTTATGGAATAGGATTGACGCAACTCGCTAATGCTATTGCTGCTGCGAATCTAAACCAAGCAAAAGGGCAAGTGCTTCAGGGTGGTTTGACATCAACAATTAAAAGTAATGATCAAATACTCAAAGCCGCAGGATATGCCCCGCTGATTATTAGTTATTTTAACAATCAACCGGTGCGGCTTTCTGATGTGGCTGATGTGATTGACTCAGTTGCTGATGTGCGTAATGCAGGTTTGGCTAATGGACAACCTGCAGTTTTACTGGTTTTATTTAAAGAACCAGGTGGCAATATAATTAAAACGGTTGACAACATAAAAGCGATGCTGCCACAACTTGAAGCGTCATTATCCAGTGACATTAAATTAAAAATTTTGATGGATAGAACAACAACAATTCGCACGTCCTTGCATGATGTGGAGTTTACCTTGCTTATTGCAATGTGTTTGGTAATTTTTGTTACTTATTTCTTTCTTGGCAGTATACGTGCCATGATGATTCCTGGAGTTGCTGTGCCATTATCGTTACTTGGCACGTTCGCTGTTATGAAATTGTTAAACTACAGTCTGGATAACTTATCCCTTATGGCATTAACCATTTCAACTGGCTTTGTAGTGGATGATGCTGTAGTTGTACTTGAAAATATTTCTCGTCATATTGCCATGGGTAAAAAACCTTTTAAGGCAGCTTTAGACGGCTCTAAGGAAATTAGTTTTACCGTATTATCCATCAGTATTTCTTTGGTCGCAGTATTTATTCCAATTTTGTTCATGGGGGGAATAGTTGGGCGCCTATTTCGTGAATTTGTGGTGACGCTTTCGGTGGCAATCGTGATCTCTATGATTGTTTCATTAACATTGACACCGATGATGTGTTCGCGAATGCTTGATTCAGATGAGGGTAAAAAAGAGCACTTTTTTATTCGCTTTAATGAGTACATTAGAATGCGCTATGCAAGGGGTTTGCGTTGGGCATTACACCATCCCATATTAATGCTTGTTCTCACTTTGGGCACTATCTTACTCACGGCTTATTTATTTATTATTATTCCAAAAGGATTTTTCCCGCAACAAAATACAGGCAGAATTGCAGGTTCATTACAGGCTGATCAAAATATTTCATTTGCTGCAATGAAGAAAAAATTAATCCAATTTGTTTCTGAAATACGTAAGGATCCGGCAGTAGAAAATGTTGCGGGTTTTATAGGGAGTGGTCCTGGTAATAATACAGCAAACACTGGATCTGTATTTATTATGATGAAGCCTTCTGTACTCACTAAAGAGACTACTGATCAGGTGAAGGATAGATTACGATCCGAGTTATCTCATATTTCTGGTGCAACACTCTATATGCAGGCAGCGCAGGATTTGACCCTGGGTGGCAGACAAAGTGCTGCTCAATTTCAATACACAGTGTCTGCTGATAACTTAAAGGATCTGGCGACTTGGACCCCGCGAATTATGGAAAATTTGTCCAAGCTACATGGCATTGTTGATTTGAACAATGACCAGCTCAATCATGGCTTACAGATATATGTTGATGTGGATCATGATACTGCGTCGCGTTTTGGTCTCACGCCAGAACAAATAGATAGGGTGCTCTATAACGCATTTGGGCAAAGCCAAATTTCAGTGATGTATATGCCCATGAACCAATATTATGTGGTGATGAATGTGGCACAGAAATATTGGCAATATCCTGAAGTGTTGGATGAAATTTATGTTATTTCACCGGATGGTAATGAAGTACCTTTATCTGCATTTGCAAGTTTCAAACAAGGAGCAACTTTGTTGTCTGTCAATCATCAAGGCCAGGCTCCTGCAGCAACGTTTTCATTTAATTTAGCCCCGGGAACCTCGTTAGGTGACGCGGTGACTAAGGTGACTAAAATTATTAATAATATGAACTTACCACCAACTATGCGTGGTTCCTTCCAGGGAACAGCTCAAGCATTTCAGGAATCTTTTGCAAATGAAAAATTTTTGATTATGAGTGCTATTTTCGCTGTTTATATTGTGTTGGGAATGCTGTATGAAAGCTTGATTCATCCAATCACTATTTTATCGACTTTACCATCGGCAGGTGTCGGCGCTTTACTCGCTTTAATGCTGTTCAAATCAGACTTAAGTATTATTGCGCTTATCGGGATGATCCTTCTTATTGGTATAGTGAAAAAAAATGCCATTATGATGATAGATTTTGCTTTAGACGCAGAGCGCAATGAAAATAAATCACCGCGCGAAGCGATTTTTGAGGCGGCGTTATTACGTTTCCGCCCAATTATGATGACAACTATGGCGGCTATATTGGGCGCTATGCCTTTGGTCATCGGTTTTGGTGTGGGTTCTGAATTACGCCGACCGCTTGGAATCGCGATTGTTGGTGGCTTAATCGTAAGTCAGTTATTAACACTATACACGACCCCAGTTATTTATTTAGCAATGGATACTGCTGGAAGACGTGCGCGCCATTTTATGAAACAATTTAAATTACGAGGTGCCTATGGCCACTCATAATCAATTAAAATTTCCATGCAGCCTGGGTGCAGCGCAGCGAAACACGGGTAGGTGGTGGCATAATACTCTCGGGTGCTGCTGCGCAGTACCTAGGCTACAGTTTTCTAAGAACTTCAGAATTTCTTTAATTCTAGTACTGTTTTCTTTTTTACTGCCATCTTGTATGGTTGGTCCTAATTATGTGCCTCCAAAGCTTGTGGTGCCAACACAGTTCAAAGAAGCTAAAGGCAAAAAAGAAATCGGAGCTAAACGTAAAAATTGGAAGCCTATTCAGCCACAGGATAATATGGATCGTGGGCAATGGTGGAAAATTTTTAATGACCCGGTACTCAATGATCTGGAAAATCAGTTATATCATTACAACCAAAGTATTGTGAATGCCGAAGCAAATTTTCGTCAATCACTGGCCATTGTAGACCAAGCTCGCGCAAATCTATATCCGACAGTAGTAGGTGCATTTAGTTTATTCGAACAGCGACAAGCGGGGGGATCTACTTCAATTATCAGTACCTCAGGAACGACAGGGACTGCAACAACAAACATTGCGCCGGCAGCAACCACGACAACAATTTACACCTCATTCTTGAATGCAAGCTGGGAACCTGATCTTTGGGGGCTTGTGCGCCGAACCATCGAGGCAGATCTTTCTTTAGCAGAATCTAATGAAGCATTGATTGGAGTGACGCGTTTGTCGGCTCAAGGTGCTTTAGCACAATACTATTTTGAATTACGTACATTGGATAAAATTCAAAAGTATTTAGATGACACCGTGATTGCTTATAGAAAAGTCTTACAACTGACAAAAAATCAATATAAATCGGGGGTTGTCTCGCGCGCTAATGTGCTTCAAGCGCAAATTCAACTTGAATCAGCCCAAGCATCGGCCATTAACAACGGTATTTTACGCGGCCAATACGAACATGCAATTGCTGTATTAATGGGACGTCCTCCAGCTTATTTTTCTCTAAAACCTGTTATTATCAAATTGAAACCACCCACGATTCCTGTGCAAGTACCTACTGCTTGGTTGGAGAGAAGACCTGATATTGCACAAGCTGAGCGTTTGGTTCAACAAGCAAGTGCCTTAATTGGAGTTGCCGTTGCTGCCTATTTCCCAACGTTAACTTTGACTGGAACTGTTAGTGCCGCAGGACACAGTTTTCATCAACTGTTTCATAAGCCGGCAATCAGTTGGTCTACTGGTCTGCAACTGGCAGAAACTATTTTTGATGGAGGTTATCGTTCAGCAGGAGTGCGAGCCGCAAAAGAGCAATACATGGCTCAGGTCGCCAATTACCGTCAAGTAGTACTCACTGCTTTTCAAAACGTTGAGGATAATTTGATTTCATTGCGTCTTTTGGAAAAGCAAAGCATTGCTCAAGATAAAGAAGCTGCTGATGCGCTTCTTGCGCTCAAAATTGTTAAAAACCAATATAAAGCTGGAACTGTACCTTATTCGAGTGTACTTACTGCGCAAATCAGTGCTCTGGCAGCAGAACAGGCAGCAACACAAGTAGACGGCCTGCAAATGTCTTCTGCAGTGGGATTGGTTAAGGCATTAGGAGGCGGTTGGGTTGCTAATGTAACGATGTTACCTAAGAAGTACAAGGCCCGACAAATTTGAAACCTGCTGAATTGTAGCCTGGGTGAAGCGGAAGCCGCAGCTTGATTTTTTGATCAGAAACCCAGGTCATGGCTCGTAGTCTCGCTTCGGCTGGAGCTGAAATGCTTGAATGCATGAACGAAGCGTCTATGACTACAGAAATTCAGGCGAGTATGTTTATTAAAATAAGAAAAAATAATGGAAGAGTCCTATGCTGTATTTACTTGGTGAAAAAGAATTATATTACATTTTTGATGGACAAACGGTTAGCGAAATTGCAAGTAGGGCACTTACAACGTACAGAAATCGCCCTGGTTTTTTTACTCCTTATAGAGATGGTTATGAGTTCGTAGGAGAGTTAATCGCACCTGGTTTATATCCATTTGCGAGTCTTGCATTGGCAGGATATTCTGCGCTTGCTTTTGTAGGTTCAGCAGTTGTTTGTATTGGTGCTTATCTTGTTGCTGCTGGTGCTTTCTTATTTAATGCCACAGGATTCCGCGATGATGCACTTAAATTTGCAGGCTCAGCACTACATTTTACTGGTATCGCACTTTTCGAATCGGCTGTGGGCTTCTTACTCGCACTCATAAGCTTTCCTCACAGTTTGCTCTCTATTGTTACGCGTGCTGCGGCTACAGTAATTGCGGCAGGTTCAGAGCCTTCTGCAGAGCAAGAGAGGATAGATGCTGAAGGGCCTGATGAGTATACTTTCCAATTGAATTAGGGCTAACCTAGAGCCCTTTTTTTCTGATGCATCTCTTCGCGCTCCAAATAATGTTCTATCATTTTTAACTCCTTTTGAACACGAGTGATTTTTTCTTCTAGTTTATTTTCTAGATCTTGGCAATTTTTAAGATCTAGAGTGACCACTTCTTTTTTTTCTTGTTGTTGCGTGATGAAATTAAGCCAATTGATTTCGCTCACTGGATTCACAATAAGTGAGTTAGAGACAGGTTGATTAATTCGTTCTTCAATTTGCTGAAAGTGTAGTTCGAGCTCTTGTTTTTGATGCCGAACTGTATGTAAATGTACATCAAACTCATTGAGTTGTCGGTTTAACTTGCTTATTAAGATATTGAGTGACTCATTCATTTTTTAACATAGGTAAATATTTTTACATACTAAATACTTTAAGTTCAGTATGGATTAAATCAAACTGACACAATGAAAGCAATCCTATGAATGGAAATAACCTGTAAAAGTATTTCTTAATAATTGTGATGCAATAGCCTTGATAGCAAAATGTGATTAATATGATTGTTAGTTGCTCATTGATATTGTTAGAATACGCGTAAAATTGCTCACAGTTTTATATGTAAAGAGATACTTAATGAAAGAAATCACTCTAACCGCTGTATTTGAAGGCACTATCTATAGCATTGAAGAACCTAATACTCATTTGCATGAAGTGTTATATAGAGATTGTAAAGGAGTACGTATTACTTCAGCCGATGAAGTAGAGCAACATAAAGACGCCACTCATTTAAAAATGGGTTTCAATGGATGTGGTGTTGATTATGGTGTCACAGGACTTTTATTTGGTGCAGGAGTAGAAGAACAAAGTGATCAGGTTGTAGCTGTTGTCAAAAAGCTAATTCAAGATGGATATACAGTTAAGTTTAACGCTATTGGCTTAAGCCGAGGTGGAATTGCTGCAATTTTGGCAGCCCTCAAGTTGGCCAGTATTGATCGCTTTCATCTGGAAACGAATTTACTTCTTTTAGATCCCGTACCGGGTAATTTATTTTCCACAGCATTTTTAGATTTTTTTAACCATACATTAGCTAATCGAGCAGTTGATTTGTCTGGGTCTAAAAACTTAAATTATGTTGAAACACTTTATCCCTATCTTGAAGTGGGGGATGATACCGGCGAATTTTTGGACCGTGTTCTTGCCAAGTTCCATATCCCCATAAGACCCACTTATCCGAAACAATGTGAGGTAAGGGAGGAAGTAATTCTGGGGGCACATTTAAAGGCTTTTCAGGACCTTAATAAAGAGAATGATGCTGCTCATTTGATTTATGGGGTGAATGTAATTCCTGTAATCAGGAAACTCAGCAAAGCAATTATGTATCAATTCTTGAGTCGCGTTGGCTGTTTGCCAGAATCGGGAGAAAATATACATCAATCTGAAATCATTAATGAGTTTCAACGAGAAAGAGAAAAATGGACACAACATCTTACAGCTATTATTGCGAATATTATTCCCAAAAGTAGAAGTTTACATTCTCAGGATGGTTCTAAAATTACGGTTTCAAACTCAGCAAAATATCTTAATAAAACGCATCGTGAACTTGTTGATACAGAGTCACTTGAGCCTGATGAGTTATGTTTAAAAGTAGAGCCGGAACGTATCCGTTTGCAAAAGGAAAAGCAACCATTAATCAAAGCAGATTTGTTGCGTTTAATAGACGTCATCGAAAATAGTATGAGTGCTAAGAGTAAGCTTGGTAAAAAGAAATTATTACTGGATAGAATTAAAGCCGGTTTGAATGATAGTGATTTTGCTGAGGAGCAGTTGAGTTTTATACTGAGAGATATTCTCACGGTTGCATTACAACGTGACCGAAACAGCTATAGTTTTTATAGTACAACAGCCTCAGGTTTAGCCTTGGTTAGTGCCTTGAATCAGCCTGAGTTTAGTGCTGTCAAAGAGCTCGTACAATCGGATGATGATCCTATTCAATACGCTGATTTATGTGCTTATGTTATAGGTAGAAATGATTTGGTACACTTTAATAGTCAAGATAAGGATATAAATCTTTCACATGTTGAGGAGCATATGGTTGGAGAGGATGGCTATAGGATGTTGATTTAATGCGTATTGAGTCAAAGAAAGCAATCAAGGATGAAACACAATGGTAAAAAATCTAAAGAAAAAAGTATTACTGTATGTTGCTAAAAGACAGATTTGTGCAAAAGATATGTTTTTTTTCGTTTCAGTACGGTTGCTATAATGTTTCACTGGCTTAAAAAATGGCGGTACGAACGGATTATGCGCCATTCACCTATAAGCGATGATGAATGGAATGTGGCATTTCAAAGTTTATCTTTACTGCGACGCTTGAGTAAACAGGAAAAAATAAAGCTGAAACAACTAGCTATTTTATTTCTTCATTACAAATCATTAGAGGGCGTTGGTGATCTTCAGATTACAACGTCAATGCAGTTAAATATTGCCTTACAGGCATGCCTTCCTATTCTTAATCTTGGATTTGATTGGTACGATGGTTGGGTTTCGGTCATCATTTATCCTGGAGCCTATTCACGAGAGGACAAGGTAATCGATGAGTTTGGAATAGAACATTTAGGGCGATCTAATTTAAGCGGCGAGTCGTGGCAACGTGGACCTGTTATTATCTCTTGGGACGATACGCAACATCATGGTGGTGCTACTGGACGAAATGTAGTGATCCATGAGTTTGCACATAAGTTGGATATGCAAAATGGTCGGGCGAATGGTTTTCCACCACTTCACAAAGGAATGTCCGCGTCGCATTGGGCTGAGGCTTTTAACTCAGGCTATCATGATTTGGTAAATCGTCTGCAACAAGATGATCCTATTCCAATTGATCCATATGCTACTACATCCCCAGCTGAGTTTTTCGCTGTATTTTCTGAATTATTTTTCGAAAAACCTGAAATAATAAGTCATTATTATTCTGAGATTTATCATTTGCTTGCCCAATTTTATCGTCAAAATCCGTTGGGGGATTTGTAGTTTTGTAGCATTGTAGCCTGGGTGAAGGCGTAAGCCGTAACCCGGGGAATCTGCGGAAAATCGCGGGTTCTGCTGCGCTTCAGCCAGGCTACAATGCTACGATAATTACCAATTAAATGTATATCGTGTTTCTTTGGAACTCCATCCGTCAGTAATATAGACTTCAAGTGAGTTTTGAGAAATGAGATGAAACTCGATTAGTGAGCCCCAATAAGGATTATGGAATTCAAAACTTTGTTTTGTCTGCCCAGTTGTTAGCTTGCAAGAAAGTTGCCTTGGCTCAGGAGCACCAAGACCATCCCCATAGCTTAAATCCAATTGAGTTGAACCTTGTGAATTAGCCACAGACGCGACTGCATTCAACCAATTACATTCAATCTTTGCAGATTGAGGGTTTTGGTTTTTAAGTTTTAAACAGCTTCGATTTGTACTTATACACGGTTTTGCAAAACTTGTACCTGCCAGTAAACCCAACAAAAGAAAAGTGTACAATTTAGTCATTTTTATACCTGCTCAGTTAGGGTGTGTGATGTTTTTAGCATTGTTATTAAATTGTTGTCAATGGTCTCAATTGATTGTTGTTTATTAAAAAAGCAGAAAATAAAGAAAAAAATCATTAACGGAATCAAAAGAAGTCTGAATTAATAAATAACAGATTTTATATTAGACGATCTTCGGATAATATTTGAACCAGAATTTTAATATGATAAGGAAAAAGTATGAAACAAAATATTTCTATGTACTCTGCATCGATACCAGTGTTCAAACAAATGCTTACTTCATTAAATGCAATTTTGGAAAAAACGCAGGCTCATATTGATAACAATAAAATGGACCCTAATGCTTTTTTACAAGCCAGACTTTTCCCAGATATGTTTCATTTTACGCGTCAGGTACAGATCGCGACTGATTTTGCTAAAAGTACGGCAGCACGTTTGGCAGACAAGGAAATACCTGTCTTTGAAGACAATGAGCAAACATTCTTTGAATTACGTGGCCGAATAGAAAAAACACTGTTCTTTCTTTCTAGTATTTCTCCAGAAGATATGAACGGTAGTGAAGAAAAAGAAATTATTCTCCGTCCCGGAACGCCAAAAGAACGAAAACTGATTGGTCAAACATATCTTTTGCACTATGGAATACCACAGTTTTTCTTTCACGTTACTACAGCTTATGACATCTTAAGAAGTTTGGGCGTTACTATTGGAAAAATGGATTATATGGGAACATTTTAAAACCATACCCCGGGTTAAGCGTATGCTGTAACCCGGGTTCTGCGCTACCAATGCACTATGATACAACGGATATTGCTGCATTTTGAACATTCTCTAGTTCGAACTCACCAAGTGGTTCTTCTTGTCTTCCAGGAATCTTTGTTTGTTCTTGAGCTAGATTTGCTTCATAACGTAACAACTCGCTTGTTTTGAAGAATCGACGCGTCTGATAACGTGTTTTTTTCTTTTCTTCTGCTGCAATTTTATCAATAGCAGGTTCTGTTTCTTGAAGTTCTTTTTCTATCACGGCAACCTGTTGTTTTGATGCATCAACAAGATGAGCGCTCAGATCACGTTTAATCTGCTCTATGCGGCTTGTTAATAATTCGGTTCTTTTTCTATCCAATCGATCATTTTGATCGCTTAATGCATCCCTACATTCTGTTTCTTCCTCTTGAAGTTGTCGTAAAGTGTTTTCGAGTTGTACCTTTGTCCTTTCAAAGGATTGGACATTTTTTCCTAATGAACTATTTTTATACATTAACGTGCCTTGTTCCCAAAGGGAGCAAGTAGACTCTTTCATGCGTGTTTCTGCTTTTACAATAAGTGCTTTTGTTTCTGATATATCTTTTATCTGTTTGCTGATTTGTTCTCTAGTACTCTTTACTGTGCTTTGGATTTGCCCCAGATCAACTTTGTGTCTTGACTGTTCATCTAAAAGGGCAGTAACACTTTCGTCAGGCTCTTGACCTAAAATCCTCCTGAGTTGGCTCAAATCTACTGCATTTAATTTCCAATTTAATTGTTTCAGTTCATCGACATATTCTAGTTTCTTGCGAATTGATTCAGGAAGCTCGTTACGATCAATCTGAACATTATTCCAATTAAGATTTAAAAGTGTTTTGAGTCTGAATAATTTCTCAAATTCAGGACGCATTTTTGGTGGAAGAACATCGACCACATTTTCATTAGATAAATTGAGAAGCGTATTTTTATTTTGTTCAACAACTACTTTAATTTTTTGGAGTTCGTTTTGCTCTGCTTCAACTCGTGTAAGAAACGAGGATTGATATCCAGTGAATCCTTGCTGCAACTCCGCATCCTCAACCTGTAATTCGATATAGGATTGAATACCATCAGTACCACTTTGAATACGTACTTTTTCTGGATTTACTTTCAATAAAGTAGCAAATTGGGTTTTCTTTTGTGCAAATAAACTTTCCTCTACATCTTGATTTAACCCATCTGCTTGAGCTAACTCTTCTATAGAGTACTTTAGTTGTTTTTTCAAAGCATTAAGTTGGTTTACATAGGGTCGATATTCTTTATAGGAGCTAAAGCGTAAGGTCGCCTCATATAACTCATGCACCACATGGCTGGGATTGTCTTTACTCTGACGACTTATTTGGAGCAATGAGTTTTTCAAATGCTCCCAAGTAGGGTCGACGGTCTTGAAAAAATAAGGTGATGTATTCGTTAAATAGCTACGAAAACCAGCTATTTGATGCTCTGCAACTATTTTATCGTGACAGTTTTTCCTAAAGTCGAGATCACAATGCGGGACATTATGTAATGAATCAATTGCATTCAGTGCATCATTGATTACATCTCTTGGGGATGAGTGAGTTATCGAAAACAGATACTTATCTTTTAAAACGGCTTTGTGACGTTCAAGTGTGGCATAAAGTGCCCGAATTTTATCTTTATCCTCAGGAAAGTTACTTAAGTCTTCAGCAAGCGTATGAATTTCTAAAGCTGCTTTTTTGGCTACGGTCCGTTCGAAGTAGGCATGGAGAGGCTCGGGTTTTTCTTTTACCCAAGCAAACTCATCGAGCAGGTATTGAGCCAGTTTTTTCATTGCTTCTTCGTTGTAGCTTTTTTGCAATGCGTTTAACTCTGGATCCTCAGGCAAGCCTAAATTTCTATAAAGTGTCGTAAAAGAGAGAACTAAACCTTGCATTTTAAATTGCTCAACGAGCGAAAACTGTGTTAAGTCGTTGCAGTGATTTATGATTAAAGGTTTGATTTGATCTAATAAATTCTGAATGGTTTTATCATCTGCTGTCATTAATTTTTTTTGGTAAAATTGAATGATGCTGTCAGTAACTTCTTGATGCTCTTCGCTCTTCCATACCTTGTTTTTTTGTTCAATTAACGTATTAATTCCAATTCTGATTATTTCTGGGACAAACGAAGAGTTTTTAGCCGTGTTTTTAGGGAAAAATACTTTTGTGGTTTCTGGACAAAGAGTACAAAATTCTCCAATTAAATAGGGTAAAATTTGTTTGCTTTGTGCCAACTCCAGAGCTCTTTTTGCTTGGCCTTCGGGTTTGGTATAATTTAGAACTGCGCCTGCTTTATCGGCAATTATTGTTTCTAAGTTTTGATGCATTAAGGCTTTTGCACCAGCTGAAAACGGCTTTGATTTTTGTTTGAGCTTTGTTTGAACATTTAACTCTTGAACAAAATCTAGCTGTTTTAAAAACTTAAGCCTCAGTCCTTGCTCGTGGCTCATTTTGCTTGCTTTTTCTGCTTTGGCCGCCCATTTTTCTTCTCGAGCTGTCTCCCACAGTTTGTTAGCCGATTTCTTAAATTGCTCGATACTTTCAGTAAGGGTACGTTCGGATACATTGGCATTTTGAGAACGGGTCAGCTCACTCAAAAGCGCTTCACGCCATTGGTAGAACTCAAATTGTATTTTGAGATCTCCAGGATAAAGTTCAATAAGTAAGCTTTCCCACGCTTCAATTTGTTGCATCAGGATTTGTTGTGCCTCATCAATGGCCTGGGTATATATCCTCTCTACGGTAGCTTGTAATTTGATTTTATTTTTTAATTCTTCAACCGATTGTTCATTAATACTTTGACGTGTCCATGGAAAAACGTAATAAAGAAATTTGTTAAGCGTGTCTTCAGGCGCTTTTACTTGATAAATAGGAAGCCATTCGCCAGGTTTACCATTACGTGCGGCACGGCCTGCGATTTGTGTACTCATTCGCTCAGTATCTGGATAACTTTGTATTACAAATAAACCTTTAGGATGATCACCAGGATTGATGTCTATTCCTTTTGCAAGCATTGCTGTCCCTACAGTAATCGTGTTCACTTGACCTGCTTGCTTGATGAGCTTATCCAGTTCGGCAGGGGATTCCTTACCGGTAATAATCTGAATTTTGAACCCTTGCTCTTCATAGGTTTTTAAACTGTTACCAATTGCTTGTGCCTCATCAAAATCTTCGCTCACAATAAGCATTGGTTGCGTTTGGTCACGACTCCATTCTTCAATCGCTTTATTTCTCTGCGCAACTAAATGTTCATGCTCTTCATAGGTTTGAATGTCTTCATCAGGATTAATATCCATTCTCGTTTTTGTAACTGGGCGTCTAATCTTATCAAAGGTCTCATGTATGGCTTTGATTGTTCCTTCCCGATCTAAAGTAAAAATCGGGTCATGATTGATGCGCTTGTCTCCGGCATGTGGTGCTACACTGACTGCCTGGATTCCGATAGACGTATCTAAGCTTTTGAGCTCAAGCTTATCCCCTGGCGTTGCTGAAATTCCAAGTAAGCGTCCTAAGGTCTTTTTGAAAAACTTAATTAATCCTTGCGCCGATTGGCTTGCAAGTACAGAGGGAACGGAGTCAATAAAAATATGCTGGGCTTGATCTTTATTTTCCGCTTTGAGTCGAGCTTGTAACGCCTGTTGTACTTCCTCAGTAAAAATCGAACCGTGCTTTGGTGTACTGCGAATTAACGGAACACAGGCAATTTTTTTAATAATTTCGTGACCGCTCTCATCCTTTTCTTTGACTGGTTGCACTATAAAATGCTTGTTTTCCACTAAAGTGGCGGCGACACCGCTTGCATGGATCCATTGTTTGAGTTGGGTGTTACTTGCTGCCATCAAATAATTTTGTTTTTCAATGTCCCCATTAAATTGTTCGTTAATTTGTTTGTTGAGAAATAATCGAAATTGATCGAGATCCTCATCTTCATCCCAAACTTTACCTTGAGATGCTTTAACATTACGAAATGCTTGCCAATTGATGAATTGATAGGCGAGGGGATAAATCCATTGAGCGGGGTTATTAGCCTGTACTGCCTCAGCTTCTGTAACCAGTTTATAAAGTGCCTGTTGATCTAAAAGCGTATCGTCACATTCATCTAAAACAATATGCACAGGGCCATTAGTTTGGAGTAGCTTTTCTTTTTTAGTTATTTTTGCAGCCAAATGGAAACTTGCCATATCCTCAACTGTGGAACAGTTGATTCCATCAGGTACAAATGCTTCAGTTGGGGTATTACTTTGGATGAGTGCTGATTCAATTCCCAAGAATTTAAAAAATGGTTCGCAGTTGTTCTCATAATCTCGAACCAGAAGTGTTGGGTTAGCAGTCCATTGTAGAACAGTACCCCCTTGCGCCCATTGAAGCGCCGAAAGCATCGGTGTATTAATACTTTTTCCTTCTCCAGTTTTGATACGCATTAATATATCGGAAGATGGATCTTCTAGAGCAAGTAACAATACAAGCATTTGCGTGGTGTTTGGGAATAAGCCTGTAGTTCGGAAATAGATTTCTCTTAAATAGGCTAAAAGCTCCAGATTGATGACTTCTATTTGTTCGGGTGCTACTGATTTCGCGCGCAGATCTAGAAGTATTTGACTGGCACGGTTTTTTAATTCTTCACGTGACTTAGCAGTTAAGTTTCTTAAGCTTGTAAAATCACCAGGATTTAGGGGATCGGTATAGCCTAATGTTTCTATATAGGTTAATTGTCGTGCAAGCTTCATTAGCAATGCGTGAGGAAAATCTTCTTCATGAAGCAAATCTTGTAGGTTAACTAGAGCTTCTTTGATGCGATCTGTTGCAAAATGCTTGGCTAAATCCCTTTTTTCATTGTTTTTAGCAAAAGGATTTGTATCGAAGTTTAAACAATAGGCATGTAATTTACTTTGGTCGGGCGCAAGTAACGCTGCGTTTAGATTTTTTGCATCGGGGTAGGGGGGCGTTGCAAATAATTTTAAAACTTTATCTATATCATCATCAGAATGACATCGCTTTAAGCCGTTGACGACATCCAATAATGCACTTAGATTGACTGTGGTGTCTTTTTTATTACTGGCCAAACGCGTTAAAATTGTAGCAATTTTTATTCTATTATTATCACTAAATCCCTTCATTTCTCGAAGAATTTGAGGATAAGCTTCGAGATCTTGGTTGAGCTTTTTTTGTGAGATTTTTTTGAGTAATGAAATGCAGAGTTCAGCTTGTTCCGGCCTCTCAGTTAAGAATAATTGAGTTTCCTCGATCAATGACTTAATCAGTTTCGAATCTACGCCAGATAGTCCTAAAATTTCAATAATTTTTTTGATAATTAATGGCTTAGTTTCTTCTGGAAGGGCTGATTTTTTGAATTGATTTAATGCGGCAAGAGGGAAAGGACTTGCACTTCTCAAATTATGAGCCATGCTCATTTTGAAGAACATGGTTTGTGTTTCTTGCTCAAGGTCAGCAATATTAAAGAGGTCGACTAAGCCATTGATGGCTCGTTCAATTGCTTCATCATTTGCAGTAGGACACTCCTCTAAAGCTTGAGTGGTAAGCTTTAGATAAAGATCTAATTTTTCCGAGCTGTCTTTAACTAATTTACCCGCTAGAATTTGCTTTTGCTTATAATTTAAGCGCGCTAGAGTTCCTGTACTCAGTTGCTTGTATATCTTATTAAATTGTTCTGGTAGTCGGGTGTTGATATCAATAAGCAAGTTGAGGTAATTTGCAATGGATTCAATTTTGTTTTTATAACTTTGTAGCGCTTGGTCTGAAGGAGCGTTTTCATCGATTAAAGCAGCCTCATCAAGAATACTTTTTTCAAACTCTGGATCTTGAGTCTTGAGCTGCTGTAAGGTTTTTTTCAAAGCGGGCAATACTTTTTTCTGAATCAACTCTTCTTTGAAAAAGAAAGTTAAAGAGTGTGTCTCGTTAAATGTTGCCATCCAACCAAGACACGTATTTAAATCCAAGTCTTTGACAATTTGCTTATTCTGAGGATTTTCAAAGAAAGCTCTCATTTGAGAAAGAAGTAAGGAGTGAACTGGACCTAAAACTCCAGCAAATGCTTTTCCCGTAGTTTGATCGTTTGCCTTTCTTTTCCCTGTGAGCAGGAAACTTAAAATATATTCCCCTTTAGTTTCCCCTATAATGAGACTATAGGTTCCGTTGAGTAATGTAGGTTTTGTTTCTTCGAAAAAGCGAAATTTTGCAAGGACTTCTGAGAATTGAGGATTAGGTTGTTGCAACAAAGTAACTAATTCATCCAGTGCGTCAAAAAGTGGCATCAGTTCTCGATCCAGTTGATCGCGTAATTGTTGAGGAACCATGAAGTTTTGCAAATTCTTTTTTAGTTCTTTCTTTAAGAGGTCAACTTTAAAGACAGCACTTCGTTTTTTTATGGCATCAACTAAAGCATCAACAATTAAATCATCGAGCTTGGAGATATCCCCATTACCTAATACACAATCTTTTAAAAGATTTATGTCAATAATCAGGGTTTTTAGCCATTCTTCTTGTTGTTCTGGGCTTCTACATTCATCGGGAATAACAATGTCTGCTGCATGTAGCAGTGTATTCAGAAGCGTATTCACTTTATCGGCTTTAGGTAATTCTTGCGACTTTGAGATATTGATTTGACTTAATACGCTCAGTACCGCTCTATGAAATTCTATACCTTTCGTATCTCTTATGTTTTGAAGGGCTAATAATATATTAGCAACTTGATCTTGATCTAAATTGGCTTCATTGAGTTTTGCTAATAATTTAATATGCTCTGCTGTTAAATTCTGACGATTTTTTTGTAATACAGAGGTAAACGATGCGATAGCTGATAGAGAAAATTGGCTTACTTCAGGTGCTGGATCTGTTTTTTGAATACGTTCTTGCAGTGTGTTTAATATTTCAATGCCTTCATTTTCCAAACAAGAAACCAGTGGCGTAACGAAATCATCTTTGAGTTTCTTATCAGGAAACGCGACTTTGAACTCAATACATTGCTTCATTAATGTATTGATTTGTGCAAGCGAAAGGTTAGGCTTAAATTTAAATGAGCGAGAAAATGCTTGCAGTAAATCACTACGATCAGTTTGCTCCAATGTCTGTAATGCATGAATACAATTGTTTAAAGTTTCTTTCCATTGAGAAGCGTTTAGAGCGTCTTTATTTGAAAAAGCACAGGTTAAAATAAAGGTTAATTGATTTTTTTGCTCTTGAGTCCAGGAGGCGAGCTTTTCGATTTCCAGAAGCTGCTCTTGGATGTCTGCTAATCTTATTTCTGCTTTCCAATGCTGCCCAAAATATCGAAATAGCCAAGGCTTAAGTTCACGTCCCTCAGTATAAATAAGTTCGGGATCAGTAATAGAATCTTCTGGATTTTCGATTTTCATACATGCAGCAACATGCTTAAATTGTGCAGCAGATGGTTTTTGCGACATGGCGTAATGTACGCCTGTTGGTCCCCAATTGAGTTCTTCTAAAGAAAGACATTGCTCTTGTGGATTTTGAGCATGGTCTATAACATCCAATACCCTATTTAAGGTAATGAGAAAATGGCCTTTATGTTTAATTGGGCAGGGGACAGGTAGTGTAAGATTTTTTTCTGCAATTCGTGGGAGAACGATTTGTGTGTAGGCCTCAAAAAAAGTATTAAAATCAAAACTGTTCTTATCATAGTCTAGATGCGCTGCAACCAGTGTATTCCACCATTCTTTCTGTTCTGCAGGAAGTTGCACTAATTTTTGAAGATTTTTAATTCCTCGTGTGCTCAAAAGATCATTTTGAACTTCGGGGTTTTTGAGAAACTCGAGATTAATTTTTTTATTCAAACACGCACTAAGTAATCTGACTAAAACAATAGCATGAGCTTCACCTCCCAACGCATATTGTTTACAAAGCAACGGAATGATGAATTCGTCATGTTGCAGTAATTGCAGAAAGGCTTTGATTTCATTTTCATAGGCAGGAAGCAAGGCTATGAAGGTATTTTTTTGGTTAGGTGAGTACCTAGAGTCCAAAAGCAAAGAAATAGTTGTTTGCGGAAGGTGAGGTAATAGTGCTGTTGCTTCTTCAATTGTAGGTAAAACTAAAGCTTCTTGTTTTTTAAGTGCGGGTGCTAACGCAGAAGGAAGTTTTCTTGGGTTATTAGTATAACAAAACGCTTTTTTGTCTTTGTTTATATAAAACCCTTTGGGCAAATTCTGTGGAATAATGCCATCTTTAAAGGCAGAACTGTATTCTTTTATGATAGGAATGGCTGACTCTTCTAGATTGTCAATGCCTAATGCCCTGAGTTGTTTGACTAATTCAGGTAGTTCAGGAAGATCAATAGGTACTAGTTGTAAATCCGGACTAGCAATATGTTCACTCTGCTCGAGGCGAGCCTCTTTTTGTACGCTTGGAGGTTTGGGTAAAACAATGCTTTTTTGAATTTGGATACGTGCTCGGACTGCAGGTGACTTAGTGTTTAGCGCATATTTTAATGGATTAATCTTAGGGGTGTTAGACGTAGTTTTAAGAATTGTTTCTGCAGATTTATTTAATACTGAGCGACGTGCAAGAAATGCGAGTTGTTTTGATGCTTGCTCGCTCTCTGGAATTTTAAAAATAAAAAGACGCTTACGTTCATCACTAATAAACTTTGATAGATCTTCAATATCTTTTGCAGAGTAGGGTTGTGCATCAAGTGGAATTTCTAAGGGAGTATAATTGACTTCAGTTTCATAAGAAGCTATCAAATTTTCGAGTAATGATTGAAGGTACTTATTTTCTGAGAATTGAGGCACAGCAAAACTCCTAGAATCAAAAGAAATAGATAATACATCTTTATTATTAACAGGAGATTAAGAGTTAAAAATGAATGTATTCTTATTTCACTCAGGTAAAATTGTAGTATGCAGTATAATGAAAAAAAGAGAAGCGATACAGCTCAATATGTAAATAAGCCACTCATTTAAAGAGTGATTTTTATAGCGAATTACAAAGGCAAAATAAGTGCATCCATTTTCTGTAAGTTGAGCGTTTAAAAGTCGATTACCCCTTTTTTTAATTCCAAAACACGCTTCTTTATCGAAAATGAAAAATTTACTTGACAGATCTTGGGTAGCTCATTAAACTGCGAACCTAATTTTGGGGTTATAGCTCAGCTGGGAGAGCGCTTGCATGGCATGCAAGAGGTCGGCGGTTCGATCCCGCCTAGCTCCACCATCAACATCTTTGATGTTGATGGAAAAATGCCTAAGGTCCCCATCGTCTAGCGGCCTAGGACACTGCCCTTTCACGGCGGTAACAGGGGTTCGAACCCCCTTGGGGACGCCATTTTTTTATGGCAATGTCTTTGAATACCAAAGTTGACACTTTAGTCAAACGCGTAAAAATTACCCTAAGTAGCAATACAACTCGAATAATTTTATCATACCTTAATGCAACGTATTAATGTTTCTACTGGGTTAGGTCGCTTGTGATTTATTTTTTTGTATAAAAGGTAACTTACATTAAGTAAGTTACCTGAATTAGACTGTCTATTTACTACCAGAAACATTACCAACGTTGGACACGAGAATATTAGATGGTACGGTGAGTAAAAGTGGTGAACTCCAGCTACTTCCCCCATCAGTACTAACATATGAGAAGGGAAAGATGTTTGACGGATCAGTTTGCCCAGAGCCAACTGTAGTACAAAAAATTCCATCATTGCTACAGAACACTCCATTTAAGGAGTTGCCATCAAACCCTTGTGGTATATTGGGTAGAATAGGGGCACTCCAAGTATTGCCACTATTATTACTCGTATAAACAAGATTGTTGAACACACCACCAATAGTTACATATCCAGTAGCAGTACAAAGTCCGGAGTTGCTGCAAGACACTGCATATAACTCGCTATCCTCATTAGAAGCTGGAGCGGGTAAAATAGGAGCACTCCAAGTTGCTCCCCCATTAATTGTTGTATAAGTAACGGGGACGGGAATTGCTGTGGTCTCATCAAATGAGGAACCTACCGCGCTGCATGTTAATCCGGAGCTATCGCAGGAGACTGATGATAGAGTATTGGTAAAACCAGGCTGTGTCGTTAGAATGTTTGCTGTACTCCAACTAGCACCTCCAGAAGTACTACTATAGCTTATTGGCGCTCCTGCATGAGTACCGACAGCGACGCACTGGAGACCAGAGCTGCTGCAAGCGACACCAGACAAAGTTGAGTTTCCTGACAGGGGCGTGGGCAATATAGGGCTACTCCAGGTTGCCCCACTATCCATGCTTGTATAAGTCACTGCATAAGTTTTAGGTGGGACTCGCGAATTGCCAACAGCAACACAATTGACTCCGGTATTATCACAAGCAATACCATTGAGGTATGATTGTGTAGCACCCGCCAGTACTGATGGAAATACTGGAGAAGACCATGAATTTCCACCATCCGTACTGTTATAACTTATGAGTTGGAAGAGGCTTGTTCGTCCAACCGCAACGCAATTAAGGCCTGAATCATCGCAAGTAACATCTGCTAATTGGCTTGCAGTCGTGCTTTGTAGTTGAATTAGTGGGCCCCATGATCTGCCACCGTCAGTACTGGTGAATGCTATTGGCGTGTTTTGACCATTAATGGTGGTATAGCCAACAGTGACTCTTCTTATAAGTGAAGCAGGCGATAAAGTAACTTTTAATTTATCTTCTTCACTGGGTTGAGAGCAGAGGAACTGATCTGGGTTATTATTTCCAGGTCCTATAGTTTTACATATTTCAGGTCCGCCATTTATTCCATTGGATGGAATCGAATTACCGTGAATGACTAAGCTTAATTGGCAATCTTGACCTGGTTTCAGGGTAAATGGACTAGAACAAGGTTTAGTAGCTCCAGTTCCTTGGCTGACCCCTTGTATTGCTTTAAAAGTTAAAGTTCGTTCATATTTGGTATTATTAATGATTGTATAACTCAGAGTAATAGTACCCTTGGGATAAACTTGATGTTCCCCTTTTGCTGTTGCAAGAATGGAAAATTTGGGTTGAGGTTTCGGTGCTGCATGTAGGATGACTGGCGTAAAAACAGCGCTACTTAGTAAAAAATAAATCCATTTTTTATTCATTTTCAATCCTTAGATTAGATAACTTAAGCTAAATTGCAATTGATTCGTATACAAATGATTCATACCAGGGCCATTGTTCAGTGTTTGCCCAGGCGCTCGTCCAAGATAGCTTTTTCCCCAATCTGCAAATTCATATCCAATACCGACCTGCCACCTAGAATAGAACTCTTTTTGGATCCCTGCACCTACTGTATAAGTAAATGCAGTATGAGTATGAGAAGTAAATCCCGGCGCAGGAATTTCTTCAACTATTTTAGGGGTAATGGTGAAGTTGTGCGCACGGTTAAAACCCACTCCTAAGCTTCCACTAATATATGGATTTACAGGAGCATTGAAATGACCAATCAACTTTCCTTTGGCAGCGACATGAGTATGATTGATTTTATAGGTGTAGAAAAAAGTATCGAAATCTGGATCAGCATCTTCCCATACATCACCTTTCAATTTTGCATTAGATGTTACCGCGGCAGCTAAACCCAATTGACCGGTAAATGTAGCATTTAATGCGTGTTGCAAACCATAGAAAATCTCTCCATCAAAAAGGGTGCTTGTATTTTCATTTGCAGTGTATGTTTTTTCAACATCTGATTGTAAGAAGAAGGTATTTGTTTCGCCAGTATCAGTCCAGGCTGGGCCTAGGCTTAAGGTGATAACTTGTGTCCAGGGCGAACTAACTGGTCCCATAGTACCTGAAAAGCTATTTTGAGCAAGCGTTGTCGCAATAAGTACCGTAAGAGTCTTTGTTATATCCATTTTATTCTTAGTTCTCCATGAATTAAAAAAAGATGATAATCTATTTTGGGAAGACATCCCAGCTTGGAATAATAAAAATCGAAAACTCAATAAGGTAATGATGTACTCTCAAAGTCTTTCGAAAATTGTTCGTGTATTAAATCCAAACAATCGCTCATGCATTCTATAGGCATACTCATCAGTCATGTTAGCCAGGTAATCACAAACAATTCGGTAGGCAACAGTTTCATCTTCTGCTTGTTTAAATAAAACTCGATTTTTGTTGTCTAATAAACTACCAGGATTTGAGCTGATGGCATCGAAAAGCCTAAGAACTACTGTTTGGCCACCATATTCAAAAGTACGGGCTTCTTGGGAGTCAATGACATTATTGAAGATGCATTGTTTTAAATAATTCAGCAGAGCATCTGCTTCAGGAACAAGTGCTAAATTATATTTAAGTAAATTATTCTCGAATTGTTCATTGGTCGTTATGATTTGAGTCGAGGTAATAAAATAATTGACCATTTCTCCTATGGTCTGCTTTCTTGAATAATGATCCTGAGAAAATAGTGAGTCTATCAACTGGTTTTTTCGATTACCTAAAATGGTATTACTTAATAACTGTCTAAACTCTTGGGTATCCAGATGTGCGGCATTGATAAGACGTAAATGAATGGCGTCTTCAAGATCATGAACTCCATACGCAATATCATCAGCAATGTCCATAATGGAGCAATCAAAGCTATGGTAGGCTGATTTTCCTGCTTTTGTACCATGCGGTGCTTGCGACAACGATTGAAATAACTCTTTGTCCCTATCAGAAAAAGGTGACAACAACCAATCAATCTCTGGCTGCTCACAATCAAAATAAGCTTTAGGTGGTAACCAGTCATTAATTTTGATGGTTTTATGAATGGACTCATGTACTGGAGGGTGTTTGGGGGCGACGACATTAGAGCGCTTCACAGGGTATTTTAAAATACCAAGCAATGCACGTCGGGTTAAATCAAGACCATAGGTTCCATAACTACTTTCAACCTTAGTGAGTAGGCGCAATGTTTGTCCGTTTGCTTCAAACCCACCATAATTTCGCATCATATAATTGAGGGCTACTTCACCGCCATGTCCGAAAGGTGGATGGCCAATGTCATGCAGTAAGCAAATCACAGAGATCAGGTCATCATTAGGTAGTAAACCCGCTAAAACAATTTGTTTTTCTTGGTTCATTAAGAGGTTGTGTACAATACTGCGCCCGATTGAATCGACCTCTAAAGAGTGGGTCAGACGAGTACGGTGAAAATCACCTTCATCTGTTCCTAAAATTTGTGTTTTTCTTTGTAATCTTCTGAAGGCGGGGCAGTGAATTACGCGGGTGCGGTCTCGCTCATAAGGATCTCGATGATCCTGATTTCCCCTTTGATTCGTTTGTCCTGAACGTCGATGTGTCCACATAAGTTTTTATCGTCGAAATAAAAAAATAATTACTGTAAGACATAATTTGTTCTTTAACAATACAAATTTCTAAAGTTTTTTCTAATTATGTAGATATAGTAGGCAGGGAGCTAATAAAAAGAACTATAACTAGGGGAATGACAATGAATAAGAAAATAAACTTAGCGCTCACAGTAATTTGTGCGTTTGCTATGTCTTCCTGTACGAAAGATAGTGATACCATCTCATATCCAGCATTTTCATATGTTGATATCACACAACAACCTTATAATATAAATAGTTACAATATGACGAATTATGATTATAGATATCAACAAAAACGGGAAGTAAGCGTTCCTAATTCATATCATGTTGGAGAGCTGCATTCTCCTGTTTCTTTTAAAGACAGAGATCAGACTTGGGTAAATAGTCAAAATCCTCAAGCTTATACAATTGAATTGACTGAAGGGGATAAAGCATCTCACGTGGCGCAAGTCCTGTATAAAGCACCCAAAAAAAATCGGATGGCCCAGGTGAAATATGATCAAGATGGGAAAACCCGATATAAAGGGGTATATGGAACCTACAGTACCTCCGAAGAAGCACAAAAAGCGTTAAATTCGTTACCTCCTGAACTAAAAGGTGGTGCTTCAGTGGTTAATTGGAGCAGCGTACAACAATAATATGAATAAAAAATTAATCGAGTGAAGACATCAGCATCGGCTTCACTCAGACACCTTCTCGGGGATTGTATATGCTAGCTAATGTCAAAATACCTTAATCTACGTCTGCTAAATTGTAGCCTTCACCCAGGCTACTTTTTGACTACCAGCAAGCATAAAGCCTTTTTGACGTCTGTTGTAAATATGGCCATATTTCTGCAATTTAAGCGGTGACTACGATTTTACCTACTTGTTCATTGGACTCCATATACCTATGTGCGTCGACTATATGTCCCAAAGAGAACATTTGAGCAATTTGAGGATGAAATGATTCATCTTGTAAGCGGTCAAAAATATATTTTTCTGCTTTTTTACGCACATCGGCTTGGGATACAATTTCAAAAAGCGTATAACCTCTCAAGGAAATGCCTTTATTTAACGCAGCGAAAAGTGGAAATGGAGTAATCTCTTCTAAAGACAAGTTACCATAAACAAAAAGTATTCCGCCTGGAGAGAGTGCTTCTGCTAAAGTCTCAACGCCTTTGCCAGCGATTGGATCAAAAACAATTTTTACTCCGGCGCCTTTAGTTATTTCACGTACACGTTCAGGAAGATTTTCTTCATTGGTGACAATGACATGATCTGCACCTAAAGAGAGTAGCTCAGCTTTTTTCTTAGGGGTACGTGTAGTAACAATACTTATTGCACCTTGAGCACGTGTCATTTGAATGGCAGCAAGTCCTACGCTACTACTTGCTGCAGTAATTAAAACAAAATCATTTTTAGCAAGCGCACCATAATGTATCAGGGCTCCATAAGCGGTCATATATTGCATCCAAATGGACGTTCCCTCTGCATAGGACAACTTCTCAGGATATGCTGCGAGTGCATATGCAGGAACTATTGCCACTTCCCCATACACACCATATTTACCAAGATCAAAACAAGGAACCGTGCTGTATGTTTTGCCAATTATTTTTTTATCTACATCTGGACCGACTGCCTCAACCACACCAGAGGCTTCATAGCCAATTTTTGATGGAAAATGGGGTTGTATTAAATAACGTCCGGTACGAAACATAATTTCAGCACGATTTAAACCAATTGCATGAACACGCAAGCGAACTTCGCCTTTCCCTGGTTCTGGCAATGATACTTCTTCGAGCTTTAATACCTCTGGGCCTCCAGTTTCGTGAAAACGAACAATTTTAACTGATGAGTTTGACATAAATTTCCTTATTTTTATGAATTATTTTAATAGCTTATTAAACCCGGGCTCCACTGCGCTGCACCCAGGCTACAATTAATAATCTAGGCTACAATACAGATTAAGTTTTAGAAGCTGAGCTAATCAGAATCGATAAACGTGTTACACCTGGTGTTTTCGAACGGTCTGCTTCAAATTGTTTTACTGTAATCGCATAGCGTTGATTTATTTTATCCAACCAAGTAATGAATAAATTAAAAGCAACTGCATCAAAAGTCAGCTGAATATCTCCTGAGCCAGTTTGTTGTAACTGATAAGGAAATTTTATAGTCGAATCGTTTTTTAGTTGTGTAGCGAGGGCGGTTAATAGTTGGCTGTTATCAACTATTTGTTTTTTTGTTTGCTTTGCATTGTTTTGTTGTCTGATTTTGTTCATCCACTCGAGCGTAGCGGTTTTTTCGACGAGTTGGGTTGATTTTTGGTTTACTTGTTGACTCAACGGGCTATATAAAAATAAATAATATACATAAAGAAAGAGGCACACTGCTGTTCCAATCAACATCCATTTTTCGCGATCATTCAGTGTGCTTAAATAGGCTTTCACATTAACTCCAAAGTGGCGACAACGTGTTGTTCACGTGTTGATGCTTGGGTTTGTTTCACTTTAAGTTGCAGCTTTCTTAATTCATTTTCCAATTCTTCTAAACTGGCAAAGTCAGTGCTGACTAAGGTGACTGATAAAGTCTTATTCTGATAACGTAATTGCTCCAGAGTATTATGTTCATTTTTCATTACCTTGGCAAATTGGTTCAGTAAGAACCAAAAGCGATTTTGTTCTTCGGTATTATTGCTTTTTAACAGTTCTGTGATGCGAAATTTAGGGCTAATAACTTGTTTTGCGTCAGGGAAAAACTCACGATAAACCACAGCAATTTGTCCATCAACTTTCTGAGTTTCTTTATTAAGTAGATGCAATTTAACGCCATTTGTTACAAGGAGAGAGATTAGCCAAACCAAAAAAAGAGCACCGAGAACCTGATATCCTTTTTTTAGTAAATCCGCTTTATTCCCATGCTGCATTTCCCCTTGGCAGAGATTCAGTAACTTCGATTTTAATATTCTTTGTGCAATCCACGTGTAGGATGTTTCTTGACTCTTAGGTAATGATGAATCATTTTGGATTGTACTGTCAGCAAAAAGTAAGGGTTGATGTTGCGGATGGTTTTTTAGATAGATATGAGCTAACTCTCCAGAAAGAGCGCCTTTGAAATCATCTGTATTAATTAGTAGTGTTGTTTCGCAAACACATAATTCTTGTGGTTCTAAAGCAAACCAATCCACGGTAATTCCAGAAAACTCTATTTCTTGCTCATTGAGAAATAGCATAAGATAACGAATGCGCTGTTTGCTTATCACAGCAACCAGATATTGATTATTTTGATATCGTGCTTTATCAAAAGCAAAATGAAGTTCATCTACGGGCTGCGCTAATTTCTCTTCTAAAGCATAAGGAATTGCAATGCGTGCTTTTCTATCTGGAAGCCACGAAAACTCAAGATTAAGAAGGCTGACGTGCTCACATGTTTCAATAACTAAGGTTTTACATTCTGTCTGTAATGACTTAATTTCGACAAAACTACGTTGTGCAGGTGGTGCAACTAATGCTCCATCTGCATCCATTTTGAGGCAGAAGCATCCTGCCTCATCAAGATGTTTTGCAAAGAGAAAAAGAGTATCCATTCTTAAACATAAGCTCTATGTTTTTTTATATTTACGGCAGCCCACTGCTGTTTTAATTGTTGTGATAACAGATAAACCACAAGTGCATACTGTGGACTTGAATTGTACCGGGTTATCACAAAGAAATTGGGATAAGCAATCCAAAATTCGTTTCCTTTTGCAGTGACTAATTCAATCAAAGCGGCGCGTGAAGGATGATTATGTGCTGCAGTCATAGGTTTAACTCCATTTGCAATCAATTGTGTGTAATAGTAATTGGTTTTTCTAGGATTTACTTGAATTCGTTTATAACGAGTACCTACTACCATTGCATGCTGAGCTACTCCATCATTAGGTCTCCAACCATGATGGTAGAAGTAATTAGCAATGCTTCCGATAGAGTCCGCATTGTTAGTTACAAGATCACGTTTGCCAGTATGATTAAAATCAACAGCGAAGTTACGGTAACTGCTCGGCATAAATTGCGGCTGGCCTATGGCACCAGCATACGAACCTTTATATTGCGTTGCAGGAACGCCATGTTCGCGACAAAGGAGCAGGTACTCTTTTAATTCTTTGGTAAAATAAGGCGCGCGTTTTGGATAATTAAACGCCAGTGTTGCTAGTGCATCAAGAACTCGATGTTCCCCTTGCTTTTCCCCGTATAAGGTTTCCACTCCTAAAATTGCAATAATAATTTCTGGAGGAACACCATATTTTTTTTGTGCTCGATCAAGTGCCTTTTTATTAGCTGCCCAATAATCTAATCCACCCTTTAGACGAGCAGGGGTGAGAAATAAATCTCTATAAACATCCCAGTTTTTCTTTTCATAGGGTTTTTCCATTGATTCAATGATATCGGGTTGGATAACGACCTGATTCATTGTTGCTGTAAGCTCTTTGGCATTAAAGTGGTATTCCTTAACCATACTTTTAATAAAAAGCTGCACATCTTTTCTTTGTGTAAATGCGGTATTTGAATAAGTTGAGAAAGAAAGAAGTAGCAGCGTTATTGCCATAAACCCCAAACTTGATATTCTTCGCATAGCGCACCCTAATAATATATAAAACGAAATGCTAAATCTTATTAAAAATGCACTGTATTAGCAAATACTTTAAGGCTGCGCTTATTTAAGCTAGAATGCGCTATTTGCAAAAAAGGTAATTCAGTTGAGTGATTTAAAGCGGATTCGCAATTTTTCGATTATTGCCCATATTGATCATGGTAAATCAACCTTGGCGGATCGATTTATCCAAATTTGTGGTGGTTTAACTGAGCGTGAAATGAGTGCTCAAGTTCTTGACTCTATGGATATAGAGCGAGAAAGAGGTATCACCATTAAAGCTCAATGTGTTTCTTTAAATTATCGTGCGAAAGATGGCAAGACCTATCTTTTGAACTTTATTGATACGCCAGGGCATGTGGATTTCAGCTATGAAGTATCCCGCTCCTTGGCTGCATGTGAAGGTGCTATTCTCGTCGTTGACGCAGCTCAAGGGGTAGAAGCACAAACGGTTGCTGTTTGTTATACGGCCATTGATCAATCATTATCTGTTTTGCCGGTGCTTAATAAAATTGATTTACCGCAAGCTGAACCAGAGCGTGTTATCTCAGAAATTGAGGATATTATTGGGGTAGATGCACACGATGCAATAAGAGCGAGTGCTAAAAGTGGATTGGGTGTAGAGGATGTACTCGAAGCTTTAGTCACTCGTATTCCTCCACCAGAAGGCAATATCGATAAGCCTTTACAAGCTTTAATTATCGACTCTTGGTTTGATAGCTATCTTGGTGTTGTTTCTTTGGTGCGTATTGTAAATGGCTCAATACGTAAAGGAGACAAGATGAGAGTTATGTCTACAGGGCGATCTTATGAGGTTGATCAAGTCGGCATATTTACTCCTAAACGTACTAAGCTGGATATGTTGAATGCAGGTGAAGTAGGTTATGTAGTTGCAGGAATCAAAGAAATTCAAGGCGCTCCAGTGGGAGATACACTCACTCTGGAAAAAAATTCTGCGGAAAAACCACTTCCTGGTTTCCAGCGTGTGAAGCCTCAGGTTTATGCCGGTCTATTTCCTATCAGCGCCGATGATTTTGAGGCGTTCCGTGAAGCCTTAGCTAAATTAAGTCTAAATGATGCTTCATTATTTTATGAGCCAGAATCTTCTGAGGCTCTGGGTTTTGGTTTCCGATGCGGTTTCTTAGGCATGCTGCATATGGAGATTGTACAGGAGCGTTTGGAAAGGGAGTACAATCTTGATCTCATATCTACCGCACCTACGGTGGTCTATCAAATCGTGACGCAAAAGGGCGAGACGATGCTCATTGATAACCCATCCCATCTGCCGCCGCTTCCGCAAATTAAAGAAATGTATGAGCCTATTGTGAGGGCCAATATACTTGTACCACAGGATTATCTCGGTTCAATAATTAATTTGTGTATTGAGCGACGTGGTGTTCAGGTAAATATGACTTACAGTGGCCGTCAAGTTTCTGTAACCTATGATATTCCCATGAGTGAAGTCGTTTCTGACTTTTTTGATCGATTAAAATCGGTGAGTCGTGGTTATGCTTCTTTAGATTATAATTTTTTGCGTTTTCAGGAAGCTGATTTGGTTAAAATGGATATTTTGATTAATAGTGAACGAGTGGATGCACTCTCAGTGATTGTCCATCGCTCTTCATCACATAGTCGTGGAAAATTAATTGCTGAAAAAATGCGAGATTTAATTCCAAGACAAATGTTTGATGTGGCAATTCAAGCGGCTTTAGGAAGCCATATTATTGCCAGACAAACAGTAAAGGCTTTACGAAAGAACGTTACTGCAAAATGTTATGGTGGTGATGTGTCACGAAAACGAAAATTATTGGAAAAACAAAAGGCGGGTAAAAAGCGTATGAAGCAAGTTGGGCATGTAGAAATACCCCAAGAAGCATTCATGGCTGTTTTTCAAACGGATAAAAAGAAATAGTGCTGGGGCTGCATGGTTATTTCACTAGCTTGTTCAAGCGAGCAGAAATATAAATGGGTTAAGTGCCATGTAATGTATCATGAAATTTAAGTTTGCTTAGGATATAAATTTATGAATTTTGCTTTAATATTGGTTGTCCTATCGTTTATCAGTGGATTTATCTATCTATTAGATGTCTTGTTCTGGTCAAAAAAACGTACGCAGGATGAAAAACCCAATCGTATTATTGAATATTCACGATCTTTTTTTCCTGTTTTTTTTATTGTTTTAATTTTACGCTCATTCATTATCGAACCTTTTCGCATTCCGTCGGGTTCATTAGAGCCGACATTGCTTGTTGGTGATTTTGTAGCAGTAAATAAGTTTATTTATGGATTAAGACTCCCTGTTTGGGAAAAGAAAGTTCTTTCAATTTCCGATCCTAAAACAGGGGCGGTTGCTGTATTTCGTTGGCCTCCAGATCCTTCTTATGATTATATTAAAAGGGTAATAGGAGTTCCCGGCGATAAAGTTAGTTATCACAATAAGGTATTAACAATCAATGGAAAGGAAGCAAAGCAAACTTTTGTTGAGTACACCATCGATGAGAGTTCTGGGAAGGCAGTTAGCAAATATAAAGAAGATTTGAATGGGACTGTGCATAATATTTTCATTAGAGCTGATGTTCCCGCAGTAGATTTTGATGTTGTAGTGCCCGCGGGAAATTATTTCATGATGGGCGACAATCGTGATGACAGTGCCGATAGTAGATTCTGGGGATTTGTACCTGAGTCCTATTTGCGAGGTAAAGCATTTTTAGTTTGGATGAGTTGGAATAGTAAGACAGATAGTGTTCGTTGGTCTAAAATAGGAAAATTAATACCATAAGTCTATGGTAGAAATATATTGATTTATTTAGAATAGATAAAAGGAATAACGCATGCGAAAACAAAAGGGAATGACTTTTATAGGGATGTTATTTACTATAGTTGTGCTTGTTATGGCTGCTGTGGTAGTAATGCGTGTTATTCCAGTTTACTTGCAATATTACTCTGTTCTTAAATCAATAAAAGGATTAAATTCGATTCCTCCATCCTCATTAACTGGAGATCCGGTTGCAGATGTCAACGTTTTGAAAAGTACTTTGGATAAACGACTGGATGTGAATGATGTAGACGCTTTCAAGGAAAACCAATTAACTATTGAACCTATTGGCGCTAATAAATTTAGAGTAAAATTGAAATACCAAGTGATTAAGCCTTTAGTATACAATATAAGCTTATTATTTGATTTTGCTCATACTGAAGAGGTTGTAACCGGCAGTGAAAGTTGATTTAGAAAGGTTATGCAGGCGATTAAATTATCAATTTAAAAACGTTGCTTATCTTAAGCAAGCTTTGACGCACTGTAGTGTTGGTAGTGAAAACTATGAGCGTTTTGAGTTTCTAGGAGATTCAATTTTAAGTTTTGTAATTGCTAATGAACTTTTTCATCGATTTCCGATGCAGAGTGAAGGCCAGTTAAGCCGCTTGCGTTCATTTTTGGTCCGGGGCGAGATGTTGGTCGAATTAGCTAAAGAAATTGATATTGGTGATTTTCTTTTTTTAGGCCAGGGTGAGCTAAAAAGTGGTGGTTTTCGCCGTGCTTCAATTCTATCGGATGCTATGGAAGCTGTTTTCGCAGCAATTTTTCTAGATGGCGGCATCGAGTCCTCAAAAGAGGTTATTTTAAGGTTATATCATTCTCGACTTGAAGATCCTAATTTAAACGACTGT
Source organism: Legionella steelei (assembly GCF_001468005.1). Classification (GTDB taxonomy): domain Bacteria; phylum Pseudomonadota; class Gammaproteobacteria; order Legionellales; family Legionellaceae; genus Legionella; species Legionella steelei. The sequence continues at coordinate 281,053 of NZ_LNYY01000019.1, forward strand.
TTAAAAGACGCAAAAACGCAACTACAAGAATATTTGCAAGCTGAAAAAATTGCGCTCCCGGAATATACCTTAACCAAGGTAGAAGGTGATGAACACAATCAAATATTTTATATCACCTGTGCGGTTAATGGCGCAAAGCAAAAAACTTTTGGTCAAGGCTCAAATCGACGTAAGGCAGAGCAACTCGCCGCGAAGTTGATGTTAGAGATTCTACGTTCTGGTCATTAGCTGGAAAAAAATAAAAATATTATAGGCTGGCTGCACCACAGTACTACCCAGAGGACGGTCCGGGACGGGCTCCGATGCGTTTTGAACAAATTGATGACTAATAATTGCAGGGGTCCGTCCCCACATTAAACTAAATCTTCTAAGCTACTGCTAATTTCTAACCATTCTTCTTCGACCTGATTTAAAGAGGAATGAGCGAGATGACGTTTTTGTATTAGTTGATTGAGTTTATTTTGTTGTGCACTGTCCTCATAAAGGCTCGAGTCACTTAGCTGAGTATCCAGTTTGGTAATTTCCCCTTGATGCTGTTCAATCAATTGTTCTAATTTTTTTAGACGATTTTGTAAGGTCTTTTTTTCTTTATAATCAACAGCAGTTGAGCTAACAGTATTTTCTTTAATTGAGTCTTTAGTTTGTAGCCAAGAGTAATAATCATCTAAGTCTCCATCAAAAGCCTGTACTTTTTGTTGGTACACTAGATAGAAATTATCAACGCTGGTTTTGAGCATATGACGATCATGAGAAATAAGGATAAGCGCACCTTCATAGCTTTGCAACGCAAGCTCTATGGCGGAACGCATCCCAAGGTCCAAATGGTTAGTTGGCTCATCAAGCAGCAGTAAATTAGGTTTGAGCCAAACAAGTTTGGCCAAAGCCAAACGTGCTTTTTCGCCGCCGGAAAAGTGGGTTATAGGTTGTACTGCCATATCACCGGCAAAATTAAAGCCACCTAAAAAATCACGAATGGTTTGTTCGCGAGCCTCTGGTGATAACACTTGGATTGTTTCCACAGGACTTAAATTGTAATCCAGTTGTTCTAATTGGTGTTGTGCATAATAACCAATTTTTAAATGAGCTGAGCGATGAATAGTACCATGCAAAGGAGTTAATGAGCCGGTTAATGTCTTGATTAGGGTCGATTTTCCTTCGCCGTTAGGTCCTAACAAGGCTATTCTGTCGCCTGGATTGAGTGAGAAATTGATTCTTTTTAATATAGGTTTTTCAGATTGATATCCTGCATCAACCATATTGCATTGTATTAACGGATTTCCTGCCCGGGGGCATGGGAAAAAATCGAAAGAAAAAGGAGAGTCAGCCTGTGCTGCAGCGATAATTTCCATTCTTTCTATAGCCTTAAGCCGTCCTTGTGCTTGTTTTGCTTTAGTCGCTTTAGCTCTAAATCGATTTACAAATGACATCATGTGATTAATTTTGGTTTGCTGCTTCTCATACATCGCTTGTTGTAATGCCAATTGTTGTGCATGTGTTTTTTCAAAACAACTGTAATCACCACTGTAAAGAGTTAGATTTTGCTTCTCAATATGCAAAATATGAGTAACAAATGCATCAAGAAATTCACGATCATGAGAAATAAGAACAATAGTACTCGGACTTTGCTTTAAAAAACGTTCTAACCAAAAAATGGCCTCCATGTCTAAATGGTTGGTAGGTTCATCCAGTAAAAATAAATCAGCTGGTTTCATTAAGCAGCGCGCAAGACTTAAACGCATTCTCCAACCACCGGAAAAGCTATTTACTGAAGCCTGCTGTTGCTCGCCTCTAAAGCCAAGACCAGACATTATCGTTGCTGCTTGGGCAGGTTTACTGTAACCGCCACTGTGGCTTAACTCTTCATGGCATGCCAATACTTCGGCATCATTACCTGCTGCTTCGGAATCTTTTAGACGTTGCAGCAGCTTAATGTAAGCTTCATCACCACTTAATACAAAATCCAGAGCTTTTTCATCACTGTCCGGTAATTGTTGTGATAAATGGCTGATAGTGAGTTGGGGATTAATTAAAAATTCACCCGTATCAGGGGATAGCTTTCCTAATAAAAAATCAAATAATGTTGATTTGCCACATCCATTATGACCAATAAGACCTATTTTTTGCTTTTCATATAGAGTGACATTAACTTTATCTAATAAAACTTTATTGCCACGACTTAGAGTAATTTGACGAAGAGTAAGCATGATAAATCTTTTGCCATAAATAGAGTTGGTTGTATAAAATTATGAAATCGTAGGAACTTAGCCTGGTTGCAGTAAACCGAGGATTTCTATGTTCAATTAACCCCAGGATTCTGCTGTGCTGCACTCAGGCTTCACCTCGAACTTACCTCAATTCTAACATAAATCTGTTTAACTTGGTTCTGGCTCAATCGTTTTTTTCCTCGCCGATTGATAACGTGCTTGTTTTTCAATGTCGATATAACGGTCTGTTGTGGCACTTGAGCTGTGGCCTGCATCGTCTCGTACGTGCTCACGAGGGCGAATTTTAACATCCTCAGAAATACCTGTATGCCTTAACCAGTGGACAGTTGCCGCGGCCAAATTATCGGCTTCTTCACCATGACCTTTCATCCGCAATTGCTCACCTGCCAGATCAAAACATCGTTGAATAATTCTACGTATTGGTGCTGTATCACTCATAGGCCCATTTCCACGGATTTTGGGTATGAGTGGGCTATTATCAGCAGGAGAGGGGAGTGGCGATAATCCTAGGAAGCAACGCCAGCGTATTAAACTCTCCAGCATTGCTTCGCTTACGGCGATTTGTCGTTCTTTATTTCCTTTACCTACGGTTGTAAACCACCAATAGCCGTTACTGTCTTTGGCAAAATCATTCATACTGGGGATCCAGCGATCACTAGCTGCCAATTCGGATATACGAAGATACATACCAAACAATAAACTCAACATAAAGCGCGTGCGCTCATGTTTCAGAGGGGATTCTTCGGCAAGGGATTCGGCCGCCTCTAATACGGCACTCCATTGCAGCAGGCTCAATCTTCGTATGGGGGTATTTTGTTGGCGTTTTCGAATGAATTTACTTTTTTGACGAATTAGTGCAACAGGATTAGATGCGAGATATTCTTCAGCAATCAAGAAATTGAACAGTGTACTTAAAATAGCAAATATTTCTTGAGTGGCTCCTTGAGACAACTTAAATTGATCAATTTGTGGCTTATGTCCATCTTTTATAGCAGATTTACTTAAAGTAACTACAAAGGGTCTCCATTCTTCATTGGGAATTCGTGTCCCATCTTTTTCAATAAAACGAGGTACCTTTTTTAAACTGATCCAGGATTTTGGTGGTTTTTGGCAAAAATGGATGTAATTTTCTATATCATCACGTTTTAACTCATTGAGCGTTACATTTTTAATTAACCAAGACCATTGTAATAAACGTTCGGTCTCTCGGCGGTAACTATTGAACGTGCCTTGACTGCCAGTATAACTTTTCAAAAAACTCAAAGCATAATTAAAATCATTTTGAAAACGAGTATCGGGCAGCACAACATGCTCATGATTTTTATGCAGGTAATTTATGTTGTCGAAGATAGGAATCAGTTTAAATTTCATATATTCAGATTGCAATGAACAATAATTTCCAATGCTAGCTGAAAACTCAAAAAGATTCGAGTAGGGGATGAGTACGTGTATGGGTAATCGGCTAGATGTTTGAAAAAATAACGATTTGTGCAAGCGAAGCAAATCGATACAGCAATAAAGTAAAATTAATTAAAATTAAATGATTTAAGATATTGACCTTGATGAAGGCACCTAGTATCATCTGCGCTCTGTCCTTGGGACGGGTTTTACGGGGTGTAGCGCAGTTTGGTAGCGCGCCTGCTTTGGGAGCAGGATGTCGGGGGTTCGAATCCCTCCACCCCGACCAAGATGCGCCCGTAGCTCATCTGGATAGAGCATCGGCCTTCTAAGCCGAGGGTAGCAGGTTCGAATCCTGCCGGGCGTGCCAGCCCAGATATTGTTCATAAGAACTCTGGTAAAAAAGTTTTTATGGTGAGCGTAGCTCAGTTGGTAGAGCCCCGGGTTGTGATCCCGGTTGTCGTGGGTTCGAGTCCCATCGTTCACCCCATTTAAGAGATACAAAAGGTTTATCGCTAAAGATTTATCTGAGTCTTTACAAGACCGAATTACTGATTGATAATCCAACCTGATTTGCGAAAGTGGCGGAATTGGTAGACGCACTGGATTTAGGTTCCAGCGGGGCGACCCGTGAGAGTTCGAGTCTCTCCTTTCGCACCATTTATCATTATAAATTCCAAGAGGTGATATTAATGCAAGTTTCTGTTGAGACCCTAAAAGGTTTGGAACGTAAGGTAACAGTTTCTGTGCCTTCAGAGAAAGTTGAGGAAGAAGTGAGCTTACGTCTCAAGAATCTTGCTCGCAAAGTTAAGATTGATGGTTTTCGCCCTGGTAAAGTCCCCTTACATGTTGTTGTCAACCGCTATTCTGATAGTGTTCGTGAAGAAGTTGCTCGAGATATGGTGCAATCTACTTTATTTGAAGCATTACAAAAAAATGAATTAGTTCCCGCTGGATATCCAGCAGTTGAGCCTGAGCAACTAGAGAAAGGTAAAGACTTCAAATATTCCGCAACATTTGAAGTAATGCCTGTTTTTGAAGTTGCTGAATTAAATCAAGCATCAGTTGAACTGGCTCGTTCAGAAGTAACGGATAAAGATGTTGAAGAAATGTTGGACAAACTTCGTGAACAAAATAAAGAATGGCAGGATGTCTCCCGAGCTGTCAAAAAAGGTGACAAAGTAGTTATTGATTTTGAAGGGTACTTAAATGATCAACTTTTTGATGGTGGTAGTGCTAAAGGACATGAGTTAGTTATTGGTTCTGGAGCAATGATTCCTGGTTTCGAAGACGGAATTACTGGTAATAAAAAAGAGAAGCCTTTTGATATCAAAGTAACGTTTCCTGCTGACTATGGCCATAAAGAGTTAGCTGCTAAAGAAGCTGTTTTCAAAATTACTATTCATAATGTGATGGAAGGACAGTTGCCTGAGCTCAATGACGCCTTTGCTGAAAAATTTAATATCAAAGAAGGTGGCGTAGACGCGTTGAAAAAAGACATTAAAGACAATATGTCTCGTGAATTAGAGCGTCGCGTTAGTATGATGAATCGGGAAAAACTATTCGATAAATTAATGGAAGTTAATGTTATTGAATTACCAATGGCTTTAATTGACAAAGAAATCGAGCATTTAAAACATGATATGTATCATCGACTTTTTGGTCATGAGCATCATGAGAATGAAACGATTCCTGATTTTCCACGTGAGCTGTTTGAAGAGCAAGCAAAACGTCGTGTTCATCTTGGACTACTCTTTTCTGAGTATGTTAAAAAGCATCAAATCGTTGCAGATAAAGATAAAGTTAATACAGTAATTGAACGATTTGCTAATGCTTACGAAAATCCTGATGAGTTACGTGCCTGGTATCAAAGCAGCAAAGAGCATATGGCTGAAATTGAAGCGCTTGTTATGGAAGAGATGGTTGCAGATAAAATTGCTGAAGATGCAAAAATTAAATATAAGAACAAAGATTACGATTCAGTAATGAATCCTAAGCCTGCAACTGAAGCAACTGATAAAAAAGGAGAGTAATTATATGTCAGGATATTCAGAGAACATAATTCGCAATGCCAGTGGACTAGTCCCAATGGTTATTGAGCAAACCTCACGTGGTGAACGTTCATATGATATTTATTCAAGATTATTAAAAGAGCGCATTATCTTTCTTTTGGGGGAAGTTGAAGACCATATGGCGAATTTAGTAGTTGCTCAATTGTTATTTCTTGAGTCTGAAAACCCTGAAAAAGATATTTCTCTCTATATTAATTCTCCTGGAGGGGTGGTAACTGCAGGCTTAGCAATTTACGATACCATGCAGTTTATTAAACCTGATGTAAGTACTTTGTGTATTGGGCAAGCAGCAAGTGCTGCTGCCTTATTGCTTTGTGCTGGAGCTGATGGTAAGAGATTCTGCTTGCCAAACTCTCGAGTAATGATTCACCAACCTTTGGGTGGTTATCGAGGTCAGGCTACTGATATCGAAATTCATGCTCGCGAAACCTTAGCCGTAAGAGAGCGTTTAAATACTATTATGGCAAAACATACTAAAAAGACATCAGATCAAATTATGCGCGATACAGAGCGTGATAATTTTATGAGTGCTACCCAAGCTGTCGAGTACGGCTTAATTGATCAAGTGCTTTATGATCGAGAGTCTGTGAATAAAACAGAGTAATTCTTTACTTTAAATTCAAAGAACTGAACTATAATGTATCATAGCCCAGCTGCGGCGAAGCGGAACCCGGGGATTGATGTTCAAGTTTATCGGGTTCCGCTTCGCTACACCCAGGCTAGGAATGCGAATAGGGGTCCTTTTGTATTGATTCATTACTACTTTTTCGTATTTTGTTTTTGTATTTAAAAATAGTTACATGAAAAACATGTGGCATATCTTTTTCTGATTGACTAATATTTTACATATATTATCTATTTTTTTCCGATAATCGTTGTAAGAAGGGGTTTGGTTATGAGTAAATCCGGTAACGGAAGTGGAGATAAAGTTTTGTATTGTTCTTTTTGCGGAAAGAGCCAACATGAAGTAAAAAAGTTGATTGCTGGTCCTTCTGTATTTGTCTGTGATGAGTGCGTTGAACTCTGCAATGATATTATTCGTGAAGAAACTCATGAAGCTCATGAAGAAGCAGAAGTACGCTTACCCTCACCCAAAGAAATTTCAACCTTTTTGGATGAGTACGTCATTGGGCAATCACATGCAAAAAAAGTTTTGTCCGTGGCTGTGTATAATCACTACAAGCGATTACAACATAAAAGTGAAGATGGTGTTGAACTTGGAAAAAGTAACATTTTACTTATAGGTCCAACTGGAAGTGGTAAAACACTTTTAGCACAAACATTAGCTCGTATCCTCAACGTTCCATTTGCTATGGCTGATGCAACTACACTTACTGAAGCAGGTTATGTTGGCGAAGACGTAGAAAATATTATCCAGAAGCTTTTACAAAAGTGCGATTATGATGTAGATAAAGCTCAGCATGGTATCGTTTATATTGATGAAATTGATAAAATATCACGTAAGTCTGATAACCCTTCAATTACACGCGATGTTTCTGGTGAGGGTGTGCAACAAGCACTATTGAAACTGATCGAAGGCACTATTGCTTCAGTTCCACCACAAGGCGGTCGCAAACACCCACAACAAGAGTTCTTACAAGTAGACACCTCAAACATTTTATTTATTTGTGGCGGTGCGTTTGCTGGATTGGAAAAAGTAATAAGAGAACGTAGTGATAAGTCTGGCATTGGATTCTCCGCTCAATTAAAAAATAAAAAAGAAAGTGGTCATGAAATCTCTAGGGTATTGAATCAGCTGGAATCAGATGATTTGATTAAATATGGATTAATACCTGAGTTTGTTGGGCGTTTGCCTGTAGTTGCTACTTTACAAGAATTAGATGAGACGGCGCTTATTGATATTTTAACAAATCCTAAAAATGCGTTGACGAAACAGTTCCAATCGTTATTTAGTATGGAAGAGGTAGAACTGGAATTTAGAGAGGAAGCATTAATAGCTATTGCTAAAAAAGCTTTGGAACGCAAAATGGGTGCGCGAGGTTTGCGTGCTATACTTGAAAATATTCTTTTAGACACCATGTATGAATTACCTTCTCTTGAAGGGGTAAATAAAGTTGTGGTTGATGAGAGTGCTGTTAACAGTGCATCAAAACCTATCCTTATTTACGAACAAGAAGGGATGAAGAGTGCAGCAGGTGGTCAAGAGTAGAATTTTTACTTCTCTCCTACACCTAGTGTAGGAGAGTGGCTTTATACAACTTTTCTTAATTATAACGCTTTGATTCCTTGCAATAACTCTCCCTTCCTTTTAAATTATAATTAGTAGTCGCGTGAATTTTAAATAAGCTTTTCGTTTGAATAAGGGTTCATTATGTCCACTGAAATTATTGAGACTTCGAATGAGACAGAAAATCTGTCAAATATACCTGTATTACCATTAAGAGACGTAGTGGTCTACCCTCATATGGTTATTCCTTTGTTTGTTGGGCGAGGAAAATCAATTAAAGCCTTAGAAGCGGCTATGGTTGATAGCAAACAAATCTTTTTAGTGGCGCAGAAAAAGTCGTCGAATGACGATCCGAGTGAGGCGGATATTTTCCAAGTTGGAACGTTATCTAGTGTGCTGCAGCTATTAAAATTACCAGATGGAACCGTAAAGGTTTTAGTCGAAGGTGAAAAACGGGCTAAAGCAAAAGAATACAATCAGACCAAAGGATATCTAGAAGCTGACCTAGAATTATTGGACGATGAAAATGCCGCGGTGCAAGAACCAGATGTTAGCATTTTAATGCGTTCTTTAATGTCTCAGTTTGAACAATACATTAAGCTTAATAAAAAAATTCCACCAGAGGTTTTATCTCCTCTTGCTGGGATAGAAGAACCAGGCCGTTTAGCAGATACCATTGCGGCACATTTAACATTGAAGGTAGATGATAAACAAGAGCTACTGGAAACTTTAGATGTGGGTACTCGTCTTGAGCGTTTAATGTCTGCTATAGAAAACGAAATTGACTTATTACATGTTGAAAAGCGTGTGAGAGGCCGAGTTAAGCGACAAATGGAGAAAAGTCAGCGCGAGTATTATCTCAATGAGCAAATGAAAGCGATCCAAAAAGAGTTAGGCGAGTTAGGCGAAGAAGGAAATGAAATTGAACAATTAGAAAATTCAATTAACAAAGCCGGAATGACCAAAGAAGCAAAAGAAAAATCGCTCGCTGAACTTCATAAATTAAAAATGATGTCACCCATGTCTGCTGAGGCGACAGTTATACGCAACTATCTTGATTGGATGCTTACAGTTCCCTGGAAAAAGAGAACTAAAATTCAATTTGACTTACTCAAAGCAGAAAAATTATTAGATAAAGAACATTATGGTCTTGAGCGGGTTAAAGAGCGCATTATTGAATATCTGGCTGTTCAACAACGTGTAAAACGCTTAAAAGGCCCAATACTTTGTCTGGTTGGACCTCCAGGGGTAGGTAAAACATCATTAGGACAATCGATTGCAAATGCTACAGGCCGTACATTTATTCGTATTGCTTTGGGTGGTGTAAGAGATGAAGCAGAGATTCGTGGTCACAGACGAACTTATATTGGATCTATGCCTGGTAAAATTATTCAAAAATTATGTAAGGCTGGGGTGAAAAATCCACTCATTATGTTGGATGAGGTGGATAAAATGGCTATGGATTTTCGTGGTGATCCTGCTGCCGCATTACTTGAAGTGTTGGATCCAGAGCAAAATCATACGTTTAACGATCATTATCTTGAAGTAGATTATGATTTGAGTGACGTTATGTTTATTGCGACAGCAAATTCTCTGGAAATTCCTGCGCCGCTATTAGATAGAATGGAAGTGATTCGACTTGCAGGGTATACAGAAGACGAGAAAGTAAGTATTGCCGAAAAATATCTTGTTCCAAAACAAGTTGTCTTGAATGGTTTGAGTAATCAAGAAATACACATTAGTGAAGGCGCGATTCGAGAGGTGATTCGTCACTACACTAGAGAGGCTGGCGTTCGTAACTTAGAACGAGATATTGCGAGTGTATGTAGAAAAGTTGTAAAAGAAATTCTATCCAATAAAAAAGTTAAAAAAATGAATGTAACTACAAGTAATATTGAAAAATATTTGGGTGTGAAAAAATTTCGATATGGCTTGGCTGAAGAGTTTGACCAGGTTGGTCAAGTTACAGGTTTGGCGTGGACCAGTGTGGGGGGAGAGTTGCTAACAATAGAAGCATCAATGATGCCAGGCAAAGGCAAGGTCACACATACAGGTCAATTGGGTGAGGTCATGCAGGAATCTATCCATGCAGCGATGACTGTAGTACGTAGTCGAGCTGCAAAGTTTGGCTTGGCTGATGATTTTTATGATAAGAATGATTTCCATGTCCACGTTCCAGAAGGGGCTACACCCAAAGATGGTCCAAGTGCGGGTATTGGTATGTGTACTGTTTTGGTTTCTGTAGTGACGCATATCCCTGTTAAAGCAGATGTAGCGATGACGGGAGAAATTACGTTGAGAGGGCAGGTATTACCAATTGGTGGCCTTAAAGAGAAATTATTGGCGGCTCATCGCGGCGGAATTAAGCATGTCATTATTCCCGAGGAAAATGTAAAAGACCTGGAAGAGATTCCAGATAATGTTTTGCGTAAGCTAACAATTCATCCAGTTAAGACCATAGAACAGGTCTTAGAACTGGCTTTACAACGCAGTCCTTGGCTAGATAAGCCAACAAATGTACAATCTGAAGCTTTAGTGGGTAAACGATCAAAAAAAATTAAAAATAATGATTTACATACCCATTAATTAGAGGTATATTTCGTTTCGTAGCCCGCCACTAGCGGGCGCTGCAAGGAAGTAACTACTTGACCGGTTGATTTGATGAGTTTAATTAAATTAACTTGAAGTATGGAAGATTAACTGTATAGGGGAAGCAATGAATAAGAGCGAATTAGTTGATGCTATAGCAAGTGGTTCGGGTTTAACTAAAGCTGACGCCAGCAGAGTTCTCGAAACTTTTACTAGTACTATTACTGATGCCTTAAAAAGCGGCGATCAAGTAGTAATACCTGGTTTCGGATCTTTTTCAACAGGCAATCGTTCAGCACGTACTGGTAGAAACCCACAAACTGGTAAAATTATTCAGATTAAAGCGTCACGAGTAGCCAAGTTTAAAGCGGGTAAAAACCTGAAAGAAGCGGTGCAAGAAGCATAAGTTTTCAGGGTGCTTAGCTCAGCTGGGAGAGCATCGCCCTTACAAGGCGAGGGTCGTAGGTTCGATCCCTACAGCACCCACCAAGTAATGGAGTGGTAGTTCAGTTGGTCAGAATACCGGCCTGTCACGCCGGGGGTCGCGGGTTCGAGCCCCGTCCACTCCGCCAGATTAACGCGCCGAAAGGCGCGTTTTTTTTATCTGGAAAGAAATTTTTACTTCAAAATTTATCCCCTAATCTTTTTTTTAGTTCAAGTGAAGGTGTGAAAAAGAAGTAATGTATTCATTTCAACTTTTAATTATCTAACTGATTTTAGAAAGAAATTTTTTGTTGAGTAAGTGTTTTATAGTTTTTGTTTTGATTTTTTGCAGTCAGGGTTATAATGCCCTCGCTAAATTGAATAGAGCCTTAATTAAATAATATGGATCTCGCGACATGTTACAAAAGTTAAATGAACGTATACAGGGTGTTGTAGCTTGGTTAGTAGTTATCTTAATCGGTATTACGTTTACACTTTTTGGTGTGGATTATTATCTACAATCGCGTCAAACGACAAACGCTAAGGTAACCGTCAATGGTCAACCTGTAACATTACAGGCATTTGAAACCAATTATAGACGTGCTCGTTCTATGCAAGATGTTGAGCAAATGACTGCTGCTGATGAAAAAAAATTGCAAAACCAAGTGTTAGACCAAATGGTTACTAATGAGGTTTTAGTGCAATCTGCACGTAAAAATGGCTTCGACGTCAGCCCAAATCAAGCAAATGCAGCGATTTTGAGCATTCCTCAGTTTCAAGAAGACGGTCATTTTTCAGCCCAGAAATATCAACAAGCACTTAATGCTGCTTTATTCACGCAATCAAGCTTTCAAAATGAAGTAGAACAAGGCATGTTATTAAACCAGCAACGGTTTGCTTTTATGGGGAGCTCCTTTGCTTTGCCCGATGAAATCGACCGTTTTGTAAGTTTGTATATGCAAAACAGAGACTATGATTATTTAACAATTGCGGCTTCCGCTTTTGACAAAGATGCCCATGTTTCTTCAGAAGAGGTTGCTGATTATTATAAGAAGCATAAAAAAGAATTTATGAGTCCAGAACAAGTCAGCATAGATTATGTTAGTTTGTCTATGCATGATATTAAGGACAAAATTAAAATATCTGATGAAGATGCAAAACGTTATTATGAAGAAAATCAAAGTAACTATTTGATTCCAGCAAGTTGGCAGGTTGCTCATATTTTATTTGCTGCTCCTGAAAATGCCAGCCAAGCTGATTTGAAAAAAGTTCAGAAAAAAGCAAATGATGTATATCAGTTATTACAAAAAAATCCAGAACAATTCGAACATTTTGTTTCAACAATATCAGATGATAAGCTTTCTATTGCTGACAAGGGGGTTCTTCCTTGGATTACAGCGGGTGGACAAAATAACTACAATCAAATTTTATCTAATTTAACAAAACCGGGGCAGATTTCTTCCCCTGAAAAAACGAAACATGGATATGAAATTTTTAAGCTTATTGCTTATAAGCCTGTTTCAACAAAATCTTTTTCCGAAGTAGAAGCATCTATTAAGGAACAATTGGTTGCTGAAGGTGCTCAAACTAAATATACACAGGCTTTAGAACAGTTATCTGATTTAAGTTATCAGTCACCAGATTCGCTTCAACCTGTAGCTGATGCATTAAATCTAAAAATTGAAAAAGCACAGCCTTTTTCACGCGCAGGTGGTACAGATAGCATTACAAAAAACAAACAAGTACTGAATACGGCATTTAGTCATGATGTACTTGATCTAGGAAACAATAGTGAACCGATCCAAATTGATAATGATTCAGTTGTGGTCATACGTGTTGATCAACATTGGGCGGAGAAAGAACAGCCTTTAGAAGCTGTTCAAGAGCAAATCAGCAAAATTTTAGTTAATAAAATGGCTGAAGCTAAAGCGAAAAAAATTGGGATGAATTTATTAAACCCAGTTGAGGATAAGAAACAACAAGAACTGATTAGTAGTAATAAATTATCGTGGAAATCAGTAGTTAAATCTACTCGTGACAATGATAAAGTTGATACTGATATTAATGACATGGCATTCAATTTATTAAGACCAGAAAGCCGCGATGGTCTGGTTATGCCAAATGGTGATTATGTAGTGGTCAGATTAAAACAGATACATGATGGCAAATTAAGTACGTTAGACAGGGAGCAACAAGATAGCTTAATTCAACAAATCGAAGCAAGCTACGGCATGATGGATTATGACTTGTATGTAAAAAGTTTAATTAATCGAGCACAAATTGTTAAGCACTAGGTTTTATAGACAAACGTGTTGGCTTGAGCTTCATGGTTTTTGATTTTTCATTTGAAAATTAATGTCCTAGGATCCAGATAGCAGAGTTTGCCTATATAACCCAATTTATAGGAGATCTCTATGTCTGGTTTAACTACGAAATTTACTGATTATAAATTAAAGATATTATATGGAAACTTACTAAAGCATTATAAAAGTCTAGAAGGGGCAGGCATTTATGAGATGCACAGCCAAATGCTTGCAGAACTACAATCTGCTATGTTTTACCAACCCAATAGCCCGTTTTATCATTTAGATCTTGCGGAGAAAGCTAAAGCATACCAGGCGTTTGATACAATTTTTCGAGCACTACCAATATATCAACAGCATCCTCCTCAACAACCAGCGTTTAATCCTCCTATACCTCAATTTAGACCAACTGTTTATGTTGAGATTCATGAGCATAATTATTACAATAATACTGATTCAACACTTTTAAACTGCATACTCTTAGATTCTATGCTACATAATCACCATGGGCCTGGTTATCATAGAGGTAGTTGTTTGCCTTCAAATAGCCATGGGCACGGCACAAATGACGATTTAACTAAATTGATTGCTTTCCTGCTCATTTTAGCTTTAGCCTTAGTTGCTGTAGTTTTAGCTTTCCTTGCTATGGCTTATATGATAAATGAATTTGCAGACAGTATGGAACGCTTTTGGTATGGTGAAGGTTGGCTGAAGGGCGCATTAATGTTTGCTACTTCTATTGGTTTTGGTGCTGGATCAGCTTTTTTAACAATGAATTTTGGCGCTGCACCATTAATTGCACTTGCAATAGCAGCAGGATGTAATCCAGTTGGTGTAGTGGCTATAGGTGTGGTACTGCTTGGAGTTATTGGTGCCGGTGTAGGCGCTTTTGCAATGAGTCTTCTTTATGATTCTGCCAATAAATCTGCGAATAAAGAGTCTATGGATCCAGCTGACCCAGATCGATTTAGATTAACGGCTAGTGATGAAGCTTTTTTACGTGATAAAAAAAATATGGATCCTATGGCAGTAAAATGCGCTATGATCGCATATCGTGCTGAAATGGCAAAATTATTAGGTAATGAAAAAGCGATACCTTCCTTTTTTAATCGTGATAAGGGCGTTCAGAAATTACTCACCGAATTAAGACAACTTCGTAGAGGAGAAGTGAGTGTTGTGGATGTTGGTGGTTTACACTTTGATTGTAAAATTCCTCCAAGAACTTATGTTCCAGTTCTAGTTCAACAAACTCCGTCATATTATGAGCAGCCTCCTGCGTATCATGCTCCTACATATCAAACGCAAGAATCTCAAGATCCAACGAATCTAACCCCTGTATATCAGCGATATCAACCTCAGATGTATCAGGATGGTAGGCAGCAATCTCCTTCATATGAAGCACCTACGTATCAACCATATCAAGATCCTTCAAGCCATGTTGATGCATATACTCCTTCGGCTCCTTATCAATTTCAATAATAATGTTTCAACCGAGTAAAGATTTTCTTTACTCGGTCACTTGTCTAATATAGCGATTTTTTTCTTTTTATTATGTTGAATTTTATTTATTCGAAGTAAACGGAAGCATACGCTTTAATACCTCATCTTTGCGAATGACATGATGATACAGTGCTGCAAGGAAATGAATGCCAACGAGAATCAGAATGATAAAGGCAATTGTTTCATGGGCTGAGAACATCATATTACCAAGCTGTTCACTCGTCGGAATAAGGCACGGTATAGTGAACCAGCCAAAAAAGTTAATCGGTTTGCCATCAGAGCAAGTTAATAGGTAGCCAACAAGTGGCATCAATATTATAAGAATAAAAAGAACATGATGGACCAATTTAGAAATAAAGTATTGCCATCGCGGTTGATTTTCTGGGGGGAGGGGTTTAATACTAATAATATGCCAAATATAGAATAAAATTCCGAGCACTAAAACAGTTACACCCACTGATTTATGCAGCATCATATAGAGTGGTATCAGCGGAGAGTTCTCACTAAGAGACCAGACGAAATAAAATTGAGCGGCAATTAAAATAAAAATCAACCAATGTAGAAGTTTTGTGATACTGCCAAAACGTTTCAGTGTATTCCTTAACATGCAGTTCCCCATTAACGTAAGATAAAGTTACTATACCAACGGCCTAAATAATTTCAATAGCGTATGAACCATCCTCTCTATACATATGTGCGCATTGGGTCTTTTGTTGGAGCTGAAGACTATGAATATTTTCTTCAAAAGTTAATTTTTTGCTGCAGTATTTAATGAGAAGTTGTTGATTGATTACTGTAAGAAATTTGGCGGAGAGACAGGGATTCGAACCCTGGGAAGGTTGCCCTTCAACGGTTTTCAAGACCGCCGCATTCGACCGCTCTGCCATCTCTCCAGGCGAGAATACTATCTCAATGACCTAGGTTTTGCAAACATTTTTTTACGATTCTAAGCGATAAGAGCGTACTTTTTTTTAATGCTGTTTATATTTTTTTCATTCTTTAAAAAAAGCGTAAGAATGTTCGCAAATTATATAGTCATAGGTATAATGTTCCCAAATTTTGTGCTGTTGTGGATGCAACAGATATATATTTATAAATAGGTTAGGTGTAGTTTATGAAACGAATTCAAATGTTGTTCCTAATAGGTCTTATTGTATCTTTATCTGCATGCAAGACATGGTGGGGGAAAGACGATGAAGATCATAACCCTTATAAAGGAATGACTGCAGAGCAACTCAATACAGCAGCCCAGAAGGACTTACGTAAAAAAGAATATGCAACAGCAATAAAGCATCTAGAGGCGATAGAAACAATGTATCCCTTTAGTGATTATACAGAACACTCGCAAATGCAATTAATTTATGCTTATTATAAAAATGAAGACTATCCCTCAGCGGCGGCTACTGCTGAGCGATTCATTCATCTTTATCCACGTGCTAAAAATGTAGATTACGCCTATTACATGCGTGGTATGGCTAATTTCCAACAAAGCCGTGGCGTTTTTGCAAAGTTCCTGCCGTTGGATGAGTCATGGAGAGATCCTGGAACACAAACTCAAGCTTACTCTGACTTTGGTATTTTGATTCAAAAATTCCCTGATAGTAAATATAAGGCAAATGCCTTGCAGCGCATGATCTACTTACGCAATATGTTTGCACAGCATGAATTGAATGTTGCGACATTCTATTTTAAACGCAAGATGTATGTTGCAGCAATCAACAGGGCGAGCTATGTCGTTAAAAACTATCCCCAAGCGCCAAGTGCGAGACTGGCTTTAGTGGTTATGTATGAAGCGAATATGGCGCTAGGCTTCAAAAAGGCCGCGGATGAAGCGTTTACTGTTTATAGAGCAACTTATCATACAAATAAAATGGATAGAATTGTCTAAGAAGTTGTCTCATTTTTAAATGGTGAGGCTGTAGCCTGCGTGAAGGCGCTAGCCGTAACCCGAGGTATTGGTGCAGAAAATCTCGGGTTTCACTTCGATTCACCCAGTCTACAAGTCACAAACAAAAGTAATGAATGCTAAAGAAACAATTTAATTTATGATTTTATGATGTTTGGGTGGATGTATCATGACAACAGAGGAATTCTTAGAAAAATTTAAAAAAACATATAAGGAATGGGGCAAAGTTAGAGAGGCGCATTATTCAAAGTTAATCAAGTTTATTGACGAAACTAATCCAAATAGTCCAATGATTTATAATTGTATCAATAATGATTGGATTAATTATAAAAATCTCATTAGTGTGCTTGGTGAAACTCTAAGTAAACAATTTAATGTAAATGAGCTTTCTCAAGAAGCAAAAAAGTTTTTATCTGATTTTTATAAAGAATTGGAACGTTCTTTTTATCTAGAGAGAATTCAATTAATACAGCATATATGCAAGAGAGGCGAGGAAAAAAGGGATCCTCTTCCTATTCCAACTATGGCAGAACAAATCGATTCGGAAGAAATTCTTCCAGATAATCCAGCACTTTATCAAGTAAGATGGTAGTATTAGTGGCTGATTGCTGCAGCCTGGAGTACAATATCCATGAACAGGCCTGGCTGCAAACAGCCAGGCTACAAGAGTTATACCATCTCTTCTAATTCAGGTTCTTTTTCTTTTGCTGTGAGTGCGGCTAAAAGATCATTTGTTAACTCACGAAGCTCACCTGATAATAGAGTAAGTGCTGCATCGCGTTGTTGATATTCTTCATCAAGTTGCTTAATTTCACTAAAATCATCGAGCAGAAAGTCGAGGCTTTTGAGTTTTTTAAAGCTAAAATCATGGGTTAATGTTAATTGGATTCTTTCTTTCCAGATTAAAGAAATTTCAGCAGTCCCCATACCTTGCGATAATAATGTTAAAATTTCTTCTGCTGGTAGTTCATATCCCTTGCAATGTACTCGTTTCTTTTCATCATCAAGAGAAACAAGTATGCAATCAGACGCTAATTGAAACTGGCTGGGTAGCGTGCCAGGAGAGTGTATCCATTCTGCAAAACGCACTGCCAGATTTTCTGTATGGGTAATTGGTTCTATTGAGATTCCTGCTACTGATTTACGTAAAAGAGAGGTGAGCTGCGTTGCTTGATTATTACTGGACGCATTAACTATGATTCTTTTACCGACGCTATCAAGAATGGCAAACATTTTTTTCTGAATACAAAATGACTTAGGTAACAATTCAAATTCGATGTCTTCAGCCATTTGTGCTTTCTCTGCGCGCTTTACAGGGCGACCTTGTTGCGTTTCAAGCATTTGCACTTTTTCAGCCAACATTTTGTTGATCACACCGCGTGGCAGTAAACGCTCTTCTTTGCCCATACAAATCAATGAGCTTCCGGCAACTTCTTGTACCATTTCATCTGCAAAAGCGGGAAGCCAGCCATAAATAAAACGAGCATGTGGAGGACAAGGTTTTAGGCTATTTTCAGCTAAAGAAGCTGTTAAATCACAAGCCTCATCCAGTTCATATTGATAAATTAATGCATTGTTAAACCACATAAAAAACTCCTGAGATTACATAATATAATAAGTACCAATTGCCATGGTTCTATTGTATGGCAATTTATAAAAGTCGATATTTAAATTGGCAGAATAATTACGTATTAAAAATGCAAATAACTTTTCTTGCCAATAGAATGTTAATGATTTTTTTGATTTTGATGCGGTAATATTGGGAATTTCCACCATATATGTAGCGCGATCAACATTTAACTTGAAGGGGAACAGATTTTTGTTTGAGGCTCGCTCCAGAGCTCTGGGTATCGAAATAGTTTCCATGAAGCCATAATGTAAAGTGAGGTTAAATATCTTTTCATGCAGGCAGGTGATTTCATAACGTTGACTGTAATGAACATACGGGATGTTGTCTACAACATAATTAACGATAATGACGCGCTCTGGAACTGCGCGACTTAACTTGAGGAAGTGGAGAAAGCTTCCGCCACTTTTATCATAAACATCGGTAATAAAAATTGCTGTCAAATCAGTCAGCTGATTCAAGCTTTTGTACTCTAATTGTCTGATAATTTTAGAAATGTCATCTTTATTCATGTAGTAATGATCGCGCAAGTATTCCAAACCAAATTTCCAGGTATACATTATCATTGCAATCAGTAAAGCGAAGGTGACTGGGACCCAACCACCAGTCAAAAATTTATGTAAATTTGAGCCCAAAAACGCAAAGTCTATAGTAAGGAATAATCCGAATATCATCGTGACTTTAAATTTCGACCACTTCCAAATCGATAAAGCAGCGTAGGCAACCATTGCATCAATCAGGAGCATGTATGCATTTACAGCAATTCCATAGGCATGTGCCAAATTATCTGATGTTTTAAAAGCAACACAGAAAGTGATTGTCCCAATAAACAAAATAAAGTTAATTTGCGGTACATAAATTTGTCCAGAGAACTCTTTGGATGTTTGTACTATGGGTATACGAGGACATAGACCTAATAAAACGGCTTGCTTTGTTAAAGAAAATGTAGCTGAAATAACTGCTTGTGACGCGATTACCGTTGCAATAGTGGCAAGAATAATTAATGGAATATAAAACCATTGTGGGGCAATCATATAAAATGGATTGCCAATCGCTTGTGGGTGTAAAAGTAAGTTGGCGCCTTGGCCAAAATAATTGAGCACCAAGCAGGGAAGAACAACCGCAAACCAACTGGCGCGAATAGGATTTTTTCCAAAGTGTCCTATATCGGCATAAAGTGCCTCTCCACCTGTAACAACAAGAAAAATGCCTCCCAATAATAAATATCCTTTAAATCCGGTTTCTTGGATCAATGCAAACGCATAGTATGGATTGATTGCTGTTAGCACTATTGGTGCTTTAGCTATTTGTATGATTCCGAGTACAGCAATGGTTATAAACCAGATGAGTATAAATGGGCCAAATAGATTGCCTATGCTTCCTGTTCCTCTTGCCTGCAGCATAAAAAGAAAGACTAGAATTACTCCTGCAATGGGGAGAATGTAGGGTGTAAATGAATCAGAAAGTGTGCTAAGGCCTTCGACGGCACTGATTACTGATATGGCAGGCGTAAGCATGCCATCGCCTAAGAGTAAGCCTGCTCCAAAAATTGAAACAATATAAAATAATGGGACAAAGCGAGTACTTTTAAGCTTCATTAGCGCCAAAAGGGCAAGAATTCCTCCTTCTCCATCATTATCTGCCCGAAAAATCATGATTAAGTATTTGAATGAAATAATAATAATCAAACACCAGAAGATCAGTGAGAGCACTCCCATTATGGTAGTTTGGGAAATAGGAAGATTATCCAGAGTGACTTTTAAGGCATACAATGGACTGGTACCTATATCACCAAACACAACTCCTAAAGCTCCTAAAGTGAGTCCATAAGAGAACTTTTGTGTATTTTCCATATCGTTTACCAAAATGTGTTAATTGTAAGATCATTGGTTATAAAAAGGGAGATAAAACATTTTTTTATAGTTTGTGGCATCACTGTCCCTAATTCTTATTTTTTCAGTCAAGTTGAGCGGGAACTGCTTTTGGGGCTTTATAAAATTATGAACTCTTGCAGGTCTATCGTTCTTTGTGTAGATTAGCCGATTTTTGTTCTTGGGGAAATAGAAAAATGAATGCTAAGGTTATTTTGCTTAAGGCGAAACAAAACACTGTATTACGTGGTCATCCGTGGATATTCCCCAAAGCTATTGCAAAAACCCATGGGAAATTAGTAACAGGACATTTGGTTGATATTTACAATGCGGATGAAGAGCTGATTGGCGTTGGGGCTTATAATGAGCATTCTCTTTATAGAGTTAGAGTATTGGCGCTCGCAAATGAATCCATAGATATAAGCAATTTACATTTCTTGATTGCACATCGTTTAAAGCAGGCAAAACAGGTTAGGGAATGTTTGAATTTACCTAATGAAGAAACCACGGCTTATCGCTTGTTTAATAGTGAGGCAGATGGTCTGTCTGGATTAACGATTGATCGATTTAATCAGATTTGTGTTGTTGCTAGTTCTGCTTATTGGGTGGAGCTTAATCGAGAAGTAATTATGCATGCTTTGCAAAATTTATTTCCGACAGATCAAGTTGTTTGGATGCCCCAAAGTAAACCATTGAGTCAGGATGGATGGAAGCAAATCACTACTCAAGAGAAGCAGTACGATACTAAAGTTTTTGAAGCTGGGGTTATTTATGAAGTTGAATTTGCTCAAGCACAAAAAACAGGACTGTTTCTTGATCAACGAGAGAATCATCAGCGTATTGCTCAATTATCCAAAGGAAAAAACGTATTAGATCTTTATTGTTATAGTGGTGGCTTTGCCTTGCATGCTGCGCGAGCAGGAGCTGCAAAAGTAACTGCTATCGATAGCTCTGCCCAAGCAATCGCGCAAGCAAAGAAAAATGCTGCATTAAATGATGTGAACCAGATTGAGTTTATCGAAGCAGATGCCCGTGAGTATTTAACAAAAGCAGGAGATTATGATTTAGTCATTCTGGATCCTCCTAAATTGGTTCCATCAAAACAACATGTTGAACGGGCTAAAAACTATTATCGATTTCTGCATCGCGAAGTATTTAAGTATATGAAGGCAGGTTCCTTGTTAATGACGTGTAATTGCTCCTCAGCATTGTCATCTCAGGAGTTTTGCTCTTTGGTCAGTGCACAAGCTGGAGCGGTAGGGAAGCAAGCTCGCATTCTCGGTGTTTATGGCCCAGCAAGTTGTCATCCTACGTTAACTTCTTTTCCTGAAGGAAATTATCTGACTGCAGTTTTGCTGGCAGTTGTGTAGGCCCCTTAATGCTCTAGGTATCTACGTTTGCTCAGTTAACATTAGAATAAGCTAGTAGGTCGGGCCTTGGCCCGACAGAATAAATGCTCATGTTTTGCTGGGAACCCACCGTAATTTTGTAGGGAATTGAACCGGACAGATAATACCATTAATTAAGATTGATATAAAAAATTGTGGTTAATATTTAATCTATAATGAGTATATAAAGGATAAGCGGGTTATTTGTCTTATAATTATTTAGGGTTCAGGATCGAGATTATTATGGGATTAAAATCGAAAAAAATAAAAACCTCTCAAGAGTTAGAACAGAAAAGAATTGATGCACTAGTCTCATTAAAGATTATGGACACAGTCCCTGAAGAAAGTTATGAACGATTGGTTCGTCTTGCAATTGATTTATTTCATATCCCAATTTGTTTTATCTCATTTCTTAATGAAGAAAGACAATGGTTTAAAGCGCGACAAGGATTAAAATTAAAACAAATACCACGACGTCTTTCTTTTTGTAATGTAACAATACAAAAACATGAGCCATTAATTATTCACGATTTGCTTCTTGATGAACGTTTTGCCAATAATCCTTTCGTACAACAGGATCCTTTTATTCGGTTTTATGCAGGCGTTCCTTTGACTGATCCCCAAGGCTATAATGTCGGCACTTTTTGCCTGGCTGATACCTCTCCAAACGAACTCGACTCAAAACAGTTGGAGCTTCTATTAAATTTAGCCAATATAGCCAAGGATCAATTAACCCTGCGTAAGATGAATCTTTTATTGCAAAAAATAAAAAGCCAACTTGAAGTACGTAATAAGTTAATTCGTAAGGTATTTAGTTTTTATATGTCTGATAAAGTAGTCAATACACTTCTTGAATCCCCTAACCAAAAATTAGGCGGGTATGAAAATAAAATAACAATTATGTTTTGCGACTTAAGAAATTTTACTCCTTTATCTGAATCCATTCCTGGTGAAACTCTTGTTTCTCTTTTAAATACATATTTCGGTAAAATGGTTCCTATTATAGAAAAATATCAAGGAATTGTTGATGCATTTATTGGTGATGCAATTATGGCTATTTTTGGTGCGCCCTATTCTTCAGGGGATGACTCACTCCGTGCAGTAGCCTGTGCTTTAGAAATGCAACGGATGTTAAAGAAACTGAATCAATCCAATAGTAAGATTAATTTACCGCATATAGAGATGGGGATAGGAGTTAATACGGGAATTGCTGTGGTTGGAAATGTAGGTTCTAAGAAACGAATGCAGTATAGTGCGATAGGAGCATCTGTCAATTTATCCTCTCGAATTCAAGATCTAAGTCTTGGAGGACAGATATTGATCTCTGAATCCACCTACATGGAAGTTGCAAAGGATATAGAGATTAATGGACATCTTCGGGTAAAAGTTAAGGGAATTCATTCGCCAATTGCCATTTATGATGTGGCACGATTACGGTATAGGAATTTTTAAACCACCTATTTCCCGTTTTTCAAAAGTATCGCGCTTAAAATGGCCCTTCTTCTTTTAGATCTAAAATTGCTGTAACCAGCTCATCCAACATGTGTAGATACAAGCCCGGTTGCAAGCAACCAGGCTACAAAGGCTAGGTATGGGTGCTTCGATCGCGGTCGCGCAAACATTGCAACACATCGTAAAAACTTAATTCACATGCTTTCAATAAAACAAATAAGTGGAAAATTAAGTCGGCACATTCATTAACCAATTCTTCACGGTTATTACTCACTGCAGCGATTACGGTTTCTACTGCTTCTTCACCTACTTTTTGTGCGCAGCGAGAGAGTCCAGATTCAAATAATTGTACTGTATAACTGTGTTCATTTTTTGAGTCTGCTCGCTCATTGATCAGCTCAATGAGCTCATGTATAAATCCTAAATTCGTATTATGCTCTGGTTGAAAGCAACTCGTATAACCTAAATGACAGGCTGGTCCTTTAGGTAAAACCTGAATTAAAAGGCTATCACTGTCACAATCAACACTAATATGTTGTACGGACATGCTATTACCTGAACTTTCTCCTTTACGCCATAGACGTTTTCGGCTTCGGCTGTACAGATTTAATTGGCCAGTGGTGAGTGTCGCTATCAACGCCTCTTGGTTCATATAACCTAACATTAATACACTGCCATTTTCTGTATTTTGGACAATGGCTGGTAATAAGCCATTCATTTTTTTCCAATCTAAAGAATTAATTTCCATATGAATCATAATCGTACCTCAATTTTTTGTTTTTTTAGTGCTAATTTTATATCGTTTATTGTTAAAATTTTGTCATGAAAAATACTGGCAGCTAAAGCTCCATCTGCACGAGACTCAATGAATACTTTAGTAAAGTCATCCAGTACTCCGGCACCTCCTGATGCAATTAATGGAACCTGGCATAAAGACCGCATCAGTTTTAATTGATTTAAATCATATCCTTTGCGTATACCATCTGCTTGCATACAATTTAATACAATTTCTCCGGCTCCTCGGTCTTGTACTTCCTTTATCCATTCTTTTGTTTTGCGATTGGAATTAAGTGTTTTTTTCTCATCTCCAGTGTATTGGTAGACATAATAATCATCATCTATCCATTGACTATCAATGCCTATTACAACACATTGGCTTCCAAAATTCCGACTTAACTCATTGATTAATTCAGGATTTTCTAATGCTGGGCTATTTATGGATATTTTATCAGCTCCAGAATTTAATATCGATTTTGCCTGATTAAGAGAGCGAATTCCACCTGCTACAGTAAAAGGAATATTAATTGTTCCTGCTACCTGATTTACCCAATCAGAGCAAACTGAGCGTTGCTCCGAGCTCGCAGTAATGTCATAAAAGACAAGCTCATCGGCACCTGCTGCAGAATATTCGGCCGCAAGCTCAAGAATATTTCCCACAACGCGATGATTGCGAAATTTGACTCCCTTGACTACTTGATTATCGCGTACATCAAGACATGGAATAATTCGTTTGGTCAACATAATTTTGTACTCACATTAATAATCCGTGATCCCTTCGCTGCACCTGGGAAGATGGCAAAATATCCTCGGGCTTCGCTTCGCTACACCCAGGCTACAACTGTTACATCTGCAGTAACATTGATTTTAGGTCTAAGTGTCCTTGGTAGAGGGTTAATCCCAAAATAGCCGCACTTACACCTAATGTATTCAATTGATTTATATCATCTGTATTGCGGATGCCTCCTGAAGCTTGCCATGCAATTTGTGGAAAGCGTTCTATCGCCTCTTTATAAAGTTCAAAATTGGGTCCTTGCATCATTCCATCGCAAGCAATGTCAGTACAGAGTATTTGCTTAATTCCTAATTGTTGGTAATAAGAAACAACATCCCATAAACTCCTATCAGTTGTTGTTTGCCAGCCATGAATGGCGGGGATGGGGGTTCTCTCTTGCATGCGCACATCTAAAGCCAAAATAATGTGTTGCGGATTGATTACGTTAATAATCTGTGCAGTGAGTTCGGGATTGCTAATGGCAATACTGCCTATAACCAGATTCGATATTCCGGATGAAAAACATAGCATTGCTTGTTCTAAAGAGCGAACTCCACCGCCAGCTTGTACAGGAATTCCTGTGTTTTGCATGGCACAGATTAAAGGTAATTGTTGCATTGTTCCTGTTTGTGCACCGTCCAAATCAACGATATGTAAACGCTTCGCCCCTAATTGCGCGAAGTAGGCAGCGCGTTCTATGGGTAGTGTATCGAACTGAGTGACTTGGTCAAATTGTCCTTGGCGTAAACGCACACAACGACCTGCTTGAATGTCGATTGCAGGGATAAGGATCATACAGCCTCCATAGTCTAATTGTTACAAAAATTTTTTAGTAAGGTCATTCCAACTTCCGCCGATTTTTCCGGATGAAATTGCATACCCCAAATATTATTTTTTTGAATAATGGCCGTGAATGGTTCACTGTATTCACAATAAGCCAAAGCATACTGACTCTCCCCAAGGGCGTAACTATGAACAAAATAAACATAGTCTTGTTCAGCTAATCCTTGTTTTAAAAATGTCTCAGTGCGCCATTGCAATTGGTTCCAACCCATGTGAGGAACTGGATAACCATCTTGCTGGTGCAACCGTTGTATTTTTCCTGGAAGCATTCCTAGGCAACGAACATCATATTCTTCACTGCTTTCGAACAATAATTGCATGCCAAGACAAATACCAAGCAGTGGTTGTTCCAGCGAGGTTATCACATCGACCAAATCATATTGGCGCAAAGCATTCATGCCATAAGCTGCAGTACCCACTCCGGGGAGTATCACATGGCTTGCTTTACTTATTTCTTTTGCGTCGTGTGTTAACTGATAATTCAACCCTAATCTCGTTAAGGCATTACCCAAAGAGGTTAGGTTGGTTCCACTGACATCAATAACAGCAATCATAATATCCCCTTGGTTGATGGCAGGACCTTATTTGTTTTCATGCAAGCTTGACCTAGTGCTCTTCCCAATGATTTGAAACATGCCTCAATCATGTGGTGGTGATTTTGGCCTTTCACTTCAACATGAATCGTTGCAGCAAGGGCAGTCGCTAATGAGTTAAAGAAATGAGGGACCATCTCAGTTGCCATACCGCCAACAAATTCTCGAGTAAATTGACCTTGAAAATCACAAAAACTTCTGCCACTAATATCGATAGCTATAGACGCTAAAGCTTCATCCATAGGTAAAGTAAAGCCATAACGGTTAATGCCCCATTTATCACCAAGTGCTTTTTTTAGACCCTCACCTAAAGCAATGGCTGTATCTTCTATTAAATGGTGATCATCAACTTCGACATCGCCTCTGGCATATAGTTCGAGGTTAAAACCACCATGTTTGGCGACTTGCTCGAGCATATGATTAAAAAATGGCAATGGGGTATCGATTGCGCTGCTTTGATCTGTATCCAATGTCAGGCTTAACTTAATTTCAGTTTCTTTGGTCTTTCTGTGTATCACCGCAGTACGTTTGTGATTAAGAATAGTTTGGGTAATTTGATTCCATCCATGCTCTTTAGATACGGGTAAGAATTGGATGCCCAGATTGTCAGCCAATTGCCGGTCTGTGTCCCTGTCACCAATAACCCAGGAATATGACTTATCAATTGTTCTTTCTTTTAGGAACTGATCAACCAATCCTGTTTTAGGTTTTCTACAGGAACAGTTGTCTTCAGGCATGTGTGGGCAAATAAAAATTTCATCAAAGAATATCCCCTGTGAAGAAAAAAGATCCAGAGTAAACTCATGACAAATCATAAAATCATCTTCAGGAAAAGCAGGGGTACCCACACCATTTTGGTTGCTTACCATAACAAAACGAAACCCTTCATTTTGTAATTGCAGTAATGCAGGAATAACTGCTGTAGTAAGTTTAATTTTATCCAACGAGTCTACTTGAAAATCAAAAGGTTCTTCAATTAAGGTGCCATCACGGTCAATAAATAATATTTTTTGCATTTTAATATCCTAAATCATTATTTTGAAAAGAAGAGAGCGCATCCAGCAAAAGCTGATTTTGTGAATCATCACCTACAGTGATTCGTATATGATCATGCAACAATGAATTAGGCGGAAAACTTTTGAGTAGCATGCCTTGCTTGGTAAGCAAAGAGAGTAATCTCGTCGCATATTTTGTTTTAACAAGAATAAAGTTTGTTTCTGTTGGATAGACTTTCTCAATTACCGAGCTGAGTTGCAATTCGACCATTAATTTTTCTCGAGACTCTTTAATCCTCTTCATTGCGTGTAGAAACCACTCGGATTGCTTCAGTGCACGTAGGGCTAAATCAATCACGACACTGGAAAGAGGGAAGGGAGGCATAATTTTATTAAAAGCTTGGATTATCTGTTTTTGAGCCAAGATAATTCCCAAGCGCAGGTTAGCAAGACCATAGGCTTTTGACAGAGTACGTAAAACAATTAAATTATCGAACTCAGAAATGAAACGACTTGTACTTTGTGCCTGAGTAAACTCGATATAGGCTTCATCAACAACGATGATGGAACGATTTTTATATTCATGGCACAGTTGAGCGATAAAGTTCAGATCGATTAAGTTGGCAGTTGGATTATTCGGATTGCACAGAAAAATAAGCTTACAATTTTTTTGCCACTTACTTCGAATGTCTTCTACTGAGATTTGAAACTGACGATTAGGGTCTAAAGGACACTCAATCAGCTGGGCATCTTGTAATGATGCATAAAAAGAATACATGGAAAAGGTCGGTGGAAATTGCATACATGCGTCTTGACCTGCACTTAAAAATAAACGGGTGATTAAGTCAATACCATCATCAGAGCCTCGCGTGAGTACCATTTGATTGGCCTCAACTTGATAGCGATTCGCCAATTGTTCTTGCAACTGGTCCGTTAGACTTTTTTCTGGATAAAAATTTAAGTCAATATCTGTGCATAATGCAGACCAAGGAAGTTCATTGGCGTGTAATCTGTGTTTGATTGATGCACTACCTAGCACATAGGATTCGTTTTTTAATAATTCAGAGCGTATTAAGTTAAGTGCTGACATTTAAACCTCCAGTGCGTCTAGTCTAATTTGCACCGCTTGTGCATGAGCATCCAATCCTTCTATCTGTGCCAGAGTCATTGCGGAAGCCCCTATGGTTCTAATGCCTTCTTTGTTAATCGATTGCACATTAAAACAGGTTAAAAAATCGAGTGTACTGAGTCCATTATGATTTCTGGCAAAACCATGGGTTGGCAGTACATGATTCGATCCGGTTACATAATCCCCCAGCGTTTCGGCGGCCCAAGCTCCAAGAAATATGGTTCCAACGGAATTGATTTCGTCGACCCATGATTCAGCATTTTCTCGATTGATAATTAAATGTTCCGGAGCATAGGAATTAACTATGTTTAATTGCACAGTTTTTTCAGTACATACAATAATCATACTGTTTGCCAATGATTGTTTGATTATTTGTGTTCTTGCTAATGTATTAAATTGAATGTGTAGTTGTTGATTTACTTGCTCTGCAAATTGAAGCGTGTCACAAATCAAAATGACTTGAGAATCGGTGCCGTGTTCTGCTTGCGCGAGCAAATCAGCAGCTACAAATGCAGGATTCGCTTGATTATCTGCAATGATCATGACCTCGGAAGGGCCTGCAGGCATATCTATAGCCGCACCGCATGGATCTGAGGCAACTAATGTTTTGGCTTCTGTAACATAACTGTTGCCTGGGCCAAAAATTTTATCTACCTTTGCAACTGTTTCTGTGCCATAAGCCATAGCAGCGATTGCTTGTGCACCTCCAAGCGAATAAATGGTGTCTATGCCACATAATCGTGCTGCTACAAGCAGATGCTCATTGATTGAACCTAATGCATCAGGTGGTGTACATAATATTTTTATAGGACATCCTGCCACGAGTGCAGGTACAGCTTGCATTAATAATGAAGAAACTAACGGGGTTTTGTTACCACCTGGTATATACAACCCCACTCGTTGAATTGGTCTATAAGTAGTGAGAATATTGACGCCTTTAGTAGTACAAATGTTTTTATTTTCAGGTAAAAGAGCCTGGTGATAGAGCGTGATCGTTTTGATGGCCTCAGTGATGGCCGTAAGTGATTTTTTACTAATACTGGCATTCTCAATTTTTCGTTGGGGAATTTGCAGGCTTTCCAAACGAGCACCATCAAACTGCTCTGTTAGGGCAAATAATGCATGATCTCCAAATGCTCGCACCTGTTTAATAATCTCTTGCACTTTACTTTTTGATGATGTTTGCAAAGGGCGAGTAAGGCATTGTTTTTTTTCAGATTGAGATAGGGATTGCCAATTTTTAATCGATAACATCATATTACTCCAACATCTTTTCTATAGGTAAAACCAATATAGAACTGGCTCCAAGGGTTTGAATGGTTTCTAAAGTGTTCCAAAATACACGTTCACTGGATACAACATGCACCGCCACTTTATTTATATTTCCTGGTAAAGGCAGAATGGTTGGTGACTCAGCACCAGGTAGCTTTTCAGCAATTGCTTCTAAGGCTGATTTAGGGGCATGAAAAACAATGTATTTTCTTTCTTGTGCTTGTTGTACCGATTGAATTCTTCGAGAAAGCATGTCAAATAAATCTTGAAATATAGCGGGGGCTTTTTGATCACTTTGGATCAATACTGCTTGGCTTGAGAGTACGGTATCGACTTCATAGAGCTTATTGTCTTCCAAGGTTTGACCACTTGAAACCAGATCACAAATGGCATCGGCCATGCCCATTCGTGGGGCAACTTCAATTGAACCTGATAATACAAGACTTTCTGCACATATTTTTTTATCACGCAAATATTGATTCAGTAAATTAGGATAACTGGTTGCAATGCGTTTTCCATCTAGGCTGCCTGGGCCACGATAATCGGTGGATTCAGGAACTGCTATGGATAGGCGACAAGTACAAGTACCTAATGCTGCTGAAATTTTGTATGATTTTCTTGGATTGGCAAGAGATGCTTCTAATAAGACGTTTTCACCAACAATTCCACCATCACATAAACCATCGAATACCAAAGTAGGTATGTCATCATCACGTACAAAAAGTAGATCAATAGGGAAGTTATCAACATGAGTGAGTAGGCTATTTGGTTTAATGCGAAATTTTAAACCGCATCGTTGTAAAAGACTTAATGATTCTTCAGATAGACGCCCCTTTTTCTGTAAGGCTAAACGTAAGCGATCTTTCACGGTAACTCCAATCGTTTCGCGATTAATTCATAACCGCCTGTACCAAAACTCAAACAGCGTGCCACACGGGTTATTGTGGTTACACTGACCCCCGTTTGTTCATGAATGGTGCGATAGGGGATGCCTTGTCGCAATAAAGGAACAACTTGCCAACGATCTGCCATGGCCTCCAACTCTGCCGGAGTGCATAGATCAGTAAAAAATTGTAATGCCTCTTCTTTGTTTTCAAGCATGCTAATGGCATGCATTAAATCAGGGAGTGCAGAATGTTTTATTGTCGTATGTGTTTTCATATTAATGTATTAGCGTGATAGAACATTAACTCAATAATACTGTTTGTTTTAAATACTGTCAATAAAAGGATGAGAGCAACATTTATAGTGTTGAAAAAAATATGGTTGTAGCCTGAGCGCAGTGGAACCCGGGGTTTCTTAACATGAGTGATTTTTGAACCCGGGTTTCGCTATGCTATACCCAGGCTAGGAAGGGAAATATTGTTGGAGGAGTTATTAAATTTTATATATTAGCACCCATAAACAGCTTGATATGCTTCAAGCTGTTTGACTTGCTCGTTTTGATTGGTACTTTTTAAATAGTCAATTAAATCGAATAAGGTAATAATTGAGTAAACGGCAATACCTTGAGCTTTAATTTCAGTCAATGTTGATTCTTTAGATAATCCACGTTCGCAGCGATCAAGTGCAATAATAACTCCAGTTAATTGCCCGCCATTTTCTTTAATTAAAGTCTGTGATTCTCTAAAAGCAGTTCCTGCAGTGATGACATCATCAACAATGATGGTTTTCCCAGTTAATGGGGCACCAATTAATTGACCTCCTTCACCATGATCTTTTACTTCTTTACGATTAAACGTAACCGTAGTTTCTTGACCTAATTCGGCTAAAGCCACAGCTGTAGCAGTGGCAAGCGGTAAACCTTTATAGGCTGGACCAAATAAATGTTCAAACTGAGCTTGCTCATTCATTAAGGTTTTTGCATAAAAATGCCCCAATTGTTGTAACGCGCTGCCTTGATAAAATAACCCTGCATTAAAAAAATAAGGGCTGATTCGGCCAGACTTTAAAGTAAACTCACCAAATTTTAATACTTGGCAATCAAGTGCTAATTTTATAAAAGCTGATTTCATCTGATTCATTGTGTATTTCCAGTAGAAAAAAAAGTGTAAATATCATGATTTTTTTTTCAAAAAATCCTTAACAATCAATAAAAAACTGCTATGCTAATCTATATGTAGGAATTATTTCTTACATAAGTAAATGTTTATTATAACTCAGTGTTTTAATCATGAATATTTTTTACACTGAAAATAAACATCTGTAATAGTTGGATAGTAAAAGCTTAAGACAAAGGGGATAGCTAATGTCGCAAAGAGAAACGGGCCATGTGAAATGGTTCAATGAGAAAAAAGGATTTGGATTTATCATTAATGAAAATGGTGATGATATTTTTGTTCATTATAAAGATATCCAAGGTGTTGGATTTAAAACCCTTCATGAAAATGATCCAGTTTCTTTTGTGCTTGATAAAGGACCAAAAGGACTAAAAGCACAAGACGTTACAATTATTACTGAATAAGTAAAGTAACGAGTCAAACATTCTCAGCTATCGCTGCGTGTTAAGTTTAACCTGGGCTAAAGATTTATCTGCAACCCGGGTTTGCTTCTCATGCAATCGAAATTTTGGTTATAGCTGCAATCTGAGAATTATTTTTCTGGCACAGTGTTATTGCTAAGCCTGAATTTATAATCATAAGGATGTGGTGCTAATCAGTAGGTTTTTTCGTCTAAAAATTCATCCCAAAAGAACTGAATAAAAACTCTTGAATTCTCTAAAAATGTCTTCATATATACCTTTCGTGTGATTTAATCATTGCTTTAAGAGGTGTGTATATGAAAAGTGTACCTATGTATCAAGTGGATGCATTTGCTTCGGCTCTTTTTGAAGGTAATCCAGCAGCAGTTTGTCCTTTAGACAGCTGGCTCACTGAAAAAGAAATGCAACAAATTGCTTTAGAAAACAATTTATCTGAGACTGCCTTTTTTGTTCCTGAAGGTAATGGATTTTATATAAGATGGTTCACACCGAATGAAGAGGTTGCATTATGTGGTCATGCAACGCTTGCTAGTGCATATGTTATTTTTGAACACTTAGGGTTTAAGGATGACGAAATAAAATTTAATTCCAAAAGCGGTATGCTTATTGTACGCAGGCATGGAAGTGGATTAATGATGGACTTTCCAGAGTTACCTTATCATCCAATTGAATTTTCAGCGGAGCTGCAACAATTAAATTTAAAAAAACCTCACAAAGTCTTTAAAAGTCAATTTGATTTAATGTTTGTTTATGAGAATGAACGCGATGTGCAAGAAGCTGAACCAGATTTGGATGCGGTAGCTTGCTTGGATTATCGAGGTTTAATCTTAACTGCCCCAGGTAAAAATACGGATGTTTATTCGCGATGTTTTTATCCCGGATGTAATGTCCCTGAAGATCCTGTGACTGGCTCTGCACATTGCGTTATTGCACCTTATTGGTGTGGACAATTGAATAAATCACATATCAATGCGATGCAAGGTGGTAAACGTCAGGGGCAATTGCAGTGTGAAGTAAAAGAAGGACGTGTTTTTCTTTATGGAACGAGCCATCTTTATTTACAAGGTACAATTTATTTGCCATGAAAACTATAGAGACCAAGAGGCTCTTATTAAGAGCATGGAGCGATGAGGATATCGCTCCATTTTTTTCTATGAATCAAGACTCTCAGGTAATGGAGTTTATCCCTAATCTATGGACTATGGATATGGTTACATCATTTATAGAACGAATGAATACTCAACTTGCTGCGGAAAATTATACTTTATGGGCTGTAGAAGAAAAAAACTCACAGCAATTCATGGGTTTTATTGGTTTAAACCGTCCTGTTTGGGAGGCACATTTCACACCTTGTGTGGAAATCGGTTGGCGTTTGGCATTTTCTTTTTGGGGCAGGGGATATGCAACTGAGGGAGCACAAGCGGTTTTGAATTACGCTTTTGACACTTTAAAATTAAAAGAAATAGTTGCATTTACAGTACCTGATAATTTACGTTCCCAACGTGTTATGGAAAAACTTGGTATGATTCGAGATATACAGGGGGATTTTCTTCATCCTAAAATTGATCCTGTCAATTCTTTGGCGAAACATTATTTATTTAGAATAAACAAACAATCGAGATGAATCATTTCCATGATTTAAAAGCATTATTTATTAAGTCAATTTATTTAATGACTTTATATTGGGTTCTATTTATCATGAGTGGTGTTTGGAATATTCATGTTAGAAAAGGAGATCTATGACTATCTATATGTTTCCTGGGCAAGGCTCTCAGGCAAAAGGAATGGGAATTGAGTTATTTTCACATTTTCCAGATCAAATAAAACAAGCTGATGAGGTTCTAGGATATTCCATTAAAGAATTATGCTTAGACGATTCAAAACAGCAATTGAGCAATACAGAGTACACTCAACCTGCATTATATGTTATTGAAGCCCTTTCTTTTCTAGCCAGAGCTGCGGAAGAACCCACACCACAATACCTTATAGGACATAGTCTCGGAGAATACGCTGCTTTATTTGCTGCAGGGGTTTTCGATTTTGTTACGGGGTTAAAACTGGTGCAAAAGCGTGGTGAGTTGATGGCACAAGCCAGTGGTGGTGGAATGCTCGCCGTAATTAATTTGACTGAAGAGCGAATTAAATTTTTATTGAAAGCCAATGGCTTAGATTCCGTAGATTTTGCCAATTTTAACTCACCGAAACAAATTGTTCTTTCAGGACTTGCTACAGATATTGCTAAGGCTAATGAGCTACTTGCCAGTGAAGCGTTGATGTGTGTGCCTTTAAAAGTCAGTGGGGCTTTTCATTCACGTTATATGCAATCAGCAGCTGATGAGTTCGCAAAATTTATTACTCCATTTCAGTTTTCACCACTTCAATCAAAAGTAATCGCTAATGTTACAGCCGAACTTTATAGTGACACTTTAATTAAAGATAATTTAGTGAAGCAAATTACTCATCCTGTTCGCTGGACTGAAACAATCCGTTATTTGAAAAATAAAGGGGAAACAGTGTTCATCGAAGTGGGACCAGGAAATGTACTGACTCGCTTGGTTGCGCAAATTTGATAAATATCCTCATCCGCTCTGGTGGGCACCTTCTCTCTACACGGGAGAAGGCTTTTTTCACTAAATTAAAGAAATTTCTTTTTCCTAGCATGGGATAAGACACCGTTCACTTTGAAAGAAAAAGAGAAATTCTTTCTCCAAGTTATTACATCCAAAAGGAAAATATCATCTACACTTAAATAACGATTCAATTTACAAAGGATGTAATATGACGATTAGACTGAAACATGATCATGGAACGTTAGAGGCGATAGAGCTTTTTCAATTACAACACCATTTGGCGATTCCTCACCTTCAGAAGTACCTACAGTCAAAAGGCTCAAAACAATGCAAATCAATCAAAAAGATTAGTGTGGATCACTCTCACTTGAATGATAAAGATTATATTGCATTGCATGATATCTTAAAATTATCATCAAAAGTGAATGAGATTTCTTTTTATGCCAATCATATTGATACAGATTGCATTAGCTATTTGTTTGACTCTTTGTCTAGTGATGAGCTCAATACAATTAAGTTGATTGATAATTGGATTGGAGACAAAATTTCTCCTGATTTTTTCTCGTTTCTAAACAATAAAAAACTGGCTGTTTTGGATCTATCTTTAAATTGGTTACGAGATATTGGTATACAACGTTTATTAAATGCTCTAGATACAAATATGGAATTGAATGAGTTGGTATTAAGTTGTAATGATTTTGGTTTGGAAGGAATGAAAGCATTACGTCATTTTGTGTCACGACATTCTTCATTAAATATTTTGGATATCTCATATAACAACTTGAATGAGCAATGCGCTGAAGAAATCGCCGTGATGATTACCGAATCACCATCTTTGACACATTTGAATGTCAGAAGTAACAAAATTGGTGATGCAGGAGCTGAGCTTATTGCACAATCATTGAAATCAAATAATAATTTAAAATATGTTGATTTATCAGATAATAATATCTCAGCAACGGGCCTGTCGCAGCTTGTACGTGAAGCCGAGGCTCATGATAATCTTGAAGACTTAATATTAAAGCATAATCATCTACTCCCCTCTACATTAAGAACGAACCGTTCGAGCTTGCAAGTTGTTTATTGATACCATAGATGCAGAATTAAATAACCGTTCAGTGTAGTATTCACCTTTTGGTGGATATAATGAACGGTTATTGCTTAACCTATGGAGTTGATGCTGATGGGCGCTGGTGTTTTTTACCTTTTGAAAAAACGAATTTTTTTGCCTTTTTTTCTTACCCAATTTTTTGGTGCTTTTAACGATAATGCATTCAAATTAGCGATGCTCACTTTAATTAGCTACCATTTAACACATGACCAAGCCCAATCTGAGTTTTATCAAGCAATAGCAGGTGCTTTATTCATAACACCTTTTTTTCTTCTATCAGCTACTGCCGGGCAACTGGCAGATAAATACGATAAAGCGTTAATGACGCGCGTGATTAAAGCATTAGAAGTATTTTTAATGATTATTGGTAGCTTTTCTCTGTATCTAGGCAACATTTTTCTAATGATGATGACATTGACTGGTCTAGGGGTTCACTCAACATTTTTTGGACCAATAAAATATGCCATTCTACCCGATCATTTACAAAAGAAAGATTTGTTAGGTGCTACGGGTTTAATTGATGCAAGTACATTTATTGCTATTTTATTAGGAACCACTATGGGCAGCTTGTCCATTGGTGCAAACAATCACAGGCCTTATATAGCAGTATTTTTAACTGTGATTATTGCCCTTGTTGGATTTACTTCAAGCCTGTTTATACCAAGGGCTCCTTCTGCATCCAAAGATCTTAAGATTGACCTGCAGATTTGGCGTGTTACTTATAAAATGTTAAAACTGGTTACAGATCATTTCGGTATTTTATTATCTATTTTAATTTTATCTTGGTTTTGGTTGTTGGGGACAGTAATTCTGACCAAGCTGCCTGACTATACGAATTATGTTTTAGGCGCTAACAATACGGTTTTTGCACTATTTCTGGCATTGTTTTCAATTGGTATTGCATTCGGTTCTGTGACTGTGAATTTTATTTTTCAAGGACGGATTAATCTTCCAATGGTTCCTTGGGCCATGTTTGCTTTTACTTGCTTTTCAATGGATTTGTATTGGGCTACGCCAGAGGTAACAGAACAAGATACCTTATTTTCTTTAATTACTTTTTTCACTCGTTTTAGCCATTGGCGCATTGCTTTTGATTTATTTATGTTGGCGTTTAGCTCTGGCCTATTTCTTGTTCCTTTATATACTTATTTACAGATTATGAGCCCACCTCATTCTAGAGCACAAGTTATTGCAGCCAATAATATTTATAATGCTTTATTTATGGTTGTAGGTACGTTTATGGTCATTGGCTTATTACACTTTAGTGCGGCAATTCCACAAATATTTTTAATTTTAAGTATATTAAATGCGATTGCAGCAATACTTGCTCGAATTTACTTAAAGAAAGTGGCCTTACCAGAAAAATAATGAGTCGTTAGTCTATTGTAGCCTAAGTGCAGCGCAGCGGAACCCGGAAAATGAGGTATTATCGACCCTGGGTGCCGCTGCGCTGCACCCAGGCTACAATGTTAGACAATATCGATATCAACCCAATCACGTGCTGGCAGAAAATCAGTATAAAGTTTCGCCTCCGCGCTCTGTGCGTCAGGCTGCCAATTGTATGCCCAGGTGACTTCAGGGGGGAGGGACATTAAAATAGATTCAGTTCTGCCGTTTGATTGTAAGCCGAATAAGGTGCCACGATCATAGACGAGATTGAATTCTACATAGCGTCCTCTGCGGTAATTTTGAAAGGCTTTTTCTCTTTCTCCAAATGGATGGGATTTACGACGGGACACTATTGGTGCATAAGCCTCTATAAAGTGATTGCCTATGCTTTGCATCAAAGCAAAACTATGATCAAAACTTATTTCATTATAATCGTCAAAAAATAAGCCACCAATTCCACGCGCTTCATTTCGATGTTTAATAAAAAAGTAATCATCACACCATCGTTTGAATTTAGGGTAAATCGCAAGGCCAAAAGGTTGACAGGCGTGTAGTGCAGTTTGATGCCAATGCGTACAATCTTCTTCAAATCCATAATAAGGTGTTAGATCAAATCCACCGCCAAACCACCAAACTGGGTCAGCCCCTTCTTTTTCTGCAAGGAAAAACCGGACATTTGCATGCGAGGTCGGTACATAGGGATTCTCTGGGTGAATGACTAAGGAAACACCAAGTGCAGTAAAATTTCTACCTGCTAATTCAGGGCGGTGTGCGCTGGCCGAAGCAGGAAGCTGGGCTCCAGATACATGAGAAAAATTGACACCTGCTTTTGCAAAAACAGAGCCTTGTGTCAAAACGCGTGTAATTCCGCCACCACCAGCAGGGCGCTCCCAAATATCTTCGATAAATTGAGCGTGGCCATCTAAATTTTCAAGTCTGGAGCAAATTGTATTTTGCAGTTGTACCAGATAGGTTTTTACTTGTTGTACCGCATTTTTAGGAAGGGTTTTGTTCTGTGTCATGGCTCAAGTTCCCCTGTTTGTAAGCTACTTATTTTCTCATTTATTTGAAATTGGCACAATGTTTGCTTTTCTAGTTGTACTTATTATGAAAGGGGCAAATATGGCGTTAGATCTTGATACATATTTCGGAATACATGCTAAAGCACTCGTAGCGCGTGATCACAGAGCGTCGCAGTTAGCAAATAATTTGGCCAATGCCAACACCCCCAATTATAAAGCCCAAGATATCGATTTTAATGAATTTTTAGCAGCCAGCATGGCTGGTGGTGCGCAAAAGATGGAGGTTACCTCTCCTAATCATATTAATACAAATGCTGATTTTTCAGCGAATTTGAAATATCGAGTGACGTCGCAAATGGCTTTAGATGGAAACACCGTGGATAAAGATTTAGAAACCACAGAATTTGCACATAACTCACTAAACTACCAGGCTAGTCTGAGTTTTCTTGATAATAAAATAAAGACCATGATGCTTGCGATGAAAGGAGAATAATCATGTCATTAAGCGCCATTTTTAATATTGCAGGTTCAGCATTAACTGCTGAAACAGCGCGTTTAACGAATAGCGCTGAGAATATGAGTAATGCTAATGTAGAGTCAGGTAATGCTAATGAGGTATATAAAGCAAAGTATCCTGTTTTTAAAGCAGTTCAGGAACACGCGAATCAATGGATGGGTGAGCAACTATCAGGAGGTGTTCAGCTTCAAGGTACTTATGAGACTACTTCAGATCCTATAAAGCGTTATGCACCTGATAATCCCTTAGCGGATAAACAAGGATTTGTTTATACACCGAATGTAAATTATGTTGAAGAAATGGCAAACGTAATTTCTGCATCAAGATCATATCAAATGGATGTTGAATTGCTTGGTACAACAAAACAACTCATGCAACGCACCTTACAGCTGGGTGAATAAAGGGAGAGAAGGGAATGACAACGAATCCGGTTAATGGAGCTAACACAGCTAATCTGCCGCAAAATTCAATTGATTCACCTGCAAAGAAAAGTTTGGGGCAACAGGATTTTCTACGCTTAATGGTGGCCCAAATTCAAAACCAGGATCCTATGCAACCCCAGGTGAATGGTGAGTTTTTATCTCAGTTGGCTCAGTTTAGTACCAATGATGGTGTTACTAAAATGCAAGAGTCATTGCAGCAGATGGCAACTTCTTTACAATCAAATCAGGCTTTGCAAGCTTCGGCCTTGGTTGGTCGTAAGGTTTTGGTGAATAGTAACTCTCTGCAATTAGGCACAGAGGGAGATACAAAGGCTGCCGTGGATATTCCACCAGGCCTCAGCAATTTGAATGCGTCTATTTATTCAGATTCTGGGGAACTTATAAAAACAATTCCTTTAGGTCAACCTGCCCCTGGATTTTTTCAATTCGGTTGGGATGGCACTGGGGGAGATAATAATCGAGTGAAAGAAGGTAAATATAAAGTTGAGGTTCATGCAGTTTATGGAGGAAAAGAGGTGTCTTTAAAAACAATGACCTCTGCAAACGTTGATAGTGTAAGTCTTGGTCAAAATGGCGAGGGCTTAAAATTAAATGTAGCGGGAGTTGGACCAATATCCTTGGATCAGGTAAGACAAATATCAGTTTAAGAGCAGGAGGCTAATATGATTTTTGACGCAGCGTTAAGTGGACTTCAAGCATCAACGAGTAATTTGGACGTTATAGGTAATAATATTGCTAACTCTTCTACAGTTGGCTTTAAAGGTTCTCGTGCAGAGTTTGGTGATATCTACGCCTTTGGTGGTTATGGTAGCTTCGGTGCGGGTAGTACATCTATTGGTGGCGGGGTGATGTTAACTTCGGTGCAGCAATCTTTCGCATCAGGAAATTTAGCCAATAGTACAAACAGTCTCGATCTGGCAGTGAATGGTTCAGGATTTTTTATTTTAAACAATCCAGGTGGTGGTGCACTCTATACACGAGCTGGTGAGTTTACATTGAATAACCAAAATTATATTACCAATTCTAATGGACAATACCTTACTGGTTTGCTTTCCGACGGTAAAGGAAATATTACTGGTACTTCAGGAAACTTACAGATAAATACCGCGAATATTAGCCCACAAGCAAGTACCACGGTAACAACTGGAGTTAATTTAAATTCGCAAAGCACACCTCCTGCAGTTGACTGGACTGGCGGATCTGCACCACTTAGTAGCTCCTATAATAATCCAACCTCTTTGACTATTTATGATAGCTTAGGCAATTCTCATGTGTTGAGCATGTATTTTATTAAAGCGAATCCTGCTGCAACATCGGGACAACCTAATGCTTCAACACCTGCAGGTACAGATAATCAATGGTATGTGGCATTCCAAATCGATAATCAAAATGTTCCACCAAATGCGGGTTCTGATAACAGCTCGAATCTGTTTGAGATGAACTTTAATACTGATGGTACGTTTGTGAGCGTAGCTGGTCCTGGCGCTTCGCCACTAACGAATAATTTGATTCCATTATCACTGAACTTAAACAATGGTGCTGATCCTTTAAGTCTGAATATTGACTTAACAGACAGTACTCAGTTTGGGAGCCCATTTGCTGTTCAATCTACCTCATCAAATGGTTATACAACTGGAAGTTTGGCTAGCTTAAACATTGATGATAGCGGTCTTATTCTAGGTATATATACCAATGGTCAATCTATGGCTATGGGGCAAATTCAATTAGCAAATTTTGCTGATCCTTCAGGCCTACAAAACGTAGGAAATGTTTGCTGGGCTCAAACCTCAGCCTCAGGTCAGCCGTTAATCGGTGTTGGTACAACAGGCGGATTAGGCGCTATTAAATCAGGCATGTTGGAGCAGTCAAATGTGGATTTAACCAGTGAATTAGTTGATTTGATTAGTGCACAACGCGATTTCCAAGCGAATGCACAGTCAATTCGTGCTGGGGACGCAATCACACAAACAATTATTAATATGCGTTAGGAGGTAACTCATGGATCCTATCTTATATAATGCTGCAGGTGGTGGACGAATCGGTTTTAAACGCCAGGAAATAATCGCCAATAATTTGGCGAATGTGAATACTCCTGGTTTTAAATCCGATATGTATCAAGCACAAACTTTGTATGCAAATGTAGGGGGATCAGAGACTAAAGCAGCCTTTGCAATACAAAATCAGAATGCACTCGATTTGAGTCCTGGTGATATTATGACAACCGGGCGCAATTTAGATATCGCAATTGAGGGTAATGGCTGGTTTGCCGTGACTAATGGTCAAGGTAAAGAAGGGTATACAAAGGCTGGAAATTTACGCTTGGATGTCAATGGTATGTTAACAACTGCTTCTGGGCATCCTGTTTTGGGGAATGGTGGTCCAATTGCAATTCCACCTGCTCAGGAAATAAACATTGGTGCTGATGGGACGATTACGATTGTTCCTCTCGGCGGTGATCCCAAAACCGCGGCTGTATTAGATAGAATTAAGTTAGTGACGTTGGATAAAAATAATATTGTTAAAAGTTCAGAGGGCTTATACCAATTAAAAAATGGTGGCACGCCCACTGCTGCAGATGCCAGTGTTCAGGTGCGAAGTGGCGCTATTGAAGGGTCGAATGTTAATGCAATTGATCAGATGGTGGAAATGATCACGTCTGGACGTGAATACGATGCACACATGAAACTGATGTCGACTGTCGAAGATAATTTTCAAAAATTGGCACAAATATTGCACGAATAACCCCATTCTAGCATACATATAAGAATAATTGCGGAGGGATCTCCATGGAACCAGCATTATGGGTAAGCAAGTCAGGCTTGGAAGCCCAAGAAAAAAATATTTCTACAATTGCTAATAACTTAGCAAACGTCAACACAACTGGCTTTAAAAAAGATAGGGCAATATTCCAGGATTTACTCTATCAAAATACAAGTCAGGCTGGTGCTCAATCATCAGAGAACTCTTTAATTCCAACAGGAATCAATGCAGGTTCTGGTGTCCATTTAGCGGCTACTGAAAAAATATTTGAACAGGGAAGTACGCAAAATACGCGTAATCCTTATGACATAATGATACAAGGTCAAGGTTTTTTTACGATTTTGATGCCTGACGGCACTCAAGCGTATACTCGTGATGGTACTTTTACAACGGATAGTACAGGGCAGATCGTTGATATGAATGGCTATCCATTACAGCCTGCAATAAATATTCCTACTCAAACTTTAGGGGTAACGATTAGTAGTGAAGGGGTAGTGAGTGCTACAGTTGTTGGAAGTAATACTCCAACCGTACTTGGAACCATTCAATTAGCGAATTTTACTAACCCAACGGGACTTCAACCTATAGGGCAAAACCTTTTTATAGAAACTGCTTCAAGTGGTGCTGCAACATTAAATAATCCAGGAAATTCTGGTGTCGGAACTTTGTTACAAGGTTCTCTAGAAGCATCGAATGTGAATGTGGTTGAAGAGTTAGTCAATATGATTCAAGCTCAAAGAAGCTATGAGATTACTGCAAAAAGTATCCAGACTGTGGATAACATGCTGCAATATCTAAATCAAACCGTTTAATTAAGAAGATTTCATTGATGAAATTATTTAATTTGCTTGTTGCAGGCTCGGTTGCCATTTTTTTGAGTGGGTGCGAACTTTTAAATCCGCCTCAGCGTGGGAAGGACCCTGAGTTTGCACCTACATATCCTACAACGCCTGATCCAAAGGAGTTAAGGAAAGAATCTGGCGCTATTTATAGTGCCGAAACCGCTTTACCTCTTTTTGAAACGCCAAGAGCACGACATCCAGGAGATATAGTTACAGTATTTTTAGTTGAAAGTACTAACGCATCAAAAAAAGCAACACTACAACAGATGAAAACAGACACAAACGTAGTCAAGAACAAGCTCTTTTTAGGAAGACCCATTTCCTTTGGCAGCGGTTACAGTATGGATTTTGACTTGAACAATCAGCGACAATTCAATGGATCTGCACAAGCAGTACAGAATAATAAATTGGCGGGAAGTATTTCAGTGACCGTATCGCAGGTGTTGGCAAATGGGAACATGGTCGTACAGGGCGAAAAATGGGTTAAAATCGATCAGGGTGAGGAGTATGTACGGTTATCAGGCATTATTCGTCCTCAGGATGTAAGAGCTGATAATTCCATCACATCCGACCGTCTAGCTAATGCCCGTATTGCCTATGGTGGCACCGGACAAGTCAACAATACCAATGCTCAAGGCTGGCTGGCACGAATTATGTGGGGTCCTTTATTCCCGACTTAACCTGATTTGTAACTGCCTAGCTGGATTGTAGTCTGGGTGCGCAGCGAAACCCAGGCTACGATTTAGAACGATGTATTTAATTAACAAGGAAATTGTAATGCGGCGATTGCTGATAATTACATGGATACTGACGATAAACTTGCTATCAAATCACGTTTATGCCGAACGAATTAAAGATATCGCCACTTTGGCTGGGGTGCGCACCAACCAATTAGTCGGTTATGGTTTGGTGGTAGGTTTAAATGGTACCGGAGATAAAAACGGTACTCGATATACTGAAGATACTTTTGCAAACCTGCTTACTCAATTGGGCGTTAACATACAACCGGGAACTAAACTTAATTCAAAAAATATGGCAGCTGTCATGGTGACTGCGAGCTTGTCTTCTTTTATGAAAAAGGGACAATCTATGGATGTGAATGTTTCTTCTATTGGTGATTCAAAAAGCTTATTAGGTGGTACCTTATTAATGACTCCATTGAAGGGAGCCGATGGACGAGTATATGCTATATCCCAAGGAAACGTGATTGTATCGGGTATCAGTGCAGCCGGAAGCGATGGCTCAAGTGTTACTGTAAACGTCCCTAGTGGCGCACGAATTCCTAATGGTGCAACTATTGAGGTTGATATCCCTAATCCTTTTTATTTTACAAAAGAATTAACTTATAATTTACATGCACCAGACTTTACAACAGCAAAACGCATGAGCGATGCCATTAATGAAATGATGGGACCTGGAACTGCCAGAGCCTTGGATGCTACATCAGTGGTTGTCACTGCCCCAAAAAAAATGTCCCAACGTGTGGATTATGTTTCTGTGTTGGAAAATATTGAATTTAAACCTGCTGAAGCGATCGCACGAATTATTATTAATGCACGCACAGGAACAGTGGTTATTTCTTCTAATGTCATTGTCAAATCGGCCGCAGTCTCACATGGCAATTTGGTAGTGAGTGTGACCGAAACACCAGTGATAAGCCAACCTAATGCCTTTGCACGTGGACGTACAGTTTCCACCCAGCAATCACAAGTTAATATTGATCAAAAAAATAATCATGCGTTTGTCTTACCACGAGGTGTGACATTAAAAGATATTGTTAGAGGTATTAATGCTGTAGGAGCAACGCCTTCTGATGTGATCGCGATACTTGAGGCACTACAACAAGCAGGTGCTTTAAATGCTACGTTAATCGTGATATAGGTGAGCATTGAATAGTAAAACAATATGATCCAATTAAAATAGAGGATTAATATGACTGTACATGGAATTGCAACTAGCGACTTTAATGCATTAAATGAACTAAAGGTTCAAGCACAAAATAATGCAAAAGAGGCTCTGCCTGAGGCAGCGAAACAATTTGAAGGAATATTCTTACAATCCATGTTGAAAAGTATGCGCATGGGGCAGCATTTTCTAGAGGAGTCTAGCCCTTTTCGAGGTAAAGATAGGGAAACCTTTCAAGATATGCTTGATGCTCAATATGCCAGTACTATTGCAAACTCTAAAAGTGTTGGTTTAGCCGACATGCTTGCAAAACAGATGGAGCATAATCTGCCTACTATAGAACAACCAGAAAAAAG
This sequence comes from Legionella steelei, assembly GCF_001468005.1. Taxonomy (GTDB): domain Bacteria; phylum Pseudomonadota; class Gammaproteobacteria; order Legionellales; family Legionellaceae; genus Legionella; species Legionella steelei. The sequence goes on from NZ_LNYY01000019.1 coordinate 325,776, forward strand.
CACAACGGATAAGCCAGTTAATTCTAACTCAATATCCACTATGCCTGTAAAAGAAGAGAAACAAGATAAACCCACAACTACAATAGACGAATTTGTGAAATCAATTTGGCCTCAAGCCAAGCAAGCAGCATCAGCTATAGGCCTAGACCCTAAAATTTTAATGGCTCAAGCGGCATTAGAAACAGGGTGGGGAAAATTTGTTACTAAGGATATTGATGGCACCAGCAGTAATAATTTGTTCAACATTAAATCAGGTGACAGCAAAGAGTTTGATTCAGTGAATGTAAAAACAACTGAATATATTGCAGATACTCCGATTAAAATGAATGCTTCGTTTAGAAAATATCCATCCGTTGAGCAAAGTTTTAATGATTATATTTCTTTAATCAAAGATAATGAGCGCTATCAAACTGCTTTAGCCAGTACGAGCAACCCCGAACTTTATGTTAATGAACTGCATAAGGCCGGATATGCCACCGATCCTAATTACGGTACAAAAATTTTATCAATTTATCGTGGTGAGGAATTAAATCAGGCAATACAACGTTGTGAGTTATCAGAGCAAGTTTAAGGTACAGGACTGAATTAAGTCACAAATGTAATTAAAAAATGAGAAGTCTAGTAGTACATTGGATACAGGGAGCAAATAACTATGTCAATACTAAGTATTGCTTATTCAGGGATGAATGCTTTTCAAAACGCATTAAGTGTTACTGGGAATAATATTGCAAATGTCAAAACACGAGGTTATTCAAGACAAAGCATTCAGTTTGCCCCAACTCCATCTAGAAGTTATGCGGGTTCTTTTATTGGTACAGGAGTAGCTGTTAACAACGTGTACCGCAACGTAGATCAATTTGCTAATGCTCAAGTGAGAAGTACATTAAGCGTTAAATCCCAATATGATGCTTTTTATCAGCAAGCCTTAGAAATTAATAAATTGCTTTCTCAGGATGGCAGTAGTCTTTCTGTATCCTTGCAATCTTTTTTTGATTCATTAGGACAATTAAATAACGCGCCAGATAGTGTAGCCTCACGAAATGTTGCTATGAGTCAAACCCAATTATTAGCGAGCCAATTCTTATTTTTGCAACAAAACCTTGATCAATATCAAGAAAGCTCAACATCGCAGATTAAAGAAATAGCGAATACAATTAATCAGTTAACTTCTAATCTTGCGTCTGTAAATGGACAAATAATGAACTCACCTAACTCCCCTGATTTGCTGGATCAACGGGATGAGTTACTCAAACAACTGTCTCAGTATTCTGATTTAACTGTGGTGGAGCAGGATAACGGGATGGTGAATGTGGGTATTGGTAGTGGCCAAATGTTGGTGATCGGAACGACTCAAAGAGCTTTATCAGTTAGTTATGATCAAATAACGGCACAGGGAACTCATGTTTTATTGGATACAGGTGCGGGAAAAACGGAGATTACAAATCAACTAGTCAGTGGGACATTGGGCGGTCTCTTGGATTATGAGCGAAATATTTTATCTAAAGCCAGTCAACTCATAGGACAAATGGCAATTGGTTTAGCACAGAAGTTCAATGCGCAAAATCGTTTGGGCATGGACTTAAATAACCAGTTAGGACAGGATATTTTTACTGATTACAATACCTTGGCTATGCAACTTGATCGCTCAATTGCAGCATCGACAAACTCAGGGTCTGGAGTACTATCAGTAAATATTTCTGATATCTCACAAACTAAAATAAGTGATTATCAATTAGTTGTTACTAATGCAGGAGCGAGTCAGGCAACGCTCATTCGTGATTCTGATGGATCTGCGGTGACCTTAAATTGGACTAGTAATCCACCAGCTCCACCAGCGGGACAGATTGTAGTTGATGGCATGACCATCACCGTAGATAACATCGCTAATTTAGCAGATAATGATTCTTTTACAATCATGCCTACACGTGGAGCCGCAGAGAAATTTGCTTTACTCATAAATGATCCACGTCAATTAGCACTCGCTTCACCAGTGCAAACCACTGCATCTTTGAATAATACGGGCCAGGGAAAAATTGATTTAGGGCCTATTTTAAATATCACGGAAGTAACCAAACAATATACCATTGATTTTATTTCCCCAACGCAATTTAATCTAATCAACGTTACCGATGGTATTACAACTGGGCCACTCCCCTTTGTTCCTAACACGGATAATGTGATTCCGATTCCAGATGCGACTAATCCATCATATTCCATTACTTTATCCGGGGCACCAAATGCAGGAGATCAGTTTACTGCACAGTACAACCAAGGTGGTTTTGGTGATAATCGTAATGGATTACTTCTCGCGGGAATGCAACAACAAAATATTTTTTCTAATGGTACTGAAACACTTTTTGATGTTTATTCTGATCTGCTTTCTGATACAGGAAGCCAAACCAATGAGGCTAAAAACCGCTTTGATGCGTTTCAGGTTTTATATAAGCAATCGGTTGATTATCAGGAAAGTGTCAGTGGCGTAAATCTGGATGAGGAAGCAGAAAACATATTACAATTTAAACAGGCTTATGAGGCTGCAGCAAAGCTAATGGCAATCGCCAATCAAATGATGGACTTACTTTTTGAAATAATGAGGTGATGAATGCGTATCTCAACAAATCAGATTTATCAGAATAGTATAGATAGCTTATTGCTCAAGCAAGCACAGGTGGCAAAACTGCAGCAACAGCTCGATGAAAATTTTTTAAGAGTGCGTTATTCATCAGATGATCCCATCGCTTTTGCTCAAATTGAACTCATGAATCAACGCATTAGCTTTACAGAGCTTCTCCAAAAAAATCGTGAAAGTGTTGATAGTGCTCTTAGTATGGAGGAGTCTGTCTTAAACGATTGCACAACGAGTTTGCAACGCTTACGAGACATCCAGGTGCAGGCAGGTAATCCGACATTATCTGAGGAAGATCGTAAGGCATTAGCCATTGAGGCGAGTATTATTTTGAATGAACTAACTGATTATGCAAACACCAAAGATATCAATGGTGATTATATGTTCAGTGGTGCGCAGACATCTACCGCCCCCTTTTCAATAAATGCCTCCGGGGCCTATGTTTATAATGGCGATAGTACACAGCGTTTCCAGCTTGTTGGTAGTAGTTTACAAATGGCTATCAATGATCCTGGAGATGACCTTTTTATGCGCTTACCTAATGGGAACGGTAGTTTTTCTATTAAACAAACAGGAACCCCTAATACAGGGACTGCATCTGTAAACGCAGGTTCTGTATCTACTCCTTCAGCTTATGTGCCAGATAATTACACGATGAGTTTCGCATTGAATTCGCAGGGCAATCTGGTTGTTATGGTTCAGGGGGCAGCAAGTGGAAATGTTATTCCCACAAGTGGATTACCCGATGATGCACCTTTATATCAGGAGGGAATGACGGTTAGTTTTAACGGCATGGAAATGACTGTCTCAGGTATGCCAGCAGCTGGAGATACTTTTTTGATTGAGCCTGCCCAAAACGAATCTGTTTTTGCAACAATACAAGATATGATTAATAATTTGAATCAACCTTATTCTACTTCGACACAAAAAGCAGCTGCAACCACTGTGAATAATCAAATATTGGCACAAATAGATACTGCATTAACTACAGTCTTGAATGCTCGCGCCAATTTGGGGTCTCGGCTAAATCAGTTACAACATGCGGATACAGCAAACTCCGATATAATTGAACAAAGTAAAATTACTTTAAAGAGGCTACAAGAGGTCGATCCTATAGTCGCAGCTTCTGAATTTAAACAGGAGTTGTACAATTTGGAAGTGGCACAACAAAGTTTTGTGCTGATACAAGGGTTATCTGTTTTCAATTTTATCTAAAATGAAAATTGTAGCCTGACTGCTTGCAACCAGGAGCATATTTCAGCTACATGCTGCATCACTGAGTTATTTATGAGGAAATGTTTGTCGCCAAAATTGAGCTATGTCGATGCGCCTTGTTATCCAGATATCCTGATACTGGGTTAAATGATCTAAAAACTGTTTTAAAATAAGACATCGGTCGGGTTTTCCACTCAGACGCGGATGTAAGCCTATAGTCATGATGGCAAGACGTTTTTCTTGATACATATAATGAAACGTATTGATTAATCGGTCATAAAATTCTTTGGCACATGAAAACCCAGGGGTTGTACTGAATCTGAAATCATTGCAATCAAGAGAGTAGGGGATTACAAGGTGCTCAGCAATATAATAAGGCAGCTCATCGGCATAACTGTCTGAATCATAAAGAAAGCCCCCATGTTCTAACAGTAATTCACGAGTATGCTCACTTCGACGACCAGTGTACCAACCATTAGGCTTATGGCCGGTGAGTTTTTCTAAGGTTTCAATACACAAAAGAATATGTTTGTTTTCAACTTTTCTAGAAATATTTGTGTAATTTATCCAGCGCCATCCATGTCCCGCCACCTCATGGTCTTGTTGGGCCAGATATTCAGCAAATAATGGATTAAGTATCAATGCTTGCCCTGCAACAAAAAACGTAAGTGGAATTTTATAATGATCAAATAGACGCAGAAGACGCCATATCCCTACGCGACTACCGTACTCATAAAAAGATTCCATACTTAGATTTCGTTGTCCTTTGGCTTTGGGAACAAAAGGAAAATCTGCACCACTTGTTTCAGCGTATGCATCTCCATTGAGAGGACATAATTCAGCTCCCTCTTCATAGTTAATTACAAAGTTGACGGCAAGCTTTGCTTTATTAGGCCAAGAGCATTTATTTTCTTCTGGTCCATAGCCTACTAAATCGCGCATGGTTTATCCTAATTCAAATGTAGTAATTCCATAAATGCCATCGATAGGCAGTTTGGGTGCCCCTTTTAAATACATTCTTGCTGTAGCGAATACTTTGGTCATCCCATGTTTATTGACCAAGTCAACTGCTAATGAATTACTTTCTGGGATATCCAGATAGACCGTCTCACCACGCGCATATTCAACCAATTGTGCAAATAATTTTTCGGCAATAAATGAGCTCTCCGCGAATAAGGGGCCTATTTTATAGCCCTCAAAACATTTGCGAATGACACCATAACCTTTTAATTGATTTTCTTTAATATAGCCAAGTGCTAATGCTGAGTTTTGAGTAATCCATGCGGTTAGAAATTTTACTCTTGGGGCTGGAAAATAGTGTCGATCATATTGGGTTATCTGATCGAATGAGACGTTTTTTAGCTCAACTATATGTGGATCGTGTTTAGGCGTAACTTGTGTGTGCTCTAATGCATATCGAGCGTTATTATGGGCAAATTGATAACCAATTTTTGCATAATTATCAACCATGTTGAGCACGCCATCAATACCGACATTTCTGTCTCCAACATAAGCGAGGCGTGCGCGAGTTAATTCCAGACCATAACCTTGAGCACGATATTTATTATCTACTATATAAAAACCACAAAAAGCAAAGTGTTCGTCGTAAAGTACTGCAGAACCAATGGCAATAATTTGATCATCGAGTTTTCCTGCGAAGAAACCTTGAGGATCTGTTTGATAAAAACACTCTGCATCATTTAATCCAGGGTTCCAACCTTCTTTCCGTGCCCATTCTACAGCGACTGAAACTTCTTCGCGTGTCATTCGTTCGATGCGGTACTTGGACATGATAGTCACCTTTTCGACTGTATATATAAATTAAATATTAAAGTATTGCGTAAAGCAAATAGCTAAGCTTCTATTTTTATTGTGTAAATATAGACCATTTTTTCGTGCTTTTATTTTTCGTCGAACCAATGAATTAAAGATACTAAATGCTAAAAAATCCTGTATTATGATCCACTTTAGTTTTTTTTAAATGTAAGGAAACATTATGAATTTCAGTATCAGGAATATCTTAGGCCCCTTGTTTCTCATTCTTTCATGTCCTATTTTTGTTATGTTGATGTGGTATACCAACACGCAGCTACAAGGGTCTTTGTCTGCTCTTTGGGATTTGATGCTTCAAAACGGCTTTTTTCAGACTGTGATGACCATATGGGGGCCTTATTTTTGGGGCTCTGCAGTAGCTTGGAAAATTATTTTAATTTTTACAGCTTTTGAGCTGGCTTTAATGCGTATTCTCCCAGGAAAAACATTTAACGGACCCATTACCCCGAAAGGAAACGTGCCAGTTTATAAAGACAATGGTGTTTTTGCATTTATTGTCACTATGGCCAGCTTTTGTATTGCATCTTTTGGTTTTAACTTATTCTCGGCTTCTATTCTTTATGACAACTTAGGTGCGCTATTTGGGGCCCTCAATTTGTTTAGCCTTATTTTTTGTGTGTTTTTATACATCAAAGGCCGTTTTTACCCTTCATCAACTGATTCAGGTATAACCAATAACATGCTGTTTGATTATTATTGGGGAACAGAGCTTTATCCTCAAGTGTGGGGATGGAGTATTAAAAAATTCATTACCTGTCGTTTTGGTATGATGAGTTGGGGCTTATTTCTAATTTCTTATTGCGCAAAACAAGCAGAGTTAGGCGACTTATCTAACTCAATGTTAATTTCCGTTATATTGCAATTTGTTTATCTCAGTAAATTTTATATGTGGGAAAAAGGTTATTTACGATCCTTAGATATCATGCATGATCGTGCTGGTTTTTATATTTGTTGGGGATGCATGGTATGGGTTCCTTGTGTGTATACTTCACCAAGTATGTATCTTGTGCTTCATCCTATTCATTTATCGTTTATGTGGGCAACTTTGATTTTAGGTTTAGGTTTGGCAAGCATTATTATTAATTATCTCGCTGACAAGCAACGACTTATTGCTCGAGCTACGCAAGGTGAGTGTAAGGTTTGGGGCAAAAAACCGGTTACTGTATTGGCACGTTATGAAACTACTGAAGGTGATAAAAAACAAACAATATTACTTGCTTCAGGGTGGTGGGGGATCGCCAGACATTTCCATTATATTCCAGAGCTTGCTGGTACATTTTTTTGGTCTGTCCCTGCGTTGTTTACGCATTTTGCCCCATACTTCTATCTTTGCTTTTTAACTGTTTTATTATTTGATAGAGCATTTCGTGATGATAAACGTTGTTCTGCTAAGTATGGACATGATTGGAAAAAATATTGTGAATTGGTTCCATATAAAATTGTTCCTCTTGTGATTTGATGTTTGTGTTGTACTATTTTTTCTAGTCAGTATCCTGGGTGAGTAAGCACCCAGGGATCTTCTTTGTATACAATCCAGTCGATGTAACAATATGAATCAAATCTGTGGGGGGGATATATGCTTATTTATATTCTTATAATGATAGGCATCAGTATAATCGTACGCATTTATCAGTTACAAAAACAAGCTGAAATTGCAAAAATAACTTATCCCTCCGAATTGAGCTATCTTTCCTTAATTAAGGACATGGCTCTTTTAAAAACAACTCCTTCGGCACAAGAGCAATTACAAACGCGTTTTATGACATTTATAGCTGACTTGGGAACTCGCTCACTCGAGGGTGGTTCTGGGGTCGGTTATTTTAAGGTACCCAATTTATCACCAGTATTTGTATTATCAAATAAAGCACTGATACAGCAACTTTATGCAAAAAAAAATGAAAGGAAGTTTGGACAACGACAATTTTTTCATCGATTAGAAGTGATATTAGGTTCTGAGAATTTAATGTCCTCCATTTTGGGTTCAGAAGCACATTCTAAAGTTCGCAACGCCATACTGTTACGCAATGAAACAAACAGGCCTCACGTAGCCGAGATGGTTGCCGATTTTTTTAAAGAATATGAATTTGAGCAGGGTGAACATGGATGGCCTTTGAGTGAGGTAATGGATAAACTCTCTCGCAGAGTATTATTAATCACATATTTTGGAAAAGCAGTTGTTAAACCTTTTGAAGCATTTTATCAGGCAAATCTAACGAAGGAATTAATGAGCTGTTTGTTTAGCCTAGAACCCATTGGCAAGGAGGAGGAAAAAAGCCTCCTTTTTTTAAGAAGTAGAGTGTTTAATCTTGGTTGGCAGATTATCTTTTCCTCAGAAGAAATTACAAAACAATTAACAGCAGAGCAGAGCTGGCTTAATTACCTGCTTGTAGTCCGTGTGTTAAATAATACAAGCGTAAAAAGTCAGTTGAATGAACTGGGGATAAACGCAACGACTCAATTAACTGCTGCGCAATGTAAGTTACTGATCGATTATTCGGTTGAGTACTCTGATACTACGCCATTGTCTGCTTTGGTGAGGGACGTTGTTAATGAAAGCTTATTCATTCCATTATTGGGTTTTGATGCGACAGCAACCGCTTTAATTACAGCGTTAAGAATTGCTCTTCAGGATAAACGCATCTATAGCATGATGAAACAGGAAATTCAGCAAAAAATTTCAGCAAACGAACACTTTGAATTGCATTCTCCGTGGGATTCTCGAGTAGCAAAAGGTGATTTATCATATGCTGAAGCTGTTTTATTAGAAGCGTTGAGATTATCACCACCTGCACCTATTGTGCCAGAAATTATCCATGAAACAATCAATCTCGAGCTTGAGGGAACGACACTTACTTTACCTGCTGGTTCGCTTATATTTATTCCTATGCAAGGAATGCATACTCACATAAAACATGTTCCAGATATTGATCTTTCCACTGAGGGGCAAGAAATATTTGGTAAAAAGACAATTACTGCGAATGAAATTTTTCCTGAGCGCTGGGGGCCTAAGAACCATCAAAATGAGTTTTATAATACCCATTTTTTTGCGGCATCTCCCGTATTTAATTCACCGGGGACAATGGAGAAAGAGGGCGGATTATTAACATTTAAGACTGGATCAAGGCGATGTCCCGGTTTACGAATTGCAATGACAGAAATAATGGCTTTATTTCGCATGCTTGTAACCTACAAATTTGAACTGACAGCAGAGGATCATCTGGAATTACACTTTAATTATGAAAAGCCATTGCAGAGAAATGGCGGTTTAGGATTTCTAAAAATTAGGCCACGGAAGCCCTCAATAACCTTAGACACTGATCTTGTGGCACCTAGTCATCAAAGCGGTCTTAATTTTTTCCCTGAACTGCAGGTCGCTGAAAAGGTGCACGAGGTACAGTTATCGGTGAGAAATAATAGTGTTTAAAATTTATCGGGTTAAAAATTTGGAATTGACGCATAACAGGCGATTAAGATACCCCATAGATGGATGTAATCGCCAACTAATATATTTTTGAGGTACCATTTTGGTAGGCAAGCGTTTCTAACGTCACTTTGTAAGTATTTAATGATAGGTATAAATGCGACAACAAAAAAGACCATAAAAACATGGTAAATAAAACGCAGTTCTTGAGTATTTTGGTATAAATACGTTTTATAACGCATCTGCCATGGTGTAATGATAAGGATCACAAAAGAGAAGAAAAATACTTTAATCACACTGTTTAAATCAGTCATAAAAGGTAGTTTTTTGCGGCCATATACGATTTCTTTTTTCGATGGATCGAGCAGATTAAATGACATTGATTCCAGTACAGCACTTACCAAAAAAAACACACAATAAATATAAATACTGGTTATCGTTAATGATGACATAGAGTAGAACACGTAATCAGAGTCTTTTAAGCGTAATGAGTAATTGTCTATAATTTTATCATGATATGTATAGAGTGTCGATCGAGCATCCCAAATACTATGATTGGGATGCAACCTAGTGGCCCCTAGGTTTTTCCTATGACTCTCCACTCGGGATAAACAGACTATTGTCTACACTTGTTGAAAAAAGACAAGAAAAGACAATAAAACTTAAATTGTCCCCTGTACATGTAAAAAAGACACCCGTGGGCTCATTTGATTTTTCTGATATTAATATTTTATGCACCAACTTCATGCCCCCTGCATCATGACACGAACTTGCTAAGCTATTAAAAACATTATTTATGGTTTTAATCTGCCCAGCGATCTCATAAGCTTGTCCACATTGTGGAGATTGTCCACTGGGTGGAGATAAAGCGGTCTCAGCATAAGTATTTTGAGAAATTAGCAAAAAGAATAGAGGTAATCCTTGAAAAAACTTCATAAAAGACCTCCTTGTTCTATCCATTTCTTTCAATTATAGAAGTGAATTGAAAAATTGAGAAATGTGGCTTTTAGAGTTTTTTAACAGGAATAGACTTAAATGTGCATTTAACTCCATAATAAACGAGCCTTATTATGAAAGGAAAAAAAGAAATGATGAAAAAAATGTGCTTATTCATTACTGCCTTTTTAGTATTCCAAACTGTACTTTATGCTTCGGATCCTCAGCAATCGTCTCTCGATAATAAAATTCAGCTATTTATGAAGGATAAACCTGTAAAAGCTTTAGTTTATGGTCTATGGATCAACGGAAAACCAATGGGTATTCAGGCCATTGGTGATTCGATGACGGCAGTTCCCGCAACAAAAGACATGCATTTTCGTATAGGTGGCGTGACAGAAACTTTATTAACAACGACGCTGATGCGATTGGTAGAGAAAAAAGAATTAAGTCTTGATGATAAGGTAGCGCGTTGGTATCCCAATTTACCTAATGCAGATCAAGTAAATCTAAAAATGCTTGCTAATGGTACAAGTGGTTTTCCTGATTATGTGTATCACCAAGACTTTATCAAACAAGTATTGGATAAGCCATTTAAGCAGTGGTCTGATAAAGAGTTAATTCATTATGCTTTTTTGACTGATCCTTTATTTAAACCAGGAACCAGCCAGCATTATTCTCATACTGACTATGTGATTTTGGGTAGTATTTTAGCTCAAGTGACTACACGACAGCTGAATCAATTATTTCACTCCTTAATACTTAATAAATTGAACATGAAAAATACACAATTCGAGCGAACTGCCATCATACCTTCACCGGTGCTCCATTCGTTTAGTCAAGATAGGGGTGTTTATGAAGATGCAACTTTTTGGGATCCGTCCTGGACTGCAAGTTCAGGATCTATGACCTCAACGATAGAGGACCTCGGTACTTGGGCGAATGCTTGGATGAATGGCAGTTTGCTAACTTCCGAATCAAGCTTGGAATTAAGAGCGCCAGAGACTGTAGGGAAGGGGAAAAATACAAGTGAACTTTATTTTGCGATGGGATTTGCTGTAGCCAATCATTGGTTAATACAAAATCCTCGTTTTGGTGGTTATAGTGGTGTTTTTGCTGTGTTGCCCGAAAAACAAATCGTGTTTATTGCATTTAATACATTAAAACCTACATCAAAGGAGGCCGATAATTTGAGTGTGGCTTTATGGAAAGAAGTAGCACATGATTTAGCACCGGAATATCCGATCCCTAACTTCAACTAGAAACAATTGAGCTTATCCAATGAGAATGAAGTAGGAGTTATAGGGCATTATCTAAGTTGTTCAACCAGCGTATGGATGAGTTGAACAATTAATTCGGGTTGCTCTTTTTGTATATAATGGCCGCTATTTTTGACATCTATCCGTCGGGCTTTTGGTACAAAAGTATCTGCCATCAGATCATTTGCCCGGTGGATACCAAGCATGATTGATTTGGCCATATCTTGGGTGACATAACTTGGCCAAAAACCATCTTTTACCATTTGACTGGCATTGGGAATTTTGCCCGCGGTGAGAATTATGGCAGGTATATGCAATTTATGATCTGCATAATCATTTAATTGTTTAAAACTTTCAGCAAAGTTAATCTTTTCTACATTTTTATAATGAGCACTTAGTGCCTTCGAGCTTTTTTTCCACCGAAATAGAACGCTTGAGTTTCTTTTTCTGACCAGGTGTTAAGTAGTTTTTCATTGGTGACATCAATAAGAATTAGTCCTGCGACATCATTAGGGTATTTCAGCGCATAAAGTCTTGCAGCCAATCCACCTGCGGAGTGTGCCACAAGGATAAAAGGTTTATGAATTTTTTTTGCTTCAATTAAATGATGTAAATCATCCATCTGATTTGCCGCTGTAACTGGTTGTTGTACCGGATCACTACGACTTTTTAAAAGGGTATCATCGATGATTTTAATTGTGCCTGGACGATCATAATCGCAGGCTGTTGTAAATTTATTGACTTCAGAGAATACAGTCTTCTTATTAGCAAACAAGGGTGTTTCCCAGGAGGCATCGCCTCGATCAGGATATCCCGCAATGAATATCACAGCTGGTGAGCCTGTGCCTTCACAATGCATGAATATTTTTCTTTTATTATCAACAGAAATAAGATTGCTGTCACTAAATGCCATAGAACTCAGAACCATTAAACTAAGTGTAAAAATATTTAAAACAATGAGTTTTCCTGTTTTCATATTTTGAGCACGAGCCATCCATATCTTACGTACAAGTATATATGACTTTTAATAACATCGTTCGCTCAAATTTTCATGAGGTTGCATCTGTTACTTTAGTGAAAGCTTGCATATAAGCCAACCTGACTTAGTAGTCGCCACTTATTATTCAGTAGATAACTATATTATTAACCATAAATAGGTATAAAATCATGCTAAGCCGCGAACATATATACACTCTGCTCATGTTGCGTTATCTTGATTTAAGCAAAGCGACGTTTTAGAAATATTTGAAATTAAGAGGAGTATCTATTTCTGCTGATAATTATAGAGCCGGGTATAAACCTCCAACAAGTATTATTATAGATAAAGATAAGGAATGACCATTTTGTATATATGGGAACTCGAACTTCAAAATCAAGACCAGTTCATTGATGTGATGAAGAGAAGAAAGGACTTTTGTTTCTTTTGTCACTCCAATAACGGATAAAGAGGGGTTCTAACAAAAGTATCTAAAGACTAATAGTTATAATTTCAAGAGAAACTTGGCACTCGATAATTGAACGTTCCTAGAATATTAAGAATAAGAGAAATCTACGGTTCTTAAAGTGCTATTGATTAAATTTCAATCAGTTCCCTTTTTACTAGAATCCAGGCCAGAGGTCAATTTATAGAAATGTTCATTTTCATTAAATTTCAAGTTCAAATGGTTATTTGGAAATTTCAACTGAGGGTACAATCATTTTAAAAGCAGGCTCAACTCATTTACCAATAGATGATTTTATAGATGATATTTTACAGAAGGTAACATCTCATACTAATTTAGTAATAACAGCCGCACCTGGTGCTGGCAAGACAACTCGATTGCCTCCGGAATTGCTTTCTGTTGTAGCCGGGAAAATATTAGTGCTAGAACCTCGACGAATGGCGTCGATTGCTGCTGCTCATCGGGTTGCAGAAGAAAATAATTGGCTAGTCGGTGAGGAGGTTGGTTATCAAGTCCGTTTTGTCAATAAAACATCGCATAAAACCAGATTAATTTACATGACGGAAGCTTTGCTGGCCCGACATATGATTCATCATCCTGAGTTAGACGATGTAGACATTGTGATTCTAGACGAGTTTCATGAAAGATCTTTATACGTTGATTTAACACTAGGATTAATACGTGAATTACAAGAGTTAGGGCATCATATTAAAATTGTGGTCATGTCAGCGACACTCGAAGCAGAAAAAGTTGCTGAATATTTGGGTAATTGTCCTGTCATTTCCGTGCCTGGAAAATTATTTGAGTTAACGGTACGTTATCAAAAATCAACCCAATTACTAACACCTCAATATCAATTTTATGAGCATTTATCTCAAGTCATCAAAGAAGCACAGCGACAGACTGATAAAGATATTTTAGTATTTTTACCGGGTGCACGTGAAATTGAACGCGCTAAAGGAAACTTACTTGATTGGAAAGAAAGCAAAAAAATAGAGGTGATCACGCTGCATGGCAGTCTTCCTCTAGAAGCACAGCGTATCGCATTGCAAAAATCTTCAGCGCAAAGAATTATTCTTGCAACTAATATTGCTGAGTCTTCTGTTACTTTAGACGGTGTTGATACCGTCATAGATTCAGGTTTAGTAAAAATAATGAAACAAGATTTACGTACTGGATTTTCACGCCTGGAAATTTCGCGAATTAGCTTAGCGAGTGCCATTCAGCGTGCTGGTAGAGCCGCCCGACAATTTCCAGGTGTTTGTTACAGGATGTGGAATCAACATGATGAAAGTTTATTTGTGAAATCAAATATTCCAGAAATTCTACGTTCAGATTTAAGCGATAGTTTACTTTTTTTAGCTAATCAACATATCTCGAATTTTCAGAATTTTTCGTGGTTTGAAAGACCTCCTCGTGTCAGCATTGAACGTGCGACCTTTAGCTTACAAGCGGCAGGTGCTATCAAAAATAACAACGAATTAACATCAATAGGTCGCCAGCTTTTGGATTTCCCATTACCTCTGCGTTTGGGGAGACTATTAATTGCAGGTATAGAAAATAATTGCATCGATCTGGCTGCAAAAATTGCAGCGTTATTACAAGAGCGCGATATTCTACGGAAAGAAATGACGAATAATTTTCAAGCAGATCATTTTGAATGTGATATTGCACCGCGATTAAAAATTTTGAATAAATTTCTAAAAGATGGTTCTTCACCTGAAGGTCATTTTACAATTTTACAAACTGTCGCACAAAGTTATCAGCAGATTCTAGATCTTGCTAAAAAATTAAAAAAAGCAGAGCCCCCTGTTTATCGTGAAGAAGATGAAGCTAGACAGTTGCTCCTTATGTTATCTTTTGGTGATCGTTTGTGTCGACGTCGCAAGAACTCTGATCGTGCATTAATGGTCGGTGGTCGTGGTGTAAAATTATCAGATCGAACGCTTGTGAAAAGGAGTGAATTTTTTATTGCATTGAATGGTTTTGAAGAAAGCGGGGAGGCTGAAACTTTGATTAATCAGGCGAGTGGGATAAATAAAGAATTTTTGTTGAAACACTTTTCCGACAACATAATAAAGAAAAGAGACATCATTTTTGAAGCAGAAAAATCGCAATTTTATCAGCGGGAATTTAAAACACTTTGGGATTTACCTATAGAAGAACCGAATTTTTCGCTGGCAACCTCGGTACACGTTGCAGAAAAATTGCCTGATATATTAACTGACAATTGGGCGAGCACACTGAAGAAAAATGAAAATTTACATGAGTGGTATCAAAAGATTATATTTTTACGATTCCATAAGGCATTAATACCCCCTCATATACAAGATGAATTGGAAAATCTTTTCGACGGAGATGCATTAAAAAAATCATTTTGCTTAACTGTATTTAGACAAGCATGTTTCGGTGAAAGTAAAATGACCTTAGTACTGCAAAAAAATTTAGTGTATTTTTTTGAACTAAATATATCTGAAACATTGCGTAGTATTTTACAAACCGAACTCCCAAATAGGTTAAAAGTTCCAAGTGGTAGCATGATACCCATTCATTATTCAACGGTTGAACATCCCTTTCTTAGAGTACGCATCCAAGAAGTGTTTGGATGGGAAGAAACGCCGAAAATATTATTTCAGAGTGTGTCAGTTGTTCTGCATTTATTAGGTCCAAATTTTCGTCCAGTGCAGGTAACAAGCGATCTAGAAAGCTTTTGGAAAAATGGTTATTCAGAAATCCGTAAAGAGTTACGAATACGTTATCCTAAACATCAATGGCCATTAAATCCTGCTGATGGCATTGCTCACGCGAAGGGATCGAGGCGAAAATAAAAGAAATCCAAGGATGAATCTATGGTTGTTTGGAAACGGGATCACAGCAATGTGGTCTCGTTACCATACAATTTTTACGTCAGGGCGCAAGTTCCGGAGTGCGAGGCCATAATCTGTGTAAAACAGGAAAACTATTTAGCGACGAGCAATAAGTGAGTTCTTTTTCCTCAAACAGTATACAGAAGTGGTAGTAATTTATTAACTGACCTAATATTTGAAAGAAGCCATCCTATATTTAATATTAATTATTCAACATCACTGAGCTTTCGGCAAGCGTGCGTGACTAAAGACAGAGCGGTCGTTTAGCCTATAGCCTCAATGATTTTAGGAGGCGACTTAATGATAAATGGCACCAATAAACTAGACACTGTCAAACAAGCCTTTAGACACTGGCGAGCCACACGAACAAAGCGCGGTCAAATTCCTGATGAGTATGGGAGCAGGTCAAGGGACTATTGGGGTGATTATACTCCTTCGAAAATCGGCAGTCATTTAGGGATTAGTCCAATCCAAATCAAGAAAAAATTAGTACCTGTCCAGAATACGAGTTTGCAGTTTGTTGAGGTAAAAAGAAAACCCACGAGGATTGATTCAGAGTTTCTATCAAATAGCGATGTGCCTTGTAGTGTTGAGATTCATCGTCCCTGTGGCAGTATACTGAAAATCAATGCAGTACCGATGAGTAGGGTATCAAAACTCATGCTGGATTTTCTGGGTTTACGATGCTGCAGATTACCCCACAACATCGGTTGTTATTGGCAGTAGAGCCCATTGATTTTAGAAAAGGCATCGATGGCTTAAAAGCCTTATGCCGACAAAAGCTGCTTGATGACCCGTTCAGTGGTACCGTATTTGTCTTTACCAATCGCATGCGAACCTCAGTAAAACTATTCGTGTATGATGCGAGTGGTTTTTGGCTCTGCCATAAACGGTTCAGTCGAGGCAAATTAGCTTGGTGGCCTAGCGGGTTGAATCCTTCAGTTCAATTACGTTCCAGTGAGTTATTGATACTGCTTGTCCAAGGTCATCCCATAAAAGCAAGCCTTCCAGACGATTGGCGTTCTATGGCTTATGCGGCCAGTGATGATTCTAATGAAGC
>NZ_LNYY01000019.1:342444-839109 GCF_001468005.1 Legionella steelei
GCGTGTTTTCGTAATTCCAGGGAAGCCAGGCTTGAGGCTCTTTAACAATTTGGTCTTTGTAAACCTGGAGTGCAATTAGGTATTCAAAGGGGTTGATGCCTGCTAACTCACAGGTATAAATAATACTTGTGAGTACGCCGCCTACCATAGCTCCGTATTCGGTTTTATAAAACAACCAGGTGTTACGTCCTCGGATAGGGATTTTTAATCCTCGTTTTAAGGGCAGCAAGGTTAGCTAGCAGTCCTAATAAAATCAATAGGTTGGGGCGAAAATAATGACTCAATGCTTTTTTGCCGTAAAGTCACGATAATCATACTTAGTGGTATTAGCGGATTGGCGGATTCAACTCGTTAACGCAACAACACTAAATTGTGTAATAAATATTACAAAATCATTTTTGCACTTGGAAGAATTACTTCCTATACTAATTTATTTCTTAAAAAGTCCTTGCTCTATCAAAAATTGCACTCTTGACGCCATGGCTTCTGCATCAGGTTTTATATCTGATTTCTTTATAGGTAATAAGGTTCCAAGAAAATTAATATTTTCTGGATCATTCAACATCGCATGTCTGAATGTATCAACCCAGCAGAGCTTTGCATACAGCTTTTGAATGCTTTAGGAATTGCAGCCAGAAAATTTTCTAATTGGAAATCATCCTTTAACGCTTTTTCTGCTTTCTCATTGACCACAGCGTTGGTTCTAGGCGGTATCACGACATCAGCATCAGGAGAATGTGCTAGAACTGCCTCGTAAACAGGGGTTTCATCATAAGCCCCATCGTCTGTGAACTGGTCGATGGGTTCATTAGCCTGTTTCAGTAATGGCTTAACCTGGCTGTCATCATGACAAAAACGGTCAGTTACTGTGCAGGCTTCAAAATAATGATTTTGATTGACTGCTGCATGAAATTTACGCCAGCTGGCTTTACTCGCCAGCAATTCGTTTTGAATATGCCTATAATGAAAATAAGTATTAATGGGAGCCATAATGCCTTACTTTCAAACAGCATTTATTATAAGCAATCAGAATTTCGCCCAGGCAGTTCAAGACTTACAAGCCAACCGAGTGAATTCTAATATCATCCAGTTTAAACTGACAAAGCCTTTAACTCAAAACGAATTAAATGCCTTACAGGCAGCATTGGTTCAGCATCAAGCAGTGGCGTCATCCAATGTGTTTTGCTTGGC
Source organism: Legionella steelei (assembly GCF_001468005.1). Taxonomy (GTDB): domain Bacteria; phylum Pseudomonadota; class Gammaproteobacteria; order Legionellales; family Legionellaceae; genus Legionella; species Legionella steelei. The sequence goes on from NZ_LNYY01000019.1 coordinate 343,636, forward strand.
TGGGTGCCAAAGCTCTCGCTTAGAACTATTAAACATGTTTCGCGGATTAGAAGACTTTGAGTGGCTGTCTCTTCAAATGGATTATCCATTAAAACTCAGCCTAGAAGAATTTGGAGTGGTATGTCACATTATCCAAGATGCCAAAGAATCGCTTAACATGCTTTCCCTAAGCATCCCCGAAGGGAATGAACAAACTGTGTACCAAGCTCTAGCAAATAATTATTACCTGACAACGATAAATCTTTTCGGACAAGATGAATTTAATTCAATGCCCATTGGATGGGAGTTTGCAGCTCGAAATAAGGCGTGGCTAGATACACTAGAAAATTGGGTGTGTCATGATTTGATGGAGTCAGACTCAAAAGGACTTCCTCCTCGTCCCTTGCAAAACGTCATAGAATTTTCAGCAGACTACCAACTTCACGAAGGGCTCAAAGGATTAAGACAACCCTTGACCGATGAAGGAAACTGGGAAGTATTTCAAATTCTTACACAGTGTTACCCCCATCCCACACTCCAAAGCACTGCATCTCATGCTTTAGGATATTTCTTATATTTAAATCCCAATTTTTTTAAAACAAATCAAGATCAAATAGCTCAAAGCCTATTCATATTAAATGCGTTTCAAGATCTAGACCTTGATCCTACAGACGAAAGTGATATCACCAGAGCAACGCAAATCATGGCGGTGGCTTATGCCATTCAAAAACTTCAACAAAAAGAGCTCTCTCTAGTAGATGTACGGGCATTCCTATCTGGTAACAAAGTATTGCTAAATTCTTTTGTTGTAGGAGAACTCATTGATAAAGCTCGAGAAACACTAACCCAAGCTCAAGACCCAGCATCAAAGAATGAACTCAACTTATTAAACGCCATTTCAAATCAACAAAACTATCACCCTCTTTTTATGGATTACTTGTTACAATGCCCCTCTTTTGTAAGACAACTTAAAATGACCTACCCTTCATCAGAATCTTTTTATATAATAGATGATGGTTTATTCAAAAACAGCGTTATCAGAGAGAAGTCTTTAACAGATGGACAGGTTGTAAAACCAGATCAACAAGGAATACCCAAAGATCTATGCCCTGATTTTGCAGCGACATTACGCGCAGCACCAGCCTTAGTTCCTATTGATATAGAAAGCATCAGAGGCCAAATAAGAGCTTGTGTTTTACCTCATGTCCATTCACGCTATAGAATGTTTCAGCAGGAGCCTCAAGCTGAAAGTTCAGATCCTCGACCAAGTTCATCACATCAGCTAGGCAAATCCTAAATGATTGCCTCGCTAGGGCTTTGTTGCTTAACCCCATGTTTAATGAATACTTATTTTCGCATTGCCTGCTGCATATGGTTAAAGTTTTGGAAGAGAATACTGAAGATATAAGCCATGAGTGAGTGGGATGTAAGAGTTTATAGCGTGATAGGACTACTTTATTTCTAGCTCATAAGCATTGTTACTCAAATATGCCATCTTAATACTAAAATCATTTTTTTCTGTAGTTCTTGAATTTTTTTGATGTATTTTTTTTCCATTTTTGCACCTATTATTACTCCGGGAACTTGCACAGAAGGCTGGAGGAGTTATTAAGGCTAAAATAATATTTTTCATAACGTTCTCAATAAGCAAAGGAGACATTAATTTACATAAAAAAATACATTTTATGAATATACTTTATTAATCAACTTGGTGAGCTTCCTAGTTAAACCCAATTTCAAAATAGCCTTACACTACTTTCAAGTCTATTTGCATTTTCTCTACTAAAATTATCAATGCAAGATTACTTGTGAGTTGGTTGGTATCAGGTCAGGATATTATAGGGAGGTAAGCAAGCGTAGGCTGGGCTGAAAAGCCCAGCAACTGCTCTGATGAATTGATTGATATTAGAATTAATATTCCGTTTTTGAGTTAATAATCGATTTCTAGGTAATACCCAAGCTTGGTCGCTGGGCTTTTCAGCCCAGCCTACGCTTGCTTGAGTTTTATATTTTCCTAGTTTCGATTTGATCCGTCCATTATTTAATATAATAATCCAATTTCCAAATAAATCCTGAGGCAGGCGATTAATTCTTGGTGTGAATAAGTAAAACTTATAAGGGCTTAATAAAATTTATTAGTGTGAAGATAATGATTTTGCAATTAAATTAAATTGGACCAATAATAAATTTATATAGAATAAAATGCATAATCATGAAATGTCCAGAATGTCATTATATTAGGAAAAGAAGGGAAACAGTACCAGAATGGCAATGTCCCAATTGTGGAATTGCATATAATAAGCATCCGGACTATTTTCAAACATACAACTTCAAAATAAAGCTGCTCTATAAAATATATCCAAAAAATAAGGAAATTAAAGCACATACTATTTATGTATATTTATATAAAAATCATTTAAATATAGAGCACATTCAGTTTGCCTTCCTGAATAAGGACAAAGTTATAATTCGTTTGGGCTTAGGTTCGGATCTTTTTATATATTCAGCAGAAATTTTCGAAGTATTAAATAGTACGAGCAAAAAACTCCCAAAACTCCAAGAACATCATAAAAAAGCAATTATTGAGTATATATTACCTGAATATCTAAAAGACTCTTTACCAAAGGATAATACTAAAAAATCAAATGAGATTATCGGCCTTCCATCTTCGAATAAAAAATACAATTTTTATAGTGTGTTTCTTAATAGACTGTCTATTGTTGTAATTATCGGAACTATACTCTTTATTTATTATGATTTTAATTATTACATTATTCATCAGGGGCTGGGATTTGGATATATTTATAAATCACAGACACCTGAAGAAAGGGAGGCGCTGGCTAGATACTATTCACAAAATAATAAAATCAAAACATCAAATGCACCTAATAAAAACATATTTAATGGGACTTTTATAAATTCATCACTAAATGATGAGGGGGATAAAGGCCTTTCGAAATTGCTTGGTGAAAATGGGGAACAACAAAATATCGATGAGGGAATAAGATTGCTTACCCAATCCGCAGAAAGAGGAAATCGTAAATCCCAATATAATTTGGGAATGGCTTATTATGAGGGATATGGCCTTGATAACGATAAGAAAAAAGCTCTTTTTTGGCTTATTAAAGCAGCAGAGAATGGTGAAGAAAAGGCACAATATAATGTGGGAATAATGTATCTACGGGGAGAAGGCACAATTAAAAACAAAAATAAGGCGCTGTATTGGATAAAAAAATCAGCGGATCAGGGTTTTACTCCAGCGATTAATTTATTATCTCAAATTAAAGAGGTAAATGAGAAACCAATCCCTGTCTATGAAGAACTTCCCTCACACAAATTAATTTATAAAAAAGAAGATAAAAATGGAACATTGTTTACTGATAGTCCTAATTAGTGCATCAATACTATTTGAGTAATGATGAATAAAGTGCATCTATCCAAGTCTTTTTGCAGTATCAATTCTCTATTCTATAGTTAATTCAAATCGAATTTAGAAGACGAAGGGAAGACTGCTGGTAAAAAATAAATATTAAGTCTGACTACTTGAAAAGTAGACTTTAAGGAGAAAACTGAAATAGTTCAACGCTTGAAAACCAATTTATTTATCCTCATTAGCAGCAACGTTCGCAAAACCCCCGATTTTTTTCCTTTTAAAGGCTACCAAATGTAAGTGTCATAAAAACACATGGTTTTGAGCTTTGCTGAATTTGTAATTTTAGAAATTAAAAAATCTATTCAGCATCTAATGATCCCTCTTCCGGGACTTCGAATATCCTGTATCCATTTATATAAATTTTGTTTATTTACTTCTTCTATTGGGTATCCTCTATTATTCACAGTTTCCCTGGCGCCGTTACTAAAACTAGAGGTAGTAACTATTAAGCCAAATTTCGCATTGTAAAATTCAATATCTGAAAGTATCAGCTGTTATATGCCGGTACTTATCAGACTTGTGTTTGTTTGATAATTTCTGCGTTAAGCACAAAGCAAGGCTTGACCCTCTAGGTATTTTGAAGTGTACAGAGCGCTTGGGCGTAAAATCGATATTGTCTGAACTTTAAATAAATTTAAGCGAACGGTGAGTAATAAGTTAAATGAACCATCAAGTAGAGATAGGTTCATAAAAAAATGAAATATTATTTGAAACTTAGTTCAAATAATAATCTATTATTTATTTATGTTCACCAATAATAAGATTAAATTGGTAGATGCATTAATGAAAATACTTCTAGCGCGTCAGAGTATCTATGACAGGGAACGGCTAGTTAGAGCTTATGAATTACTTTATAGAGATGGAAGCTCCAAAGCTGCTCATGTGGATAACAAGGATTTGAAAGCAGGGGATCATGCTACTTCGTCAGTGATCACACAATTATTTGCAAATTTAGACCTGAATGACGTGATTGGTGACAAACTAGCATTTATTAATTTTACTTACAATCATTTGATCAATCAAATTCCTAAATTACTCCCCAAAAATAGAATCATTGTTGAAGTAATTGAGGATATGCCTATCAATGATCAATTAATTCATAACTTGATTGATTTGAGCAAAGAGGGATATAAGATCGCTTTGGATGACTTCATCTATACAGAACAAATTATTCCACTGATTCAAATTGCTGATATTATTAAAATAGATGTATTACATCAAAATAAACAGCAAATCCGCAAGCAACTTACTCTACTGCAACACTTCAATGGTAAATTGCTTGCTGAAAAAATAGAGAATAGAAGTCAATTTAATGATTGTGTCGAATTGGGATTTGATTACTTTCAAGGTTTTTTCCTGAATAAACCAGACCAATTAAGAGGACAAGCCATTACTGAAAATAGAACTCATTTAATACGATTATTGAGTGAACTGAATAACCCAGAGGTTTCTATTGAACGCATTGAAGATATTATTTTACAGATTCCAAAACTTAGCTATCGTATTTTACGTTTGGTCAATTCGGTTGCTTTATATAATGGAAAGGAGATTGAGTCTTTATTAGATGCGATTAAACTATTAGGAATTGTTCGTATCCGAGAATGGCTAAGCCTTTTGCTGTTATCAAGTATTCATGATGTTGAACTGGATCTTCTAGAACGCACTTTAATTCGGGCAAGAATGTGTGAAAATCTTGCTAAAATTAAATGCAAATCGAGTACTCATTTAGCATATACAGTTGGTATTTTTTCCACCTTAGATGCAGTTCTTCATGAGCCTATGGAGTCTTTACTTGCCAAGATCCAACTTAGTGCGCAACTCAAGAATGCGTTACTTTATTTTGAAGGCGAGCTAGGGGGTATTTTAAAAATGGTACTGGATTATGAAATGGCCAATTTTAAACAATTAGAGTCTGCCTTAGTTGATAGTAACTTATTGACATCTGCTTATCTTGATAGCGTTAAATATGCAATCAAAACACTCCAGCTTATTAAATAGTGATATAATCTTCTTTATGTAATATTCTATGAATACACTCAGTTTTAACTTTTAAAATCAATTAATGATATTGAGCCAATTATAAATCATAGGAAATTTTGAAAATGACCGTTAAATCCAGTCGAAAACGGAATTTTGCTGATAACGACAGTAGGGTAGCAAAAATAAAAAACCAAGAAACATTTGCTTATGGTACTCATGTTGAGGAAATACCTACTAATCGGCTTCTAATATTGGATGGGTATGCTTTTGATATTGACGAATTGATGTCCCTACCTGAGAAAGATCTTTTTACTAATATGCATACTCAAATGGAGTTTAGTAAAGAAGCAAAAAGAACGCTATTATCAAATGAATCATTAAGAGAGAAAGCACAGCATCTTTTTCCAAAAAAACCTGATTTTCCTGGTACTTTAATCATGGACACTTATAATTTAGGGATCACTTTGCTTCAGCAGTGTAATGACAAAGAACGTCGAGAGGCACTTACAACGTTTAGTCAGGGATTAGAGAAGGTACACTCAGGTATAAAAAGTGAGTTTTTAAATTTTACTATCAAAATGAGTAGCTATAATTACCGAGTAAAAGCCAACTTACTTTCAACCATCCAGGTTAGAAAATTACTTACAGATTTATCTGAAGATAAAATATGTGTTCGTGCCGGCGGAAACTGGTTAATTCAATTAGTACGTAGCATGAAGCCAGATATGGTTAATGAAGCTTATGCCTTAAAATTAAATCAAGAGTTTTCACACGCAACTCCTTTAACTCAAGTAAAAGCCGCACCAAGAATTCCTGCTTTTTTTGCTGATCGATAGCATGCAGAATTCAGTATTGTCAGTTCATTATGGCTAAAGTTATTTTAATTTGTTTTCAATTCTTTTATCTGGAATGAACCAAATCATTGCAACAATTACATAAAGCATTTGCGCAATCCATGCGTAAATATAAGCAAGAGGAATTGCAAGTACATAAAGTATGATGGAAATATTTCCCTTAAAGTCATTGCCAATCGCGCGAGCGACAAGCGAGTCTTTACCTTCATGCAAGATAAGCGTATGCACAAGTATAGAATACGAAAGAGCAGCCATTAAAAGTATTAGGCCATAAAACGATGTTGGGGTTGCTGTAAAGTGGTTTTCTCCCATCCAGCCTGTTGCGAATGGAAGTAAGGAAATCCAAAATAAAAGATTCAAATTTGCCCAAAGTACTTTTCCTGAAATACTTTGAGTCGCGGTAAACAAATGATGGTGGTTATTCCAGTAAATACCAATATAAATAAAACTGAGTAGATAGCTTGAGAAAATTGGAATGAGCGGGCGAAGACTAATTAAGTTATCGCCATGCGGAATTTTAATTTCCAACACCATAATGGTAATAATGATCGCCAGCACACCATCACTAAATGCCTCCAATCGTGTTGTTCTCATCCTTTTCTTCCTAGTTGGGTGCCCTGAATCAATCGTATTTCCCATGCAAACAATCAATAATAGCACAAGATTTTCCTGGAATGTTCACAGGCAGCATACGCGCACGTAAATGAGTCTGTTTGTATGTCGTTATATCTAATAAAAACAATAAGTTTCTTGTTTTTTTAAGGTGCATACATTCAATATTTTAGGCATAATTTGTATTGGATCTATTGACGCTGACCTAAAAATATGCAAAATTGATATTTTGTCTTCACTTATCCTAAAGGTGTCGTCTTCTAAGGTAATTTATTATGAGTTCAAGTAGTTGTAAGCATGCCAAAATTTCATTGTTTAGCGCAACAGCACTTTCTGCTACTGCCATGGTTGGCTCAGGATGGCTCTTTAGCGCTCAATTAAACGCTAAGATTGCCGGAAATTACTCATTTCTTGCATGGATTTTAGCGGCATTATTGGTAATGGCAGTGGGATTGTGCCTTGCACAAGTTGCCTCAATTTTCCCAGTACGTGGTGCTACTGCTCGCTCGAGTGCATTATCACACAACAATATTTTTGGTATGCCGTTCGCTTTTGCTAACTGGTTTGGACTCATGGTAACAATTGGCACAGAAGCCCAAGCAACCACACAATATTTAGCAGCCACCATTAAAAGTGATACCTTGATGATGGGCAATGTCCTTACTATTTATGGTAAGTTATTTGCCCTGGGGATCTTAGTCATTTATTTATTAATTAATTACTTTGGTATTAAATTATTAACCAAAATTAATAATACAATTACCGTAGTAAAAATTCTCAGCCCAATTTTTACGATTATTATTTTTTTGATTCTACATTTTGACAAGAGCAACTTTAGTTTAGACACCAACACACAATATGGAATTGGCTCAGCAATTACGGCAATTATTTCAGCTGGTTTAATCTATTCTTACAATGGGTTCCAATTGGCAGTAGCTTTTGCAAGCGAAATGGAGAATCCAAAGAGGAATATTCCTTTATCAATCGTTCTTTCGATTGTTATCGTCATGTGTGTCTACATGTTACTCCAATTATCGTTTATGGGGGCTGTCCCTCATGAAATGTTAGGTAGTGGTTGGAGCAGCCTTAACTTTCATTCACCATTAATTAATTTAGCGATGTTGATGGGGGTTCATTTTTTAGCAATGATCTTGATTGCTGACAGCATTGTGAGTCCATCAGGCACAGGATACTCTTATTTGGGCGGTGCTTCACGGATGTTTTATGCTATGGCTAAAGAGGGGCAAATGCCAAGTCGGTCAATTACTAAATTACATCCTAAATATAATTTGTGTCGCCGTTCTTTGCTGATTAATTTTAGCTTAACTGCCATCTTTCTCTGGAATTCTGATAGTTGGGCTTCACTCATGGTGATTGTTACTGGTTATCATTTAATTGGGTATATGGCCGCACCGATTAGCATGGGGGCAATTAAACCTAAAACCAGGATATTTGGACTCATTGTTTTTTGTATCCTTGGTGTCATGATGAGTACTTTACCTGCGAATGATTTTCTAAAGATGAATTTGTCGATTTTAATTTTAATGGTAATTTATGGCGGAATACAAATTACACGACGAATGAAAGCAAGTACCTTATTTGTATTATCAACACCATTCCTAACTTATTTGTGGCTAATTTATTTCTATCAAAATGTTTATTATATTCTTTTGATATCTGGTCTGTTTTATTTATTAATTACACATAAAGACTACGTTAAATTATGTAAGGAAACTCAATTTATCGCCAATGATACTGATTTGGTTGCCAATGTAGGTGTTGGCCAGGGGCAACAAGCGTAGGTATACAATTTTTGTTTGCTTCATGCACAACTAAAGACCTGAGCGCATCGATGCATGAGCTCAGGCCAGTGGTCTAACCGAAACGTTTATTTATGGAAAGACTCACAGATTGTACGGCTACTTCCTGAGATGGATTAATGTAGGATGTTCCAATTAGATGGTCAGGTCCTATTTGATTGGTAAACGGACTTACATACTTAACCGTATTTCTTCCCGTTCTAGCGTACGTATAATTCACATCTAAGAACCAAGATGGATCAATGAAATAGGTTAGACCTAATTGTCCTGCTCCTCCCCATTCCCACATGGATTGGGATAAATTAACTGGAGCACCACTAATATCAGTTCCTTGCATACCATTATAATCAGCATATCCAATTAAATGATAAATATTAGATTGCATCCCTAATAATACTGCACCACCCCCCAAATAAGCATGAATATGCTCGAAGGAATGTCCTAAAAATGCCAAGAAAAGCAGCTCATGATTCACACTAGTTTGTGCCGATTCTACAGCATAATTTCCGGTGAAGTCTGTGGTCACGCCGGTGATTTCGTTATAGTTTGAACCCGCCTGAGCGATAGTCATATTGTAATCAGCGAAATGAGCATCTAAGAAATCATAGCTGAATTTAGCTCCCCAAAAATTAGGGCTTCCAGCAAAATGTTGAAAATAACCTGCTTGCGCATGAGGAGAAAATATATTTACGGTTTGATAAAAAGGATTAGAAAATCCTTCTGCGGATCCGGTACTTGTCAAAATCGGGCCCAAATAAGCGTCATTAACTCCTTTTCCCCAAATCTTTTGATTATCAAGGCTTGCGGAGTTATAGTTTCCACCGATACCCACAAAAAAGCCCTTATCTACAACCGGGGCAGTAGGACCCATACTCCCAGCAAACACCGAACTAGAAAGTACTAGAGTACTGAGTCCTGCATAAAATCGTTTAGTCATAAAATATCCGTATAAATAAAGTGAACGTTAAATATAGCAAGGTCAATGATGTATTGACATCTTGTTTGACTATACTAGCCTAAATTTATCTTCAGGCAAAGAATCTAAAAGAATAAATAATGAAGTAAATTCAAGGTAGTTATGTATTTTATGTATGGGGTCTGTAGACAATTATTTTACGTCTGATCAAGAGTGGTTCGTACTGAATATGCAAAATTAAATTTCATATTTGTCTTACAAAAAACCTATAATGAGGTACAAATATGCGTTACGCTAGCGCTCAGAGAGCTGATATATCACACTGAGAGCACGTATTTAATTTCTTTGAGAAGAACATATGAACACATCGAAACGTTTTATTGCAATTGGGGCCTTATCCGCAATGATTGCGACAATGTTGGGTGCATTTGCTGCACATAGTTTGAAATCACAGTTTAGTGATCTCCAGATGGAAATTTTTAAAACAGGAATTTTTTATCAAATGATACATAGTTTGGCGTTATTATTTGATGGGTTCCTTCTTTTGCACATTAATAACCGATTAATAAAAAGTTCAGGATGGCTCTTTTTGGTAGGTATTTGTTTTTTTTCTGGAAGTTTATATTTAATGAGTTTTTTTGCAATAAAAGCCTTAGGTATGGCCACACCACTTGGTGGCCTATGTTTTATTTTTGGTTGGTTTTTATTGGCTATTGGAGTTTACAGGGCGAGCAATGTTGAGAAGCCTCAACACACTGTGAAAGGTGTGCACGCGATTAATTTGAAAGTGCACCGCAATTAAAATATGCTTTTCTCTTTTAGAGTGAAATATATCTGATATATCACAGGAGACGTATATGAGGTATTTGGGGGGGAATTTTCATTTTGGTTTTGAACCTGCTTATTCCAAGCTTGGCTTATGCAAAACTGATTTGGCAAGAAACGCAAATTCCGATTAATACCAAAAATTGACCAGTAAAACTTGAAGCTTTATTGGTCTTTGCTGATGATCAAGCCAAACATCCTCTAGCCCTTATTAGTCATGGTTCTCCACGCAGCGCAAAAGATCGCCCTTATATGACGGCACTTTCTTATTTACCCATAGCTTATGAATTTGCACGACGTGGTTATTCTGTTGCTGTGGTATTAAGAAGGGGCTATGGTAGCTCAGGAGGAGGGTGGGCTGAAAGTTTTGATTCATGTAATAATCCTAATTATATGAAAGCAGCGCGATCTGCAGCAGAAGACTTACATGGAGCAGTGGACTATTTAGGGACATTAAAACAATTTGATACGAACAAGTTCATTGCGGTGGGCGTTTCCGCGGGTGGCTTTGCTTCCATTGCACTTACTGCACTTAATCCTCCAGCAGGATTAAAGGCAGCCATTAGTTTTGCAGGTGGGCGTGGTTCGCAGTCTGATGATAATGTATGTAATGCAAATGCTCTTATTACAACATTTGCTCAATTTGGTAAGACCTCAAGAGTTCCTACGTTATGGGTCTATGCACAAAACGATCATTTTTTTAATCCGGATCTGGCGAAAAAGTTATTTCATGCGTTTACTGGCGTCGGTGGGAATGCGTTTTTTATTCAAGCAAATCCATTTGGGAAGGAAGGTCACTATTTATTCTCGAAAGCTGGTATTCCTCAATGGGCGCCTATGGTAGATAATTTTTTAAAAAACAATAAATTAGCCTTAGTTGATACACTGCTTCCATTGCCTGTTTCTTCATTAAAAACACCAAATTACTTATCAAGCAGTGTCAAACAGACATTTTCCACCTACAAAAAGGCTGCACCACATAAAGCATTTGCTGTTTCTGAATGCGGCGCATATGGTTGGCGCTCAAGTCAACGTACGCAAGAGTTAGCAGAGAAAATTGCTTTAGGTACCTGTAAACAATACGGTGCGGAAGAATGCAAATTAATTGCGGTCGATGAGGAGCTAGTTTAATCCCCCGTATTACTTTGCATTAATACGGGCTATTCTAGCCTTTGCCGCATTATGATCATTTTTATCGATACACTCCATCTCAGAATATAAGCCCAGAATTGTGCTATATATTAACAATAGGCCACTGTTTGGTCGTCATATCAATATGCCCTCATTACCTCAAGAAGTTTTAATAGAAAAGGCGAGTAAATGGCAAAGCCGTTTTATAGGAAATACCGCCAGTTTTAACAAAGAAGTAACAAACGAAGGCGTCTGCCTCGGATTAAGTGTTTGGCGTTTGTATTGCACGTTAACTGGAAAATATGAGCAATATGAACAGTTATTAAAGCTTATTTATAATTCAGACCCACTCGCAGAAGATATTAGTCCTGAACTTCATCAAGCTTATGAAACATTTATTCAAAATACGCTTTGGTTGCATCGACTCTTGGCTGTTGAAGCAGGCACAACACAGGATCGTATGGAAGGCGCTTTAGAGGCTTTATTTAAACGAAAAGGAGAGCCCTTTCCGCTGACCTATCATCAACAATTTGCAGGTATTATTACTGTAGGCGAACTCAAGTCAACGCTTGCAACCTATTTAAAGATTGATCCAAGCCAACAACACGGCGTGGGATTTACGTTGAGCGGCCATGGACACTCCATATCAATAACCCGAGTTGGAAACCGAATTGAAGTGATCGATCCTGCGGATGGCAAGCTATGGGGTATTGATCTCCCTGAAAATGGAACGCCTGAAACCAATGCAGCAGCACTGACATCGGCAATAAATAAAATGTATGACCAAGTGCTTCATGGTGCTTTGCATTTTGATGAACCGAAATTTCAAGGTACTTATCACGGTATCCGCATGCATGTGTATTCTCGACTACATAATCCAAGTCCTGAGGTATTACCGACTATATATCCTTCTAAAACGGAACTAGTCACCGCAATCTATGAAAAAAGAAAGGACACCCTTGATAAACAAGATGGAGTTACAAAGCTCGATGCATTAGCTTATGCAGTGCAAAATGGTGATAGAGAGTTAGTACAATATCTCGAGCGAACTTTAGGAGAGGCAAAGCTTGCCGCGTGCAAAGAACGGGCATTTAAATCAGCAGTCTCATCAGGACAGCTTGAATATGTAACACGTTACTATAAAAAAGAGTATGTAGACCATACAGTACTAGATAATGCATTCACCAGTGGCAACAAACAAATAATAGGTTTTCTGCTTGAAAAAGGACACCGCTTAGTAAAAGCCGGTTTTAACTATGCTCTTCTTAACGCAGCTCGTTTAGACCAGGGTTATACGTTTAATCTTCTTTTAGAATACTATGATAAATTTCACAAAGAGCAACCTGATTTAATTGATCCTGCCGAATTAAACTACTCTGGTAAGTTTCATAAAATCGCTACCCCATTATTGAATATTGCTGCGCAAAACAATAGTGTTGAAGTGATGCGCATGTTATTAGCAAGAAATGTTAATTTAACATTAACCGATGAGTTAGGTCGAAATTGCTTACATTATCTTTCGCTTCATCAACCTGAACTTTTTATTGCGATTGCATCGCGTAATCCAGCATTACTTTTTGTACCGGATAAAAAAGGTGCGCGTCCGATTCATCGATTGTATCAAGAGGGGGATGCGTTAAGTGAAAAAATTTGTCCATTACTCATCAAAGCAGGGCAATGGCATGAAGCTTATATCTTAGCACTAAAAACGAACAATCAACGCATTATAAATTTGGTATTTCAAGTTGAAGACCTAGATTCTAATCTATTTTTTAAAACAAGTACCATCGCTTCGTTACCATGGGAGGCATTGGCAAAAAAACCGGAGTTATTTGAGCTTGTTGCGAAAAAAGTGGATATCAAAAAGTTAGGTAAAGAAGAGCTAGTTGAATATTATGTACTTGCTTTACATCATAAAAAAATGGACCTTTGTAAAGAAATTAGTGGTCATATTATTGATAAAAGTGATCTTTTACTCAAAAGCCCACGCAGTAACACAAATCCTTCAGTCTTTTTTGAAAATGATGAAACTACTTATAATCAGCTAATAAGCCCTATGGATTTGGATGCTTTAAAACCCGTGGCATTAAATCAAGCGTATAAACTAGCATTGTTGCATCATAACCAAGATGTTTATCGGAAGTGTATCAAAAAATTAAAAGAAGATTCCGCTTTTCTCGAGCGTACCGATGATCTTGATTTATGTTACCAAAGAAAAAATAACGCTTTATTTAAGGAATTATTTTCAATAAAAAAAGTGAGTGAAGAATGGTGCAAAACAGCCTTTATCAAATCATTACATGAGAATAATTATGAGGTAGCGAGTGCTATCCTACAAAAGTTCCCTCAATTGGTCGATGCGCAAATAGATAATATTAACGGCGTACCCCAATATCCTTTGTGGGTTGCCATTCATCAGGAAAATAAGGCACGCTGTCAATTTTTATTGACTCATAATGTAGATCCTTACATAAAAAGACTTAGTAGTACGTTAATGCTCGAGGCACAAAGACGTGAACCGTTAAAAGAACTATTTGTTTCCTATGATACGCATATTAAGAGTATGAAGAATCAGTGTGCGGAGGTGCTGGAGCAAATGCATGGATATAAGAAATGGAAGTTAACCAAAAAATACGGGCTTTTTGGTGACTTTACTGATGCCATGCTCTTACCAATTAGGGGTAAATCGGTATACATTCCCAAGGGGGTAAATGACATTGTGCAGAATGTCTTAGCCATTATAAACGCAGAACCCAAAATTTCAGTATTGAAAGAACAAGTAGAGAGGCTAACTAAGAGCATTCATGCAGTACCAGATACGATATTACCTGCAGATTTAAAATTAAAATTACTTAATACGCTTAATCCTGTAGAAGCAACGTCTGCACATAAAGAGTCGCTTCAGGAAATGAGAAGGGGGGCCGACAAACAAGATGGTGCAGCGATAAGTGCCCCCTAATGGACTCGATTTCGATATACACATAGCCCGTATTAGCACAGTGTAATATGGGGTTTAGATATCATGAAGCAAATTACACTACTTTCATTGCAGACGCACACGGGGCAGAATCATGCTCTAAAACTTTAGAGGGTACAATTCTTTTTACTTTAAAAGGTCGTGATGCACCATACTTAATTTCTTCTAAGGGTTCACTGAACACTATATCTTTTACAAATACGGGTGCCAGTTCGGGGGGCGAGACTTTCATTTCGGGTAGATTGAGTGCTTTTTTTAAAACGGCTTTTTTACGTATGAGCAAATTAGCCCATTGTTCTAATAATTTTTTATTATCAGAAGGCAATAGCCCCAAATATTCCTCACGGATAATCAGTTTTTTGATGTGTGCATCGTCTAAACTGGCAAATTTTGCCAATTCAGATTTAAGTTTTTCTTTATCAATATCATGAAAAAATTCACTGAAATGTAAATTTCCAATTATATTTTGAGGATTATTACATACTTTGCTGAATGAAAAGGGGGCATAGATTAAAGGATTATCTAATGATAAATTGGCTGCAAACTTAAGTAGAGCACTATCAATATCTGCTGAATCGAATATGGAATCACCTGGATCTATTTTTATGATTTGATGTTTGCTCGAACACTTAATGAGTCCTATATTACGCATTGCAGAACCAAGCACATCCATATCGTCTAG
The DNA here is from genome assembly GCF_001468005.1 of Legionella steelei. Classification (GTDB taxonomy): domain Bacteria; phylum Pseudomonadota; class Gammaproteobacteria; order Legionellales; family Legionellaceae; genus Legionella; species Legionella steelei. Next base: position 358,845 of record NZ_LNYY01000019.1, read on the forward strand.
AATAATCGCGGCAGCAAGCAGCGCTTCTTTTCCACAAATTGATAAATCACTTTCCACTTTCTTATACGCAGCAACACAGTCATCGACTTTACTCTGTTGATTGATTTCTTCTAATGCTTTTTTATTACTAAACCATTCAACCAGATCCTTATAACCAGGTATAACTTTTGAGAATAAACCCAGTTGCTTTTGATAATAGCCAATATATAAATTGGCAGTATGTACTCGAAATACTTGATAAATTGAGTTAGCAATATGATCGCGAATGGCATTGATTGCTGTAAGTTGTTCAAGTCCTTTTTTTAGCTTGATTATATAATACTCTTCAGCATCAACATCTGACCAAAAAGAATATTTTGCCTTAGCCATAGCGTTCCCACGTAGTAATTATGTAAGTTTCTATGGTGAGGAATATTCTTTAAAATGGCAACTATTTGGTGATGAAAAGAGGAATTTGCATTAGAGAAAGACATGACTTAATAAAACCTTAATGTTTGTTGACTAAAATATGATCACACCAACCAATATCAGGTCAATCCTGGTGTTAACGTTATTAAGGAAGCTGTGTGATTAAAATTATGTCCCTTTCTCTTTTTATTATCATTGGATTGTTCTGTTCGCAATCAAATGCATCACAAAAAACAATTAAACTGAATCCAAATGAAACGAAGTCACTTGCAAACAATACGCTATGGACTCTAAATGCCACATGTGTTGTTCAAAGTACCCATCTAAATAAAAGCAAAATTAAAATTAATGTAGTCAAAAATTGTGGCTCTGTTAATGGAAAAAAATTGTCTACAGGGCAAGGAACTTTAATCAAGGTTAAAAATAACAGCAGTGTCTCTGTCACAGCGGAACCTGGCACGCAAATCAATCTTATCAATTTAGGAACAGACGATCTGCAAGCAGTGTGTTCTACTTAAATATGAAGATATAATCAAAATCAAAACTTTAGCCCATATTAGTGCCACGTAATACGGGCTGTCGTAGTTGATTTCTTTATATTCTTTATGCTATGGTGGGTAAATGAACAAATATCGTTCGTTAATCCTATTACTACTTCTGAGTGCTGTTTTACTTACACCACTCAAACTGCCAACGTGCCCAAAACAAAATTTGGATTCGCCTGTTGCTTTTTCTCTTGCAGTGTCTCCTTGCTCTATCCAACAAACCATGAACAGCAGCTGCTTTTCTTCTTCATACTGGCTTCAAGATGAATTTCGTTTGGCTTCATCATGGATAGTACGTAGTCTCATCGGTTTGTTAAGCTTTTTACTTATTTGCTCTAAATACAACTCACCATTGGATGAAATTTATCGTCCCCCGATTTGATTCCTTTTTATTTTTAAATTCAAAAAAATAAATTATTGAGGAATCAAAATGAAAAAACTATTTTTGTCATTATTGATGACATTTATCTCTACTTCTGTTTTTGCAGCGGACTTTGGCAGTGTAAATCCTACAGATTTGATGCTGTTTATCCAAAATAACAGTCCGATTTTTTATTTAACGGCGTTCTTTTTTTTGGGGGTTCTGTTAGCGTTTACTCCCTGTGTCTTGCCCATGGTGCCGATTCTTTCGGGTATTATCACCGGCCAGGGTGCCAGTAGCGGTCGACATGCTTTTAAATTATCTTTAGGCTACGTGTTTGGAATGGCAGTTACTTATGCCATAGCCGGGATGTTGGCAGCATGGTTTGGCTCAACGGTACAAACTCTAATGCAGCAGCCGATGATTATTGGCGGTTTTAGTATTTTATTTACACTTATGGCCTTGTGGCTTCTAGGTGTTTTTGAATTGCGACTTCCATCTTTTATTCGGATTGCTCCCAACAAAGCACGCCAACATGGTGTGATATCAGCTACAGTCATGGGATCTTTATCTACCTTAGTTGTCTCGCCCTGTGTCACCGCACCCTTAATTGGTATTCTTACCTATATTGCACAGAGCAATCATGTCGCTCAAGGTGGTTTATTACTCTTTGTTTTGGCTTTGGGCATGGGAATGCCATTATTGATTGTAGGAGCAGGGTATGGCCGCTTTTTACCAAGTTCTGGTCCATGGATGGTTCGTATCAAACAGGTATTCGCCATGATGATGTTTGCTATGGCTGTCTGGCTATTGAGCCGTGTCGCCCCTAAATTTTGGATCGATATGCTCTGGGTCGTTGTTTTTCTTGTTAATGCATGGGTTTTTGGTGCTTTTCGTCAAGAACATCAATGGGGTGGACGACTGTTACAAGCTGTGGTTTTATTATCCATGATGGGGGCAGGGGCATTGGCTTATCACGCATTTGCTCCCACTCCTCTTGCGCAGGCAGAAACGAACTCTCCATTTGTTATGGTGCATACACTTGAGGAGGTTAATGCAAAACTCGCTGCGGCCAAGGCCAAAAATCAACGCGTGTTTATTGAGTTTTTTGCGGGATGGTGTAGTGATTGCCAGGCTATGGATAAGCATGTTTTTAATCAATCAGAGGTCATTGGTGCCATGCAAGGCTCAGTAAATCTTCGTGTTGATATTAGTGAAAAATCAGAGGCCGTAGCAAAGATTCGTCAAGCGTTCCACATTTATGGTATACCTACTATGCTATTTTATGATAAGCAAGGAAATGCACTGACTCAATTAAGCTCTGTTGGGCAGATATCTAAAGAAAAAACTTTAGAATTATTATCCCAATTTCGCAGCTAGAGTAAGCAACTTCCCTTCTCCCCTTGGGGAGAAGGGACTTTAATGGTAAAAAAACGTGCATATTTACCCTGGCTTTATTTTAAAATATTGGATAGTTTTTTGTTATTCGAGATGGAGTTCCGGAATAGAGAATTATCCATTTCCACGATGTCAGAAGCGATACTATCCAGACTCATAAATACAGTTTCAATCATCCTTTTTGTCTCATCGCCACGCGCAAGCAGATTCTCCAATACTTCTTTTAAACCCATCTGATCTTGTTGGTATCCTAGATATTCAGGATTACTTACGATAAAGGAGTCGATAGCAATACCGGTCTTAAGATTTAATGTGATTGAGAAAAAAGCATCAGTAACCATAACATCTTCAGGAGAGAGATATTCAGGAAGCTTGTCGAGGTCTATCTTTATTGCAAGCAATGCAGATAAACCGGTGTAATTACCAGCATCATCTTTGGTTGTTGAAGTAACTACTCCTTTGATAAAAATAGCGTCACCATATTCTTCGGTATAGCTCTTCACGGTTTCCTCTAAAAGTTCAATGGATTTAGGAACCATTTCATTGCTCTGTTCACGGGACAAAAACTTGGTGAGATCAAAACCTAATGAACCTTTGAGTGTGGTGGTCGGCGATATGCCATCGTTATAGTCATAACCTAGATTATCAACTTTTATGATGAAATTATTTTTCGAGCCAATTTTGCTATAAAGGCCATTTAAAGCGACTTTGAGTGCGCGCTCATTATTTATTTCTACTGCATCAAATTTGAGTTTTGCAGCAGTGGCTTGATTTTGAAAAGGTGTAAGAATGTTAGTAATTTCGGTATTTAATAAATCAAGAGGAGAATCACCGGCTAACGCACTAGAAATAACACTCAAACTTAAACCAAGAGTACAAAAGAATTTTTTCATAATAAAACATCCTGTTATTTATATTGATTCGGGTTTATCAGTTAGTCTTCACAAACTGAGGGGTTATTATGTCATTTTTTATCAGCAAAAAAAATCGTGGTAAACAGAATGTATACGCAATTTTGAAACGATTGAAATGATACTGTTGAAAAAATCAATGGGTTCTGATTAAGTTAGAGCCCATTGATTTATTTGGAAATAGTACTGATTCTATCTATTCATTTTGAATAGACTTTTTCCTGTTAGTGGTTGAGTGTAGACGCCGCTATCATATTCTTGCCAGTTATCGGCAGGTTTGATATTACATTTTTTGGAAACCATGTGCCATCCGGGTTGATGTTTATAACAGTTTGTTGCATGGGCAGATCCAAATACAGCGATCATACCAATAGCAATTAATCCTGCTGTTGATGATTTGATCTTCATTTAGAACTCCTTATCTCGCTAGTAAGATGCAAAATGCATCAATATGATTATATTATGATCAATTGAGATGTGCAAATTTTGTTTCGCTTTTTAAGCAAAGCACAGTCGAATTAATATTGTATATGTTTGACTCGTCAATAGCGGTTATTCCATTTTTCTAGTTCTATTATTATAAGACACTAATAATTAATCAATTTTTTTTACAATCAGAAGAGTAGTCCGTAATGAACTTACTTTGCCAGTTCGTTTTTTTCCTAATTACAAGCCCTGAGGCATAGAGCACAATACCGGTAAGAATAAGGGATAATGTGCGAATAATGGTTGGCGTTGATGACGCGTCATAAAGTAGTGCCTTACCAGCCGCAAAAAATAAAACGATCAGTACTGATTTTGCAATCAGTATATCGTTTCTCAATGTTGAAACCTGTAGCATGATGAGTACATAAGCAAGCCAGGATGCAGAGACTGCCAAGGTTCCATATTCCGAAGTGAGTTGGTAAAGGCTCATGATCGCCAGGAGATGTGTAGCTGCTAGCAAAACGTAACAATATTCTTCTTTATGGACGAATTCTTTGCGATTTTTTATTAGTAGGCACCAAATACTGGCAAAAGATGGCCAAGCCACTACAGACCAAGTTAATTCTTTGCTGCTCAGCAAGTGACCTATCATACTTAAATATTCAATACCTAAAATTGCAGAAAGCGCTACAAATGGGATTAAAAAAGGGATACTCCATTTAACCACACTAATTCTTGTATGCAACAAGGTATATCCAAAAACAATCATCGGGAAAAGCCAAGGCCTGATATTTAAAGGCAAAAGGCCGAGATAAATGGAGTGGAAGCAAACAAGTGTCACAAAGGTCAATAATACATTACGACTGTTAAAGCGACGTTCAGGAAGCCATTTTTTAGCGGAATAATAAAGCCCTACTAAAAGCGCTGCTGCAGCCAGAGAAACGCATGAGGCTATAGTCTGATCAATGCGACTGAGATAATAATATTCCATAGCGTAGAAAATGAGTAATACAGGGAATAGACTCCATGACTCTTTTTCAGTGAGTTGTTGTTGGGTCAAGCGTGTATGAAACAGAGTGCCAATTGAGTAGATAAGAAAATTAATGGCAAGTACTGTAGCAATTAACACATCTTGATGGAGCTTCAGACCAATTGCTGCTGTTATGGATATCGCTAAATAAGCTGAAATCATAGTTAATGTACGTGACTCCACCCAAATAGCAAGCGTTGCAAAATTCAATGAACAGATCGTGAAATAATACAATGAATAGATCGTGTTATATTCAACACCTGAAACAATTGGAGCAATGTAAGCTCCTAGGGCAGCTATAATCGCATAAATGTCATGCTTAAATCGTAAATAAAACCAAATTGAAATCCCGGAGACAACTGTGGTGATGGCAATAACTGTTTGGAATGAAATAAGAAGGTAATACTGATGGGCGGCAAAACCAGTGAAATAAAGCACGGTAGCGCCTGCAGCAGGTAAAAAGCATGCATATATTCTATCTGCATTAGAAATAACAATACCGCCTATAAATAATGCCATTCCAAATAGAGTTGCTACTCCAAGCTGCTTTTCATGCGTGAGCCATCCGGATTCAATGGATAATTTAACAATGAAGCAAGCTGCTAGAATAAAGCAAGCAGAGGCAACAAAACCTAGCCAATTACCCGACATGGGTTTGGGTGTGGACTTTGACCGGTCTACACTTTTCTTATTTTTAATGAGCTTAGATTGTTTGATTGGCGCGATGGGAGATACGCTACCAATAATTTTTTCAACTGTGGATACTCGAGTGTCTAGTGACTCTATGCTTTTTTCAATATCAATCGATTTCAAGAAAATATTCCACACACATTAATAATTGAACAATTTTACACCATTTTGCCTGTTATTTTCGAGTATTATTTTAAAATTATTCATTTTTAGCTGTTTTTATCAAGCCGTTAGTCTTTGTAAGTACTGTAATTAGGGTAATTAAAATAAAAAAAGAAAAATTGTTTAAGTCAAGACTGTTTTTTTCTTTTTTATTTGTTTATGATGACCACGCCTAAGTTCTTTTTTTATATCTACTCTTGTGGATATTTGCGCGTATCAAATATTGAATTGCTCTCCAATAATTACCAAAAGCCATATTCCATCTCGTGTTCAACGTACGAGCTATCGCTGAGTTATTCACATTTTCTGTGGATAAGTCTGTTTATAGCCTGTCAAACACCATATAGAATTTAGAAAGTAAATGGATGGCACATCATGTTCCAAAGTGCTATTTATGGAGCAATGAAATGATTCGTGAATCATGCACAGTCCTTATACTAGATTTTAAAGTGCTCAACAAGAATGCTTCATTAGCATATAAAAAAGTAGATCTCGCCGCTTTTGTTCAGCACTTACTTCATTTGGTCTTCCAGCCAAAATCTCAATAAAGAGGTCACCGCTTGGGGTTGTTCAATGTGAAGCATATGTCCACAATCTTCAATGATTGCTAGTCTTGCCGAATGAATCGCTGCTTTCATTGCTTGTTGTGACTCTAAAGTAAAGGCACTGTCTTGTCTGCCGTACATAATTAATGTCGGACAAACAATTTTGTGAAGTTGCTCGGTAGTTGATTGGCTATTGAGCATCGCTTTGGTTTGATTTAGAAAACCTTGTTTGGGAAACTTTGCTTGTCCTTCGATGAGCGTGTTCATTAATATGGGGTCATTGCTGCGAAAAGGGGCAACACTGGTGGCGTTGACTTCATTGAGTAAACTCTCAAGACGGTTGCTTTCAATTTCATGTTGCCATCGTTCAAAATATTGACGCTTTTCGTGATCTAAATCTCCTGTCCAACTGCCCATGACAATCAGTTGCGATACCCTGTGAGGGGCTTGTATGGCGACCATCTGAGCTAGCCATCCTCCTAAAGAATGCCCACAAATTATAAATTGTTCCGGTGTATCAGCAAGTAGTTGTTCCGCCATTTGTTCTATTGTTTCAACATCAAAAAAATATTTGACAGTAATATCAGCGATATCAGCAAGGTGTTGGTATTGATGTGTCCACAATTTTTCTGTGCCCCCCCATCCAGGGACTATAATCAATTGTTGTTTCATGTTGACTCCTTAGTAGCAGTAGCGTCTTTGCAGAGAATTATAGAACACTTTAATGTAATCTAATACGAGGAAGAATCGAGGGATTTTCAAAAGCATCAGGTTTTTAATGGGGACTAATGTTTGTATCGTGTCATCGCTGTATATATCCGATAATTCGTTCGCCTGCTAAATTGTAGCCTGGCTGCAGCGAGGCGGAACCCGGAGAGCTGCTAAACCAAGCATCTGCAGAGTTAATTTGTACTCTCCAAAAATTTCTTTATGAAGTTCAATTACCCATGGTGTTCGAGCTCATTATTGCATGCTGGGCTTAGCAGCCCAGCCTACGGTTATTTATTTTCCACTGATTGGTATAGGCATTTTTATTGATTGCGGGAGCACAAATCTAAATGAATAAAACACTCTCTTTGTTGAACGTAATCATTTGAGTTTTGCTACTCAGTAGCGATACTGCTGCGCAATTATTATTTAAAGTAGCAGCGCTTATCCATTCATTTTTTTCCATGAGCAAATAAGTCCAATTCAGTGGATAGGTACTTTATTAATTGCCGCAGGAACCTGCCTTTTAGGATATCATGATGGAAAGCAACCTCAGATACCCTAGATATTTTACAAACCCCTTTTCAGCTTGCTCATTATAAAAACGATCAATATGTAACTCATTATTTAGAAATATTTTAAATTAGAATGTGATCGTTAAGATTTTCCCAAAAAAATTTTGATCTTGTAAAAAGAATAAGACATATCAATTATTTGGTATTCTATCGTTCTGTTTTTATTAAAAAATATTTAATATGATTTTTTATCAGAACGCAAATGTCATTATAGTCACTGGATGCCTTTTTTGAGCTCATCATCGAGCGAAAGGTTGTAGCTAAAAACTAAGGAATGGTCGATGCGCAACAGCAAGCAACAAAAACAAAGTCCTCTTGATGAACTCGCTAATGAGATGATATTGGCCGTTCTTAACGCGCGTAATAAGGATGAGAGTTATATCATTGAGCCCAAGGATATGGCGTCGGTTGCTTTAAGTAGCAGACGTTTGAACATGCTAAGTCAAAACGCCAATTGTATTTTTTTTCCACATATGTACAAAAATGTTCGGGAGAAAGCTTCAGATTATCATGACTATAAAGAAAAACGACTGGGTCAATTACAATATGAGCAAAGAATGCGAAACGAAAAAAGCGCTCCATTTTATTTGAATAAGGCTGCAAGAAAAACAATGGCCTGTGGTTTCAGTTTGCTCTTGGCGTCCTTTTTGGCATTCAAATTTGAGATGAGCTATCCTGGTTTTTTCTTAATGACTGTGGTTTTTACCTTACTGACTATGGTCATTAATGAATTTCTTCATCATCATGTAGAATGCACTTTAGATAAATCTAAAGTAAGGGAGATTCCTCTTGAGTTTTTCGAAGAAGAAATAGCAAGTAAAACGACTTCATTTAGTCTGTAAGTAACAACAGATTTAAATTTTCAACATTGCGATAATGTTTTCGGGTGGATCAAGTTTAAAAAATCGATGCATTTGATTTTTAACAATTGATCGTGATTCCCTGCATTAAACACTAGCCATTCTTTATGTGCGAGGCTATCTGCAAGATAGACATCCATACCATAAAGTTCACCAAAAATCGGTAAAGCACCAATTTCGCAATCTTTAAATCGGTCTTGAAATTCAAACTCTTGAGCAATTTCGGCTCGCTTAGCGTGAGCTTCTTTTTTTAATTGCTTTAAATTCAGACGAATATTTGCAGGAATTGCTACAAGTACAAATTTGCCATCCAATTTGACAATGACAGATTTAGCAAAATTGTTCCTTTTAATATGAGCTCCTTGTGCACATTGTGAAGCTGTATATGCTTTAGGATGATTGATTGTTTCATAGGCGATATCATGATCCTTCATATATTTTCTTATGGATAAGCTTAGCATGTGGGGCTCCTACAAAAAATGTATTGTTTAATTATAGTTCAATTTATTGCGTCTAATAGCTCAAATGAAGGTATTAGGTGGGGAGTCTCATTGTCAAAACAAATACTCAAGTAAAAAAGGTAAAAAAACGAAAAGTAGCCCTATGATCAAATAAAACATAAACTGATCTTGAATACGTCTTTGCTCTTCTTCTTTTGAACGTAGCATGTAAAATGCAATAAAAAGAAAGACGATTCCAATTGTGATGCTTAAAACTTGTACATATAAAGGTACTGACGTAAAATAAGATGAAGTGGTTTGTGCAACATTTTCTTTTATTGGACTCACCTCAACTGTAGCAGCATATAAATTCATTGTTTTTGACATAAGATTATTAATACCTGCCTTATTGGTCCATATTTCAAGTATAAACAAAATCCCATAAATCGTAATTTTTTGTTGATATATACTCAAATTGCATTTAAAATGCCCACATTAGGTTTGTTTTATACTTTAAATATGATGAAAATTTATCTAGTAGGTGGCGCAGTACGTGATCAATTACTCGGTCATCACCCTAAAGATAACGATTGGGTTGTGGTAGGCACATCTCAGGAGGGTATGCTAAAACTAGGTTATAAGCCAATACCAAGTAACGCAAAAAATTTTCCTGTATTCTTACATCCTGAAACCAAAGAAGAGCATGCTCTTGCTCGATGCGAAAAGCGAATAGGTCCCGGGCATGCAGGTTTTGAGTTTGACGTTTCTCCTTCAATCACTTTAAACGATGATTTAAGGCGGCGAGACTTGACAATTAATGCCATGGCTCGACCACTTGAAGATGGAGCTTTGGGCGAGTTGATTGACCCTTATAATGGCAAAGCCGATTTAGAAAACCATATATTACGGCATGTATCTGCTGCATTTGTTGAAGATCCACTCCGACTAATTCGCACAGCACGTTTTGCTGCGAGCTTAGGTTTTCAAGTAGCTCCTGAAACGATGATACTCATGAAGCAGATGGTTGTTGAGGGAAAAATCAGTGAACTAAGTATGGAGCAGATCTGGAGGGAGTTGGAGCGTGCACTCATGGGCTCACATCCGAAAAAATTTTTTGATGTACTTAAAAAATGCGGGGCAGATGGTATTTTATTTCCCCTTATAAAAATACCAGGTGCTGGCATCAATGCATTACAACAATCTGCTGCTTATAAAGATTCTGCTTATGTACGTTTTGCTGTATTGATGCATGACTTAACTCAAGCGGATGTAATCAATTTCTGCAAACAATTTAATGTATCAAATCAGTACCGTAATTTGGCGTTATTGGTTAATCAAAATTTAGCAAAATTTCGACGTGTCCCAGAACTGGACGCGGAAGGACTTCTGGATTTATTGGTAAATATGGGGGCTTTCTATAGTAAAGAACGGTTCAACGAGTGCTTACATATTTTTGAGCTATGTACAGAAGAACCGACTTATGTAGCGCAAGTACGTAATGCCTTCCAAGCTGCTAAATCCATTAATACTAAAGAATTCGCCTCGAGATATGTTGGACATGAAATTACGAGTCAAATTAAGGCAGCACGTCTTGAAGCAATCCAACAATGTCTTAATAGCGTAACATCCAGCGCTACATATTACGTATCTTAAAAACTAGAATTGATAAAGCAAACCACGAACATCCTAACTATCTGTTATGTGGTTGTTGCTTCTTTTCATGCTGGGCACTGTATAAAAATAAAAGAATGAACATAGGAATCAACATCAAATACACTCGTGATTCTTTTATCATCGCAAATGTAATAATGCTTAAAATAATTACCACATAGATCATAAAAAGTTCTTTCTGGTTTTGATTGAATTTTCGATAAATTAAGGACAGCAAACCGAGAGTTATCGCAATAAAAAACCATCCTTTATTTAAGGTTAAGTTTAAGGTCAAGTTTTCTTTAAGCACTATAAAATTTCCTAGCATCTCATGTTGTAAATCAGGTGTTCCATCGGGCTTGCTTTGGAAAAGTAATGTTCTTACTATTTTAGTTTCGGCGATTCCCAGTACTATTAACCCTAAGCCTATAGTGACGTCGTTAATGGAGCTAATTGTTATTTTTGGTGCATTGTTTAAGTTAATGCCCCTAATGATAAAATAAAATGCAATAAAGAGGGCGCTTTCTCTATTGAGCAATGCAATGAAAAATAATAAAACAATCCAGACATCGCGCGATTGTGTGAGGATCATATTCGCAAATAAGGTAAAGAAAATGATATCCATGCTATCCCATGGATAGTACCAGTAATCTTGGAAAATTAGGAATAACACACAATAACGCAACATAAATATTCTTACTCTCCGCTCTTCTAGCTTCAGAGTCGTTTTAGCTATTGATTGTAACAATAGATTTTCGATCAGGAATGTAGTGAAAAAATATGTCTTTAATGCGGTAGAGTAAGTTAATCCCAGTTTGGACATTGCCAAAACTATATAAGGGCCCAAAATCCGATTTTGATATGCTATCCAATGTGGTTTTCCTTCAATAACACCATAAGCGGCTTTCACCAATAAATCAAAATTCCTTTGATGACCAATCATAAAAATAAAAAAAGTAACGATCGTTATTATGATAGTAAACTTATATTGCTTTAAGCCATTTACATGCAATAAAGAGGGCATAGAGGTTCTCTAAGGAGAGTATCCAAATAGGGAACAAGCATTATATCAGTTGATTATATTAAATAAATGATTTACTACTTACGAACACTTCGGGGCTTATCATGGCATACATTCTAGACGAGTCTTTGAGAAAAATCGGGGGCAATGACACTCTCATCATTACAGACAGCTTCCATCCTAGTCTTTATTTCCTTTTCCCAGTCTATTGGATTTGCGCCGTGGATGCCAAAAACTTTTCTTAAACCTTCATCTTGAGATATTAGATTAACTAAATTTTCAGCTGATGTGGTTGATGTAGAATAAGATTTGAAAAGATTGGTTCTTGTCATACATACAGTTTTAAACAAGAGACTAATTGCTTCTTCTAATTTTTGTTCATCACCTCTCAGATAATGAACGTTTATTTTCATTAAACTTTGTTTAATATAATGCTCTTTTGTTTCTCTATGCTTCGTTGTATCCACACTTGTTAAATCCAGTTGGATATTAGCTGGCATGAGCTCAGGGTTTTGTTGCAAGATAGCGCGCACTTCATTTTCCGACAAATTTGCATAGGGACCTTCTGAGCCTTTGCTCATTAATACTCTTTGCTCAAATAAGGAAATATTAGCGATCGGGGCGTGGACAAATTGATCTTTTTGTTGTGCATATGCCGCCATCACTTTTTCCCATCCCTGTTGATATCTATCTTCGAATTGCGGGTCTAATTTCATTTGTTGCTGGTAAAATTGATGAAAGTTAGGTGGGGCAGCAATAGCGGCTGGGGTTGGAGGTGATACCTGATAACCTGGGATTAGATCAAGTGCGTACTGTGCTGGTCCAAGCACCTCATGCAAACTATGTAGCCCTCCACTTACCATATAGGCAGACACAGCGGCTAAGTAATTTTGTTTTGCATCAACACGTGTAAAATTTCCATAGTTTTCCATAATGCCCATAAACAAACTGGTCATACCTGATGGTCCTGCTGCATAGACAGCATCATTTTCAAACAAGTCCCTAGCAAATGGAGCATCTAAATTTACCCCTTGATACTTCGAATCAGGTGTCCAACTGGAGCGATCTACATCCAAACCTTCTTGATTTTGCCCAAGCAACATGACGCCCATTTGGCTGGAAAATGTCTGTGGCAATGGTCCTTCTCGCCCTCTTGAAGGATCGGCAGTAAATAATTGGGAGCCATATATTTTGTGGTCAGAAATAAATTTCAATTTCATCATATCAAAATTATCAAAAAAGGCCTTAGGATTATTCCTATATTCTCCATCATTGTATTCTTTAATTAATTCGAGCATTTTCCCTGTAGGCTCATTTCTATTAGGCGGTAAAATGGATTCAGGGAGCATTCGCATATACTTTTGCGCAAATAGAAAGTGGATGAACATGATTTGATTTAAGTTTTTAGGGTCATTTCCTTGTAAAATTTCTTTAACTCGATCAATGGTAATTTCTTCTGGTTGAGAGCCGAAACCCGTCTGCTCTTGTCCGCTGGTTAGTTTTTGGGCAAATTCTTCCAGAATATCACTAAAACCCTGTTCTTCAAGTTGCTTAAAAACGTTCAGTATGGCTTGAGATACATGGCCAACGGACACCATCATCTTATCTGTAGGGCTTTTGAGTAAGGCGATTTGCATTTCAGATTCAAAACGTCTGGCTAATGGGTTTTCGTATTTTTCTCGTGGTGTTTGCTCATAAGTACTATGCTCAATGGCTGAGGCTATGTTGCAAAGTAGCGCTTGTTGTTCTCCATTTTCAAGTTTTGCTGCTAGAGAGGTTAAAATATGCACCGCTTTCTTAGGATTTTGCTCATGATTTTCAATTAGAATTTTCATTTCTTTAATTGCTTGCTTGATATGTGCATTGTCTGTTGTTTTTGCAAGCTCTATTAAGTTGTGCAAAGCAAAAAAGTAGGCTTCTGTTTTTGATTTAAAGGGGGCGTCTTCAACTTTGATATCACGTGCCATGATGGCCTGTAATGCATCTTTTGCCTGCTGTATATTGAGACGGCGATCTGCATCAGGTTCTGTTAAGCCTTGAATCAGTTCTTGAAATTTTTTTCCCTTGGGTGATTGAAATACTTCTGCATCAAATTTCATGAACGTAGGATGATCTTTTGATTCTCGGGGAAATTCACTCAGCTCCGTGCCAGTAATATAACAATATAAGCTTAGCCCCATAAGATAGGAATGTTCTTTTTCTGCAGAAAACGGCTCCACACCTTCAAATTGTGGGGATTGGAATCCTGGCGTATAGAGTATGTAGTTGTCTTCATTTTGTATCTTATTAGGGTCGACGAGTCCATTTTCAGTATTTAAGAAGGATTTCGTATCAGCAATAAACACTTGATCAAATTCATTAACTAAAAAATTCGTAGGTTTTGCATCTGGAAAAAATTTATGATTTGCTTGAAACCTTAAAAAAATATCGGTCATTTGGCCATAAATGTTGGCCGCATTTAAAAATTGAGTTTCTCTTAACTGAGCAAGTATTCTTTGTTTCTCTTCAAGTGAAACCTCATGGTTATCCGTAAACTCAGCATATAATTTTTGTAATTCGTCCTGTTCAGTAGCTTCAATCCCACCAGCAAGATCTTTCGCAATCAGTGCAATTTTTGCATGCATTTTCAAACCATGAGATAATACATCGCCCTTAGGGCAAAACTCAGTCACTTCGAGACTACAAATATAACCACCATGTTTTCCCTGTATCGCTTGCTGAGATGCATATACCTCTGTAATACTATCTTTTACGTCGGTTAATTTAATATGCTCATACGCTTTTCTGGAGTTTCCCTTATGGGGCGTAATTTTTAAAACTTGCCGCTGACCGGTTTCCATATCGGTAAGTAAATAGTTTTTTGCATTTTCACCACCTAAAAATTTTATATTATATTTTTCTAGTCCAGGGATTACGCTGTCAAATTCATCATGAAATACTTCGGCGTTAAACTCTGCTGGTGTAGAAAGAATATCTGTAATTTTTTGTAGGTTTTCATAGCTGAGGTTGTCTATGTTTTGTGCCAAACTTGCAGCTTGAGAAGGATAAACTTTAGAACGTAATTGAGGATTATTTTCTACTATAGTAAATAACCGATTGTTTATTTTCGCAATTAAATTATTTAATGTTGCTCTATCTTCGATAGAAATCGTTTCCGAGGCGATCAACTCACGAAGAGATTGTTTTAAAGTAGTCAGTTGATAATAATTTTTTTCGCTATCTTCACCAATGATTCTCGAATTAATTTCTTTCAATAAACGAGTGGCTTTTGCAATGGCGGGTGATGTTTGGGCGCCGAAAATTCGCCCAAAAAATTCTGGCTTAGTTTCTTTTTCAAATAACAATGCAGAAGGAATGCTTTCATTCGTTTTACACTGTTCTATATCCCATTGATTCATTTGTCTTGTGCTAAAACCGGGACACCCTAAATCACTAAGTTCTTTCTGAATTTTTTGGGATAAATCCTGATAAAATGGAACATAACGGAAGGAGCCTGCTATGGCTAAAGTAGCGATGTCGCGTCCAATATTCGCATCCATCTTGAGTAGTTGTTGGTGCACCTGTAGTAATGCCTCTGCAGTAGGGACTGTATTATATATATCGATTAAACGATTTAATTTTTCTATATCCCTATTAATATTATCTATATAAGTGTCATCATCATATTCTTTTATAAATAGTTTGGCTTTCTCTAACATAGGGCACCTATAAAGTGTAATTAGGCGGTTGAGTTCATGACAGCGCGAGCAAATTTATTATCAAGATAGTCTTGTAATGATTTACCCATGTTGTCCGTGAGCTCTGGTTGGGCACCAGCTTCGCGGAGCTCATTAACTAATGCTTGAACTCTATCAAGGTTTGGCGCATCGTCTGCTGTCTCGTGTAACAGATTCATTAGGGCTGTTCGTCCATATTTATCTTGTTGATTTACATCGATTCCTGCAACATTAGAAATTAACCACTTAACCAACTCGATATCTAACGACATCAATGCATAATGAAGTACATCTTTTCCATGCTGGTCCTGTAGTTTTGCATTAGCGCCTTTTTGAATGAGTAGCTTCACCTTATTCATGTGTCCTTGTTCTGCTGCTAACATTAAAGGTGTTTTTAAATTAAGATCTTGGGAATCAAGATATGGAGCTCTTGCAAAGCTTTCCAGGGTAGAGTCGCTACTGTACATCGCAGCGTAATGGATAGGTAAACGACCATTTTTATCGGGTATCGCTAATAACGCCTCTTCTTTGATTAGTACATTAATACTATCAATTTGGTTATTTAAAATCGCTGAATGCAATGGCGTATGAGTAGCAGAGTTTTTCTTCTTCAGCAGTTTTGGTTGATTCTGGAGAATGTCTTCAAGAATCGTAGCAAATCCATTTTCTGCCGCAACATGTGCTAATGTATCATCACTGTCATCAGTTACAGTGATGTTTCTTGGATTATTAGCCATTAAATCATAAAATATAGCTTGTTTTCTTTCTATGAAAGAAGACCTGTCTTTAGCTAAAATGGTTGGCGGTATGCTCAGTGCTAAATGAGCTGGAGATTGTTGCAATCGAGTCATTAAGTTAGATTTTGCGCCGTGTCCGAGTAAAACTTTTGCTGTAAAATGATGTCCGTAAAGTGCAGCAAGATGTAAGGGGGTTAATTGACTACTCGTTGTCAGATTAACGGCACTTTTATCTTTTTCTAAAGTTTTATACAAGTAAATATCATATCCCTTCTTGCTTGCGTACTGTATTGCATTCATACCGCCTAAACGATTGAGTTTTTCAGAACATTGAGTGACTGGAATGTCGTCGACTGTATCAAGAAAATGTGAAATTTCTTGTTTGAGAGTTGTTAGCTTTTTATCTGTTGTAACAGAACTATCATAAAGAGGCTGTTTACTAACATTCTGTAGATACCATAGCTCTAATTTGCTTACGTCATGCTGATCAGAAATTTTAGGATTTAATGATAAAGTTTTAAGTAGTTCATCCCATTTTGCCACAGTATTCTCCGATAAATTTTAAATTGGTTATGTTATAAAAATGATAGGTTTTAATGTTATTTATTTACCATGCTTTTTTATAAGTATAATTCAATTCAATCAATTTGATTTTTTTTAAAGCGAAATTGTTTTGTGATGGTTGGTGCGCCTGAGCTATATAGGGTTACGGAATAGCAAAATAAGATGTAATTAGATAAAAACAGGTGTAACTAGAAGAGGAAGCCTGTCGTTATCAGCAATGCCTTTTATTAGGAACAACAAGAAAATACGTGTTTTAATTTTTCTATTAATGATTCATCTTTGGGGGCGGGGTAATTTTGAACGGGCATCAGCTCAGGATATTTTTCAAACATCCAACGCATTGTCGCATCCCAAGCATGATTAATATTTTTTGATACCGTTTCATCGTTTCGAAATAAGTTAAAGAAATCATTATAGTTTCCTGCATGAGAGCCATAAGCTTTATAGAAATTGAGTAAGCCTAAGCGTTCATGAAAAACTGTGAGTACTTCATGAATACTATGTAGGCCTCCACCTACAATAAATGACATAATCGCTAAAATATAATGGTGATGTTCTTCTAGGCTTTTAAATTGTCCCATAAATAACATACTGGCACTTAACAATGATGTCATCCCAGAAGGGCCGGCAACATAAGGAATACCACAGCGAATCAGCGCTTGTGTATACTCTGAATCAAGATCTGCTTCCTGACAAATACAATCAGGACTCCATGTCGTTTCAAATAATGGAAAGTTTTCTCGATCTTTTGAGTCAACACAAATACCTAATCTTTGGGAGCTATAAGATTTAAACTCGCCTCTGCCTCTGTCGAAGTATAAAGGGAACGAAGAATAACCCCAGAAAAAAGAACCAATATCAGTCTCTTTATTTTCTAAAGTAAACTGTTTCAGACTTCCTTTATAGTCAAAATTCTTAACGTGATTTTGGATTTCTAGGCTTGGCTCAAAATGACAATAAACATCACGCATCAACATAAAATGAATTAACATTATTCTGGCAAAATTCCGTTGTTCTTTAAGTGTTGCCATAACTTCTTTTATATTGGGAGTAGTTGAATAACGCCCAAAAGCCAAAGGAAGGTTTGGTTTATGCGGATCATTTAGCTCAGGACCTAAATGTTCGAGAAAAGTCTTAAAGAGTTCCTCATCATAGTTTAACTCTATAAATCGAATGATATTGTTACTTACTGTATTGATGCAATCCCATGTTGCTTTGCTGGGATTTTGTAACATTATTGTTGCAATGTTGGATTCAAAAATACGTGCTACTTGACACTCAAGATCTTTCGCACTGACTTTCGTTTTTTTAAAGTAACTTTGAAAAGCAGAATCTTGGATTGTTTCAAGCACATGGCTAATAAAAAATTTAAGCGGTTCTGAAATGTTTGATCGTTGTTTTAAATGATGTTTTAAAGTGAATGCTAGAGTTACAAAAGATTGCTCATGGTTAAGGAACAAATTTTTAAGATCAGGAAGTATTGAGCGAATAAACAGCTTATCTTGGGCGGTTTCTGCTTTATAACGAGATAGCTTTGTTATTAATAAAGCATACACATTAAGTGGTTCTTTGCCAGATAACTGACATACTTCTTGAAAAAAATTGCGCATAAATTTCAAAATGTAATAAAGTGCTCAAAAATCATATTATAACTCACATTTTAAAATATGCGGAGCTCTAATAATCGGTCACATTGATATGGCTACCGCCATCTACAAACATAATATCACCAGTAATATAATCAGCCTCAGCCAAGTATAAAACGGCACCAGCAACATCTTCAGGTCTGTTGTTTCATGTTTCATAGATACTGAATACTATAGCGGACGCTAAGATGATGGAAAAATAATTGATAAAAGCACTAAATAGGAAAGTCAATGGAAGTGAAAAAAAGTAAATTAATTTTGATTACTGGGGGACGAGGGGGCCTTGGTAAAGCATTGGCCGAACAGCTTATCAAGGAGAATGCCACAGTTATCGTTACCTCAAGACACGCAACATTCCAAGAAAATATGACCCTGGTTCCGGGGGATATTCACCTACAACAATTGGATGTAACGCAGGAACACTCTGTACAGCGTCTATTTTCTTGGCTGAATTCGTTGAAGAACCCACTCGATGTGTTGGTTAATAATGCAGGCCTTGGTACGTTCAATTCTGTTGAAAATACATCAACTGATGAATGGGATTTAATCATTAAAACCAATTTAACGGGTGCCTTTTTATGTGCGAGAGAAGCCTACCGTATTATGAAAGAAAATGGCGGTGGTCGCATCATTAACATAGGCTCTATCGCCAATAAAGTAGGACTAAATAATAATCTGGCTTATGGTGCTTCTAAATGGGGGCTAAAAGGCTTGTCTACAAATCTAAGTGAAGAAGGAAAGCCTTATCATATACGTGTCACGCACGTTACTTTAGGCGCAACATATACTGAAATTTGGAATGATCGACCTGGGTTTTCAATAAGCGATATGTTGGACCCTGCGCTTGTTGCGCGATGCTTATCCCATCTGATGTTGTTACCTTTAGAAATCGCTGTTAATGAGATTGAAATATTGCCAGAAAAAGGAATTTTATAATGAAACAATCTAATAAACGGCGCATTGCATTAATTACTGGTGCGGGTGCTGGTATTGGGGCGGCTATTGCAGAAAAAATTATAGAAGCAGTAGATCATTTAATTTTATTCGATCTTATTCTCGAGCCCATCTCGTTGCTTGCGCAAAAACTACAAAAAAAACATAATAAAATCATTCAAGTTTATCAATGTGATGTAGGTGATGGTGTACGCGTAGAACAGATTTTAAACCAGATAAAAGAAACAGGGAACCTCCCCAATATCGTCGTCAATAATGCGGGTTTTGGTGGCTCATTTCATACCCTTGATCAAGTGAGCGATGCCGAGTGGGATAGGGTAATTAATACCAATCTGAGAAGTATTTTTTATTTTGCCAGATACTTACTGCCTGAAATGAAAAAGCAATCATATGGCAAAATAGTGAATATTGCGTCGATACAAGGTTTATTAGGCGCATCCTTATCCTCTACATATGTTGCAAGCAAGCATGGGGTTATTGGTTATACCAAAGCCATTGCAGCGGAATGGGGCGAATATGGTATTAGCTGTAATGCAATTTGTCCCGGATATGTGGACACTCGGATGGGCGTACAAGATGCTGTGATTACTAACCACATGGAAAAAGTAATTCATTTAACCCCAGCAAAACGGATTGCCACCCCTCAGGAAATAGCTGAACTTGCAAATTATTTAATAAGCGATCACGCCGCATTTATTAATGGAGCAAGCATTACTATCGATGGTGGCTTGAGTTGTCATGTGGGTGTTTCATGACGGTATAAGTGCTCTATCAAGTAGCCTGGTTGCTTGCAATCAGGCTCAATAAAACACCCGCTAAATAAAAAATGGCATTTACTTTACAAAAGAGACTATCTTCTAAAGCAATAGCATCGGAAATATCTTTTTTCGCGGTCTCCCTAGGTAGCCCATATTTTTTTGCTGCGTCTCACTTTCATAGGAGTTAATCGTACTTAAATGATGGCGAGAAAGTATTTGGATTTCAGAGGCTACTTCTAAATACCATCTCCTGGTATCGCAAAAATAAACAGGTTGTTCGTTATTTAATCTATACTAATATTAATTTCCTTCTAAATTATTAAGCATCATGTATCAAAAGCTAAGATTTTTTCGTACAGGAGATTCCGTAATCTCTGAAAATAATCTAAAACGATTTTTTGATAATTTCCCAGAAAAAGAATTTTGGCGGTTTTTTGTAGAGCGCGTGCGATATGATTATCGGCAAGAATTATATCGCAAATTGTATGCGAAAATGAACGCTGTACCTGAGGAACAGGCAAAAAAGATCCCGGTTTCTGAAATTCAAGAGATGGTAAAAGACGTTACCATAGGCCATGTATATATGCTTGCAGAACGATTGAGCGACCAGGAAGTTTTAAAGGGACTAGACGATTTATTTCATGTCACCGATCGAAAAGATGAGCACATTACTTCGCTGTTTAACAAACACCAAGGCTGGCTAGGATTTGAGGATAATGAGCCAGGTTATTTACTCAATGTAACCAATGGGTTTTGTCTGATTGTTGAGCATCTATTGTCTGAGCAACCCCTTACATTGGATTTTATTAAAGAGTTACATAAAACGTGCACTCAAGGTGTGAGGAAAATGTTGACGCAAACTCCAGGCGAATTTCGTGCCAACGGAGCCTCATGGCAAATGGATCTTAAAGGGGATTCGCTAGAGGGATTAATCGAAACGATTAATTACCTAAAATCTGTAGAGGAACGCATGGGAACAGCTGGTGTTGATATTATAATAGAAAAAGATGGGAGTTATGAAAGGATTTCAAGTTTTCTTAATGAGGATACTTTTGTTTTAGCGAATAGAATATGGAGCTGCTTCAATAATGGTGCTGTCATTTATTATAATGCCAGAGAAAACAAACAGTTCGACAGCAGTCAATTTTTACATGATGTATGCACAGAGCATATTCGACAATTAGGACAGTCATTAGATAATGCCATAACAAAAGAAGACAAGCTGGCTGCTCTATTTACTTATTTAAAGCACACAGTATTGCATCATCCTTTTCAAGATGGGGTAGGTCGAACTTATTCCATGGTGTTATTGCAATACTTATTAATGCGTGAAAATTTTCTGCCCGTTTTAATTCTTAATTCGAACGCAATTCCTGGACACTCAGTAAAAGAGCTTGTAGATGAGTATTTACGAGCAGAAAAAGAAATGGAGCGAATTCTCGAGGAGCCTCACTATATTTCAAGTGATGAAATGGTAATGCCTAATGTTACTACAGAAGCGCTTTTAGCTGCCTCAACTACCGAGGATGTAGCCATTTTTGTAAAAGCTTTAACGCAGTTTCAGGAAATAAAAAGAAGCTATTTAGAGTGGTGTAGTACACAAGAAAGTCAAAGTTCTACTTTCCTCCATAACAATATGTAGATACAGAATTATTGTATGCTTTCATTAGGTAAGTTGTAGCCTGGTCGCTGTAGGCCAGGCCTACGTTTGCTAAGACGACTTAGAGCGCGTTCTATCCGATTTTTTTGCAAATGGTTTTCTATTGGATTTGTTGGATGGAGACGATGTTTTCATTTTAGCAGGGGACTGTTTTTTAGATTTTGCAGCGATATTGGTTTGGGGTACATTGTGTTTTGGTTCAAAATCTTCTATTTCAATACGGTTTAATTGACGCTGAATTAGTTTTTCTATGGCTTGCAATTGATGTATCTCATCAGCACATACTAAAGAAACGGCCAATCCGGTTGCGCCTGCGCGACCTGTTCGACCGATACGGTGGACATAATCTTCCGCTACTTGAGGTAAATCAAAATTAACCACACAAGGCAATTGATCAATATCGATTCCTCGAGCAGCAATGTCCGTAGCTACTAATATGTGCAATTCTCCTGATTTAAACTCCTCTAAAACCTTGGTACGTTGAGATTGCGATTTATTGCCATGGATGGCGGCAGCATGAATTTGTGCTTCAGCCAATTGCTTAACCAGCTTATTTGCGCCATGTTTCGTTTTTGAAAATACTAAAGTCTGGCCCCATTTATTTTTATGAATCAGATGGCTAAGTAAGGCTGCTTTTCGGCTTTTATCGACTGGATGTATTGTTTGTTGGATTTTTACTACAGTTGTATTTCGAGGTGTAACATCGATTTCAACAGGTTGATCAAAAATGGTTTTTACAAGACTGCGAACGCCATCATTAAACGTCGCAGAAAACAGTAGATTTTGCCGGTTTCTGGGTAGCCAATTAATGATTCGTTTCATGTCATGAATGAATCCCATATCCAGCATTCTATCGGCTTCATCCAAAACAAGGGTTTCAACTTGATCGAACTGAATGGCTCGTTGCTGATGCAAATCCAGTAAACGACCTGGTGTGGCAACTAATATTTCAACACCAGAACGTAGTCTTATCATTTGTGGATTAATTTTTACTCCACCGAAGACTACAGCGGAGCGTAGTGATAAATGACGTCCATATTGCAGAATACTCTCATGTACTTGGTTCGCTAATTCACGTGTTGGCGTTAGAATGAGCGCATATGTCCTATTGCTTTTGGCTCGAGGCTTTGAGCTAAGCTTTTGCAAAAGAGGTAATACAAAACTTGCAGTTTTACCTGTTCCTGTTTGTGCTGAGGCAAGAACGTCTTTACCTGATAATATCTGTGGAATCGCTTGATCTTGAATAGGAGAGGGTTCTTTATAACCTAATTCGTTAATGGATTGAAGTAATGGCTCGATTAAACCTAGGGACTTAAAACTCATGCTGTTTCCTTTATTTATTGGTATCTGCAAAGGGGAACAGGATGTTAATTTTGTTGCCCAATATGCTCTCTTTGGGGGCAATTATACCACAAGTGTTATAGACTACGTTAAAACATCATAAAATGAAATGCATTCAGGCTGACATTGTAAGTTGAAGTTGATTGATTATCTGAGCTAGTACACTCGTAATTAATGTACAATTATGGAGCATCATGGTACTATTCGCGCTTGAAAAAATTGTAACTGTTCCAAGTCGGAGGCAAATGAAAACAACTGCAATGGTACCATCCAATGCTATAAATCCTTTTGATAGTCTGCCGAATGAAATACTGCACTATTTGCTTCGTTTTAGCAATCATCAGGCCATGCTAGTATGCAAACGCTTTCTGAATGCTGATAGAGTAGCAACCAAAAATGAAGCGCGCGAGTCATTCAATGACTACCTAAGAACAAGAACGATAGACTTGGGCTCAGTAAACCCTCTAAAAATAATACATTTTATAACTGTTTTTGCGCAGAATGAATTACCTAAAATATCAGATTCAGTCGAAAAAACGGCCAGTATTGGTATCTTATTAGTACAATTGTATGAAGTGCTGTATTTCTATACCAACCATAACCAGATTAAATTTACACTGCCACGCGAACCAGACATACTAGAGAGTTCTGCATTGGCAGTTTCTTATTTTATTACTTCTAATGATGAGAGTGATTCCCTAAGGACCTCTATTAGTGAACAAGACATTGAGCAGATCAAAGACGATGTAGGTGATATGCTGGTTTTTCTTAGCGATAAAAAAAGTAAAAAAAACATCAAAACAGGTTATTTTAATGGAATTGTCACAGGCATGCTGCACGATTTCCAAACTGGCTTGAAGCATGCATTGGCTAATACATCTGGCTATAACTTACGTTTTTTTAGTTTTACCGCCACTGAAAGTAAAGAGCAAATGATTTTGCGTTTGCTGAATCAATGCGCTTCTATGCTTGAAAACCAGCTCTTTACACCTCAACCAAGCTGCACCTTATTTTAAGATTGAAACTGTAAGGATAATAGGAAGCCACATAGGAGTATTGCCCGCAGGGTCTCCCTAAAAAGCAATTTTGCTGGCGTGTTTTTGCCAAAATTTTGAAAAATTTTGGTGATTTTGATAAACATCTTGCCAGCGGACCCATCCAAAGTGATATAAATGACTCGATTTATTTTCTCTGAAATAGGGGGCTCTCAGCCAGAGTAAATCCTCTACTACAATACAAGAATTCAAAATTTACAATGACCAAGAGTCGAATCAACATAAAAACCTCCATTTCAAAAAAATTGTCTTGAGGTTAGAGTAAAAAATTCTATAAATTGAAAAGATGCTTATACGAATTAACGCGAAAGCCATTGATTGATTGCATCTTTAGTTTCATCAATTACTTCACATAACTGTTTATAAAGTGGTTCAAGAAATTTTTGATACCCGGCTTTATGATATCGTTCAAGATATTGACAGGCATGGATTAATTTAAAAGCGCCACAATAAACTAAGCCCCCCTTCATTTGGTGGGCAAGCTTTTCAATTGATTCCCATTCTCCAGAAGCATATGCCTTTTCCAGGGCCTTAATTGTCTTGGGTATTTCTTGTTCCATCATAAACTTTAAATTCTGAGTGAGTAAGGTCGCATTATTACCCATGCTTGTCAGCGCACTATCAGCATCTAATAATAGAAAGACATCTAGTTTAAATAGTTCTTCTTCTGTATCAGGCAAATCAGGACCAAGCTTTTTTGACTTATTTTTGGGAGTAGAACTGGCGGTTTGCATTGTGGTTGTAAGGTAAGTTGATTTAATTTTTTCTAGAGTTTCTAAGTTTAATGGCTTGGTAAAAGCGGCATTCATCCCTGTTTTGATGCATTTATTTTTTATTTTATTTTCATCATGACCTGTTAGTCCAATAATCGGAACGGGTATTTTGTGATGTTTTTTTTCATGCGCTCTTATTCTTTGTGTGAGCTCGAGGCCTGATAAGCCTGGAAGTCCCAGATCTGTAATAATTAAATCAAATGTTTCTGTTTTAGCCAGCTCCAGTGCTTGTTCTGCATCGTTAGCACTGCTATAGCGAAGGCCTGCTTGGTTAACTAAACTTTCAAGAGAAACCAACGCAATGTAATTGTCTTCAATAAGCAATAATTTTGGTGCATTTGAGGGGGCTTCAGAACGTAGAGGCGTGGGAGTTACTTGTAATTTTTCCTTGTTATTTAATAACATTTGATTATGGTTGTCATCGCCAATTTTTAATAAGAGATCAAAATAAAACGTCGTTCCTACACCGGGTTCACTCGTTAATAGAAGTTGTCCACCTAATAAATTTGCATAAGATTGTGCGATGTGTAAACCCAGACCATGTCCTCTATATACTCCTTTATATGAGGGGGTGCCACGGAAAAATTTATTGAATACTTTATCTTGTAGTTCATAAGGAATACCAATACCTGTGTCGGTGACACTAAAGTGTAGCAATGCGTGTGTTTTCATTTGCTTGAGGAGCATTACCTCAATCGTAATATGGCCTACCTTTGTAAATTTAATCGCATTACCAAGCAAATTTAATAAAATGCGACGTAGTTTCAGGTGATCACCGACTAAAGAAGGAGGGATGTTCTCATCTATATGAGTTTTTAAATCAATACCTTTTGTTATCGTAGAGGGGCGTACAAGTTGTAAAATTTCTTGAATGATTTGATTGAGCTCGAAAGGTTCTTCGTGTAACGCTGCTTCATTGACGTTTTCTGCCGAAACTGTGTCCAATATTACGTTTAACATATTTAGAAGTTGTTTCGCACTATCGCTTAACCATTGGGCATATTGTTTTTGATTAGGATCTTCGACTATGTCCTCTAATAATTTTGACATTCCTATAACCCCTGTTAGGGGAGATCTGATGTCATGACTCATATTGGCCAGGAATTCAGTTTTTAAACGATTTTGTTGCTCGAGTTCTTTATTTTTTCTTTGTAATTGCTCTTCGAGTTGTTTTTGTTCCGAGATATCACGTACAGCGGCTAAAGCCAACAAACCGTCCTCGGTTTCCAATGGACTTAAACTAATCGCAACGGGAAACTCATGTCCCTTTTTATGCTGTCCATATAACGCTAAGCCTGCGCCCATAGGCCTTACTCGTGGCTCAGAAAAATAATTATTACGATGATGAACATGATTGCCATGAAAGCGTTCAGGTATTAAGCATTCTATATTTTGGCCAATGAGTTCATTGGGTTTGTGCCCGAACAGTTGTTCTGTACGATTATTAACTAAGACAATTTCTCCCTCATTATTAATAACAACCAAACAATCAGGGGTGGCTTCTAAAATGGATTTAAATTTTGCTTCGACTTTTTTACGGATGCCAATGTCTCGTACAGCAGCGAGGGCAAAAGTGCCATCATCTGTTTTAAGTGGGCTTAAGCTTATTTCTACAGGAAATTCAGTGCCATTTTTTTTTATGCCAAATAACTCTAATTCTGAACCCATGGAGCGCATTTTGGGTGCTACAAAATAATGATCACGATGGTGTACATGTTTGCTGTGATAGCGTTTGGGCATTAATTGTTCCACATGTTGACCCAATAATTCAGTCCGTGCATATCCAAATAATTTTTCTGTTTGGCCGTTAATTAAAATAATTCGCCCATTATTATCAATAATAACCAAAGCATCTGGCATTGATTCTATGATGCTGGAAAGATGAAGAAAATAAGATAATTGACTGTCCATTGTCCCTCTGTATCAGTTGCACTGTTTTTTGCCGTTGAGAATAGGTGAAAGAGCTTGCTTCTAATCAAGTAATTACTAAGGAATTAGATTTTGGCAATTTGAAAAGTATAGAATATATACTTGGAAATTTGAATCATAGATTCTACTGCTATCTTGAGCAGGATTGTCTCTTATAAAGTCAGTTCTTCAATGTTGTATGTGGATGAAACCTTAAAGGCTACTTGATGAACAATAAAATAGAAATCATAGTTGATCCATCGTTTGCAAATCTTAATTTCGTTGAGCATGGTTTTTTCACCCGTACTGGAGGAGTCAGCGAGGGCGTATATGCTTCATTGAACTGTTCTTATTTTCAAGAGGATAAAAAAGTCGTACGAGAAAACAGGCAATTGGCTATGTCACACATCAATAAGTCATTATCTCAACTCGTACTTTTTACTGACTGCTATAGTAACAAAACGATTATTGTTGACCAACCTTGGGGGGCAGAGGAAACAATTCATGCTGATGCTATGGTGACTCAAAATAGGAATATTGTTCTCGGTGCGTTAAGTGCTGACTGCCCAGTTATTTTATTTGCTGATCACGATAAAAAAGTCATTGGCATAGCGCATGCTGGTTGGCGCTCTGCAAGGGCAGGCATTATAGAATCTTGCGTACACACGATGTTTTCGCTGGGTGTTTTCCCGGGTAACCTTTCTGCTGTAATTAGTCCTTGCATTACGCAGCCATCTTATGAAGTGGATTCTGAATTCTATAAACAAATCATCAGTGACTCCCCCATGTACTCAGAATATTTCAATTCTTCAGTAAATAAAGATCACTATATGTTTGATTTAAGGATGTATGTATATAAGAAATTAATCAATTTAGGTATCGAGCAGGTGTCTTTTGTAGATATAGATACTTACCAAGATGAGGCACGTTTTTTCAGTTGTCGTCGCGCATATCATAAAAAAGAGCAGGGACACGGTTGCCAATTATCTTTTATTCATTTTGCCTAAGTGAAAATAGACCGTGTCATTGAGTCAAAGTACAACCTACATTTGCTGAAAATTTGTGAGGCATCCAAGCCTCATTTAAGAAATACGTCCTCTATTTTTTATTCATAAATAAATCTGACGGATATAGGATCATAAAATACGTAGTCAATGAAACGTTCCTTTAACATTATAAATGTTACTCTTGATATACCAACTGAGTAAAAGGAAATATAAATGGCTACTCTATACATTTCGCATCAATTGGCGTTGGAGCTCAAAAAACTACCGCAAGGAATTGAAAAACTATTTCCAAATTGCTTGCGAGGAATCCCCAAAATTGTTGATATTTTATATGCAATAAAAGGTAGCCATTTTAAAATATTCAGCCACAGAGATTCCCTAAAAGAATATGGCCTGTCAATAAAATATGAAATTAATCATCTTAAAATCAACTCAATAGAGGATTTCTTTAATGCGGGATTAATGGAGGATTATCTCCAAAAAATAATTGATATGTTTGGAAAATATCCAAATACAATTTTTGAAAGTGAGAAAATTTCTCTTGGAGTAACAATAAATATCAAAGAATACCTTAGCGCTTACATGCATAAAATCCAAAACATCAGAGCGAGGTATTTGATTGAGCATATTAATGAAATATATAAGGAATACTGTAATAGGTATGATCAAAACAAAGATGTCAGTTCCGAATGTAATCTAATTATTCATTTTATAGGAAAAATATTTCCAGAAAATCAAGATGAGAATATTACCAACGCAATTGAAGCCTTTAAAACATTAACTTTACCCAAACCATTAAAAACCGAAACTATGGGTTCGATGGAAACTTTTCCTGTTGAACAGGAGAAGAAACGCGAGCATAGTCATCGAGAGCTCGCTAAGACAAAGAGTGAGACAATTACTTACAAAAAATCACCTTCGAAACATGTCATGACCGTACCTGAGTGGGATGCACAGGAATATGTACCTACTGAAAATATAGTGGTAAAAAGCAAGAAGCATAGAGCAAGCCACTTACCTAAACTACATGTACCTAGTGTGTCTAAAAAATTAAGACCAAGTCATAAAAAGAAAACGACACAGATCGGGCTAGAGCAAGATATTCAGGACTCCGTACCAACAGAAACAATCATATCTGAAAAAAGTTCCAGGTTTAAAAAGCTTAAAAAAATATCATTATCACCAATGAAATTTAAACGAAAAAGTGAATCTAAGTCGAACAAGATTGAAGAGCAACTTGAGGATTTTTTAGATAAGGAACCTTCTGACGAAACAACAATAATCAATATAAAGAAAATTTTGGCAAGTTCTAGTGTGCACCAGGAACGCCCTCTAACAACAATTGCGGATTTAAGAAGAGCTGCTTTTGATCAGGAGTTTGCTCAGGAAAAACAAAAATTACGAGCGCTTTTTGATCATAAAAAGACGAGTATTGGTGACTTACAAGAAGGTTTTAAAAAACTGTGTGCAGAAAGAGAAAAACGCAATGCGAATACTTGCCTTAGCTACACAGAAACACCTGATAGCCTTTGTAATGCGCTCTATTGGAAAATAGCTTATGAGCTCTTTCAACCTGATTCATTACACGATATCTGTAAGATTTTGTTGCCTGGTGTTAAACAAAAACTGAAAGTTGATGTCCTTTATAACACACACTCCAACCCAAGGCCTGTACCTGTACTGAAGTGTAATGTCACCGATTCTCCATTCAGCATGTTTGATCCGGCCGATGAAGTAATAACAGAAGAAGTATCAGGCCAGCTCGCATCTTTTACCATAGAGGGTGACACTCTTTTTGATGTGAACCAAATTGCCCGCTTTCCTTTTTCGTTGCATAGGCAATTTTATGATTACCTTGATTCGAATACACAATTAAGAAGCGCTATTTATCAAAAAAGCAACGATCTACAACAGCTTCTAGTTGATATTTTGAACGTTAATGAAAACGGAACTCCACCCCTGGTAGTTCTGAACAAATTAATTGATGGACTGGCTCTGGGCAGTAAAAATCTTCGCGGTACTGAAGAATATGCCACAGTTGAGGCTGAATTAGCTTATGAAGCCTTCTGTTTCTATTTAGGAAGCTTACCTGAAAAATATAAAAATCAATTATTACAACTGACATCACCTCAAGATAAAACTATTGCGCAGGTAATAAAAAATCTGGGTGATCGCTCCGCTGGTTTTGCTCGTTGCACGCAAACTGCTGTGACTGATTTATTTCATATTATCAATAATCCAGACAATAAAGATTTTTTAAGCCGACCGCTTAAACTTCAGTCGGAGGATCTGACACAGATTATTGCACGTTATAGACATAAAGAGCTGAAGGTTGTAGGGCAAAAAAATCCTAATTTACCAGTTGATATTAAAGAGAATCTCTATAAGAAAATGACTGTAGAGTACCATACACTTACTGGACTTTTGCTTGAGTTACCTAGTGATGAATATGCATCTTTCATAAAAAATGCCAATTTCAAGATTATCCTAAACGAACACAATAATTCCGCAGATTTTAATAAAGTAACCAAACAGCAAGCATCACAAATTATTCACGATCTTTTTGAAAAATTATCACCATTAGATCATCGAGCTAAGAAAGTAATTTGCTATTTTTGTTGGTTATATGGTGACCGAAACGGATTGGAAAAAGTTGCTAAAGAACTAAAGAATGATGACTTAAATAGCCATGATATGGGAGTTAATCTTAAAGAGTTATTTGCTTCAATGCCAAAGCATTTCGGATGCGAATTACTCACTTTAAGTGACAGGACACCGCTTGGTGATAATTCACTTTACCAGCATATTTATGTTTTACATGGAGATAAGCTTTATTATTACGACAGTAATTCAAAACAAACAGAACTAACCATTGATAGTGATAGCGCAAGAAAAAAACGTTTATTTTCTGATATTAAAAAAGAGTTCCCCGCTGTTAGTGGGCATCGTATCAAAGCAACAAATTCCTGTATGGCTTTGATTAATGAGGCCTTTAATAGCAATGCAGAGCGTACTGAAAAAAAACCAGAAACAAGTCATATAGAGGATGACGCGTTAACACTTACGAAAGTTCATAGCCCATCACATGACAATAGTGAGCAAACTGTTCCTGTATCAAGGAATACAGGGAACACGAATGATACTACACCTATTCATAGAGATGCTTCTCCTTTAAAAAGAGAACAAGTTGGCATAAAGGGAAAGTCAGTAACAAATACAGAAGCGCAAAAAATTGAAGAAGTTTCTATCTTTGACATTGCATACGATGTGCTCTTATTTATTGCTGGAATGGCAGCAACGGCAGGTCTTGGTGCATTTATAGGTACACTTATTGCTCCGGGTATTGGTACTGCGATAGGTGCTGCAATTGGAGCAGGTGTCCCAATTGTAACGGGGCTAGGCGCGTTATTGTATAATACCTGTGTTAATTCATCTGAGGAAATTGAGTCTTCCATTACTGAACCAACTGAACCAACTGGTCCAGCTGTCCCGCTTTATCAAAATATACATATGCAACCAAATCCTGAAAAGCAAAGACAAGCTAAACGAGAAGCTGCTTTAAGCGCAGAGACTTCTTTAAAATCAGATCAAGTGTCAAGTTCGGAGTTTAGAAAAGTTGAGGAGGATGATGGTTTAACTCAAGTTTCCTTTCAAAAATAAGGCTGGATAGTAGTGCCGTGTTAATAGCTCTTTTCTATGTGGATATATATCCAGTGATTTGAGTTCATTAAAAAATCAGCATATGCTTTTTTTATCACTTAATGGACTTTGCTCTATAAAATGCGCAGAATTGATGTGGGAGCTAATGAAGATAAGGGCAAAGGATTATGCCAAAAAACTATAAATTCCATGATGACGATGATAATAGTTCTGAGGAGTCGTGTTATGAAAGCGAAGAAGGAACGGAATATTATCCAGTAAAAACCATTGGTTCTGGAACATACGCCAATGCAAGAAAGTTCCAATCTGCTGATGGCCAAAGATCACAAGCAGTGCTTAAGCCTCTAGATCAGGATAATATTGATTATAAGGAAGTTTATAATAAATATAAATTTTTCAAGACTCTGTACCCCACACAGAATATTAAATTAATAAAACGTGAAGATACTTATAGACTGGTGCTTCCATACATTGCTGGCATACCTTATGAGAGTCTGCATTTCACTAGCAAAAAACAACAAATAAAACTTTTTATTTCTGCAATTGAAGCATTAAAAGATTGTCATAATAAGGGATTTATTGTTCTGGATTTAAAAGCAGATAATATCCATTACGACATGAGTTCTGGTAAGAGTTATTTACTTGATGGTGGGCTTTCAATAAAGGAAAATAAGCTGCTCGATTCCGATATCTTTGTTGTAGAGACAAACGAAGAGAGGATATCAAAAAGAAAGAAATATACACAAATTGCACCAGAGTGTTGGTCACAAACGCCGATACCTGCTAAAAAAAGCATGGATGTCTACGCGCTGGCTTCTATGATGCAATCTGTATTAAAGAAGCCTTCCCCTGATATCAATCGTCTCATTCAATCATGCCTAGTTCCTCGACCAGAACGAAGGCCTACTTTACATACGCTGGAAAAACAACTTCGAAAACTATTACTTCCTCAAAGAAATCAGACAAATGAGGTGCCTCATGAAAAACGCTTAAGTAATGAAAAAAACAATTATGCCTATTCTTTGAAAATACTGACAGCAAACAATATTGTACCCACAAAAAAACAATATAAAAGAATTAGAGAAAATAATAATATTCAAAAGGCTATAATTGATTTTAATAAAGCATGTACTCAGCTCCATGGGAGCCTTGATATAATAAAACACATTTATTTTAGTATTTATAAAAGAGAAACTTTAAGCTTAATGCTCCGTGGTGCTATTGAATTTATAAAGGAATATCCCGCTATTGAGAAAAGGGCTATGGTCTTTATTAATACGGCATTGTTTAAACAATTTATTCAGATTCACGCCGGAATGATTGTAACAACGCTATGCAGCTCCAAAACAGGATTAGCTACAACATCTACTTCGCATCAATCTAGGGGTAGCCTTTTATTATTTCAAGCGCCTAAAAAAGTACCTGAACGTGATGAAACACTTTGGTTGAGTCAAATGGATCAACCAATTCGTTAACGGCATTTGATTAAATTGTCATTCCTGCCATTCGTAGGAATGGCAACAAATTCCTGGGATACACCGGCTCGGGATAGGTAATAACAAAAGAAGCTAAATAACCGTAGGCTGGGCTGTTAAGCCCAACATTTACGGAATTAATTCTTATGCTCTAAAATGTCCATTCACGAAACCTATCACTGTAAGTTCAATTAACAAATACTTTATCCCTTGTTCTTAAAGATATGGGTGTTGTGGCATGCCGGGCTTATGGTTATTTAGTTTTGTCACGAATCACCTAAACATATAGGGATGGCGTGCTGGCTACAGTGCGAACTCTTATGCCAAGCCTATGACTAAAATGCCGATGAAAATTAAGAGCCCACCAATAATGACTGAAAGATTCACATGCACTTGATTAAATAAAAACCAAGTAAAAATAATGGTAAATATGGGGTACGTTAATTCGACGATACCTGCAATTGTAGCATTTTTAAGATTGATAGAGGCAGCGATAAAATAACTGGCGACAAGCACGATTACTATCTCGGCTATAGTTAATAAGAGCAAACCGGAATCTGTTGTTAGAAGTTCAACATCTCGTTTCATAGTAGTAAAAAATGAAATGCAGGTAAACAATACAGCACCAATTGTCATTTCCAATGCTAATAGAGTCACGGGGGAAATGCTGTTTAATATTTTTTCAGCCAATGCGTAATTAAAACCCCATAAAATGGCAGCAAAAATAGCAAATGTGAACCACATGACTTACTCCTGAGAAACAGATTATCTTGTTATTTTTTTAATGAGGACACGCCTTTTAAAGCAATCTGGGGCTTAAGTTGAATGAGCATTATAACATCAAATAGATAAAAAATCAATCACATAGGGGTAGGTTGGAGTAGTAGTCATCTTTACAAACAAAAAATTATCAAGAAATGCTTCGGAGGTAATTATGGCAGTAACACTCATTTTCAATGAAGACTTGATGTAATAAAAGATCAGTTTGGTGAATTTCTTTACTCTTCATTAAATAATGAGTATAACGCTCTAAAGGAGCTGGCTTTTGCGGTTATTGGCAACGAGCGAGGAATTTTAATCAAAGCTAGAAAATCTGGTAAAATCTCCAACGAAGTCTTTTATCTTCTTTGAGATGAGCTGATATATAAGAATTACGAGCAAAGACTGATGCTTATAATTACCGATAGCAAAGTCTGACTTTTGTTATCCCTCAAATTTACAAAAATTTATAAATATGATTCTTCATGAGAAGTAGGAAAAACGTGCCATGTTAAAAAAAATATCTCAAGCTGAAATCCAACTGGCTCGACAAGCACTAAGTCTTCTGGATCCTTCTCTTGCCAGAGCAAATGAGGTCATACCTATATTGGATTGGTGAACAAGGGCAAGCGGTTTTGCTGGTCTGGTGCGACTTATATTGGAACAACAGGTGTCAGTTGCTTCCGCCAATGCGATCTGGAATCGACTTGAGATGGGACTAGTTATAGTTAATCCACAGCAGATTCTCAGTAGAACAATTGAAGAACTAAAGACTTATGGTCTGTCCGCACCAAAAGCACGCTACATTCATGGACTTGCTCAAGCGTATGAAAAGGGGGAAATCGATTTTGAAGCGCTTAAAGGACTTGATGATGAAGCAGCAAGTGCCAAGCTTGTAACATTAAAGGGGATAGGGCGATGGACTGCGGAAGCCTATTTAATGTGGTGTGAAGCACGTACCGATGTATTTCCCGCTGCAGATATAGCATTGCAAGAAGCAATTAGAATTCTTGACGGTGTTGCGAGCCGTCCTACAACTGAAGAATTATACTTGAGATCCAAGAAGTGGAGCCCATATCGAAGTTTTGCTGCCGATCTGCTTTGGGGCTATTATGGAGCCATCAAAAAAAACACGATTCCTATGCCGCAAGGTGTGCAGCCCTTGAAAAAATCAACTCGATCTACAGAGAAAACAAATGCAAGCGATCGATGATGTCAGGAAATTTTTAGGTTCGGTTATGAATGCTGAGCAAGAGTATTCGGGACTGGGGGAAATCGTAGAAAACAAGAATCTGCCTTCAAGAACGACAGCCTTTATTTGGTGCATCTTGGTAGTTGGTCAGTTGTTGGTGCTGGGAAAATGAAATTATTTTTTCGGAGGAATGTCACTTTTTCTTACAGGAGCCGAGCAATTTTTCGGAGCTTCATTGGCTTTTCATTCCTCTTTTCCCTGGGATTCTCCTTCGCTCAAACCCTTCCATTGCATGTGGATGGTTCTATCTTAAGGGATTCCAATGGGCAGGCTATCATCTTGCGTGGGATCAATCACCATGGTTTCCTTGATGTGCCTGATGGGGCTTGGGATCCTCCGGGTTTACCCCTCTATTCAGGAATGGGCAATTGGGATCCAGAAGTAGTGAAGGAAACCTTGGATTCCTACAAAAAGCTTGGGTTCAATGTGGTCCGCCTCCACACGGTGGTGGATTGGTGGAAGAATAATCCTGTTACCTACAAAGATCCTTATCGGGAGGTGACCTACCAGGAGACATACCGTCAAATGATACAGGACACGGTGAAGTGGGCCGGAGACAGAGATCTTTATGTGATTTTTGATTTTTTTGCACTGAAAAATGTTCAAGGGCGCCAATCAGGCCAGGAGTCCCTTCCATGGGCCCCTTGGGGGAGATTTCCCGAGGTTGTTCGAGATCGCTCTGAATTTATTGCTCTTTGGGATTCGGTGGTAGACCAATTAGGTGCTTATCCAAATGTTCTTTTTGAGTTATATAACGAGCCGCATGGGGATAGTCAAGCTGAGGAGGAATGGTTCAAATTCGTCGAAGAAGTTCTTCCCATCCTCCGTCACCGGACGAGCAATCCAGTGATTGTTCAATGGAATTATGACTGTTGGGTCAATCTCGACTACCCACCACCATCCCACCCTGCATCCACCTTGGAATGGATTGAAAAACATCCTTTGAAAGATAACAATTTAATCTATGGGGCTCACCTGTACCGAAATTCCGGAGGAGGATCATCGGGACTGGCTCACCGAGGAGTGAGCTCCATTGTCAATCTATGGGAACGAGGTGATATCCTCCAGGCCCTTCAATGGGCTCTTTTTCCAAAGGTCTTAAAAACAGATAAAAAGCTGCTTCTTGTGACAGAAATTGGAGCTTATCTTTCCAATGGAGAAGAAGACCAAGAACATGAATTGGAGTGGTTGAAGAATACTCTCTCCATTCTCAACGAGTGGGGAATAGGTTATGTGGCTTGGGCCTGGCGATCTGACCAACAACTAGGACACGGGATGCTTCACGAAGGATATCCTAACCGGGCTGGCAGTCTTTTTCTAGAGTCTCTGAAAGATCTGAAAAACCCTGCTAATACATCAATATCCTAGTATCAAAGCAACTCATCAGAGAGGATGATTTCGATATTATTTCGCTGTTTTAGTGCTTCTTAATAATCTGACACAATTTGCAATGTGCGGCCTTTGTTTGTTGATCATATGATCTTAACCAGTTGATTGAATATGAAAATTGGTTATTTATTGAGTGGTTCAACAAAATAAAAATTAGTCTATAGTATAATAAATGGTTTATATATTTGCCAAAACCAACGCTTTTATAAAATATTTTTTGGGACAATGTCGCTATTCGGAGTAAAGTATGTATTCAAAATTAGCTCTAATACATAAAGTTGTATTTCTTGTTGCTGGTTTAGGGATTCGATTTTACCAGCTACAAAAGCCTCTGCTAAAGAAATGTTACCTGTTATCTGAGACATTAATCGATTCGATCAACCAGGCGTTGAAAGTTCAAAAAAAGTACTTAAACAAAAAGCAACATAAAATGTAATACCACTAAAAAGCCTAAACTGGGAGTAAAAAAAGATGAATCAGGACAAATCTATCAAATTATCCCAGAAAACAACGTACCGACAAATACAAGTTCCTAGCACTGTTTTTAAAGCCTATGATATTAGAGGGATAATAGGTAAAGAATTATATGAGGACTCATTTTATAGTATTGGTTTGGCTTTAGGTTACTATTTAAGTAAATTACAACGTCAGAAAATTGTACTTGCTCGCGATGGTCGCATAACTAGTCCTGTTTTAGCTTTAGCCTTAAAACAAGGATTGCTTGATAGTGGCATTGATG
Source organism: Legionella steelei (assembly GCF_001468005.1). Lineage (GTDB taxonomy): Bacteria > Pseudomonadota > Gammaproteobacteria > Legionellales > Legionellaceae > Legionella > Legionella steelei. The sequence goes on from NZ_LNYY01000019.1 coordinate 395,968, forward strand.
TTTTTGATATAGGCTTGGTCACCACACCAATGATGTATTTTGCAACACATACTAAAGGTATTGATTCTGGTGTAATGGTTACTGGAAGCCATAATCCAATTAACTATAACGGCATCAAAATAGTATTGTCTGGTAAGACTTTAATGCAAGAAGATATTCGTATTTTATACACCATGATTGCTGAGGGTAAGCGAGTTAATGGATGTGGTAAAGAAATAGAGCTAGATATCATGGAAGAGTATACAAAACGTATTGTAAGTGACATACAAATAAAGCGTTCATTGAAAATTATTGTGGACTGTGGGAATGGCACTGCAGGACTAGTCGCCCCGCAAGTGCTTGAAAAATTAGGTTGTGAAGTCATTCCGCTATATTGTGATGTAGACGGTCGTTTTCCAAATCATCATCCTGATCCAACAATAGAAGACAATTTAGTTGATTTAAAAAATGAAGTTATTGCGCAAAAGGCCGACCTTGGTTTTGCTTTTGATGGTGATGCCGATAGACTTGGTTTAGTGACTAATACTGGCGAAACGATATATCCCGATCGTTTGATGATGCTATATGCTCGTGAACTCTTAACCAGATGTCCTGGTAGCGTTATAGTTTTTGATGTTAAGTGTTCCAATAATTTGGCGGCAGTGATTAAAGATGCAGGGGGAATAGCTAAAATGTGTCCTACTGGACACTCTATAGTGAAGGATGTGATGAAAAAAGAAGGGGCTATCCTGGCCGGTGAAATGAGTGGGCATTTGTTTTTTAAGAATCGTTGGTATGGATTTGACGATGCGCTTTACAGTGCCTGTCGTTTGCTGGAAATCATTACCTCATCTAATCTAACAGCAAGTGATCAATTTAAATTAATTCCTAAAAGTGTCGGTACATCTGAGCTAAAAATTGCTATGCCCGATGAGAAAAAATTTGTGTTTATGCACCGTTTTAGGGAGAAAGCACAGTTTCCTCAAGCACAAATTATTACTATTGATGGAGTACGCGTTGAATTTGCTACAGGTTGGGGCATACTACGTGCTTCTAATACCACTCCATGCTTGGTGGCTCGCTTTGAGGCGGTAGATAAAGAAAGTTTGCTCCACATTCAGCAACTATTTAAAACACAAATCCTCTTATTAGAACCGAAACTGGCGCTGCCATTTTAGTACCCATTACATCAATGCCAATTGATCATTTCCTTTTTTTGAACCAATCTACTACTTTTTTCTTGAACAAAGAGGTGTTTGCATTAGTTTTGGTAGTACGAATCCATACAAGCCCTCCTTCCCCTAGATACATACTAAACCCAATTGTGATAGGAACAAGCCAGAAAAACCACCAAAACATGGCAAAAATTGGATTCACTCGGAACATGTACCAAATTCGCGAGGACAGATTATCCAGCACTAGACTCGTTCGTTTCCACGTTTTGTAATAAAGGAATGATTGTTGAATAATACAAGCTGCAATGTTTATTATGCTAAGTATGATCAACCACATGGGAAAGATGTTGCGATTGTGAATCCAGGCCAATAAGGCCCATACCCCCGTAGGTAGGCCAATTATATTAAACCATAGGCAGAGGCAGGGTAGAAAGTTCATCCATGCTAGAATTTTTTGACGTCTACTCATACCAAGGCGTGACAACGGCTCGGTTAGACTTTGAAAAAATCCGCAGATCCATCGCTTTCGTTGAGTAACCCCACCCATGAAAGTAAGGGGAACTTCTTCAATAACAGGTTTTTCAATGATTCCAAGTTTTTTTCCATTCATCCAAAATCGCATACCGACTTCAGGATCTTCTATTGCCATCCAAGGATGAAATCCACCAAGATTGAGTAGATCTGATGCTTTATAATAAAGTGCTTTCCCTAACACCCAATAAGGGTGCTTTCCATTAGCAGATAAATGAGGATATTTTAGTCCATCCCATAACATATGATCAAATGCATGAAAACTTGAAGGCCATGTTTGATTCAGATTGCCTGCAATATTTGTAGCCTGTAATACGTCATAATGTCGAATGCCAACTGCAGCGTCAAGGAAATGATCTATAGGTAAGCACGTGTCTGCATCAACATAATTAACGAGAAAATCTTCTTTCCCATCAAACTGCTGGGCAATGTGATAAAAAGCATAAATGAGCTGGCGGGTCTTTTTAGGTGGGAGATTAGTGACCCCAGCGTGTTTTCCTAGATGCCACCAGTACGCTTTTTCATTAGCACTCCAGTTGTCCCACACGATTTGCCAAGAAGGATCATCAGTAGGAGGTACCTCCATGATTTCTAAAAAAACAAATGTCTTTTGTAGATCCCTCAGTTTTTCTATCGTCTCAAAATCATTCGAATTAGGAATTGCAATAATGCGGTATCTATCTTTAGGATAATACAGTTTCTCAAACGATTTCATTGTTGTATACATTGTTCCTTCTGGTTCTTTCAAAACCGGATAAAACAATACAATAAAAGGAAATTCATCCTCACGAGGGTCAATGGTTTCTTTCGTATCCACCCAATTCACGGGGCGGGAGTATAAATATAAATCCACAAGAAAAGAAAGCGAATAAATAATTTGTGCAAAAGCATATAATGTTGTCAAAGCAATGAAGTAAGGTTCTGCCATAACTATTTCCCCGCCACTATTGATGAATCAAAAGAGTTTTTTACCAATGGTCCTAGAACTTATTTTACCCAGTTGATTAATTCCATCATTCCTTCTGTAAGATTTTTTTGAGGTTTAAAACCATAAACTCGCTCAATTTTTTTGATATCTGCAAAACAATGCCGAATATCCCCAACCCTATATTCATTTGAAATTACAGGCGCAATTTTTTTATTCATTAGGCTTGCAAGCGTTTCCGCAACCTGCTGGATGCTCACAGCAGAACCGCTTCCCACATTAAAAACATCATATACTTCTTTTTCATTCTCTAAGACACAAGCAAATGCATTGGCGACATCGCTAACATGCACAAAATCACGCTGTTGCTTCCCATCTTCAAACACTAAAGGGGGTAAATCCTTCAGCAAGCGAGCAATAAAGATAGCTCCCACTCCTGTATATGGATTGCTCAAGGCTTGACGAGAACCATAGGTATTAAAAAGTCTAAGGGCGACAGTAGGGATATTAAGGGCTCTTCCCACAACGAGGAACATCTCTTCGTGATCCCGTTTATTAATTGCATAAATTGACGCTGGCATTAATGGTTTTTCTTCTGTGGTAGGAATAGGAATTAGGATCTCACCATCGTGATACAGTTCCCATTTTTTTTCTTTGAGCTGTTTATTGTTCCTAAGACTTGGCGCAAATGTCAGAGGGCCTGCGGCTGTTCGATATTGTCCTTCACCATAAATAGACATAGATGATGCAGTTACAATCTTTTTGACTGAATGATTTCCCTTTGAAAGCACTTGAAGCATAACTGCTGCTGACATAGTATTGTTTTTAGTATAGTCAACAATATTAGCCATACTTTGCCCCACACCAACAGAAGCAGCTAAATGAACAAGGTGGGTTATTCCCTTTAAATTCTTTTCAAATTGGTCTTCTGAAGAAAGGTCGCCTTTTATTCGTCGAGCACGTTTATTTAAGTAAATAGGCCATCCTTCTGAATCCTTTTCTTCATCATGATGAACTTGATCCACTAAACAATCCAAAATTGTAACTTCATATCCTCGATCAAGAAGCCGGTCCACAAGATGAGATCCAATAAAGCCTGCACCACCGGTGACTAATACGTGACCCTTTCCCATATAAAAATGTCTCCATCAGTTTATACTTTATAAATAAATGAAAGGCTTGCAGCCTTTGCCCAAAAAGACCCACCGTTGCGACTTGTTCTAAAAATGCTGTTATTTTGATTATAATATTGTGCGCCCAATCTCATTCCCAAATGGGTGATGATTTTATAATCCATATATCCGGCTACTGCATTTCCATAACTAGAATTTTGTGGAAAAAAGGACAATCCATCTTCAATCCCCATCCGTAATTTTGATGTGACAAAATGTTCTATTCGCACTTTCCCTGTATGAACCTGAAAATCTATCGGGTCATAATATGCTGATTGACTGTGATTGTTTTGAGTAAATATCGGGGCAGGGTTGGAATAATTGAGGTAAAAGAAATCGTATATAATTCTTACCTCAGGAATATTTATCAGTTTATAGTTCGCTTCAAAACTTGCTTGAGTTCGGTTATTGCCGTCAGAGTATTTACCATAAATCCCTTTGCCCCATAAAGATAAATTTTGTGTCGGCTGATAATACATTGTACCACTATAATCATCGGTTCGTATATTTAAACCAACCGCACCAATCGCTACAATATAATTGTAAATTTGGATACTAAAAGGAGGTTCGGTGTCGATGATGTCAGAATGGTTGAACGTTATAGTTGCATTCAGAGTTTCTGACCAAGAATATTTCAATGCTACATTGCCATTAAGATTATTAAAGCCATTGTTATAAACTTTGTCGGAAATTCCCGCAAACAGCTGCCAATGCTCTGTAAATAGTTTTGACCCTTGCAATTGCACCATATTTCTAGAAACACTATCGAATCCATTTTGCTCGAATCCTGAATAAACTTCTGAAAGATTTAGCCTGGTATTGGTCATTGCATAAAAATCAGCAGCTACACCAACATCTTGGCGGCGAAAAGTATTTGAACTATCATAAAAGTCCGCACTGATTGGTATCATAGGAGACTGATAGTAATCGACCAGCTGCTGCTGCAAAAATGGGCGCTCCCAATTATAAACTTCTTGCCAACGATCGTAGGCAACTCGGTTGCCTTCATATTCATGTGCTGCAGCCGTAGACGATAAAACACCCCATAACGCATCGCTGTTGTAAGGATACTTCTGTAAAACTTTTTGATAATAAATATTTGCCCGCATGTATTGCCCACATTTGCGATAAACATCACCCATTCCCAACAAGTAGCCAGAACTGCGTTTATCCGATATATCCGATAGCAAATAGAATGCGGTATCACAATTTCCTTTTTGAGCTTCTAATTTCGCCAAAGCTTCTTTTGCTTCGGGACTTGGATAATCATCTAGGGATTGGGTTAACATTTTATATGCAGCATCATATTGCCCAAGCTCAACTAATTTGCTGCCCCATTCATAAGAGAGAAATGCATTGTGTGGAAATCGTTGCATAAGCTGCTGATATTGAGCTGCTGCCAGAGCATATTGCTTATTCTTAAACAATGTTCTGGCAAATTCTAGCCGAGTAAAATTATCAGTTTTTTTGTTGGCTATTAAGGTTCTACCGAGCGCGATCGCATGATTATATTCATTATGGTATATGTAATTATTAAACAAATCTTTTTGTAGTGCTAAATTATTTGGATCGCGTGCCAGCTTTTGTTTCAGTTCATAAATTTTTAATTCATTTTCTGTATTGGCCAGCAGAGGAGCTTTAATGAAAGCATTGGTATAGTTACTATTTAGCCAGCGAGAAGAGTAAAAGTGTTTGAAATCTCTTTGAGATTCGGCAAGATTTCCCAAATAAAATTCATCCCAAGCTAAGCCCTGATACATATTAGTTCCTTGGGGGTGGTTCAATGCTTTCTGGAAAGCCACGGTGGCTTGCTCCGTAAAGCCAAATAGATGTAAAAACCAAGCATCATGGGTTAAATAACCAGGATTTTTAGGGTCGAGGGCCGATGCGTTTCGGAAAGCATTTCTAGCTTCAAATGCATATAAGGCTTGCTCATAATTGACCCCCTTGAGGTAGGACTTATATGCAATTGCTTTTGCATTGTCGGCAAAAACAGCACTTGATACTAAATGGAATACAAAAAAGGAGAGTTGTTTTTTAAAAGCTCCATGCATAATATATATACCTTGTGGTAAGTTCTTATCGTCTAGCTATGCATTCAACCCACGGTCTTAATGCCAGTTTGATAATTTCTCTCATTCCATCCGAATCCTCTTTAATCAATTACTATATTTCAATAGGCCGATTATCTCAATCATACTATATTAAAATTAATCATGAATTCAATTATGTAAAGAAAGTTTATTGGCAAAATATTCTATTGTACGTTTTAACCCATCTCGCAAATCAACTTGTGGCTGCCAATTTAACTTGGTTTTTGCCAATGTAATATCCGGTCGTCGTTGCTTTGGATCATCAATCGGCAAACTGTGAAATACCGTATGAGTCGTTCCACCAACTAATTCGATAATAATTTTCGCTAATTCCATAATCGTAAATTCATTAGGGTTCCCAAGGTTAATTGGCCCAGAACACTCTTTATCGGTAGCCATTAATTTGATCAATCCATCTACTAAATCGCTGATATAGCAAAAACTGCGTGTTTGATTGCCTGTCCCATAGACACTGAGATCCTGGTTTTGTAATGCCTGAATGACAAAATTACTGACCACTCGTCCATCATTTGCTTGCATTTTTGGACCATAAGTATTGAAAATCCGGGCAATTTTCACCTCTAGACCATATTTATGTAGATAATTTGTAAAAATAGTTTCAGCACAACGCTTGCCTTCATCATAGCAAGCGCGAGGTCCAATGGGATTCACATTGCCCCAGTAAGATTCTGGTTGTGGATGTATGGTTGGATCACCATAGACTTCTGATGTGGAAGTTTGCAAAATTTTCGCTCTATTCTTTCTAGCCAATTCCAACAAATTGAAAGCGCCAAGAACCGAGGTTTTAATAGTAAAAAGTGGATCCTTTTGATACTGGATGGGTGATGCAGGACAAGCAATATTATAAATTTCATCGATATTTTTTAAATCAAGCGGCGTACAAATATCATGCTCAATAACAGTAAAGTTCTTATTTTCTTGCATAGGAGCAATATTTTCCAATGTACCAGTAAAAAAATTGTCTAAACAGATCACTTTGTAATTTTGTTCAAGCAGTGCCTCACACAAGTTTGTGCCAATAAAACCAGCACCTCCGGCGACTAATACAGTTTTTACTGTTTTCATAAGATTGTGCTCCATGCCTAAAGTGTTTTTCTGAATAAGAAATTGTCATGCGGTTGATAAATCCCTTTTCATTTGAATCTTTCATTGACTTAAATTTATACTATAATTGCTATTGTATCAACTAACTATACATTGTTATCCATTTCCTCACTCGCTTTCAACCAAGGAAGTGAGGAACGAGCGAGGTTGGTCCCTGGTGGCCTTAGGAGCATATGTTTTGCTGTATAAGACATGCGAAAAGGCGTCAGTTATTTGTGGTAGCGCTATTTTTGAACCTCAAGGGGAGCTCAAAAATGAGCGGATTAGGATTGTCCTGGGACTGCCGGAGTTATATTTGTTGCTTGTATTGTTCCTTCTGGGGTTGGATGTTTTGGAAGGCTCTCAAAAACTGGCGACGCGCTTGTGGGAGACCTTTTAAGCATGAATAAAATCACCGTTCACGGAATTGGATATGTGGGACTGGTTTTAGGGAGCGGATTGGCTGAACTTGGTAATCAAGTAATTTGTCTTGATACCGATGAAAAGAAAATTGAACAACTCAATGAAGGCATTGTGTCGTTCTTTGAGCCAGGGCTGGAAGAATTGCTGAAGAAAAATTTAGCGAATAATCGTATCTCATTCACTACTGATCCCGTCAAAGCGGTGCAACATGGAGATTATCAATTTATCACCGTGGGTACACCTCCTGCTGAGGCTGGTTCTGCCGATTTATCTTACGTTTTTGCAGCGAGCAAAAATATTGGTCAATTTATTGACAAAGACTGTATCGTCATCACGAAATCAACCATTCCTATAGGCACAACACATAAAGTAAAAGCCATTATTGACACCGAATTAGCTGAGAGAAAATCAAATATAAAAGTAGGAATTGCTTTTAATCCTGAGTTCTTACAGGAAGGGAATGCTGTTCATAATTTTATGTATCCTAATCGCATTATCATTGGCTCTGAAGATCCTGATATTATTCATAAAATGAAAGAGTTATTTAAAGCAACACTAACTTCTGATAAGCAATTTATTACCATGAGCACCTGTTCTGCTGAACTCGTTAAATATGCCTCTAACACTTTCCTAGCATTGAAAATAAGCTTTATTAATGAAATCGCTAACATTGCTGACTATATGGGTGCAAATATCAATAGTATAAAAGAAGGAATGGGGGCGGATGAACGTATTAATCCTTTTTTTCTTAGTGCTGGCGGTGGTTATGGAGGATCCTGTTTTTCCAAAGATATTAAAGCACTGTTAAAAGCTGAAAAAAGAATTCATTATTCTTTTCCAATACTAAATGCAATCGAGCGAGTAAATGAACGGCAAAAACATGTCTTATTTTACAAAGTGTTTCGATATTTTAATGAGTATTTGTATGATAAAACGATTGCTGTATGGGGGCTGGCATTTAAGCCCAATTCCTCTGATATGCGTGATGCCGTCAGCATTACCTTATTACAAGAATTATGGCAGCACGGCGCCAAGGTTAGAGCTTATGATCCAGCTGCCATGCCTGAAGCTAGAGCCTTATTTGGGACACGGGACGATTTAATTTTCTGCACGAGCAAAGAAGATGCCTTGATAGGTGTGGATGCGCTAATAATTGTTACTGAATGGGAGGACTTCTTAAACCCTGATTTTCAACTAATAAAAAAATCGTTAAAATATCCTGTTATTTTTGATGGTAGAAATATATATAATCGTGAGTATCTAACAAGTTTAGGTATCGAGTATTTAAGTATTGGCAGAGGTACTTGTCGAATCTGTGAGGAAACAAAAAAACACGCCTCCTCTAACTAACTTCATAAACAGTTGAGCTGTGAGAGATGGCGCAAGCCATCGTAAGAACTGGTGAGGTTTATAGCTAATGGTATTGGACTCACACTCAAATAATGGGCTATATCATTTTGTGATTCGCCACTCTAATGCTTCAAGGCCATCGACTATATTGTTAGATGAAAATACCTCATAAGATTTAATGGGTTTAACAAGATCCTTAGCTACAAGAATAGTATCAGGAAGAGCATTTTTTTGCATGTGTCCAGCAATGTCAATGACTCTATCACTAAACTCTTCTAATGGGGTTGATAAATCATAATATACAAAACCAGTATTTATCCCACACCGAATATGAAAATCTTGTTTCATCATTTTAGTTGACTGATTAAAATCAGGTAAACTCGATAGAATGTCTTTTGCCGCTTCAAAGGCTTGTTCTGTTGTATTAAAACAACACATGACTCCGTCAGGTGTCCAGCTTGCTTTAATGTAGCCATGCTCTTTAATCTTGCATAAAATGAAATCATGATATTGATTAAAATCATTTTCAACAATTGTCGGATCTTCGCCAATCTTCATGTTAGTAGAATCTACCACGTCAATTGCTAAAAATGAGAGGTTTCTACCTGTTTTTTCAAGTTCTTTTTTAAGTTGGGCAAATTCCTTTAAAAGCGTTTGTCTGTTTTTTTCCTTAGGTTCATCTTTATCAAGGGTTTCTTCTATCTTTTTAACTAAAGTTTGTTGTTCTTTTGTTATAGCTTGTTTTTTAAACTCATTTAAGCTACGCATCATTTTTGCTTTTTGGATTAAAAGAATGTAATTAGAAAGAATGGAGGATAGAATCAACAAGCCAATTATTGGAATCGCTCTGGAAAGATCCCAACCAGCCACTCGTGTAGGTATATAGTGTTTTATAGTGACATTAATTGCTTTGTCGGTTTGAATTACCGGTTTTAAAAAAGAGTAAGAGGACAAGTTACTGATATAAGGCGCAATAATTCCCAGAAATAGAGTTAATATAAAACACCATACTAGGAGCTTTAGTCCCTTTAGAATATAAATACTGAAGAGATAAACTGCTTTCATATTATTTTATCTAAACCAATTTATTGGTAATTAATATAATTATAGTTGACTTTTTTTAGATCATTTATTTTTTATTATTTACTCACGTACCCGATCTCATTGTGAGTTTGCATTTTCAATGGCGGATAAAAAACGTGGCATTAACTCCAGGTAAATTAGTGTGTCCTGCCCATATTTTCTTATATCATTTTATCAAAATGGGAACACTCTCAGCAGATAGAGCTGTTCTTTTTAGATGTCTCATTGATTAAACTTCCATAGCCAACAATATATCTGGAAGAGTAGGTACATTCATGCAATTTGTACCCTGTAAACTAAAAAGATTGGAGTTATTTTACATAAAGTCTTACTGGCGTCCCGGAGAGGATTTGAACCTCCGACCTGCCCCTTAGGAGGGGGCTGCGCTATCCAGCTGTGCCACCGGGACCTTGATTGACGCGGTAAGTCTACCGTTATCCTTGAAAAATAACAACTTCCGAAGTTATGAATGCATCGAAAATGAATTAATTGTGATCATTTTGCATGTTAATTATGGTATAATGAAATGCCTATTTTTTTGAGCATCTGTAATGGACACTTTCGATCTAAAACATCCATTTCATTCAGCCTGGAATTTTTTATGGCAAGTCATTAAACCATATCGCTGGTGGTATGTTTTAATGTTTCAGGCACCGTTGCTCACCGCGTTTTATATTTTTGCGAATAATTATTCTTTTAAACTGCTGGTTGATGCATTTTCTAATGAAACGATCACTTCATACTACCAATTAGTGTTTCCTATTGTGCTGTTTATCACCGCACAAATTGTATTGGATGTTGTTTGGCGCATTAGTGATTTTGCTGAATGGAAGGCAGAGCCATATGCACGGCAAAGATTGTTATCTTCTGCTTACAATTATGTACAGCATCATTCGTATACCTATTTTCAAAATACGCCTAGTGGTACGGTACTTAGTAAACTGAAAGGGTTATTGGATGGATACGATAGTGTGTTCGCCAATCTTCATCATATTGTTGGAAAACATCTTTGTGTCGTTGTTGTTTCTGTTTTTGTCTTGCTGGTTGTCAATTTCAGTGTGTTTTGTTTTATGTTGGCTTGGTGTGTGTTGGTTATGATAATCATGCTGCCCATGGCGCTTAAATTGAATCAACTGTCGAATGATATGGCAGAGAGCAAACACCAGGTCATGGGGTCTTTTTCAGATAATATTACCAATATTTTTTCTCTATTTTATTTCGCAAAACGACGTGCCGAGCATCGACGGGTGAATGAGCTGATGTCAGATGATTTTGTGCCTCGGCAAATTGCCCTTTATCAGTATGATTTTAAATTTAATGTTGTTGGATCCGTACTTTATTGGTTCATGCTGATTGCCATTTTTATATTTATGATTTATCTACGAACACATGGGGTGATCTCTACAGGAGACTTTTTGTTTGTCATGCTCACTGCCATTGCTATTTCTTTTGATTTATGGGCACTTATGAGCAGTCTGTGTACGTTTTTAAAAGAAATAGGGGATTTCAAATCATCTTTTAGTATTTTAGCGATGCCACATGATGAGATTGATGAACACCATGCACAAGCATACTCAATACATCAGGGGAAAATTGAGTTTCGCAAGCTTTCTTTTGCATATGGCGAAGGAACTTCTGTATTTAAGAATCTTAATTTATTAATCAAACCAGGAGAAAAAATTGGCTTGGTTGGTCATTCTGGTGCAGGTAAGTCAACACTGATTTCTTTATTACTCAAGAATTTTAGGCCAACTGAGGGACAAATCTTAATCGATGATAAACCGATTTCTGAGATTACTTCAGATTCTTTGCGCCAGCAAATAGCACTTATTCCCCAAGATATTATGCTTTTTCACCGTTCTATCGGGGAGAACATTGGTTATGCGAAAGAAAATGCAACACTTGAAGAGATAAAGCGCGCTGCTGCGATGGCGAATATCGATGATTTTATTGAATTATTGCCAGAAAAATATGACACCTTAGTTGGTGAGCGTGGCGTGAAGCTTTCTGGAGGACAGCGTCAACGTATTGCAATTGCACGTGCTTTTTTGAAAAATGCGTCACTTGTGGTTTTAGACGAAGCGACCTCAAGTCTGGATACGCTGTCAGAACAAGAAATTCAACAATCGATTAATGCAATGCTCGAACAAAACAATGCTACGGTCATAGCAATTGCTCATAGATTGTCTACAATTCGACACATGGATCGAATTGTAGTGATGGAGGGTGGGGCGATTATTGAAGAAGGGACTTTTAATGAATTAGTAAATAAGGAGCAGGGCTATTTCAAAAGGCTTTGGGACAGTCAGGTAAATGGAATGGTTTTATAAAGAGCGTAACCGAGAATTATCTCGGCTATGCTTTATATAGAGCTTTTAGTGGAGTTTACTCTGAATAACAATATATATTGTTTCCACCAGGAATACCAGCACGGAATATGAGCGCATTAACACCAACAATGTCTTTTTTCTCTTTTAAACAACGGTAACCTGGGTAAGTATAATAAAACTCACCTTCAGGCAACGCGACTCCTTTTTCAATAGTATAAGTATGAGCCTGTTCATTTACAGTGATAGGAACACTTTGCCAACTTTTGGTTTGTGTAACAATCACACTGTCGTCAGCTAATGCAGCTGTAGTGAATGTTAATAGTAACGCCGTTAGTAAAATTTTCATTTTGAATCCCTCCTACTTTTCATATGTCCATAAGTAGTATTTTTACATAAAATACGATTGGTCAATTATAGCACAAAAAGGTGGGTATTTCCTCTTTGTGAGGATAAAATGAAATGTATGTGCCCACGAATATACATTATCTAAAATGTAGAGAAGCTCCGGTTACATTGCTGGGGCCTATGTTTATTTTTTGACAACAACGGGTAGCCTGGGTGAAGGTCCAAAGGACCGAAACCCGGGTTTCACGTTCGTTCCACCCAGGCTACAAGAACATTGATTATTGGGAAATGAACTCATTTAAAAAGGCCTATGAGCGCCATCATGACCATGCGTATGGTTGCCATCATGACCATGTGTATGACTTCCATTGTGGCTATGACTGTGCATGCTATCGTGCACAGGAATAGTACCTTGAGAAGAAGGATGTCCGTGTGAGCGTTCGCTACCGATGTATACGCTACTATTGGCATCGGTATCATAATAAGAAGAATAGCCAGGATCAGTGGAATAAAAACTATAATTTCTGTACCCTCTGTATCCCCCGTAACCTCTATACCCAGGAGTTGTGGTCGTTCTTATCGTAGTCTGCGTGTTGTTGTTACAACCAAATAAAAAGGGCAATACAAATAAGAGTCCAACCGCAATCAATGCAATTGGGGCTACAGGTGTAAAAGCAAAGGGTGATAAAAGCAGGGTTTTCGCAGCGATTGCTGTGGCTGCTGCAGCAGATTTTAGTATTACTGCGGCAATAATTCCTGCTGCAACTAGAGCTGCGGTAGTGAGTGCAGCCATGTATTTGAGTAAAAAGCTATAATTAGTATCATCTTCCTTGTTCTTGGCCATAGGTCACCTCATGTGTTGTGCCAGATTAAATAAACAATTCCATTTGTGCTTGTCGATTTTGTATTCGACTGCTTTAAGATTGTACTATAGGAATATAGTAAAGAAAAATGCCATCTTTTTTACTTGTTGAAGGAGTGAATTTTATTGAGATGTCGTTACTTGAATTACGAGGGGACTATGATCATTTCTACGTCCCGCGCATAAAGCACGGTACGTAGACTATCGGTTTAATAAAAGAATTAATCTTCGTCATCCCAGCTTAAAGTACCACCTGCTTGATATTCAATGACGCGAGTTTCAAAGAAATTTTTCTCTTTTTTCAAGTCCATCATTTCACTCATCCAGGGGAATGGGTTTTCAGCACCAGGGTATTGTTCTTGCAATCCAATTTGGTTTAAACGACGGTTCGCAATGAAGTGTATGTATTCTTCAAACATTTCTGCATTCATTCCCAATATGCCTTGAGGCATGGTGTCTTTGGCATATTGATACTCCATTTCCACACCTTGACGGATCAGTTGGATTATTTCTTCTTTGAATTCAGGTGTCCATAAATGTGGGTTCTCAATTTTAATTTGGTTGATGACATCAATACCGAAATTCATATGCATGGATTCATCACGCAAAATATATTGGAACTGCTCTGAAGTTCCTACCATTTTATTGCGACGCCCCATGGAGAGGATTTGTGTGAAACCAACATAGAAGAAGATTCCTTCAAATATTACATAGAAGGCAATTAAATCACGCAATAAGCGCTGGTCATCTTGTATGCTACCGGTATGGAATGTTTCATCACCCAAGCTTTGAGTAAAGGGTAATGCCCAAGCGGCTTTAGTCGCTACGGATGGGATTTCACGATACATATTAAAGACTTCTGCTTCATCAAGTCCCAAACTTTCAATGACGTATTGGTACGCATGCGTATGCAATGCTTCCTCAAATGCCTGACGTAATAAGTATTGTCTGCATTCAGGATTCGTAATATGTCGATAAACGGCGAGTACCAGATTATTCGCAACCAATGAATCTGCTGTTGAGAAAAATCCCAAATTACGTTTGATAATCAAACGCTCGGCTTCTGTAAGTCCATTAGGATCTTTCCAGAGCGCCACGTCAGCGCTCATGTTGATTTCATTGGGCATCCAGTGGTTTGCACAAGCAGTTAAATACTTATCCCAAGCCCATTTATATTTAAAAGGGACGAGTTGGTTTAAGTCAGCCCGGCAGTTGATGATACGTTTATCATCAACGTGAATACGTGCTGCGCCCATTTCAAGAGGTTCATATCCTGTTGCACCAGTATGAATTATATCTTGTTGTTGTATGATATTTTCTGACATTTAAATTCTCCTGATTATTGGCACGCTTCACAGTCTGGATCGAGAATGGAGCATACCTTAGGTTCCTCCGCTATTTTAACCGCATTGAGTGCACCATCAGTCACTGTGGATTTCTCTGCGTTGGATGCACCTAAGCTACGCAAATAATAAGTAGTTTTTAATCCACGTATCCATGCATGCATGTAGAGTTGGTCCAGTTTTTTACCTGATGGTTGAGCCATGTAGATGTTCAATGACTGTGCTTGATCGATCCATTTTTGACGACGAGAAGCCGCATCAACTAACCAAATGGGGTCAATTTCAAAGGAAGTGGCATAACGTTGTTTTAAGTCAGCAGGAATACGGCTGATTGGTTGTACGCTACCATTAAAGTATTTCAAATCATTGACCATTACTTCATCCCAAAGATTCAAGGCTTTCAAATCCGCAACCAAATAAGGATTTACGACAGTGAATTCTCCGGACAAATTGGATTTGACATACAAGTTCTGGTACGTAGGCTCAATGGATTGTGATACGCCACAAATATTGGAAATTGTAGCTGTAGGTGCTATAGCCATCACATTGGAGTTACGCATTCCCTGGGTACGCACTTTAATGCGTAAACTTTCCCAGTCTAAACGTTGTGAACGATCTTGTTCTAAGTATTTGTTACGTGCTTGTTGTAGCAGGTTAATAGAATCAATTGGTAGTATGCCTTTACTCCATAAAGAACCTTCGTAACTGGAATAACTACCTCGTTCTGCAGCCAAATCACAAGAGGCTTCAATTGCATAATAACTGATTAATTCCATGGATGAGTCTGCAAACTCCACAGCTTCTGGGGAAGCATAATCAATTTTTAATTCATACAAAGCATCTTGGAATCCCATTAAGCCTAAACCAATTGGTCTATGCTTCAAGTTGGAGTTACGTGCTTGTGGCACAGAGTAATAGTTAATATCAATGACGTTATCCAGCATACGAATAGCTGTTTTAATGGTGCGCTTTAATTTTTCAGTATCCAGCTTGCCCTTTGTGATGTGCGCAGGAAGATTGACACTGCCCAGATTACATACAGCAATCTCTTCTTCGGAGGTATTTAACGTAATCTCCGTACACAAATTCGAGCTATGAACGACACCAGCATGTTGTTGTGGTGAACGTAAGTTGCATGGATCTTTAAAGGTCATCCATGGATGGCCAGTTTCAAAAAGCATGGATAACATTTTACGCCACAGCTTGACTGCAGATAATGTTTTTGCATTTTTTATGAGACCTTGACGTGCTTTTTCTTCATACTCACGATAGAGTGCTTCAAAGGCTTTACCATATTGATCATGCAAAGTAGGTACTTCATCAGGTGAGAATAAAGTCCAATCCCCATTTTCACGTACACGAGCCATAAATAAATCAGGTATCCACAATGCAGTATTCATATCGTGCGTACGACGACGATCATCCCCAGTATTTTTTCTTAACTCAAGGAACTCTTCTACATCTTTATGCCAGCATTCCAGATAAGCACAGACTGCTCCTTTGCGCTTACCACCTTGGTTGACTGCAACTGCGGTTGCGTCAGCAACATTTAAGAAAGGAACTACGCCTTGTGACTTCCCATTGGTGCCTTTAATGTGTGAACCCATTGCACGAACTGGAGTCCAGTCATTACCCAAACCGCCAGCATATTTGGAAAGCAGGGCATTATCTTTAATGGCACTATAAATACCATCCAAATGATCAGGAACAGTAGTCAAGTAGCAACTGGATAATTGAGGTCTAACGGTTCCTGAATTAAACAGAGTCGGTGTTGATGACATGTAATCAAAAGAAGACAGCAATTGATAAAACTCAATGGCTTTATTATCTTTATCTTGTTCACGCATAGCTAACCCCATAGCAACACGCATAAAGAATGCCTGAGGCAATTCATAACGTACGCCATGGTCATGAATGAAGTAGCGATCATATAAGGTTTGTAAACTCAAATAACTGAACTTCATATCGCGTTCAGGTAACAGGGCTTTGCCGAGTTTTTCTAAATCAAAGTCGGCCATTTTCGCATCCAGCATTCCTTGTTTGATGCCGTGAGCAATATACACTTTGAAATAAGCTGGATAGAGTTTACTCATCTCATCAAAGGTTGCATCTGCTTGGATTTCTAGTTTAGCGAGTGCTTCTATACGCAAGCTGTCTAATAACAAGCGGGCACTGACATAGGTATAGTTCGGCTCTTTTTCAACCAATGTGCGTGCTGCCATAATCAATGCTTTGTGCACATCTTCAAATTTTGCTTGATTGTAAAGGTTGCGCATTGCGTCTTTGATGACAGGCTCTGCTTGAACATGTTCTAAATTACGACATGCTTCATCAACAATCGTGTTCAAGCGCTCAGTATCCAATGGCTTTAATTCACCATCAGGCATTGTAATTAAAAGGGATTTATTGTCATTAGCTTGTTGTTTTAATTCATTTGCGCGTGCTTTACGATGTTCTTCTCGGTACAACACATAAGCGCGAGCAACTTTGTAATGACCAGTGCGCATGAGTGCTAATTCGACTTGATCCTGAATGTCCTCAATATGAACTGCACCACCACTGGGTAAGCGACGTTTAAACACTTGCGTTATTTGATGGGTAAGTTCTTCAATTTGTTGATGAATACGATCTGAGGTAGAGGCTGTACCACCTTCGTCAGCAATAAATGCCTTAGTGATTGCCACTTTAATTTTCGAATCATCATAATTTACTACTTTACCATTGCGCTTAATGGTTTTTAATATACCAGGGGCATTAGCGGTCAATTCCAGTTGACTCGCTTGCGGTACATCATTTACCGGATCAAGAGTTGCGGACATTTTTCCTCCACGCATTTTTATTGTTATTTTATTATTAACAGGCAACTAAATTTATTCACTATTAATCTGATTATAGCACAACATATTGGGTTGTTCTTGGTGTAAAATAACAAGATAATGTGTTTTTGCTTAATGGTCAAGAGAATAATATGGGAGTATATTGTGGATAAGTTGTGGGTTTATTCACATTGTTCTTTATAAAAGAGATGTATCCTGGATTAGGGTAAACCGTAACTTGAGGAAACTATGAAAGAAAAAATCAGTTACGATTAACGGCTAACCTTAATTACGTTTTTTTACAATAATTGCATCACTGACATTAGAAAAGCCGTGAACATTTAGCAAGAATGAGCCAATGTGAGCATAAAGTTGGCTTGAGCTTCCTCCATCCAGGTTAATCGCATCAATACACGATAAGGGCGGGGATTTAAGTAATTGAGCAAGCTTGTTCGTAGTCATTGCTGTATTAGTTGAAACCAGAATAATGACTCTCCCATCAGCAGTGATTCCAAGCGCAGAACGGTCAGCTATGCCTGGTTTGAGGGAGGGGATTTTTCCTTTAATTAATAATCGTGGTCCACTTTGAATGGCAAAATCAATATCACTGTCATGGCTAAAACGGTTTAAGCTGGAAATATTCGCTGTATTATTTTTTACGTAAAAAATTCCCCACCAACTAATTCGTTTTAAAGGATTGATTAATTTCTTATTATTGATTCTTAGACCAAGTGGGTTAAATTCATGATCAAAAAAACCCCCATTAATACTCAAAAGAGCTTTACTGTGTTCAGCAAATTGATCTGCAGAGGCATTTTTTAAGGATAGTTTTTTGGCGCTGATCAAGGCCAGTTTATTTTTATTGAGATCAATACGAAATGCATAAATATGTGCCCAGGGTGAAAGAATACCACCAGAAAGATCCTGATATTCAATGCCGGCACTTAATTTACGCCAGTATCCTTCAGCATAGGAAGAATGAAGGGGTGTAAAGACGATACAAAGAACAAAGAGTAAACGGAACAAATATGATTTGTTTGCAGGATAAACATTGGTTTGTGAAGACATGTTATTGTATCCTTATGTACATCATTCAATACCACGGAATCTCTTATGCAAATAAAAACGCAACATAACAATAGTGAAGCACATAAGTCAACAACAGATTTAACCCGTTTGATGAATGAGGTGCTTGAACTTGCTAAAAAAGAAGGCGCAACTGACGCTATGGTCGCAGTAAATAATGATAAGGGTTTTTCAGTTGATGTGCGTATGGGAGAGGTTGAAACTGTTGCATTTAGCGAGGATAAAGGTGTTGGTTTGTCGGTTTATATTGGCCAGCGTAAAGGTGGGGCAAGTAGTACAGATACGTCACCTGCAGCTTTGGAGGCAATGGTAAAAGCAGCATGTGACATCGCGCGAGTCAGTGCCGAAGATCCATGTTTTGGACTAGCAGATAAAGAATTGATGTCTAAAAATCATCCAGATCTTGATTTATATCATCCTTGGGATATAAATCCACAACAAGCAATTGAAATGGCTTTAAAATGTGAAAAATATGCATTATCACTAGATAAGCGAATAACTAATTCAGATGGTGTGAACGTATCGTCTTATGAATCACATCATGGATTTGCTAATACACATGGTGGATCTGGATTCATCCATAGTACCCGTCATGGGCTAAGTTGCTCCTTAATTGCAAAATCAGGCGAGGAAATGCAACGTGATTATGACTATACAACGGTACGTAATTCACAAGATTTAGTTGACCCTTATATTATTGCAAAAAATGCCGTTGATCGCGCGATAAGTCGTTTAGATGCACGGCAGATTGCAACTCAAGCAACCCCTGTTATTTTTTCGTCACGTATTTCTAGTGGTTTATTTGCAAGTTTTATTAGTGCAATTAGTGGTTCAAATCTTTATAGAAAAAATACGTTCTTGTTGGATTCTATAGGGCAACAAGTATTTCCAGAGTTTATTCGTATTTATGAGCAGCCTCACTTACTAGGTGCTTTGGGTAGTTCCCCATTTGATAGTGAAGGAGTTCCAACACGACCTAATATTCTGGTTGAAAATGGTCGTGTGATGCAATACACATTAGGTAGTTATTCTGCTCGCAGAATGGGATTAAAAACCACTGCAAATGCCGATGGAGTTCATAATTTAACAATTGATCCTACAGCAGGCGATCTGGCCGATGTATTAAAAATAATGGGCAAAGGGTTATTGGTTACCGAATTGATGGGACAAGGAGTAAATATTGTAACGGGTGATTATTCACGGGGCGCCAGCGGCTATTGGATTGAAAATGGTAAAATCCAATATCCAGTTGATGAAATTACTATTGCAGGGAATTTAAAGGATATATTCAAAGCCATTCTTGCTGTAGGTAACGATATTAATCCAAATATTGCAACACGATGTGGATCCGTATTAATTGAAAAAATGATGATTGCCGGAAAATAAGTTCAGGATTTAATACCTGAGGTATTCTCACTTTTTTATTTCCCCTCATCCTAAGGAGAGAGGCGAGCGAAAATGTGGATACCTCAGGACTTAATGTCCTGTGTATATCCTGCAAGAAAATCTCAAAAAAATTTACACAATGCACTTGGGTGTGCTCATTAATGTAAACGTAAGTGCGCGCTTGACAAAGGCAGCACTTATTATAATTTCCGAAGTCTATTTAAATGGCATTGTGTCCTTATTAAAATCATTGTTACTTGCTTTGTTGATTCTTTATTCTACGCTTTAGGTAAGAGGATTGATCGGAGACAACGGCATGCGCAGGGTAATTTTGGCAGCATTGCTGGTAGTGAATACTGCTTTTGCAGGGAGTGAGATTGTTGGTTTTGCAGCCTATGAAAATGGAGATTACACCACTGCTTATCCTTATTTAATGCAATCAGCACGGGATGGAAATCCTGAGGCCATGTATTTAGTTGGCCGCATGTATCAATACGGTGAAGGTATCGCTAAAAACTATACTGAAGCAATAAGTTGGTATCAAAAATCAGCAGATAAAAATAATGCTTTGGCACAACTGAGTCTCGGTTTTATGTACGATCTGGGACAAGGAATAAAGCAAAATTTTCCAGAGGCATTTAAATGGTATATGAAGTCAGCAAACCAAGGTAATGCGATCGCACAGAGAAACATTGGTCTAATGTATGTAACGGGTGATGGTGTTAAAGAAAATAAAAAAACTGCCTTCGAGTGGTTCGAAAAATCTGCAAAGCAAGGATACAGTAAAGCACAGGTAAATCTTGCCTATGACTACATTTTGGGTGAAGGAACTACAAAAGATATTAATAAGGCTTTATATTGGTATCAGAAAGCTGCAGAGCAGGGTGATGTGCGAGCTGAGTATAGCTTAGGTCTTTTGTATACCGGACAACAACCAGGTGTTGCTCAAGATGATAAACTAGCATTTTATTGGTTTTCCCAGGCAGCCAATCAGGGACATGTCAAAGCAGAAACTTATCTGGCTTATTACTATCTTAAAGGCTATGGCGTTGAGGCAGATCCACAAAAAGCTGCATACTGGTACCAGGCTGCAGCGCTTAGCGGACAATCTGAAGCGCAAGTCGAAATGGGGCAATTACTTCTAACAGGAACTGGAATTGATAAGGATTACGAACAAGCGGCATATTGGTTTACTAAATCTGCTGCTCAAGGAAATCCAGTTGGACAAGCCAAATTAGGTTATATGTACCTTGCTGGATTGGGTGTTGATAAAGATTGGATAAAAGCTTATGCCTTGTTTAAGATTGCGGCACAGAGCAAAAATCAGGAAGCAATAAAAGAGCTGAAGATGTTGAAAAATAAACTATCTGATGCGGACGTTAAAGCAGGGAATGAGTTGGCCAAAGAAATATCTCAAAACAATAACTTTAAGCCACCTAAAAAAGAAAAATAATTGCACTCTTGGAGTGCAACATTCATTTACGCGAGCATATACGTGTCTAGCACATATCCTGGATTGTTAACTTTTTGTAAAAATTGTTAAAGTGCAATAATGATATTCTTTATTACTGTTTAAAATAAATACTATTGTAATTTAAGGGCTCATGATCGAAGAGATCATTTCTATGAGCTGAAGTGGTGTTTTATGCTAGAACGACAGGAGTTAATGAAAGAAATGCTTAATAATGCAAATACTCCTGCATTATCGTTGTCTTGGTGTCAAAAAGGCACACGCAATGCTGTAGCTTATGGAAAGACTGACACCTCAGCACCAAGTACTGTTGATACAAATACTTTATTCCAAGCAGCATCTTTAAGTAAGCCGGTATCATCAGCTATTATTTTAGATTTGGTTCATCAAGGTCAATGGGACTTAGACACCCCTTTGGCACTTATTACTGAATATGGCCCCCCAGAGCTTACAAAAGATCCTCATTATCGAACGCTTACAACTCGTATGGTCATAGGACAATGTTCTGGACTAGCAAACTTTGGCCAACCTGGTGATGATGGAACAAAGTTTATCGAAATACCTAATACTCGATTTACCTATTCAGGAGTTGCACTAGATTTTTTAAAAGAGGTTGTTGAGAAAAAAACGGGAAAAAAATGGGAAGAAATTGCCCAGGATTTTTTTAAAAGAGCTGGTATGAAGAGCTCTACCTTTCAGAGGCAGTTGCCAGATGACTATCTGAATGGTATTCGTCGAGATGTTGCCAAAGCGCACGAAGTGGGTCCATCTCCTGATGATCATTTCACTCCTTTACCACCATTACCAGACAATACACCTGGGATTCCTGCAGGATCTATGCTTACCACCGCCGAGGACTACATCTCCTTTCTGCAGTATTGCTTTAAAAATGATTATCTTAAATCAACACTACTGACAGGCGCTCTATCAGAACTACCCCAAACAACCTCCCCTGAAACCACACAAATTCAATGGGGTTTGGGAATGGGAGTTTATAGTAGCAGAGATCTAGAAAAGACTATTGCATTTCATTGGGGAAATAATAAAGGCTCTGTTGCATTTTGTGCGATGGATATGACGACCGGTGATTGTGCTGCAAGCTTTTCAAACTCAATGAACGGACCGTCTGTGTTTCAGCAGGTAGCAGAATCTATTGTTGGTGATATAAAACCATTATTTCAATGGTTATCTACTTATTGTTGTTTTAAAGATGTAAACGAACCCAAAGCACCAGCCGCCATTGCAGAGACAGTTCACTCAATTCACGCATTAACCGATATAAGTTCTGTGGCGCATGGCATAGAAATAACAAATCACTTCAAACAAGGAGTGAAACAATTACAGAACGGTGATCTCACTTCCACTATTTCTTCCGATGATGGCAAAACTTTTATAATGTAATGAGTGATGTTTGTATATAGCAAACGTAGATCGGGTCAATTTTTTCGGGTACGCATAGGCGGCACACATATGTTCGCGTTAGTATGGCGTGATAAATTGCCAACAGCCTAATAAACATTGAAACTTTGTCGAATTACATTGACCGAGATTTTTCCATTCTTATCTTTGGTTCTTTTCAACACGGTATATACGGTAAAATTTAGATTATCGCTCTTTGCGTTGGCTACACTGAGGAAGTAACTACTCTCTAGAGTTATTTGATCACTAGCTATATCAAGTTTTTTGAGTAATTCTGAGATTTTTGCTAAGTCTTTAATTCCCTCTTCTTTTCTTACCTTGATTAGTTCATTAAGCTGAGTTTCCTTCATGCCGCTACCTAGTGATTTGAGTACTTTGATGGGGGCTGTATTAATATTAATTGGCGTGGCTTCAGGTAAGGCAGTAATTAACGGCTCTAGTGCTAAATAAAGTGGCGCATTCACGTCTTTGACTAGACGCAATTCAGACTTACTGCTCATGAGCTGATGACTGGGATAATAGGGAGGTTTTTGATTCGTGTAATAGGATAAATAGTTATCTTTACCTCGTGCGAGATCATAAGTGGAGATCCAATCATTAATTGCTAATGCTAACTTTACTTTTTCTGATTCAGCATTTTGTGGCATGGCAGCGCTGATAAGATTTGTAAAACCTAGCATCGATTTTCTATTTCCTAAGTTATTCACATTATATTGGGCCTGTAAATCATAAAGCGCACCTTTCAATGCAACAGTGTTGTAAAAGTTTTCCATAGTAGGCGGATAAATGCTGACAATTCCCTGAGGTGTCGCTTTATTAAATTTATTCTTTTTATCTGCTAATTGGCCCATAGCCCAAAAAGTAACCGCTTGTGAAGCAAGATAGAGCCTATCGTGAGTGACTATCAGTCTTGTACGGTAAATGTCTAATTGCACCTTGGTACTCATTGCGGTGGCGACAATTGCAACTAGAGTCATAATAAACAGCGCGGTGAGGAGGGCACTACCTTTTATTTTAGTTCGTAGCATAAAGCGCACCTGGTAGAATAAAAAGTAAAGTGATTTCGCCCTGGTCTTGCAAAGTCATATTTACCTGTATGGCTTTGGGAAAGGGCTCTTTACTTTGGTTTGAGCCTACAGCTTGTTCTCTCCATTCAGGCAGTATCTGTAAATTTTGATTTAAATAACCGAAATGACAATGAGTAAGGCGAGTCAACAAAGACTTATCTTCATAAATATTTTGATTGATTCTATCAAGCGTGCTCCAGGTTCTGCGAATTAAAGCGCCTTGCTGACAGACATAAGCAACCCGCTTTAGTGTACTACGCTTTTCGATGTTACCAGGGTTTACATCCCCATCACGAGTGAACTCTACGTAGCTTGTTTGCCCTATAAACGCAGATAACAAGCGCATATCATTGCTACGAATAGGACGCTCCACTGTTTGGCTTGTATCTTGTTGAATGAGACTTATCGCAAGTTGCAACTCATTTAAACGTTCACTTTG
The DNA here is from genome assembly GCF_001468005.1 of Legionella steelei. Taxonomy (GTDB): domain Bacteria; phylum Pseudomonadota; class Gammaproteobacteria; order Legionellales; family Legionellaceae; genus Legionella; species Legionella steelei. Next base: position 420,367 of record NZ_LNYY01000019.1, read on the forward strand.
CTCATTGACTCGGGTGCGTGTTGTAAATGCATTATACAAAACGGAAGAAGTAATTGTTGCCAAAATGGCAAACACAGCAAGCGCGATTAAAATTTCAATGAGAGTAAAACCATGAAGCACTGCTGAATTGATATTCTTTTTCATGATACATACCGGAACGCTTGTAGTTCTTCTCTAAACTGACTTGATTTTTCTTTGCTCACTGATATCACTATTTTTTGAATATTTTTTTGTGGCGTCGAACTTACTTTGGCTCGCCAGTACCAGTGTTCTCCCAACATGGTTGTATCCTGAGTTGTTTCTTGGCTTTGATTAATCTGTAATAAATTGAGCTGAATCATCGCCACACCTTGCATAGCTACCCAATGGCTCACTGTCTTTTCTTTAACGCGACGAGTTGTTTCTACATTTTGTGATATTGCTTTAAGCAGGGCAGTTAATGCAATTGCTATTATAGAAAGTGCTAATAATACCTCTATTAAAGTGAACCCTGACTTATTTGATTGTGTACTCATTTAGTGCGTACCAAATTAAGTTGTAACTCGCCATTACGTTTGCCAATCAATGAGCCTAAATTTTCCTGCTTGATTCCAAAATTCAAAGTGAAAGGGGTCATATCACCACTTGCAGAGATAATAATGGCAGGAGTGCCTATCGAAGTGGCGTTATTGGTTTTCAAAGTAATATGTGTGCCTTGGGGAAAATAAGTCATTTTAAACACCCCTTTTTCGGAAATGGGTTTCCATTGAGCATTATTATTGAGTTGTAAAACCTGATAACTGACATTATCAATTCGCAAACCAAGTGTACCGGTTTCTAAAATGGCCTGCTGTTGTGCTAGACGCAGTGTATTGGCTAATTGTTCCGCAGAAAACAAGACACGTCGACTTTCACCAAAATCACCAAAAGCAATCAAGGCAAAACCAAAGGTGATGCCTATAATCACTAAAACAATCAAGATTTCAATTAGGGTAAAACCTTGATTCGATTTCTTCGGGGCTGTTGCTACCGTGGAGCGCTGCATGGAGCATAGACGCTCACGTACTTGTGTATACACATTGGCCTTGCGCGCTGTTTTTACTTGCACTTCTTTCTCGGTAGCTTCTTGCTGAAGAAATCTATTTTTTCTCATCCCAGTTACCAATTTCGGCATTAATACCCGTACCTCCAGGTTGTCCTTCAGCACCGTAGGTGAATATATCAACATCACCATGTTGACCAGGATTTAAATATAAGTAGTCTCGGCCCCATGGGTCTTTGGGGAGTGACTTAAGATATTGTTTCCAATTATTTGGCGTTGGATTTGACGTGGGTTTTTCAACAAGTGCCATTAAGCCCTGATCAGTAGATGGATAATTACCATTATCAAGCTTATATAAATCCAGAGCATTTTGTATCGCAAGTACGTCTTGCTTGGCTTTTACTTTTCGCGCTTCATCTGGGCGTCCCATAATTTTAGGTACAACTATAGAAGCTAGGATACCTAATATAACAACAACAACCATGATTTCAATTAATGAGAAACCTTTTTGTCTATTCATTTTTACTCCAATTAAACGTAGACTGAATTAAACTTCGAAAAAGCCGTTAAAGCTTTAGCGTGCTCGCCATTGTTTCAACTATTTTCCTAAGTTAAATGATGAGAAACCCGATACTTAACAGGCTACACGTTTTTAACTTTAAGTAATTAATTGTTCCATTGAGAAAATAGGTAATAATGTCGCGAGTACAATAAACAGGACAACCGCTCCCATTATCAAAATCACCAAAGGTTCCAATAATGTTAATGAGGTGTCAATTAACCGCTTAACTTCATTATCCAGATGTACGGCTGCACGCTCCATCATATTGGATAACTGGCCACTTTTCTCACCACTGGCAATTAAATGGATTGCCATAGGACTAATATAACCTGTTTCTTTTAAGGCTTCACTAATCCCACATCCTTCCCTAACTTTAATTGTAGCAGTATCGAACGCCTGCCGCATCACGACATTAGTTACTAGACTTGCTGCAACACGCATGGTTTCTAGAACGCTCACACCCGCTGCGAAAAGTATACCAAAAGTATGTATGTAACGCGAAATATTAACTGTTTTTACTAAGTATGAAACGATAGGTAATTTCAATAATAGGCGATGCCAAAGAGTTTTAATTTTTTCATTGGCAAGGCTTTTCTTAAAGCCAATACATATCAGGATAATGCCAATTAAAGCATATAGGCCATAATTTTTAATGAAATGGCTTATATTAATTAGTATTAGCGTCATTTCAGGAAGGGTTTGTCCTCCGCTGGTGAAAACCTCGATGATTTTAGGAACTACAAAACTCAGCAAAAAACAAATAATAGCAATTGAAACGAGGATCATAATAAGCGGATAAATCAAGGCTTGCTGGACTTTTTGCCGTGTTTGCTGTTGATTTTCAGTGTAATCAGCTAATTTTTCTAAAACTACATCGAGGTGTCCAGTTTGTTCACCTGAGCCTACCGTGGACCGATATAATTCTGGGAATGCATGTGGAAATTGTGCCATAGCTTGTGCTAATCCATAGCCTTCAAGTACTTTTGCGCGAACACCGATAATCAGTTCCCTTACTTTATCTTTTTCTGTTTGCTCACTAACCCCGCGTAACGACTCCTCAACAGGGATGCCAGCGGCAAGCAAGGTAGCTAATTGACGAGTGAATAGCGCAAGGTCAGCTGCAGAAATTTTACCTTTGGCTTGGCTACCTGAACGTTGCTGGGCTAACGCACGAATTTGGGTAGGAATAAGTCCTTGATCACGCAAAAGTTGGCGCGCGTGACGTTCAGAGTCTGCTTCCAATACACCTTTAGTTGCGTTACCGCTTTTTTGAATGGCCTGATATTGATAAGCACCCATAATTTTTATGGTTTATGTTAAAACATAGAGTTTAATCTATTGGGTTTAATAAGTCACTTAAGGTACACTATATACCCAGACTATCCTGGAGAGCAATAATGAGCAAAAATACAGTACTTGAGGCGATTAAGGAACATGATGCCAAATTAATTGATCTGCGATTTACAGATATTCGCGGAAAAGAACAGCATATCACCATTCCAGTTTCATCTGTGGATGACGATTTTGTGGAAAATGGGAAAATGATTGATGGATCATCTTTTGAAGGATGGCAGAAAATACATCAGTCTGATTTGGCTTTAATGCCTGATCTGGAAACAATTAAGCTTGATCCTTTTTTTCAAGACAATACGTTATTTATTCGATGTAATGTAGTTGACCCAAAAACCATGATGGGATACGAACGTTGTCCCAGATCGCTTGCTTTGCGAGCTGAAGCTTATTTGCAATCTACTGGTATTGCAGATACTTGTCTTTTTGGACCTGAGCCAGAGTTTTTTGTTTTTGATAGCGTACAATGGGAAACAACCATCGGTGGCGCTTTTTATAAAATCGACTCAGAAGAGGCTCAATGGTATTCAGGAAAAGCGTTAGAAGGGGGCAATATCGGCCATCGCCCAGCAATAAAAGGTGGTTATTTCCCTGTTCCTCCAGTAGATTCCTCGCATGATCTGCGTTCTGCAATGAGCTTAACTCTTGAATCATTGGGCATGGTAGTCGAAGCACACCATCATGAAGTTGCTACGGCAAACCAATGTGAAATTGCTACTCGATTTAATACGTTGACAAAGAAAGCAGATGAACTGCTTATTTTAAAATATGTAGTGCATAACGTAGCCCATAATTATGGAAAAACAGCTACCTTTATGCCTAAGCCTTTAGTTGGTGATAATGGAAGTGGGATGCATTGCCATCAATCATTAGTTAAAGATGGGGTGAATCTGTTTTCTGGTGATCAATATGCTGGTCTTTCAGAAACAGCACTTTATTATATTGGTGGAATTATCAAGCATGCTCGTGCTTTAAACGCATTTACTAACCCATCAACTAACAGTTACAAACGCTTAGTACCAGGTTTTGAGGCTCCAGTTCTACTGGCTTATTCAGCAAGAAATCGTTCTGCTGCGATTCGTATTCCTCATGTGAACAATCCTAAAGCGCGTCGTATTGAAGTACGTTTCCCTGATCCTACAGCAAACCCATACTTAGCATTTGCTGCTATGATGATGGCAGGATTGGATGGAATCCAACGAAAAATTCATCCAGGCCATGCAATGGATAAAGATCTCTATGATTTACCTCCAGAAGAACTTGTTGATGTACCCACAGTATGTGCTTCTTTGGAACAATCTATGGAAAATCTGGCAATGGATTATGATTTCTTGTTACAAGGTGATGTGTTTACCCAAGATTTCATTAATAACTACATTAGTATGAAGCAAAAGGAAATTAGTAAAATCAGAAGCCTGACTCATCCATACGAGTTTGAGCTTTATTACAGCCTTTAGGGATAAACGGTGATGAATAAATTTTTTGTTTTTCTATCATTGACGATGGTGATTTGCGCATCTTATGCGCAAATTTACAGATGGACGGACAGCCAAGGAAATGTTCATTTCAGCGATACCCCACATCCGGGAGCTGAAGTAATAACGATTCCTGATGCACAAAGTTTTTCATCACCAACCCCTTCAACTGCACCAACAGAACCAGAACATGGGGAGCATGCAGTAAAGTTAAAACATACTTATACTAAATTAGCGATTGCCCAGCCTCAAACAAGTACAACAATTCGTAATAATCAAGGGTTTGTTGCAGTGACTGTAGAAGTAGAACCTGATTTATTCCCAGGGGATAAGTTGCAATTAATATACGATAACGGTGCCCTTGGCGAGCCGCAAAGAAATCCTGTGTTTGAAGTAAACGGTATGTATCGAGGAACTCATACATTAGCAGTACAAATTTTGGATGCAGATGGAAATGTGATTGAAACAAGCGATCCTATAACTATTTATGTTTTTAGACCACGAGTAGGCATGGTTCCTGGTGGAGGAGCACGTTAGGTCTGTAAATAGGCTCTAAGTTTCTAGGGAAAAATAAATTATGCTAATTCTATTATCGCCAGCTAAAAAATTATTAAATACTTCTAAACCGTATACTGAAACTACATCGCAACCTATATTTTTGGATAAAACAAATACTCTTGCTCAATTGATGAAAACAAAATCAGTGACAGAGATAGCTGCTCTGATGGATTTGTCTAAGGATTTAGCTGAATTAAATTATCATCGTTATCAATCTTTTGATTTGGATAAAAAAGTATTGCCACACTCATATCCTGCTTTATTTTTATTTCAGGGAGATGTGTATCAGGGTTTAAACGCGGCAAGCTGGGAACAAAAGACTGTGGCATATTCACAAAATCACCTGCGAATATTATCTGGGCTCTATGGTTTATTGAAACCTCTTGACAGCATTCAGCCTTATAGACTTGAAATGGGGGTACGCTTAGAGAATCCTTCTGGCAAAAATCTATATGATTTTTGGCAAGAAGCAGTGACTCATGCACTGAATCAACAATTGGCTATGCAAAATAATCCTGTGTTGATTAATCTTGCCTCCACGGAATATTTTAAAGCAGTTGATGAAAAAAAATTGAATTATCCAATTGTTACGATTAATTTTTATGAAAAGAAGAATGAGCAACTGAAAATGATTGGCATTCATGCTAAAAAAGCTCGCGGAACAATGGCAAAATTTCTTATGCAAAATCAATTTGATGATTTGACCCAGCTTAAGCAATTTAATGAATTGGGCTATAAGTTTCATAAATCAACTTCAACTGAGCAACATCTTGATTTTGTCAGGGATGCTCATTAATTATTATTTCACATGTAGCTTGGTGTCGCGCAGCGTTTAGTAAATATGATTTCCTGGTTTCGCTACGCTGCACCCAGGCTACATGTATCATTTATTTTATTCTTATGTGGAATTTATCCAGTCGAGTACATCACTTAAATCATTTTCCTGCTCAGGAGGTGAATTGTTATGTTAAGCGTGATGATGAGTTAGGATGTGGTATTAGTGGGTCAAAATTGCGTAAATATGCCAGTCTTTTCCCTTTTTTAATAAAGCAGGGAATACAGCACTTAATTATTATTGCAGGACCACAATCTAATAATTTACTCGCCGCACTACAGTTGGCCAGAGAGTTTAAGCTAAATGTTACTGTTTTTCTAATTCAGCCCTGGAAATTAGAGCTACAGGGGAACTATAAATTAAGTCGTTTATTTCTCGATGAACGGGAGATTGTGTGGGTTAATCGTGATCAATGGCCACAGGTTAATGAATTGGCATATAACTACTTACACGCACTAAAAGAACCTGGATTTGTTTTAGAGGAAGGCGCAAGTGTTCTAGAAGCAATGAGCGGAGCATTGACCCTCGCTGATGATATTATTTTGAATGAGCACTCTTTAGATTTAAAATTCCAACATATTTTTATGGACGCAGGCACTGGGTTTTCAGCTACAGCTCTGATTAATGGATTGAACCGATTAAATCATTTAGCACAAGTTCATGTACTGCTGCTTGCTGATAACGAATCAATTTTTAGAAATAAATTAGAACAATGGATTGGATTTATCCCTCAAAATTTTCTTTGCTTTTACCCTACTACAGCAAAAGCTTTTGGTTCTGTAAATCAAACCATTAAAAATGAAGTCAAACGCATGGCGCGAGAGGAGGGTATTTTGGCTGATCCCATCTATGCAGCAAAGCTATTTTATGAATCAAGAAAATGCATTGAAAGCCAGAAATTAAAAGGCAATGTCTTAATTATTCACTCCGGCGGTACTTTAACGATGCCTGGGTTTAATTACATAGAGAACAAATGATAATTTCATTCTATTTCCCCCTTGAAATTTATTAAATCAAACCCTATATGTAGAACATCATCATAAAATGTGTAACTAGGAGATCAGGTAAATGTCGAGTAAGCAACAAACTATGGGCTTTCAAACAGAAGTAAAGCAAATGTTGCATTTGGTAGTGCATTCGCTTTATAGCAACAAGGAAATATTTTTACGAGAGCTGGTATCTAATGCTTCGGATGCATTAGATAAATTAAGATTTTTGGCTTTATCAAACAGTACACTTTATGAAAATGATTCTGATTTAAAAATTACTATTGATGTGAATGAAAAGTTAAAAACAATCACCATTAAAGATAATGGCATTGGTTTAAGTTGGGATGAAGCGGTTGAAAACTTAGGAACAATTGCAAAATCAGGCACTAGGGAATTTATGAGCCATTTAACAGGTGAAAGTGCAAAAGATTCACAGTTAATAGGGCAATTTGGTGTAGGTTTTTATTCAGCATTCATCGTTGCAGATAAAGTCACTGTAAAAAGTCGACGCGCAGGCATGAAACCTGAAGAGGGAATCGTTTGGGAATCTAATGGTGAAGGCGAATTTACCATTGCCTCTGAAAATAAAACAACACGCGGTACGGAAATTACCTTACATATCAAAGACGATTGTGATGAGTTTCTTAGTGATTGGCGTTTACGAAGTATTATCAGCAAATATTCAGATCATATTTGCTGGCCTATCATGATGAAGAAAGTTGCTGAAGATGATAAAGAGTCAAACGAATATGAAACGGTAAATAAAGCGACTGCTTTATGGACGATGCAAAAATCAGATATTACCGATGAAGAGTATAAACAACTCTATAAACACATTTCACATGACTTTCAGGAGCCTCTCATCTGGTCTCATAACCATGTTGAAGGTAAGAATGATTATGTTTCTTTACTTTATATTCCTGCTCATGCTCCGTTTGATATGTGGCAAAATGAAATGAAGCATGGTTTAAAACTTTATGTGAAACGTGTTTTTATTATGGATGATGCCACCCAATTTTTACCTCGTTATTTACGTTTTGTAAAAGGTATTGTTGATGCGAGTGATTTACCACTTAATGTGTCACGAGAAATTTTACAAGACAACAAACAAGTAGAAAGCATTCGCTCTGCATGTACAAAACGTGTTTTATCAATGCTTGAAAAAATGAGTACACAGGATAAAGAAACGTATCAAAAGTTTTGGAATGAATTTGGATTGGTTTTAAAAGAAGGCCCCATCGAGGATTTTACTAATAAAGAAGCCATTGCCAAATTACTTCGTTTTGCTACGACTGCGACTAATTCAGAGAAGCAAGAAGTTACATTAGATGAGTACATCAGTCGCATGAAAGAAGGGCAAGATAAGATTTATTACATTACGGCTTCCAGTTACAATGCTGCAAAAAATAGCCCTCATTTGGAAATTTTTAGGAAAAAAGGAATAGAAGTATTATTGCTGAGTGATAAGATCGACGAGTGGTTGGTTGGTTATTTAAGTGAATATGCTGAAAAGAAACTACAGTCTATTTCCAAGGGAAAAGTTGAATTAGATGATGATTCTTCAGAGCAAATTAAAGAACAAGAAAAAACACTCGAGCCTTTATTGAAGCATATTAAGAAGGTTTTAGATTTGCGAGTTAAAGAGGTGCTGGTGACAAATAGGCTAACTGATTCGCCTGCATGTATTGTTGCGGATGAGCAAGATATGGGCTTAGAAATGCAACGCATCCTACAAGCTGCTGGCCAACAAGTACCTGTGAGCAAACCTGTGTTTGAAATTAATCCTGAACATGCCTTAATTAAACGTTTGGATGATATTCAAGATGATGATTTATTTGAATTATGGGTCACTATGCTATTCGAACAAGCTGTTTTAGCTGAAGGCGGACAATTAGATAATCCTGCCGATTTTGTAAATCGAATCAATAAGTTATTGGTTTCATCTGCAGTGTAACAACAATTCTTCGCAGCCTGGGTTAGGTGTAACCGTAACCCGGGAGAGAAGCCATTCATTTATTAAAATCCCGGATTACGCTGTGCTAATCCGGGCCATAAATGAATCCGAGGCACAACCAACTAAAAAGTAAGTGCTTCTTTTTTATCTTCATCTTCCTCTTCCTCTGCCTCCATAAATGGAGCTGATGGTTGAGTTGACGTTTGAAATGTATCTTGAGACGTTTGCTCAATAAAGAGTTGCTGTTGGCTGGGTTTTGTAATGGTTACAAGTTTTGCCGTATTAAGTTGGAGTTCGGCCAGTTGGTGTAATTCATTGATGCGTATATCAAGTGTACTGAGATTACGTTCAGCGTCACTTATTTCATTGCTTATTGCAGGAATTGTTTCTTTTTCAAGTGAAATTATGTTGCTGCTTTGTCGCTCAATTGTGGCGAGATTATCTTTTATTGTTGTTTGGTTTTTACTTAATTGATTGCTGTCCATATTGCTCTTGATTGTATAAACCAATGCCGCAATGAAAAGACTCAACGTGATAACACCAAGCACAGCAGCAGGGGCTAAAAGTAGGGAAACAATCAATCCTCCTTCAATAACTATCCCTGTTACGGCAGCCCCACTAGTAAAAATAAGAAAAAGTAGTCCTATTTGTAAAAGGCTATTTCTATAGCCATGTTGCACTTCAATGGTTAGTGCTAATTGTTTATTTTGTTCTTCTAATGTTACATTTTGTAATGCGAGTTGTGGGTTTGTTCTTTTAAATTGAACAACAATATTTTCTTTTTGACGCTTTTCCCCAATTAATTTTTCTTTCTTAAGCTCCGCTGCATTATGCTCAAGTATTACCTTTTGTTCTTCTGCTTTAGTTGAAAGATGCTTGCGGATCAAACTAATAATTTGTTTAAGCGAAGAGTTTTCTTGGTAAGAGAGAGGTGTCACTGATTGTAAATAAATTTCAAGTCGGTCCAGATAAGTTTGATAACTGCTTTCAAGTGCTGTCTGCATTAATTGCTGTTGTTTTTTTTGCAGTTCCTTATGTTTTCCTGAAATGGCTTCATTCAATAAATGGAGATTGCTCTGCGAAAGTTGCAATAAATCTGGATCATTAGTTAAACGAGCTCTAGCTCTTGTTTCTCGCTCCAAAGCTCGGTGTTTTCTTTGTGCTATTTTTTCAAGTAGTAATTTTAGTTGAGTTTCATATTCATTATGTTTTTTATGCCCTGTTGAGGAGCTACTTTGGAGTGACTCCAGTTTCGCCTCAAGTTTTCTTTTTAGCACCGCGAGGTCTGATTCTTGGTGGCCATGATGCGATTTTTCTTGATGAGTATGAGTTGTTTTTAAATGCTGAGCAGACTCAGAATGAGCGTGAGTTGTTTTAGCATGCTGTTCAGTGTGTTCTGAATGTTCATGAACTGTTTTGGCATGCTGATCAATGGGATCGGGATGAGCATGAGTTGTTTTGGCACTCTGCTCGGGATGAGTATGGGTTCCTTGGGAGTGTGTATTTTGATGTTGATTTGATTCCTCATCAATTTTCTTACGGGCTTTTTCTTGCAGTGCAATGCGCGTTTTAATTTCTTCAATTTGAAGACCGAGCTCCCACATCTCTCGATCAACGATTCTAATTTTTTCTTGAGTGGAACTTAGATCAAATAATAACTGCTTCGATGTTGCTGAGTCGTTTTGCTCTTCTATTAGATCATCTTTTTCTTCGTTCAAGTCATGCTGTAGTTGTTTTTTACACGCATCTAATGTTAATTGTAACGAAGCCTCTGGTTGTTCCATTTTAAGGCGCAGCTCAAGTCGTCTTTCAACATTGTTGGTTACAGAAGAAATCGGGGACATGAGAATACATGAATCGCGTAGTTCAGAGTAATTAGCATGGCCAATGAATGAATCTGTAAGTTGCTCGACCAAATCTTTAATATTCAGTTTTGATAGTGACATGCTCGATTATCCTTATAAAAAAATGAAACTGATTCTGGAAAAACATACATTCCAGAATCAGTTTAGGGGAGGGATATTCGATGACTAAGCGTATGGAAGTACCAATACGGTTGTTCCTACATCAATGAAATTCTCATTCAGCCATTTTGCTGCACCGGGTAAAACACGGATACAACCATGACTGCTGTTGTATTTAGGAACTTCATAAGCCGCATGAATTGCATAACCATCATGGAAATGCATGCAATATGGCATTTTTGCGCCACCAACTACATGTCCATCTCGAGCAATAGGATATTCATTGGATTTACAGTCAGCACCTTTTTTATTGAACACATGGTAGGTTCCTGTAACTGTTCTACATGATTCATGAATATCATCACAGTAATTCATCCCACCCGATGCGCTGCCAGTCATAACTCTGTTTCCTTGCGCATCATAAGCGGCCCATGCATTAGCCTTAGGGTCAAAAACGAAGAGCTTTTTCCCATGTACATCACGCTTTGTAGAGAAAGCTTTACGCCCTCGTTTATCATCTTTATAAGGGGTTGTGTAATGTAAATTACCCGCATCATCTGTAATAACATCAGGTTTATCGGTCACGCAGGAGGTTAATAGTAAGCTGATTAGAGGGCTTAGATATATTATTTTTTTCATTAAAAATCCTTAAAAACTGTTCATAGACAGCAAAAAAAAGGCTCGAATCTCGAGCCTTTTTAACAGAACTATGGCCTGTAAACAGGTCCTAGTTTCCGAATTAAAATTTATTATTCATCAGTTAGACGAAAATATTTAGTTCCAAAATATCTTTGGAGTTTCTTACGGATGGTGCCACGGCTAATACCCAGCATCTTAGCAGCTTGTAGTTGATTGCCACGACGTTTTTCCATAACTGCTTGCAGTAATGGTGGCTCAACTTCAGATAATATCATGTCGTAAAGGTCATCAATGTTTTTGGTCTTGTTTTCAGCAAGAAAACGAGTAACTAAATTGTAGACTAAATCTTGGAGACCTTGGTCTTGCTTAGTCATGCTTAGAGTAGTATCAGGTGTTTCAATGACAGTCATCTTAACTTCCTTATTATTAATTAAATCACACATTCCAATTGCTAACATTTAAAATGAAAGCAAAATTAATTGTACATGAAGGATAATTGATATTCTATATTTTTAAGAGAAAACTATGCATTATTTTCGAGCAATTCATTCACCACAAGACCAAATAATGAGCGATCAGATTTTTCTGAGGACAATGATTTTTTTACCTTGGATAATTTAGAAATCATCTTTTGAGGTTGTTCTGGATCATTATAAAAACGATCAATATATCGAGTTAATTCATAGGCATTGCAATCGTATTGTAAAAATTCAGGAACAATCATACTGTTCGCTAAAAGATTGCACAGACCAAAAAATTTTACTTTGATGAACTGCATTGCTAGGGCGTAGGAAATAAGTGACGATTTATAAATAATACACATAGGCTTTTCTAATAAAGCACACTCAAGAGAGGCGGTTCCGGATGCAACAATGATAAAATCTGCGGCGGCCATGCAGTTTATTGCCTTACCTTGTACAAAGCTGATAGGCAAATTTGTATTAGAAAAATAATGTTTAATTGTTTCTGGATTAATTGTATCTGCAACGGGAATTACAAAATGCAGGTTAGGGTAGCGTTGTTGCAAAATTTGCGCCGTATCACGCAGTATTGGCATATGATATTTAATTTCGTTAGTACGACTTCCTGGAAGCAGTGCAAAAATATTGGCGTCCTGAGGAAGTCCCAGTGCTGTACGTTGAGATTGACTATCGTCTACCGATATTATTTTTTCTACTAAAGGATGGCCAACGAAGTTTACTGGAACTTGAGCCTTTTCGTATATCGTTTTCTCAAAAGGCAGGATAACTGCCATTTGGTCCACACATTTTTTTATAATATGAATGCGATTTGCTTTCCAAGCCCAAATTTGAGGGCTTATATAATAAAGAATTTTGATACCTAATTTTTGTTTTGCATATTTAGCCAGCCTCAAATTAAAGCCTGGGTAATCTACTAAAATAAGCAAATCTGGTTTTTGTTGCTTTAAATGTTTTTTGATGGCAGTAAATGCTTTACGAATTACATTAAGGTGGCGAATAACCGCTGTAAGTCCTGTAACTCCAAAACGCGCCAGATCAGAAATGATTTGGGCTCCGGCCTTTTGCATATGGTGACCACCAATTCCACTAATCTCTATATCGGGATAGGTAGATTTTAATTGCCTAATTAAAACTGATGCATGAACATCACCTGATTCTTCACCCGCAATAATGACAACGCGTTTAGATTTTTGCATGACGTTCCATCAAATTATTCTGAATAAGCGCAGTAATTTTCTCTGCGGTTTCGAGCGCAAGACGACCATCTTCACCAGTAACCAATGGTATGCTGTTTTCTTCAATACATTGGAGGAATGACTTTATTTCTTCAAACAAAGCATCGCCTTTTTCAAATTCTTTTTCATCACGAGCGATATCAGGAATACCAGGAAATAATTCGCCATTTCCTTTTTTAAATACAGCAAATTTTTTGTTTTGATAATCGATTGAAAGATATGAATTAGGCTGAAATATCCTTGTTTTGCGTTCTGTTTTAAAGCTTACTCGACTTGCTGTAATATTGGCAACACACTGATTGGCAAATGTAATATGGGCATTGGCAATATCGATAGCATTAGTAATGACTGGCGTCCCGTGGGCATGAATTGATGCAATAGGACTTTTTACTATATTTTGTACTAAATCGATGTCATGAATCATAATGTCAAGAATCACGTTAACATCTGCACCTCGTGGGTTAAATGGAGCTAAGCGTTCTGATTGAATAAATAAAGGTGTATCTAAATATTCATCTAAAGCCAAACGCGCAGAGTTAAAGCGTTCAAGATGACCTACTTGCAATTTCACATGGTTTTTCTTGGCAAGACGAATTAATTCTTCGGCTTGCTCTATGGTTTCAGTAATTGGTTTTTCAATTAACACATGTATGCCATGTTCTAAGCATGCTTTGGCGATATCAAAATGCTTATTAGTCGTTGCGGCAATGCTTACTGCATCAACATTACCAAATAAGTCTCGATAATCATTATAGCCTGGTACCTGTAATTCTTGTGATACGGCCTTTAATGCTTGCTGATTTAGGTCGCAAACCCCAACTAACTCGGCATTTGGAAGGAGTTTATATTTTTGTGCATGAAATCTACCCAAATAACCTACACCAATTACTGCGCAACGAATTTTACTCATTAATGTCTATATGCTAATTATTTGTGCGAATGATCGCATTTCCTGGATGATAAATCAATTTTAAAAGAGTATTATTAGTCAACATTAAAGCCATGGCTATACTGAATTTAAAGAACGAGAAGAATATTATGCTTATAGCTGGAGTAGATGAAGTAGGACGTGGTCCTTTGGCAGGTGCAGTGGTTACCGCAGCAGTTATTTTAAAAGAACCTATTGATGGTCTTGCAGACTCAAAAAAATTAAGTGCGAAAAAGCGTGAATTGTTATCTGCTCAAATAAAAGAGCAAGCTATAGCTTATGCATTTGGTAGAGCAGAAGTAGATGAAATTGATACCCTCAATATTCATCATGCTACTTTGTTGGCGATGCAACGCGCAGTTGAAGCGTTACCAATTCAGCCAGATCAAGTTTTGGTTGATGGCATACATCTCCCGAAGTTAAGTATTCCTTGTAGGGCAATTGTGCAAGGTGATAATTTGATTCCTGAAATTAGTGCTGCCTCTATTCTTGCAAAAGTATTTAGGGATGCAGAAATGGCTGAGCTTGATGCGATTTATCCTGGATATGGATTTGCGGCACATAAAGGATATGCGACCGTAGCGCATCAGGAAGCTTTAAACCGACTCGGCCCGTGCATTATTCATCGTCGAAGTTTTGAGCCAATTGCAGCATTGCTTTAGGTTCCTGTCGAACTCAATAACCGTAGGCTGGGCTTCTAAGCCCAGCATGTAACAAGGTCAATGTATGAACATTATCGATAAGTTACTTGTTAATTGAGATAACAGTGATGGACATTATGAGGCGCTCAGCAAATGCTGGGCTTAACAACCCAGCCTACTACAGGGTTTCGCTGCTGCGCCAGGCTATCTTAATTCAGGCGATTAAATAAAATCTTATGTGAACTAATGGACATTAAGATCCCGAAACTCGCCAAAAAGGTAACCATTGCTGTACCGCCATAACTGACTAGAGGCAAGGGAATACCAACAACAGGAATAATTCCCATAACCATGCCAATATTAACAAATCCGGACATAAAGAATGACATGGCAAGACTTGCGGCTAAGAGACGAGTATAAGTAGTCTGTGCGTGTGACGCGATGTTTAGACTTCTTAGTGAAATTAAAACAATCAGTGCGATAATAGCGAATCCACCTGCGAATCCAAATTCTTCACTTGTTACTGCAAAGATAAAATCTGTAGCATGTTCTGGTAAAAAGTTAAGATGAGATTGGCTTCCTTGCAACCAGCCTTTTCCTGCAAGACCTCCTGAACCGATGGCGATTTTGGACTGAATAATATGATATCCAGCTCCTAATGGATCTTGTTCAGGGTCAAGCAGTGTATAAACACGTTGTTTTTGATAATCATGCATGACATGCCAAACTACGGGGATTGTCGCACCGACTAAGAGCATGAGTAATAAAATAATCTTAAAACGAATTCCAGCTAAAAATACGACGCATACACCAGCAGCAGCGACCATAATTGCGGTCCCCAAATCGGGTTGCTTGGCAATAAGCAGGGCAGGGACACAGATAATGAGCCCCGCGACAGCAAGTGATTTAAAACTACTGGGCCGTGCTTGTCGATCAAAATACCAAGCAGCCATCATAGGAACGGCCAATTTCATGATTTCGGAAGGTTGAAAGCGAAACAAACCCAGTTCAAGCCAGCGTTGCGCTCCCTTACCAATTTTTCCCATAAGCATCACCGCGATTAATAAGGTTAGTCCTACACTATAGATCCATGGAGTCCATATTTTATATTTATGAGGCGGAATAAAGCCAAGCACAATCATGATGAGCGATGCAAAAATAAGTCTCATTGATTGTCGTAAAATCATGCCTGCATTGGCATTGGAGGCGCTGTATAATATTAAAAGGCCAAAAGCACCTAGTACAAGCAATAATCCCAATAAGGGAAAGTCTAGATGAAGTGATTTTGCGGTAAAACGATAAACGGGTTTACTGTGTCTTCTGTTCATGAGTTTTCATCGGATAAAGTTGGTAGTAAGTATCGAGTACTTTGCGTGCGACTGTGGAAGCAGCAACATCATTCTCAACAACAACTGCAAGTGCAATTTCAGGCTCTTCGACTGGAGTAAATGCGATAAACAGTGAGTTATCGCGCAATGCTTCAGGAATGTCCTCATATTTTGCTTTTTCATATTGTCTACCGCTAAATACTTGTGCGGTACCGGTTTTTCCTGCAACTGGATAAGGGGGATTACGTCCAAAGCGATATCCCGTACCTTCATTGCTGATTAATACATTATGCATTGCATCGGCAACAATATCCCAATTTGCTTCATCTTTAAGATAAATGGGATACTCTTCAACAGGCTTATACTGTTTGGTTTCACCACTATCGCTGTTTACAGTTTTTGTTAATAAATGAGGTCTAAATCGTTGTCCATGCTGACTTAAAGATGCTGTTGCATTAGCCATTTGTAACGGTGTAGCCAACATAAAACCCTGACCTATAGAAGAGATTAAGGTATCGCCAGGATACCAGGGTACACCTTTAGTCTGTTTTTTCCACCGCAAGCTGGGCACAATACCTGAGGCTTCCTCATAAAGATCAATATGACTTAAATGACCTAAGCCAAATTTGACGAGCATGTCTTCAATATTTGAAATACCCATTTTATTGCCGAGTTGATAAAAATAGGTATCACAAGACACAGTGATCGCACGTTTAAAATTGATCATTCCATGGCCTGTTTTTTTCCAATCTCTATAAATGTGGCTGGCAGTAGGGAGTTTATATCGGCCTGGATCATAAATGGTTGTTGCTGTTGTGACAAAGCCTTTATCCAATCCTGCTAATCCCACAAACGGTTTAATTGTTGAAGCGGGCGGGTATACACCTCGTACTGCTCGATTAAACAAAGGCCTTTGTAATGTATTGGAGAGTTTTTTATAATCTTTAGAGCTGACACCGCCTACAAAAATATTAGGATCAAAACTTGGAGAGCTTACCATTGCTAAAACTTCTCCATTCTTAGAGTTAATCAGGACAACCGCTCCACGTTTGTCTTTTAGCGCTTCATAAGCTGCTTGCTGCAGTCTAGCATCAATACTTAGGTAGAGTTTTTCTCCTGAGCGCGGATTAATTTTATCAACGACTCTTAGTGTTCGCCCACTGACATCAGTTTCCACCATTTGGTATCCAACTTTGCCATGGAGTACATCTTCATAATATTTTTCTATGCCGGCTTTACCAATAAAGTTTGTAGCACGATAATTGGTTGGATCGACTGCTTTTAATTCTTCAATATTAATCCGGCCGACATAACCTAAAACATGGGCGGTTATCTCTCCTAAAGGATAATGACGCATCAGGCGCGCTTTAATACTGACGCCAGGAAAATGATATTGATTGATAGCAAAAAGGGCTACTTCTTCTTGAGTTAATTTCAATTTAATTGGTATGGGTACAAAAGATCGGTTTTGTTTTCGAATTCGTTTGAAATTTTTTATATCTTCATCGGAGATTGAGGGAATGAGTTTTTGTAATTCGATTAATGTTTGATCGATGTTTTTAACATGCTCAGGAATAATTTCCAGAACATAAACAGGAATATTTTCTGCAAGTAATACTCCATTCCTATCAAGAATTACTCCTCTAGGTGGCGCGATGGGAATAATACTCATCTGGTTTTTTAAAGACAATGTCTGATATTTTTTGAATTCAGATATTTGTAGAAATGCGAGTCTTAAAACAAGAATTAAGGATAAAATAATAAGGAACGCAACCAACAAGTTAATTCTAAAAAGTTGGTGCTGAGATTCTGACCGGTAATTTTTAAAAGATTTATTTAGACTCATTGACGCACAGTCAGTTAAGCTGGACCCAAAAACACGGAATATTAACTTAAAATTTGATTGTTTACTAGCACTGTAGTCTTGGAGTTAGGCTACAACGATTACTTATGATATGGATGATTGTTAATAATAGACCAAGCTCTATATAAAGTTTCTAGCAAAATAATACGTACTAATGGATGAGGAAGAGTGAGTTTTGATAAAGACCAGCGGTCATCACATAATTTTAGAATGTCTTGTGACAGCCCCTCTGGTCCTCCAATTAAAAAGCAGAGATGACTTGTTGTTTGATTCAACTGCGAGATTTTTAGGGCTAATTCTTCACTACTAAATGCTTTACCTTCTATTTCTAAAGCAATAATTCGAGCGTTATTGGGTAAGGCATCTTTCATTAAAGCAGATTCTTTCTCCATTATCCGCGACAAATCTGATGACTTACTGCGTCGAATTAGAGGTATTTCAATTATTTTTAGTTGAATGCCATCATTGAGTCGTTTGGCATACTCATTCGATCCTTGAGTAACCCAATCGGGCATTTTATTGCCTAAAGTAATAATCGTGATTTTTAGCATAATGGATTATCAGTCTTTCGGAGATTCTTCCCACAGACCTTCCAGATTATAGTATTGCCTGTACTCAGGTTGCATGACATGAACTATAAAGTCGCTAAAATCAATAAGAACCCAATCACCAGTTTCCAAGCCAGTACAATTCATAGCTGGGGAACCAGCAGCTTTCATATCTTCCATTAATTTTTGTGCGATTGCTTTGACATGGCGAGATGCACGTCCTGAAGCAATAATCATATAGTCAGTAATTGTTGTTTGCTTTCGAACGTCAATTACTTTAACGTCAATGGCTTGATTATCATCAAGAAGTTGCAATAGTTTTGTTAATGTTGGATTTTGATCTGACATAAGTACACGAATTATTTATAAAAAGCGCTGAATGATAGCAGCATTTTCTCTATATAAAAAGAGTTGAAGCGGATCCTATTGTTTGTTTCCACGTAATTTCCTGAATTATAAAAAATATATTATATAAATATCAAAGTTGGGTGAAACAAAAAGAGCCTACTGGCTACACTTTATTTCACCCTAAAAGTGTTTATTCTGTTAAGTGAACATGGGTTAATAAGAATTTAATTACTGCAAATAGCACCAAACAGCCTAAAGCAGCAATAAACAGTATTCCTAGTTGCTGAGTGAATGCAGCAGCATAAAGCGTTTTTAATATAGCAATGTTTTTTTCACCTGAAGGAATAGCGGTTAATGAAGCAAGTTTGCCTGATAGAAACCCACCAATCCCCAAAGAAACAAAAAAGATCCCCATTAAGGTGCTCACTTTATTCTTATCTGCTAGAAGTGTAATAGCAGATAAACCCACGGGAGATAAAAGAAGTTCTGATAATGAAAACATTAAATAAGCTGGGATGATTAAAAGTGGAGAAAGTAGTGCATTTTTGTCAGTGAAATTACTCACTAAAGCGATCACTGCATAGGCTATAGTAGTAATACATATAGCGAGCAGAAATTTTTTCCCAATACTTAACCCACGTTCTTTCAGATTAAGCTTAGGATTTTTTCTTGCTAGAAAGTAGCCAATAATCAACATCCCAAAACTTTGAATAGTCACGTAATACGGTGGTGGAAATTGAATCCCAAGAAATGTTGGCTCAACAACTCGTGAAATAAACAGAGTTAATGACATAAACATTTGAAAGTAAAAGGACCAGAATACAACAGAAATAATACACAATAAGCCAATGACTAGAGTTTGTCTGGATTGATTTGCATTTTCTTTGCTTACTGAATAAAAAATGTAAGCAGCAGAAAATAAAACAACAAGACCAAAAATAATATTAGCTAATTGTGGCGAATTGAGGATATAAAAAGATAAAGACCACAAAAACACCATGAGTAGAGCAGCAGCAATAATTTTTTTATATTGAAAAACAAAAGGATTGTAATCTTTAATGTTGTATTTTTTGACTCCATAAAAGAAAATGAAAAAGGCGATAACCATACCAATCGCCGCACTTATAAATGAGGCTATCCAACCCAAGTGTGTGTTTAAGATACTTGGGACTGTAGTACCTAAAATAATACCGGTGGTAATTCCCATATAAAAAATAGTGAAACCACTTTCACGACGTGCAGAACCCATAAGATACTCGTTACCCAACAGTGAAGAAATATTGGGTTTGAGTAAACCTGTCCCTACGGCAATTGCAGCTAGTGAAGCAGTAAGTACTGTAGTGTTATCCACGAGTGATAAAATACAGTAGCTTATAAAAAGTACGGTGGCCCCAAGCAAAACAGCTCTTTTTTGACCTATTAATTTGTCTGCTATCCATCCACCCACTACTGGAGAAAGATAAGTCAATGCAGTAAATGAACCCACTAAAGCATAAATTTGCTTGTCAGGCCATTTAAAGTGTAAGGCTAAATAAAGTGCTAGAAGCGATTGAACGACATAAAAACCGTATCGTTCCCACATTTCAGTAGCAAAGAAAATACGGAGTGACTTGGGATGTTTTTCAGAGTAGGTGTGCACTGTACTTACATGGTTCGTTAACGTAAGCCGGAGTATACCATATAATCTTGTATAACAATAGACAATGTGTGCTCATAATGGTCACTGTGAATACAGTGGTTTAGGTTGATTTATGAAGTAAATGATTACAAAAAATATCCATTGAACTGACTCAGATTTCTCCTAAGTTTCTAATACTCAAATTGTATCTATGCGCTGAAATAGCTCTGGTGTATGATGCTTCTATTTTTAGTTCATTACGGAGCATTCTTAATGGAAGAATACACTACGAATCGAATCATTAAAGCAAATCACGGCACAGAAAAACAAGCCCAAAGTTGGCTTACTGAGGCGGCACTTCGCATGTTGTGCAATAATCTGGACCCAGATGTGGCAGAAAACCCTGATTCTCTAATTGTTTATGGTGGCTTGGGAAAAGCTGCACGTAACTGGGATTGTTTCAATAGAATTGTAGAAGTGCTCAAAACCTTAAATGATCAGCAAACTTTATTGATTCAATCGGGAAAACCTGTGGGCGTTTTTACAACTCATGAAGATGCTCCCCGAGTGCTTATTGCTAATTCCAATTTGGTACCTCGTTGGGCTACCTGGGAACATTTTAATGAATTAGATAAAAAAGGTTTAATGATGTACGGGCAGATGACTGCTGGGAGCTGGATTTACATTGGCTCGCAGGGCATTGTGCAAGGAACGTATGAAACTTTTGTTGCGGCAGCTCGTAAACACTATGCAGGAAGTCTAGACGGACGTTGGATCCTAACCGGTGGGCTAGGTGGTATGGGTGGTGCACAAACCTTAGCCGGAACAATGGCTGGAGCCAGTGTTGTAGCTGTTGAATGTGATCGCTCACGAATAGAAAAACGTATTAAAACCAGATATCTAGATCGTTATACAACGGATTTAGAAGAGGCTTTAAAGTGGATTAATGAATCCTGTCAGAAAAAAAGCCCAATATCCGTTGCTATTTTAGGAAACGCTGCAGAAATTTTTCCTCAGTTAGTAAAACTGGGGGCTGCTCCTGCCTTGGTCACTGATCAAACCAGTGCCCATGATCCTTTAAATGGTTATCTTCCAGCAGGCTGGACCTTGGAACACGCAGAAAAAATGCGAAAAACGGCACCAGATGAAGTGGTTGCCGCAGCGAAAAAATCTATGGCAGAACAAGTACATGCAATGCTTGAATTCCAAAAAAGAGGCATTCCTGTTTTTGATTACGGTAATAATATAAGACAAATGGCTTTTGAGGCTGGTGAAAAGAATGCGTTTCAATTTGAAGGGTTTGTGCCTGCATACATACGTCCTTTATTTTGCGAAGGAATAGGGCCTTTTAGATGGGTTGCTTTATCTGGGGACCCGGAAGATATTTATGCTACGGATGAAATGGTTAAAAAACTTATTCCTGATAATAAGCATTTGCATCATTGGTTGGATATGGCGAAAGAAAAAATTGCATTCCAGGGCCTGCCTGCGCGGATCTGTTGGGTTGGATTGAAGGATCGAGCGCGTTTGGCATTAGCTTTTAATGAAATGGTGCGCACCGGCGCTGTAAAAGCACCTATAGTGATAGGTCGTGATCATTTAGATTCAGGCTCTGTTGCCAGTCCTAATCGTGAAACTGAGGGGATGATGGATGGTAGTGATGCAGTATCTGATTGGCCTTTACTCAACGCTTTATTAAACTGCGCGAGTGGTGCAACCTGGGTTAGTATTCATCATGGTGGTGGTGTAGGCATGGGATTTTCTCAGCATGCCGGTGTAGTGATCGTTGCTGATGGGACAGAAAAGGCCGCACAGCGTTTGGCAAGAGTGCTGCATAACGATCCTGCTACTGGGGTTATGCGTCATGCAGATGCAGGTTATGAACTTGCAAAAAAATGTGCTAAAGAAAATGCACTTTGGTTACCTATGGAAGCTTAGTCTAAATTTTCGTTAGGGGTTTTAAGTCGCAGTAACATGATTATTAAATTGTGATCTCATGTTGGGTAAGATCCAATCTATTTTAAGGAGGTAGGTAGTGCAAGAGTCTTTTATTCTTCAACCGGGTGAGTTGAGCTTGCATTCAATCAAACAGATTTTTGCAAAGCAATTACATTGTGCTCTTGCTAAAGAGGCATATGAACGGATTGAGGCGTCACATCAAACAGTTAAAAAAATAATTCATAATAAAAAAACGGTGTATGGCATCAATACAGGTTTTGGATCATTAGCGAATCAGACGATTTCAGTAGAAAATTTGAAACAATTACAGCGCAATATTGTTCTTTCTCATGCTTGTGGGACAGGCGAATTGCTCTCTGATGAAATCGTTGGATTAATTGTACTCCTTAAAATAAATAACTTAGCGCAAGGATATTCTGGAGTGCGCTTAGAGCTTATCGAAGCTTTGATTTCCTTATATAACCATAAAGTTTATCCTTGTATTCCTTCTAAAGGTTCTGTAGGTGCTTCTGGTGATTTAGCTCCTTTAGCTCATATGGCTTTACCTTTATTAGGTGTTGGCGATGTGCGCTATCAAGGGGAAATTATTCCCGCCATATTGGGGCTGAAGATTGCAGGTTTAAAACCTATTGAATTGGAAGCAAAAGAAGGACTAGCACTTTTAAATGGTTTGCAAGTGTCAACGGCAATTGCCTTAAATGCTTTGTTTACTTCAGAAAGCTTGTTTGAAACCGCTCTTATTGCAGGGGCTTTATCTGTTGATGCGGCAAATGGGAGTGACGTTCCATTTGATGAACGTATTCAAAAGGCGCGTGGCTATCAGGCTCAGCAAGATGTAGCAACATGCTATCGAAAGCTATTGGCTGGAAGTGAGATTCGTGCAGCTCATCTTGATTGTGCTCGAGTTCAGGATCCATATTCCTTAAGATGCCAACCTCAAATTATGGGTGCAATATTGCATCAAATCCGCTTTGTAAGAGAAACCTTACAGGTAGAAGTTAATGCAGTCTCTGATAACCCACTTGTTTTTAGTGAACAAGAACAGATAATTTCAGGCGGTAATTTCCATGGGGAAATGGTTGCTATGGCCGCAGATAACCTTTCTTTAGCAATTGCTGAAATAGGGGCGGGATCGGAACGGCGCATTGCATTATTAATTGATAAAAGCTTTAGTAGCTTACCTGCATTTTTGATTAAAGAAAGTGGATTGAATTCAGGATTCATGATTGCTCATGTTACTGCTGCTGCTTGCGCTAGCGAAAATAAAGCCTTTGCACATCCTCATTCTGTTGATAGTCTTCCAACATCTGCAAATCAGGAAGATCATGTGTCTATGGCGACCAGTGCTGCACGTAGATTGCATGCTATGAACGATAATACAGCAACTATTTTAGCTATTGAGTTATTGGCTGCGTGCCAGGGACTCGAATTTCATAAGCCTTTAAAATCATCAGCATTATTAGAAGATGCTTACAAACGATTACGTTCTTATGTAGCAGCTTATGACACTGATCGCTTTTTTGCACCTGATATTGCCGTAGTCAAACAAAAAATTCTGAATGAAGAGTTTATCACTCCATTTTTCCATTTATGGGATAAAAATTAGGGAATAAAGTGACTATTGAAATTTATACCGATGGTGCATGTAAAGGAAATCCAGGCCCTGGAGGTTGGGGGGTATTGCTTCGCTACAAGGGACAGGAAAAAAAATTATATGGCGGAGAAGCTCATACCACTAATAATCGTATGGAGCTTATGGCAGCTATTAAAGGCCTTGAAGCCTTAACACGTCCTTGTACCGTTAATTTATATACTGATTCCCAATATTTGAGGCAAGGGATGACAGATTGGTTAGCCAATTGGAAAATAAACGGCTGGCGTAACTCAAAAAAGGAACCTGTAAAAAATGCAGATCTATGGAAATTATTAGATGAATTAGCTTCTCGTCATCAAATAAAATGGCACTGGGTCAAAGGGCATTCGGGGCACACAGAAAATGATTTGGTTGATGCTTTGGCAAACCAAGGAATTGAAGAGTTAAGTGAGTAAATAATGCGACAAATTGTTTTGGATACGGAAACTACAGGTATTGGACACGAACATGGACATCGTGTTATCGAAATTGGTTGTGTGGAACTATTTGATAGAAAATTAACAGGGAAGCATTTTCATGTGTACCTTAACCCACAACGTCAGGTTGATGAGGGCGCTTTTCGTGTCCATGGAATTAGTAATGAATTTTTACAGGACAAACCATTATTTGAAGACAAAGCGGAGGAGTTTTGGGAGTTTATTGTTGGTGCAGAGTTAATCATTCACAATGCCCCGTTTGACGTAGGCTTTTTAAATTCCGAACTAAAACTGATTCAATGGAACAAAAAATTAGAAAATTTTTGTACTATTATTGATACTTTAGTTTTAGCCCGCGATAAATATCCTGGACAGCGAAACAGTTTAGATGCCTTATGTAAACGATTTGGAATAGATCATTTCAATCGGGACTTGCATGGCGCTTTGCTTGATGCTGAGATTCTTGCTTATGTTTATTTGGCTATGACCGGTGGTCAAACCAGTTTATTTGCTGAGGTTGAAGAAACATCAATTCATACTAAGACCAAAGTACAAGAGGTTGCAGCACTCAATTTGATAAATCCTATAGTTTTACCGGCAAATACCGAAGAGCTTGAATTGCATCAAGATTTTGTGGGATTTCTGAGTAAGAAATCGGGAGTGAATCATTGGGAAGAGAATTGATTTTATTAAGTTAGATTTCACCTCAATTCAAACTCATCTCTTCCCAATACTATTTAGATCTAACTTTTAGGAATTAGGTATTTTATTGCAAAATCTTTACCAATACATTCACCTAGTGATTTTCCCCAAACAGCTGCACTGTCGTCATTGATTTTATCAGGAATACTGCCATACAGTTGTTGTTGGCACTTACTGACACTATCAGGAATTGCAGCGACGCACTGGTCATAGCTCATTTTGATGTCATCAAGTCGTTTTTTTAACTGAGGGTCATTTTCGAATCCTTTACATATAAGATCGGGCAATAATGGTGTCACTGATTTTAGCCAACTATCTTTCGATATTTCTGAGCTTCCAGGTGCAGCACCGGTATTACTAGTACTTTTAGCATTGGGGCTTGTAGTGCTAGTACTAGTTGATTTATCTTCAGCATTTGCAGTGAAAGAAATAAGTGTACATCCTAAAAACACATATAAAGCTGCATGCAATTTTTTAGTCATGATTGAATACCTTTTATAATCACCTCATTGAAATATTAGAACATATATTGCTAAATTGCTTAAAAATAATTTGTTTTGATTAAAAAATAAACTAAAATGAAAGTGACGATGGATAAATATTTAGGAATTATTATGGAAAAACAAAGTTCTATTTTATCACCATTAGTGTATTTTTTATTCGTTCCCTTATTCCTTTTTCTTTTCTGTTCTTCCTCTGCTTTAGCGAATACGTTTGTTTTCAACCCAAATACGCTGACGTGGAAAGCTATTGATTCAAATGGAAAAGTAGTACGAACTGGAAAAGGATCTGGAGGCAGACGATATTGTCCAGACATACATCGAGGATGCAAAACTCCAATTGGCGTTTTTACTGTTTGGAGTAAAGGAGGAGCAGGTTGTAAATCCTCTCGTTATCCTGTAGGTAGGGGGGGCTCGCCAATGCCTTATTGTATGTTTTTTACCAAATATTATGCGGTACATGGTTCTTATGAAGTGCCAAATTATAATGCGAGCCATGGTTGTATACGAGTGCATCCAAGTGATGCTTATTGGTTAAGTAAGAATTTTATCAGAATAGGAACAAAGGTTGTTGTTAAACCTTACTGATTTTAACCACATCATCCCGGGCTATGCTCAGGTTGATGTGGAAGTACAAATTTTAATAATCATCTTCATCATCAATGCTAAATGATGAGCCACATCCACAAGTAGTTTTTGCATTTGGATTACGAATAACAAACTGTTCGCCTTGTATGCCTTGAACATAATCAATTTCAGCATCATGCAGGTATTGATAACTCATTGAATCAACGAGAAGTTTAACTGAGGATACACCATCTGAGCATTGTTGAATCACTACGGTATCATCTTCATTGATTTCTTCATCAAAACTAAATCCATACTGAAATCCTGAGCAGCCTCCGCCTGTAATTGAGACGCGTAGATTTAAATTTAAATTATCTTCTTCTTTTATTAACTCAGCTACTTTGTCTGCTGCGCTTACAGAAAAGCGGATGTCACTGGTAGTAGGGGATATATTAATAGCAGCCATTTTAACTCCGGTTGTTTAATCCTAGAAAAATAAGTAGGTCTTAACTGTTTTTTTTCTAGGGTAATACAATTATAACGTAATTATCTAATAATTTGTTCAATAGTAGCGCCACCCAGGCACTGGTTTTTATCATAAAAAACCACGTATTGTCCTGGAGTAACTGCTCTTTGCGGGTTTGAAAACATGACATAATGCTGGTCTTCATTTTGAGGCGAAATCATGCAGCCTTGTTCTGCCTGTCTATATCGTGTTTTAGCATAACAGGTAAGCGGTAATTTATCCTGGCAATCAGCTAACCAATGGATTGGACCACATATCAGGCCTTGTGCATATAGCCTGGGATGTTGGCTGCCTTGAGCAACATACAAAGTATTTGTAGCTACTTCTTTATCGACCACATACCAAGGATCATCTGTCGAATTTTGTAAGCCACCAATTCCCAGTCCTTGTCGTTGGCCTAAGGTATAAAACATTAAGCCATCATGTTTTCCTAGGGTTTTGCCATCCGTGCTTTTTATTTCACCTGGTCGCGCTAAAATAAATTCTTGCAAGAAAGATTTAAACCTTTTTTCACCAATAAAACATATGCCAGTTGAGTCTTTTTTGGCTTGGGTTACTAAACCCAGTTTTTTAGCAAACTCTCTAATTTCTGGTTTCGTGTAATCTCCGATAGGAAACAACGTTTTGGCCAAGGCTTTAGGGGCTACTGCATGCAAAAAATAGGTTTGATCTTTATCACGGTCTTTTGCTTTATATAAAAACCCGATATCACCCTCAATTTTATTTTTAGCATAATGTCCTGTTGCAATGTAATCCGCACCAAGTGTTAACGCATGATTTAAAAAAGCGTTAAATTTGATTTCTTTATTACATAACACATCAGGATTAGGTGTTCGTCCTTTTTCATATTCATTTAAAAAATGCGTGAACACTCTTTGCCAATATTCTTCGGAAAAATTAACTGTATGCAGAGGAATACGCAATTGATTACACACAGCTTGAGCATCAGCAAGATCTTGCGCTGCGGGACAGAATCCATCTTGATCATCTTGTTCCCAGTTCTTCATGAACAAGCCTTCAACATGATAGCCTGCTTCTTGCAATAACCAGGCTGCAACTGAGGAATCAACACCTCCAGACATTCCAACAATAACTTTAGCTTTCATAAAATTGAGATACCGCTTAAAATTCTAATTTTCAAAAATCGTAGCTTGAATGTAGCAAAGCAAAACTTGGGGAATCCATAAGTCTTGATTAAACCTTAGGTTTTACTTCGATGCATTTAGACTACGACTCTGATAATTTATATAAAAATATAACCCTTTAGGATACGATAATAATGCTGCATTTACAAGAAATGGTTAAACACGGCCAGCAAACTAAGACAGTAATGCTTAGTGAACGTTTGCCAAATTATATTACTACTTCCTGTCCACTTGAGGTGACTTATCATGTTGAAGCAAAAGAAGATTTTTATCTGATTAACCTTCATGTTAAGGGGGATCTACCTCTTCAATGCCAGCGTTGTCTAGACGAATTTAATTTTCCATACGATAATATGACTGTAATTGCTGTATGTCGTAACGATGAGAGGGCAGAGCAGATACTAGAACATTATGAATGTATTGTTTCTGAGAATTTGCAAGTGAGTTTGGAAGACATTTTAATTGATGAGTTACACCTCTACGCGCCACAGTTTCATCCTGAAATTAATGATTGCAGCAGTGAAATAAACCAAATTTTAGCGGGAAAAAATGAATTTTATTGAAATTTTATCTAATTAACACTAATATTCCCGCTTTATGAATGCAATTTGTTTAGGAGTAATACAATGGCCGTACAACAAAATAAAAAATCACGCTCACGTCGTGATATGCGTCGTTCACACGATGCTTTAACAAAGCCGACACTTTCTGTAGATTCTACTACTGGTGAAACACATCGTCGTCATCATATGACTGAAGATGGTTATTACCGTGGTAAAAAAGTTATTGATACTGATACTGTTTACGAAGAAAAAGAGTAATTTTCTTGAAAAATATCACCATTGCCATTGATGCGATGGGTGGGGATCATGGCTTAAGTGTCGTGGTTCCTGCCTGTATTCGCGCAGCAAATAATAATCCTAATTTGAAACTCATTCTTGTTGGAGTTCAGGATAAGATTCATGCTTTTTTAAAAAAGCATGATATGGCTTCTTCAAATCAATTTTCTATAGTGCATGCTTCTGAAGTGGTGGCTATGGATGAATTGCCTTCACATGCTTTGCGCAATAAAAAAAATTCTTCTATGCGTGTAGCCATTAATTTGGTGAAAGAGGGAACGGCACAGGCTTGTGTGAGTGCTGGGAATACTGGCGCTCTTATGGCTACCGCGCGCTATGTTTTAAAAACTTTACCCGGAATTGATAGGCCCGCAATTGTTTCTGAATTGCCAACCATGCGTGGTCGAACATGGGTTATCGATTTGGGGGCTAATGTTGATTCATGTGCAGAACATTTATTTCAGTTTGCAGTTATGGGATCCGCATTAGTGCAAGCAGTAGCAAATAAACCCAAGCCTAAAATTGCCTTATTAAATATTGGCGTGGAAGAAATGAAGGGAAATGATCAGGTAAAACGTACGGCACATATGCTCGCTGAATGCGATGTTATGAACTATGTGGGCTATGTAGAAGGTGATCATTTTTATACTGGAGAAGTAGACTTGGTTGTCTGCGATGGTTTTGTGGGTAATGTTGCTTTAAAAGCGAGTGAAGGCCTTGCAAAGTTTTTTGTGAGTTTACTCATGGAGTCATTTAGCAAGAATTGGTATACCAAACTTTCTGCTTTAATTGCACGTCCAGCATTAAGACACCTTAAGAAACGCTTTGATCCTTCGCGTTATAACGGCGCAAGTATGCTCGGATTAAATGGTATTGTTGTTAAAAGCCATGGTGGTGCTAATGAGTTAGGATTTCAACACGCTATTGAGCAGGCAGCTCTTGAAGCTGAAAATAACGTGGTTGATCTAGTGCGTGCCCAAATAAATGATTTTATAAATCAGGGATTGCTGTTATGAAAAATGCTGTAATAAGTGGTACTGGAAGTTATATTCCTGAAAAACAACTTACAAACCTTGAACTTGAATCAATGCTGGAAACTAGTGATGAGTGGATTGTCTCTAGAACTGGGATCAGCAGTCGTAGTATTGCACAACCTTATGAAACTACTTCATATATGGCTTCCAAAGCAGCTGAACAGGCATTAAATGCTTCAGGTTTGGATGCTGATGAAATTGATTTAATATTAGTTGCCACCTGTACGCCAGATCATTTTTTCCCAGGAGTTGCTTGCTATGTGCAACATGCTTTAAAGATTAAGCGTCCGATACCTGCTTTTGATGTTGGTGCTGCATGCAGTGGTTTTGTATATGTCATGGATATTGCAAAACAGTATATTACATCTGGGGCAGCCAAACATATTCTTGTTATTGGTAGTGAAAGCATGTCCAGAGCCGTAGATTGGACTGACCGTGCAACGTGTGTTCTATTTGGCGATGGTGCAGGGGCAGTGGTTTTGAGTGCTAGCGACAAGCAAGGCATCATGGGTAGTGTGTTACACTCCTCTTACGATGCAGAAAAATTACTAAACCTGAGTAACGCAACATTTGATCATCAACGTGCTACGATTAGTATGCGTGGTAACGAGGTTTTTAAAATTGCTGTTAAAATTATGGGTGATGTTGTTGATGAAGTTTTAGAAGCCAGTCATTTGAAAAAATCAGATATTCAATGGCTGATTCCTCATCAAGCAAATATGCGTATCATTCAAGCAATCGCTAAAAAACTTGACCTTCCTATGTCACAAGTGGTTGTTACTATTGGTAGCCAAGGTAATACTTCGGCTGCGTCTATTCCTTTGGCCCTGGATCATTCTATTCGAACCAATCAGATTAAAAGAGATGAGTTATTATTGATTGAGTCGTTTGGTGGTGGAATGACTTGGGGAGCAATGGTAATTCGCTATTAATTAAATGAGTCATTTTTTTGCATTAAACTTTTAGTTCGGAGCTATTTTTAAGATGGTAAAAGCAGCATTTGTATTTCCTGGGCAAGGTTCACAATCAGTGGGTATGTTAGCTGATTTTGAGTTGCAGTACCCTGTTGTTGTTAAGGCGTTTGCAGAAGCATCTGAAGCAGTAGGTTACGATCTATGGAAGCTTGTGCAACAAGGGCCTGAAGATAAGCTAAATCAAACGGAGCATACACAAGTTGCAATGCTTACGGCTGATGTTGCTGTGTATAGAGTATTGATGCAACATGGTGTTGCTCAACCTATGATTATGGCAGGCCATAGTCTTGGTGAATATGCTGCTCTGGTTTGTGCTGATGCATTATCATTGTTTGATGCTGCATGTTTGGTAGCACGTAGAGGACAAGTAATGCAAAATGCTGTCCCTCTAGGCTTGGGTGCTATGGCGGCAATCGTTGGTTTAACCGATGAGCAAGTAAAAGCTTTATGCGAGCAAGCCAGCCAAGAAAACGAGGTAGTCACTCCAGCAAATTATAATGCGATTGGCCAAGTTGTTGTAGCAGGGCATACTCCGGCGGTTACTCGAATAATTGGCTTGGCTGAAGATGCTGGTGCACGACTTGCTAAAGTGATTCCGGTAAGTGTTCCTTGTCATTGTCCTTTATTGTCTGAGGCTGCGGAGTCTTTTGCTGAGTATCTCGCTAAAATTGAATTCAATACTACAAAAACAGATGTTGTAAGTAACGTAGATTTAAGTATTTATAATTCGGCACAACATATTCGCAAACAATTAAAAGAGCAGCTATACAGCCCTGTGCGTTGGGTCGAAACGATTCAGCTCTTTAAAAACAGTGGTGTTGAGCTTGTTCTAGAGTGTGGGCCAGGAAAAGTACTGAACGGATTAGTTAAAAGAATTGATAGAAGCTTAAATACTCTTAGTGTTTACGATACTATTAGTTTAGAACAGCTTGAAGAGCAATTTGCATAGTCTGAGTGTATTGATTGACGCTTTGATGTAGGGCGGGCATAACGCGTATATTCAATCTGAACTGTGCTCAGTCTATAAGAAATAAACATCTTCTATAGAGGAAAATAAATGACAAGTCTAGAAGGAAAAGTTGCCTTAGTAACAGGGGCAAGCCGAGGAATAGGTCAGGCTATAGCTCTTAAATTAGCGCAACAAGGTGCTTTTGTTTTTGGTACAGCTACTACAGAGCAAGGTGCTCAATCAATAAATGCTTATTTTGAGCAAGAAAAATTATCTGGTAAGGGACTTGTTCTGGATGTTACTAATTCAGCGCAAATAGAAAAAGTAATTGGCGAATTAACTCAAGAGAATCAATCTCCTTCAATATTAGTCAATAATGCAGGGATCACATCAGATAATTTACTGCTGCGCATGGATGATGACGAATGGTATAAAGTTATTGAAACAAATTTGAATTCAATATACAAAATGTCTAAAATTTGTATAAAACCCATGTTTAGAGCACGATGGGGACGAATTATTTCTATTGGGTCAGTAGTTGGTTCAAGTGGGAATTCAGGTCAGGTAAACTATACTGCAGCAAAAGCCGGTATTGTTGGTTTTAGTAAGTCCTTGGCGCAAGAAGTTGGAAGCCGGGGGATTACCGTTAATGTTGTTGCACCTGGTTTCATTGATACCGACATGACTGCAGCTTTACCTGATATGGTAAAGGACGAAATGTTAAAAAGAATTCCTATGCGAAAGCTGGGAGAGCCTAGTGATATAGCTGAAGCAGTTGCTTTTTTAGCATCAGAAAGCGCTAAATATATCACTGGTGAAACAATTCATGTCAATGGCGGCATGTATATGGATTAAATGCACTTGCGTTATCTGTATAAATGAATAAACTATACCACTTCCATTTAACTTTGGTTGTTTGGTGTTTGAATTGCTTCTAAGTTAAGTGATTGATTGGGTTGAAAATGATGGCTAAATGGATGTTTATCCGGTTAGCTATTTGAAGCGAATGGAGTGACCTAACTACTGTTAAGCAATCAAAGTTAAGTGGAAGTTGTATGTTAAATAATCTGGAATTTTTTTAAATTTCTATCAACCGAAAGAGGAAAATCAAGTTATGAGTACAGTTGAAGAGCGTGTTCGCAAAATTGTTGTTGAGCAGTTAGGTGTTAAAGAAGAAGAGTTAAAGAACGATGCATCATTTGTTGATGATTTAGGTGCAGATTCTTTAGATACTGTGGAATTGGTTATGGCTCTCGAAGAAGAATTTGAAACAGAAATTCCTGATGAAAAAGCTGAAAAAATCACCACGATTCAAGAAGCGATTGATTATATTGAATCTAATTTAAATAAAGAAGAAGCATAATCATTTGCTTTTGTCTCTTCCTCTCCTGCGAATGCGGGAGATGGATGGGCGTTGTTTTACGAGGAGCCTTCATTGAATAAGCGGCGTGTAGTAATTACTGGCATGGGGATGATTACCCCTGTTGGGCTTAATGTAGAAGAAACTTGGCAGAATATATTAGCTGGTGTAAGTGGTGTTGTTTTGGCAGATGAGTTCGATGCCAATGAATACAGTACTCGAATCTGGGCTAAGGTTAAGAATTTTAATATTGAGAACTATGTCCCGCTTAAAGATGCTCGGAAAATGGATGTGTTTACCCAGTATGGTGTTGCGGCAGCAGATGAAGCAATGCTGGATTCAGGTTTGAAGATTGATGCGAATCTATCAAATCGTATAGGTGTAGCTGTTGGTGCAGGTATCGGCGGCATCCAAACAATTACCAATAATCAAGACAAGCTGGTGGCAGGTGGACCTCGAAAGGTTTCTCCATTTTTTATCCCAGCAGGTATCATTAATATGGTTGCTGGGCAGATTTCAATAAGACATCAGCTCAAAGGGCCTAATATTTCCGTTGTTACTGCGTGTACTACGGGTACGCATAATATTGGGCTTGCTGGGCGAATGATTGCTTATGGTGATGCTGATGTTATGGTATGTGGTGGGGCTGAAATGACCTTAACCCCACTATGTTTAGCAGGATTTTCTGCTGTGCGTTCTTTATCTAAGCGTAACGATGAGCCTGAAAAGGCATCAAGACCTTTTGATAAAGATAGAGATGGTTTTGTTATGGGTGAGGGTGCTGGTATTCTTATTTTAGAAGAGTATGAACACGCTAAAGCCCGTGGCGCGAAAATTTATGCCGAACTTGTAGGTTTTGGCATGTCGGGTGATGCTTTCCATATAACTGCTCCTGATGATGATGCAGATGGTGCTGCTCGTGCGATGGAAGCGGCCATACATGATGCAAGCATTGACCCAGAGCAAGTTGATTATATCAATGCGCATGGTACTTCTACTTATCTTAATGATTTGAATGAAACAAAAGCCATTAAACGTGTGTTTAAACAACATGCTTATGATTTGGCTGTAAGTTCTACAAAATCAATGACAGGTCATTTATTAGGTGCTGCTGGTGCTGTTGAGGCAATATTTAGTGTTTTAGCACTCAGAGATCAAATTGCTCCTCCAACTATTAATTTGGATAATCCTGATGAAGGATGTGATTTGAATTATGTACCATATACACCTCAAAAAAGAGCTATTAATTATGTTCTGAGCAATTCACTTGGTTTTGGTGGAACAAATGGTAGCTTGTTATTTAAGCGGATCTAAATGACATTTCCAAGACATAAAAAACTGATAGTTTATGTACTAATACTGTTTTTTATGTCTTTTGTTCTTTTCTTTTTTAGTACTTATATTCAGTTAGCAAAGCCTCTTATTCCCAAAGAAGGCTCACCAGTGATTATCACACTTGACCGAACTGCTACAGCATCACAATTTGTAAAAACGCTGAAAGAAAAAAATCTAATCCATTCTAGTTCCGCATTGCTCATTATGATTCGTTCTTCTGGTTTGTCATCCCAACTCAAAGCGGGTGTATACCAAATCATGCCGGGTGAAACTGCAATGCAGTTTGTACATCGAGTTGTGGCAGGAGATGTCTTAACTCAAAATTTTACAATTATTGCTGGTACTACCCAACAAAAAATTTCTCAGGATTTGGCAAAAGCGGCATATTTAAATTATCGTCCCGAGGATTGGAGTTCAATTAAGGACAATCATACTAATGCTGAAGGATTATTGCTTGCTGATACTTATCAATATCGTGGTGGAAGTAGCGGCGCGAATTTATTAGAACATGCCCATCGTAATTTAATTGACTATTTGAATCAGAGTTGGACTAATAGAGCGCCCAATTTACCCTATAAAACCCCCTATGAATTACTTACAGCTGCTTCAATTATTGAAAAAGAAACAGCTATTCCACAAGAACGTAAGTTAATTTCTGGTGTAATGGTTAATCGATTGAATAAAAAAATGCCGTTGCAAATGGATCCTACTGTCATTTATGGCTTGGGTTCTGCATATAAAGGAAAGCTATCTCATAATGATATGCTGATTGATTCACCCTATAATTCCTATCATTATAGAGGTTTGCCACCAACGCCTATTGCTATGGTTGGTAAAGAAGCTTTGGATGCTGCAGCCCATCCTCAACTTTCCAACTACCTATATTTCGTTGCGAAAGGAGATGGTACACATCAATTTTCTGAAACGTATCAACAACAAAAACAAGCAATTAATCAATATAAACGCAAGGATCTCTAATGTCATCTTTAGCTGGGAAGTTAATTGTTATTGAAGGATTAGAAGGTGCTGGTAAATCTACTGCAATAAATACAGTGACCGAACTTCTCGAAAAAAGACAAATCCAGACCCTAACCACTCGAGAGCCAGGTGGCACAATAATAGGGGAGATTTTGCGTGATCTGATTAAAAATCCTAAATATCGAGAAGTTTTAGATGACCGCAGTGAATTATTATTGCTTTATACCGCGAGAATTCAGCTTATTGAAGAGGTTATTAAGCCTGCTTTAGATCAAGGAATTTGGGTTATTGCAGACCGTTTCGAACTTTCAACTATGGCATATCAAGGTGGAGGACGAGGATTGGACCAAGAGATTATCCATCAGTTATCTTCTTTTGCGCTTAGGGGATTTAAACCGAATTTGACTTTATATTTGGATATTAGTCCCGAAGAAGGAATGCTGCGTGTTAAGTCCAGAGGAGAGTTTGATAGGATTGAACAACAATCAATTGATTTTTTTCATCGTGTCCATGAACGCTACATACATCATGTTCAAGCGGATCCAAATGCAGTAACTATTGATGCACGAGGCTCTTTAAATGAAGTGCAACAAGCAATTCAATGTACAATGAACGAATTTATTGGGCATCAATGATGAGCCATTTGAATGACCTATCTAGATGTTCATCATCGGAGCAAGAAAACACATATCAAACACAATGGAATCAGCTACAATCTGCATGGGTCAATAATCGTATTTCACAATCTATGTTATTTGTTGGCTCGTTTGACTCTTCTTTTATGGCCTTGGTAAATAAATTAACTCAGCTGGTTTTCTGTAAAAATGAAGACAATGGGCTTCATTCGAAACCCTGTTTTGCCTGTGCTGATTGCCAAATGGTTGTACGCGGCGAGCATCCAGATGTGACGTGGGTTAAGCCTGAAAAAAGTGGCGGTGCAATTAAGATTGATCAGATACGAGAATTACAAAATGATGCTTATTTAACACCCCAGCGCACTAAATATCGTTTGATTGTTATTGAGTCTGCTGAGCGAATGAATACCTCTGCTGCTAACTCATTATTAAAAATTTTGGAAGAACCTCCACCACAGACAATATTTTTGCTTTTGGCACAGCAACTAAGTACTTTATTGCCTACAGTCTTAAGCCGATGCCAAATAGTACGTTTTGTGTCATACAACGAGACGACGGCGATTAATTATCTGCGATTGGCTGAGTCCTATCCAGAAGAGTCTGAACAAGCAATGATTATAAAACAGTCAGAATTTATTTTAGATGGTTTAATAGCGGTAATAGAGCAAAAAGCGCATCCAAGTAGTATTGCTGGCCAATGGAGCCAGTTTGATTTAGGGACATTACTTTGGTTTCTGTATTTAGTTTATGCACAAATACACATGATGCAAATCAATAAGCCGGCCGATCTTGACTCAATTGTACCGCAGTTGCATTGTTTAATGTCTTTATTAAATCCCATAATGATTTTTTCTCAAATTGATAAAATAAATACATTGCGACGAAAATTAAGCCATAATATGAGTGTAAATCAAACTTTGGCACTGGAAGACTTATTGTTAACAATATGCAGTGAATCTAGGGGCTGAGCGCTTTCTCATAATCAAGCGACATGTAGAATGCTTTGGTTTTATGAAGTCCAGAATGTTTAAGGAAAATATATGATGGATACAATACAACAAATCAATTGCTCATTTCTGACTGAGTCAGCTCTTTATGCCGCGTATATGCCTTTTGTCAAAGGAGGAGGCTTGTTTGTCCGCACTAAAACAAATTATCCATTTGACTCGGATGTTAAACTACTGATCAAATTAATGGATGAAGATGAATTCTATGTTGTCGATGGTAAAGTAATCTGGATTACACCTAATGGCGCACAGGGAAATAAAGTACCAGGAATAGGAGTACAATTTATCGGTGAAAACAGCCGCTATTTATGTAATAAAATAGAGACCTATTTAGCTGGCATGTTAAAATCCTCCCAAATTACAGATACAATTTAAGAGGCCATCTATGTTAGTTGATTCGCATTGTCATTTAAACTTTCTCGATCTGACTGATTTTAATAACGACATGGCCAATGTTTTGGCACAAGCAAAAGCGAATGATGTGCAGCATTTTTTATGCGTTTGTGTCGAATTAAATGATTACCCCCAATTAGAAAAACTTGCTTTAGAATACTCTAATATTAGTATTTCGGTAGGTATTCATCCTAATACAGAAATGGATGTTCCAATTACGTCAAAAATACTGTGTGAATTGGCAGAGAATCCAGCATGTATTGCAATAGGTGAAACAGGATTGGATTATTATCGAACCCATACCGATGAGGCACGAGAAGTGCAACGTAGTCGATTTAAAGAGCATATAAAAGCGGCGCTAAAGTCTGCAAAACCATTGATTATTCATACACGTCAGGCAGCAGAGGATACAATACGCTTAATGGCAGAAGAGCACGCACAACAAATTGGTGGTGTAATGCATTGCTTTGCTGAAAGTTTAGAGATTGCACATCAGGCCATGGATTTGAATTTTTATATTTCATTTTCGGGAATTGTTACTTTTAAAAATGCAACGGCACTTCAAGATGTAGCCCGGAAAATACCTCTGGATCGAATACTCATTGAAACGGACTCACCTTATTTAGCGCCGGTACCTTATCGTGGCAAACAAAATCATCCCGCACTAGTAAAACATGTGGCAGAAGCCATAGCTGAACTTCGTGGCATATCCTATGAAGAAATAGCTGAAATTACTACGAATAACTTTTATACTTGTTTTAAATTGTAGGTATATCGATATGTAGCCTGGCTACATCGCGGCCAGTTATCTGTCTTTAATGTTTTCAATTGGGGATCAAAATAATGACTTTGTACATAGGCTTAATGTCTGGGACAAGCATGGATGGTATTGATGCTGCGCTGGTTGATGTGTCAAAAAATACACTGCTTTATGGGATCACTAATAAGTACAGTGATGAAGTGAAAGCACGTATGGATAGGTTGCTTAAGGGGGACGGTGTTAGTTTGGCTTCTATGTGTCAACTTAATACATTAATTGGAAGAGAATTTGCTTATGCAGTAAATGAATTATTGGAGAAAGCAAAATTATCAGCCAGTGATATTTCTGCTATCGGCAGTCATGGTCAAACAGTGTGTCATAATACAAGTTGCGATATTCCATATACGCTACAGCTAGGATGTGCTCATACTATTTCAACATTAACAGGGATTACGGTTGTTGCAGACTTTAGGACGCGTGATCTAGTTCTGGGCGGACAAGGGGCTCCTTTTGCGCCAATTTATCATCGGAAGTTATTTAATGACGGAAATCACCATATAGCTGTAGTGAATGTTGGTGGTATTAGTAATGTTACGTTTATTAATGCAAATGAACCAATTAGAGGTTGGGATATAGGACCTGGAAATTGCTTAATGGATGCCTGGATCATGAAACAGCAGGGCGATGATTATGATGCTGGTGGGGCATGGGCGCAGCAAGGTAAGATTATTGTTCCTCTTCTGGATGCATTACTGTCCGATTCGTTTATTACATCCGCAGTGCCCAAAAGCATTGGAAAAGAATATTTCTCTTTATTATGGCTAGAAGACTATCTAAAAGAAGAATATAAAGCGGTAGATGTACAAAAAACACTGCTTGCATTTACTGCCCAAACTATTGCGAATACCATCTTAAACGAACGACAACAGGTTGAAACAATATACTTGTGCGGTGGAGGAACCCATAACCTCGCGCTTTTGCATATGCTTAGGGAATTACTGACCAAAATCAGTGTAAAAAGCATCGCTGAAGTGGGTATTAGTCCTGATTATTTAGAAGCGATGATGTTTGCCTGGCTGGCTGCACAAACGATAAACCAAGTTCCAGTAGATTTAAGTACGATTACTGGATCTCAACAACCCGCAATTTTGGGTGCTATTTATCCAGTGACAAAGATCTAATCCCCTTTCCGAGAGGTTAGGCAGAGAATTCCTTTGTCAAATTAATCTAACACACTGTTCTGTATTAAGATCATATTGACAAAATAAATATGTATAAGCTTAAATGTGGAATTTCAAACGGAGTGAACTTAAGTTGAGCGCAAATTATATTAAAAAAACACCTCAAGAAGTAGGTACGAGCCTCGTGACTGCTTATTTTATATTTTTCCTGGCAGCATCATTTTATTTATATGAATTTATTCTACAAGTGGCCCCTAGTGTTATGGCTGAGCCCATGATGAAAACGTTCGGGGTTACAGGTGAAGGGTTTGGGTTTATCTCCGCTTTTTATTTTTATGCCTATGCACCAACTCAATTGCCCGCAGGAGTATTGTACGATCGCTATGGTCCCCGTAAATTAATGACTTTTGCAATTATCTTATGTGCTCTAGGCTCTGCATTTTTTGCATCAACGGATAGTGTGTTTACTGCGTGTATTGGTAGATTCCTTATTGGAATTGGCTCCGCATTTTCTTTTATTGGAGTATTAGTTCTTTTATCACGATGGTTTCCTCCTCATTATTTCGCTATTTTAGCAGGTGTTGCTCAATTGATGAGCTCAGTAGGTGCTATGTTTGGGGAAATGCCTTTGGCTTTCCTCATCCAAGGTGTTGGCTGGAGGAATGCAAGCTTTATTTTAGCAGTTATCGGCTTTATTTTGGCTGCATTTTTCTGGATGTATATTCGAGATTATCCGCATCAGCAAAATCAAACAGCACCAGAACATTACCTACGTGATGAATGGAAACGACTTGTTGCTGTATGCAAACATGGTTATACCTGGATAATTGGCGGTTATGCTTTTGCGATATGGACACCAATTGCAGTTTTTGCGGCACTTTGGGGTGTGCCTTATTTACAGGAAAAATTCCAGATCAGCGTGGTCGCTGCTTCAGGACTATGCAGTATGATTTGGATTGGAATCGGGGTGGGTAGTCCTTTATTGGGATGGCTTAGTGATAAAATTAAGAGCCGTCGTGTCGCTCTGATTATCAGTGCGGTTTTAGGCTTATGTTCAACCTTAGTTCTATTGTACTGGCCAGGATTAACTTATGGATGGGCACCCTTTACATTGTTTGTATTAGGTTTAGGAGCCGGTGGACAAACAGTTAGCTTTGCAGTGGTTAAAGAAAATAACCCACCCGAGCTCGTTGGTACCGCCTCTGGTTTTAATAATCTTTCTGTATTAATAGGTGGGGCAATATTTCAGCCGTTAGTTGGTTATATATTGCAACATACCAATTCATGGCATTTGGTGAATGGGGTGCACGTATACAGTATTCAAAGCTATCAGATTGCCTTGATGGTAATGCCAATATGCTTTTTAGCCAGTTTGCTGATTGCAAGTTTCCTGTTGAAAGAATCTCATCCGGCACGTCAAAAGGATTAATTCTGTTTTAAAGTTCACCTTTTCAATTGAAGAGGTGAACCTCTCAATCATTCTTCAAATCCAAGCAAAATGACGTAAGCGTTCCGTCATCCTAAGGCATTTACGTCGAGAGATCTTGCTTTATGCATCATATTTTATCATTAATGCTCATGGCACATGCTAGTGATTCCTCCTACACTCAGGATGACGTATCTACTTTGTCTTCCTCTGCGATTGTATTTTTTTGAGGTAAAAAAGTTAAAGCTATACATATCAAGAATATTAATTGGATTACGTTACAATAAAGTCCAAAGTGTAGATTACTGTGATTTTTATAGAATAAATTAGCGATCTCTGTTCCTATTGCACCCACAACCATCACGCACAGGCTAACCAACGCAGATGCAGTGCCTTTACTCACAGGGGTTACAAAAAGGCAATATCTATTTAAAGGAGCATTAATCACACTGAGTGCAAAAAAGTAAATGATCATTCCCGGGAGCAAATAATAGTAGGCATTACCATAGAGATAGGGCAGCAAGGAGGTGAGAATTGCTCCCATAACCATAATAATGCAGCCTAGGTAGATGATTTGTTTAATTTTGTACTTATATGTTAATTTGTGTAAAAACCAGTTACCCAAAATGGTTGCCCCAAACACAGGGAGCTGCCAAAGACCATATTGAATCACTGTGAGTTTTGCCTCAACAATCAAAATAATAGGAGCTAAGGCAATCCAAGCAATACATGGGATGCCAACGGTGCCTGCGGCTAATGTCCCAAAACAAAATGCTTTATTAGTAAACAAATCTTTATAGTTTCGCAATACTTTATTTGCTGAAAATTTTGTTTTTGGTGTTACTTCTCCATTTCTCTTTGTTTGACCAATAGGTTCTGGCATGTATCTCCATAAGCCCCATAAGGTAATGAGGGCACCTAGTGCAATGGTCACGAAGATATAACGCCACGAGGTATAATGAATTACTATAGCGCCAGCTAGAGGACCTAATAAAGGAGCAAGAATTGCAACGTTTGCCATAATGGATATCAAACGAATGGCATCCATTTCTTCAAAAATTTCCTGAATTGTGGCATAGCCGATTACGCCAATAAAACATAATCCCATGCCTTGAAAAAAACGTGCGATCAAAAACTGATTCATTGAATTAGAGCTAGCAATAAATAGAGTAAAAATAAAAAATAGAAATGCGCCTAGAAGCATCATTGGTCTGCGCCCATAACTGTCAGATATGGGGCCTAAGAAAATTTGTAAACTTGCGCCTCCAAGAATGTAAACACTCAAAGATGTAGCCACTACTGATTCAGGTGCATTAAATGATCGAACTACATGGATCATCCCAGGCATGATCATGTCATTGGCTATATAAGTTAGAAACTCATACATGACAAAAAAACAGGTAAATATCAACGCCTGTTTTTTGGTTATAGGGATCAGGGGTTCGGTCATAGCAAGCCCTTATTGATTAATTTTTCCTTCAAATGTACTGTCTTGTAATGCAGAGACTAAATTTTATATACTCTGTTGATGTTCAATTTTTGCGAAACAATCTTATGAAATGGTATTTTTTTGGTGAAAAAAGCGGCAATCCTAGAGTTAATGAACATTTAATGCTCTACATTCTTAGTCTACTCGATCCTAAGTCGCAGTTCAATGCATCATTGGTTAGTCATAAATGGAAAGAGATGACTGAATTAACTCAGAAATATACGAACTTATTACCAACAATTCATCGTATTCCATTGCTTGCAAAAGTCGGATTGGATGTGCTGAGATTAAAATTAATGTCAGGTGGAATGACAAATACTGTTTACAGAGTGCAAATTGAGCCTGATAGGTCTAAATCCCTTGTAAAAGTTCCTGGGGTTAATCAAGATCTTATAGAACGTAGTAAACCCAAGCGCTGGGTATTACGAATTCCTGGGGAAGTTTCATCATTTTCGGTATCACGTTTGGATGAAGCAGAAAATGCCCATAAAGCATCGGTTTTGGGACTTAATGTTCCCATCGAATACTTTGCTCCTGATGGATTGCAATTGACTCAATTTATAGAGGGCGTGCAGAGTTTAGATAAAGAAATGTTACAACGAGTCGACATATTAAAAATTCTCGCACAAATGGCAAAAACACTGCATACATCAGAGCGCTTTGACAATGACACGGCTGTTTTCGAACGCAATGAACAGTTATTGGATCGGCTAAAAGGTAAAAGTTTTGTTTTTCCTGAGAAAACAGGCTTTATAGCAGAGCAGATGCTTGCGTTGAAGAAATTATTTGCCTCTTATCAGGTGGAGGTGAGTCCATGTCATAATGATTCTACACCGTTAAACTATATGATGGCGGTTGTAGGGAAAAAGAAACAGGAGGTGTTCTATCAAATTGATTGGGAGTACTCAAGTAATAATGATTTTATGTGGGACCTTGTTTATTTTGCGATAGAGGGAAAACTGAGTAAAGAGCAAGAGTTGGCTTATTTAACAGCATACTTCGGCAAAGAGCCTACAAATTCGATACTAGCATGGTTTACTGCTTATAAACCGGTTGTTGAGTGGTGGATAACACTTTGGTCATGGACTCAATTGGCAAATGAAGCAAAATCGGTGAGTAAGGAAGAGTACATAAAATTAGGTGCAGAGCGTTATGCAAAAACTTTAGAGCACTTAGAAAGCGAAGAATATCGGGATGCACTTGCTCTTATTGATGCAGATAAGTTGGCGGCATCGTTTGACGGTCATAGACCTTTTACGAGCTAGTTGTAGTCAGGGTGCAGCGTAGGTCGGGTCTTGGCTCGACAATCCTAACAAAACAACGAATTGTTTTGGAGAGTAATCTTGATTGTTTCGGCTAAGGCCCGACTTATGCTGCAAGGGCTACAAATTGCCTTATGCCATATGTCTCAAGAACTCTTGCAGGTGTTTTTTCTCGTGCTCCGTACTTAAATAAGTTTTTAGCAACTCCAATAAACG
The DNA here is from genome assembly GCF_001468005.1 of Legionella steelei. Taxonomy (GTDB): domain Bacteria; phylum Pseudomonadota; class Gammaproteobacteria; order Legionellales; family Legionellaceae; genus Legionella; species Legionella steelei. Next base: position 464,013 of record NZ_LNYY01000019.1, read on the forward strand.
CAGATATTCATCATGTTGAAGTACACCACGCATAAGCTCAAATCGCAAATAAACACAATAGGTATTGAGCACATCTGTTTCACAATAATCGCGAATACTTTTTATTTGCCCTAATAAATACTGTTCCCATACTTTAGAACCACTCATACCCATTTTCCCAGGAAAGCCTAGCATACTGGATATTTCATCCAATGGAGCAAATGCTTTGTTTTGATATCCAGCAATCACATCCATGAGATCAAGATGTCGATAATGAAACCTGCTTAGGTAATTGTTCCAACGAAAATTTTGTTGATTTTCTCCTGTTTCCCAATAAGTAGGTGCTGTGATGCCATGCAGTAAAGAGCGATAGTGCAAAACAGGTAAATCAAACCCGCTGCCATTCCAGCTCACCAGGGTAGGGGTATGTTTATCAATTCCAGCAAAAAAACGTGTTATTAATTCCTTTTCATCAGAGGATTCATCACCTAAGGACCAAACCTTTATTTGTGAGCCATGGCTCATAACTAGGGAAATTGCACAGATTTTTTGTAAATAATGGGGCAAAAAATCATTGCCAACTTTAGCTCGACGCAATGCAAACATTGCTTCTGCAGTGTCTTTATCAGACAAACCGTGTAAATCATATAAAGTACGGCCTGCTTCAATATCAGGGATTGTTTCTATATCGAATACAAGAATGGTCATTGGTTTAGCTTAGTTATCATAAATGAGCTCATATCTTAGCACGGGGGTAAGCGAGGAAATAGTAGGGATTGTTTAGCGCTTGCTAGATTGAGTCAAAATTGTTTGCTGTTCTGTGCTATGAAGTGCGCATACGATGGCAAGATAGTAGAGGTGTAAGCAGCCCCTGATTTTTTAGGATAACAGCATATCTTGAGTTCATCATGACTATAATTCAAGCGTAGATTGTAATTATCAAATTTGGTAAAATGTATATTTTTTAATATTTGGTTGCTCATGGACGCTTTAGTACACTTTTTTAAGAAGTTACGAATACTCTTTTTTTTATTATTTGCTTTATTTCTTACTGCTTGTGTTAGCCATCCTCCTGCGGATGTAAATAATCTTTGTAATATATTTAGACAATACCCCAAATGGTATAAAGATGCCAAGGATGTTGAGCGCCGATGGAGAGTTCCTGTTCCAGTGCAAATGGCAATTATCCATCAAGAATCAAAATTTAATGCGCATGCACGGCCACCACGGCAGAAACTTTTTTGTATTATTCCATGGAAAAGACCTTCATCAGCTTATGGATATACCCAAGCATTGCATGGCACATGGAACCACTATAAACAAAGTTGTGGTGGATGGTTTGCCTCACGCAATGATTTTACTGATGGTGTAGATTTTATTGGTTGGTACGCAAATGAAGCGAATAAAAGAGCAAGAATCCCAAGAACAGATGCTTATTCACTTTATTTGGCTTATCATGAAGGTATAGGTGGTTATCAACGCAAAACTTATTTGAAAAAGGCATGGTTAATACCAGTTGCACGTAAAGTGAAAGCGCGTTCACAATTTTATGCAATGCAACTTAATTCATGTCGAAAAACGCTTGAATCAGGATCATGGTTTTAAAGTGTTTTAAAAAAGTATTTTGGTGCAGTATAAATTGGGCTGCATTTGAATTTATGGGGTTTAAAAGTAATAATATACTCAGTAATTAAAACTGATATAGATCACTAAGGAGTTTTTAATGCGATTAATGCTTTTGGGTGGGCCGGGTGCAGGAAAAGGAACCCAGGCTTTGCGTTTGATTGAACGTTATCAAATTCCGCAAATCTCCACAGGTGATATGCTGCGTGCAGCTATTGCACAAGGAACTCCCTTAGGACTGAGTGCCAAAAAAATTATGGAAACGGGTGGTCTGGTCTCCGATGATATTATTATTGGGTTAGTCAAAGAGCGTTTAAAAAAGAGTGATTGTGCTAATGGTTTTCTATTTGATGGTTTTCCCAGAACAATTGTACAGGCAGATGCTCTAAAGCAAGCAGAAATTTATTTAGATCATGTTATTGAAATTGATGTAGATGATGAAGAAATCATTAAGCGAATTAGTGGACGACGTATTCATCAACCTTCTGGTCGTGTTTATCATATCCAAAATCAACCGCCAAAACGTGATGGGGTAGATGATGTTACAGGTGAAGCTTTAATTCAACGCGAAGATGATAAAGAAGCAACTGTAAGAAAACGTTTGGAAGTTTATCGTAATCAAACAGCGCCTTTAGTTCATTACTATAAATCCTGGGCAGAGAGTGGTGCTCATGGTGCTCCTGAGTTTCATAGCATTAGTGGTGCTGGTGGTGTGGATGATGTATTTAAAAAAATTGTTAACTCTATCGAAGCTAAGGAAAAGATATGACCAGTCTCAATACAACCGGTTCAGAGTTCCAATCTTTAATTGATGATAATCAAATTGTCTTCATTGATTTTTGGGCAGACTGGTGTGCTCCATGTAAACAATTTTCTAAAGTTTATGAGCAAGTGGCTGAGCAGTTTCCAAATATAAAATTTGCAAAAGTAAATATCGAAGCAGAACAACAATTGTCTGATTTTTTTGAAATCCGCTCAATTCCGCATTTGATGGTATTCAAAGAAGGAATTGTTATTTATTCGAATGCTGGCAGTATGCCAGCTTCGACTCTCAAAGAATTGGTTGAACAAGCAGTGGCAGCAGATGTTAGTGCAATAAAAGCGGAGCTTGAGCAGAAGGATAAGAAGTGACCTTTGACAAATAGTTGCTCAACTCTTTCTTACCTGTTTCATCAATGACTAGATCAAGTTTTGTTCTTCGTTTGAGTATGTCATCACAATTTTGTGCCCATTCTTCTAAAATTAGGTAGTCTACTTCCGCCTGATAAAGATTGGTACAGTATTTTTTTCCTAGAGACTCTTTATTCGTGCAGGAGGAAAGGAATAGTTCTATGCGACTTCCATATGTTTGCAAATAACGATTAAGTAAGTCAGTGTCCAACCATTTATATTTTTCTTTAGCATAGTGAGCGTACTGCTCAAAATTCATTTGCTCATAAAATGCTCCTGGTAAGGGAGTTGTTGCCGTGTTTGAGGGGCCCATATGTGGAAATATTTTCTGGAGTTGATTTATCACTTCTTCTGCTAATTGTCGATAGGTGGTTATTTTTCCTCCATAAATCGTGACACTTGGTGCTGGTTTAAGATGAGTCTGATATGAATAGTCACGACTTAACGCTTTAGCATCTTTTTTTTCATTAGCGAGCAAAGCTCTGACACCACTCCAAGTATAGATAATATCCTTTTCGGATATTTTAGTTTTAAAATAAGCATTAACTAAATCAATCAAATAATGAATTTCTTCATCACTTATGACCGCATTACCTGGGTTACCAGTGAGTGGAATATCAGTTGTACCTATCATACTAAATCCATGATAGGGGATAACAAAAATGACACGTTTGTCCTGATGTTGTAACAAATATGCGTGATTACTCTCATAGATTTTAGGGACAATAATATGACTTCCCTTAATTAAACTGATTTTTTGACGATCTGGTGTGTGAGTGAGTTGCTCCACCGATTTAACCCATGGACCAGCTGCATTGATTACTGATTTGGCAGAGAGCGTATAGCTTGCGCCAACTTTAGGTTGTATCGTTAATTGCCATAAATTATTGACAACGTCAATGTGGGTTACAGTGGAGTGCGTTCTTATGCTGGCACCATGATTTTTTGCTTGGAGTGCATTTGCAATAGTTAGGCGAGCATCATCAGTTACTGCATCATAGAATAGGAAACCTCTATCTAATTTATTTATTAAAGGATCAAAATACTTCTCTTTATTTTTTCTAGAAATTGTTTTGCTCTTGGGGAGACGATTTTTGCTGCTTATATGATCATAAATAAAGAGGCCTAAACGTAAAAACCAAGCAGACCGCATATGCTTTTCATAAGGTAGAACCAACGCTTGAGGATGAACTAAATGTGGCGCTAGGTCTAGAAGCCGCTGTCTTTCGGTGATTGCTTTTTTAACCATTCCAAATTCATAGTTTTCTAAATATCTTAACCCACCATGAATTAGTTTTGTGCTGCTTGAGGAAGTTTTAGAGGCTAAATCATCTTGTTCCACAAGCACTACAGATAATCCTCTTAATGCTGCATCCGCAGCACAACCACAGCCATTGATGCCGCCACCGATAATTGCAACATCAAAAACCGAATTCATATTTTGGTCTCCACAAAAAAAGTATACACTAACAATATACACATAATAGTTGGGACAAGGAACTCTGCAACGATGAATTATTTACTTGCAATAGATCAAGGAACGAGCAGCACACGCGTTATGGTATACACCGTTCATGGTGAGTTAGTAACTTCCAGTCAATACCCATTAACTCAATATTATCCTCAAACAGGTTGGGTCGAGCACGATCCTGAAGAAATATGGGAAAAGACATTAGCGGCTATGCGTGATGTATTGTCACGAGTTCCTGTAGAACAAATAGTGACTTGCGGTCTAACAAATCAAAGGGAAACTACAGTAATCTGGAATAAAAAAACTGGAGCTTGTCTTGCACCAGCCATTGTATGGCAAGATCGCAGAACAGCCGAATATTGCAAGACATTGGTGGTTAATGAATCGATGATTCAAGAAAAAACGGGTTTAGTCCCTGATCCTTATTTTTCAGCAACTAAATTAAAGTGGCTTTTAGAAAATAACTCCGAAGCAAAAGAATTAGCAGATAAAGGGGATTTAGCCTTTGGTACGATTGATAGTTTCTTAATCTGGCGTTTAACTAAAGAACGTTTACATTTAACCGATGTGACTAATGCATCAAGGACCATGCTTTTTAATATTAAGGAGGAGCAATGGGATTTGGATTTATTGGATTATTTTAGAATTCCTGAGTCTGTTTTACCCAAGGTTTGTGCGAGCGATAGCCATTTCGGCCTGATTGACAAACAATGGCTGGGTATTGAGCTCCCGATCACCGGAGTTGCGGGCGATCAGCAGGCGGCCCTAATTGGTCAGGGTTGCTTCAATATTGGAATGGTAAAAGCAACTTTTGGAACAGGTGCGTTTTTACTATTGAATACAGGAAACAAAGCTGTTTTATCACAACATAAACTATTAACAACCATAGCATATAAGATAAAAGGACAAACAGTTTATGGATTGGAGGGCAGTATTTATCATGCTGGCACAACCGTCAAGTGGCTAAGAGATTCAATGAAGCTTATTGCTCATACTGATGAAACGGAAGTTTTAGCAGGCTCGTTAAATGGAAATGAAGGAGTTTATTTTGTTTCATCCTTTACAGGCTTAGGCGCCCCGCATTGGTTATCAGTCCCTGGTGCATCCATGGTTGGTTTAAGCTTATCCAGCAACAAAGCCCATTTTGCCAGAGCGGCATTGGAAGGGGTTTGTTATCAAACGCGTGAAGTATGTCTTTGTATGCGAGAAGACAGTCAATTGGATTTGTCACTTCTGCGTGTTGATGGAGGAATGGCTGTTAATCGATGGTTCTTACAATTTTTGGCAGATCAATGTCAATTACAAATACAAAAACCTAAAGATATCGAGACTACTGCTAAAGGGGCAGCAATATTAGCTGCGTTAGGATGTGGTGTTTATAATTCCTTAGATGAATTGCATGCAATCTGGGATGTGGAGCAAACATTTAATCCCCAAAGATCATTAGAGCAAGTAGAAATGGATTATCGTGGTTGGAAGCAGGCGTTGCAGAAAGTAAAGGGGTAGTTCAACAGTTTATATATTAAAAGGCTAGTGTATATTTGTAGTCCGGGTGAAACGCAGCGGCCCCGGGAAACGGTTTGACTATATTCCCGGGGCCGCTGCGTTTCACCCGGGCTAACCTAGCGCCCAGGATCCGTTTTCAGTTTTTAAGGTACATCTCTGGTTTTTTCACCAGTGTATAGCTGGCGTGGTCTACCAATTCTTGATTTGGTAGCAACCATTTCCATCCAATGACTCATCCATCCAACAGTACGAGCTAGAGCAAAAATTACCGTAAACATATTGGTTGGAATTCCTAGAGCACTTAAAGTCAGACCTGAATAGAAATCGACGTTGGGATAAAGTTTTTTCTCAACAAAGTAATCGTCTTCAAGAGCAATGCGTTCAAGCTCCATAGCAAGCTTAAATAATGGCTCATCTTTTGCACCTACTGTTTCTAAAACATCATGGCAGGTTTTGCGCATTACTTTTGCTCGTGGATCATAGCTCTTATAAACACGATGACCAAATCCCATAAGTCGGAAAGGATCATCTTTATCTTTTGCTCGTTTAATGTATTGTTGAATACGATCAACACTACCAATTTCTTTGAGCATGTTAAGGCAAGCCTCATTCGCACCACCATGTGCGGGTCCCCATAGTGCACCGATTCCTGCTGAAATGCATGCAAAAGGATTCGCACCTGTTGAGCCAGCAAGGCGAACAGTAGATGTTGATGCATTTTGCTCATGATCCGCATGTAGAATAAAGATAGTATCCATGGCACGGACTAACACAGGATTAGGTGTAGACTCTTCTGAGGGAACACTAAACATCATGTGCAAGAAGTTTTCAGCATATGACATTTTATTTTGCGGGTAAATATAAGGTAACCCTATAGAGTATTTATAACTCATCGCCGCAAAAGTAGGCATTTTAGCAACCATGCGAATTGCAGAAATAAAACGATCTTCGGCATTATTTAAATCCATGGTGTCATGATAGAAGGCTGATAGAGCGCCAACCATTCCTACCATAATTGCCATTGGATGCGCATCACGACGGAAACCATTTAAGAATTGATACATTTGTTGATGTACCATCGTGTGGTTGTTAATTAGGTTAACGAATTTTTTCTTTTCTTCAGCATTAGGTAATTCGCCGTTGAGTAAAAGATAGCTTACATCAAGAAAATCTTTTTTCTCAGCCAATTGCTCAATAGGGTAACCTCGATAGAGCAATATACCTTTGTCTCCATCTATATAGGTAATTTTAGATTCACAGGAGGCAGTAGATAAAAAACCTTGATCAAAGGTAAAGACACCGCTTGCGCCCAGTTGTGTGATATCAATCACATCATTCCCTAGGGTAGGTGTATATACTGGTAATTCAAGCGGCTCTTGTCCTTCAAGGCTAAGTTTAGCTGTTTTTTTTGTCATTGCTTCTCCTGATAAAGGATTCATATTGATTGTGCGTGGCACTATATACAAAATGAGCACTTACAGTCAATTTTATTATGGTTTAGAATTTTAAAGAATGACAGCAAAAAAATAATAATTTTGTTCTGTCTGTGGGTATGACTTAGGTTTGGCTCATATTTAATTGTTTATCTCTGGAAATTACGGCATTTCAGTGTCTTCCTAGGGCCACATTTTAGGATAGATGATTTAATTAAATCCGTCTCTGTGGTATTCTTTATTATTAAAATTTATCGTCAAGGATACGTCCAAACTATGGTTTATCTAGCTAAAGAAGTCTTGCCTGTTAATATTGAAGATGAATTAAAACAATCCTATCTTGATTATGCGATGAGTGTCATTGTGGGCAGGGCTTTGCCTGATGTGCGTGATGGCCTGAAACCAGTGCATCGACGTGTGCTTTATGCAATGAGTGAATTAGGTAATGACTGGAATAAACCCTATAAAAAATCGGCGCGTGTTGTCGGGGATGTAATCGGTAAATACCATCCTCATGGTGACACGGCAGTTTACGATACTATAGTTCGGATGGCGCAGCCTTTCTCGATGCGTTATCTTTTGGTCGATGGGCAAGGTAACTTTGGTTCCGTAGATGGTGATGCACCTGCGGCAATGCGATATACCGAAGTACGCATGTCTAAGGTGGCTCATGCTTTATTAGCTGATCTGGAAAAAGAAACCGTAGATTTTAGCCCTAACTACGATGAAACCGAATTCGCTCCTGTAGTTTTGCCCTCACGCGTACCTAACCTGCTTGTTAACGGTTCTTCTGGTATTGCTGTGGGTATGGCAACTAATATTCCTCCACATAACCTTACCGAGGTTATTAATGCGTGCATTGCTTTAGTTGATGATCCAGAACTGAGTCTTGATGACATTATGGAGATTATTCCAGGTCCTGATTTTCCAACAGCAGCCATTATTAATGGAAGGGCAGGAATTATTCAAGGTTATCGCACAGGGAAGGGGCGCGTTATTATTCGTGCGCGAACAGAAATTGAAACCGACGAAGACACTGGGCGTCAGGCCATTATTATTAATGAACTTCCTTATCAAGTAAATAAAGCCCGTTTGGTAGAGCGTATCGCTGAATTGGTCCGTGATAAAAAGATTGAAGGGATTTCGGGACTTAGAGATGAGTCAGACAAACAAGGTATGCGCGTTGTTATCGAGTTAAAACGCAATGAAGTGGCTGATGTCATATTAAATAATTTATATGCACACACGCAAATGCAAAATGTGTTTGGAATCAATATGGTTGCTTTAGTTGATGGACAACCACGCACATTGAACTTGAAACAAATTCTTGAATACTTTATTAAACATCGACGTGAAGTAGTCACTCGAAGAACCCTGTTTGAACTGAAAAAAGCACGTAACCGCGCTCATTTATTGGAAGGTTTGGGTATTGCATTAGCTAATATTGATGAAATGATTGCTTTAATTAAACAATCACCAACACCACAAGATGCAAAAGAAGCCTTACTCGCTAAATTATGGGCACCAGGCATGGTTAAGACGATGCTGGACAGAGCAGGCTCTGATGCATCACGTCCTGATGATTTAACTGCTGAGTTTGGTATGGGGGCAAGTGGATATAAATTATCAGAAGCTCAAGCCCAGGCTATTTTAGAATTAAGACTTCATCGTTTAACGGCACTGGAACAAGATAAAATTTTAGGTGAATTCGAAGAGCTATTGCAGCTAATTCGCGGGTTATTGGAAATCTTGGCTTCACCAGAGCGACTTATGCAAGTGATTCGTGATGAACTTCTTGAGATTAAAACTCAGTTTGGTGACGAGCGTCGCACTGAAATTACCGCATCACAAGAAGATTTAACTATTGAAGATTTGATTACTGAAGAGAATGTAGTAGTAACCCTGTCACACCAAGGTTATGTGAAATACCAGCCACTTACTGCATATCAGGCTCAGCGCCGCGGTGGAAAAGGTAAGTCCGCAACAAATGTTAAAGATGAAGATTTTGTTTCACGGCTCGTGATTGCAAGTACTCATGACACGTTACTTTGTTTCTCTAACCATGGAAAACTCTACTGGTTAAAAGCATATCAGCTTCCATTAGCCAGTCGTATTTCCCGAGGTCGTCCAATTATTAATATTTTACCACTTGCTGAAGGCGAAGAAATTAACGCGATGTTGCCAGTTAGAGAATATCAGGAAGGTTATTATGTGTTCATGGCTACTAAAAAGGGAACAGTTAAAAAAGTGCCTTTAAATGCGTTTAGTAGACCCAGATCAAATGGAATTATTGCTGTGGATCTCGATGAAGATGATAGCTTAGTCGGCGTTGATATCACCGATGGTAGTAAAGATATTATGCTATTTACTGATGCCGGCAAGGTAGTCCGTTTTGATGAAAGCAAAGTTCGGCCAATGGGACGTACCGCTCGTGGTGTACGAGGTATTCGTATAGAAGAAAGTCAGGCGGTAATTTCTTTAGTTGTCGCCCATTCAGATGCAACTATACTAACTGCAACAGAAAATGGATACGGTAAACGTACTTCAATAGAAGAGTATCGTGTTTCTGGGCGTGGTGGTCAAGGAGTGATTTCTATTCAGGTAACTGAACGTAATGGTAAAGTAGTTCGCTCAGTACAAGTGACTGATGCTGATGAAGCTATGCTTATAACAGATAAAGGTACATTGGTACGCTTTAGGATAAATGAGCTGTCGGTGATTGGTCGAAATACACAAGGGGTTCGATTAATTAATGTCAGCGCAGGCGAGAAAGTTGTTGGTATGCAAAAAATTGAAGATTTGGGTGAGGATTCCAATGAATCCGATGGCATAACTGAAATTGAAGAAAATGACGATGACAACTCGAGTTTATAATTTTGGTGCGGGTCCTGCAATGCTTCCTGAGGCCATACTTAAGGACGCTCAGGAAGAATTTCTTGATTGGCAAAACCTAGGGGTTTCTGTACTCGAAGTAGGACATCGTAGTCCTGAGTTTTCGACTCTTTTAAATCATGCAGAGCAATCTTTAAGAGAGTTACTCTTTATACCCGAAAATTACCAAGTTCTATTTTTGGGAGGGGCCGCGCGAACTCAGTTTGCTATGATTCCAATGAATTTTTTATATCCAGATGAACAGGCCGGCTATTTAGTTTCTGGAATATGGTCGCATATGGCTCTTGCTGAAGCACAGTATTTAAAAAAGGCATATTGTGTCGCCAGTGGCGAGGAAAGTGGCTATAAAACATTCCCTGCGCCGAAAACTTGGGATATAAAAGAAAACACAACTTATGTTTATTACACTCCGAATGAAACCGTTAATGGAGTTCGGTTCCCTTATGTTCCTAAAACCAAGGGAATTACACTTATTGCGGATATGACTTCTGCTCTGCTTACTGAACCTATAGATGTCAAAAACTTCGGTTTAATTTTTGCAGGAGCCCAGAAAAATATAGCAAATGCTGGGTTAACTATAGTCATTGTTAGAGATGATCTACTAGAGAGAATGCCAGTCCCTAATGTACCGACTATGTTAAATTATAAGATACAAGCAGAACATCATTCACTTTATGCAACCGCGCCAGTTTTTAACTGCTATTTGGCTGATAAAATGTTTGATTGGGTAAAAAAACAAGGTGGTGTTGAAGAGATATATAAGCTTAACTGTCAAAAAGCAGCTAAGTTGTATCAATACTTGGACAGCACAGATTTTTATACTACGAATATAGATCCTGAAGTACGCTCTATTGTTAATATTTGTTTCTCACTTAAAAATGATAAATTAGAGAATGAATTTCTTCGGTTAGCAGAACTACGGGGTCTATATGCTTTAAAAGGACATCGCGCTGTGGGGGGAATGCGCGCCAGTCTTTATAATGCAATGCCAATGGCTGGAGTTGATGCGCTCGTAGAGTTCATGTCTGAATTTGCAAAGGAAAATAGTCGGTGAGAATACACAATTTCATAAGCAAACCCGTCCAGTCAATAAAAGGTGAAATCACAGTACCCGGTGATAAATCAATTTCACATCGTTCTATTATTTTTGGTTCTATAGCTAAAGGAACAACCATTATTAATGGATTTCTTGATGGCGATGACTGTATGGCGACCTTGAAAGCATTTCAAGCTATGGGTGTCACAATAGAAGGGCCTGATGAGCAGCAAGTTGTAATCTATGGTGTTGGAAAGCATGGATTACAGAAGCCGAAAGAGATTATTGATTGTGGAAATTCTGGAACCAGCATGCGCTTATTGGCAGGGTTATTGGCTGCACAATCATTTGATAGTCAATTGACCGGTGATGAGAGCTTATTAAAAAGACCTATGTTACGGATTAGTAAACCATTAACACAAATGGGTGCTGATATCTCTACCGTGGATGGTAAACCGCCTATTTCAATTAGAGGTGGAAAAGAACTGCATGGAATTCATTATGTAATGCCTGAAGCAAGCGCCCAGGTAAAGTCATGCATTTTGTTGGCAGGACTTTATGCTCAAGGAGAGACGCGAATTACTGAAACAGGTGTGAGTCGTGATCATACAGAACTGATGCTCAAATATTTCTCTTATCCGGTGCATCACAAAGACAATACTCTAGTTATTAATGCTGCAAATGAATGTTTGGGGACTGAAATTTTTGTTCCTGGAGATATTTCCTCATCGGCATTTTTCATTGTTGCAGCTACGATTATTCCTGGGTCTGATGTACTCATTCGTAATGTTGGTATTAATCCAACACGTACAGGAATCATTCATATATTGCTGGAAATGGGTGGCAACATAACTCTTTTAAATCAGCGACAACTAGGAGAGGAATGGGTTGCTGATTTACGTGTTAAATATGCGCCGTTGAAGGGAATTAATATAGGTGCGAATATGGTTCCACTTGCAATCGATGAGTTTCCTGCTATTTTTATAGCCGCTGCATGTGCTCAAGGACAAACTACATTACATGGAGCAAGTGAATTACGTTTTAAAGAAAGTGATCGCATTGCTACAATGGTTGATGGTCTAAAAAAATTAGGTATTCGCGCGGAAGCATTAGATGATGGCGCACTGATTGAGGGTGGAGTGATACGTGGAGGTACTGTTGAAAGTAGTGGTGATCATCGTATTGCCATGTCTTTTGCAATTGCTGGAGCTATAGCTAGTGATCCGGTTACGATCAAAAATTGTGCCAATGTAGCCACCTCATTTCCTTTGTTTGTAGATACAGCAAGGGAACTTCAACTTCAAATAGAGGAATTTGTTGATAATGTACGATGACGCTGTACCTGTAATAACCCTAGACGGACCAAGTGGAACTGGTAAAGGAACTATATGTCAATTACTTGCAAAACATCTTAAATGGAATATGCTTGATAGCGGTGCGATTTATCGCGTGCTCGCTTATGCAGCAAGAAAAAATAAGATAGATTTTCATGAAATAGGACAATTAACTGCCCTAGCACGTTCCTTAAATTTACGTTTTGTATCGTCTGATGATTATGGGACACGGACCATTTTGGACGATGAAGACATCAGCTTAGCAATTCGCAGTGAACAATGTGGACAAGATGCATCTCAAATTGCCGCAATTCAAGAAGTAAGACAGGCTTTACTTGAGCGTCAACGTAATTTTGCCCAGGCTCCTGGTCTGGTTACGGATGGTCGAGATATGGGTACGGTGGTTTTTCCAGAGGCTGTTTTGAAGGTTTTTTTATATGCAAGTGAAGAAGAAAGAGCAAATAGACGATATTTACAGTTGAAAGAAAAAGAAATTAATGTTAGCCTCGCGCACGTTGTAGAAGAATTGGCTAAACGTGACGTAAGGGATACTGGTCGTACGCATGCGCCTTTAAGACCTGCAGATGATGCAGTGCAAATTGATACAACCAGCTTATCCATTGTACAAGTGTTCAATATTGTATTAGAATTAGTTAATGAACGTTTGTACAATAAATAAGTGTTTGTTAGGGGAAAGATGAGTGGAACTCATTCTTTCATTTTTTTACTAAAGAGTTTATTAACATGTCTGAAAGTTTCAAAGAATTGTTTGAGCAAAGTATTGCCGGCGCTCAATTTTATCCAGGTGCCATTATTAATGCCAAGGTTATCGGTATCGATAGTGATTTTGTCATTTTAAATGCTGGTCTAAAGTCTGAAGGTATTGTTCCTAAAGAAGAATTTTATGACAAAGATGGCGCATTGGAAGTTAGCCTGGGAGATACTGTTGAAGTAGCGCTGGATTCTGTTGAAGACGGCTACGGCGAGACGCTCCTTTCAAGAGAAAAAGCAAAACGTCAGGAAGCTTGGCGAAAATTATCTAAATCACATGAAAACAATGAAACAGTTACCGGTCTTATTTCTGGAAAAGTTAAAGGCGGATTTACTGTTGAAATTGGTACTATTCGCGCCTTCTTACCTGGTTCATTAGTAGACGTCAGACCTGTAAGAGATCCTTCATATCTTGAAGGAAAAGAGCTTGAATTCAAAGTAATTAAAATGGATTTAAAGCGCAACAATATCGTTGTATCACGTCGTGCAGTTGTTGAAGAAGAAAGTAGTGCAGACAGACAAGCATTGCTTGAATCACTGCATGAAGGCCAAGAACTCCATGGTATTGTTAAAAACCTTACCGATTATGGTGCATTTATTGATTTGGGCGGCATAGATGGCTTGCTACACATCACTGATATTTCATGGAAGCGTGTAAAACATCCAAGTGAAGTATTATCAGTTGGTCAAGACGTAAAAGTAAAAGTATTAAGCTTTGATAGCGAAAGAAACCGTGTTTCTTTAGGCATGAAACAATTAGGTAACGATCCTTGGGTTGATCTGGTAGAGCGTTATCCTATAGGCAAGAAATTACAAGGTAAAGTAACTAATATTACTGATTATGGTTGCTTTGTTGAAATAGAAGAAGGCGTTGAAGGTTTGGTTCACATGTCAGAGATGGATTGGACTAACAAAAACGTACATCCAAGTAAAGTAGTTTCTTTGGGTGATGTTGTTGATGTTATGGTTCTTGAAATTGATGAAGAACGACGTCGTATTTCTTTAGGTATGAAGCAATGTGTTGGTAATCCATGGCAACAATTTGCTGCATCTCATAATAAAGGCCAAAAAGTTAGTGGTAAGATTCGTTCAATCACTGATTTCGGAATATTCATTGGCCTTGATGGGGATATTGATGGCTTGGTTCATCTCTCTGATATTTCCTGGACTGTTGCTGGCGAAGAGGCAGTAAAACAGTTTAAGAAAGGACAAGAGTTAGAAGCAGTTATTCTTGCTATTGACCCTGAGCGTGAGCGAATTTCTTTAGGTATCAAGCAACTTGAAGGTGATAACTTTACAAGTTTTGTTGATGAGTACACTAAAGGTGCTATCGTTAAAGGTACTGTTGTATCCGTTGATGCTAAAACAGTTACTGTAGCATTGGCAGATGACATTACTGGTACTATTCGTGCAAGCGAACTTTCTGATGAGCGTGTTGATGATGCTACTACTCTGGTCAAAGAAGGCGACGAGATTGAAGCAAAAATCATAAATGTTGACCGTAAAAATCGTTCAATTACTCTTTCAGTAAAAGCGAAAGATGCTCAAGATGAAGCGGATGCTATCAAGAAATACTCTAGAACCGAAGGTGCGTCTACAACAACCTTAGGTGATTTGTTGAAAGAAAAAATGGCAAGTAAAGAAAGTGATTAATCACTTTCTTGTCTAACATAGTAAAAAGCGTAGATTTTTCTACGCTTTTTTGTTTGTATCTATTTAAAATAGCTTGGGTGAGGCGAAGTGAGCCCAAGTTTATGATATGATATCCTTCTGGAAACTCCAGATTTTTTACTTCGCATTATCCAGGCAACAAAAAGGAAAAATTCATGCGCTTATTAATGCTGGTTATTTATATACTTCTCATTATTATTGGCGTTAGTTTTGCTGCACTAAATGCTACTTCGGTAGATGTAAATTTTTATTTTAAAACGATATCTATGCCTATCTCAGTTTTAATGACGATTATGCTGGGCATCGGTATTTTAGTAGGCTTTATACTTTTTGTTGGGCGATATTTGCGCCTAAAAGCGGAATGCCATAAGATTAAAAATCAATTAAAATTAACTGAAAAAGAAATAAAAAACTTGCGATCAATCCCATTACAAGACCAGCATTAATTTTTTTGTTATTATACGGTCTAATATGCACAGAGGAGGGTAATAATGATTGATTTATGGCCATTACTATTGCCTGCTGCTGCTTGGTCAGGTTGGTGGATGGCAAATCGAAGTAAACCCAAAGAAGATCCAACCGTTTATAATCGTTTATCCCGTGAATACGTTGTCGGACTTAATTATCTCTTAAATGAGCAATCAGATAAGGCCGTTGATATTTTTATTAAATTATTAGAAGTTGACAGCGACACGGTAGAAACCCATCTTGCTTTGGGAAGTTTATTCAGACGCCGTGGCGAGGTTGATCGAGCTATCCGAATTCATCAAAATTTAATTGCAAGACCCCAGCTAAGCATTATACAAAGAAAAGAGTCTTTAATGGCACTTGGCCAAGATTATATGAGTGCTGGCTTATTTGATCGGGCAGAACGAATTTTTTTAGAAGTTGTAGAGCTAGGTGGGTCTAAAGAAACGTGTAGTTTGCATGGCCTATTAGCAATTTATCAGCAGGAAAAAGCATGGGAAAAGGCTTTAGATGTAGTTAAAAAATTGGAAATTTCAACTGGAACAAGTTTTCATAATCAAGCAGCCCATTATTATTGTGAAATGGCCAGTCAGGCATTAAAAACTAACGCAATTGATAGAGCCGCATACTGTATTAAACAGGCTATAGCTGTCGATAATGAATCTGTGCGTGCCAGTTTGATGAATGCAAGCCTTGAAATGAAAGAAGGGCGTTATAAACAAGCAATTCGCTCATTAAAACGTATTCCGCAGCAAGATGCAGATTTTTTAACGGAAATTATCGAGCCTTTAGTAATATGTCACAAAGAACTAAATACAATGGATGAGTGTGTTAAGTATCTTGAACAGACTTTAGAAAATAATCCCAGAGCCTCAGTAATTTTTGTTATTGCAGAGTATTTAAGACAGCAAAAAAATATGGATGCGGCTATAGATTTTGTAGCCGATAATTTAGGCAAGCATCCATCAATAAGGGGTTTAAATCAGTTAATTTATTGGCATCTAGAGTCTGCTCACGGGAAAGTTCGTGACAAATTACAAATGCTTCATGATATAACGAGTAAATTTTTAGATAATAAGCCAGTTTATCGATGTAATCATTGTGGTTTTGGTGGCAAGCATCTGCATTGGCATTGTCCCAGTTGTAAAAACTGGGGAAGAATGAAACCTGTCCATGGTTTGGAAGGATATTAACTAATTTTAAGAGATTATGATGCAATTTATCGATTTAAAAAAACAATATTCAATAATAGAAAACGAAATTCTGACAAGCATTAAAAACGTTTTAAATCATGGCCAGTACATTATGGGGCCTGAAATTACCCAGCTTGAAAAGCAATTGGCTGATTTTATAGGGGTAAAGCATGTCATTGTCAATTCGAGTGGAACAGATGCCTTATTAATGGCATTAATGGCTTTGGAAATTCAGCCCGGAGATGAAGTTATTACAACTCCTTTTAGTTTTTTTGCTACCACAGAAGTAATTGGACTTTGCCAGGCTAAACCTGTTTTTGTGGATATTGATCCGCTTACCTATAATATGGATCCGAGTAAACTCGAGGCCGCAATTACCAGTAAAACTAAGGCAATAATGCCTGTTGGATTGTACGGCCAATGTTCTGAGCATGATGAAATTAATGCCATTGCTGCTCATTATGGGATTCCAGTAATTGAAGATGCAGCACAAAGCTTCGGTGCAACTTATAAAGGTAACTATTCGTGTAATTTATCAACAATTGGATGTACTAGCTTTTTCCCATCCAAACCTTTAGGTGGATATGGGGATTCAGGAGCGTGCTTTACCAATGATGATGCTTTAGCGCAAAAACTCATTGAAATAAGAATTCATGGTCAAAATGCGCGTTATTGCCATAATCGCATAGGTATTAATGGACGTATGGATACCATTCAGGCTGCTGTTTTAATTGAAAAGCTGAAACTGTTCCCAGATGAAATCATTATGCGTCAAAGGGTTGCTAAGGCTTATGACCATATGCTTTCGCCATTAGTCAAAACACCTTTTATTCATAGTCATAACACCAGTGTTTATGCTCAATACACCATTGAAGTAAACAATCGAGATGCTTTTCAAAAGGCAATGAGCGAAGCAGGAATTCCAACTGCAGTCCATTATCCAGTACCGTTGCACCAACAAGCGGCCATGGCATATTTAGGTTACACAGTTGGTGATTTTCCTCATGCTGAATATGCAAGTAGTCGGGTTATTAGTTTACCTATGCATCCTTATTTGCAAGAAGCAGAACAAATGAAAATTGTTGCAGCGGTTAAAAACGCTCTAACAGTGCACGAAGAAGAGGCTATAGCATAAATGACACCTAAATTAATTGTTGCGCTTGATTTTGATAGCGAGCATGATGCTTTAAGTCTAATTGATAAGCTTGATCCAAGAAGTTGTGCTTTAAAAGTAGGTAGCGAGCTTTTTACTTTATTTGGCACTCATTTAGTAAGGCAATTGGTGCAGAAACAATTTAAGGTTTTTTTGGATCTGAAATTTCATGACATTCCTAATACCGTTGCAAAAGCTTGTATGGCAGGGGCTGAATTAGGTGTATGGATGATGAATGTTCATGCTTCTGGCGGGATGGCTATGATGCAGGCAGCACGAAAAGCAATTGATGCTTATGGTGCTGCTCGACCAATCTTAATTGCGGTAACTGTTTTAACTAGTTTTAATCAGAACGAATTAACTTCTATTGGGATCAATACACCGATTGTTGACCACGTAAATAAACTGGCAATTTTAACTAAAGAATCAGGTTTAGATGGGGTGGTTTGTTCCGCTCAAGAAGTTAACGTAATAAAAAGAGAGTGTGGTAATCAATTTATTACTGTTACTCCCGGAATTAGGCTTACAAGTGATTCAAAGGATGATCAATCAAGAGTGTTAACCCCCAAACAAGCCATTGCAGAAGGTAGTGATTATTTAGTCATAGGACGTCCCATCACCCAAGCATCAAATCCAGAAGCAGTTGTTGCAGAAATTCTAAAAAGTATTCAATAGTCATCAACTCGTTTTCCTTAACCTCCGGGTCGCATAAGCTGATATCAGGAGGTCTCTTTCACCTTCAATCACGTCAGAAAAGTGTAATTTTTGATTAATTAGTGCTATTTAATTTCTGATAAATTTGTGTTAATTATATTTGTGATGGTTAAAAATAATAAAACAGAGGATTAGCCAACTCAATTAAATACATCGGTACTAAAAAATAAAAACTCGAGTTAAGTAAAAACGAAATTTCAGCAGAGCAGGGAGCCCAATTCGAGAATAGCTAAGGTAAAACTGCTGAAGAGTTAATGGATTATCATAACTTAAGGATAAGTGATGACGCCACAACACGTAATAAGTCAGCTGCTTGACTCTGACTCAGCTCAATATACTCAAAATCTGGATTTATTAAAAAAAATTATTATTACGTCCTACTTAGGTCGTCTGCAGATCAACGGTTTGTCACCAGATAATAAAATTGCTTTGGGTAACTATCTATTTGATAACGAACAGATGATGTTTGATTTCACACGTCTTAGTGATGAGAAAAGAGCATTATTTATGCAATGGTTTTTGGAACCTCATCAACAAGATAAGTCTAAGGTTTTTTTAAGAGGTGTGGCGGTAAATGAATATCGAGGTTTCACCGCTGAGGTTCCTTTAAGTTGGTGGGGTAGAATAGTAAGCTGGTTTCAAGGAAAGTATTTAGAATATTGGAAAACAAGCGACTTAGATTTATCTCTGAAAAAAATATCCAATTATCAACTGACGGGAATTGAGATGTGCCAGGGAAATCATGGGATATTAATTGGTTTCAACCAATTCCTTGTCCCAGGTACTGGAACAAAGTATAAGAGCCCAAATGATGCACAGCAAGAGCCTTTAGGAAATACAAAGAGAGTTTTTATCACAGATAAATTAGTCGATCAGCTTATTTCGCTCAATATAGGAAACATCAAATTTGAATCGGTGTGCAAAAGTCCTCATCCCCAATCTATAGAAGTGTCTGATCTACAAGAACGTCTCGATAAAATGCATGATTATCGAAAAATGCAGCGATTTATGTCGATGAAGCCCTGGTATATGCGAATTTGGAGCTGGTTATTTCCTTGGCTGAGTGATGAAAAAGTTAAAAGCAAATCTATTAAAGAGAAGCAAGTAGTTCCTTTATATGAAACAAAAAAGGTAGAAATATTTCGCTTCTTAAAATCACATGAGATTTTAGTTAGAGAAAGAAAACCTAATGTTAAAAATCTCGTTCTTTGTGGTGGTGGTGCAAAAATTTTTGCACATATTGGTGTTTGGAAGGCGCTGAATGAAGCAAAAATATCTCCTGAAAAATTTGCTGGTAGTTCAGCTGGCGCCATTATGGCTTTAATGTGCTATTTAGGTTATTCAGCATCTGAAATTGAGGAGTTATTTAAACATTTTAAACATGAACATTTAGTACATTTTGACATTAATATTAATGGAATTTCTGAGGCTCATTCGTTAAAGACTGCTCTTGATTATGCAATTGCAAATAAATTAAATCAAATTGTTGCTAAGTATCAAATCCCATATCCAAAAGGGCCAATTACGTTTGCAACCTTAGAAGAAATTAGACAGAAATACCCTGATTGTGGCATAGGAAAAGAGTTAGTGGTTACGACTACGAATAAACGTCAAGGAACAACCCGATATTTCTCATTCTTACGCTCACCAGATTTTGAAGTGAGTGAAGCAGTTAAAACATCTGCAAGTTTTCCTATAGTTTATAGATCAACGGTGATTGATGGAGATGAGCATAATGATGGTGGGGTATTGAATAATTTTCCCACGGAAGCTTTTGTTGATGATCACACTACACTATTGGAATCAGAATATGGCAATAATTTAAAAGTATTAGCGGTCAAGTTTGATGATGGGCCTGAACGAAAGGCAATTGATCGTGTAATGGATAGAGTATATCGGGAAAATATCGTTTTAAACTGGATATATCGTTTGCTAACAGGTGTTAGTGATCCTGCCAGTGGTTGGGAAAAAGACCGTTTGAAATTGAGAAAATATGCATGTCAATCTATTGTGATTAATGTTGATAATGTATCTAGCTCATCGTTTACTGTCGGTGAGGAAACCAGAAAAAAAATGATTGACTCAGGTTATGAAGAGACAAAAAACTACTTAAATTTGCGGTATCACAAAAATGAATCAGATGAATATGAAAATGAGGAGTTTATGTATGAGACATTTAGTTCGCTAGGTGAGTTACTCTCTTATTGTTGTTATAGAGGGGATAAGAAATGGTTTGATAAAGTGTATCAACTTATTGAGGAATCTACTGCTCCTAATCGTATTGAGCTAATAAAGCAGGCCCAAGAATTAAAGGCCCTTTATTTCAACTCAGGCTCTTCTTCATTAAGAGGTTCCTCACATGACGAGCATCCATTAACATTCTTTGGAAATGAAATACCGAATGTCTTATCTTCTAGTAGAACTGATAATCATCAAATTTTGCTAGCAGTATATCCAGTGTTTTTAAAATTATCATCATCATTCCTAAAAGACGGCACAGACAAAAAAATCTTTGATTATGCTCGCCATTCTTTTTTGTTGAAAAATCCTTTTGCATGTTTAGACCATTTTGCAAAAATTCGCAATGAGACGCATATCATCCTACACATTGTTATTAATTTATTAAAAGAGCTTAGAAAAAACCCCAACGAAAAGGTATATGCAGCATTGAGTCAAGTGCTTAAGTTATTGAATGAGGATAAAAACCTTGATAAAGAAGAGTATTTTGCGCGTTGGGATTTGTCCTTGCCTCAATGTTTACGTATGTTACGTTTATTGAATAAGGATGCGCAAATTAATACTCACTTACTTCGAGCCATGAGCAGGAAAAGTGAGCCTATGCAAACAGTAGTTTCAGGTGTTTATCATGAAGAAGATGGTCATAGTGACTCCGAGCCTGATGGGGCATTTTCTTTTAGTATGTAATTTTTTTGAAATACATGCTATTTTGTTTGCACCAACTCGCACCATGAATAGACAAGGAATCTGTTTGTTCCATGAAAATAAAAGGTTTTACACTTCTTGAATTGCTTATTGCGATGACCCTATTTTTAGGGTTATCAATAATAGGAATTGCTTCATACACTTATTTTATCAATAAAAATGAGCAACAAACAATCATTGATGAACTGCGAACGGCAATTCAATATGCCAAGATCCAGGCTATGATTCTTGGCAACCCTGTATACCTTGCTCCTTTAAATAGCTCATCAGATTGGTCAAACGGTGTGGTTTTGAGATTCTTAAATAAGCAAACAAATCAACTGAAACTAATTTATCAATGGCAATGGAGTCATCCTCGTTGGCGTTTGAGTTGGGAGGGGGCTGGTTCAACAAAAAAGATTATATTTGCAACGTCTCTAGGCCAAGGAATGAGCAATGGACATTTTATCCTAGTGAATAAAGTGACTCATGAGCAAGTCACTATGATTTTAAATCGACTAGGAAGAATAAGAGTCAAAGGTCACCCTATCAAGGAATAGGCATAGTTGAGCATAGACAGAACGTCTCCCTGTGGCCTATTATGAATAAGATTCAGCAATAACTTGTCGCTGGTGCGTTAATTTTGTAAGATCTTACTGAAATATATTTTGTTATAAGTAGCTAAGATCCATGCCTATTAATCCCCAATCTATTTTTACAGTAAATGCTCAAAGTTCTGAACATCTTTCAGAATGGCTTAATCACCAAGCGTCATTAACTGACAAATTGTACCAAATAAAAGGTGATGCTCAAATTGAGCTTATTTCCCAATGTTGGGTGAATACTGATTGGTGGGATAAAAATCTTCTACAGATTCAAGATGAAATGGCTTTTCAACGTGAAATCATTATGAAAAGTGGTGGTGTCGCTTATTGGTATGCTCGCAGTATTATTCCCAAAAAATGTTATGATCTTGATCCTGCTTTCTTTGGCCGTCTAAAAGATGAATCAATAAAAAATTTAATTTTTAATGAAGAGAAAGTACATCGTCTTAAATGGTTCAGCTATCCTGCTGATCAGCAATGTTTAGAATACTATTGGGTCAAACGACATGTAAACTCAGTTAATGGAGTACTCTGGGTTCGCCTCGCAGAATTCTCATTTCAACAAAAGGAATCATTTTACTTAGTTGAAATTATGTTACCCGAACTGGAAAGGATTACTCCATGAAATGGGATGCATATTGGCGATTAATGCGCTTTGATAAACCTGTTGGAATTTTGTTGCTTTGGTATCCAACAGCATGGGCATTGTGGCTCGCAAATAAAGGGATGCCTTCACTGAGACTATTCATCCTTTTTTTATGTGGTACTGTCCTGATGCGTGCTGCAGGATGTGTTATCAATGATATTGCAGATCGAAATATCGACAAACATGTTGCTCGCACTAAGTTCAGACCGTTAACTGCTGGTGAAGTCAGCTTAGCGGAAGCCTTTATTTTATTAATAATATTACTTTTAACCGCATTATTTATATTAATTCAGTTACCTCGTAATTGTTTTTATCTGGGATTAATCGCGTTATTTGTGTCCTTTTTATATCCATTTTGCAAACGCTTTCTAGAGGCGCCACAAATGATTCTTGGCTTGGCATTTTCTATGGGTATTCCCATGGCTTATGTCGCCTCAGATTTGGCTTTAAATGCGGAATGTTTCTTATTATTTCTAATGAATTTTTCTTGGATTCTTGTTTATGACACCATGTATGCTATGGCGGATAAAGAGGATGATTTAAGAATTGGTGTCAAATCTACTGCAATATATTTTGCAAGCCATGACCGATTGATTATTGCTTTATTGCAAAGCTTATTTCACAGTTTGTGGTTGTGTTGGGCATTGATGGAGCAGACAAACTTGTGGTTTTATATCTTTTGGTTTGTAGCAGGTATAGTCTTGATTCATCAACAAAAGCTGATTAATAAAAGAGACCCACAAGATTGTTTTAAAGCATTTATTGTGAGCGCCTATTACGGTGCATGGATGTGGTTAGCAGTCGCTCTTGCTCGATAATTACTCCATGAAGAAATTATTGATGAGGGCTATCTCTATCTTCCTTATCAAATTTTTTTTCATCAAGATCTCTCATGCCCTGAACAATGCTTTTCATTTTTTTCTGTAGCATCTCCTGTTGTTCTTCTTGAGGTTGTACAGTGGGGTCTGTTGTGGGAGCTTGTTCTGATTTTTTCGGTTGTTGAACTTCTTCGCGGAGTTTTATGGGTCTTACTTTGGGATCATATTCTATTAAAGTATAGGGTTTGATGCTATCTTCTTCGTGCTCGCATTCCTCTTTATTTTTCGCCATTAAATCGAACTTGGCGCTTTCACCTATAAGAATAATAGGTTTTCCTTCTGGTGACTTATAAACGGCTGCAACACCGTAATTATATGCGGGACCTACATTCTCTGCGGCTTGCACTAAAATTTTTGGTCCTTTCTCCTTAAAATGTTCTTGTAAATTTTTCGCAAAAGTTAATGCTTTTCCAGTATTTAACGCCACTCCTTTTTCGAAAATGAGTATTTCTCCAATCTCAGATGCGGGTATCGCGTCAAATAGAGGCTTTCCACCTAAGACAGTCCCTGTATTCTCTTTGATATTGATAAACGGGGTATTACCATGATAAAGCCCGATATCCCCATTTTTAAACATAAAGATGGCTGGAAAACATGAGGCTAATGAATGAGTTAATATAATTCTATTATCTTTTGCTTTTAATATTTCTAGAGAGCCAATACCTACATTTATGGCTTTAGCCTGTGCTTCTTCAGCGATTACTAAGGCAGATGCATGATAAAGGCCAGAGGGTAATTCTTTTGTCGACTTGACACGGGGTTGAAGTGGTCAACCAAAATGTTACACCCCAGTTAAGCAACTTTCGTTAAAAAATCACTCTGTTTTTCAAATTGATTTGGGCTTAAATATCCTAAATAAGAGTGCAATCTATGGCTGTTATAGAACATAGTGATGTAATTCAAAATGTCCTGTTGGGCTTCCCATCGAGTTTGATAATTTCGCCATTGAACTCGTTCTTTTTTTAAACTTCCAAAGAAACTTTCAATGACACTATTATCCCAGCAATCTCCTTTTTTACTCATACTGCCAATATAGCCTTTACTCGTTAATAAGTTACGGTATTGGTAACTTGCGTATTGAGTTCCCCTGTCTGAATGAACAATGAGACCTGATGATGGTTTTCGCTGCCAAATAGCCATATTCAGAGCATCACAGACTAATGTTGCTTTCATTCTAGAACCCATACTCCAACCCACTATTTTTCTTGAAAATAAATCCATAACAACTGCTAAATAAAGCCAGCCTTCCTGAGTCCAGACATAAGTAATGTCGGATACATAAGCTTTATTTGCTTCTTTAACATCAAATTGTCTATTTAAAACGTTTTCATAAACTGGTTGTTTATGATTGCTATTTGTTGTCACTTTGTATTTCTTTCGATAACGAACAAAAACTTGCGCTTCTTTCATTAAACTTTGCGTTCGTCTTCGACCTACTGGATAACCTAATGCATTTAAAGCATTCTTCATCCTGCGGCTTCCATAACAATACTGGCTGGCTTCAGCTATTTTCTTTACCCATTTAATAATCTCCTGATGCTCAGGATCATCTGGTTTATTTGTTTGGCGTTGCTGATAACTGTAATATCCATGCCGTGTAATGCCCAGTAGTTGGCACATCACGCCAACTGGCCAGCTCTTCTTATTTTGGGCAACAAACGAATATTTTATTTCGTTTCTTGAGCAAAGAAGATCGCCGCCTTTTTTAATATTTCCTTTTCCATTTTAAGGCGCTTATTTTCTTCTTGCAGACGGCGTATTTCTAATTGTTCTGCAGTTAAGTTCATTATCTCTTAACTGGGGTGTACAGATCTATTAAACCACTTCGGGGTTGACCTTCAGCATCACTATCTATAGTTAAAATTGGCATGGGGTATCTCCTAATAAACTGACCTATATCGATAATAATAGAGTAGATAATTGGAAGTTGTTTTTAATAACCCACTCAGTGCGGACTAATGTATTCAGTTGGACGTCAGCATAGATGAAATCTATTTTTGCATGCAATAAACTACACGTGTTAGATCAAATAGAAGCGCCAATAATTGGTCAGTAAGAACTATTTTATCCTATAATGAATAGATACAACTAATATTGATATTAAGATCTAGTAAGGATTTAGTTATGGCTTACCCTGTATATATTTTGGTAGATACTGCGAATATAAAAACAGAGGTTAGAGGGGAATGTTTTACATCTGAGGACGAGTTCTTGAAGAAAACAAAATTTTCTGATCAAGAAACCAGAAAAATCGTTTATCGAATACTTTGTGACGATGAAAATGAACGCGATACAATTAAACGGAGCCTAGAAAATCATGAGCAAATAGATTTAAAAAAGTATGTTTCGTCTGTTTGTATTCTTACCCCAGGCAACACTAATTTAGAGTTTGTAAGATTATCCGTAGGCAAAAATATATTATGGGAGAAAGATTTTGCGGAGGCAATGCAAGGAAACCCTAAAAAAGCCGCCTTTGTGTTACAACAATACAATCATCTAATTGCTTGGGATCAACTTTGTGGCGTTATTCTTGCCAACTATACTGATCCTGTATTGCAAAATTCCATTTCATATTGGTTGGAAAAAAGACAATTACCCCTTCATCGTTTGGCTTTAAGGGATGAAGGGCTCGCAAAAGTTATATTTTCTACTCCCTTAGCGAAACATCTCTCAGTTGAGCAGTTAGTAGATGTTGTGAATAAACACTCTCTTATATATCAAGAGGTCACTGAGTCCGGGCAACTAGATGCTCATGCTGTTCTCAACAAAAGCTTTAACTCGCAATTAAGAGAAAAAATTCAAAAGAATCCTATTCTGAATAAAATATATACTGGGGTTAAAGCTACAATCAGCCCTATTGCAATTACTCATGTACAAATGATGCATGATGCGATTAAGGAAGAGCTTTATTCTATCATGGAAGAGAGAGAAAAAAATACAAATACTCTCAGTCCTAAATTACGAGAACAAGTTGCTTACTCTCAATTCAAAGTCGCTCAGCTTATTTTGAATAATCCAGATAAAGTTATTGTACTTGAAGGATTCGATCATAAAATGACTCCGGAAAATGTTAGTAATGACACCTTTAAGAAAGTTATTGAGCATTTTCCAACAGGAATTCCTAAAGATTTTAATGAGCTCTCTACAGAGCAAAAAGAGCTTTTAAGAGTTCATATGGCACCCATTGTTCTACTATGTCTTGGTCAGATTCCTGCAGTTTACCCTGCATCTACACCAAAACTAGCCCAAGAAGTACATGCGGCAATTAAGGAGAAAGAAAAAAGTGAAAATCCTATAGATGAGCTCTTAATAATTGAAGAAAAATTTCGTTCTGAAAGAGAGATGCAAGCAATTGATGGTTGCTTGGACGCGGCTAATGAGTCAGGGCGCACTGAAGTATTCCTGGTGTTTGGAGGAAACCACAAGTTTTATGAATATAAGGCCGAGGATAATTTATATTTGATGATGCAACCTCAAGATATGACCCCATCTGATCTAGAGCATAAAAAGAGTAAGCTATTCATAGACTCAGGAACAGTTGAGACTTTTGTTAATGTGGATCAAGATCAGGGGGATACGGCAAAAACAAAATCAATAAATGATTTTGTGTCCAAATTTAAAAAACAAGCTGATCCGATGCAAGATGATATAAATCCTGAAGAGCATTGCAATCAATTTAAATCTAATTAGCATTTAAATAATCATTAAATAAGTGACTCATCTAACAAATCAAGGGACAGCATTGGTGCCTATGTCCCAAGAAAACAAGTCGAGGGACATGGGAATAAGGTTAAGTTCCTGAAATCACTTTTTTAGAAATGAGGAGGAACAAGAAACAGTTCAGATTTTAAAACGTCTCGCTGCCATTATCTGCAACAACACGGGTGTGTTTTCCATAAATGACAAGAATTTTTTGTTTTGCTTTTAGTTTAAGATCCTCAGCCTGAACTACAGAAATAATTCCGCCTGAGTTTAATCTAATGACGTATTCAACACCACGTGTTTGGCTGTAGCCATTATCAACAAAACTATTATTTGCGCTTTTTGTTGTATTATTCGTATTGCGATGCAAGTTTACAGGGCGTTTAGAAAGAACGGTACCTGGAATTACTTTTTTAATCTTGCCAACTTCACTTGTATCATACTCACCGGGAGGTAAGGCTTTATTACAGCTTATTAAAATAAAGCCAAAAAGTAATACTAAAACAGATTTAAATAGGTTGTTTCGATTCATAAGACATAAACTCCAGTTAGGAACATGGCCGAACTAATTATCCTCAAGATAGGTCACGGAGAAATTATCCTGTAATCATTAGGGAATTATTCGTGTCATGTCATCAATTTATATTGGCCGCACGCAGTATAACCGAGAATTAAATGATTTTTAACAGTTCATCTAATAAACTGCTTGCTCCTATGCGAAACCAGCTTTGGTTAATTTGCCTTTTAATGATTAATTCTGCGAGTATCGCATAATGGTATGCATCCTGGGGCTTTTTAACCCCGCCTGATACCTTAACGCCACATTCTGCTTGTGTATCTCTAATGGCACTTAAAATAGCAAATACTGCGGATAAAGATGCTCCAACAGGTATTTTACCTGTAGATGTTTTAATAAAGTTGCAACCTAACTCAATTAACTCATTACTTACATTGTAAACGGTTTGCATATCAGGAAACGCGCCCGTTTCCAAGATAATTTTTAATGCAAGATTGTGTTGTTTACATAATTTTGAGACAGCATGACATTGGTTTAATGCCTTTTGATGTTGTCCTTGTAGATAGATCTGATAGGGGAGGACAAAATCAATTTCAGCCACACCCAACAGCATTGCTTTTTCTATAGATGCAAGTGAAGAATCTAATGAATCATTTCCCTGAGGAAAGTTGATAACTGTAGCTAAGGGAATGGTATTTTGTGAGGAAAATTGTTCTAAGTGCTGCAAGTAAACACATATTGCGGCAACTCGATTCAGATTTGCATTCTGTTTTAGCTGAGATAATGATTCAACGGTTGCTTGCTCATCCAATAAGGTGAGATCTATTGTCTGAATGAGTTGCTCAGCTGTTATGGCTCTATGAGCATAACCCCCAAGCAACAGATGCATGACTTCGTTAAAGTGGTTCGCTAATGTCACTTTAAGCTCGCAATGTATTGTTTTAGGATGCGATTCAACTTTTCCGCTGCTCCTTCTGCCATTGCAACGACTGAGTCATGGCTATGGGCTGTTTTTGAAAGACCAGTAGCGTAATTAGTAATCATGGCAATTACTGCTACATGCATGGAGCAGTGATTGGCTACTAAAACTTCCGGAACTGTAGACATTCCAACTGCATCTGCTCCCCAAAGTTTAAATGCTCTAATTTCTGCGGCTGTTTCATAGTGAGGGCCTAAAACAGAGATATAAACCCCTTCAGTCAGTTTTATTGAGTTTTGTTCTGCAATTGATAATAAATCAAAACGCATTTGTTGATCATATGCGTTATCCAAAGGATAAAATCTTGGGCCAAATTCATCATCATTAGGACCGATTAGAGGATTACTTGGTTGTAAATTAATATGATCTGATATGAGCATTAATTCTCCAGGGCCAACATCTTCTCTTAATGAGCCTGAGGCATTGGTTGCAATAAAATAATTGCATCCTAAAAGTTTCAATGTACGAATATAGGTTTTAACTGTTTCATAGTTTTCTATACCTTCATACGTATGAGCGCGACCTTGCAAACATACTACGCCTACGTTGTTCCAATATCCGAGAATTAAATTGCCACCATGTCCTTGTACGGTAGTTTTAGGGAAGCCAGGTAACTCTTCATAATTAATACGTACTGAATCGTGCAACTCATCGGCAAATTTACCTAATCCTGAACCCAAAACTATGCCAATAGTTGGCTTAAATGAAGGATGTAGTTTCTGGATATATTTTGCTGCTAAATGAGCATAGCTCTGCTTTGTTGCAGTATCTGTCATACAAATGTTCCTATTATGTTAACTTAGGAAAAGCAGTTATCAACTGCTTTTCCTCGGTTTAAGGGTTAAAATCAAACTTAAAAGCCAGGGGCAGGAGCTCATCAATTTTTAAGCTACGCAATATTGAATCTTTATCACATAGATGAATTATTGTATCAGGTGTTGAAAACTCATAAATTCTTTGTCGGCATGCACCACATGGGGAGCACAATGAATTTGCTCCTGAGAGTACAACCATACTTTTAATACACTGCTCACCTGCAGAAACCATAGCGGAGATTGCAGAGGTTTCAGCACAAACTGCCAAACCATAAGAGCTATTTTCCACATTGACGCCCGTATATAAATTATCTTTATCCGTACAAATACAACTGGCTACACTAAATTTAGAGTAGGGTGAGTAAGAGTGGGAAAGTGCTTGATAGGCGTTTGAAATCATTTTCTTAATTTTAGGGTCCATAATCAACTCAATAAAAACAATAGATATTATGTATTCAATTATAAAGAACTATTGGTAGTAAGACTACGTCCAACATCATGTTTCTCATCATCAATTAATTCAGAAGGTTTGGGAGATGGTTTAACTGGCTTATCATTTGTTCTATTAAATAAACCGTTCCAACAACCTGGCTCTGGTGTATCAGAAAGTTCTAAAGCAGGAGATGGACCCAATGTATCACTCATTTGAGCATAACTTTCAGGTGTTGGAGTTGGTTTATGGTCGCCAAATGCAGAGTTCAGCCAGAACTCAAATGCTAATGCACCAAGCCCTACGCAAACGATTAGTGAAAAAATAGTAATTGGTATTGCCAAAGGCGGGAAGAAAAACATAAGCGTGGCAGCGATTGCGGTTACTAAAGTAATTGCACATGTCGTTGCAGCGTAAGACAAATAGGTTTTTTGTTTGGAATAAGAAAAATTGTCATCCTGGGCCGGTGGATTTTTTAATTTATGATATTCTCCAATTGTCCATATGATGTTTCCCAAAAGAAAGAGCCAGGCTGCAGGAGGAAATAATGCAGGTATAAAAACCGCAGCAACGCTGATTACTGTTGCAATTAGTCCTACTAATGAAGAAAGAAGGAACTGCTCTTTAATCTGAGCAAAACCATACCATTTACGATAATGTTCCTCATGATCTGGATGGAGAAGGCATGCCGTAAGCCAAGAAAGATAAGCGAGTAAATAAACCCCAAGAGAAACAAATCTGAAGATGGCAGATACAAGTGGGAA
Source organism: Legionella steelei (assembly GCF_001468005.1). Lineage (GTDB taxonomy): Bacteria > Pseudomonadota > Gammaproteobacteria > Legionellales > Legionellaceae > Legionella > Legionella steelei. Next base: position 494,685 of record NZ_LNYY01000019.1, read on the forward strand.
CGGTATATACTGAAGCTTGGAAAGCAAAAAGCCAGAGAAGAAAAAAATACCACTTGCTTTATCTAACTTCTGAGCTACGGTCATTATAAAAATAGTCCTGAGGAGCCTATAACCCTGCGAATTGTACCTTAATTAGACAGAAAAAAACAGTTCTGTTTCATGAAATTTAAAGGAATTACTCACTGATAACGTTTTATGTAGTTATAGTTGTGTTTAATTCAGGTTTTTCTATTATAACTAGACTCGTTGAGTTAAGAATAATTCGTACAAGTAACCCTCCGTCAGGGTTATTTAAAGCCATAATTTTACCATGATGCAATTGAACTGCACGAGAGGCAATCGCCAAACCTAAGCCATATCCACCGGTTTTTTTGGTTCTTGATGTATCTACTCTATAGAACGGATTAAAAATTCGCTCGAGCTGATCCTCAGAAACACCAGGCCCTTCATCACTAATATCGATACATACATGTTCTTTTGTTTCATCATATTTTAATGAAACGGTAACGTGCTTGGCCGCAGGCGAGTAATGTAGCGCGTTACGAACTACGTTTTCGACCGCTCTGTGAATTAAACGTTCATCGATCAATAAGTGACAAGGTTCAATTATACCTGCTTGAACTCTAGGTGTATCTTCACCAACTTCATAATTAGCATCTTTAATGATACTGACTAAAAGTGCAGAAAGATCAGTTTCATTTAAATTAAGCTCGGTTGTGGATTTTTCTAAACGAGCAAAGTCCAAAACCTCAGTGATTAAAGCGTTTAATCGTGAGCATTCAAGCTCCATGCGATTAAATTCTGTATCAGCTAAATGTTGCGTTTTATTGCGTCCCAACTCAATGGCAATTTGCAGTCGAGCAAGAGGAGAGCGTAATTCATGAGAAATATCTTGTAGCAGTCTCTCTTTTGAGCTCACTAAAGTTTCTAGTTGCTCTGCCATACGATCAAACTCTTTACTTAATTGAGCAATTTCATCATTATGATGTCCTCTTAAGGGCCCGACACGAGTATTTAATTTTCCAGTCGCAATTGATTTGGCTGCCATACCTAAAGATCGCAAAGGTTGTGTTAAATAACGTGATAATAAGTAACAAATAAGTCCGCTTATAAAGGTGGCTAAGATAAGACGAATAGCAAGTCCTGCCCAGGGAACGCCAACAAAATGATAGATTGGTTTTTCACTAACCGCAGCAAGACGATAAAATTTTCCTGAGGTTGATAAAATTTCGTGACTTACAATAAGTTTCCCTGATTTTAAAATACCTTCACTTAGTTGTTCCTGAAGTAGGTTTTCGGCGACTTCTTTTACATTAGCAGGTGCTGCTTGTGTTCCAATAATTTCACCGGTACTGGATAATAAATAAAGTGACATATGGCGAGATATGCCGATTTTATTCAGCCATTTTAATAAAGCAGCTTGTCTCCCTGACTCATAAGTTGCAACTGCTGCATTCGCATAGCTGTCCATAAATAGTTGCTCTTGTGCAGGTAACGATGATTTTTGCACAATATGACTAATGACCCATGCAGTAGTGAAAATAATAAGAATGGTGGCTAACCAAAATGAAATAAAAATTTTCCAATACAAACTACGCATTAAACATATATCCAAAGCCACGAACCGTCTTAACTATCGGTTCGCCTTGAGGATTATCTCCTAACTTATTTCTTAGATTGCTGATATGCACGTCAATGCTGCGATCATAGGCAGTATATTTTCTACCGAGAGCATATTCAGTGAGTTCTTCTTTTGAAAATGCTTGTCCTGGTGATTTAATAAGCATTTCTAAAATATTAAACTCTGCATTTGTGAGCTCAAGATAATTTCCTGCCATAGTTACATGGCGTTTAGAACAGTCAACAACGATATTGTGTTGTTCAATAATCGGTCTTGATGTGGGGATTTTTTGAGTGCGTCTTAAAATAGCACGTAAACGAGCCACTAGTTCTCGAGGATTACATGGTTTAGGCAAATAATCATCTGCACCGATTTCAAGACCAACGATACGATCAATATCATCCCCTCGAGCGGTTAACATAAGAACAGGGGTCTCCAAATGTTCTCGAATTGCTTTCAATACTTCAAAACCATTTAATTTAGGGAGCATGACATCGAGAATAATTGCGTCAAAAGTCTGATTTAATGCTTTTTTTACGCCACTTTCACCATCATGAACACATACAGCATTAAACCCCTCCGGTACCAGATATTGGGCTAATAAGTCAGTTAGTTCTATGTCATCATCAATTATGAGAATATTACCATTCATAGTTCATTATGCCTTACGTTTATCAATACATTCCATTAACTTAATTCTTCTGGCATCGGCATTAATAATCCTAAATTCAAAAGAATCAATCGTAATGGTTTCCCCTCGTGAAGGTAAATGACCAAAACTATTCATTACAATCCCACCAATTGTATCATAAAATTCATCACTAAAATCCGCGCTTAGTTGTTCATTAAATTCATCAATGGGCATATGAGCTTTCACAATATAGTGTCCATCTTCATGTACTTTAAGGTAGGCATCTTCGTCGATATCAAACTCATCTTCAATATCGCCAATTATTTGTTCAATAATGTCTTCAATGGTGACAAATCCGGAAACTTCGCCATATTCATCTACAACAATAGCCATATGATTTTTGTTGCTGCGAAACTCACTAAGAAGGCTATCCAAACGTCTGCTTTCAGGCACAAAAGCAGTTAATCGACAAATATCTAATAGATCAAAGGTTTCCAAATTAGAGGATTGATAGCGCAGTAAATCTTTTGCATGCAATATTCCAATGATTTCATTAGAATCTGTATCAAGCACTGGAAACCTTGAGTGGCCAGTCTGGGTTACTGTTTTTAGAATATCGCAGAATTCATCATATTGTTTAATACAAACCATCTGATTCTTAGGCAACATGATATCCCGTACGCGCATCTTGGAGAATGAAATAGCGCCTTCTATCATTGCTAAAGTTTCAGCACTAATAAGAGCGCGAATTTGAGCGTCCCTTAATAAACTAACAAGTTCCTCTTGATTTTGTGGTTCTCCCTGTAAAAATTGTTTCAGGCGAGCGAACCACTTACTATTATCTTCCTCTTTATTCAAGTTCAATATCCTCTGCGGTATAAGGATTAGGAAACCCCAGCTCCGCTAACAATTTAATTTCAATAGCTTGCATTATGGTTGCTTCATCATCCTTAATATGATCATAGCCCAATAAATGCAATATTCCATGAATCAAAATCAACGCCCAATGGGCCTCTAAAGGCTTACTCAATTGATTACTTTCTTCTAATAATACATGCGGACAAATCACTACATCACCTAAAAGCGGACATTCAAGCTGTAGTTCAGGAGGCAATGAACTAGGAAATGCCAGCACATTTGTAGTTTTATTTTGTTTTCTGTAAGTATGATTTAAATAAGTCATTTCTTCAGGTGTAACCAGACGAATTGTTAACTCAGCTTCTTTTTGATAATCCCTCAACGCCAGGTGTGCTAGACGTGTTAATTCGTCTTCACTAACGGGTAGGGATTCATCAGTTGCATTTTGAACATCAATATAATAATTCATTATTTTTTTCCTGTTGAAGCATTATCATAGCAGTCAACAATTTTAGATACTAATGGATGTCGTACTACTTCGCGACTTGTGAACGTGTGAATACTAATTTCCGGTATTTTTTTGAATAATCCTACTGCATGGGCAAGCCCTGAATCAATACCTTTTGGTAAATCTACTTGGGTCATATCTCCAGTTACCACAGCTTTTGAACCAAAACCTATGCGTGTTAAAAACATTTTCATTTGCATAATGGTCGTATTTTGGGCTTCATCAAGAATGATGAATGATTCGTTTAACGTTCGGCCACGCATGAACGCCAAAGGCAACACTTCAATAATATCGGTTTGAATTAATTTTTGTGTTTCTTTGAAACCGATCATTTCATACAGTGCATCATAAATAGGTCTTAAATAAGGTAATACCTTTTCCACCAAATCTCCTGGCAGAAAACCTAATTTTTCACCAGCTTCAACTGCTGGCCTAACAAAAATCAATCGTTGTACTTCACCTTTTTCAAAACATTGTATGGCCTTTGAAACAGCCAAATAAGTTTTTCCAGTTCCAGCAGGGCCTACAGCAAACGTGATGTCAAAGCGATCAATTGAATCGAGAAAATCAGCTTGTTTGTTATTTCGCGCAGCAATCGATTTTCGGCATAATTTAACGTGATGAACATTATGAATCATTATTCTTTGGTTTTCCTTAATGAAGAACTATATATTATCAGTATAGTATTTATTATACTGCAAATTAGAAACACGCAAGAATAGTGCAGAAAGCTCATCTTCTGCAAGATTTATGGTACAATCATTCTTTTTGATATAACGCGCATCCATGATCGATCTTCATTGTCATAGCAATTTTTCTGATGGAATGTTAAGTCCAAAAGAATTAATACACAAAGCACAAAGTCAAAAGATTACGTGTCTGTCACTTACCGATCATGATACTGTTACCGGTTATCCAGAGTTACTTGATGCAGCTGCTGCAACATCCATTAAAATAATTAACGGCATAGAACTTAGTGCTCGCTGGAAAAAACATGAGTTACACATTCTAGGCTATCAAATTAATCACACGGCAAGTCTTCTTGAACTTATCGAGCGGCAAAATCTAAGTCGAATCGAGCGCGCACAGCAAATTGGTACTGCTTTAGATTTATTGGGTATTTCAGATGCATATTTAAAAGCGTGTGATTTGGCAGGTCATAAGCGAGTGGGTAGACCACATTTTGCCCAAGTTCTCGTTAATGAAGGTATGGTTAAGGATCTTGCGGCTGCGTTTAAACGTTTTTTAGGTCGAGGTAAGAGCGCCTATGTGCCGACTCCTTGGGTTAGTATTCAAGAAGCAGTGCAGGGCATTATTGCTGCTGGTGGTCAGGCAGTTATAGCGCATCCACTTAAATACGGATTGACGCGTTCTAAATTGCATGAGTTAATTAATGAATTTAAAGAGGCTGGTGGAGCAGGAATAGAAGTCGTCTCGGGAGAAATGACAGTAACCGAAATAAATGAAATGGCTGCAACATGTCTGCGCTTTCATTTATTAGCTTCTTCAGGTTCCGACTATCATGGGAATATTGCTTCACGAGTTAATCTTGGAAGTCAGAAACAACTACCAATAAACTGTACGCCTATTTGGCATGAATGGAACATCTAACAGGGGACTTTAATGAGTCAGTTTTTTGCATTACATCCTGACAATCCGCAAGCTCGTTTGTTGAGAAAGGCGGTGAATATAATCGAAGAAGGGGGATTAATTGTTTATCCTACAGATTCAGGCTACGCATTAGGTTGTAGTTTAGGGAACAAGGCTGCGCTTGAGCGTATTAGAAGATTACGCCAATTGGATAAAAATCATAACATGACTCTCGTGTGTCGAGATCTATCCCAACTTGGCACTTATGCCCGAGTATCAAATCCAATATTCCGATTATTGAAAGCATTCACACCAGGTTCTTATACTTTTATTCTTAATGCAACGCATGAAGTTCCTCGCCTAATGTTGCATCCAAAAAGGAAAACTTTGGGATTACGTGTTCCTAATAATATGATTACTCTTGCACTGTTGGAGTGTCTTGAGGCGCCGTTAATGAGTACTACATTAATTCTTCCCGGTGCTAAGGCTCCATTAAGTGAACCTGAAGCGATTCGTGATCTACTAGGAAATCAAATTGATTTGGTTATTGATGGTGGTAATTGCGGTCATGAACCTACAACGGTAATTGATTTAACAGGTGATTATCCAGTCATAATAAGGGAGGGGAAAGGTGATCCGGAGCCCTTTAGATAATTAATAAAGAATATATACGTTTCTATAATATTTAAAAAGAGGATATTGATGTCAGCACTATTTAGTTCCAATAAACGAGTTGTTTCTGGAATGCGAGTCAGCGGAAGATTACATCTTGGTCACTACCATGGTGTAATAAAAAATTGGGTCAAACTACAACATCAATATGATTGCTTCTTTTTTGCAGCCGATTGGCATGGCTTAACAACACAATATGATGAACCAGGTTTTATTGAAAAACATCTATGGGATATGATTATTGATTGGCTGGCTTGTGGTGTGAACCCTGGGTTATCACGAATATTTATTCAATCATGGGTTCCAGAGCACGCGGAGCTTCATTTACTTTTATCAATGATTACTCCTTTGGGGTGGCTTGAGCGGGTACCGAGCTTTAAAGATCAGCAAGAAAAGATAAAAGAAAAAGATTTATCAACATATGGTTTCTTAGGCTATCCCTTATTACAAAGCGCTGATGTTCTAATTTATCATGCTGATTATGTTCCAGTTGGAGAAGATCAGGTATCTCACATTGAGTTGACCCGAGAAATTGCGCGCAGATTTAATCACATCTATGGCAAGGAACCTAATTTTGAAGAGCTTGCAGCTGAAGCAATTAAAAAAATGGGGAAAAAGAATAGCAAGTATTATAGTGAATTACGCCGGCAATTTCAGGAGCATGGGAATCATGAGGCAATTAAAACGGCACAGGCTCTTTTAGAAGATCAATCTAACTTATCTATTGGAGATAAAGAGCGCTTGTTAGGCTATTTAGAGGGCAGCGGTAAAATTATTCTACCTGAACCCCATCCACTTCTTACTGAGACTGCCAAAATGCCTGGCCTTGATGGACAGAAAATGTCCAAATCTTATCACAATACAATTATGTTAAGAGAAGCACCAGACCAGGTTGAAAAAAAGGTACTGACTATGCCTACTGATCCTGCGCGAGTCAAACGTACAGACCCTGGCGAACCTGAAAAATGTCCAGTTTGGCAATTCCATAAAATTTACTCAAATAATGAAGTGAAAGATTGGGTGCAAAAAGGTTGTCGCTCTGCAGGAATTGGTTGTATTGAATGTAAAAGACCTGTTGTGGACGCGATTAATAAAGAGTTACAACCTATTCAGGAGGCGATTGCTGAATATGAATCTGATTTAAGTTCAGTGAAACGAATCGTTTCTGAAGGAAGTGAGGCAGCACAAGAAGTGGCTAGTAAAAACTTGAGCACAGTCCGAGAGGTCATGGGACTGGATTATTGATACTAAGTTTCATAGAGCTTGTTTCAACAGGCTCTAAGGAAACAATCCTGGGTCACATGTTTCTCCCATTCTATTATTTATTATGCCAATCTTTAAAAGGGCTCTGTAAGAGCCGGTTAAGAATGAGTTGTGAGCATGGGTATTGAAAATATTGAGATATCAAACAATCTGGAAATAAAAGCCATAGTTGATGGTAAGGAGCTTACAGAGCTTCCGGATGATTTATTTATTCCACCTGATGCACTAGAAGTACTGTTGGATTCTTTTAGCGGCCCACTCGATTTACTTTTATATCTTATTCGCAAACAGAATATTGATATTTTGGATATTCCTATTGTAAGTATTACCAAACAATATTTGCATTACATTCAATTGATGGAGTGCAGACGATTGGAGTTGGCCGCTGATTATTTATTGATGGCTGCTATGCTTGCAGAAATAAAGTCACGACTATTGCTACCGGCTCCACCCACGAGTGATGATGAAGAGGAAGAAGATCCCCGAATGGCATTGGTACGAAGACTTCAAGCCTATGAGCAAATAAAAATTGCTGCAGAGCTTCTTGATGCGCTTCCTCGACAAGAACGCGACCATTTTATCATTCAAGTAGCTCCTTCTGAGCTTGAGCGAATAGTTGTGCATCCAGAGGTTCAGCTTGAGGATTTAATTGAAGCAATGAAATCATTGTTGCAAAGAGAAGAACAAATAAGTCATCATCAGGTTTCACGTGAGGCGTTATCTGTTCGTGAACGAATGAGTCATATTTTGTTGCAACTACAGGAGCACAAAGTTTTAGAGTTCAATCAACTATTCTCCGCTAAAGAAGGACGAATTGGGTTGGTTGTTTCTTTGTTAGCGATTTTAGAGTTAGCAAGACAATCACTTATTGTAATAACACAAAATGAAGCATTTTCTCCAATACATTTACAGGCAGCATAAAATGGATGAAAAGGAATTAAAAAATATAATAGAAGCATTACTTTTAAGTGCCAATGAACCCATATCACTAGACAGATTATTAGAAGTTTTTGATGAATGGCAAAGACCTACTAAAGAGCACTTGAGTTTTATTATCAATGACTTAAGAGAAGATTATACAGCCAGGTCTTTTGATCTTATTCAAGTTGCAACAGGTTTTATGATACAAACTAAAAAAGAATATAGTCACTGGATTGCGCGAATGCAAATCGAGAAGCCAACTAAATATTCTCGAGCTTTACTTGAAACTTTAGCTATTATTGCTTATAAGCAACCAGTTACACGAGCCGATATTGAGGAGTTACGTGGAGTTACCGTAAATAGTCAAATAATGAAAACGTTATTGGAAAGAGAATGGATTCGTGTTTCTGGTTATAAAAATGTAGCAGGTAAACCTGCTGTATACACAACAACAAGAGAATTTTTAAATTATTTTAATTTAAAATATTTAAATGAACTTCCAACCTTACCAGAGGTTATGGAAGCATTGACCTTACATAATCCTAATGAAGAGTATATTACCGAATGAGCAGCGAAAGGTTACAAAAAATACTAAGCCAGGCAGGTCTTGGATCGCGACGAGAGATGGAGCGCTGGATAGAAAATGGTTGGGTACAAGTGAATGGAAAGCCTGTAAAATTAGGGGATTCAGCAAGTGCTGAAGATAAAATCACAGTAAAAGGGAAGTTAATCCCTAATCCACTTAAGGTAAGACAAAACATACGTATTCTACTTTATCACAAACCTGTTGGTGAAATTTCAAGTCGTCATGATCCTAAGTTTGAGAAAACAGTTTTTGATCGTTTGCCCCATTTACGACAAGGGCGATGGGTACAAGTAGGGCGTTTGGATTTAAATACGTCTGGATTGCTTATATTTACCAATAATGGTGATTTAGCCAATCAATTAATGCATCCTAAATATGAATTAGAAAGGGAGTATGCTGTTAGAGTTCATGGTCAGGTTAACCCTGATGCATTAAATAAACTGCAAAAAGGCGTTGAGCTTGAAGATGGAATAGCTAAATTTACTCGCTTGGAGTTTCGTGGCGGTGAGGGAACTAACTCTTGGTATCATGTGACCTTAAATGAAGGACGTAATCGAGAGGTTCGACGTCTGTGGGAATCGCAGGGTGTTGAAGTAAGTCGGTTGATACGCATTCGTTATGGTATGTTAACTATGCCAAGATTTTTGTCACGTGGACAATGTCATGAGCTATCACCTAAAGAGGTTACAGAGTTTTTATCTTCTTTACCAAAAGAGTAATGCTTGGCGTTGTTTGTAGTTTTGTCGCCTGGGTGGATGGCATAGCCCAACCCGGGGATTCACTTAGCAAGAAACCCGGGTTGCGCTGCACCCAGGTTACCAAACATTGATGCTACATGGTAGATTTTAAACCGTATAGTTTTTCTTACTAAAGGGTTTTAGTGATTCCGCGATGTTTTTATATAATTCAGGAAGCCATCTGGGTTGAGCAAATGTAGAAGTAGATGCTTTATTTTCACGTAAATCATTTGGCGCAATAATGACTTGAATATTATCGAGACCAACGCGACGTGCCAAAATAAACAGCTGATCTATCGCTAGATTACCAACTGCCAAACAACCTACTGATAAGTCTTTACCATGGATAAAAATATTATTACCTAAATTTCTTCTTCCATCTTGATAGCCTTTTTGCTTATCGAAATTATTAGGGTAATTAATCATCATCGACAAATGCATGCTACTAAATGGGTTAAAATTAACTAGCTTATAAACACCTTCTGGAATTTGCTTGTCATTTTCACGTAATTTAGGTCCTAATCGACCACTAAAGCCAGTTAAAGGGTAGTCGTGGATATGTTTCCAATTTTGATCAGGATTTTTAGCCCAAAGTTCTACTTTTCGTTCTGATTTAAAAGCAAGTAAAGCGATTTCGCGTGGAGGGTAATTTACTTTCGCTTTAGAAAAATACGATTTAAGTCGGGGTTCAACACGTAAGCCATAACGCTTTATTGCCTTATCAACTGCCTGATCCCAATTAAGTTTAGGTGCCATAGCGTGGCAATTAAAACTTAGTATCATTATGACAAGGGCTAATATCCGTTTCATATAAACATTAAAGTGATGAATTGTTGGCATGTTATCAAATATCAAACCAAAGAACAATTTAACCTCCTAGGATCCTGACCAAATGGGGCTTGGTGTCCCCTTATGTAATAATTTATTGTTTTCGTATCAATTACATTAACTCTTATTTTTTTGCTTTAATAACAATTGTTTTTTTACTGGTAATGACAATTGTGTTGTAATGAAATCGGGGCTCGTAGTTAAGTGTCCAATAGAGGGTAATAAACCATAATGATTAGGGCAGAGATAGGTGACTGAACTGTTTTCATCAATCTTGTAAAAAACATATTTATTATTGCAATAATCTGGCTTTTCAAAGAGAGCCACTTGCATTATGGGTGTGCCCTCCATCTTATTCTCTATAAAAAAAGCATTAATCCATAGATTGCAAATTACTATAAATGCTCCTACAACCAAAAATGAACTAACTAGGGGATATATATATTTGATAACTGAGCCATTAATTCTTAAATGAGATATGACCTGTATCAACGCAAGAAGCAATATAAGTAAATTAAAAGAATAAATTCCCGTATTAAAGTAGTTAAAATATGTTCCAAAAATTTGATTTCCAGAAAACTGAAAATGAATCAGTAGCGCAATAAGGCTAAGCCAAAGAGATGAAATGATGTAATAAATAGCGTTTCTTTTAATTCCAATAATAAAGAGTACTAGTGCAATTAATGGAAAAAAGGCTTGGATTAATTTTCCCAGGGTATACATTTGAGTGATACTCTCAAAATTAAATGATATTTACTTTAAAAACTATATAGTTATAACAGTATTTTTTACATATGTATAGATTATGCTAGCCAGAGTTAGGTTTTTAATTAATCAGAACTAAGTAAAGCAATATTTTTTATTTTTGCAATTGATATAAAAAGCGAACCGCAAAGCAGAGATAGTAAATTATATTAAGATCTCCTGTAGTGAATAGTAGGTGATCTAGTTACCGACTCAATAAAAAATCGATCATTTATAAATGTTTTATATGAATGCTAGCTGTCTACTTATTCTTTTCTTTAATCAGGGTTAAGTATGGTTGCGTGGGATACATTGTTGTTTTAATCATCGTATCTGGAAGTTTGATTTGTTTGACTGCAAATGTATTATCTGTTTTAAACAAATACATGAGTGGGTTTATTAAATTTGGGGAATAACCTTGATTGTCCATTTGTTTATTAGCACGATTGGATGGATGAATACTACCTACCCATAATGGTTGGTTTGACTCTAATAAATTATAATTTGACTCCCAAACTCTTAATTCCAGCGTTAACTGAGTTTGTTGATCGATATAAGTCATGATCAGTAACGGCGCTTTATTTTCATATAATTGAGTCAATAATGGGAGCTTAATACCGTTGGGCTGCTTATTCATTCGCATAAGTAAGTTGGTAAAAAAAGAATCTGTATGAGGCACCCAACCATTTTTCTCCAGATTTTTTTGTAACAAATTTAAACTACCTGCGAATTGAAGATTTAACAAACTGATTCGCTTCCCTATTCTACTGAATTGATAAATTGGAAGAATGGGCTTTTCCTGTTCCCACCATGTTTCCTCACTTAACGTGAACTTTTTATAATTAGGAGTGTGGTTATAAGATAGGGCTTTAAAATTAATGTAGGTTGATACGAATGACGCTAAGAAAATGCTGATAAAAAGTGGAGAAATTATTAGCAGTGAATGCGATATTTTCTTTAACGAAATATTAGATTTTCTATAAATTAAACAGTGAATTAAACAAATTGTTGTACCTAAAAAATAGGATGCTAAAACATCTGTGAGCCAATAATCACCTAAATAGAGAGAACCTAAACCACTAAAGCCTAAAATTGTAAATACGATCGATTTCAGTTTATTTGCGAATAGGGTATAGGTTTGGTTGATGTAAAACAAAATAAATCCGTACAAAGCAGTAGCAATCAGAAGATTACTTGCGGGAAAAGAGTAGCCTGGAAGCGTGACCAATAAACCTGTTGGCCTAGGACTATGGATAAGGTATGTAAGTAACAAAGCAACAACACTACTAAAAAGAATCAGGCTGCATAAATAAATAATTGCGGTTCTATTTTTATGGAAAATGAACCAGCAACAACAAATAATAAAGAAGCTAATTATTGTTATTGTAGAAGTTAATTGAGTACAAACGATAAAAAATACTTTTAGAATTAATGTATTAAAACTTTGTAAAAATAAATAAGTAGGTAAATTAATATAAGTTAGGCTTTGTGTCGTAACAGTTAATATTAAAAGGATAATAAAACAGAGTAGAGAAAATACGGTTATTAGCACAAAGGAAGCAGTATGATAGTGATTGGTTTCATTTTTAGGGGTAAATGCATTATATACACCTTCAAACAGCGAATTTTTTTTAAGGTTGAGCCAAAAATCATCTAAATATAATGTAAAAATAGAGTTTAGCAACCGAATGAGCCGTTTGATAACTAGGCTAATTAACCAAAGTCCTGCAAGTATAACAAGTATGAATACAAATAAACGTGTTGCGCTTTCGGTGGATAATTCATGACTTGCTGCACCAATTACAACACCAGGAAGCACGTACAATAGAGACCAGCCAATAGCAGATAGAACATTAGCTACGAAAAAACGCCATTGTTTCATATGTAAAATCCCGGCAATCACTGGAATAATCGAGCGTAAAGGACCAACAAAGCGTCCAATCAATACACTTTTTCCACCATGTGTTTCAAAGAATTCTTTGCCATATTGGATCCATTTGGGATACTTGCTAAACGGCCAAATTTCAGTCAATCGATCGCTGTAATAATATCCAAGCACATAACTTAGACTATCACCGGCAACTGCACCTAAAATAGCAGCCAATAATGTAAGATCAATACGCATAATTCCTGAGCCAGCCAGTATACCTATAGCGGTCATAGTGACGCTTCCGGGTACAATGCTGCCTATAATTGCCAAGGATTCAGTTAGGGAAATAAGGAATGTAATAAATAAAGCCCAATGTGGGTTATGTTGCAACCAGTCTGTAAGTGGCTGTACGTAGTCTACGAACAAGTTCATATTTTTTTCAAGGATAAAATTGTTCTAGAAAATATTGCACAAAATGATGATTGACTTGATCGATTTGAATATCAGGAATGAAAGATCTCATTTGAGTCATTTCCATTTTTGCAAATCCACAAGGATTTATTCCTGAAAAAGGTTTTAAGTCCATATCAACATTAAGTGCAATTCCATGATAAGTACAGCCATTTTTTACTCTTAATCCAATTGATGCTATTTTTTGTTCATTAATGTAAACTCCTGGAGCACCACACCGTATGGAGCCTTCTATTTGGTATTGTGCTAGCACAGAGATTAAAATTTGCTCTAATTTACTTACTAAGGTTCTTATGCCTAAGTTCTTTCTTCTGATATCCATTAAAACATAGGCAACAAGCTGACCAGGACCATGGTAAGTTACCTGCCCACCTCGATCAGATTGCACAATGGGTATGGATGCAGAGTTTAATATGTGCTCAGCTTTTCCTGCTTGTCCTTGAGTATAAACAGGAAAGTGCTCTAAAAGCCAAAGTTCATCGTGTGAGTTTGTCTCTCGTTTTTGGGTAAACTCTTTCATCCGCAGCCAAACATCATTGTAATCTTGAATACCCAGCTGTCGTATTTTCATCATAGAACCATTTTTACTTCTGGATGCTGTGTAATGGCTCTATAAAAGGCATCAAGGATCTCTTGATTTTCTGCATAAACAGTGACTGTTATTGCTAAATAATTAGAGTCCTTGCTCATTTTATGAGTCAATGCATCTTCTTCAATATTAGGAAAATGAGACATAGAAATTTGTCTCATTTCCTCAAGAAAATCGGGCGAATTATTCCCTATTATTTTTATAGGAAAAAAACAGGGAAATTCAATTAAAGTCGTTTTTGTCATCCTTAAGCCCTATAAGTTTTAGGAGCCAAACCAACGTCTGAACGCTAAGCGAATTGAGTCTTTGGTTCGAGTATAAAAGCTACCTGACTCAACATCCTGTAAAGCGTAAAGGGGTTTAGTTGAGATGATATTATTGTCAAATTGAACCACTAAATCACCTATTTTGTCACCCTTTTTAATCGGTGCTTCAAGGTAGGCAGGAATTTTGCTTGAAATATTTAGACGTTGATATTGACCTGTAGGGATAGTGATAAATTGATCTTCATTTAAACCTATAGTAACTTTATCTACTGTCCCTTTGTATAGAGCAAGCTCGGCAATCGATTGGCCTGACTTATAAAGCTGATGAGTTTCAAAAAATCTAAAGCCATAATTTAGTAATTTTTCACTATCATCTGCACGAGAAGAATCACTTGGCTCTCCAAGAACTACTGCTAATAAGCGCATGTTGTCACGCTTTGCAGACGAAACGAGACAGAATCCCGCATCATTCGTATGGCCAGTTTTTATCCCATCTACTTGATTATCGCGCCACAATAAACGATTTCTATTCGGCTGACGAATACCATTATAAGTAAACCATTTTTGCTTGTACCAGTCATAATATTGTGGAAAATCGACAACTAATGCTCTACCAAGAATCGCTAAATCCTTCGCTGTAGTGTATAAATTAGGGTCGGGCAGGCCAGTACTGTCAGTAAAATGGCTGTTTTTCATTCCAAGGTTTTGAGCTTGCTGATTCATAAGATCAGTGAATGAGTTTTCAGTGCCTCCTAAATGCTCGGCCATTGCAACACATGCATCATTCCCCGAATCAACAATAATTCCCTTAAGTAAGTCTTCAACAGGGACTTGTTGGCCTTCTTTGATGAACATGCGAGAGCCGCCTATTTTCCAAGCCTCACGACTTACACGTACACTATCAGCGAGATGAATTTGTTCATGATGCAGCGCATTTGAGATAACATATAAAGTCATCATTTTTGTTAGGCTGGCCGGAGGTAAACGCTCTTCACTGTTTTTTTCAGCAATGATTTTGCCACTATTCACATCAATTAAGATATATGCTTTTGCATTAAGAATTGGAGGAGCAGGGGTAACTAGGGGTTTATTATTTACTGTTGGTGAGGGTCTTTCTAAGTCAGCACTAGGTTTTGTAGGTAATGAACCTTCATCAGCTATCGAGTTAGTTGACTGTACAAATAAAGTAATGATAAACAATGTAGTTAAAAGTATAGACGTTGCTCTTGTCATGTTGTTTACTAATCCAAAATACAAAAAAGAGAATATATTATCACAGCCTTTTGAAGGCAACAAAATAGCAAATAAAATAATGATTTTTTTTTCAAATTAAAATAAATCTTCGAAATTAGATGATATTTCTGTATATTAGCCAGAAAACAACAATAAAAAAATGGAAAAAATGCGAAAGATACTTATTGCTGTGACCATTCTATTAACAGGATGCCAAACTACGAATCAGTCTCTGGATTCTGCATCGTCAGGAGCTAAACAGTCCACTCGACAAGCAGCGCGAAATACGAATAATTCCATATATAATCGCTATAAAAATAAAACAAATCGATATACCCAACATCAAGATGGAGCTCCTGCTCAAGCGAGGCAAGTCAGTTTTAAGGAGCCCGTTCCGGCTAAAGAACCATTAAGTCGGTATGGCAATCCCACTGAATATTCTGTTGATGGACGCTCATACAAAGTAATGAGAAGTTCTACTGGTTATAAAACACGTGGGATCGCGTCTTGGTACGGAACAAAATTTCATAAGCAAAGAACATCGAGCGGTGAGCCCTACGATATGTATGTCATGTCCGCTGCACACAAGACCTTGCCATTACCTACGTATGTAAAAGTTAAAAATTTAAATAATGGAAAGGTGGCTGTAGTTAAAGTAAACGATCGTGGTCCTTTTCACTCGGATAGAATTATCGATTTGTCGTATGCTGCCGCTTTAAAATTAGGCGTATTCCCCAGAGGAACAGCACCAGTTGAAATTGAGACTTTAGCGGGACCTGCGGGAAAAGCACATTATTATCTGCAAGCAGGCGCTTTTTCAACCGAGATCCTAGCAAAACGTCTAAAAGAAAAATTAGCTCGCCTTACTCCTTCTCCAGTTTATATTGAGCACTATAAGCAACATTATGTTGTTAGGGTTGGTCCCTTTGGATCAAAAAATATGTCGGATAGTTTAAAGCATAAATTGGCTCTTAATGGAGTCACCGGATCTTTTTCTGTTTTAATTTAATTCATAATAGAATTTTTGATAGCTAATTATCGGATTAATAGATAAAATTATTGCTTCAAATTTTTAGGGCATTAGAATTGCTATAGCAATAGGTTGTATTCTGGGTGGGGCGCCGCGTAGTCTGGGGCTTCGTGCATGAGTTAACTTTTTTTATTTTAGGTTACCTGCGCACCTAGGCTATAAATGTCTAATGGCTGATTTTTTAAAATTGAGGTATTCAATCAATGCACGACGGCTCTGTATTTTATACAATTTTCTTAATTTTCGCAGGCGCTGCATTACTATCAACACTGGTGCTCTACACCAAACAGTCTTTGTTGGTAGCATATATTCTTCTTGGCGCAGTGTTTGGACCATGGGGTTTAAAGCTTGTATCCGATGTAAGTATTGTGAGACAGATTGGTGATGTTGGAATTGTTTTTCTATTGTTTTTGCTAGGATTACATTTACAGCCGCAGAATCTTGTACACATGCTCAAGAAAGTTACCTGGATTGCTTTAGTTAGTTCGATTTTTTTTGCTGTAACAGCCTATTGGATTGGCAGGCTTTTTGGTTTAGGTGTGACTGAGTCATGGATTTTAGGCGCATCAATGATGTTTTCAAGTACCATTATTGGCTTGAAATTATTACCAACAACTATCTTGCATCACCAACATACTGGTGAGGTAATGATTAGCGTATTATTAATGCAAGACGTTATTGCAATTATTGTACTGATTTTAATTAATGGTGCACAAAAAACAGGTGGTTTCTCAATCGATGACATCATTTTAGTCGGTATTGATTTACCCGCGTTATGGTTGTTTGCCTTTGCTGTTGAGAAGTATGTTTTGATTCGATTGTTGGCTCGCTTTGATAGAACTCAAGAATATGTATTTTTGTTGTCAATTGGATGGTGTCTTGGTTTGTCTGTTCTTGCACAAAGAATAGGTCTTTCAGAGGATATCGGTGCATTTATTGCTGGCGTAGCCCTCGCAGCAAGTCCTATTTCTCTTTATATTGCAGAGAGTTTAAAACCTTTAAGAGATTTTTTTCTGGTTATGTTTTTCTTTTCAATCGGAGCAACATTTAATTTTGGACTGGCGCACCAAATAATGGTTCCTGCAATTATTTTATCTGCTATAGTTTTACTATTTAAACCGGTACTATTTTATTTGCTTCTTGGTAAATCTGGTGAGAAAAAACAGGTTGCAAAGGAAGTGGGTATCCGATTAGGGCAAGCAAGTGAGTTTTCATTACTGGTTGCGAGTATTGCTTTGAGTACTAGTCTGATTTCGGATAAAGCTTCTAATTTAATTCAAGCAACTACCATTTTAACCTTTATTGTCTCATCATATTTTGTTGTTTTGAAATACCCAACCCCCATAGCATTCTCTGATAAAATGCGTAAGGATTAAATAATGAAATTATTAGTTATATTATTGTGTTTATTGAGTGAACGTTTCTTAATTCACACTATGTCCTATCAGCGATTCTATTGGTTCGCAGATTATTATCAAAGAATAAAAAATTTTGCTGATAAGCATAGCACATTTGCTAATCCCTGGGTGCTGCTCGCCTTAATAGTCCTGCCTATTGTGCTGCTTGTACTGATCATATATTTGTTATTGCATCATATAATTTTTGGTTTGATGGGTTTTCTTTTAAGCTTAATAATTTTCTTTTATTGCCTTGGCCCTCAAAATGTTTTTTATCCAATAACACAATCAGATACTAAAAGTAATCAAGAGCTTTTAGAGGACTATTTTATCCTAGTAAACAGACAGCTATTTTCTCTTGTATTTTGGTATATCATTGCAGGACCTATAGGTGCTTTGACTTATCGTCTGATTACATTATGCCGTGATATTAATTCCATTGGTGAACAAGCCAATGAAATTACCGATTTGCTTGAATGGATTCCTGCACGTTTAACTACATTACTTCTTTTACTCGTGGGAAATTTTCAACGTGGTTTTTCCTTGTTTGCCAGATACTTTTTCGCCAAACCTGAGTTGAATAGTAATATGTTGCGTGAGTGTGGGTTACTTGCGGTCAGAACAAATGAAGCAGAAGAAGTTCCTATGCCTGTTGCTGAGAGTTTAGTCGAATATGCAATTATAGTCATGTTGGTTTTTATTGCTTTATTTACCTTAATTCCTTGGCTTTAGTTTTAATTTATGAATAGAGATGGTGTTGAGCTGATAGCTCAATCTGCATAATTATTTATTCGGATATTATCTATATGAATTCGTTTTTGCGTGTAATGTGTTGCATTATGATCTTAGGACTTAGTGGTTGTCAGGGATTAAAGCAAAATATGCTTAAAGCTCAAGCCGTAGAACGATGCAATATGACATGTATGCAGCACTTTGACTTTTGTAGGCAAAATTGTATTAATAACTGCCCAAATTGTTCTTATAAGGCGCAATTAGCAACAGAAAAAAATTTTTCTAAATACGTTCATGAACGAAGAGTAGAAGGTAAAAAGGTGATGCGTGAGTTGAATTCTTACCGCGATCCACTACAATGCCGCAAAGTAACATGCGATTGCTTATCAGATTTAGCAACGTGTAAGAAAGGTTGTGCTGGCGTAATTCCAAAAAAATTACACGCTGTACCTTATTGTGTTTAATAGATTTCGGGGAACACTTCCATGGCAAATGAAACTAACTTAGATTTGGATCCTATAGAAACGCGTGAATGGCTGGATGCCCTGCAAGCTGTATTAGTCAATGATGGCCCTGAACGAGGCGCTTTTCTTTTAAAACAGCTCCTTAATAAAGCAAATTCAGAAGGGGTGAACTTAACCAGTTCAATTCGTACACCTTACAAAAATACAATTAAGACGTACGAAGAAAAACAAATGCCTCCGGATGAAGGTTTAGGTAAACGAATTAGTGCGTTAATTCGTTGGAATGCAGTAGCAATGGTATTACGTGCAGGTAAATATGCTCCTGAACTTGGGGGACATATTGCTTCTTATGCATCATCATCTACTTTGTATGAAACTGGTTTTAATCACTTTTTTAAAGGACCAAATGGTGACCATGGCGGTGATTTAATCTATATTCAGGGCCATTCTTCTCCGGGAATTTATGCCCGTGCATTTCTTGAAGGACGATTAACAGAAGAGCAATTAAGTAAGTTTAGACAAGAGGTGGAAGTTGATGGTTTGTCTTCATACCCCCATCCTTGGTTGATGAGCGAGTTTTGGCAGTTTCCAACAGTATCAATGGGATTAGGGCCTTTACAAGCTATCTATCAAGCGCGGTTTTTAAAATATTTAGAAAATCGAGGACTTATCGATACTGAGAACCGAAAAGTATGGGCTTTTCTTGGTGATGGTGAGATGGATGAGGTCGAATCAGTAGGGGCTTTAAGTATTGCCGCTCGAGAAAAACTTGATAATCTTATTTTTGTTGTGAATTGCAATTTGCAGCGACTCGATGGTCCTGTACGTGGGAATGGTAAAATTATTCAAGAGCTCGAAGGTTTATTCCGTGGTGCGGGTTGGAATGTAATTAAAGTCATTTGGGGTGGTCGTTGGGATCCATTATTTGAACGTGATAACGAGGGCTGGTTGATCAAACGCATGGAAGAGTGTGTTGATGGTGATTATCAAGCATATAAAGCAAATGATGGGGCCTATGTAAGACAACATTTCTTTAATCAGTATCCTGAATTAAAGAAAATGGTTGAAAATCTTACTGATGATGAAATCTGGAGATTGAATCGAGGTGGCCATGATCCGCAAAAAGTTTATGCGGCTTATGCTAAAGCTGTTGAGCATAAAGGCTCACCAACGGTTATTTTAGCCAAGACAATTAAAGGCTACGGTATGGGAGCTGCTGGCGAAGGACAAAATATCACGCACCAGCAAAAAAAGATGACTGTCGATCAATTGAAAGCGTTTCGAGATCGATTTAGTATTCCTATCAGTGATGAACAAATTGCAGATATCCCATTTTATAAGCCTGCAGATGATAGTCCTGAGATTAAATACATCAAAAAACACCGCGAATCGTTAGGTGGTTATTTGCCATCACGCTCAACAGAAATAGAACCTCTTAAAATTCCACCTCTGGCTGATTTTTCATCAGTTACAAAAGGGTTAGGAGATCGAGAGATTTCAACAACAATGGCTTTTGTACGTATTCTTGCCGTATTGCTAAAAAACAAAGAAATAAGTTCGCGCATTGTTCCAATTGTTCCCGATGAGTGTAGAACATTTGGTATGGAAGGTTTATTTAGACAAATTGGTATTTATTCTCCAGTTGGACAGCTTTATACGCCAGTAGATCATGAACAGGTAATGTTTTATCGTGAAGCTAAAGACGGCCAAATTCTAGAAGAGGGAATTAATGAAGCAGGCGCTTTTTGCTCCTGGATTGCTGCAGCAACTTCATACAGTTCCAATAAATTGGCGATGATCCCATTTTATATTTACTATTCCATGTTCGGATTTCAACGTGTTGGTGATTTAGCATGGGCTGCAGGTGATATGCAGGCTAGAGGATTTTTGCTTGGTGGAACTGCTGGGCGAACAACGCTTGCGGGTGAAGGCTTGCAACATCAAGACGGACACAGTCATTTATATGCATCAACAATTCCGAATTGTGTTTCTTATGATCCTACCTATGCTTATGAGCTTGCAGTGATTATTCAAAACGGTTTACATCGTATGTATGAAAAGCAAGAAAATATTTTTTATTACATCTCTGTAATGAATGAAAACTATATGCATCCAGATATGCCCAAAGGAGTTGAGGAAGGTATTATCAGAGGAATGTATTTGCTACAAGAATCCAAGAAAAAATCCAAACAGCATGTGCAACTAATGGGAAGTGGAACCATATTGCGCGAAGTGATTGAAGCCGCAAGGATGTTAAAAGAGGATTACTCTGTGACTTCAGATATTTGGAGTGTGACCAGTTTTAATGAGTTAAGGAAAGATGGATTAGCTGTGGAAAGACACAATGCAATGCATCCTGAAGCAAAAAAATTAAAAAGTTATGTCACATCGCAATTAGAAGGAGCTGCTGGTCCGGTAATTGCTGCAACAGATTATATGAGAATTTATGCAGAGCAAATTAGATCTTTTGTACCCAATCATTTTGTAACATTAGGAACAGATGGTTATGGAAGAAGTGATACTCGCGAGCGCTTACGTCATTTCTTTGAAGTGGATGCTAAATTTATAGTTCTGGCAGCATTAAATGCTTTAGTTGCTGAAGGCAATCTTGATAAATCCAAAGTTGTGGATGCAATGAAGCGCTATAACATTAATCCTGATAAATTGAATCCGGTTAATCATTAGAATTGGAATATATAGTAGCCTTAGTAATTCAAGCGAAGATTATCCGGAAAGCAGATGAACTTTTTAAGTCTGCTTCCTTAAAATTGGCTTGAATATATTGGCAACCTTTTGAGGAAAGATATGGCAAACGAAATAGAAGTTAAGATTCCTGATATTGGTGGAGCTACTCAAGTTGATGTGATTGAAATTATGGTTCAAGTTGGAGATCAAATTGAAGTTGATACGCCACTTATTACTTTGGAATCAGATAAAGCCAGTATGGAGATTCCCTCTCCAGTGGCAGGAAAAGTCACAAAACTGAAAATTAAAGTAGGGGATAAGGTTTCTGAAGGAGACGTAATTCTTTTGGCTACAGTTGAGAAATCAGAAGCTGAGGCAAAAAGTGCGCCGCAAGATCCTAAAAGCGAAGAAAAAAAGGAAACAGAAGAGAAGCCTCAAGCAGCTCAGGAAAAAAAATCAAACAGTATTAATGAGGTCAAGATACCCGATATTGGTGGAGCGACCCAAGTCGACGTGATTGAGGTTATGGTCAAAGTTGGCGATCAAATTGAAATTGATGCGCCACTTATTACTTTGGAGTCAGATAAAGCCAGCATGGAAATTCCTTCGCCTGTGGCAGGAAAAGTAACAAAGCTGAGTATTAAAGTTGGTGATAAAGTATCTGAAGGTGATCTGATTCTTTTAGTCGCTGTAGAAAATGGTGCTGAAGCTGAAAAAATTGAACCCACTGCAAGCAAATCAGAGCAAGTAAACGCACCTAAACCATCAAAAGCAGATGAAGATGAGCATAATAGAAAAGAAGATACTTCATCAAAGTCTGTTGCTCTTACCAGTACAGTTGAGTCGACAAGAGTAGTTGCTGCTGGTCCTGCTGTAAGACGAATGGCCCGAGAGCTTGGAGTAAACTTAGCTGAAGTTGCGGGAACAGGTCGTAAAGAGCGCATTACCAAAGAAGATGTCCAGGCTTTTGTAAAAGCCCGTTTAAGTGAGCAACCTGGATCTGGCTCTTTAGGCATACCACCTAACCCTGTAATTGATTTTAGTCAGTTTGGTGAAATTGAAACGAAGCCATTGAATAAAATTAAAAGGCTTACGGGGGTTAATGTACATCGTTCCTGGATCACAATACCTCATGTAACGCAATTTGATTCAGCAGACATTACCGATGTAGAAGCATTTAGAAAGTCTGAAACAGAACATGCGAAAGAAAAAGGTTATAAACTTACCTTACTTGCATTCGTTTGCGCAGTAGTAAGTAAAGCATTAAAAACATATCCTCAATTTAATGCATCTTTAGATGCTACGGGTACTAATCTTGTTTACAAAAAATATTGCAATATTGGAATTGCTGTAGAAACGCCAAATGGATTGGTAGTTCCAGTAATTAAAAATGTTGACAAATTAAGTGTTGCTGAAATTGCAACTGAAATGACACGATTAAGTACTAAAGCTCGAGATAAAGGTCTAATGCCGGTAGATATGTCTGGGGGTTGTTTTACGATTTCCAGTTTGGGGGGTATTGGTGGTACCTCATTTACACCAATCGTGAATAGTCCTGAGGTGGCGATCCTTGGATTGTCTCGTTCTGAAATCAAGCCTGTATACGAAAATGGTACATTTCAACCAAGATTAATGTTGCCTTTATCGCTATCATATGATCATCGAGTGATTGATGGTGCTGAAGCAGCGCGTTTTACTCGTTTTATTTGTGAGTGCTTAAGTGATATAAGACGAATTTTATTGTAGTTTTTTTATAATATCTAATTAAAAGAGGCTTGTAATGGCTAATAAAATAAAGACAGATGTCGTTGTATTAGGAAGTGGCCCTGGTGGATACACCGCAGCATTTAGAGCAGCTGACTTAGGAAAAAAAGTAGTTTTAGTGGAACGTTATGATTCATTGGGAGGGGTTTGCTTAAACGTGGGCTGTATCCCTTCTAAAGCGTTGCTTCACATTGCAAAAGTGGTTGAAGAAGCTCATGAAATGTCTGAGCAAGGTATTAGCTTTGGTAAACCAAAACTGGATAATAAAAAAATTGTTGCCTGGAAAAACTCAGTTGTTTCTAAATTAACAGGCGGTTTAAAAGCTTTATCCAAACAACGTAAGGTTGAGGTAGTCACCGGCGTAGGTAAGTTTTCAGGTTCACACCAAGTAACAGTTGCAACGAAAGATGGCTCTGTCGAAATTGAATTCGAAAATGCAGTTATTGCTGTAGGCTCTGAATCAATTAATTTACCCTTTATTCCTGAAGACAAACGCATTTTTAGCTCAACAGGGGCATTAGAGCTTGCTGATCTTAAAGGTAGTTTATTGGTATTAGGTGGCGGAATTATTGGTCTGGAAATGGCTACAGTTTATTCAGCTTTAGGTGTGGATGTCACTGTGGTTGAATTTATGGATCAACTGATTCCAGGTGCTGATTTGGATTTGGTTACTGTTTTGCAAAAACGTATGCAGAAGAAAGGTGTCAAATTCCTTTTGAAAACTAAAGTAACCGCAGTAGAAGCAAAAAAAGATGGAATCTATGTTTCTATGGAAGGAGAACATGCAACAGACAAACCTCTTTGCTTCCAACAAGTTCTTGTTTCAGTTGGTAGAAAACCCAATGGTGGGGCAATTGATGCTGAAAAAGCAGGAATAAAAGTTGATGAGCGCGGTTTTATCAAAGTAGATAATCAACAAAGAACAAATGTGTCACACATTTTTGCCATTGGCGATGTCGTAGGACAACCAATGCTTGCGCATAAAGCAATTCCTGAAGGTAAGGTTGCTGCAGAAGTTATTGCTGGTAAAAAGCATTATTTTGATCCCAAATGTATTGCAAGTGTTGCTTATACAGATCCAGAGATTGCCTGGACGGGTTTAACTGAAAAAGAAGCGAAAGAAAAAAATATTCGTTATGAAAAGGCCACATTTCCATGGGCTGCAAGTGGTCGTGCTCTGAGTATGGGACGTGAAGAAGGGATGACTAAATTGTTATTCTGCCCAGATTCAAATCGTATATTAGGTGCAGGAATTGTGGGGATTAATGCAGGTGATTTAATTGCTGAGACGTCATTAGCTATTGAAATGTGTTGTGATGTTGAGGATATTGCCCTGACAATACATCCACATCCGACACTTTCGGAAACTATTGCTCAAGCTGCAGAGGCATTTGAAGGGACGATAACCGATCTTTATTTGCCTAAAAAGAAAAAAAATGTTGAATAATAAAGATCTAAAGTAATACGTGGCCTGGGTGCAGCGAAGCGGAATCCAGGAATTTAAAGAAAATCACCCGGGTTCCGCTTCGCTGCACCCAGGCTACGTATTTTTAGGAGTAACAAGGATGATATCCAACATTCGGTGCATGACTGAATTAGATATTGATGCCGTTTATGTAATTGAAAAAAATGTTCATATTGCTCCTTGGAGTTGGGAGATTTTAAGAGATTGTGTTCGCGTAGGATATGATTGCCGTCTCTTCGAAATTTATGAAGGAAATCATCCACTGATAGGTGGCTATATTATTTCCAGACACAGTAATAATTTCTGCCATATTTTAAATTTCTGTATTGCAAAAGAGTTTCAATCAAAAGGTTATGGACGTCAATTCTTGCAAGAAGTACTTTCATCTTTAACTGAATTGCAGCATATAGATTATGTCATTCTTGAGGTGAGACCTAGCAATAAAGCGGCTTTACGTCTTTATCATAGTATTGGATTTGTGCAGGTAGAAATTAAACCAGATTACTATGTGGAAAATAATAATATTGAAGATGCAATTGTATTAAAAAAGGAATTACACATTCAAAATTAAAAGATAATAAAAAACTTATAAAAAAATTCTGTCAAGACTGTTTTTTTAGTTTTTCTTTAGGTAATATGTACGACCTACTTTGTAGAACCTCAAGCTTCCCCTCCTGTGGATAACTTTTTTTAAAAAATTTGTACTTCATATTGTTTTTTTTACTATAAATTTAATAAAACCTATATGTGGAGCGCTATCATCATTTTTAAAATAAATGCAGTGATTTAAGTGTTATCCACAAAAACTGTGGATAACATTGTGAATAGGGCAATGAATTACTTGATAAATAAGCGCATTTTAAAGGTGTTCTAAAGTTGCCCATTTAAAAAGATCAAAAAATTATTTACGCAGATTTGATACGTAAAACAGAGGCTATATAATATGTATCGATTTCTACTGTACTGTATATCATATCAATGAAATTAATTTGTACACGATGGGTTTTGCCATAACAAATTACCATGACAAATGTAAATTGCATGTGGTACCCTTTAAAATTTTGAAAAAATGCAATTATTCCTATGGCGATTGCAACCGTTTTTCAGATTAATTAAAAGATTTATTTGTTGAGAATATTTTCATGAGAAGAGCAAAAGCCAAACAAAATCCTACCCCACAAACTGCTCAAGTCGATAATTTAAGCCACGATGGAAAAGGTATTGCACGTATTGACGGTAAAGCAACATTTATTCAAGGGGCTTTGCCCAATGAGCTTGTTGAATTCCAATATACAAGAGTTAAAAAAGATTTTGATGAGGGCTTTTTGCTTAATGTTCTTGAGCCTTCTCCTATACGGGTAGAACCTAAATGTCCTCACTATTCAATGTGTGGTGGTTGTTCATTACAGCATATGAATGAAGCAGAGCAAATTCATTTTAAACAAGAGCAATTGTTGGATTTGTTATCACGATATGGCCATACCCAACCACAAGCTGTATTGTTACCTTTAGTTGCTGGTCACTGGAACTACAGAAACAAAGCACGATTAAGTGTGCGTTATGTTGAGAAAAAGCAGACCTCGATGGTAGGGTTTAGAGAGCGTAATAATCCTCGATACATTACAGAGATTAATCAATGTCCTGTTTTAAATAAAAAAATTGATGCTGATATTATTCCATTAAGACAACTGATTGATTCACTGCAAGACAGGCATTGTATTGCACAAATTGAAGTTGCAGCGGGAGACGAAGAGGTAGCGCTCATTTTTAGGAATTTAACTTCTTTAAATCAAGAAGATGAGTTAAAAATTCAAAAATTTGCAGAGGACTACCAGTATAAAATTTTTCTTCAGCCTGGCGGCCCTGATAGTGTTTATTGTTTTTATCCACCAAAATCAAGTGAGTATCTAACATACACATTACCAGATTATCAAATCACTTTTTCATTTCATCCAACCGATTTCACGCAAGTTAATTCTGCTTTAAATCGCTCTATGGTATCACAAGCAATACAACTAATGGACTTAAAAAGTACAGATATAGTGCTAGACTTATTTTGTGGGTTGGGAAATTTTTCACTTCCAATGGCTAAATTGTGTGCCAAAGTACTGGGTGTTGAAGGCAGTAAGACTATGGTTGAACGTGCATATATGAATGCAAAGTTGAACCATATTCAAAATGTAGATTTTTATGCTGCAAATTTGGATGATGTCAATGAAGTAAAAAAACTGGTTAAGCAACCTTGCAATAAAGTATTAATTGACCCGCCGCGCTCAGGTGCGCTTGAAATTGTGAAGCAAATTGATGCGCTAAATCCAGAGCGTATTGTTTATGTATCGTGTAATCCCGTAACATTAGCACGTGATACTGATATATTAGTCAATCAAAAAGGCTATACATTAATAAAAGCAGGAGTAATGGATATGTTTCCTCATACTGCCCATGTTGAGTCGATAGCGTTATTTGAAAAAGGATAAAACTCATGGTTAGAGTAAAAGATACTGTTCCATTGTGCGAAGACGGAAGCATTGATGTTGATCTATGGCTTCATCAGTTAGGTGCAAAAGGTTACTTGGATAGTCTTGAGCTCATTCGTGGTGCATGTACTCTAAGTCAGCTTGCTGGTCAAGATCATGCTACAGAAACAGGTCAATCTTGTTTACAACAAGGATTGATTATGGCTGATTTACTTGCGGATCTTGAGGTCGATCCAGAAACACTAGCAGCGGCTATTATTTTTGAAAATGTGCATTATGCAGATCTGTCCATTGATGATGTTGCAGAGCAATTAGGTCCTAATATTGCGAAATTGGTGAAGGGCATCGAGCGCATGAGTGCCATGCACAGTTTTCAGGGATTAAATAAATACCCGCAAAATAAACAACAAATTGATAACATTCGTAAAATGTTATTGGCTATGGTAGATGATGTTCGAGCTGTACTAATTAAGCTTGCTGAACGTTTGTGTGTTTTAAGATCTGCCATGCATTTGTCGGAAGAATTACGCAAACAACTAGCCACTGAGGCAATGGAAATTTATGCTCCTTTAGCGAATAGATTAGGGATAGGGGCAATTAAATGGGAAATGGAGGACTTGGCTTTTCGCCATTTACATCCTGAAGATTATAAAGCGATTGCCAAAGGACTAAAGGCTAAACGGCTAGAGCGAGATAACTTTGTTAATACGATTGTTGCTCAGCTAAATGAACAAATTAAAGCAAGTGGAATAGATCATTTTGCTGTTTATGGACGTTCAAAACATATCCATAGCATTTATAAAAAAATGACGCGCAAAAATGTATCGCTTGATGAAATTTATGATGCTACAGCGGTACGAGTACTTGTTGATACCAGTCCTCACTGTTATGAGGTTTTAGGTATGGTGCATACGCTTTGGCAGCAAATTCCTGCTGAATTTGATGATTATATTATTAATCCTAAAGCCAATGGCTATCAATCTTTGCACACAGCAGTTGAAGGGCCCGAAGGTAGAGTTTTTGAAGTACAAATAAGAACTTTTCTTATGCATGATTTAGCTGAAATGGGTGTTGCTGCACATTGGAAATACAAAGAAGGTGGGTTTAAACAAAAGCAAAGTCATGAACGTAAAATTGAATGGTTACGTGATGTATTGGCCTGGCATCGCGAGATGGCAAGTAATAAGGGTGTTCCTGAAAGTACAACCACCGAATTTCTTGAGGATCGAGTTTACGTATTTACCCCTGATGGGGATGTTCTTGATTTGCCTCAAGGTGTAACCCCATTGGACTTTGCTTATCATGTACACAGTGATTTAGGACATCGGTGTCGTGGTGCCCGTATCAATGGCCATATCGTACCATTGACTTATCAGCTGAAAACAGGGGATAAGGTAGAGGTTTTGACTGGAAAGGAAATTAAGCCTTCTCGTGATTGGATTAACCCCCACTTAAATTATCTCAAAACATCGCGTGCTAAGGCTAAAGTATTGCATTGGTTTAAAATGCAAGATTATGATCGAAACATTCAAGATGGACGTGAGTTATTAGATAAAGAATTAAAATCGTTAGGTATAAAATCCGATAAACTTAATGAAGTTACGGCCGCGTTGCATTTCAAAAAATTAGATGATCTCTATGCAAATCTTGGCCGTGGTGATATTAAGATAGGACAAATTGTTAGTAAGCTAGCCCCACCAGTTACTTCGGAGCTTAATCTTGAGCGATTTGTTAAACCTCAGGCAAAACCGGAAGTTACTGGAAGTGATCTGCGGATTGAAGGTGTTGGGAAATTATTAACTTTTATGGCGCGATGTTGCCAACCTGTTCCAGGTGATCCGGTGATGGGTTACATCACTATAGGTCGTGGTGTCTCAGTACATCGCCAGGATTGTCCTAATATTATTCATGCAAGTGAACGGCAAAAGCAACGTTTCTTACAAGTCAGCTGGGGTAGTGCTACACGAGAAAACTATGTCGTGGATATTTTAATCAAGGCATTTGATCGCTCCGAGCTTTTAAAAGATGTCACATCATTGCTTGCTAATGAAAAAGCACATGTCTATGCCTTGCAAACTCAAAGTAACAAGCATGAAAACATGGCGTACATTACATTAACTGTAGATGTTGACGGTCTAAATAGCCTATCACGATTGTTAACAAAATTAGAACAAATCCCTAATGTGCTCGAAGCGAGAAGACAACTGTAAGTTGTTGACTGACAGCATGTAGCTTGGGTGCGGCTGTACTCAGGCTACAAATGACTTACTGTCTACTTAAATATAAATCCAGCAATCACTGCACGGTGTTCACTCAATAAAACATTATAAGTACGACATGCGGAACCAACAGACATGCATTCTATACCTATTCCTTGTTGTGTTAGTTGACGCAGAATTGACAGAGGCAGGAGTTTTC
This sequence comes from Legionella steelei, assembly GCF_001468005.1. Classification (GTDB taxonomy): domain Bacteria; phylum Pseudomonadota; class Gammaproteobacteria; order Legionellales; family Legionellaceae; genus Legionella; species Legionella steelei. The sequence continues at coordinate 524,505 of NZ_LNYY01000019.1, forward strand.
CGGTATGTTCATGGCCAATGATGATGATTTCCGGTTTAAATTGTGTTAATAAGTTCATGTAGTGTGCATCAATTTCCTCAATGTTTTTAATTGAAAGATCACTAATGATTTCTGTTTTAGAAACAATTAAACTGCGTTCATAAACAATAGAATTAATCTGAATTTTGTTATCACTATAAGCTTGCACTGCATGTTGTTCTGCTGATTCTAAATTGATGTTCATGGTTTAGAATGTTCAAATGAATTATACATGGATGTAAGTATACTACAGAGGTCAATATTATGAGTCAATTTCCACGTATAAAACGTTTGCCCCCCTATGTTTTTAATACTTTAACCCAATTAAAAGCAGAAGCGCGAGCGCGTGGAGAGGATATTATTGATTTTGGAATGGGAAATCCCGATCAACCAACGCCACCTCATATTGTAAATAAGTTGATTGAAGCGGTACAAAGACCAGACACACACCGATATTCTATGTCCAAAGGAATACCAAGGTTAAGGCGCGCAATGGCTTCTTGGTATCATCGTAACTACGATGTACATCTAAATAGTGAAACACAAATATTAGCGACCATTGGGTCGAAAGAGGGATTAGCGCATTTGGCATTAGCTATAAGTGGCCCTGGAGATACTATATTAGTTCCTGATCCAGCTTATCCTATCCATACATATGGATTTATTATTGCCGGTGCTAACGTAAAGCAAATTCCTCTCATTAATGAAACTCAATTTTTAGCCTCTATTGAGGATACAATTAATCGTAGCCTACCCAAACCTAAAGCATTGGTTATTAATTTTCCGGCTAATCCAAGTACGCATTGTGTGGATTATTCTTTTTTTGAGCAAATAATAGATTTAGCAAAAAGACACGAAATTTGGGTAATTCATGATTTAGCTTATGCTGATATTGTATTTGATGGATATAAAGCGCCTTCAATACTGCAAGTACCCGGTGCTACTGATGTCGCAATTGAAACCTATTCAATGTCTAAGTCGTATAATATGCCAGGTTGGCGTGTTGGCTTTGCTTGCGGAAATGAAGAGTTGGTTGCTGCACTGACGCGGATTAAGTCTTATTTAGATTACGGTACGTTCACACCAATCCAAGTTGCTGCAATTATAGCCTTGGAAGGGCCGAATGACTGTGTACAAGAGATCAGGGCGCTTTATGAAAAACGTCGTAATATTCTTTGCGATGGTTTAAATGAGATTGGCTGGGAAGTGACTCGCCCAAAAGCAACCATGTTTCTCTGGGCACCTATTCCTGCTCATTATCAGCACATGGGGTCGCTTGAGTTCAGTAAATACTTATTGAAAGAGGCTCAGGTTGCTGTGTCTCCAGGAATAGGTTTTGGCCAGCAAGGTGATGGCTATGTTCGTTTCGGTTTAATTGAAAATAAAGATCGTATGCGACAAGCATTAAGAAACTTAAAATCATTGTTTCGTAGAGATGGATTGATTAAGAGTGTGTAAAATATGTATGTTGTAATTAATTCAGAATGTCATTCTATCCCTGAGCAGGCGAGACAACTCAAGTCAGAAGGGAATGCTTTGCTTAATTTTTTATTGAACCTTGGTTATGTCTCTGAGAATCCACCCCTTGCTGATTTATTAAAACAGTATCACACTTTAGATGGCGAATGGCTCGTGTTGACTCCAGTTCGTTGGGAGGCAACACATAATGATGCAATGATTGTCGCTTTGGGGCGAGATGTCTCGTTTGGCGAGAGTGAGTCGCGAGCATGGTTCGATTTGTTCTCGCAATATCTGGCTGAAGAAGACATCATACTTTATTATCATGATGCAGAAACATGGCTGCTTTGTAACAATAAAAAATACCCTTTAAATGCAAAACCACCGCATCACTTATTGCATCAATCCTTACTACCCGAATTAACGCAACTTGATACAGCGATGCATTGGCAAAAATTTATAACTGAAAGCCAAATGCTGTTTGCCTCCAGACCCAACCAGACTTTAATTAATGGATTGTGGGTTTGGGGAAACTCAAAACTTAAGGAGAAGGAACCAATCAACATTTGTGTTGATGCGCATTTTCTTTCATTAGCCCAATTATGTAGTCGCCACGTTTCTTTATATCACGAAGGAGTAGCACTCAAAGATTATCAAATTTTATTGTTCTCTGAGTTATCTAGTCTGAGTAAACAACATCAAGAAGAATTAAAAAAGATGCCTATTCATTGGTATTGGAATAATACTGCCTACTCGATGAACACGGGCAGTTGGTATGCTCGTTTATGGAGAAAACTTATACATGCTTATTAAACAACGTCCCAAACCATCACACATACTCGAGTTACCTAATATGCCTGATGTACTCAGGCGAATACTCGCAAATCGAGGAATCAAAGAACCGCAGCAGCTGGACAAGCAACTCCAAACATTATTGCCTTTTGACAGTTTTAAAGGAATAAAAGAAGCATGCATCCGTTTAGAAAACGCTCTACGCGAACAGCATAGGATTTTGATTATCGGTGATTTTGATGCAGATGGCGCAACATCAACAGCACTTGCTGTTACTGCGCTACAGGCAATGGGGGCACAATTTGTTGATTATTTAGTCCCAAATCGGTTTGAATTTGGCTATGGTTTGACGCCACAAATAGTTGAAGTTGCCAGCAAATGGAAGCCGGCATTAATTATCACAGTAGACAACGGTATTGCGAGCATTGATGGTGTGGAAAAAGCAAACCAACTTGGTATCGATGTTTTAATTACTGATCATCATTTGCCAGCAGATACTCTTCCAAATGCTTGTGCTATTGTGAATCCAAATCAGCGGGATTGTAAATTTCCCAGTAAATCGATTGCTGGTGTTGGCGTTATCTTTTATGTCATGTTGGCTCTGCGCCGGCATTTGGTGAATGCTAATTGGTTTCATGAGATGAATATTAGTGAACCCAATATGGCAAGCTTTTTGGATTTGGTTGCTTTAGGTACCGTTGCTGATGTAGTGGGGTTGGATCAGAATAATCGTATTATGGTCAATCAAGGTCTGGCTCGAATACGTCAAGGACAGTGTCGTGCAGGCATTAAGGCTTTAATTGAAGTATCTGGTCGTGAATATGCTCGACTAAGAGAGTCCGATTTAGGTTTTGCTATTGCTCCGAGACTCAATGCTGCTGGACGCTTAGATGATATGGCTTTGGGTATAGAATGTTTAATTACGACCGATCAGCAACAAGCTAGAAATTATTGTCAACAACTTGATGAGCTCAATGAAGAAAGAAAGTTAATTGAGACAGAAATGAAAGAGCAAGCAATGCTCGCATTGGAAAAACTTACTCTAAGTACAGAATACACGAGCAATCATTTGCCTATTGCATTGTGTCTTTTTGATAAAACCTGGCATCAAGGTGTCATTGGAATTTTAGCCGGACGAGTGAAGGAACGTTACCATCGGCCAGTGATAGCTTTTGCAGAAGTTAGCGAGAATGAATTAAAAGGCTCAGCGCGTTCTGTTTCTGATTTAAATATTCGAGACGTATTGGCCGCAATCGATAAGGATCATCCAGATCTTATCAGTAAATTTGGTGGTCATGCTATGGCTGCGGGTTTGAGTATTCATCCAAAATCTCTGAAAGCATTTAATGATGCATTAGTTTCCGAAGTGAGCAAGCATATTGATTTATCTCAATGCGAAGGAGAAGTGCTTACTGACGGGCCATTATTGCCCGAAGAGTTTAGTATTGAAATTGCTCAATTAATCCAGCAAGCGGGCCCATGGGGACAGCAATTTACTGAGCCTGTTTTTGATAATGTTTTTGAAGTGCTTGACCAACGATTGGTGGGTAAAAATCATTTGAAAATGACTTTGGCGACTACAAAAGGTGATCAACAAGTCGATGCGATTGCATTTAATATCGATTTAAAATCTTGGCCAAACCATAGAGTTAAATTCATCCATGCAGCTTATAAGCTGGATATTAATTTTTATCAGGGACGGACACGTTTGCAATTACTTATCCAAGCGATGAATGTGGTGAATAAAGAGCCATAGCCTAGATTAACGCAGAGTAATCTCGGAGACTATATCCCGTCATCCCTCGCTACCTTAGGGATGACGTGTTCTTCTAAGTTCCATCCAGGTTATATTTTTGCACAAAATTTTTAGTTTCGGTTATAATCAACATTTTTTAACCGAATAACAATAGTGACAAATATCCTGTTTTCGCCTTTGGCTATTGCTCCGATGATTGATTGGACCTACAGCCACTTCCGAGTTTTTATGCGTATTTTAGCTCCTCATGCACTTTTGTATACGGAAATGCAAACTACTGGAGCGATACAAAATAATCCTCTACGCTCTTTGCAATTTCATGTAAAAGAGCACCCAATAGCACTTCAGCTAGGTGGTTCAGAGCCAGAAACATTAGCACAATGTGCCCAACGTGCGGAGCAAGAAGGGTATGATGAAGTAAATATCAATCTTGGCTGTCCTAGTGATAAAGTTCAAGCAGGGCGTTTTGGGGCTTGTTTGATGAAAGAAGCAAAACAAGTTGCTGCTTGCATCCATGCCATGCGGCAAGCAGTGACGATCCCTGTTACAGCCAAAACCAGAATCGGCATCGATCATCAAGACAGCTATGAGTTTTTTAGTGATTTTGTACATCAATTGGTTGAGGCCGGAGCACAAAAGATTATTGTGCATGCACGAAAGGCTTGGTTAAATGGTTTAAATCCAAAACAAAATCGAACAATTCCACCTGTTAACTACGATTATGTTTATCGTTTAAAAAAAGAAATTCCTGAAGTTCCTGTAGTGATCAATGGTAATATATTGAATATAAAAGAAATTAATGAGCATCTCCACCATGTCGAAGGGGTGATGCTTGGACGTTTGGCATGTGATAATCCTTTTCAAATAGCAATGATCCATGACGCACTTTATCTTAAGAGTCAAAAGAGCACTCGGAGCCAAGTATTTAATTACTATTTGGATTATTTACTTGAAGAATACAGCAAAGGTGTTTCTCTTAGTTTATTGGTAAAACCTATATTTAATCTTGCTTTTGGTTTACCCGGTGCCAGCCAATGGAAAAAAAAGTTGATGCTTATTTTGCAGGAAAAAAATCTCTCGCTGTTTCATGAGTTAGGTGAGTATTTACAGAATATTGAGGCGCACACAGAGACTTTATAAGTTAAGTATTATTATGTTAATGCAATTTTGCGGCAAGTTGTATACTGATTTGTGCATCACTTGGCTAGTAAAATATTGTATACTATGAGCGGAAGTTGCGGAAAATTATGTTTTAGTTACCTGTTTGTCAGAAAACTGCTCTTTTTACTCAGTTTAAACCATGAAGGTTCACTTAAATTATAAGGTATTCATAGTATTTTTCCCCAAATTTTAGTACATTAACCAATTTGTTATTTGATATCTCCAGAGGATTATTTAGGCCATGCTGAATACGTTGATTAAGAAAATGTTTGGAAGCCGAAATGAGCGTACATTGCGGCGGATGGAAAAGGCAGTAATGGCAATCAATGCGTTTGAACCACAAATGCAAGCACTAACTGATGCCGAGTTAGCTGCAAAAACCGAGCATTTTAAAGCACGTTTAGCAGAGGGCGAAAGCCTTGATGAAATGTTAGCAGAAGCTTTTGCTACAGTAAGAGAAGCATCTGTGCGTACTCTAGGCCTGCGCCATTTTGATGTACAATTAATTGGTGGAATGGTATTGCATGAAGGTAATATTGCTGAAATGCGCACTGGGGAAGGTAAAACATTGGTGGCAACCTTGCCTGCATACTTAAACGCAATTACTGGTCGTGGTGTACATGTTGTTACTGTGAATGATTATCTTGCTAAGCGTGACAGCCAATGGATGAAGCCTATATTTGAGTTTTTAGGTTTAACTGTGGGTGTTATTTTCCCTGATATGCCCCATCCTGCAAAACAAGAAGCCTATCGCTGTGATATCGTTTACGGAACGAATAACGAGTATGGATTTGATTATTTGCGCGATAATATGGCCTTTAGTCTTGAAGACAAAGTACAAAGAGATTTAAATTTTGCCATAGTGGACGAAGTGGATTCTATTCTCATCGATGAAGCACGTACGCCGTTGATTATTTCTGGTGCAGCTGAAGACAGCTCTGAACTTTATATCAAAATTAATAAATTGATTCCTCATTTGAAGAAACAAGAAGAAGAGGGTGGTGAAGGGGATTATACTGTTGATGAAAAACAAAAGCAGGCGCATCTTACTGACGCAGGCCATCAACATATTGAAGAATTATTACTTAATGCAAAACTTCTGGATCATGGTGAGAGCCTATATCATGCCAGTAATATTATGCTAATGCACCATGTCAATGCCGCATTAAAAGCCCATGCTATGTTCCATCTTGATGTGGATTATATCGTTAAAGACGGTCAAGTAGTTATTGTTGATGAGCATACTGGTCGTACCATGCCTGGCCGCCGATGGTCAGAAGGATTACATCAAGCTGTTGAAGCGAAAGAAGGTGTTTCTATTCAAAATGAAAATCAAACTCTTGCTTCAATTACATTCCAGAATTTTTTCCGTATGTATAATAAATTATCCGGAATGACTGGAACAGCAGATACAGAAGCATATGAATTGCAGCAAATCTACAATCTTGATGTTGTTGTTATTCCAACAAATAAACCTATGGTTCGCAAAGATGAACCTGACTTGGTTTATTTAACTCAAAAAGATAAATTCGAAGCAGTCATCACTGATATTCGTAAGTGTGCCGAACTGAAACAACCTGTACTTGTAGGTACTGTTTCAATTGAAGCATCTGAATTTTTAAGTCAACTTCTTAAAAAAGAAAATATTAAGCATCAAGTACTTAATGCTAAGTTTCATGAAAAAGAAGCACAAATCATTGCCGAAGCTGGTCGGCCTGGGGCAGTAACTATTGCTACCAATATGGCTGGTCGAGGAACAGATATTGTGCTTGGCGGAAGTTTAGCTGCTGATTTGGCGCAATTACCTGAAACGGCAAGTGCCGAAGAAATTGAAGCTGTAAAACAAGTGTGGCAAAAACGACATGATGAAGTACTTGCAGCCGGCGGACTAAGAATTATAGGTTCGGAGCGTCATGAGTCACGACGTATTGATAATCAGCTACGTGGACGTTCAGGTCGTCAAGGCGATGTGGGAAGCAGTCGTTTTTATTTGTCGCTTGAAGACAATTTGATGAGGATATTTGCTTCAGAGCGTGTTGCATCGATGATGCGTCGCTTGGGAATGCAGCCTGGTGAACCTATTGAGCATAGTTTGGTAACCAAAGCAATCGAGAATGCGCAGCGTAAGTTGGAAGGGCATCATTTTGATGTCAGAAAGCAGCTTTTAGATTATGACAATGTGGCGAATGATCAAAGACAAGTCATTTATACTCAACGTGCCTCAATCATGGATATGGTGGATACTGAGGAAATGATAAATACGATGCGAGATGATGTTATATCAAATCTGGTTGAGACTTATATTCCTCTACAAAGCTTAGAAGATCAATGGGATCCAAAAGCTTTAAGTGATGTCCTGATGGATGAATTCAAACTCAAAGCACCAGTGCTTGAGTGGATTGAAGAGGATCATCATATTCAGCCAGAACAAATTAGAGAAAAAATTCTTGATCTTGCTGCACGGAAGTACAATGAAAAAGTAGCTCAAGCCGGAAGAGCCACAATGTCGCAGTTTGAAAAGTCTGTGATTTTACAAACATTGGATAATCAATGGCGTGAACATTTGGCTGTAATGGACCAATTGCGTCAGGGGATTCATTTACGTGGTTATGCACAAAAGGATCCAAAACAAGAGTATAAAAAGGAAGCATTCACTCTGTTTACTACAATGCTCGATAATTTAAAATATGATGCAATTCGTTTAATTTCTTCTGTTGAAATTCAAACTGAAGAAGACGTTAACGCAGTCGAAGAGCAACGCCGTGCTGAGCAGGTGAGCAAGATGAACTTGCAACACGGTAATTATGCTGATGAGAATGAAGATGATACTCAGCCGCAAACATACAGACGACAAGAAAAGAAAGTTGGTCGAAATGATCCTTGTCCATGTGGCTCGGGTAAAAAATATAAAGCTTGCCATGGAAATCTAGTGTGAGCATCTCTGTTGCCGTAGCGGTCATTATTGATGAGCAACAACGAATCTTAATTACTCAACGTCCTCTCCATGTACCTCATGGAGGATGTTGGGAATTTCCTGGTGGAAAGTTGGAAGCGGATGAGTCCTCATCGTCTGCATTAATTCGAGAAGTGAAAGAAGAGCTTGGCTTAGAGGTTCTCCGATATCAATTATTAGGCGAAGTAAACCATCAGTATTCTGACAGAGTAGTAAAATTAATTATTTTTCTTGTTGACCAGTTTTCTGGAGTGCCTTTCTGCTTGGAAGGTCAATTGGCTATGAAATGGGTTGACCATCAAGAATTAAATACGGAATATTTCCCCGAAGCAAATCACGAAATAATTGCAATGTTGAAAAGTTATTTGATAGGCAGCTTGGGAGCAGCTTAGCGAAAACCAGGTTTAAATCCTCAAGTTTTCCGAATTTGGCTGTGCCGCACTGAGGCTACAAAGCCACATTTTTAATTAAAATCAAGATACAATGGGGCATGATCCGAAACTTCATCATCCATTACAATAAATTGATTTACAACAATGTCTTGTGAGGTCAGTATATAATCTGCATATTTCTCATTTTTTTTATAATAACGGGTTCTTGTTGAGCTAATGTTGTTCACTGTAATCAAGTTATTCATTCCTTGCTCAATAATGTGCATGCTTTCTGTATCAGGTCTTAAGTTAAAATCACCACACAATATTTTGGGTGTATTGATAGTATCCATAAAATGGCGAATACGATGTGATTGATTGATTCGTTCTGGGCTATCTTTCTTGCCTTGCCCGGTCCATAGGCCATGTACATTAAGAATGGAGTAAATTTTTTTGTTGATTTCACATTCAACCCATTGCAAGTTTCTAGGATGATTTAATCCTACTCCAGGGTAATGTTGTTTTTGATGAATGTTTATCTCTCCTTCACCTAAGATATCAATATTATTTTTCAATAACATCGCAATTCCGTAAACATTTTCTACAGCTGGTTTAAAAATAGCAAAATGATTTGGAAGGAGTTGTTGTAAATCTGCAAAAATATTTAAGCTAAGTTCTCTATCTTCTTCAGTTACTGTTCGGTGGGCGTTGTAATACACTTCTTGTAGGCAAAATATATCAATATCACGATGCTCACTGATAAATTTTAATAGAGGATTTCTTAGATGACCTCCCCATAAATTTAAAGTAATTAATTTCATTTATCACTGAGTTCCTTATGTTCGCTATACACCATATTACTTACAACACTTAAACGAGCTTTGCTTTTCAACTGATTGTGATTCATAGGGTAAAATATTCATCACTTATTTTTTTGCCTCGTGTAGATATAAAATATGTAAATCGATTACCTTTTTTGCTAACTGCTCAATCTCCATATCATTAACTATCATATCATCTGCATTTTCTAAACGTTTCATGATATCCGGCTGGGTTGATAAAATAGCATGAGCTTGTTCTTTGCTGGATTGATCACGCTGCATTAGCCTTGATATTTGTGTTTCTTCTGGTGCGCATACAAGTAAAGTTCGATTAATATAAGGATAAGCTTGTTTTGTAATAAGCAGTGGTATTTCTATGACGCAATAAGGTGTGATGCAGGTATCAACCCGTTGTTTAATCTCTTGGCGTATCAGAGGATGTAAGAGTTGTTCAAGCCACTGACGCTCTTTATGGTTAGAAAATATGATTTCTCTTAATTTACCACGATCCAATTCATCATCTTCTTTAAGTACCTTATGACCATAATGCTCAATGATCTTTCTGTATGCGTTTTTGTTTTTTTGGGTTAATTCCCTTGATATTTTATCAGCATGAATTACTTCAACTCCCAATTTGGAAAAGAGTTCAGCAACCGTAGTTTTCCCACTTGCGATATCGCCTGTTAATCCAACACAATAAACCATATTTTTAGATCTCGTTTTTATTCATGCATGTTACTACATTAATATAACAGGTATAAGGAACAGAGCTTTTTTGCCTGCAATATGCGTTAGCAGCCAATGCAGCATCATCGCGAGTTGGATAAAGATTACTTCGCCATGCGGATGCTTCTCGATCAAAGGCCGTACATTGCCACATGGGCATTACGTTGACACCATTAATAAACTGTATACATCCAGCTTTAGCTGTTCTGCATGTGGCTGGTGCTTTACTGCCTTTTTTACAGGCAGCATAAGAAAGATTTAACGCCATTTTTTGGTAAATGTTTTCTGAAGTCCATTGAGTTTGGGTGGCATCATGAGCTGAACATTGCCAATAACTACCGGCTATTGGTTCCGCAAAACTTGAAACTGAGACACCTAGAATAAGAAAAAAACAGCTTCCTCTGTGCTTATTCATTTTTTTCTCCCTGAAGCAGTTCAATTAATTGTTCAACATGCAAGGCTTTTGAAAAATACCAGCCCTGAAGAAATCGAACCTTATTGTATAATAAATAGTCTAGCTGTTCTTTTGTTTCTACACCTTCTGCAATAACATTTAAATTAATTTTTTTTGCCAGTTGAATTATTGCATCATTTAGTGTTTCTGTAATGGCTTTAGTTCCTATGGAGTGGATAAATAATTTGTCGATTTTCAGATAATTAAAAGGATAGTGTTGTAGATAGCTGATGCTTGAATGTCCTGTCCCATAATCGTCTATTGCCAATGAATACCCTGCTTTTCTAAGTTCTTGCATTCTGTTGATGTAAATTTGATTATTCATATCAAGCAAATAACGTTCCGTTATTTCTAATAATATTTGGTGGGGCGAAATAGAATGGTGTTGCACCAGTTTATAGAATCGGGGGAAAAAATAATTATCAGTAAAATGTAACGCACAAATATTAAATGATAAATAAAAAGTAGGTTGGGTTGTTAAGATATTTTTAGACTCTTCAAATGCTATCTCAATAAGTTGCAGTGTTATTGGAACAATTAAGCCTGTATTTTCAGCTTCGTCTATAAAAAGATCTGGCATTATAATTTCATCGTAATTGTCTTGCCATCTTAATAGAACTTCAGCACCTGAATAGACCTTGTGTTTTGCATCAAATAATGGCTGATATACAGGATAAAATTGTTCACGACGAAGAGCCTGCTTTATTGCACCATGTAGTGAATAATGCTTATTGAGGATGTTTCTAATTATAAAATATAAAAAAAGTGACAGGACTAAAATATCGAGACTAAGTAAGATTTGGTTATACCATAGATTATTAATTACTATTTGATTGGGTTCAGTAACTGTAAGTATAACTCCATCAAGACTAGATAATTTTGTTGTGGCGAATATCTTTTCAGATGTAAAAGATGAGTCAAATGATACTTTATTTATCCAGGAGTCATCTTTTATTTCTCCTACTCGGATAATTTCCTGCTTCTTATTTGTATCGTAGAGCGTAACTGTACGTGAACCACTGTTGGGAATATGCAATGTACCTTCCAATATTGGGGACATAATTACTATTTCTACCTGATAAGCACCAATTTTTTTTTGTATTGCATAAATCGGATGATTAAACATTGGCGAATCGAATGGCCCAATGATTGTCTGTTGTAGATTCTTATTTAAGAGGAACGTCTTATTATTAGGTAATGTAGAACATACAATTTGATGTACGGGATCACGAATTGCTAATTCAGAGATTTGTGGGTGATTTCTGAGGATGTGTTGTAAATAAGGAATAAAATCGCCAGCACAGGTGAGATTATTCCGTTTGTATGTAGGAATTAGATACGAACTTTGAAAAATATCATTTATAAAGTGGTCAACCTTAAATGCCAGTTTATTGCTTGCTTCTGTAACTAAAGTAAACGAGTTAGTGACGTTGTTATGCCAGTTGATATAAGAAAAAACCACAAGTAAAAAAATGGTGAAAGATATCCAGAGTAATTTGAATTGTTTATAAACAAAAAATGTCAGATTTCTGAATGTTTTTCGCATAGTTTAAGGTGTTGCATAAGCTTCCTTTATAGAGTGTAGTGTGATTTCTGCTAATTTCCCAATTACTTCATGGCTTGTATTTAAAGGAGGAAGCCAATAGAGTGTATTTCCTATTGGTCTTATTAATGCGCCTTGATTTAATGCATTCTGATACACTTTATTACCTATTCGATAATGTCCTGTGTCTTCAAGGTCCGCTGCGACGACTGCACCAATTCCGCGAATATTGCTTAATCTACCTGAAACTTCTGCTATTTCAGATAAAGTAGTTAGCATGTATTCACCTAGATTTTTAGCCTGATCAACTATTTTTTCTTCGTGCATCGTGTGAATAGTTGCTAAGGCTGCACTAATGGCGAGTGGGTTGCCACTATAGGTGTGTGAATGCAAAAAGGATTTACCACTGCTGTAGTCTGCATAAAAAAGATCAAAAATAGAACTATCAATCATGATACAACTTAATGGAATGGAGCCAGAAGTTAATCCTTTAGACAAACAAATCAGATCCGGTTCTACATCAGCATGTTCTGAAGCGAGCCATTTGCCAGTACGTCCCACTCCAGTCATTATTTCATCTGCGATAAGATAAATATCTTTACTTTTGGCCCAGGTCGATAGTCTTTTAAGAAAATCGGGGCTATAGCACAACATTCCACCAGCACCTTGTATTAGTGGTTCAACAATAATCGCACAGACTTTATCACTAACTGCTTCTAACTCTTTTTCTACTACGGACCAATATGCATCACAATTATTCCAGAGCGGATCTTCTTTTCCAGAGATATAAGGAATATTTTGAACAAAATGGCAGGTTAGACCAAATGATGTATATGGGACTTTATAAAGTCCCAAATCACTGATACTCATTGCCCCCAGAGTTTCTCCGTGATACCCATTTTTGAGTGCAATAAATTGATTTCTATCTGTAAAACCCTTGATTTGGCTTGCATGGATCGCTAATTTCATTGCTATTTCAACAGCGCTGGAGCCATCGCTGGCAAAGAAAACATGTTGTTTTTGGGTAATTTTAGCAAGCTCTTCTGCTAACTCAATAAGTTGAGGGTGTGTTGTATTAGCCGTAATAACATGTTCAAAGCGATTAAGTTGTGCCGTTATTGCTGATATCACGCGAGGATGGCCATGACCTAAAGATTTACACCACCAACTGGAAATTGCATCAATCAATGGACCTTTATCAGTATAAAGATAACTGCCTTCTGCTTTTTCAATTAGCAGAGGGGGACAGGTTTCAAAATCTTTCATTTGTGTGCACGGGTGCCAAAAATGTTTTAAGTCTCTATTAATTAATTCGGATACGTTAACCATTTTTAAAATTTTGGTTGACAAGATTGAGCGGCACTTTATCATGTTACGCTACGTAAATAAAATCAAAAATATAGAATATAGCGAGGTTGTGCTTCGTTTGCTAAAGATATAGGAGCATAATTTTTTATCTGAAACCAGGGTTATGGTTTATGCCTTCACCCTGGTTACACTGTTTTAATATCCTTGATAGGAGGAACTGTTGTGACTCAAGCTAAGAAGCACTGGTCTGTTTCTGAAATTACAGCGCTTTATGAGCAACCATTTAATGATTTGTTGCACCAGGCGCATGCCGTACATAGAGAATATCATCAACCTAATTCATTACAATTTGCTACTTTACTAAGTATTAAAACGGGGGCTTGTCCTGAAGATTGTGGGTACTGTTCTCAAAGTGGTCATCATAAAACCCATGTTGAAAAAGAAAAGTTAATGTCAGTTGATGAAGTATTAAAAGCAGCGCAGGACGCCAAAGATGGTGGTGCTAAACGCTTTTGTATGGGGGCTGCATGGCGTTGTCCACCCGATAAAGTGATGACTGAGTTACAAGAAATGATTAAAGGCGTGAAGTCTTTAGGTTTGGAGACGTGCATGACTTTAGGCATGCTAAATCCAGAACAGGCTGCTAATTTAAAAGAGGCTGGTTTGGATTATTACAATCATAATATCGATACATCACCTTCTTATTATGAAAAAGTAGTGACCACACGTAAATTCAGCGATCGCTTAGATACATTAAATAATGTGCGAGAAGCAGGGATTAATGTGTGTTGTGGTGGGATCTTAGGCTTGGGTGAGACACGTGAAGACCGCATCGAATTTTTATTAACCTTGGCAAATATGGAAAGTCCTCCTGAGAGTGTTCCCATTAACCGCTTAATACCTGTAGAAGGAACTCCTCTTGCAAAAGCTCAGCCAGTAGAGGGTATTGAGTTAGTGCGGACAATTGCAACGGCTAGAATATCAATGCCTAAAAGTGTTATTCGATTGACTGCAGGACGAACTGAAATGAGCGATGAACTACAAGCGCTTTGTTTTTTTGCGGGTGCAAATTCAGTATTTATTGGTGATAAATTATTAACTGAAGAAAATCCTCAACGAGCCAAGGATAAAACCCTTTTTAGTAAGCTAGGTTTAACTGAGATGGTATAAATGCCTATAAGTCATAAGATTAAGGATTATACAAATCAGTTAGCTCATGAAGGACTATTAAGAAATAGATTCATCAATGCAGATGATGCGTCATTAGTTCATTTTGACAGCAATGACTATTTATCGCTAAGCAAAGACAAATGTATTTCAGAAGGATACCAGCGTGGGTATTCGTTGTATCCTTCTGGTAGTGGTGCTTCAATGTTGCTCAGTGGTTATCACCCAAATCATCGAGCAGTTGAAGAGGCATTTGCTAATTTATTGGCAGTAGATGAGTGCATTTTATTTTCCTCAGGATATGCAGCAAATCTTGCCGTTACAGCGTTACTTGGTAAATTAAAAGTACATTGTTTTATTGATAAAGAAATACATGCATCGATTTATGATGGTTTCGCTTTATCAAAGGTGAACTACTCACGCTATTTGCATAATAATTTAGATGACTTAGAACGTAAAATAACTTCTGCTAAGGGCTCAGCCTTAATTACTGAGGGTGTGTTTAGTATGAGCGGCCAATTGGCTCCTTTAGCAAAACTCTCATCTCTTTGTAATACAAATCAATGTGCCGTCTTAGTTGATGAGGCGCATTCCTTTGGAATCTTAGGTTCCCAGGGAAAGGGTGCTGTAGCGCTTCATGGTTTAACTCAAAATGAAGTTCCATTAAGGGTTATTCCCCTTGGGAAGGCTTATGCTGCTCAAGGAGCACTTGTTGCTGGCAAAGCAGACTGGATTTACGCGTTATTACAAGCAGGGCGTTCTGTTATTTACTCAACTGCGGTTAGCCCGGCTCTAAGTTATGGTTTATTGCATACATTGGATTTTGTTGTTAATGCAGAAGACAGACGGTTGAAATTAACTCAGCTAATCACAATATTTAGGTCATATATTAAAAAGTCTCCTTTAGTTTGGGCTGATTCGATTAGCCCAATTCAACAATTACAATTAGGCTGTCCCCATCTAGCATTACATTATGATCGTGAATTGAAGAAACATGGCATTAGTTGTTGTGCAATAAGAAAGCCCACCGTAAGTACCAAAGTATCCGGTTTGCGTGTCATTTTGAATTACAATCATACTCCTGAACAAATTCATGAGTTATTTGATAAGTTAAGTGCCATTTATGAATATAAACATCCATAGTTATGGAGAAGGATTCCCACTTGTTTTCCTGCATGGATGGGGATTTGACAGTCGGATCTGGTTGCCATTAATGCCCAAGCTTCTTCTCATGAATTATCAGGTCATATTAATTGATTTGCCAGGATTTGGTCATAGTCCAATTATGGATTGGAATTCATTTAAAGAGTTTTTAGTAAATCAACTGCCCAATCAATTTGCATTAGTCGGTTGGTCTATGGGTGGGTTATATGCCATGCGTTTTGCAGTAGAAGAACCAGATAGAATAACTCATCTTATTAACGTGACTTCATCCCCACGATTTTTACATGATGATTTATGGCCAGGCGTTTCCCAATATGTTTTTAAAAAATTTTACAAAAATTTATTAGAAGCACCACATGATACGCTAAAAGAATTTATGGAACTTAATGGACTATCTGCTGCTGATAGGTTGCAACACCTTCCTGATAAACTTCCATCTCCAGGAGGATTAGCATTAGGCCTGAAAATTCTAGAAACTTGGGATTTACGTGCGGAGCTAAAACAGTTTAATAAACCAACATGTTTTATGTTTGGTCGACTGGATCCTATTGTTCCGATTAAAACGATGAACACCATGCAGCTGAGCTATCCAGAGTTTAATTACATACTGTTCAAACGTGCTGCGCATATGCCATTTTTATCTCAGGTAGATTTATTTATCGAGGAAATCCGAGGACTCATTAAATGAAACGTTTTTTTATTACTGGTACTGACACTGACTGCGGAAAAACCTATGTCACGGCAAGTCTGTTAAAACACTTTTCATCGGCAGCTGCAATTAAGCCTGTGGCCAGTGGATGTATGGAAATAGAAAATAAGCTAGTGAACAGCGATGCGCTGTATTTACAAGAAAATTGCAAGCACAGTATCAGTTTGGACGTAATAAATCCCTGGCGATTTAAATTGCCCGTTTCACCTCATATTGCTGCACATAATGAAGGAGCTAGTTTACTCATTAATGAAATAGCTGATTATTGCCTGAACTTGCAGTTGGATGGCATTGAAACATTATTTATTGAGGGGGCAGGTGGACTAATGGTTCCCCTAAATGATCATGAGACTTGGATTGATTTTTTACAAATGACGCAGATCCCTGTTATTTTAGTAGTTGGTATGAAATTAGGATGCATTAATCATGCTTTGCTCACAGAGGCTGTTTTACATGCAAACAACATTAAATGCGCGGGATGGATTGCCAATTGTATTGATCCCAATATGCAAGCTTTATCAGCTAATATTGAAACGTTAAATCAAAAACTTACTTCTCCTCTTTTGGCACAAGTACCCTTTGCAGGTAACATTACAATAATTGATTTTTAATCCCTTGTATTTATCCACAATACGATACTACAAAAAAATATTCTCTAAAAACAAGGCTATTACTAGTAAGCGGGTAGGGTTGTTATATTTTGTACCTCCTACTTGTTGTTTTAAAAACACTGTTGTATGTTTATGTTGGACTTATTTAATGAAAGGGACAACAATGTTAATGCGCGATAAATTAATGCAATCAGTAATGACTGCTTTTTTGATGTTAGCTGCAACTGGAAGTACAGCTGCTGAGAGCACCGATGCATCATCTGCAACTGAAAAATGTTATGGAATTGCTAAAAAAGGGATGAATGATTGTGCTACAGCAACTGCTTCATGCGCCTCCTCTGCAACAAAAGACAAACAAAAAGATGCTTTTATTTTATTACCAAAAGGACTTTGTGAACGAATTGTTGGCGGCAACCTCAAACCTGAATAAAAAAATTCAACTCTCATTTAAAATAAGGAAATTAATTATGAAAAAAATTTTAGGAAGCGTGTTCACATCCCTGTTTATTGCATTCGCTTGTTCTGCGCCAATTTATGCTGCACCTGAAACGTTTACTCTAGATAAAAATCATACTTATGTACTCTGGGATGTTGAGCATTTAGGCTTTTCAACTCAATACGGCAAATGGTATGCCACAGGTCAGCTCGTTCTTGATAAAGATAATCCAAGTCAAAGTAAGGTCAATGTAAAGATTGATGTCGCAGATATGATCACAGGTGTCCCTGAGTTGGACAAGCACTTAAAAAGTAAGTTGTTTTTTGATACGGAACATTTCCCTATTGCAACATTTGTCAGCAATAAAGTCACTCCCAAAGGCGATAATAAAGCAACTGTTGATGGCATCTTAACATTGCGTGGTGTGAGTAAGCCAGTGGTATTGGATGTTACTTTAAACAAGCAAGGAATGAATCCAATTAGCAATAAGATGTCAGTTGGTTTTACAGCGACGACGTCTATAAATCGCTCTGATTTTGGGATAAATGCTTTTCTACCTGCAATAAGCGATAAGGTAAACCTTGTAATTGGCACAGAAGCATATCAGGATAAAAAATAGGACCTCTTATGCAAATCAAAAACAGTTCAACTCATTTTGGTCTTGTAGCTATAGTACTTCATTGGGTTATTGCCTTGTTAATCATTGGATTGTTGGTGCTGGGGTTGTACATGATCTCTTTGCCATGGAATCCTCAACGGTTAAAGTTCTATGGATGGCATAAAGAGTATGGTTTATTGGTTCTCTTTTTGGCAATTTTTAGAATTATTTGGCGACTTGGCAATGAACAACCTGAGCTTGCTTTGCCTTGGCTGGAAAAAATTGCCGCACGCAGCATGCACTGGGCATTTTATGTGTTTATGTTTGCCATGCCAATTACGGGTTGGTTAATTACTTCAGCTGCGGGGCTACCTGCATCATTCTTTGGATTATTTACCCTTCCCAACCTTATAGCACCGGATGACAGCAATAGAGTTTTATTTGAATGGATCCATGAATGGTTAGGTTATGCGCTCATTGCAGCAATCTTTATGCACACGGCAGCTGCTTTAAAACATCATTTTATTAATAAGGATGATATATTACGGAGAATGTTCCCATGAAGATGATAAAATATTTTTTATTTCTATTCATTTTGAATAATGCTTACGCGAATACAGTACCTGAATGGACGCTTGTTCCTAATGAAAGTAGCATCAGCTTCACTGCAACGCAAAATAATGCACCGGTTACTGGCTCATTTAAAGAGTTTACTGCAACAATAAATGCTGATCCCGCGCATTATCAAGACAGTAATGTCGATGTGGTGGTGAATATTAGCTCACTTACTGCTTCATACGCAGAAATAACTTCAATATTACTCGGGCCTGATTGGTTTAATGCTAAAGAGTTTCCAAAAGCTGAATTTAAATCAACCAAATTCACTAAAAAGGATGATAAGAATTATGAGGCTGCTGGAACATTAACCATAAAAAATAAATCGCTACCAGTCACACTTACTTTTACAGCGATTGAGTCGCCTAAAGAGCATTTGCTTGTTGAAGGGCATACTACAGTAAAACGGTTAGACTTTGGCATAGGACAAGGTGATTGGTCTAGTACTAGTGAAATTAAAGATGAAGTAACTATAAACTTTAAAGCAGTTGCTGTGCGTAAACAATAGTGATGTTAAGGCTATGATATCTAACATATAGCCCGAATCTGGGATTATGTGCAAAGCCTTCTCCGAGCTACAAGCACCTAGATCAAAAAAACTATTTAACTCTCTCCCTAGCCCTCTCTCGTAAGTGGGAGAGGGGATATTTGTTAATTGCGTTTATACTTTAACCTTTTTGATATATGAGATTTTGAAAAAAGAAATAGGATTGTTTCTTATCCCCTTGCCTATTGGGGCGAGTGGGTAAATACAAAATTCACAGAATTATATTGGAAAATCTGGTTTGCAAAACCCAGGCTATCACTGATGGTTTAAAGATAGGTAAAATTCTATTTCAGCATGGAAAATAATAATGCCTGCTTGTTAGAAAGTCAGGCATTGGCGTAGAGATTAATCATTACGCTTTAAATACCATTTTTTCTTTAACTCGAGAAATTTAGCTTTTTGTTTTTCATTTAGAAGAGAATACATTTGATGTTGCATCATTATTCTATTTTTTAACATGGATCCTCTGATTTTACTTACTTTATCGACTAAAACATCGAGTTTTGCTTCATCAATTTTATCTGCTTGAATCATAGCGCTAATTTGACCGCGTAATAATCGGAGTTGAACATAGTTTTCTTTGAGTGTACTCCGAGCCTTTTCTTTATATGCTTTAATCTTGGCTTTTTGATCTGCAGTGAGATTCAGTTCTTGGGCTAAGTTATCAAATCGATGATGAGAATTACAATATTTTGAGTCACCAATACATGCAAAGCTTGGTTGACCTACGGTCAGTACGAATACGATGGTTGATAACCAGAGAAGTTTTTTACTCATTTATCTATTCCTCATAATAATTATACTAACTGTCCTGTTTTGTCCTATGTCATCAGTGATGACTCTATTGGAGTATAGACTATAGAGTGAATAAATACAGCATGTTAGGGACGGTTATAAAGGCTAATCTTAACCTGTGATTTCCTCTGATTTCATTTTGACTTTTAATGAGGAAAGGAGGGGCTAGGGTTGTTAATATGAAGGATGCGTTAATTTTATTTTTTTATTTTTTGCAAGACTAAAAATTATTGCATCATGGCAAAGCCTCTCAAGCTCTTCGATTAATTTTTGCATGTATTCATCTTGTTTATGCTCATGAATACTATGTAAAATTTTTTTAAATTGGAGAATGTTAAATTCATTATCTTGATTAAAACAGCTTAATATAAGCCCAAGATCTTCTGCTTTTAAATTGTTCTTGTTTCTTGAAAAAGATCGCTCCGAAACTGGTGCTATTTTTTGAATGCATTCTTCCAAATCACTTTTTATCATAGAAAAAGCCGTAGGTAAGCTTAAAGCCAGTTCCTTTTGTCGGGCGGTAAGCAATTTAGTTCGTGTTGTTTGTAGTTTTTTCCCTGAATCTAACCATGAAGAATCATTTAATAATCCCTCATCAACACCAAGAAACTTGAGCATTCCTAAAACATTTTCATGCAAAGGGATAGAGTTTTGTGAACAAAAAGCGTTTTGCAAGCCATAATGGTTAAAAGAATGGGGCTGGATCTCTTTGATAAATTTATCAGTATCTACAACATATCCGTCAAATAGAGCATTTGATATCTGTATTGGGCCTGTAGTACATACAACAATTGATTTAAGATAAAGGTCTTGCTCTTTTTTCATCAGATAAGTTAAGAACTTATCATCATTTGTTTCTAAAATTCGTTTGGTTAAGGAGTATTCTTTACTAAAAAAGAGATATTTTATGAAGTTTAGTTGTGATTGAAGTTCTTTTCTTAATCTTTTTATGACTTCCTCATGGCTTTCTTGAGGGCAAATCTTATTAAAGTCTAGGAATTTACTTTTATCTGTCATCACTTCATTAATGTATTTTCTAATTCTTAATGAAGAATTAGATGTATCAGGTGGTGTAATTTCTTTAGATTTCGCAATGTAAAGTGATTCAGAGCGATTTTTCATGAACTTTAAGAGATAACGATTTATAAAACTGTCTTCATTTAATTCAGTTTCAGTCCGCTCAATAAAGTCGGTATCATAATGAGATAGTCTGGCAATAAGACCGCCATGTACTCGCTTGATACTTTTCTCCGCTGCCAGCGCATCTACTATAGCGACAAAATCGTTATTTGCGAGGATAAACTCCTTTCTTCCCATTTTTAAACTACCAATGTTGAGCAATATGGGCGTTTCAGTTGGAATGAGATTAGGGAGTTGTGATGTATCAACTGGAAAGTCAAAGTCGGTATAAGTTCCCTTTTTAAATATTGGCGAAAGCCATCTTAAAATATCACTTGCAACAGCTAAATTTCCGCCTGTTTTTAAATTATAAATTTCATCTTTATAGAAAGAGTATAATTTTTTTTCATCATCTGATTGTAGTGAGGAGTGTATTGTGTTTGCATCAATGTAAAAAATATGATGTTCCCTACAAAACTCACGGAGTGCATTCACTGATGAATGGGTGAGTAAAGTAGATTCATATACTAAATGAATAGTATCATTCGGATTTTTTTCACGCATTTCAATAAGGCGAATTTGATTTTCCAAATTCATGAATACGTTCGGATTATTGCTTAACCAGATTTTTACATGTAATTTTGGGTTATATTGATACATTTTTTTTCTTATTTTTGAGTTCAATAAATTACCGCATATAAAAAACCAGTTCGCGTATGCTGATTACAAGCAAAACGGAGCTATTAATAAAAAGCTTAGCACAAGATAAAAAAAATGATCTGAATGTGAATTTGATTGATGAGTTTCATTGAATATGGTATAAAGGACGCGCTTTAAATACACACACGTTTCGACACATACGATAGGGTCCCTTGAGGGTTTCGTATGGGAAATGTGGAGGAATAACCCTGGAGACAAAAAAATGAATGTAAGTATGCGTGAATTGCTTGAAGCAGGTGCTCATTTTGGACACAGAACTCGTTTCTGGAATCCTGAAATGGGAGAGTATATATTTGGATCCCGTAATAAAATCCACATTATTAATCTTGAAAAAACTATGGTGATGCTTAACGACGTAGTAAACTATGTTGGTAGACTAGCATCAAACAAAGCAAAGATTCTATTTGTTGGCACTAAAAGAGCTGCACAAGACAGTATTCGTGAACATGCGAAACGTTGTGGCATGCCTTACGTTGATCATCGTTGGTTAGGTGGCATGTTGACCAACTATAAAACAGTTCGTCAATCTATCTTTCGTTTGAAAGAATTAAAAGAAATGAAAGAAAAGGGCTTACTGAATGGAATGATTAAAAAAGAAGCATTGATGCTGACACGTGAACTTGAGAAATTAGAAAGAGGTTTAGGTGGTATTGAGCACATGGGTGGCTTGCCTGATGCTCTATTTGTCGTCGATGTTGGTTTCGAGCACATTGCCGTTGAAGAAGCTCATCGTCTAAAAATTCCCGTTATTGGTATTGTTGATACAAACAATAGTCCAAGAAACATTGATTACATTATTCCTGGTAATGATGATTCTATGAGAGCAGTTGATATCTATGTACGCTGTGTTGCTGATGCAATTTTAGATGCTAAAGGTACTAACACAGTTGGAGTAGGTGCATCTGATGCTGAATTTGTTGAAGTGGTTGAACAAGCCAGTGATGCAGAAAAAGCTGGGGAATAATTAAACTTTAAAATATAGGGGGCCGGGTGTCTAAACACCTCAATTTGCCCCCTTTTTGCTATACGGAGAAATGAAAAATGTCAATTAGTGCAAGTTTAGTCATGCAGTTACGTGAACGTACCGGCGCTGGCATGATGGAGTGTAAAAAATTTCTAATAGCAACCAACGGTGATATTGAAGCCGCAATTATTGAAATGCGTAAAGCAGGTCAAGCAAAAGCAGATAAAAAAGCGGATCGCGTTGCTGCTGAAGGTGTGGTGGTTATTGCACGTTCTGCAGATGGACGTCGTGCAATAATGCTTGAAATTAATAGTGAAACAGACTTTGTTGCTCGTGATGAGAACTTTACTCACTTTGCTACTATGGTTGCTGAAACCGCATTAAATAGTTCTGCGACTACGATTGAGGAATTGTCTGCAATTGCACTTCCTGCTGGAAATACTGTAGAGCAAGCTCGTCAAGAATTAGTAGCAAAAATTGGCGAAAACATTAAATTAAGACGTTTGGAACGCATGTCTTGTGATGCAGGAGTTATTGGTTATTACTTACACGGTTCACGAATCGGTGTTATGGCTGCACTTAAAACAGGTGATGAAGAGCTTGCAAAAGACATTGCTATGCATATCGCAGCCAGTAAGCCAATCGTTGTAAGCAGAGATCAAGTATCTGCTGATGCTATTGAAAATGAACGAGAAATTTTTACAGCACAAGCAAAAGAAAGTGGCAAACCACAAGAAATTATCGATAAAATGATTGAAGGTCGAATCAATAAATTTATTGATGAAGTCAGTTTATTAGGCCAACCTTTTGTTAAAAATCCAGACATCAAAGTTGGACAACTGTTAAAAGAAAAATCTACTGAAGTACTTTCCTTTATTCGTTATGAAGTTGGTGAAGGCATAGAGAAAAAAGAAGACAACTTTGTTGAAGAAGTGATGGCTCAGGTTCGTACATGATGAATGAAAGTCACCCAACATTAAAATATAAACGTATTTTACTAAAATACAGTGGCGAAGCCCTTATGGGCAAGTCACAATTCGGTATTGATCCCTCGGTTTTGGATACCTTAGCCAGGGATATCGCTGAATTAATTAAAATGGGCGTTGAAGTTGGTCTCGTATTAGGTGGTGGTAATTTATTTCGAGGTAAGGCACTGTCACAAGCAGGTGTTGGACGTGTAACCGGTGACCATATGGGAATGCTGGCTACTGTAATGAATGCTTTGGCAGTTAGGGATGCTTTAGAACGAATTGATATGCCAGCACGTATTATGTCTGCTATTCCCATGATGGGCGTTGTTGATTCTTATCATCGACGTAAGGCAATTACTCATTTGCGCACTGGACATGTTGTGATTTTTGCAGCTGGAACAGGCAACCCATTCTTTACTACTGATACAGCAGCTTGTTTAAGAGCCATTGAAATCGGTGCTGATGTGGTTTTAAAAGCCACTAAAGTAGATGGTGTTTACTCGGAAGATCCCTTTAAAAATCCTAATGCCAAACGATATGATTATTTAACTTATATTGAAGTATTAACACAAGGCTTAGAAGTAATGGACTCTACTGCAATTTGTCTTTGTCAAGATCAAGGCATGCCATTGCAGGTATTCAATATGGCTGCACCTAATGCATTGCGAAGAATTGTATCTGGAGAGCGCGTAGGAACTATAGTCGGAGCTAATCATGATTAATGAGATTAAGCAAGATTCAGAAAAGCGAATGAAAAAAACGATTGAGGTGTTGCAAACAGACTTAACAAAAATTCGCACAGGAAGAGCGAATGTTGGTTTACTGGATCATGTGCAAGTTGATTATTACGGAACGATGACTCCATTGAGCCAGGTTGCTAATGTTTCTGCTAGTGATTCACGTACAATATTGGTTACCCCTTGGGAAAAGGCCTTGGTACCCGCTATAGAAAAGGCAATTTTGAACTCAGATTTGGGCTTAAATCCTGCTACAGCAGGTACTGCTATTCGCGTTCCTATGCCTCCGTTAACTGAAGAGCGAAGAAAAGAACTTATTAAAGTTGTTCGTAATGAAGGCGAACAAGGAAAAGTTTCTATTCGTAATATCAGAAGGGATGCAAATAATCAATTGAAAGAGCTGGTTAAGGATAAGGCTATTTCTGAAGATGATGAGCGTCGAGCAACGGAAGTCATTCAAAAATTAACCGATAAATATATTCTAGAAGTAGATGCATTATTGGCTGAAAAAGAAAAAGATTTAATGGTAATTTAGATCAAATTGATGCTTGAGGTGAATAACCTCAAGCTGTAATTTTTTATAGCATTATTCATTCAAAAAGCACCAAGTACTTTAATTTTCCAGCTTAGTCATGATAAAGAGTATCTATTAAGCTTTTTTATCCATTATTACAAATAGCTTAATATATTTTCCTAAAATGCTTCTGAATAGTTTTTTGGAGGTTCTTATGAAGTATAAAGTTGTTGTTTTTGGTAAAAGTGGTAAAACGAAACTCGCTCATAAAGTTGCTCAAAAGAAAATTGATTTTGAAGAAGCATCACCCCCTACCTTAAGCGTTGATTTTTTCTCTCGAGACCTTGACTCCAATAATACTGTGGCCCTATGGGATATATCAGGAGACGAGCGATTTAAACAAATCAATCCATATTATTATAAAGGAGCCGACGTAGGCGTATTTTGCATTGATTTAACAGAAGAAATTGACGAGCAAGAACTGATTAAAAGCATCCAAGAGTTTCGTAAATTTGCTCCTCTTGCCCCAATTATATGTGTTGGCACTAAATCAGATCTTCCTGCCGCAAATCGTGCAAAACTGGAAAAAATTAATTCAAAAGGATTATTTGCCAATTTCATCATTACATCAGCAAAAAATGGAGAGAATGTAGAGGAGCTTTTTAATCTAATCCGCATTCACTGTGAATCTAAGCTTCTACTTTCATGGACTGAAGCTGTTATAAAACTAAAAGAGAGTGTAAACAATCTACCAAAGAAAAAAAATGCATTAATAGATATTGAATTAGGTGGGCTTTCGAAAATTATATTGGCTAATTCTAATTCGTCAAGAGTTACTCCAAAGGATAAGGCTGAGGCTATTAAGCGCTTTACAAAAAACTGTGAAATTATTCTAGAAGGTGAGAGCCCTAGCGTACTTAAAGCAGTACTTGCAGTTGCTGCAGCAGCCATTGTATTAACTGTAACAGCATTAATTGGCTTCTCAATTGGGGTGGCTTATAGTTGGTGGACCGGTCCAGGAGCCTTTTTTGCTGGGATATTAAGCGGTTATACTGCTGCAGTAACTGTTGCCTCTTCAAGTGTGGTGTCAGGACTTATTGCTGGTGGACTGACTGCATATGGTTTATTTAAACCCTCTATGGAAATGGAGGCTCTTGAAACGTTTACTGCGGAAGTATCTTCGTGGAATACAGCGGTTATTTTATAGAAAAAGCGTTCAAGACCATTCATTGAACACCAACCATCATGAAAAAATGACTCAATGACCGTAGGCTGGGCTGTTAAGCCCAGCATCTAACAATACGCTTAAGTATTTCTTTCTTACGTGCGCCATGGCGAAGTCGATTTCATTAACATATTGATTACATTAAATATATTCTATTATCCCATTGTTTTTTTACTCCCTTGTTGCTTTAAAACCTGAGAAGTATGATACAAATTGCTATATTTGCTTTTAAAGGAGATTGAAGACGCTATTCGGCATACCAATGTATTTGAGGTTCATGATGACGTATCAAAATACTCATAGCGATTTTTTTCTAAAAAAAGTCATTAATTGGGACCAATGGGTTGGTTTATAATCTCCAACAAAGCCCCATGACTCGACCCAAATAATACGTTTAAAAGCAAACGTTTGCTTTACTTGGTCCATGAATAATTCTTTGCTTTCATTTTGGGAAGCAAAAATTACCATATTTGCACTATTTCGTATGGGAACAACCAGGGTATTATTAAATTGATTTTTTACCAATTGGAAAATTGGGTGTTGTTCTTTTATATTGGCTAAGTTTATAGCCAAAAAGCCATCTTCAGTCATTATTCTTTTACACGAAGCAAAAAAATCAGCATTAGCGCATTCAGGCGGAAAATGGTTTGCGTTATAGAGATCGATGATTAGATGAGTATATTTGGGGGGCTGCTTTTGTATGTAATCCGCCGCATTTTCATGGATAACGTTTAAATTTTTTAAGTGGTCTATCATAAAAAAACGCTTTGCTATGTCAATAACTTCTTCACTATTATCTACGGCAACTAAGGGTATATCCTTTAACATCCATGCAATTCCAGCACCGCCTAATCCTAACATACACGTCACGCCTGGATATTGGCGAGCCATTAATGTAAGTGCAGGAAGATAATATAAAACAGGCTTATGTGGTTTATAGCGGTTGATTACGGTTTGGAGCGCTGTACTACCTAATGTCAGCCAACGATAGCATAAGTTTTGATATACTTTATAACCTGAAGGGGAGGTATAAATACATCTTCCTAACTTCGTTTTCCACATTTCAGCGTGTCTTCTCTAATTGAAAGGGATAAATTGATCCAAGTTCTAGAATTTGTGTTAGCTCATCCAATGCCAAAAAACATTCATCAAGAAACAAAGGATCAGCTAAGTCTGTTGTGACTAACTCGGTACGATAGTGTTTTAATACCCACCTTTCCAAAACCTTTAACAATTCATCATCGATTAATACGCCTTGATGCATGGCTCGAAGCTCCTCTTCATTTAAGGGAACGCGCAATCTCAGGCAAGCAGGGCCACCGCCATTTTGCATACTTTGCTTCAGATCAAGAAAATGTACTGAATTGATAGGGTTTGATTCATCAGTAAGTATTCTCTCAATACATGCATTAGAACGAGGATTATTTTGACATTCAAAAGGTGCTATGAGCATCATTGTGTTTGAGCTTTTTAAACTAATAAGTTGTGAATTAAAAAGATAGGTTTCAACTGCATCGATAACACTAAGTTCTTTTTGTGAAATTTGAATAATATTTAAAGGAAATGGAGCTTTTTCACTTAACTCTTTAAGAACCGAATCTTGTTGGTGAAACGCATGTTCATGGACTAGAAAAACGGATTCATTCACTACAGAAATAACGTCATTATGAAAAACCCCTTGATCGATAGCAAGAGGATTCTGGCAGGCAAACACAACTTGATTATTTGATAATTGATGTTGGCGTACTATGGCTTCAGATGCTTCGCGAGTCTGGCGTGCCGGATATTTTGTTGGGCCAATATTTGCTTTATTTTTCTCTAACGCTTTCTTCCCATATACAAAAAGATGAACTCCTAGCTGACTGTAGTTTTCACAAAGTCGATTGTGGTTTGCCGCACCTTCATCTCCTGTAATGCTTGACCGTGGCAGAATAGGATGATGATGAAAATAATTGGGGTTAGAGAAAATAAATTCCAGAATTTTTTTTGAAAAATCTGCTTCATGATGTCTATGTAAATTACTTATGAGGTTTGCCGCTGTAAAATGTACTTTATGGTCATGTGTATCAGTGCTTGGAGAGACTGTAGCGGCGTTGGCTGCCCACATACTTGAAGCGGAATAACACGCACTTAGAAGTTCTGGTGCGGTTTTATAAGCTTTGTTAATTTGTTCTGTGGGTGTACCACAAAAACCTAATTGATGGAGTAACTCAAGATTGGGGCGTTGATGCGGTGGAAATAATCCTTGTTTTAAACCCATTTTGTGCAGTAAGCCCATCTTTGCTAAACCTTGCAGGGCAGCTGCTTGAGGATTGGAAATGGCCCGTGCATTGTAAAACGATGCGAGATTACCCGGTGCAATGCCTGCATAATTATGGGTAGGGCCAACCAGGCCGTCCATGTTTAATTCATAAACGTTCATTTTAATCTTCCATTCTAAATTCTAGTCCGGATCATAGAGTTCTTATCGTAGCTTTTGAAGCACTGTAGCCGGAATAGTTTAGCTTATCCGGGAGCATTTAACGTCATCTCGAGCGTAACGAGGGCTCTCCTATTATTACACTGTATCACGTGCGGAGAGCCCTCGTTACACTCAGAATAAGGGGATGCTGGGCTACAGTGCTCCAAATCTACCAATACCTGGTAATATCTGTTCAGGCATTGTTAAAAGGGGTTGCTCCATACTGGCTACAGGATAAGCACAATAATCTGCAGCAAAGTAGGCGCTTGGTCTATGATTTCCACTTAATCCAACCCCACCAAAAGGAAGGCTACTGCTAGCACCTGTAGTAGGTCTATTCCAATTAATTAGTCCCGCTCGGACTCGTTGATAAAATTGGTGATAATGCTGCTCATTATCACTTAATAAGCCAGCAACTAAGCCATAACGAGTTTGATTCGCCAGACTAATTGCTTGTTCAAAGTGGGTGTAACGATGTATTTGTACTAAAGGCGCAAAAATTTCCTCGTCGGGTGGGTTTTCAAAATTGGTCATATCAATGATGCCTGGTGATAGTAGACCTGTATCTTCAGCAAGTAATGACATGGACAATAAGGAAGTACCACCTGACACAATCAGTTTCTTTTGGCTGTGAATATGCTTCAATGCTTGTGCATGGCTGATCACTGGCCCCATAAATGGTTCAGGTTTTTGATCAAACGGGCCCACTTTGACAGATGAGCACATTTTGATAAATCGGTTTAAAAACTCATCGCCCTGCGTTGAGTCAGGAATAATAACGCGTCGTGCACAAGTACAGCGTTGGCCAGCAGTAATGATTGTAGAGAGCAATGCATGATAAACAGCAGCGTTTAGATCACTAACTTCATCAATAACTAAAGGATTATTTCCGCCCATTTCAAGAGCTAATATCACTTCCGGTTTGTTAATAAATTGTTGATGAATACTTAACCCTGTTGCATAGCTACCAGTAAAATAGACCCCCTGAATGTCTTGCGAAAGTATGGCTTTCGCACATACTACATCACCTTGTAAGCAGTTTATTACACCAGGAGGTAGTTCACTTTCATGCCAACATTGCATAATGAGCTCTGCTACCGCAGGCGTATGCTCGCTGGGTTTATAAAGAATCGTATTTCCTGCTAGAAGTGCTGGGACTATATGTCCATTACTTAAATGAGCTGGAAAGTTAAATGCGCCAAGAACGACCACGATACCTTGAGGTTTAAACCGTAGGCAGGCATTTGCCTCTGCCGTTTTGGTTACTTTTGCTCCTGTTCTTTCCTGAAACGCTTGAATGGATAAATTAATCTTGCCTATCACCGCATTGACTTCAGTCTGTGCTTCCCATAGTGGCTTTCCAGTCTCTAATGCAATGAGGTGTGCTAATTGATCACGGTTTTTTTCAATTTGTTTGGCAAATCTCTGGGTATAATTTGCGCGTGCTTCAAAATCAAGTGCAGACCAAGGGAAAAGGGCTTGATATGCTGCGTCATATGCAGCAGAAACCTCTTGCTCCGTTGCATTAGTACCTTGCCAACATAAGGTACCATAGCTCGGATTGACTGATTCCAAAGTCGTTCCCTGGCCTTTTAGCCAATGACCATTAATGTATTGTCCTTTCCCATCTAATATGCCTGATTTAATCATGTAACGCTCCATAATCAAATAATACGGGAGCAATGCGTAGTTGATTCCCACATTTAACCTGAAGAAGATTTGCTGTTTTTTTACTAATGATACAGGTATTATTTTCTCTGTTTACTAAAGCACTATTAATGGTTGCACGAAAATCTAATTGCGTATTTGCTAATAAATAGTTAGCGCTACTGACCTCGTCACTAATGTTTTTAATGGTGACAACGCGACTAAGCTCTATGGTTTTGATTTTGGATAATGGCACTTCAAGCGTAGGCCCCCCATCAAAAATATCAATGTAGTTGTTATAGCGAAACCCCTCTCTGAGCAAAATATTCATCGCCGCCTGTGTTGATGGATGAGCTTGGCCTATTACTGCCTGGGCTTCTGCAGAGAGCAATTTAATATATATAGGGTTACGCGGCATTAGATCTGCTATAAATTGCTTATCAGTCGCTAAAGTGAGTCGATCGGCTTCAGCAAAAGACATGTGAAAAAAGTGACTTCCTATATTCTCCCAAAAGGGCGATATACCATTTACATCTGAAATTCCGCGCATTTCGGCGATTACAGTTGAAGCAAAACGTTGTTGATGTTGTGCAATAAACATAAAGCGGCCTTTAGAAAGTAATAAGCCGTTTTTGTTTTTTCTATAATTGGGCTCTAAAAAAAGAGTGCAGATTTCACTTCGTCCCTGATTATCATTTACCAGGCTTAAAACTTCATAATCACTTCGTATTTTTAATGAACGAGAAACTCGAGTGCGCTTAGAAATTTTGTAAGAATAAAAAGGAGCCTCGTGCCCAATGCATGATTCAATACCTGAAACCCCTATTATTTTTTTATTTGTGACGTTTTCTAAAACAAATAAGTAATACTCATTTTGCGGTTTCTCAACATTTTTTTTGAATGAGTCAGTAGACCAGCGAAGTCGTTTTTTTAAGATTTCTTTATCTTTGGAAAGCGTTGTTATTCCTATGCCACTTTCTTCAGCCAAATGATGAATGGCGTCTAAATCTGTATCACGAGCACTACGAAATAGCATCATTTTTTTAGATCCTCTAAACCACTTTGAGCCAGATCAAGCAAGAGTAGGGTGCTGAGCGCGGCGCGTTTCGGATAACTATCGAGTAATATATACTCTTACGCGCTGTGGATATTGCTGCCCTTAACACGAAGAGTGTGTAGAACTAGTAAACCATTGGGCTAAATTATTTCCAACACAACCACCACTATCTTTCAATCTATCGAAAAATCTAGCTCTTGTCCTAAATGTTGAATACGAAAAAACAGACGTTTTGTACCAGAGCATACACGTTTTACTGATCTATCAAAACACCATGCACACTTAAAGAATAATTTTGGCGTTTTAATTGACTAATAACTTATTCAGCTCAGTTGCCTTAGTATTCTTTTCTGATTATTTTTATTATATTTATCAGCCTATTGTATACAGAATAGCCGAAATCAGGGTACTTCACAATGTTAGATCCTCTAAACCACCTTGGGCAAGATCAAGCAAAAGCAGGGTACTGAGCGCAGCGCGTTCGGATAAACTATCAAGTAATATATACTCTTCCGCGCTGTGGATATTACCACCCCGGACACCAAGAGTGTCTAAGACGGGTAAACCATATTGGGCTAAATTATTTCCATCACAACAACCACCGCTATCTTTCCAATCTATAGTCAAACCTAACTCTTGCCCTAAATGTTGGATACGATGAAACAGGCGCTCCGTACCAGAACAAACACGTTTTACTGGTCTACCAAAAACACCATGCACACTTAAAGAATAACCTTGGCGTTTTAATTGACTAATAATTTTATCAAGTTCAGTTCGTACCCAAAACTCATCCTCAGGAAGGCTAATACGTATGTCAAGCTGTGCTACTGCTTTATCAGGAACCACATTGAGGGCCTCACCACCTGCAATTATTCCTACGTTAATTGTCACTCCCTCGCGCTTCCCATTAAGATCATGTACAGCACAAACGGCTTCAGCTAAATAGCAAATTGCATTTCGTCCCTCTGAAAAAGCTCGCCCTGCATGTGCTGCTTTACCCGTAGCAATAAGCGTTAGTTTTCCGCTTCCTTTCCGATTTTTTGCTAAGGTACCATCTGGAGTCATAGCGGGCTCATAGACCAAAGCTGCTTGATAATAGGCCGCTAATTCGTCGAACAATATGCTGGATGCAGGTGAGCCTATTTCTTCATCCGCATTAATCAAAACATCCCAACCAAGTTTTGCAGCGCACTCATCTTGCTCGAAAGCAGATAAAGCATGCAACATCACGATAAGCCCGCCTTTCATATCAGTAACACCTGGGCCATTAATACAATTATCATTAATATATGTTAATTTCTGAAAAGGGTTCTCTGCGGTATAAACGGTATCCATATGTCCGCAGAGTAAAACTCGACGCTTCAAGTGAG
Source organism: Legionella steelei (assembly GCF_001468005.1). Classification (GTDB taxonomy): domain Bacteria; phylum Pseudomonadota; class Gammaproteobacteria; order Legionellales; family Legionellaceae; genus Legionella; species Legionella steelei. The sequence continues at coordinate 557,293 of NZ_LNYY01000019.1, forward strand.
GTCTTTTTCTAATAAACAGAGCATCCCCGCAGGTTTGTAATACCGTATTACCGGACATATCCATAACTGATAATGGAGGAAGTTTTTTTATTTGAACTGTGTCGGCTATAGGGGTATAGTTTTTTTGCAAGAGATTAGTCATTTTAGCTAATCCCTCTAAATTGGTTGTTCCAGAATTAATTTCACAAAACTGATGGAGTTGCTTTACCATCGTTTCTTGATTATTTTTTATTATATTTATCAGTTTATTATATGGTTCTATCACGGTTTTTAACTTTAAACTAAAAATACAGAATAGCTGAAATTAGAGTACTTCACAATGTTATAGCCAGAGGGAAATAGATAGAATCCTCCGAGTAGAATTACTCGGAGGATTCTATCTAAGGCGCAGGCGCAGGTGGTAGGGGCGAATTTTGTTTGACAGGTTGAGCTGAACCGATTGGCCATATTTGGGGTAACGCCATAAGACCCAATTTACTCAGCAGTCCATCAGATTTTACTTGGTCATCGCCTTTTGCATTACCTTTTGTATCACCTTTAATAGGATGCTGGCTTGCTTCAACGCGATGATCAAGACCTTGTAAGCGTTTTAGTTGTTGTTCTTGAAGCTCTAATAATTTATTAAATCGTTCTGTACTTGCTTTTAATTCAGATTTAACCACAGAAAGTTCCGATTCCGCTTTGGTAATTCGTTCTGCCACATCATCAAAACTAGCAGTTTTATCGGTTAAGAAGGTATTTAATTTTTCTTGAAATGCCTGTCGTTGGCTGGAATCGTTTATTGCTGTATTAGAGAGAATTTTCACAGTTCCCTTCAAACTGTCTGCAATTCTTTTTGCTTTTTCTAGTTCAATTCCCATAGAGGATCTGACTTCTGACAGCTCAGAGGTCTTCTGGGATAGGAGTATGAGACTTTGTGAATGCTCATCTTTTGCTTTTGCAAGTTCTCTTTGCGTGGCTTGAAACTGCTCACTTTGTTTTTCAATGTCTTGCTTAAAAGATAATGCAGTACTTTCAAGTTTTTCGACAGTCTTACGCAGTAATTTTTCTGTTTCAACATAAACTTCCACCTGAGCACTCAAAGTTTCAACTTCTTCATTCAAACGTGTAATATTTTGCGCAAGTTTCTCATTTTCCTGTTTGAACTTATCTATTTCAGCAGCCAGTTTTTTACGAATTGAATCTAATGCGCCAATAGTCAGTTCAAGGATTTCTGCAACCCCAAAAATTCCTTCTTTTAATTTTTGAGCAATATTTTTGGTATGGTAATGATGGTCATCGAGAACAATACCGCTTGTTGTGTAAGCTAAAGCGCTCACACCACTAATCGTTACGAGAAAACCAATATGTGCTGCAGCGCCAATAATGAGTGTCGGACCTGATAGGGCAACTCCGCCAACAATTCTTTGCCATAGAGGCAGTTCACCCCAAAAAGCAGCTGCGCGCGAAATAAGGCTTGGATTATCTTGTAAACTATCAACTATTGCACCAAGACTTTTTTTGACCTGGGCTAAGTGTTCTTGTGTTAAAGCAATACTTTGCAAACTATCTAAATCAGGTGAAGTAGCTGGATCTAACAATAATTGTTTTGCTGCATCAGAGAAACTCATCTGTGCTAATGCCTTTTCAACGATTGCTTTATTTGAATTAGTATTTGAGTTAGAAGGATTAGAATCTCTTTTAATATGTACTTCAAGCTCTAGTTCTTTAGTAGACATACACCACTCCCTGTGTTTAAGAATCTCCCTTTAAATTCTATTTTTAACCACAAGACATTAATAAAGCAAGTAAAAGTTTTTTGTTTTGGAGTTATTTAAAACAACATGCAGTAAAAGGCTCGCTTGTCTGGATTTGGAAAAATTCGAACCAATTTGGAGTATCTTGGCTGGATAATTTTTCTATAATATGGAAAAAAATTTATAAGTTGCCATAACTGTTTTTATATAATTTTATCTATACTTTAGGCGATTATTTTAGGTTTTAATTGAAGAATGTAGGTTAAGCAGTTACGATTATGCATTGCATTTACCCCAGTTACTTTTTTTGTTTACTCAAGTACTCAGAAGATCTGTGTAAATATACGCCTATTTAAGGAGGCAGAGTGGAAGTGTCACTAGAATTATCTTCACCAAGCATTAAAGTGGAAAATCAATCTATATTAAGTAATTGTCATGCTGATTGGAAAGAAATTGTTGCTAAAGCCCTGGAAACTATGGATCCGAATTATTTGCATCAGTTAATGCATGATGAACATTGGTTGCCCGGAAAGGAACGATTATTCGCCGCTTTTAGTTTACCACTTGCTGAGACTCAATATATTTTATTAGGTGAATCACCTTATCCACGTAAAGACTCAGCAAATGGATATGCTTTTTGGGACAATGCAGTGGGGAACTTATGGAGTGAGGGGGGATTAAGTAAATCGGTTAATAGAGCAACTTCTTTGCGTAACTGGATTAAAATGTTACTTGTTGCACGCGGCGAGTTAAACTCCAATACATCACAAGCCAATATTGCATTACTAAATAAAAGCTCTTTAGTTCAAACAGGACAACAACTGTTTGAAGGAATGATGAGGAAGGGAATTTTATTGCTCAATGCTTGTTTGGTTTATAGTGAGGGCAGGGTTCCTTATCATGCAAGGCAATGGAAGCCTTTTATGCAAAGTCTTTTTAGTCAATTGACAGTAGTTAAGCCCTCTATTCAACTTATTTTATTGGGTAAAATTGCGGAAACTGCTGCACAAGATAAATTGCCTATAGGACTGATTGCAGAACATCCTTATAACGTAAGTTTTATTACCAATCAGCGAGTTATCGATTTTTTTAAACCTCTGGATTTATTACACTATGAGTCACACTGAATCAACCGTTAATCCTCAAGAAATTAGTAAATTTGCTCAGCATGCCAGTTTATGGTGGGATACTGAGGGACCACTGAAAACTTTGCATGACATAAATCAAACACGGCTTGATTTTATAAAGCAGCATGTTGATTTAAATGATCTGACTGTTTTGGATGTAGGGTGTGGCGGTGGCATTCTGTGTGAAGCTATGGCAAGCACTGGAGCACGTGTTACAGGGATAGATGCTGAGCCTGAGGCAATTTCGGTAGCTCAAGAACATGCAAAAAATAGTCATCTACAGATTAGTTATTTATCTACTTCGGTGGAGGCATATAACGATCATCAATTTGATGTCATCACTTGTATGGAAATGTTGGAGCATGTAGAAAATCCCGGATTGGTTTTTGAACATTGCCGACGATTACTCAAACCACAAGGTTTTTTATTTGTATCAACAATTAGTAGAACAATTAAAGCATATGCCACTGCAATTATTGCTGCGGAATATATTTTAAATTTACTGCCTAAACAAACACATGATTACAAAAAATTTATTAAACCAAGTGAGTTATTTGCGATGGCACGGCCTTGGGATTTTAACTTGATTGATTTGAAAGGCATGGACTACAACCCCTTTTTAAGAAGCGCTTCATTAGGCTCTGATATTAGAGTTAATTATTTGATGGCTTTACGCTAATTAATTAATCTACAGCGTAGATAGGTGTGAGAGCAGGAAGGGAAGAACTGGCCTGCAGTGTAGCGGAACCCGGGGTTTTTCCTGGGCTCTACTACGCTTTTCACTCAGGCTACAATTATTTGTTTTCTGAGTTTTGCTTCTTACTATAGCGCTCTACATAGCGTTGATGTGCATATCTCGCTTGTTCTAGAGTTACCACATCCACCTCATTCCCATAAATATCAATACGAGCAGAGTTCTCTTTTTGACAATTCAGATACGCTGGTGATGCACTATAGTAGCTTAAAGCTTCTCTCAAAGATTTTTTACTGAATGGCGGGGAGTCAAGCCGTTCATAGAAGTCGATGATGTCATCAAATATCCCAATTTTTAGTGGCTTGATCTGATTGCCCTTTTTAAAAAAAGCATTTGGAAAATGTTCAATAAGCCAATCAATCACTTGTAATCTATCTTTTTTAACTGCAGTTAACTGTTGTTTATCCATTGTATAGCTCTAAAGCGTTTCTAGATGCAGAATAAACTACCACATCTTTCGACATAATCAAGCACTTGTATGCAAAGATACCCATTATCCTTAGTTATTTTAAGAAGTAGATATTGAAATCAACGAATAGAAATGGTTTTTTTTGCTCGATCTCTTGTAAGATATTTCTCAATCAGGCTGCAGACAACAGCCGTTTTTTTGGACATAAATTACAGCGTGTTTTTTTAACTACTTGTTTTTTAACAAAAAAATAAATCTCTTGTTTGCCTGCTTACCAGAAAGAACTCAAGAAATGAGCCTGAAGCAACCTTGAAGTTATTACTTTCTATTGCTACATTTAAAACATGACTTGTATGGATATGAGTCATACAAATGGAATTGTAATCATATGGATATGATTAATCATGGATGATCATAAGAACTGGAAGTTCTTATACGGATGACTGCGAAAGCCAGGGGTTAACCCTGGCTTTTTTATTTTATGCCACTAAATAGCCTGATTTGGATAAAAACTTTTTATCAGGGAAATAAGCAAAAATTACGGAACCATTTTTAATGGTATTAATGACGGGTTTTGCTAGAGTTTGAGCAATAGCAGGACAGCCCCAAGAAAGTCCGGCTCGACCTGAACGTTTTATGAAATCAGGCTCTACATACCATGCGCCATGAATTACGACGCGTCTACTTAATGCATTATCATTAAAGCCTTTATCCAAACCCTGCAGGTTGAGTGAATAACCTTTATGACCCATATAGGTGTCTTTGGTAATATATGTACCCAAGCTTGATTGTTTACTTGAATGAACATTCGAAAAATGACTTGCTTTATTCACGCCTGAATTTTTGCCGTGTGCAACATAAGTATTGTATAGGAGGCGCTCTCTATTGAGATCAAATACCCACATACGTTGCTTATTTGAAGGTAAAGAGTAATCAATCACAGTAAGCACTGGCTTTTTAACAGCGCCTCTTTTGCTGGCATTTCTATATGCAGTTAATGCAAGCTTTAATACATTTCTATTTAATTTGGGTGCCTTGCTGCTCAAATGCTGTAATTTAGCATTGATATCTGGCTCAGTCTTTGCCGCAAATGTAGGCGCACTGGAAGTTATATTGCTAGTTAAGATTATGGTTGAGATTAGAGTCAATAGGGTGTTCATACTTCTCCTTTCTTCTTGTAAATAGCCTTTATTGTTCTTCAAAAAAATGGTGATTATATTAACAATTCATGTAATTGTAAAATTACTAGGGCTTTCTTTGTCCATCAGGGAAAAATATTAATCAATTCATGGGGTTATTTGAGGGGGGTAAAAAGATATTGTCTATAATTAACACAAATAGGTTTAATTTGTACCTATCTGTCACGGAAAATATTGACCGTATAGTGTAAAATTAATCCTATTCCGTTAAAAAAATAACAGATCTTTTGCTTAAAAATAGGTATAATTACGGCGTTTACAGCAGATTTATACTGTATTCTATAGCAAAATAATAGCTAGTGCATTCCATTTTATATGGCACTAAATTATACTTGGCTGTTACTTTTTTAAACTCTTTTAAACCCGATATTGCTTGATATTCCTCAAGAGATAATAGGGAGAAGAATAGTTATATATTTGATTTCGGAGAATGCTATGCTGGAAAAGCAGATCATACAATTACCTGAAGGAATACGAGCTGCTATTAATCATGCCTATCGTGTTGATGAGTTATCGTTAATAACGGAGCTTTGTGATAAAGCTGCATTAGGGCAACAGCAATTAATTGATATTAGGAATAGTGCAACAAAGTTGGTTGAGTCAGTGCGTACAGAACGAAAAAAAAGCACGGGTATTGATTCTTTTTTAACTGAGTATGCTTTATCTAGTGATGAAGGTATTGCACTTATGTGCTTGGCTGAAGCATTACTGCGTGTTCCTGATAGCGCTACAATTGATAATTTAATCAAAGATAAGTTGTCTGGCGGTGATTGGAAATCTCATATAGGACAAAGTGATTCTTTTTTTGTAAATGCAACAACATGGGCCCTGATGCTTACAGGTAAAATACTCACCCCAGAAAAAGCTGAAAACACATTAACTAAATCTTTAATGAAACTTGTGAATCGTAGTAGCGAGGCTGTGGTTAGAAAAGCCGTTGATAAAGCGATGCGAATTATGAGTAAACAATTTGTCATGGGCAGAACGATTGATGAAGCTTTGAGTCGAGCAAAAAAGAAAGAAGCTCAAGGTTATCGTTATTCTTATGATATGCTAGGCGAAGCAGCGCTTACTTCGATTGATGCATCACGTTATTTTGAGGCATACAAAGCAGCAATTGAAGCGATTGGCAGGCAGGCTGACAAAAATTCAAATGTATACAAACGTGCAGGAATATCTATAAAACTTTCTGCATTACATCCTCGTTATAATGAAAGCCAACATGAACGAGTTATGGAAGAGTTACCGCCTAAACTATTGGCACTAGCTCGTTTGGCAAAAAATTATGACATTGCTCTAACTGTTGATGCTGAAGAATCTGAGCGCTTGGATTTATCACTTGATGTAATGGAGCGTGTTTTTAATGATTCTAGTTTAGATGGATGGAATGGTTTTGGTTTAGCGGTTCAGTCTTATCAAAAAAGAGCTTTTTATGTATTGGATTGGGTCGCAGCTCTTGCTAGAAAAAAACAACGCCGAATCATGGTGCGCTTGATTAAAGGTGCTTATTGGGATAGCGAAGTCAAGAAAACACAAATGCAGGGACTTAAAGAATATCCTGTGTTTACGCGTAAGGTTTTTACAGACGTTTCTTTTCAGGCATGTGCGAAAAAAATACTGACGATGACGGATGCAATTTACCCTCAATTTGCGACACATAATGCTTATTCTGTGGCAATGATTTTAAATATTACCGGTGATTATCGGGATTTTGAGTTCCAATGTTTGCATGGAATGGGTAATGAATTATATCAACAAATAGTGCCTGCTGAGTGTCATGGTATTCCTTGCCGTATTTATGCTCCTGTAGGCAGTCATGAAGATTTGCTTCCTTATTTAGTACGTCGATTATTAGAAAATGGAGCCAACTCCTCATTCGTAAACCGTATTGTTGATGATAATGCGCCTATTAGTACATTGGTTGAGGATCCTGTTGAAAAGGCCACGGCATTATTGCATAAGATGAATCAAAATATTCCTTTACCTGAGGATCTGTTTCAACCTAACAGAAAAAACTCTAAAGGTTTTGATTTTACAGATCGTAGCGAGTGTGCATTTTTGCAACAAAAAATGGCGCAAATCAAGCTACAGCAATGGACTGCAGAACCTATTATTGCAGGCACAATTACACTTATAGGTGAAAAGCAACGAATAGAATCGCCACAACAAACGGAACATATTATAGGGACAGTCCAAAATGCATCGCTTCAGGATGTAGCGCAGGCTTTGACTAGTGCTGAACAAACTTTCCCGATTTGGTCTAATATGCCTGTTAAAGATCGCGCTGCATGTATTAATCGTTTTGCTGATTTATTGCAAGAAAATCAAGACGAGCTTATGACCATTGCCTGCCTTGAAGCAGGTAAAACAATGAATGACTGTATTGCAGAGGTGCGAGAGGCCATTGATTTTTGTCGCTACTATGCCATGCAAGCACAGCAAATTTTAGCCTCTCCTTTGCGTTTGACAGGTTATACAGGTGAGTTAAACGAGCTTAGTTTACATCCTCGAGGTGTGATACTTTGTATTAGTCCATGGAATTTCCCCTTGGCAATTTTTACGGGTCAGGTTGTTGCTGCTTTAGTAACGGGGAACTGTGTTATTGCAAAACCAGCAGAGCAAACTCCATTAATTGCGGCGTATACGGTTAAATTAATGCATCAAGCAGGGGTTCCAGTAGGTGCTGTACAATTACTTCCTGGCCCTGGTGAGACAATAGGAGCTGCATTGGTTGCTGATAAACGCATTAAAGCCGTCTTATTTACAGGCTCAACAGACACTGCCAATCTTATTAATCAGACCTTGGCGACACGAGGTGGGAAAATTATTCCATTGATTGCTGAAACAGGTGGCCAAAACGCAATGATCGTTGATTCGTCTGCTTTGTTAGAACAGGTTGTTGTGGACGCAATTAACTCAGCCTTTGGTAGTGCTGGACAAAGATGCTCTGCGTTACGCGTATTATTCGTTCAAGAAGAGGTCTATCCAAGAGCGATAGCACTTTTAAAAGGAGCTATGGCAGAGTTAGTTGTAGGAGATCCACGCTGGCTTGTTACAGATATAGGGCCTGTTATTGATAAAGCAGCTTTATCCATATTAAAGAACCATGTTGAGAATATGAAAAAGCGTTTTGAAATCATTTACCAATGCGCTTTGGATGAATCACTTGAGTCTGGATATTTTATGCCCCCAACAGCTATTGCTATCGATCACATCAATGCACTAGAAAAAGAAGTGTTTGGTCCTGTCTTGCATGTGATTCAATTTAAGCAAAAAGATCTGGATCAAGTGATTAAGCAAATTAATGCAACGGGTTATGGTTTAACACTGGGTATTCATAGCCGTATTAATGAAACCGTCGAATACATCAGACAGAATATTCATGCAGGTAACTGTTATGTCAATCGAAATATGATAGGTGCTGTTGTCGGCTTACAACCTTTTGGTGGTGAGGGACTATCAGGAACAGGCCCTAAAGCAGGTGGACCTAACTATTTAGTTCGACTCTGTCATGAACGTACTTATACTGTTGATACAACAGCAGCTGGAGGCAATGCAAGTTTAATGTCTCTGCCTGATTAACAGATACGCTCAATAAAGGGAGTCCTTTGATGGAGAATATTGTACCTCCTCAAAGGAACCCCGGTATTTCCAGAGCAAACTGAAGATACAACGAGCAATGAATGGAGTAATTAATGAATAGGATATTCTCTGTATTGCACTTTTTTTTAATTTCTATTTTATTTGTTTTTTTTAATCCGCTTTTATTTGCGACAACACTCGCTCTTCCTCATACAAACCAATTTATTTCATATACTGATATTGGGCATGGTAAGCCACTTGTATTAATTCATGCATTTCCTACAGATCAACGATTGTGGCAGGGCCAACAACAGGGTCTTAAAGAACATTTCCGCGTCATTACCCTGGATTTATGGGGATTTGGTCAATCATCCACTGTCGATGGCAAAGCAATTTCTATGTCAGAATATGCGCTTGAAGTAAAAGAATTATTAGATTACTTAAAGATTGATAAAGCAATCATTGCAGGGGAATCAATGGGGGGATACATTGCTCTTGCTTTTTTGGGGAAATACCCAAATCAAACGCTAGGATTAGTTCTTTCTAATACCCAAGCGGTGGCAGATAGCCCTGAAACAAGAGCCACTCGTGAACAAACAGCACTTGATGTTCTTGAACATGGAACAGCCAATCTGATTGATGGGTTTATGACAAAGGCGCTTTCGCCTGATGCATCACCGCAAACAAAAACTTATCTGTATCATATTTTAAATCTGCAAAAACCAACAGCGATAGCATCTGCCTTACGCGGTATGGCACTTCGTGATGCTACTGTATCTTTACTTACAACAACAATGCTACCTATATTAATTATTACCAGTGAGATGGATAAGGTCATTCCACCACAGCAAAGTATTGATATGCATTCACTTGCAAAAAATAGCCAATTAATTATTTTACCGAATGCAGGGCACTTGTCTAATTTAGAAAAACCTGAACAGTGGAATCAAGCGGTAATTGATTTCTTTGCATAAACAATCAGTGTAACTTGGGTGTTGCGCAGCGAACCCCGGGTTACAGCGACGCTTTCACCCAGGCTACGTATTAAAAATATACTAATGTTTTTTAGCAAGAAACCAGGGAATTAATACAAATAAAATTAATCCGCCGATTAAAAATGATTCAAAAACAAATACATTACCTATTGGTATTTGTGTTGGCGGTACAAAACCAATAACAATTGCTGTAAGACAGCAGAGAGTTCCAACAATGCATAATAACCACATAACTATATTACCACCAGGGACAACGTAGCCACGGTGTAGGTTTGGTTTACTGTATCTTAACTTAATGGCTGCAGCAAACATAAAAACATAAACTAATAAAGCCATTTGTGCACAGAGATCACTCAACATCCAATACGCCGCATTAATTGAATGTAACAAAATAAACGCAGAGCTTAAAACGGTAAAAATAATAGCTTGTGTAAAGAGAATGGTTGTGGGAGCGCCATATTTATTGGTATGAGCAAACTTAGCAGGTAAAGATCCGTCACGTGCTGAGACCATTAATCCTTTTGTTGGCCCAATAATCCATGCAGAAACGCCGCTGAGGCCACCTAAGATAATTAAAACGGCAATGATTGAGGTCATCCAGGGCATATTATACGAGTTGAAAAAAACAGCATATGCATCAATCAGTCCTGAAACAACGCTTAGACTGTCATTTGGGACCACAATCACAATGGCCATTGAGCCAAGAGAAAGTGTAGCAATTACTAAAATAGTTGAATAAAGAAGGGCTTTGGGATAATCCCGTTGGGGATTTTTTACTTCTTCAGCATGGACAGCTGACATCTCCATACCCAGTAGTCCAAATAATACCACTGCAAATAACGATAAATTACCTACAGAGCTGAAATCAGGTAACCACGTCGAGGGATAGCCGACCATCGTGGGCTTTCCTTGAACAGCCCAAAGCACTGCTAATATAATAATAAAAAGCATAGGGAATATAGTGCCTAATGTTGCTCCGATCGTACTGACTATGCTTGATATTTTCATTCCAAAGCAATTAAGTATTGTAAATACCCAAAACAGAACAAGCACAGTACCTAACAAATAATACTTATTATTTCCAAGTTCTGGGGAAATTAAATAGGAGAGGGTGGCTGCGATAAAGGCGAGTATTGTTGGATACCAAACCACGTTATATATCCATTGAAGCCAAATAGTAATAAAAGCTGCACGTTTACCGAATGCTTCACGAACCCATATGTAAATTCCACCTGTTTCAGGATAAGAAGTCGCTAATTCAGCAGCTACTAAAGATACAGGAATAAAAAAAGCAAACGCTGCTACAACATAATACGAGACTAATGTAAGGCCTAGTTTGGCGCTAATAGGCAAAGTACGTAAGCTATCAACAGCAATGACGTTAATCATTACTAAAGAAAAAACGCTTAGAACCTTTTTAGGGTGATTCATGAATTAATCCTTACCAAACGCGGTATAATCAGACCGCAAATAACCTTGGACGTCAGTGTTATTGTTTATGAAATTTTACTAAAAAATAGATTTGGATTTTAACTCAAATAAATGATCATATCGAGCTAACTCAATGATGCTGCAGTTGGGCCAGAGACCCAACTGAGAATATATCATGAGCATATTAAGCACACAGATTTCTGAGAACATATTGTAGAATACCACCATTTTTATAGTATTCTAGTTCGTCCGCAGTATCGATGCGACATAATGCATTAATCTGCTCAACTTTGCCATTGGCTCGTTCAATAGTTACTGGAACCATTGAACCAGGTTTTAAAGAATCAGACACATCAATACTGATGCGCTCATCTCCTTGCAACTCCAATGTTTTACGCGTCATACCATCACAGAACTGTAATGGTAAAACCCCCATGCCAATCAAGTTTGAGCGGTGAATCCGTTCAAAACTTTCAGTGATTACTGCTTTGACCCCAAGTAAATTGGTGCCTTTTGCAGCCCAATCTCTTGATGAGCCTGTACCATATTCTTTACCCGCAATGATTACAAGATCATGGTGATTGTTTTGATAAAGCATTGCTGCATCATAAATAGGCATTACTTCGCCTGAAGGAATATAACGGGTGATACCGCCCTCTTGTCCCGGCGTCATTTCATTGCGAATACGGATATTAGCAAACGTACCTCGCATCATTACTTCATGGTTACCGCGACGAGAACCGTAGGAGTTAAACTCTTTTTCATCAACCCCTTTGGATTTTAAATACAAGCCAGCAGGGGAACTCGCTTTGATCGAGCCGGCTGGAGAGATATGATCCGTTGTAATTGAGTCACCAAATAAAGCAAGGACATATGCTTGTTTAATAGGCTTAATTGGATCAGGCTTAGTTTTTAAGTTGTCAAAAAAGGGTGGGTGCTGGATGTATGTTGAATGCGCATCCCATTCATAGGTTTTTCCACTGCTTGTTTTAATCGTTTGCCAGTGTTCGTCACCAAGGAATACTTCTGCATATTCTTTGCGGAACATACCACCAGTAACCTTAGAAACTTCAGCCGCAATTTCAGCATTTGATGGCCAAATATCTTTTAGGTATACGTCATTGCCTTTATTGTCTTTACCTATGGGCTCTTTGCTGAGATCAATAGTAGTAGTACCGCAAAGGGCATAGGCAACTACTAGTGGTGGTGATGCTAACCAATTTGCTCTGACTTGAGGATGTACACGTCCTTCAAAATTACGGTTTCCTGATAAAACAGCAGAAACAACAAGATCATTGTCACTAACGCTGTGCGAAATAGCATCAGGTAGTGGACCAGAGTTACCAATACACGTTGTACAACCATAACCCACTAAATTAAAACCTAATTGATCTAGATAAGTTTGTAATCCAGCTTGTTTGAGATAATCTGTGACGACTTTTGAGCCGGGGGCTAAAGAAGATTTAACCCAAGGTTTACGCTGTAACCCTTTTTCAATTGCTTTTTTAGCCACTAACCCGGCAGCCATAAGGACACTTGGATTAGATGTATTCGTACAACTGGTTATGGCAGCAATGACTACATTGCCGTGTTTCATTTGAAAATCATGATTTTTCACTGCAAAAGAAGTATTTTTTTCCTGTTCCTTTCCAGCTTCTTTAAGGAATGCATCAAATTCTGTAGGTAAAGTACTTAAAGTGACTTTATCCTGAGGTCGTTTAGGACCTGCCAATGAGGGGACTATAGTACTCAAATCGAGTTCTAAAGTATCAGTGAATACAGGATCTTCACTGTCCTTGTCATACCACATTCCTTGTGCTTTAGCATAAGCTTCAACCAAAGCAACAGTGTGTTTATCACGGCCAGTTAATTCAAGATAGCGAATTGTTTCTTTATCTACAGGGAAAAATCCACATGTAGCGCCATATTCGGGTGCCATATTAGAGATTGTGGCGCGATCAGCAAGAGGTAAATCACTTAAACCGGGTCCATAAAATTCAACAAACTTACCTACAACTCCTTTTTTTCTAAGCATTTGCGTTACTGTAAGCACCAGGTCAGTTGCTGTAATCCCTTCGTTCATTTTTCCATGCAATTTGAAGCCAATCACTTCAGGAATCAACATGGATACAGGTTGCCCTAACATTGCTGCTTCGGCCTCAATACCTCCCACACCCCATCCGAGCACACCTAAGCCATTTATCATGGTTGTATGGGAGTCTGTACCGACTAATGTATCGGGATAAGCATATAAAGCACCATTGTCACTGCTGCTCCATACGGTTTTTCCCAAGTACTCAAGATTTACCTGATGACAAATACCTGTTCCAGGAGGAACAACCTGGAAATTATCAAATGCTTTTTGACCCCAACGCAGAAACTCATAGCGCTCATTATTTCGCTTCATTTCAATTTCAGTATTTACAGCTAATGCGTCAGTGCTGGCAAATTTGTCGACCATAACTGAGTGATCGATCACCAAATCAACGGGTGATAAAGGCGCGATTTTATCAGGATTACCGCCCAATTGAGCGATTGCATTCCGCATGGCCGCTAAATCAACTACAGCAGGAACTCCAGTGAAGTCTTGCATCAATACGCGTGCGGGTCTAAACGCGATTTCATGTTGTGATGTTTTATCATGCAGCCAATCAGCAATAGCCTTAATATCTTTGGTGGTTACTGTGTTATCGTCTTCAAAACGTAATAAATTTTCAAGAAGAACTTTGAGGGAATATGGAAGGCGGCTGATTCCTTTAAATTTTTTTTGTTCGACTTCTTTAAGACTGAAATAATGATAAGTTTTCCCATCTACGTGCAATTGAGATTTTGTCGATAAGCTGTCACGACCTACTTTCATAAGGAACTCCTGAAATCAAAAACTGAATGATAGCTCAATTTTAAGAAAATTCCATGAGTTCTGATTAAATTAGGTCAGAACTTTTTACATTGCCACAAGGGGGAAGGCTCCTTCATTTCTTGGAACTTCATCAAAAGAGACTGCGGGGTCAATTAATTTCGCACCAGACTGAAAGATCATCTTTTCTTCCTGTTGTTTGGCTATCGGATCAAGTGGGCTTGGCGTCATCAAAGAGATCACTCCAGGGGCTAACATCGTAAGACCTATTGGAAATAAGATGGCGCTTAAGATCGGCATGTAAGGAAATGCAATGATTGATGCCAAAACAAGTATCGCTCCCAAAATAGTTGCGCCGAGTGACACATTATGTCGTATAGGCTCTTTGACCCGTTCAGTAATTCCTACTGCATAATAATCTCTGCTGTTAAAATAACTGCTGGTATAAGAATTTGTATAGCGTGGTTGAGATAAACAAGAGACAACTGTTTTAGCAAAACGAGCATATTGTTCTAATATTCTTTGTTTTTCATTAGGATCTGTAATATTTTTGAGCGCATTCTCAAAATCTTCGGTTCGCTGTGCTAAAAGAATAAGAAAAGCATATTTATCGTCCTCTGATATATGAGCCAATAACTGCTTAGCGTTTGCTATTGTTTGTAAAACAGATGCGTGTGTTTTTTTTTTAGTAAAAAAAGTCATGATGATGCTCTTAAAATATAAGTACAAACAAGGTTAGCATCCATTGTAAGTAAGGAAACAGAGGCTCTTGCTTGCCTTTACACTCAAGCAATATTAATTAACATGAACTTAATTGTCTTAGCATAAAGTTATCAATTGGTACGGATATTGCATTCAATAATCAAAAGTATTGGGAGTTAGAATGACCGACTTGAATGCACTATTAAACCTACCAGGGTTTGCTGACTTTTTCTCTAATAATTCGTCATGCGACAATCTCATAGATGGCGATATTTTGACAGGACCAGTAGAAAAAACTCAAAGTGGTATTCAAAATCCTTTACCAACAATCGATCTCAAAGATCCAAATGCGTTCATTTTATTGTTATCCCATGTTGTAGAAAAGATATCTAATTATCAGGAAGCAAATGAAGTTACAGGAGAACTTAATCAGTCTAGCTCAGAAATAGTTAATGCAGAAACAGAAGAGAGCGTGGAGGAAGATAGCGAGAAGCAAACTATCCATGAGATGGAAAATAATGTTGCTGTTTCTTGGATTAGCTCTCAATATTATCAGCAGGAAATTGAAAAAAATCGCGCCCCTGAACAGGAATATAATCCAATTGACCTGTTAAAGTGTCCAGAGCAAAATGAAGAAAAGCTGTTACCTACGTCAGTACAAATTAAAGAAAGTCAAATACAAGCTGATGAAACGATCTCAAGAAATGATGCTTTAATCGAAGAAATACAACAAATTGATGTACTTAAAAACATTGAAAAAGATATTCAGGAAAGTGATATACAAGCGTTAGAACAACAACCTGCTGTAGTCGAAGTTAGGAGCAGTTTACTGCAAGATACTGATCTGATTGTAAATTCAGAGTTGCCACAAATTATTACAAATACATTACTAAGCCCAGCAGAACCTATTGAAAACAGTAAAGATTTGAAAAACTCAGTGCCTTACAGTAAAAAAATGGAATTAATGACATCTAATATACACTTAGAATCCAAATTGAGCGATTTGGAAAGTCCTTTAGAGGAAAAAAATACAAATCAAACCATTTCATTTCAATCATTAGTAAATGAAAAGGAAAAAGCAGTGCCTCATCTTACATCTACTACTACGCTATCGTCTTTTGCAATCGAAAATACTGATGGGGCAAAATTACAACTGATGGGGCAAGTAGTAACAAATGAAGCGCGTGTTGATGTGTCTATGGAAGGTCGCACACCTATTTTAGATAATGTATCTCAAACGCTAATGATACCCATAGAAGTCGATAAACCCGAATGGTCGAAACAATTTTCTGATCAGATTATTTGGCTTGGTCAGCAAGACGTTAAAAGTGCCGTAATTAAAATAAATCCTGAGTATTTGGGGCCACTAGAGATCAACATTAAAGTGACAAATGATACTGCTTCAATAAATATAGTAACGCATAACCATCATGTGCGAGACATCATTGACCAATCGTTACCAAGATTACAGGCGATGATGGCTGATCAAGGTTTAAATTTGTCTGAAGTACAGATTGATTCTGATGCCAACCCACGACGGTTTTCTCAGCAAAATGATAGTACACAAGAACAACTCACTCAAACTTTTGAAGATGAAATTGGAGTAACTCCCTTGAAGAATAAAGGGAAAATGAAAGGGTTGGTTGATTATTTTGCTTAAGAGCAGCGACTTTATGTGTGATTTTTGTTCAAATTGGTATGGCAGTACAGCAATGCTGTAGGCGAAGCCGTAACCCGGGTTTCGGTGCGCTGCACCCAGGCTTACAATGCAAAAATGAAATCACTCCTCCTCAGCTATCGACAAATTCTTCTACAACGAATCACATGGCCACTCCAGCGATCAATCAGACAGCTTTTGCGACATCCGTGACCTACATATCTCCATGGTGTCCAAAACACGCTTCGATGATGACGATGATAGTAATATGGTGGTGGTTCATAATAGCCACCAGAATGATATCCAATAAAATAAGCAAGTTGCTGACCCGGTAATTGTGAAGGTGATGTATCTGCTTTAACTATGCTACTGTAGAAAAAACCTATAAGTATTATCAAAGACAAAAAAAGACGCGAGATATTTTTGTAACTTCGGATGCTAACTTTTTCCATGATGCAATCCCTCTTGATGTTGTTACATTAAGAATTATAGATTA
Source organism: Legionella steelei (assembly GCF_001468005.1). GTDB lineage: Bacteria > Pseudomonadota > Gammaproteobacteria > Legionellales > Legionellaceae > Legionella > Legionella steelei. Next base: position 574,238 of record NZ_LNYY01000019.1, read on the forward strand.
TAAATAGACTCTAATATTCACGAACAATTTGGAGATTTAATTTATGAAGGAAAAAATAATTTTAATTACAGGTTGTTCTACCGGTATTGGCTTTGATGCAGTTTTTGCTCTGAAGAAAAGAGGACATAGAGTTATTGGGTCTTGTAGAAAACAGGAGGATGTCCAAAAATTATTGGATATGGGCGTAGAGGCAGTTCAACTGGATGTTTCTGATTCTGCTTCAATTCAACGTGCATTTACTGAGGTTATGGCTAAAACAGAAGGTCGTTTAGACGTGCTGATCAATAATGCTGGATATGGTCAGGCAGGAGCTTTAGAAGATATTTCGCGTGATGTATTACGTGCACAATTTGAAACGAACGTTTTTGGGTTAGTCGAGCTAACCAATCTTGCTATTCCAGTCATGAGAAAGCAAGGCGCTGGTCGTCTTATTAATCTTAGTTCGATCTTGGGTATTATCAGTATGCCATTTCGCGGTGCCTATAATGCCTCAAAGTATGCCGTAGAGGGGATAAGTGATACGCTAAGGCTTGAATTGAAATCATCAGGTATTGACGTTATTACTATAGAGCCAGGGCCAATAGAAAGCCGTTTTCGAGATAATTGTGTTGATAACTCATTGAGTATGGTCGATATACAAAATAGCCAGTTCCGCAAACAATATGAACGGATGCTCACAACCTTTAAACAAAAGAAATCTGATTCAGTTTTTACCCGGAAAACTGATGCGGTAATTGATAAATTCATTCATGCAATTGAATCCAAAAGACCAAAGGTCAAATATCCAGTAACTTTTCCTGCCCATCTTATGATTTCTTTAAAATGGCTTTTAAGTGCAAGAATGTTGGATAGGTTTTTTTTATTGGTTTCGAAAAAAGAGCTGTCATAATTTTATATACTAAATTTACTGTCTTACTCGCGATAAAATGTATGAAAATAAAAATTTTTTTTAAAAAAAGAAGAAAAACTCCAATTTCTTTGCTAATATCTAATTGGGTTAAAAATCATTAACTATCAAGGAAGTAAAATTATGAAAAAATCAACAATAGCTGTAGCTGCTCTATTAACTGTATTAGCAGCTCCTGTAGTTTCAGTTGCTTATGCAGATGACGCATCTACTACTGCTCCTACAAGTACTTGCAAAGGTTGCAAGGGCTGCAAAGGTTGCGCTGGCTGTAAAGGTTGTAAAGGTTGCAAAGGCTGCAAAGGTTGCTCTGGTGAGTAATCTGTAGTCTTTATTTTTTAAAAGAGGTAGTTTCTACTACCTCTTCTTTTTTCTTCAAGAAGTAAAAAATATGATTACCCATCCAGATTTTACCTTGCCCAAACTAAGTAAGTGGCATAAAGGCATTTATTTGAATTACGCCAAACAAGTTTTAGAATCGCAACAACTAATGACAACAAACAAGGGTAAAAACATTCTTCATTATGCTTTAAAGAAGAAACGTCGTTTTGAACATATGAGCCACTATCCGCCTGGTGATCGCATAGACCACACAACTGGGGCTCAATATTTTTATCACTGCCATAGAGAAAATTACGAAAGCACAGAGCATGGTCATTTTCATTGTTTTTTACGCTATAAATATATACCTAAAAGGATTAAACCCGCACCTTTAGCTGATTGGGATAGGTATATCGATAATCCCATGACTCATCTAATTGCCATTGGCATGAATCAACTAGGACAACCCATACGCCTGTTTACTGTTAATCGTTGGGTAACCTCCGAAATTTGGTACAATGCTGAAGAGAGTGCACGCCTTTTGAAATACTATAAAATAACCTTAATTGATGATCCTTATTGGCAAGTGTTGGATAAATGGGTAGAGGGGGTACTTCAGCTATTTAAACCGCAGATTTTATGGTTGCATCAACAGCGTGATAAAAAAATGCAACAACATCAATCTGTTAGCTCAGTTGACAATCCCTATATGGATTACGAACTTGAAGAGCTCTCCGAAATTTCAATTGATTTAAAAGATCAAATAGAATGGATTATTCGTTAGCTCATCCTTTATTTTGATGTCCAGCCCCACAAAAAGTTGCGAAGTGGGGTTTATGTAAAAATGTTGATTAAACCATTCGCAATGCGTCACAGTTATTTCGATAAAACCCGGAAGGCTATTATCTTTCTTCAAAAAATTTAGCTTCACTTTAACAGTCCTATCGCACTTCGGAAGAAGGGGAACAACATCAAACTGACACAAGAAAGGGGATATAATACTGTGTTATAAAAAATTAGCGCCTGTTTTGCTCCCTTAATTGAACACTTACAAGAAAGGTAAGTTGCCTTCAGATAAAAACTCAAAGTTATTGAAAAACTCTTCCTCAAGAAACTCTTTCTCAATTAAAAAATCAAAATAATTTAGCTGTACTATAATTTACATGCGAAATGATAAATTATTGGAGTATTTGCATGTCATCCCACGCTAAAAATAGGACTCAAGATGAAATTGATTCTATACATCAATATTATATGGAAATTATCAATTCAATGCCCAATATTGTGTACTGGATAGATACTGAATGTAATCTAAAAGGATGTAATAACAATTTCGTTGAACTGCTCGGCGTCAACACAATCAATGATTTAAAGGGGTCGCCATACCAACAAATGGAGGAATTTGCACACTGGGATAAAGAGCGGATAGAGACGTTAAAATTAGATGATATGAAAGTAATTTTTTCAGGAGTCCCCCAGCATCATGTGGAAGAACAACCAATTAAAGATAATTCTGGAAAGCTTTTCTATTTTCAATCATCGCGAATACCAATGTATGATCGTAATAAACAAATAATTGGATTAATTGTTATTTTAAACAATATTACTTTAAATAAAGAAATTGAAACCCATGCCGATGCGTTACAAGAAAATAAACAAACAACGAAGAGTTTATTAAATGAGGGGTATTTGCCTACTGTGCTCATGGTGGAAGATAATATAATTGCACAAAATGTTGAAAAGGCATTATTAACCGCATTACATTGTCATGTTGATATAGCCGATTCTGCCGACAGTGCAATAAAATTATTTCAACCAGGAAAATACGATTTAGTTCTGATGGATATTGGGCTGGAAGATTCCTCAGGCTATGTCGTTGCAAAGCAGTTGCGTCAAAAAGAAAAAAATACAGATCATCATGTCCCCATTATTGCTTTGACTGGTTTTGAAGCAGATGTAGTCAAATACGATTGCCAACACTATTTTATGGAAGGGGCAATCAGTAAGCCCTTAACCTGCGAACAAGCAGAACAAATTATTAAACATTATGTTTATCATATGGATGTTCCTATACGTGGTTTAAAGACAACTTAATATATTATTGCTATCATAGTATTTTTTTTAAGAACTCCTTTTATGAGTAGCCACTTAGCTGAAAATAATCGTATCTTATCCTTGGATGTTTTTCGCGGCCTAACGATGGCATTAATGGTATTAGTCAATAGCCTGGGAACGCGAGTTTCTTACCCCATATTAACGCATGCTGAGTGGAATGGATGTAGTTTAGCTGACTTGGTGTTCCCTGGATTCCTGTTTATTGTAGGAATCACAACCGTCATCAGTTTGAAAAAACATAAGGACATGGAGAGTAAAGCACAACTTTACAGAAGTATTTTAACACGTACTTTTCTGTTAATTTTCTTTGGATTACTTTTGAATGTTTTTCCAAATAAGCTGAATTTATCAACCATAAGATACTATGGAATTTTACAACGTATTGGTGTGTGCTATTTCATTTGTTCTCTGCTCTATCTTCATACCTCCGTTCGAGCACAAATTCTTACCTTTTTGGGTATTCTTATTGGTTATTGGTTTTTACTAACACAAATTCCAGTCCCTGGTGCTGAAGCTGATCCGTTAAGTATTGCAAAAAACTGGGTGGCTTATATTGATAGTCAAATATTCTCCTCAGGGCATTTATTTAATAAAACATACGACCCAGAAGGTTTTTTAAGTACCATCCCGGCCATTGCTACAACTATTTCTGGGCTTTTGACAGGACATTTTTTATTGACACCAATCAGTAAACAAAAGAAAAGTGCGATTTTAATCGCAATGGGTTTGCTTTTTCTTTTATTGGCTTGGATATGGAGTTATAACTTTCCAATTAATAAGAATTTATGGACAAGTACTTTTGTTTTATGGAGTAGTGGTTTTTCACTTATAGTTTTTGGCTTATGTTTTTTTGTTATTGATGTGTTAGGTTATAAAAAATGGTCAATACCATTTAAGATTTTTGGCATGAATGCACTATTTATTTTTATTTTCCATGCTATTTTACTGAAAATACAGTCCATGTTTGTTCTTCCCTTGCCTGATGGATCTCAAGATGTTGTGCGAGTAGCGATTGCAGAATATTTATTTGGAAATTTTAGTCTAGAAAATGCAGGCTTATTTTATTCCATATTGTTTCTTTTGTTTAATTTCTTGGTTGCTGCTTTTTTATACCGACGAAAAATATTTATAAAAATATAGATAACTCAAAGGAATAATCAGCTATGTATGCTCCTTGTTCTTGGACGTACATATTGTTCATCCTTGGGGAATTCGTTATAATATTTGGTTAGATTGAACTATCTGTAGTTAATGGAGTCGTTTCCGATGCCAATTTATGAATACCAATGTACGAGTTGCCATCATCACTTTGACTTAATGCAAAAAATTAGTGATGAGCCTGTTAAACAATGCCCTGTATGCTATAAGGATACAGTGGTCAAACTTATCTCTGCTGCTGGCTTTCAACTTAAAGGCACTGGTTGGTATGCGACTGATTTTAAAAACAAAAGTAGTAGTAAATCTACAGAAACTACTAAAAGTGGCGATGCGGCTGCTGTCGATAAGACAAAAGATACAACTTCATCAAAAACTACCAAAGACGGTGACAATAAATGAAAACAATGTCATTAAGAAGCTATTTACTTACTGGATTGGTGGTATGGTTACCCATACTCATTACCATAGGGGTATTGCGCTTTATTATTGACTTACTTGACAATACATTGGCTTTAATTCCTAAAGCGTACCAACCCGAACAGTTAATCGGGCATTATATTCCAGGTTTAGGCGTTGTTTTATCCCTTATTATTCTACTTGTTACTGGAATCATTGCTACCAATTATTTTGGACAACGATTAGTGGCATGGGGAGAATCCATTCTTTCTAAAATTCCCTTGGTTCGGTCAATTTATAAAACAGTGAAGCAAGTTATTAATGCCTTAATGTCAACAAACAGTGAGGCTTTTAGAAAAGTAGTTTTAATAGAATACCCACGTAAAGGATTATGGACTATCGCTTTTCAGACCGGGACGGCAAATTCAGGAATAAATAATAAAACGAAAGAAGAGTTGATCTCTGTCTTTGTACCAACTACTCCTAACCCCACTTCAGGTTTTCTTATGATGCTTCCTAGAAATGATGTTATTGAGTTAGATATGAGTATTGATGAAGCATTAAAATTTATAATTTCTTTAGGAGTAATGCCACCGATGTCTGAGGTAGCATTAGCAAACAATTTGTAAAAATTTAAATAGGCGGTTTTATATGCGTACACACTACTGTTTGGGCGTCGATGAGTCAAGTTTAGGTAAAGAAGTTATTGTATGTGGTTGGGTACATAATCGTCGAGATCATGGTGGTGTCATATTTCTTGATATACGTGATAGCTCTGGCATCTTACAAGTAGTATATGAACCAGAAGATAAAGCCTCTTTTTCTGACGCAGAAAAATTACGCTCTGAGTTTGTTGTTAAAATCACTGGTGTTGTACGTAAACGACCTGATGGGATGATTAATCCAGCGATGGCTACTGGTACAGTTGAGGTAATTGGTACCGCGCTAGAAATTCTTAATCAATCACCTACACCACCATTTTTACCTGATGATTTCCAAGTTGTGAATGAAGATCTACGTTATAAATATCGCTATATTGATTTGCGTCGCCCATCAATGAAGCACAAACTGACACTAAGACATCAGTTAAATAGCTGTATACGTACTTATCTCAATCAGCAAGACTTTCTTGATATTGAAACACCAATGCTGACCAAAGCAACCCCTGAGGGCGCACGTGATTATTTGGTGCCTTCTCGAGTTCATCCTGGATCATTTTATGCATTGCCTCAATCACCACAACTTTTTAAACAGTTACTTATGGTTGCTGGTTTTGACAAATATTACCAAATTGTTCGTTGTTTTCGTGATGAAGATTTACGCGCCGATAGACAACCTGAATTTACACAGCTTGATATAGAGATGTCTTTCATTGATGAAGAAAGCATACTCAATCTCATCGAAGGCTTATTAAAAACAGTATTCAAACAAATTCTTAATGTGGATTTACCTGAAAAATTACGCAGAATGTCTTATGCTGAAGCCATGCAGCGCTTTGGTAGTGATAAGCCCGATTTACGCAATCCGTTAGAGCTTATTGATGTAGCTGACATCGTTAAAGAATGTGATTTTAAAGTATTTTCTACAGCTGCAAATGATTCAGAATCCAGAGTCATTGCATTACGACTTCCTGGTGGTTGTGACCTGAGCCGAAAAGATTTAGATGATTATGGTCGTTTTGTTGGGATTTATGGTGCGAAGGGGCTAGCTTACATCAAAGTAAATAACCTAGATGAAGGAATGCCCGGTTTGCAATCACCCATTTTAAAGTTTCTCTCTGAAGAGGCCGTGCAGGCAATTTTACAACGCACGGAAGCTAAAACAGGCGATGTTATTTTCTTTGGTGCGGATAGAAACCATATTGTTAATGAAGCAATGGGGGCATTAAGAATAAAGCTTGGTCATGATAGAAAACTACTTAAAGATGGATGGGAATTATTATGGGTTGTTGATTGGCCTATGTTTGAAATGGATTATGAGACCAATAAATTAAATCCGATGCATCATCCATTTACGTCACCCAAAGATTTATCTCCCGAGCACTTACGTGCTAAGCCCACGCAAACATTAGCCAAGGCTTATGATATCGTCATTAACGGCTTTGAAATTGGCGGGGGATCCATACGTATTCATCAATCCGATTTACAAAAAACGGTTTTTGAGTTGCTTGGAATTAATGAGCAAGAAGCTCAGGAAAAGTTTGGCTTTTTATTGGATGCCTTACAATACGGAGCACCCCCGCATGGTGGTATTGCTCTTGGCATCGATCGCCTAGCTATGTTACTTACAGATTCGACGTCAATTAGAGATGTCATAGCTTTTCCTAAAACTCAAACAGCATCGTGCCTATTAACGAACGCGCCATCGCCTACGGGTAACGCGCAATTAACTGAATTAGGAATAAGACTTGCTCCAACTACACAGACTAAATAATGTACTAAGTAGAGGCCTCGCGAACCTCGTAAGAAAATTAATCCCTGCACAGGCAGGGATCTCTCCTCCAGTTGATGTAGAAATTAATTTGGAAGAGGATCTTTGTACGCGCAGAAATAATTTTTTGCTAGGAAAAATAAAATTATTAACTGAAAATCAAAGATATTTGAGTTTTTTCTTTTTCTTATTTTTTTGTTCCTCCATAGTCGTAGCTGCACCGGCAAAGAAATCAGTCACGTTTACTGAATATTTAACCCAAGAAAAAGCTCATTTAACCGCATCAATTCAAGAAACAAAACAGCCAATAATGCTTCAAAGTGAGAAGGAGTTTGACACTAAAATGAAACAAGTGTCGGCAATACTCTCAATGAGCCGTGTGAAGATTGACAGTTTAGAAGGTTTTCTTGAACATCAATATAAAGAGCAAGATAATTTAAATCAACGTTTAAAGCATCTTCAACAGATGCCCATTGCCAAGGAAAATACATCGATTCCTGAGCGCGTAGAAAAAGTAGAAAATCTGCTTAATATCAACAAGCAAACGACTCAACTTATCGTTGAAAACTTAAAACTTGCTAAAGAATTTCAAACATCACTTAATGATGAAATAAAAAATTTGGAATTATGGCATTCGAATTTTGTACTTGAACAAAAACTAGTACAAATTAAATCATTAAAAGAACAACTTAATAAACGTTTAGCCGCGCTTTATGAAAGTAATACCCCCAAACAGCCCAATAAAAGCCGTAAATCAGCGAAACCATTATCGTCAGCAGATTATGAGGCAATGCTACTGATTAACAATCAAAATATTGCAGCAATTCAAAATCATTTAAATGCCTTAAATATTCAGAGAACCGTAGTAAAAGCGGATATTATTTATCTTAAAAATCCAGATACCAAAAATCTACAATTGATCACAGATATTTATAAAGATGCATTAAATCAATACTCTAAAATTGAAAAAACAATACAACAAATAAGCATTTTTTTGAATAATGAAACCAAACTTGTTGGTACGCCTGATTTAAAAAAATCAATCCGCTCGTTACAAGATATCTTAACACGTCAACTTAAAGAGACGAACGCCCAAAAACAGTTGCTCACTAAGAATTTGTCTGACTATCAGGCTCAGCTCAAGAAATTAATGTCTGTGCGACAAACGCTTGCTGATTACAGTATCAGCAGCTGGCCGATTATTCTTAATAAGATAGCAGCTATTCCTGGTTTATTTTATAAATATATTAAAACCCTGAGTTTAAAAGTTTACGACAGCTATTTATGGTTAAACGCTTTATCCATGGTGCTCTTATGGGGTGGGTTTGTCTTTATTGCAGGCTTTTTCTTCATGATAAGCCGTTTCCTAAGAACGCTGCGTCAAGATAAAGAACGCTCTCGCTTAACAGGCTACCTATACGATGGTTTTTTGGTTTTAATACAAAGAAACATGCCTTATTTTTGTATCGTTTCGATGCTATGGGCATTGCTTTATGTAACTCATATTTCCTTTGCTAATTATCAGTTACTGTTAAAATTAATTGCAGTGTGGTTTACCTTTAGGATTTTAATTTTAATAGGTCGCCTAGTATTATTAGAGCGAATCACCGATTCATCCGGTAAAGATGTCAAACTTTATTATCGTTTAAAATGGCTGTTACTTTTTGGTGGATGGACAACTGCCTTGATGACTTTAAGTCATTCATTACCATTATCCATACTGCTACAAGACATTTTTAACCGTTTATTTATGCTCTTTATTTTGACTGTATCCTTAGTAATATGGAAAAGTAAGGATGTCATTCCTTACCTTCTTCGTCCTTTATTAAAAAGTCAAAAGAGATATGTTAAAAATGCTATTTCTTTATTAGTTCTTCTAGTACCTATAACGTTATTCACCACTGCTGTAATTGGATTATTTGGATTCATTAATTTAGCATGGAATATGAGTCAGTATCAGGCTTATGCTCTGCTTGTGCTTGTTGGATACATACTAGTAAGAGGTTTGATATTCGATGCTTTAGAGTTGTTTTCTGAACTAATGATTTCTTCATTGCGTAACGGATGGCTATGGATAGAGGTTTTTTTAAAGCCATTGGATAAAATTCTGCGCATCTTATTACTTGTTGCAAGCATATTAGTTCTATTCCAGTTGTTTGGCTGGCATTCTGACTCATTGGTAATGGTTAGCCTAGGTATTTTTGCGCAATATACCATTGTGAATATCCCCGGAATCCATATTACGGTTACAAGTACGATAGGATTTTGTATTCTGCTTGCAACTTTTGTATGGGCATCTAAATGGACGCGCGAATTTTGTTATCGTTGGTTGTATAAAAATGCTAAAGATGCAGGAATAAGAAACAGTCTCTCCGTGTTTAGCCAATATGCGGTTGTTCTTTTAGGTGGTTTTGTTTCTTTACACGTATTGGGATTTGACTTCAGTGGTATGTCAATGATTATCGGGGGACTTGCCGTTGGTATGGGATTTGGTTTGCGTGATTTTGCCAGCAACGTTGTTGGCGGCCTGATGCTACTTGTTGAAAGACCCGTACGAGAGGGGGATTTAGTAACTGTAGGTGAGCATGAAGGGCGTGTTTCCCATATAGGCATTCGGTCTATGAGAGTTTCTTCTTGGGACAATATGGAAGTATTGATTCCTAATGCAGAAACCTTTAATAAACCTTTTACTAACTGGACACATCAGGACGGTATTGTCAGAACAGTGATACCTATAAAAGTCAGTCGCTCTGATGATCCGGCAATGATCCAGCAACTAATACAAGATATTTTAGCTACGACCCCTGAGATTGTTGGTGATCCACCTGCTCAAGTGTTCCTTAAGAAAATTGATGAAGCCTTACTAGAGTTTGAGGTTCGATATTTTATTAACGTTCAGATACACACACGCATTGAAGTACAATCTAAAGTATTGTTTGCGATTATGACTCAATTTAAAGCAGCAAATATTAAACCCCCTATAGAGCCAATTTCCATTGAAATTAAAGAGGGACAAGGTGAACTCATTGCTAAAAAACAGACCACCGAATAGTGAAGCTGAATTACTTGCGCGTTGCTCCGATATTGCTGGTCTTAGTTTTGCGCAACTCGGTTTAAGTTTGAATTTGTCTATTCCTGATATACCTAGCCAGAGGAAAGGGTGGGTGGGGCAGGCAATTGAATTAGCTTTAGGTACTGATGCCCAAAATAAATCATTACCGGACTTTAAAAGCTTGGGTGTTGAACTGAAAACACTGCCACTTAATAAATCTGGTAAACCCACTGAGTCGACGTTCATTACCTCCATCCCATTACTTACAATTCATAAACAAGAATGGAAGACCTCACAATGTTACATGAAATTAAGTCGAGTTTTATGGATCCCAATAGAAGGTGATACGGACATTCCCTATCCACAAAGAAGAATTGGTCAGGGTTTTATATGGTCACCTGACCAATCACAAGAGCGCATTCTAAAGGCTGATTGGGACTATTTGTCCTTGCAAATTGGTACGGGGCATCTTGAAAGTCTAGATGCAAAAAAAGGAGAATATTTGCAAGTAAGACCGAAAGCCGCAAATGGAAAGTCTTTATGTGATGGATATGATATTCAGGGAAACAAAATCAAAACATTACCGCGCGGGTTCTATCTAAGAAGCAGCTTCACCGCAAAAATCCTATCATCACTAAATGGTTAACGTTAGCCCGAAAAACATCATAGACCTCCGGCCTTGATCCTGGTAAAAAAGGGTCGTGATCAATTTCATAAATCCCATCGAAAATGCACCACACGGGATAAAGTTTCCAAACCAAGCAACATACTGATCAGATGAATTTATAGCTTATAAGAAAAAATTAGACACTTATGGGCTATTATTCGTTTATCTATACGCTTCAGAAATGATTATCACACAAAGAGAAGAAACGCGAGGAGATAGATTAAAAAGCTCCGATCTTCATTGGCAAAAAACTGTTGAATGTCAATCTATTTGTGCTCCTTCCTTTACCACAGAAGAAATAAGTATTAACAAAATTTCCTAAGATATAGTGAAAAAAATGCAAGCTCATATATAGCCATTTTTATTTCGTCAAGATTCAGAATCAGCTCTCCATTAGGCTAAGCAGCTATTTTTAGCAGAATAAAATTTGAACATGACCCTTTTTACCAGGATCATGGCCTAAGGTCTAATAATCCCATGCATCGCGCTATGACTATAAAAATTTAAATAAATTCTTTACGAATCAAGTACTTTTGTTTAGGGTTAATTAGTTTCGTTCTGTATAAACGAATTTTTTAATAACCAATAGCATGGAGCATAATATGTTTTTGAACTATTCAAGACTTATTTATTTACTCACGGTGCTCATTTTTTCGGTTGCTCAGTCTTCCTGGGCTTTTAATACAAAAAATGGGAATATTTATGATACAAATGGTAATCAAATCAATATTGATGGTATTGCCTGGATAGGATTCCAAGACAGTAATTTTCTTGGCGGTTTATGGAATGTACCCTTTAATCCTATCGGTACTCAAAGTGGTGTAATCCAATTACTTACTTCACCATGGACAGTTCCGGGCTCGAATGTAACCAGTGCAGACAATGGCGTATCATTTAAAGCAATTCGTTTGCCCATACAACCTGGAATTTGGCACAATGCGCAAACAGTACAATCATCTCCATTTAATTTCTCTGTGACTGATGTGAATAATCAAGAAGCGGGAAATGGTCCTTTTTGTGATTGGAGTAAGGGCGCAGATGGTAGCGGGCATTGTACCCAAACCAAAACAGCCCCCGATTTATTAACGACAACAATTAATGAATTTAAAAAACAAAATATTCTTGTGATGCTTGATTTCCATCATCGTCCAGGACTTGGAGATAATTTCCGCGTTGGTACTGTGGTTGCTGCCGACTATACATTGCAAAATTATCACGATGATATTGCAAATTTTGTCAAAGGTGCACCCTCTAATATATTAGGTATCGACATTTACAATGAGCCGCATCAACTGTTCTGGTACCAAGATAATACGCAAACAACTCCAGTTCAGCCTGCATGGGTTAAGGTCATCGCTGCAGCTGCATCAGCAGTTTATGATTCCAAAGTGGATACTTTATTATTTGTAGAGGGACCAGGGGGTACTGAAGGAAATGACCCATATGATCCAGTCTTTAGTAATACAGCTACGATTTGTTTGCCTTCCTCCACTAAAATTGATGACTCAAATGTGGTTAGCCTTAGCAATGATTCAAGTCGTTGCCCAGCGAATATGTTACGAGTAACCAACATTGGATCAAACTGGGGTGAAAATTTCCGCTCATTGTTAGATACGAAACAATCGATCAATGGCGTGGCACGATTTGATGTCACTACATTTAGAAGCCAATTGGTACAAGCAATTAAAGCCAATAATTTCAGCAGCACTGATCCCAATGCAATTGCAGATTGGTTGCTTGGTGTGAACAATGATGGTAATGGTGGCCATCTCGTTTTTGCACCTCACTTGTATGGATCTCAAGTGGCTGGATGGCAATCTGATGCAAATGACAGTCCTATTCGATTTGATTGGAACTTTGGTTTCACATTGAATTCAGGCTTTCCCTTCGTAGTTGGTGAGTTAGGATATGATGTGCAAATGCCTGCAACAGGTGGGGAAGATTTTTTTGTTAAGTCAGTCGCACCCTATTTAATCAGCAAAAAAATAAACCATAATTTATTTTTCTGGACATTTAATAATGCCGATTATCCAGTAGGGTTACGAGAAAGCGATTCTGATTTCAGTCTTTTCCCATGGAAAGAACAAGATTTGCATAATCTTTTTAATGCAATAACTCCAGTTCAGCAGTTTGGCAAATTGTGTGTCACTGTTCCTACACCGACAGGATATACAGGAACACAACATCCTGTGATTAATGCAACAGCAGGAAATAATCACTATACATTTACTTTAACTGCTTTTGATACATCTACTTGCTTAGATAATGTGGCTACTGGAACTTATTCATTAACAGGTTCAACAATAACCAACAGCGACGGCATAACTTATGCTCCTTCACAAACTAATAGTGCGATTGTTACTCAAAACACAGAGACCGATGTTACGGTTAAATATGTGCAAGAGTCCACTGGAAACCTAAACATAAGTGTGGCGGGAGATAGTAATTGTCCTATTAGTCCAAGCCAGGTCTTCACAGTAACATATGCTTATGGGTCAAGTAGCAATAGTGTACAGGTTGTAGGAACTACACCTAAAAGTATTAGCTTACCTGTTGGTAACTATACAATCAGTGTTTCTCCTCTTCAGTTACCTTCCAATGCCCAATGTACTGCACGATTTAACAGTACTGTGAGTGTTACTGCAAACGCAACACAGCAAGAAACAATTCAATATAATTTTGTTGCTGCCAACAATTGTTCAGTGAAAGCACAATGTAGTACTTGGGGAACACCTCAAGACCCATGGGCTGGAAGTTCCTGCAACCTCTATATTACCACTAAATCTCCTATGACTAAGCCTGCAGTTTTAAGCATGGTGACGAAAGGGATTACTTCAATCACTGGGGTTTGGAATGCTACAGCAACTTTTACCAATGGTAATTTAACTATGACGCTAACTGATCCGGTATATGTACCTAACATCGGTTTCAATACCAACGGTATTATTAGCCTGCCTACACAAGCTACTTTAACAACAAATGGACAAACTTATACATGTCCTGTTAATCCTGCATAAATGAAAAAGGGCTCTTTAGAGCCCTTTTTCCTCTTAAAGCACTAAATCAGTAAGCCATAGTTAATATCTAAAAAGGTTCTGATTACTTAATCGCATTTTTAGTGAGTTATTGGGGCTGCCTGGATATCATGGACTTGGTTTTCCATGGCATTTTTAATTTAAAAAAACACTTTGTAACCTACATTTCGCACCTAATTTAGCAGTTTTTTGCAATTAAGTTTTGATAATTATTACGATAGTTAGTCTTGAGTACGATTCAGTACATGAATTACAGGGTGGCTCAAAGTTAATTTGACGATGCCGTGATAACAATTGACTTTTACTATGGAAAATCCAGGTATATTTGGATAAGATTATATCCGTGCACTTTAATCTTTTTTTTTAAAATCAATAGGTTAGTTTAGACCAATTCGATTAAAGTGCCCCCCTTAGATGGGGGAGAACAAATTAATTTTGCAAAAAAAAAGTTATTTTATTATCAATTTTAATAGGAAATGATACTACCTAAATAAGGACCATAAATAATGATAAAAACAAAAAACTTGCTATTTATCTTGCCATCTATTTTTTCATGTACCTTTGCTTTTTCATCACCATGTTCTTTTGATAAAACCAAATCATGTCAGTTAGTTACTGATATCTTGCAAGATAAGGCGAGCAATGGGCTCAATTATTATGCATCCACTAATTATGATCATCGCATTTCAGGTGAAATTAATGTATATGACACTTCGAAAACCATAAAAAATGCGGATGGTACATTAACGCTTCTCGCAGACTTAGCTAATGGGTTATGGAAAAGCGGAGAAATAATGACTCGAGCTAATCTAAACTCCCCTCCATTTAATTCCCCTGTACCTTCTGAAGTGTGGACAACTAAAGAAACAAAACATGGGTATATGGAAGTCAACATCAATTTACCTGTATGTACTAAAAGTACGGATGGGCTATGCCAGCAAGGTAAAAATCCCAGCAACTACAACCAGGGCTTATGGCCTGCCATTTGGATGATGCCAACCTATGACTCGAATTGGCCGCAAAATGGCGAAATTGATATCATGGAGGCCTATCTCAAAACCACAGCGTTTAATGTGACCACAGCGACACTGCATTTTAATGGAAATGCACCTCAATGTGGCGGAGGTGATTGCCGTGGCATTGGATACCCGCTTGAGTCGCATCAATTTCCTCAATTAGCGTACGCTAATCCACACACATGGGGATTTGAGTGGGAGGCAGATCCAAGCAGTACGAAGGGGGGCTATATTCTTACAGGTTATATCGATAATGTTAAAACCTGGGGACCTTTAAAAACGGATTCACTACCTGCTGATGGTGCTAATGCGTTACAGCGTGGTTTTAATGATCCCAATGGGGGTTATTATCTCATTGTCAATCTTGCCGTAGGGGGGCCTTACGCTGGTGCACCTAATCCCCAAATGCAATCTGCAACAATGCATGTAAATAGTGTGAAATTTTATCAGGTAGGTGGTACTACTCCCACTGATCTGTGTAATCCACCCATTGATTTTTCTTCAACGTATACCCCTGATAAAAAAAATGTAACTTTATTGTGGCATCCTCCCGCAAACAGCACAAATGTAGTCACCTATCAAGTGAAAGATTGGCAAAAAAGAGTACTATGGAAAGACAATAAACTCACTTGGACGGATACCACTCTACCCGGTACTTCAGGGAAATTTACCTATTTTCTGAGTTCGGTGTGTAGCAATGGCGTATCACAAGACGTTGAGTATGACGTCATTATTCCCGATGCCCCTCAGTGCCTTCCTCCAACCAACATCAACGCAAATTACAGTAGCGATAAAAAATCCATTAACCTGGCTTGGACTGCCCCCACACAAAGTATGCCTGTAAGCACCTATCAAGTGCGTGACTGGCTAAAGCGGGTAATTTGGCAAGGTTCATTAACCAACTGGACCGATCACTCTCTGCCTGGAACCTCAGGAAAATTTACCTACTTCCTTAATTCGGTCTGTAACAACCAAGATTCTACGATGGTGCAGAAGGATGTTATTATCAATTAGGTTAAATTTTTAATTCCCACGAGACTGTTTCTCTTATTTCTTCCATGAAGCAGTCTCATCAAGACGTTTCATCTATGGAAAATAATTTATGGGATTCATTTCCAAATGACCCTTAAAATATATGGAAAAATTATGAATAAAATCAAAGCTATTTTAAAATTTAATTTTATAGTGCAACTCCTATGTATTTTTACACTATGTAATTTTTTTAATGTGATTTATGCAAAAAATAAGTCCTCAAAAGTCCAATCACGCGCAATAACTTTTGTTAATAATTGCAGCCAGCCTGTATGGTTTGGATTAATTAGTGGCTCGGTACAAAATACCCATCCCGCTCATCCTGGAGATACTTCATGTAATTCGAATAGTGATTGTTATACTGGATCTGTGTGTACACAAACCGGTGCGATTAAACAATGTTTTTGGCAAGTGCCCATTCCTGCGAATACCAATTATCAATTGGCTGCAAATGGAGGCACCAATACGGTGACTATTCCCATCTATTCAAATCAGCAAAATGTGATATGGAGCGGTGCTATTGCTGGTCGAACTCAGTGTGCTAACGGAGCCTGTCAAACGGCAGATTGCGGCTCAGGTGTGAATGGGTGTAAAGAGGGGGTCGGCTTTCAACAACCCGCAACACAAGCTGAATTTACATTTTTAAAAAATGGCCCTGATTATTATGATGTAGAAATAATCAATGGATTTAATTTACCTGTGTCAATGACCCCTAAGAATACTTCAAGTAATACAAATACAGCGCCATATACTTGTGGTAGTCCAGGAGCCGCGACACAAACCAATTCTTTATTGGGTGCATGCTCTTGGACATTTAATCCCCCTTCGAATGATTATCGTTGGGTTGCAGCAGGCGGCGGGATTTGTAATGTGGATAGTGATTGCCCTTCATCGAGTACCTGTGGTATCAGTTTTAATCCAGGAAAAAATCCTCTATTAAAGAAGAGTTGCGGCACATTATTGGGTTACTGGACTGCTGATCAAATATGTGGATTACAGCCTAATTACGGAGCTCCTTTCAATTGCGCGCAAAAATTACCTGCACCACAAGATAATTTAACCTTATGGAATCTGTATGCCTGTACTAACGTGGGTTCTTGTTATTCTCAAGGAGCCTCAAATAATTGTTGTGGGTGCGTCGATTGGGATAAAACTGGCATTGAAGTTCCACCCGCACCTTACACGAACCAATGTAACAATACCAATATGAACTGGAATAATTATGTCCAGCCCACTTTAAGCTGGCTTAAGGCTGCATGTCCTACTGCTTATGTCTATCCATTTGATGATATGAGTAGTACATTTACCTGTGCAAACATGCAAAATAACGTGAATGTTGAAAATTACACAATTACTTATTGCCCCGGAAGCAGCAACACGCCTCCACCTCCGTCTACATCCTATAACTATAATGTTTATATTGGCTATCCTTTTAAAGCGGTGCTTATCAATAACTCCATCACCTGCCCTGATCCCACAAATAAATCTCCCGTTTGTTTGATACAAAATCAAAAAGCAACGGAGCATATGACGATAAAAGGCTCAAACGCTCATCTTTGTGATCTGACAATCAATAATGATGGAAGCCTGACAGTGAATGCAGGTTCAAATGGCTGTTATATTAATTCAAGCCCTGCTACATCTACCAAACCAGGGACAGTTAATTTACCTTCTAATTTCTAAGCTTTTCAAATTGCCTCCCATCCCGGTCACTTACGGGGATCTTGGGGGGCAGTTAATGCTGGGCTTAACAGCCCAGCCTACGTATTACTGATACTTATTACTCAGACTTCGAGTGTCCTAGAGTAAGTATCGAAGGCAACATGTTTTTTATTTGCTCAACAGGTCGTTGTACTTGGGTAATTAAAAATTCTCTAAAATGAGTATCTGTTGCGAAATAACGCACGGCGTTCTCTACACCTTTATATATACCTACATCAAGTTCTCGACGCTCTACACTTGCTTTTAAATCTTGGAGACGATTGAGATCGACAGTAGGTTTAGGGGCGGTAAAGTAGGAATAGGTATTATAGACACTACCCCAAATGGAGGTTTTAGTTTCTTCTTCTGCAGTAACTTTCTTCCATGCCAACATAAACTTAGTGGGGCAGAGAGGAGCCATTAATTTAATCATCCGCTGAACATCTGGATTTGAAAGGGTTGTAGTATTATCTGTGGAACCATCATATGTGATCTGCTTGTTTTTCAAGCACCAGTTGTAAATTGTCTTCATCTCTTCAAGTTGGCTATGGAAGTCAGAGATGCTGAAGTTTTGGAGAATATACCCCGTTGCCTCAACACAAATAAACATAGTTAGGAGGTAGTGAGCAAATTCGGGGAGCGGTAAGACAAGTCTTGCGAGCCAGGAACCATACCACGTTTTTCTACCAGGATACATTCCTTGGAAAAGGTAGGATAGATTCGCATTATATTCGAAGTCATTAATGTATTTTCTAAATGTAGCTTGTTGTTCGTCATCATTTAGATTAAATGGTTTGGAAATTAGCTTTTTTAAAGCATCTGCACGGTCTTCTTTTGCTTTTTCTACATCGGCCATTCCTTCAACAGTAAGTTTGCCCACAATTCTCTCCTTGAAAAATGTAACAATAAAACTCTATTCATCCTACCTGAAAAAATAGGAATTATGCTATCGCTTTTTTTACAAAAAGTATGATTTAAGAAAAATAGGTATAATTAAGTACTATCAAGTTTTGTGGTTTTAAAGTTTTTTTATTTAAAATCAATAGGTTATTTGAGTGGTGAACATTAATATCAATCGTATTAAAATTAACTAAAAACATCTAAATACATCCAAGTTGAAGCAAAAATAATTACACAGTATATTGTGAAGATTATTCATAAAATTAAGGATGAATAGTAGGTAAGTTTTATGATAACTATGTGAATCCAGAATAGTTTTATTTGACAAATGAGTGGATAATAACTAATCTTAATTGTGCAATGCAACATAAGGAGATGCTAATGAAAAGCCAATTTTTTGAGCAAAAAATGTTTAACAATTTTGATGCGCCAATGCAAAGACTCATGGAACTCAATGTTAAAATGATGCAGAACTTGTCTTTAATCAAGCCAATGGATTTATTAGATATCAAAAGACCAGAAGAATTTTTTACTAAAAATATGGAATTATTTATCCAAAACAGTCAGATGACTTTGAATTATATGAGGGAAACGTTCAATATTCTTGAAAGTCACTGGTTAAGTGTTTCTCGTAATTTGGATCAAAATGCAAAGAAAATGATGGATGATGTTTCATCTTCAATTTCTAAAAGCACCAAAAAAGCGACTACTACAGTTAAGGCTGCTGCTAAAAAAGCGTCTGCACCTGCTAAAAAAGCAGCATCTACTGCAAAAAAAGCGGCCTCGTCAGTCAAAAAAGCTGCAGTAACTACTGCTAAAAAAACTTCTTCACCAATGAAAAAAGCTACAGCTGCGCCTGCCGCTAAAAAGACTTCTTCGCTTGCGAAAAAATCTGTAGCGCCTGCTGCTAAAAAAATGGCTTCATCAACAAAAACGGCAAGTGCAAAAAAAAATACTAAAGTAGCCCCAAGTAAAACTACTTCTACTGTAAAAGCACAACCCGCAAAAAAAACTGAGTCCAAACCTGCTGTAATGCAGTCAACTCCATCCATGAGTCATCATACACCCATGAATCAAAATACTGCAAAAACCAATATGGCTGGTGAAAGCAATATGTCAAAAGTTGGGAATATGACTGAAAAAAGTAGTGTTCTTCAAAATATAGGTAAAGGAAATCCTATGCCAAACCAATTTCCTAAGTTTCCTAAATAATAAATAATCTCTTTTAAGAGCCCTTAACAATAGGGCTCTTTACAATATAAGAGAGAGTGATAACCAGCGAAGGTAGGTTTGAGGATACCTCGGCTATTAAGCCGAGCATCTGCTGAATTAATCCTTATGCGCCATCCATCATGAAAACCATCACTATACGCCCAATTAACAAGTACCTATCCATTGTTCTTAAGAATGTACATGCTGGGTTTAGCAACCAAGCCTACGTTTATTTAGATTTTCCAACAAATTCAAAGTCTTTTGATTCTTTTGCAGGGGTTGATTCATTTATCCTGAGTTTAAAGGCATTAATTGATTAAAATCAGGTAACAGGGGTTGTAATTCTTTTGCCAAAGCGTACAACAGCAAGTCATTTCCTTTGGCTGCTCCCATTTGTACTGATATTGGGAGTTGATTATCAAACATTACGGGTAGGGTCATAGCCGGTAAACCAGCCTGATTAAATAGGGATGTAAAAGGTGAAAATTCCATGTTTTTTTGTAAATAAAGATCAAATTCTTCATTAGTGCTTAGTCCACCTATTAATAATGGAAGCTGGGCTAAAGCGGGGGTTAATACTACATCTGTTTGATCTAATAACTGATGCAGGGGTTGAACGAGTTGGAATAAACGAGTTCGCGCAAGAATGTATTCATAAGCCGAAAGAGCCTCTCCTCGTTTATAAAACTCCCACGTTATAGGCTCAAGCGCATCAGGTTTTGCTTTTTGGCTTAATTGTGCTTCTTGAAGTTTAATCACCGTATAAGTGTTTGCGGCAATAATTTTAATCACACAATCACCAATTGCATTGAGATCCAGTGCCAAATATTTTCTCTGTATTGTATGGCCTAAATTTTTTAATAACTCTTCAACTTTGTTAACTGCTTCAATACAAGGAGATGCGACAGGGACTGGTGCAAAAACACCCTCTAAATGAAGTATATTTAATTTTTTATGCGGATGAAGAGGACGCACTCGAGATAGCTCGGCTAATTCATTAAATAATGCTTCGGAATCACGAAGAGAACGAGTTAAGACAAAGTTCACCGCCAAACCAGACCATAATTCATCAGTCAAAGGACCTGTTGGGGTGATACCCGTAGTTGGTTTAAAACCAAATAAACCACAACATGCAGCAGGGATTCTAATAGAGCCTCCTCCATCGCTTGCCGTCGAGATTGGCGCAATACCTGCAGCAATTGCAGCCGCTGAACCACCTGAAGAACCACCAGGAGTTCTATTAAGATCATATGGATTGCGACAGGGGCCTAATAAAGTAGGTTCAGTAACATAAGAGAGGCCTAGTTCCGGTGTATTTGTTTTTGCAATGGGGATGAAGCCTAAGGAAATCATTTTATTCACTAAATCACTAGTAATGGGAGAAATATTGTGAGAAAAAAAGCGTGAGCCTTCTGTGCTTCGAACTCCAGCAATCCAGTGCCCCAAATCCTTAATTAATAAAGGAACACCATAAAATGGTTCATCACCGCGAAGACTCGTGAGACATTTTTTGGCAAAATCGGAGCAATCAGTCACGATGGCATTTAGTGTTGTATTGACTTCGTTGATGCGTGACAGAGCACAGTCCATTGCCTCATGAGGGCTTATTTCACGTGTTTTGATGCGTTTTGCTAGTTCAGTTACATCGCAGCGAATATATTCTTTTAATAACATTACTTACCTGCTTATATTAAGGATTCAGGAACAATAATCATATTGTTCCTGAATTTAGATAGATACTTCATTTATTCTTCATGGCAGCTTTTAAATTTATCTGCCATTTTTTCTTCTATTTTTTTCATTTTATTTTGAAGATCTGTTTTTTGTTGGGGGGTTAGTACTGCATAAATTTGATTCTTTGCTGTTATTTTAGCTTTAATCATATCACCAATCAGTTTTGTCTTTTTATCAACTAAACTGTCCACTGCAGATTGGTCCATATTTGCTGATTCAGCTTGTTGATTGAGTTGTTGGCTTAGGTCTTTCATTTGAGCAGCATCATTTTTCATTGTTGATTTAAGCTGCTCTAAAATAGGTTTTATTTTGGATTTTTGACCATCATCCAGTTTTAGTGATTCAACCATATGTTTTAATCCTTCCCCACACTCATGAGCTAATACTACGGGGCTGAGTGCTAATGTAAACGTAAATGCAGCTGCTTGTATAATTTTTTTGTACATGATACGTCCTTCCTTAGTTAAAATGATTAAAATCATAGGTAAGTATAGATGCTCTAAATGATTTTTGTAAAAATATAAAACAAAAAAATTTTGAGTTTAACCTATTTGTTCTTTTTATTTTTTTGGTTTTCCAATTGTATGACACATTCTTCTGCAGTAAGTGGATGGGAGTAATAATAACCTTGGACTCCATCAATGTCTTGTTCTAGCAAGAACTGAAGTTGTTGTTTATTTTCAACACCCTCAGCAACAACCATAATATTTAACTTATGGGCTATTGTTGCAATTGCTTTAACAATCGTTTGATCTAAGTAATCATTATGACAATTGCTAATAAAGGCTTTATCAATTTTTATTTTTTTTACGGGTAAATGTTTTAAATAAGATAGGCTGGAATAACCTGTACCAAAATCATCAATCACTAAACTAACACCCATTTCATTTAATAAATTAATTTCTTTATATAATTTATCGCTGTACTCAATAAAAATTGACTCGGTGATTTCCAACTCAATAAATGATGCATCGAGTTGATTTTTAGCAATACATTCGGCAATGATTTTACTTAAAGAGTGTCGAATAAATTGAATTGTGGATATATTAATCGCAATAGGTCCAGGTAGTATTTTTTTATCTTGCCAACTTTTGGCTTGACGACATACATTTTTAATAATCCACTCACTGACAGGCATGATGAGTGGGCTTTTTTCTAAGTTAGGGATAAATTTTGAAGCATCTAAGACACCTTTTTCTGGATGATTCCATCGTAATAAAGCTTCAAGTCCAATTATATTTCCTGTGCTGGTTGCATAAAATGGCTGATACATTAAGAAAAACTCTTGTTTGTCATAAGCTCGTTGTAACTCTTTACCCAACCCGTGAGTTTGTTGGTATTCTTCATAGAGTTCGTTAGAGTAATAATGAAATTGGTTTCTACCTTTCTCTTTTGCTTGATACAGCGCTGTATCAGCCAGTTTAAGTAAGGTTTCAATATTTTTCCCATCGTCAGGATATATACTGATACCCATGCTCGATGCGATTTGAATTAAATGTTCATCTATAGGAACTGGCTTGGAAATCTCTGCGAGCAATCGCTCAACTATTGCCGTAATTTGTTCTTTTGAATTTATATTGAATAAGATTATTGCAAATTCATCGCCGCCAATTCGGGCCGCAATATCGAACTCACGTAGGCTTGAGGTAATTTTTTTTGCCGCATGAATTAGCAACTTATCGCCATTATCATGTCCTAAAGTATCGTTAATTACTTTAAAGTAATCTATATCTAAAAATAGTAAGGCAATCTTTCCTTGAAACTGTGTCGCTTGATTTGTATTTTGTTGAAATATTTCATAAAGTAAATTTCGGTTTGCTAATCCTGTTAAAGGATCATGAGTCGCTTGGTAATAATGTTTGGCATTCTCAAGCGAAATCATTGCTTGGGACGCGAGCATTTGCAAGTTATCTAAATGACTGGGGGTAAAGGTATAACTACTGCTGTTGTTCTCTAAATACAGGACTCGACATAGTTGGCTTTTATAAAATAAGGGCATCATTAAAAGAGATCTAGGATTTTCTTGTTGCACATATTCATCTTGAAAAGTGAGTTCTGATTGAATTGCATCGTTTAAAATAATGGCTTTTTGCGTACGTTGAACGTAATTAAGGATCGATCTAGGGTATGCTGCAACCCCGGCCTTATCCATTGGACTATTGAGATGAATCGTTTGGTGCTCTAAATTTCCTTCTGCTTCAACCACCCACTTCTCATTATCTTGAGTTAAAATAATACCTCGTTGCGCACCTGCATTTTCTAAAACAATAACTAAGAGTTTTTGCAGTAGCTTATCCAAGCGAATTTCACTTGATATCAGTTGATTAAATTTTAAAACAGCCAACATATCTATAGTCGGTGTTTTAACTTGTAGATCAGGATAGTAGTTAATTAATGCGCTAGTCTCAGTGGATTGCTCTAAAAGTTTCACTTTGGTGTGCGCACCCCAATCCTTGAAGTAATGATGGGCATGAGACAGATAAATTTTTGCGATATTGTCTATCTTGATTTTATTGCAAAAATAAGCAGCTCGTTCATTAGCAATGGCTGCAACTAAGACCAAACCACTTGCAAGCGCTGCTTCAATTGCTTGCTCATAAAGTGCTAAAACGCTCTCATTTTGCTTCTTCAAACTCATATACTCAGCATCTATAAGCAAGGAGTATGCTTTAAAGTTTTCTGGGCACCAGGTTTCATACTTTTTAATAAACGCTTTAAGTTGTTTTATTTTTTTCAAATAATGTCGATATTTTGATTTGGGGGCTTGAGATAATATGGCTAATAGCGACAGCGCATAGAAAAATTTACCGTCTAAATGGCTGATCATGCCTTTATTATATTCCGAATAGAGCTCATGATTATTTCCGGATTTGACAGCTTCAGCAAAATTTCCTAATAGAAAGTGCAGTTGTGTCAAAGAACTATAGAAAAAGCTTAATTCGGTTTTATTTTTTCCGTTAATAATATTTTTTTCAAATAACGATAACTGCTTAATTTTTGTAAAACCGGGTCGTTCTAAGCATTGCGTTAAATAATCCCAAAATTTAGCTACATTAACAAAATCAGAGATCTTCATTCGCGACATAAATGATAAAGCAGATTTTACATTTTTTTTAATTTCATCTAAATTCTTACCGGCTGAAAGTGCATGGAATATCAGGAGTATATTACTGTAATTGCTATATACTAAGTCACCCACCTCACAACACAACTTAAATGCATTAATCACTGTGTTATTGCATAAGTTAAGTGATTTTTGATAGGGCTCAATAAAAGAACCGAGTACAAATTGATTTTTACCTTCAAAATTGGATGCACCATATTCCTGTTTTAATCGGTTATAAAGCGCTACAAATGAAATTGCTTCATCGTACCAATTCAGGGAATGCATAATAATGAATGCATAAACAGGGATAGACATTGAAGTGCTTTCAGTATATCCATACTTTAAGCTTAGAAGAATATTTTTACAGGTTAGGATCACAAACAGTTGCTGATTAGTGATAAAAGCACTATTGAGTAATTGAGTAATTAAATTCACTAGTGCAATTTGTTTTACATCGCTCATCAAGGGTAATTTTAGATGTTCAATTTTGGTGTGTCGTAATTGAAACTTTATTTTATAGATAGAGAGCAAAATATGTATTAAGTTGGGTTTCTTTGGTATCTTCATGCCAAAATGACGCAATGCATTTAATCCAATTTGTAGCGCTTCGGTATGATTTCCCAACGTAGAGAGCATCTCAATTTTCAAACGATAAATCTCAATTTTATCTAAGGAGCCGCTCGCGTGTTTTAAAAGCTCGCTAAAGGACTTATCTGCGGTTTTAAAATCCCCAACTAAATACCTGCACACAGCAAATTCTTTAAAAAGTTGGAATGTAAGAGGGTAATTTTTTTTCCAGTTATATGGTTTTAATAGTTGCACACCTAAAGATAGGTGTTCATTAGCAACATCATAAGCGGATGCTAATTTTGCTTTTTGCCCTGCCCATAAGTTATATTGGGCCAACTGCAAACGCTCACTTGATTTATGAATTAATGAAATGCTTTGATTAAAATGTTTTAATACATCAAAGATACGCACATCGTGTGCTACAAGAGGCTTATCCTTTAATAACAATCTTCCTATCTTTAAATGTATATCGGGTCTTTCCTGTTCCTTAATCAGTTGATAAGCTGCTTGCTGAACACGATCATGAACAAAAATATACTGTAGTGAAGTGTTTGTAAGCGAGATGCTTTCATTTAATCCCATCAAACCGGATGTTTTATAGGCTTCCTCAACAGGATAGATTAGATTTGCTTTAATTGCTTGCCATAATTGTTCTGCAATTTGGCTAATGGGTTGGCTGTTGATAATTTGCAGCGTTTTAAAGTTGAACTGATAGCCAAAACATGATCCTAATTTTAAGATTTCTTGTGTAGGTTTTGGAAGTAAATGAATTTTAGCCGTTAAAAGGTCAATGACATTGTCCGTTGCACTTTGTTGTTGAATTTTGATTAAATCCCACTCCCAAGCTCCATGCTCATAAGAGAAAGTTAATAAATTTTGTTGATAAATTAGTTTTAGGAATTCATTAATAAAAAATGGATTGCCATGAGTTTTATCAAAAATACATTTTGCTAAATCTTGGATTTTCTTTTGTGCATTTGATAGTGTATCGGCTAATAACATTTGAATGTTATTTAAGCGTAATGGCTTTAGAATCAAGGTACTGACGTTTGCTTTATTTCTATTTAGGTTGTTAATGCTTAACTGTAAGGTGTGATTTTCATTGATTTCATTATCGCGATAAGCACCAATAAGGAGTAAATAATTTGTTTCGCGATCCTGTAATAGATTTTCAATAAAATTAAGTGAAGAGTTATCTGCCCATTGCAAATCATCTAAAAACATAACAAGTGGGTGTTCTGCTTGCGCAAAAATACGTACAAAATTTTGAAATACCAAGTTAAACCGAATTTGTGTTTCAGCAGGGCTTAGTGGAAGCACTGGTGGCTGTTTGCCGATTATGAGTTCAACTTCTGGAATAACATCAATGACAACCTGTCCAATATTACCTAAAGAATGTATCAGTAATTTTTTTAATCTTTCTAATTTGCTTTCGCTTTCTGACAACACTTGTTTCACAAGGTTCTTAAATGCGGCAACTATCGCACTATAAGGAATACTTCGCTGTAACTGATCAAATTTACCCTGAATATAATAACCTCTATGCTGAATAATAGGCTTATGTACTTCTTTTACTAATGAGGTTTTTCCGATACCAGAATAACCTGCAATCAAGATTATTTCCTTGCCACCTAAACTGATTCGATTAAATGCTTTGATAAGTTTATCTACTTGCAGCTCTCGGCCATATAAAGTACGAGAAATACTTAAGTGATCGCGAATATCATTTTGTCCTAGGACAAACTCATTAATTGATTTCTTTTGTTGCCATTGATTTAAGCATTCTTTAAGATCCAATTTTAATCCAATGATGCTGGAATAACGATCTTCAGGCATTTTACACAATAATTTTTCAATAATTGCATCCAACATTTTGGGGATATCTGGCCTAATTTCTAATACTGGCGGTGGTTTTTTGGCAATATGACAATGTACTAATTCAAGAGTATCCACTGTTTGAAAGGGCAATCGATTAGTCAGCATTTCATAAAATGTGATACCTAATGAATAAAAATCAGTGCGATAGTCAACAGGACGGTTAATACGACCTGTTTGTTCTGGTGAAATATAGGCTAAGTCTTTGGCAAATGTTCCCAGTTTTAGATAATCAAATGTTTCTTCAGTAAGCTTGGAAGAGGTGCTTAAGTCAACCAATTTAAGGTTCAATTGTTCTGGATCAATAACAATATTGGATGGTTTAATTTCCTTATGAATAATATTGCGCTGATGTAATTCTCCAACAATATCAACAAGTTGCAATGCTAAAATCAAAAAGCTCTCAATATCCAATTGGTGCATAAGAAGGTATGACGTTAATAATTGTCCTTTTACATCCTCTAGAATTAAAACAGGCATTTGTAAATTTTGTAGAAAATCATAAGCTTTAATAATGGTGGGGGCTTCAATCATATTCAATAAATAATATTCATGTTGCAAAATTGCCAAATTTTCAGAGCTGGAGTGTTGTTTGCTTGGTGTCTTGAGAAGAACTCTGCGACTATCTTTTAATCGCAGGGCATAATAGGTATCAATATTATGGTTATGCCTCATTTTTTCTCGTAATGCATAGCCGGATATAGAAATCATTTATTTCCTCAGCAATTCGTTAGACGAAGGGCACCCCAATACCTACTTTATATTATAGAAGATATTGGGGCTATCTCCCAAATAAGACATAAAGCAGGAATAAGAAAAGGTGTCAACTAGTGGTGCTCTGTTGAACTTGCAATAGGATATAAATACCACAGTCTCCCAGAACACCGCAGTTGCAATAGCTTAATCACCATAAGTGATCTTTTTATATTTTGATTACTAACCAAATTTGGACTATATCGGTTGTTATTGATCGTATTTTGCTTTACTTATCAAGTGGAGTAACTTTTAGCGTGCTGTAGATTGGAGTTGTTTATGCTAATTCAAGCTTGGAGATAAAGAGATTGAAAGGGTGTAAAGATGAATAGTTCAGTAATGAATTTTCTTAAAAAGTATAGTATTGTTTACAGCCCGGATTGCCATTCTTTAAGATATGTTATGTCATCAAGAGTTACGCCTGAGGCAGACAAAAAGTATCAAACCATTCAAAATGTTTCAGAAAGGCGGGCCGGTACTTTAATGTCTCCCTTTCCAAGATTTCTAACAAAATTGGATATGTATTACAATTTTAAATTTAGTAAGTTTTCATTTACTAAAGAAGCTCCTGAAATAAACCAAGCGCGAAACATCAATACAGAGAAAGAAGTGATCAATGGAATACTTTATGCTGAAGATTAATTCAGTATGTCTTATAGCGTCCTTTACTTGCTAAATCGTTTGTTATTCAGAGCACTAAATACCGCGCATGAAGCGCGGTAGGTCTCTTAATACAGCAAATTTATGCTTTTTCGGCACCTACAGTTGCATTACCCATAGTGTAAGAGTGTGCTCCTGTACCAGCTAATTGGCCTTTATCTACAATTAGATAAACATCCCGTATAGGGCGTCCTTCTAACCAACATTCTAAAATTTCACGAGTGCCTGCTGCATAACGTGCTTGTGCAGAGAGTGAAGTTCCTGAAATATGAGGGGTCATGCCATTATAAGGCATGGTTCGCCATGGATGATCTTTAGGAGCTGGTTGAGGGAACCATACATCACCTGCATAGCCCGCAAGTTGCCCGCTCTCACAGGCATGTACAATAGCTTCACGATTGCATATTTTTCCTCGAGCGGTATTAATCAAGTAAGAACCACGCTTCATTTTGTTAATCAATCGCTCATCAAATAAATTTTCCGTCTCGGGTGTCAGAGGGCAATTAATGGTCACTACATCACACGCCTGTACTAGAGATTCAACATGAGGATGAAAAACCAGTCCTAATTCATGTTCAACCTTTTCTGGTAAACGATGGCGATCTGTATAATGCAATTTAACATCAAATGGTTTTAAACGTTTCATAACTGCTAAGCCAATGCGTCCGCACGCAACAGTACCGACGGTCATTCCTTCCAGATCATAGGAACGTACGACACAATCAGCAATATTCCAACCTTTTTGCACAACCCATTGATGAGAGGGCAGATAATTTCGTACTAAAGAAAGGATCATCATAACGACATGTTCGGCAACACTGATGCTATTCGAATAAGTAACTTCTGCTACGGTAATGTTATGTTCTTTGGCGGCTTGCAAGTCTACATGATCAGAGCCAATCCCTGCAGTAATCACCAATTTTAGCTTTTTTGCCTTAGCAATTCGCTCAGAAGTTAAATATGCGGGCCAAAAAGGCTGGGAAATAACTACATCTGCGTCGGGTAATTCTTTTTCAAAAACAGAGTTTGGACCTTCTTTGTCTGAAGTAACTACAAATTGGTGCCCTTGCGATTCAAGAAATTGGCGCAAACCTAATTCACCAGACACAGAGCCAAGTAAAGTACCAGGTTGAAAATCATGTTGCTTAGGAGAGGGCACACTTTGACCATCAGCATAGTGTTCTATCTTTGGAAGCGTATCTCGAGCATAATATTTGGGATATCCATCAATCGGATCTTCATAGAGAACGCAAAGAATTTTAGCCATACATTTGTCCTTAAATAAAATGGTTCAATAGAGTCGAAGCGTTCAATTTTATTTCATCTAGTGTTTGTGATGACAGAACGCTAAATTTAGCAGCAAAGTTTTATTCGATGCCAAGTGACTGGAACAAGATAATGAATTTATTCTGTTAACTTGTAAACTATTATTATTAAATAAATTTTTAAGCTAATGCAGAAGCAATTGATAGAGAGATAGTCATAAAAAAATTGTACCATCATCGAAGATGCTACTTACTATTTGAATGGATAAGCAACAATGATGTTTCTAGGCAAAACCTAGGCGCAACACCAAGTGACTTTATTGTTTATATTCATGTGTTTTGGGTTGATCAAGTTGCTGCTCATTTTGTATTTTTAATCCTGGATATTCCTTTTTAAGCACATCAATTGCATCCTTTGCAAATTCTGGCCTAATCGTTACCTTAAGCCTATCTGAGTGCATACCATGTCCCATAGGTTGAACTTGGAATTGCTGATCTCTCTCGAATGTATTTTTTCGGGCACTTTGATCATTGCAAATGGCTAAAAGTGCATGATAGGCAAAAATCATATCGCCATTGTTAGATAATATCCCATCAGTCATAACAAGGGAGCCATCACGTATAACCTCAACTATTGTCTTGTATGTCATAATTTCCTCACTTTATGGCCTATTTGTATATAATATTAGCATAAAGCATGGAGAAAGCCTCAAACCTTCATTTATCAGTAAAAAACTTTATTCCAGAGCAGAAAGGCATTAGGATTATTTTATTTCAAAATCCAGTTAAGAGGGGAGTTTTGAGTGCCACTCATAAAAGCGCGTTTAGATGCTCATTCTAAGATTGAATTTACAAATACCTTACGAGGACTTGCTGCACTATTTGTCGTCATTTCTCATTATTTAAGTGCCTTTTGGTATAAAAGGGACTATGTAGCTCATCTGATTAATGCACCATTATTAACACCAGAGGCTCATGCAACACCAATTTATGTTGCATGGCTTAACTTATTCCCACTTTTTGACTGGGGATCTTATGGGGTGGGTTTATTTTTTATAATCAGCGGATTTGTCATTCCATTTTCACTTCAAAAAACGAATAGCCTAGGTTTTTGTGTTAATCGCTTTTTTCGTATTGTACCCACTTATGCCGTTGGATTTAGCATTACTTTATTGACTCTTTTTTTAGGCGGAAAATATTTTATTACGATATGGCCCTATACCTTACAAGAAGTATTAATTCACTATATTCCTGGAATTCGAGACATGCTTGAATCGAGAAATATTGACGTCATTATCTGGACTCTTGAGGTGGAAATGAAATTCTATCTCATTGCTGCGTTGTCAATCGCTTGGTTTCGTAGATACTCTCTAAAGGTTTTTTTTATACCCACATTATTTTTTCTTTTAACCTGTTATCTATCGTATAGGGTCCCAGAATGGGCTACAAGTAATTTGCCAGCGTTCATTCGATCAGAAATTTATATGATATCAACACAATATCTTATTTATATGTTTATCGGTGTCGTTTTTCATTATTTATATTGTCAAAAAATTACACCTGATTTGGGATATTTTATTATCGGTATTTTATTGACCATGTTTTGTATTGCTTGGCGTGTAGGACCTTATTCAGGAAGTTTAATCATAGTTTGGAGCTACGCTTTTGCTTTATTAACATTTTTATTTGCCTACATATTTCCTCATTTTTTTAAAGCAAATCCTGTATTTAATTTTCTAGCGGACATTAGCTATCCATTATACATTGTTCATAGTATTGCAGGTTATGTTGTTCTCCGAATGATGTTAGATATGAATTTTGAATTTTGGTTATCTCTACTCATCGTTGTTATTACCTCTCTCTTGTTGTCATGGTTCTTACACGTATTGATTGAACTGCCCTCTCAGACATTGGGTAAAAAACTTGCGAAAAAATTAAGCGCAAACATAGAAATACCCCTATTTATAAAAAAGATGATAAAGTCATTGAGATTGAGAGAATCACACAAATTAACCTAGGAAGTTTATGTCAGCTCATGAAACCATTTTAAGTAAGCAAGAAAGAAAATGGATTTTAGATAGACGTATTACAAGACTCTCTGACAACAAAGAAGTACAAATTTATCCAATGGGAGCCGAACGCTATTTAGCCTCGGCATTATCTGGGAATCAAAACAAACACTATGATGTTCGCACAGAAATTGAGGGAAAAGATGTGTTAGTCATTCCAGGATATGGCAATAGTAGTTTTTTATTTGCCCTAGCGGGTGCAAAAACTATTACTGCCTATGATAAAGATCCAGTTACGATTGCCTGGATGAAGGCTTTTAAAAAATACTACCTTTATCGCGAATATGATGATCGTGGAAAACCACTTCCTTCAATTGGCGAATTATTTGCTGCACTTACCTGTTGGTATCCACCATTAATTACGTTATCGAGCGGAAAATGTGCTAATTTTCTATTTTGGATATTACATCCAAACTCATTAAGAAGAGCATATATTCACTATATGGTCACACTGGTTCAGCATGCAATTCAATCTAAAAGCCATGATGATTTTGAACTGGATAAAGACATTCAATTCTATGTGGGAACACTAGATAAGGTACTTATGAGTGATAAAAATCAAACTTTTGATACAGCTTTTGTGCCATATTTGTTAGGTGTTAAGAATGGAATAGAAAAAGATAAAGAGATAGTGCGTTTTATGGAGCAATTAATCAAAATTATTCCTAATGGTCGCATTCTCGTCAGCCCATCTAGAGACATTAAAGAATATTATGTAATGGGGAAAAGTTATTTTGTTACAACAGGTTATTCCGATATTCAAGAAATACCTGAGTTAAAAACTTATGTTGTTGGCGAAGACAAATACTGGTTTCGAACTCAAGGACTTGCAATATTTGGATCGCAGAGCAATGAATGAATTATTCAATTTGAGGAAAGGATTATGGAATATAAAACCTTAGGAAATACGGGATTACTTGTTTCTACTCTTTGTTTAGGGACAATGACTTTCGGTGGAAAAGGCTTTTGGGAAACAGTTGGTGCGGTTGACCAAGCAGGTGTAGACAAACTCATCAAAGCCTCTATGGATGCTGGGATTAATTTTTTTGACACTGCTGATATTTATTCTGAAGGAGAAAGTGAACGTATTCTAGGCAAGGCGTTTAAAAACCTGAATATCGCACGCAAAGATGTGGTGATCGCGACCAAAGTATATGGAAGAGTAGGGCCTGGTTATAATGATATAGGAGCCTCACGAGGTCATATTATGGATGCTGTTGATGCGAGTCTTCGTCGTCTGAATACTGATTACATCGATTTATATCAGATCCATGGAAATGATTCGATTACACCAGTAGAAGAAACATTACGAGCACTTGATACATTGGTACAGCAGGGAAAAGTACGCTATATCGGATGTTCTAATTGGCAAGCTTGGAAAATTGCAAAAGCGTTGGGAATTTCTCAATTTAAAAACTTGGCTCGTTTTGATACGTTGCAAGCTTACTATTCGTTGGCAGGACGAGATTTAGAACGAGAAATTATACCGCTGTTAGAGTCTGAAAAAACAGGGCTTCTTGTGTGGAGCCCACTTGCTGGTGGCTTGCTTTCAGGTAAATTTAGCCGTGAAAATCAGACACCAGAGCACTCTCGTCGCTCCAGCTTTGATTTTCCTATTGTGGATAAGGACAGAGCTTGGAAAATTCTTGATGTACTTAGACCTATCGCAAAAAATCATAATTGCAGTGTGGCGCGTGTGGCATTAGCCTGGTTACTCACCAGACCTGCTGTAACTTCTGTCATTATTGGCGCTAAGCGTATCGAGCAATTAGAAGATAATTTAGAGGCTGTGTCATTAAAATTATCTATTGATGAGATAACTCAGTTAGACGCGGTAAGTGCCTTACCACCTGAATATCCAGGATGGATGCTT
Organism: Legionella steelei; assembly: GCF_001468005.1. GTDB lineage: Bacteria > Pseudomonadota > Gammaproteobacteria > Legionellales > Legionellaceae > Legionella > Legionella steelei. The sequence goes on from NZ_LNYY01000019.1 coordinate 608,082, forward strand.
CCTTTTCAATCTATGGATCGATTAGACCCGACCATACAGAGGTTTTAAAATGTTCACCTTGTAGCCTGGGCGCGGCACCCAGGCCACAAAACGATAAAAAATTAGTTGATCATGAGTCTGTATTCACTGCTAAACTAAACAGAGTCCTAATTTTTAAAACTGAGACACAAATGACAAATCAGCAAATTGATTCATTCTTTCAGTCAAAAGCTTTTGCCGTGATTGGTGCTTCATCCAATCGTGAAAAATATGGAAATAAGGTTTTACGCTGTTATCAACAAAATGGCAAAAAAGTTTATCCTGTAAATCCTCAAGAAAAACTCATTGAAGGATTGTCTGTTATCGCCTTGGTAAGTGATTTACCCAGAGAGGTAGAAAGCATTTCCATAATAACCCCGCCTGCTGTTACAGAAAAAATTGTTGAAGAAGCAATTCAAAAAGGCATTAAAAATATTTGGATGCAGCCAGGTGCAGAAAGTGATAAAGCCATTCAAAACTGCAAACAGCATAAAATTAATATCATAGCGGGTGGACCTTGTATTTTAGTGATACTGGGTTATAAAGAGCATTAAGATCTTTTTATCATTATCGAAACACTACAATTTATTTTTAGAGAAGAATAATATGCCTTTTGCCATATTATGGACGATTATTTGACCGTGCTTATGAGGAATTTATGTACATGTGGTCTGAACTATTAATTACGCTGGTTCTTATTTTAATATCAGCGCAACTATTCTCTAATGCATTAGAATATTTTGGCGAACGAATAAACATTTCAACTGGTGTAACAGGCTCAATATTCGCTGCGATTTCTACTGCACTTCCAGAAACAACAGTACCACTTTTGGCACTCATTGCAGGAACCTCTAACCGACAAGTTAATGAAGAAATTAGTGTAGGGGCGATTTTAGGTGCTCCATTAATGTTATCAACCTTGTCAACTTTTATTATGGCATGTTCAGTTATTAAAAAACGTGGCATTAATGGTTACATAGCGCCAGAAATTACTGGATTTCAACGAGATCTGAATTTTTTCTTAGTTGCGTTTACACTGGCTGCATTAGCGATGTTTCTTCCGTTAAAGCCCAACTATCTGCGTATTTTATTTAGTGTTCTACTTATTGCCCTTTATTTTATCTATTTAGTACTGACATTCAACGCATCTAAAGCTTTGGTCGAAAATGGACATGCTGTCATCACCAATGAGCCCTTATTCCTAGCTAGATTAGGCTTAAAAACCAGTCTTAAAACCATCCTAATCCAATTAATGTTTGCCTTAATTCTATTAGTATGCAGTGCGAAAGGATTTATTCAAGGGGTACAAGGAGTGGCTGAAGCACTTGGTGTACCCGTTCTGCTTTTATCGTTACTCATTATCCCTATTGCAACTGAATTGCCAGAAAAAGTAAACAGCGTGATTTGGGTGCGCAAAAATCAAGATACTCTTGGCTTTGGTAATATCACGGGTGCGATGGTTTTTCAGGGGACATTGTTACCCGCATTAGGGATTCTTTTAACACCTTGGCGGCCATCTAGAATAGTATTGACTGGCATCCTAGTTACATATCTTGCTACAGCATGGCTAAGATTTAGCATTTCAACTCATGGAATTAAAATTAGTACTTTGTTTTTAAATGGGATTTTATATGTAGCCTATCTCGTGATCGTGCTTTCATAATACCTATGCGCTATGAATCGGTTAGTCATAAAATTCTTATTTAATTTTCACAATGAATAAGTTATAAGCTCGTATAACGAGCAATAATAGCAAGCGGAGTGTATGCTTTATGAAATATGATGTCGTTGTACTGGGAGGTGGAGTTGTAGGAGTATCGATCGCAACTCATTTGCAAATGCGGGGACGTTCTGTCGCATTAATCGATTTAAAATCACCAGGCAGCGAGACATCATTTGGTAACGCCGGATTGATTCAACGTGAAGGAGTATATCCATATGCCTTTCCTCGAGATATTGCTTCACTGATTAAGTATGCTTTGAACTATTCTCCAGATGTCCGATATCACCCCAAAGCGATACTCAAACTGGCACCTTTCTTATGGAAATACTGGATGAACTCCCATTCATTTCGCCATGCAAGGATCGCTCGTTCTTATGAAACCTTAATCCAACATTGTGTGAGTGAACATCACGCACTTGCAAATGCCGCACAAGCTCGCCATTTATTGCGCCCAGGAGGGTGGATTAAAGTCTTTAGGACTTCTAAAAAACAAGATACTGAAATACAATTTGCTGAACAATGCAAAGCTGAATATGGTGTCCAATTTGAGCTCCTTGATTCATCTTCATTACATCAAATTGAACCTGATCTCGATCAATCATTGTTAAGTGCCCTTCGGTATACAGACTCAGAAACTGTCAGCGACCCTGGTGCGCTGGTAGCAGCCTACACAAAATACTTTGAGCATCTTGGCGGCCAGTTCTTTTTTGGGGATGCATTCACGTTATCTAATCAATGGACCGTTAAAACAGAGCAGGGGCAGATCCAAGCTGATGATGCTGTGATTGCTTTAGGCCCCTGGTCAGATATTTTATGTTCTCGGCTAGGATACCGCTTTCCACTTGCAGTGAAACGGGGATATCACATGCATTATGGTGTAAGGCAAAATGTACATCTTTTTCATCCAATACTTGATATTGAAAACGGTTTTTTACTAGCGCCCATGTCACGTGGAATTCGCCTCACTACAGGAGCTGAGTTTGCAAAGCGAGATTCAAAAAAGACCCCTGTGCAACTTGATTTAGTGGAGCCTATTGCACGTAAGCTTTTTCCGATTACTATGCGACTCGATGAGACTCCTTGGATGGGATGTAGACCATGCACTCCCGATATGCTTCCCATTATTGGTCCCGCTCCTCGTCATAAGAGGCTTTGGTTTGCATTTGGACATGCACACCATGGTTTGACACTAGGACCAATTACAGGCCGTCTGCTTGCTGAAATGATAACAGAAGGGGAGGTAATTGTTGATCCATTACCGTTTAGTGCAAACCGATTTATTGCACCCCAGTCTTAGTTTTGCTAGTAGCTTACCGAGTTAATTCCGTGCTGTGTACATGACTTCAATTGACTCATTGACAATTAAGTGTTAAAAATCATGAAGTTAAAGAAAAATATCCCTGCTACTTGCTCAACTTTTAATTATGGATTAATTTATGGTAAAACATTTAAGGAATATAATTACCGTCTCACTGCTAATGATTTGCCACAATGCTTTTTCCGGAAGTGGTTCATTTTTTAATGTTTCTGCAACAGGAACAGCAGCCGCAGTACAGATGTCTCTATGTTTAAATGGAAAAGGGAAAACATCATCATGTCAAACTCATTCTGTTTCAGCCTTAACATTAAACATACTTACGACAATACCTAACCATACCTATACGCATGCTGGGATTAAAATAAATACACCAGGGTATGCTCTTTCTAATTGTAGCTTACAAAAGAATGGATATTGTCTATTCTCTGTAAGCAACACAAAAACAGCAACTATTGTACTGACCCCACAAACTTGCCAAGCAAATGTCATTTCTTTTTCGCCAACCGCTACAAGCGTGAATAATCCTGGTGGAAGCACACCAAGCACAGCACAGAAATTTGAAATCAAAATGACAATGTGTAATTCTCAGGGACAGCCACTGATTCCAAGCAAAAATAATCCAATCCATGTCGATGTTTATGGTGCACCAAAAGGAGTGATCCAGCCAACTTCAACTACTACTAGCACCGGCTCAGTTACTTTTACCTATAATGGGAAGGCGTTTCCCAATAATATTTCGATCAATGCTTGGATTAGTGACAGCAGTAATAACGGTGCGGCCCTTGGCGTTACCCAGGTATTACAACAAAATACACCACCTTGTTCCTATAGAAACACGAGTTATCAGGTACCCTTGGTACAAACTCTCCCATATCCCTTGCAAGTAATGGCGGATGTAGGTTACAACACGTCATCATCAACGGCTACTCTTAATAAATTTACTATTGATACTGGTTCTTTGGGAGTAATTGTCCCTACTCATGAATTGCCAATCTCGAACGTCATAGGTCCTGGAGCACCTGGAGTCAAATATTATGATAGTAGTGGAAATACTTATTCAGGTAATTACTACTTAGCTCCTGTCAGAGTGCAAACAAGCAACGGTATAGTGCAAACTATTCCAATAATAGTTCTTGGGATTGATAAAGCCTATTGCAGTGGCCCGACCACCAGATCTTGTTATTCAAACCCTCCTACAGCAGATCTACATTATATGGGAGTTGGTTTTAACCGCAACAGCACTACTACTAATGATTTGTTTAATTCACCCACTGCAAATGCTTTTCTTCATTTAACCAATGCCGAAAATGGAACCAATCTAAGCCCGGGTTACTACCTCACCCCGAACGATACAACGACAGCGACTGGGCTCACACTAGGGATAACGAATAGCAATGGATATAACGTTGTCAACTTATCTCCCAACCCTGCGGTACCAGGTGATTTTAACGCTCAAGCAGGTTGCTTCAGCTTTCCAAATTCTCCGCAGACTAATCAGTTCTGTGGTACTGCGCTTCTTGATGTGGGTATTGATTCGATGTTCATTGACTTACCCAAAGCCCAATGGCCTGCTGGTACCTACAATTCAAAAGATGAAGTACCTGCAGGAATTAGCATGTCTATTTTAATGGGATCTTTAAGCACACCTGCGATGCAATACAGCTTTAACACCGTTAATGGAACCTTACCGCCAATGGATAGTCCGACTCCTACTTTAGTTCAATGGATTGACAGCACCGCAACCGGTCAGGTTTTTGTAAATACTGGTCGTCGCCCATTATATTTTTACGACTATTTTTATAATGGCCAATGTGGACAAGTAGGGTTTAAGCCGTTACAGTAGTGCTTAGCCAAGGGATTTACCACATTTTGGCAGGAGATAGAATGAATGATTCAGTTAAAATCATTACTGATTTTAAAGAAAATGATGGTATTTCTAAAATCATTTATGACAATTTAAAAAAATTTAATGAGTCAATTATTGGCACCTATGAAGCAAAACCTTTTATCATCCACGCGCAAAATAATGCATCAGAGGTTCTTGGTGGCATTAAGGGCGATGTATTTGGTACTTTATGCAGAGTGTTTACTGTCTGGATCCATGAGAAATATCGTCGTAAGGGATTAGGACGCGATTTATTTAAACAATTAGATGTGTTTGCAAAAGAAAATAAGTGCACAATGATTCAACTAGATACTGCAGAGTTCCAAGCAAGAGGATTCTATGAAAAACTTGGTTATCAGGTTATCGCCACATTACCCGATAATTTTATGGGCTATACAAGTTATATATTGAGAAAAAACTTGCTTGATTGAGCATATCAATGATGAACGGATTTTGTTATTAGGTGGTATAGAGATAATGGGGCGACCAACCGATTTAAGGATTATCAAGGTTTCTTAATGGTCTTAATTTTCCCAATGCAGTCATTTTTTTTTGCATGCTGATAACTCATACATCAACCATTCAGAGCAATGAAATTTTCTGGGAATATTATACTTTGAAACAGACTCCGGTTTTACCAGACTTTCCACTTTTGCTTGGAGATTTCCTGAAAAGATTATAAAAAAATAAGGAAAATTAATGCTTGGTTATTCATTTCTTGATCTATTGCAGGACATATATAGTTTATTTTGGTATCACAAAAACAAGCAATGGGCACGATATTTGTCACCTTTATTGCTATTTTGGGATAAGAATTACTTTTTAGATTTTTCCGACTTACAGGAACTAGCAAAGGAGCGTAATTTAATTATTAGTCAAGGTGATTTTCATCAACTTAAACATCATTTTAATAAAAATGATGGGCAAAATTTTTTAAATAATCAAGATTTAACATCTAGTTTAAATATTAAAAAAATTAAAATACGCATCAAAGGCACGTGGCTATACTTATATATTGATTCTAATAAAAAAGTACACGATTTTTATTTTAGCAATAATGATGATTTTGGTGCTGTTAAAGAGTTTTTCAGAAGTTCTCTAGCATCGAATGGTTTGCCTCATAAAATAAACTCTCATTTGGCCAAGAAAGAAAAAATGATAAGAAATAAATTTGATATTATAAAGAATAACTCTGATCTAGATATTTTTTAAAAGTAAAATTATCTTAATCATCAAAAAATTAAAGGAATAACTTTAATATTGATTCTACCTTTTAATAGATACAAAGGAAAAATGGCATATCTGCTGCGGTTTTTACTCTTCTGATTGTACTCATTGTGATTGCATTGAAAAGTTGTTATCCCTATATGGGAAACAATAGCTGCAAGCTCCGTATTAATTAATGCAACTGTTCAATTATTATTTGATTTTTACCATTTTTTTTTGCTTGATATAGTGCTTTATCCGCAAGGCTAATCGCCGTTTCAATATTAGATGAAGAATCACAATGAATATTAACAACTCCCATACTCAATGTAACTTGCTCTAAAATTAGCCGTCCATTTATATTGAAATGACTATGCGCTAAGTTTTCTTTAAAAAGCCGCTTAATTGTTTTGCACACAGAGATAGCTTCTTCAAGAGGTTGATTGGCAAGAATTGCAGCGAACTCGTCTCCTCCGAGTCGAAAAAGCGTATCATTAGCTCGTCGACAAACCTTGTTGAGCAAATCTCCGACGTCAATTAAAAATTGATCACCATAAGGATGGCCGAAATTATCATTAATTAATTTAAAGTTATCTATGTCCATCCAGATAAGATTTAAAGGATATCTATTGCGCTTAGCACGCTCAAACTCATGTGGGAAGATCATTGCAAAATGTCTTCTGTTATATAAGCCAGTTAAAGGATCAGTGATAGACATAATTTGTAACTCATAAATCAATGCTTCTTTTTCTTGAGATAGTTGCAATGTTTTATCTGATAATTTTTTATTTATTTTTGCGAAAATAGTGAGCATCACAACAAATATAAAAAACATGGTCGCCAAAATGGCTCTATCCATATTTAAAAGCATATAATTGTATATGATGACGGGTAAAAACATAGGGAATATATAGGCATAATAGGATGGTAAATAAACAGAAAGCGAGGCAATTGAGGCAGCGCTCATCCCACCAAGTGCTAATATAATAATGAATTCATAAAGCTCTGTTACATAAGGTAAAGATATTAGGTAACAAGAGCCCCATACAATCGCCATGACTAGTGTAAGTAAAAAAAACGTAATTAAAATATATTTTTTTTTTACTTCATATAATTTGTTTTTAATAATGTGGCAACAAAAAAAACATCTAATGAAACTAATTAATAGAATTCCGACATACCACACACTAACTAATAAGAAGGGGACCTGATGGTATATAATAATGGCGAGTAATGTGGACAAAATAATATTAAAGGGAATCGCCTTTTTAGAGCCCTCCAAAAGTTGTACTGTTCCCTCCTTGCTTAATTCAAAGATCATTTTATTTCTCGTCCATAATCCTTATTTCTGTTTTAATATATTATAGCTACTGATGTTTGAGTATCAGCAAATAGTGGTAACTACTTAGAAAATTAGGGATAGTAATTATGTCAAAATATTCTCCAGCATGGCCTCATGGCGATATTATTAAAGCATTTGAAAATGTCTATGTTGTGCGTGGTTCAAACATAACCTACTTTGCAGATACGCGGATTCAACACAGCAGGAATATGACCATTATCAATTCGAACGGTGATTTGACACTAATTAATACCGTACGTCTTAACGAGGAAGGGCTGCGAGCACTCGATATGTTAGGCTCAGTCAAACATGTTGTTAGCATCGGGGCATTTCATGGAAGGGATGATGCGTTTTATTTAGATAGATATCAAGCTGAGTTTTGGACTGTTCATCCTGAAAAAAAAGCTTATATTACAAGATGCTTGCAAGACAATAATGCGTTACCAATAAAAAATAGCCATTTTTTTATGTTCAAAAATTCATCTCCTGCTGAAGGTTTCATATATATGAATAATCAGGAAGGCATAATTATCACCTGTGACAGTATAAAAAACTGGGTTGAAATCGACCAATATTTTAGTGAAGATACGGCAAAAATGGCGATATCCCAAGGAGAAATCACAAAAGCAAGAATCTCGCCTATATGGCTTAATGCCACAGGAGTACATAAGGCTGATTTCGACTATTTGTTACATTTGCAATTCAAGCATCTTATTAGTGCGCATGGAGATGTTTTAAAAAATACAGCCTATGAGGATGTTAAAAATTCTGTGGAACAAATCAATAAATAGCCTACGTACCACGAAACTGTCATGACATGTTGCGGGGAGGGGCGAAGTTGAATTGCTCATTAGCTCATAGAAAAAGCTATTTCAATCACATCATTTGGAGCAAACATAGATTTAAAATATTTTAAACTTTCAAGCCTGGACTGATCATTTTGGTCGCGTGAAAGCAAGTCTTGCCCATACAATGCCATATCTTCGACAATTCGTTCATGCCTGTAATAAGACAAAATTGTTTGATTGATGTTTGTGCTACCATAACCCTCATAAAAATAGGAAATTTCATGGGGTTTATTCCATACATTACCAACACCACCACCAATGAACATCAAATCACGCTCTTTGGGTGCTAATATAGGTTCATCCCAATCAATAATGTAAATAGATTCTTTATCTACCAATACATTACCCGCATGTATATCAGAATGGCATAATACATACGTATCTACATCAGGTTTCATTTTTTTAGATAGTTCTTCTGTAGAATCAACTAATCGGTAAATAGCGTCGATATTTTGTTTAAAAAAAGATTTAAAGTCAGCAGTAATTATATCATCTGCATGATTCAATTTAATTTGACTATAAAAAGACCTGACTATTTCACGCCATTTAGTTGAATACGTTTCTTGTCTTAATTGTTGTTGAATCGAGGCGGGAACTGATGTTTCGTGAATTTTCTTTAATACTTTTCCAAGCTGTGTCCACTGTTTTTCTGTTAAATTTTGAGTGAAACCATTTGGTGCATGGATAAATGGGTACGCAATTATTTTATAATGATCTTCATGCTGGAATAATTTTGCTTCGGATGTCTGGATAGGAAAAATAATTTCTTCTATTCCAGCGTCATGCAAGAGGCTGATAATTGATAAATTAATCTCATTATGATCGCCGAATTTTACTTTGACGAAATATGAATTGGATTCGGAGTCAGCCTTATATCCAAACGCACTCATATCTGCACCACCAAGGATGAGTTGTACTGCATGAATATTTATTCCGTAATGAACGTTTAAAAGTTCGATAAGTTGTTGCTCATGAATGGTCTTTTTTAGCATAAGAGTTAAATTATTATTTGGAATTTAGCGTAATGGTAAAACAAATCATATGGCCAGGATACTTTAATACGCGTATAGATGCTTAATCGCTATCATTTTTAAAATTGCTAACATGAGATCTCCGGCGTTTTAACCATATAGTCTTCAATGTAGCCTTTAAAAAGGCTACGTCATCTTGAACAACGTTGACAAAATAGAGTGATCTGTAATGTCCAGTGTAATATTTCTTCTCAAATTTAAAGATATAGTGCGTTATAATGATTGCGATTATGGCGCAAACAAAACCGCAGGGTAGATCAACAGCATAATGCTGCAGAGTATATAGCGTTGACAGTATATTAAAAATTAACCACGGTATAAAAATAAACCCTAATGGCCACCAAAGTATGATTGCAAAATAAGTAATAATAGTCCCCCAAGCAACATGCATACTGGGATTAGTAAAAATGAGTGGGTATTTTTGATGCGGGTTTGCAATAGCTTCTTCAAGATCATGCAAATAGGTCTGGAGCCTTTTACTGGTGACTGCTTCTTCATATTGCTTTTGTGTTGTTGAAATGGACGATACAGAGAATATATTGTTTCGATACATTTCATTTGGAGATACTGCAGGCAAAGCATACCAAAATGGCATTGCTAAAAATGGCGCGATAAATATAGCGATTAAGAATTTCCGAAAGTATAGCTTGTTGAAACAAAGCAATCCTATAAGCACAATAGCAAGAAATAAGGGCAGTTTAGAGTATGCCTGGATTAACAAGTAATCAAGAATATTGCTCATTGAGAACTTCTGTATCCAGATTTGTGGATAACCACCAAAAATCTTATCATCCATGGACATATATAATTGGCTAGCAGCGATTATACTGGTTCGAGTAGAGGTGGCGGCTACTTGACGTAAAGTGAGAGAGAAGACCACATTATATAATCCTATCGCGAGCATAATATAGGCCACACTTAATAAAAACTGTTTTAGATGAGTTGTAGAGGGAGAGTCATCTTTAGATATTTTTTTTCCTAGCCAGAATCCAACCCAACTAGCCAACTTGAAATAGAAATAAAGAGAGAAAAGAATAAACCCTATTTTAATTAGATAACCACCATAAAAGAAACTCCACAAAATAAAATCTTTTTTGCTTTCCAGTAGGAACAACAAGATGGACTTTTCAAAAAAACAACTAATTAAAATCCAGATGGCCGGTAAAATGATCAAGACATAAGTTTCGACTTGGAAGCTTATTAAAAACTTCTTGAAACCAAATATATATGGCTTAAACCAATAAATTAAACTATCCATAACAACTAGTAGTGAGGGTAATTATTATAATTGTAGTAGTAATAGAGGTTCTAGTACAATAAGCACATTTTCCGCTGATTTTCTGCTATATGTAAATAAGTATTTCCCCTGGTTCATAGTCCAATTCATAAGGCGAGAGGCAATGTACTATAATTTACTATATCGTTCTTTTAAGGACAGTCATGCAGGCAAGATACGAGGATTTGATTCAACAGAACTCCACAGCCAGAAGAAGGTTTAGAGAAGACTAACGTGTCCTCTCCATCAGATTGAATAAATACCCGCTACAAATTACCAATATCTAGCCTAACCTCAGACTGGATCTACCTAACTCCGTATCAAACGTTTCAATTGTTTGTTCTATGATGTCAACACATCGTGTACCGGCTTTACCAGGTACATCATGAAAATAACTTTCCCAGCCACTATTCCAAGCCTCTCTTAATGCATCATACCGGGCCATAGGATCCACGTGGTTTGCTTCAATTTTTGCCAATTTTGCGCTCAACTCTAAGTCTTCTAGTGAGGAGCAGGGGGGCAATGCAGCATATTGTTCTAAAAGAATCTGTTTTGAGCGAGTATAATAATCACTGCCCTTATCATGTACAACTGGGGTAACATCTAAAATACTCAAAGCCTTCCTAATGTAATACTTAGATCTATCATTAGGTCTATCAGCAGATTCATTGATAACAAACATACGATGTGAATCTGTTTCAGCTAATTTATGAGTTTTTGATATTTGTAAATAATGCCCTAGGGCTTCTTTTGTTTGCTTTGAGAACAGAGGGGCAACTTCACGAAGCGCAATTAAATAGGAAGTTTGCACATTTCGTCCAAATGTATTTGGCATGAAGGCGATTTTTAGTAAATAATCATTAAGTTGCTTTGCTTTTTCGTGAGGACTAATATCCTTGTTCTTCTCGAGATTTAGCAGAATGGTCATTACATCATCCTTTGACACTTTTACACTGACTCGATGATGAAGTATATAATCATAAAGAGAAGTTTGCATGTCAGACGTTAATTTGGGCAGCACCTCATTCAAAACATTTAAGTAAACTCCATTTGTATCATGCCCGCGTCTTCTATATTCATTCATCAGCTCAATGATTTCTGCATCTATTTTTCTTACTCTCTGAGCTAGTGCAGGACTACTTCCTATTTCATTTATTTTTTTTAATGTAGCTAGGAATAGAAAATACAATTCAATTTCATTTTTAATATCCAGAACAGTTTTTTGCTTACCTAAATCAAAGGATCTAGTATCTTTTTTGCCAAGAATTTTAACTTGTTTCGTTTGATGCTCAACCATACACACATTATTCATTAGGTAAGCAGCCACATCCAAATTGATATGTTTCGATTTTGTTCTCACCCCTTCACCAATAGAATGACCACAATAAGTAAGAATTGAATGTATATCACGCCCCGTACCCAGTATATCAACATGTTCTCTTGCCCAGGTGGCGTGGTGTTTCTCTGTATCCGACAACATGAATTGATGATTTCGAATTCTTTCCAGTAAATCTTCATCTGTGATGGGCATATCAGCATGCACCACATTAAATGGATCGGCTCCCTCTACATGAACTATATAGGGTAATGAAGAATAGAAGTCCGCGACTAACTTTAAATCCTTGGGTGAACAATCTAATGCCCAATGGCCACCAATATCCTTATTTAATAAGTGCTTACTTTTGCCATGGTAATAGTCTAGAAAGATACTCTCATGATTTCCACGAATCACTTGAATTTCTGGTAAGCCAGCTTTTTTGCGTTGTCTATTAAACTCTATAATAGTTTTAACGACATCTAAGCTACCTTTGCCTCTGTCCGTGAGATCACCTACAATAATTAAACGGTCATTATCTTCGAGTGATGATATCAAGAGCATTAACATCTCATCATTGCCATGAAGATCTCCCACCAGGATATCTTTCCCTAGAACATTTTCTGGCAAAACAGCAATGTCTTGTTGTGGTAAAGATTTTCTTGTACTTTGAACCACCTTGTCTCTCGCCATAATTACCTTCTACAAAAAAACAATATGTGCAAATTATATACAATAACTATTAATGAAATATTAACTTTGGAAAGCCCAATAAATTAGTATCGGAGAAACTTGCCGATGACACTGAAGGTATTGCGTGATACATGTAAGTTATGAACTGAGTGAAAGATGGAGCATTTTCACTGTCCAGACTTTTAAGTCTTCAAGAATGAGAACGTGATTGGCATAGTTAAACGCTTTAAAATTATTACAGACTGCTATAGAAACATTTGATTGCTGGAGTTTATAATCTTACGCTTGAAAGAGGTTATACAAGAGGATACGGTTGTGCCTCCAAATAAAATTCGCGATAATAAATAATTCATACTCAATTAATTGGCACCCGATGCTGAACATTCTAAACGATATTGATTTAACCCCCTTAAATACATTGCACTTAAAATCAGCGGCGTCTCATTATGTTGTCTTAAATCAAGTCGAACAATTAGATGAACTGAGAGAAATTATTTCTAAATTCTCCAAGTTTTTTATCTTGGGAGGTGGGAGTAATTTAATTATACCCATCCAATATCAAGGCTTAGTTATTCATAATGAGTTACGTGGCATTACAATTACTAAAGTGGGACAAGAACAAATTGTTACGGCAATGGCAGGTGAGAACTGGGATGCTTTTGTAGCTTATTGTAACACTCATGGTGCTTTTGGGTTGGAAAATTTAAGCTTAATTCCAGGCACAGTGGGGGCAGCGCCAATTCAAAATATTGGAGCGTACGGAGTCGAGGTTAAAGATTTTATCAAAGAGGTTCTGGTATATGATATTCAAACTGCAAAACTGATCAGTTTGAGCAATAGCGAATGTCAATTTAGTTATCGAAACAGTTTTTTAAAAAATAATTCGCGTTTTATAGTTATTAGCGTCAGTTTTACTTTATTAACAGAGCCTAATCTTAATGCTAATTATGGTGATGTTGCACAAAGGCTTTCATCTATAACTAATCCAACACCGTATGACTTACGTAATATAATCATTAGGATTCGTCAAAGTAAATTACCCGACCCCGACGTGCTAGGTAATGCAGGTAGTTTTTTTCATAATCCTATCATACCAAAGAAAATGGCGCAGAAATTAAGTATTCAATACCCTAATTTACCGACGTTCCCCACGCATGATCCCGAGAAAATTAAAGTATCAGCAGGGTGGCTGATTGATAGTTTGGGCCTAAAGGGATTACGACAAGGCAACGTTGGCATTTACCAGGAGCATGCATTGGTTATGGTAAATTATGGCGGTGCTTGTCAAGCAGAATTATTGGAGTTTGCCGATTGGATTCAATCGCAAATTAATGAGTATTATGACGTAGAACTTAACATTGAACCCATTATTTTAGATTGAACTTATCTAAGTTCGCAACCAAAATACTGATTTTGCTCGTGTGTTTGGACTTCACAGCAAAGCCTGCAGCCTGGGTCAACTATACTCACCGACATACCTAGCTTTATTTTTGTACTAGCATAAGTTCAGCTCCAAGGTCCATCAAGGATATGAAAAATGCGTATTTTCAGTATAGATCTTAATCTTATCTTAATAAATGCTCTTTACAATTCCTAGCTTTTTCTAGGGCTATATCAAATTAACCCTTATCTCATCTTGAAATAAGGTCCTGCAATTAATTTAATCCTTTAAGTCCTATAGTTAAAAGAAGTATTGAGGAATCATTATGCAAAATAAGTTTGATCAAATTACTCCATTAATAGGAGAACCAGCGGAATCTCAAGAATTTGTAGTAGGGCAGGTTGTTTCACAATTGCCTCTCTCAACTTTAGAATTGTTTAAAAAGAGATTAGATCACTGGACTCAAACAGATGTATCACCATTTGAAAAAAAATATGACTTAGGATCGTTGTTTAATCAATACTTGACCGTGGCTCATTTAAAAGCAGGTATACGTAGTCTAAAAGATCTTATTGATATACTAAGCCATGCTAAAATGTCTATTGAAAATCGTTATCTCCTACTACATAAGTTAGCTACTGTTTTCCCAAAAGACTACCCTAATACAGTCCTTGCTCCCCACTGCGATGATCAATTTATGGCATTACTGATAAAAAACAAAAATGATTTTGATGCACTTATTAACCTGATAACAGAGTATCCATTGAAGCAACGCGCCATACAATTCCAGATGTGGACAATATCAACCTCAAGCTATCTTCAAAATCTTATGGTGGGCAATTATGAAATGGCGCCTTCAGCCCCATTTTTTATCGCGCCTAAAACCAATCCCTATCAACCTATGACTCAACCAGTTTATCTACAACCACAAAAGCAATTATCTATACAACCACTCCAGGTACAACAGCCAGTAAACCAACTTCAAGAACCTCTACAAGAAGTTAATACTGTCTTAAATACTTTTATTGATAAGGTGAAACGCGTTGATAGAAGCAAAATGAATGCACATAAACATTTTGAAAGTTTATTATTTGATAAACAACTTACAGTGAGCCAATTAAAATCAGCAATTCATAATTTAAATGATTTGCTCAGGATATTCGACGAATGCAAATTAGCGTCAGCTGCTTGCTATGCCGTAGTTAACTTTCTTATTTCTGAATTCCCTATAGCAAATAATAAAAATGCAAACCATAGGGCCCACCCCTGTGATGAGCACTTTCTGGAAAAAATAATACACAGCAAAGGCGATATAGATAAAATTTGTAGTTATATGGTTCACAATAAACGCGTACCATTTGTAAATCGATTAATTCATTGCTCTAGCCATGGTAAGAAAATATTAGCAGGTCAAGTAACCCCGCCACAAAAAAACAATACTTCTTCATTTGGCTTTTTTGCTTCAAACATTCAATCAAATGTAGTATTACCCCCTAAGCAAACTACTCAAGCTCCATGGCTAATAGGGGAAGATAATCTGAAACCTGTTGAGAGGGAATCACCAAAAGCACGCCAAAGTCCAGAAATTGCAGAGCCTAGAGCAGAAAAAAGAGCTAAAAATAACCTTGGTGAAGCTATTGAGAGAAGAAAAATTGATGATTCGGAACATCCTTTGGGTCGACTATCCATATTTTTTACTCAACAAAACAATGCACCACATCAAATAGAAGAGCCTGCAGGTGGGGAATATGAGTATTTTAGGAATGATTCAGGAAATGTGATGCCCATACTTTAGTAATACTGATTGGTATTTAACGGTTTCTTCTACAAGTTCTATACCATAGATGGGGGCTGAAGCCCAATGGAACGAAAACCTACGCTAAGGTTATTTTTCAAGTTCCGTTGGGTGTTTCAGTGATCTAAGTTGTCAATTCAGACTCGCTCTGCACGTATAAACGAATAGTGTCCAAGTACATTCACATGTTTATGGCTCAGGGGGATAGTCGTGTCTCATCCTCTTCTATCCAGGTGTAATCATGGGAATTTAATTTGATTTTCTGAACTTTCATTATTAACGCGCCAACGTGATGGTCAGGCAAATGTTTTCTACATGTCCTAAAATGAGTACATGTTAAACAAGCATTAGCATGGGGGCATTTTTGCTGTGTTAGGGGTAGGGAGCAAAGCTCATTAGGGAGAGTTTGATACATAATATTTTTCTTAGCCACCTAGCATTAATTTGAATATCTGATGATTCAACTTTTCCTTGGGTATTCACGAGTTTTTCTTGATATTCAACAAAAGCAGCTTTCATAGTTTCATTATGAATATAAGCAGAACGAGCGGTCATTTCTGGTGACTCATGACCTAAATAATGTTCACCATTACTTGGGGAGCACCAGAATTAATCATTTAGGTGCTAATAGTATGTCTAAATTGATGAGAACTAAAGCGCCAAACAACGCCATTCCTATCGACAATATTTTTTCGAGAGCTTTATACCGGTCTGGAATGATTTTGACATTTTCAACAATTGTTTTTCTTGCTATTTTAATATAATCAATTGCTTACATTAATTGTTCACCATCGACAATGGAATAACCTTATTAAGGTTAATAAGGCCAAGTAATGCAAATAAGGATAAAATTTAATTTTATTATCTGCATTTAAATAAACGATAAATGCCCGTTTCGTCAAAACGTGGCTGACCGGCTCATAGGAAATTCTCATGGGGAAATTTTTAGACCAGTTTAGCAAAAAAATTGCGGCAACGGATAAGAAATATAAACGTAAACTTTACCAGACCTATCTAACCGCTACAGAGTGGCGTAATGTTGAAATGTCTGAGGAATATGCTGCTTTTCTCCAAAAAGACAAGCCATTTTATCGTTATCCCTTCTTCAAACAAATTTATGTGTTCTGGCAAGTTTTCTTTCAATCTTACTGGGCTGCGCGAAAAAAACATGGGCATCTGGAGCTCCTATTTTCTGAATACATGCTCATGAATTTATTCATTGGTATTAATTGCACCATAGAGTTTATGGTAAAAGGGAGTATTTCTCTATTCTTATGGCCGTTCTTATCTTCAGAAAATAAAACGGAATTTCAGAGACATATTGCCGCTTTATTTCAAGATTATGCAGAGTTTATTCATCATACGCCTTTTTATAATTACAGTTATTTCTCGCAATTAGGAAAACTTTTTTCAAATTTTTGGCACAGCAACAATAAAAGTTTCATCGATGTGATTTCATTGATAGGGGTGACGGTGGATTTTCTTGCTCATGGGATAGTATCAGCACCCATAGGGATTTGGTACAACCAAGAGGAAAATAAAGCACCAGAAACCATAGATATTCTTGTTAAAACATTCATCGATAAGGATGATATAGATGAAGAGACCCTAAAAGGAGGGCTTCGTAAGAAAGTAGCAGCCATTGAAGGAGTTTCGGTGGTCACAGAAAATGAGCAAGAACAATTGTTTGCTCGAACCAATTCAGAGAAACACCGTATGTATGCTTATGCGCGTTTACGTGTTCCTCGTTATGAACCTTTTCAAGCAACTATTGAGCAATTAACTACCGCTGGAATTAAAGTTCGTGAGATTGCCGGACAACAGAATATCCAATTTAAATGCCTGGTGAAGGGGGATAACTCGGAACAATTAGAAGAGCGAACGTCAAAGCTCGAAGTACTTAAAGGATGTACCAAACTGTTTAGCTATCAAAATGGTGTTGATCAAGGCATAACCTTTTTCTCCTTAGATGTACCTACAAAACGTCTTAAAGAAACGGTAGAAGATATTCGTCAAACAGAAGGTGTTCATATTAAATTAATGCATGACTTTTAATTTGTACTAAGGGATAAACGACTATGGCTATTGAGTTAAGGAAAAAATTACAAGACATATATAATCGCTTTCCATCAATTGGACGCTATGCAGAAATACCTGCGAGCTGGATTGATCGCATGGATTTAGAAGAAGAGTCTTCTTTTATGAATGAAGCATGGTTTTTTATCCGCAAGCGCATAATTTTTCTGATGTTTCCTGTATTAGCTGCAATTGATGTGATCACCTCCTTTATTTGTGCCACCACAAATTTTGTTGGTGCTTTATTTTCATCCGATACCAATCAAGAGTTTTTTTTCGCTAAATCCAGAGAATATGCAACATTATTTAGCAAAAGCTTATTGGGTTTGACATTTTCATTATTTGGTTTTATCAGCCCAAAGCTTGTTTCTTTCTTTTTTCTACCTGAAAAAAAATATGACAAGGCGATGTCGGGGGGAGCACTTTATAAAGCGGATGTAGAAAATGAAACTCCTCGAACATTAGAAGATTTACAAGAGATTATCCGTCAGGCGCGAAAAAATGGTCAGTCGATAATGGCTGTTGGTGCAGGAAAATCTCAAGGAAAGCAATTTATACCTCTCTCCAAAGAAGGAAAGAAGGGCATTCTAATT
Source organism: Legionella steelei (assembly GCF_001468005.1). GTDB lineage: Bacteria > Pseudomonadota > Gammaproteobacteria > Legionellales > Legionellaceae > Legionella > Legionella steelei. The sequence continues at coordinate 626,582 of NZ_LNYY01000019.1, forward strand.
GATATGAGTGAATTTAATGAAATCGTTATTGATAAAGATGCAAAAACAGCCAAAGTTGGTGCTGGGGTACGTTGGGTCGACTTGCAAATAGAAGCAAATAAGAAGAAATTGGCGCTTAAAGTAATGCAAGCATCAAATATTTTTTCCGTTGGGGGTTCAATTGGAACTAATATTCATGGGTGGAATCATCGTTCAGGTAATTTGGCAAATGTCGTTCAATCTTTGAAAATAATTAATTCTGACGGTGAGTTGGAAACAATTGATAAATATTCCCCTAAATTTGGAAAAGTCTTAGGCGGATTCGGTCTTTTTGGTATTGTTGTCAGTGCTGAGATTGAATTAACAGATAATGAGAATTTAGTAGAACAGAGCGTCGATGTTTCTATTGAAAACTATTTGAAACATTTCAGAAAAAACGTACAGCCAGATGATAAGATTCGCATGCATTTATTTCGCCTATCTCTGGCTCCTAACAATCTTTTGGGGAATGGTGTTGCGGTCAACTACATCAAACTTGATAATTCTGCACCAGTAGAAAGTGAAAAAATTAATAAAGAAGATGAAAATGGAACACGAATGGAGCGTATCATGGTCAACGTGGCGCGTCGTTCTGGTTATGTACGGCAGAAATATTGGGAAGGGGAAAGACATCGTCTTTTAAATAATGAAACCCCAATGACCACCAATGAAATAATGCAACCGTCAATTAATGCAATGTTTAATAACTCCGTGAGTGAATCTGAATGGTTGCAAGAATTTTTTGTCCCCGGAGAAAATTTAGCTAATTTTATTAAGGAATTAGGGGCATTATTGACCAAAAACAAAGTAGCCCTAATTAATAGCAGCGTGCGCTTTGTAAAAAAAGACGAATATTCCACTTTGGGTTATACAAGAGAAGGGGATCGTTTTGCTGTAGTGCTTTGTTTTAACCAAGCGCTCAAAAAAAGTGAAGTTGTTAAAACTAAAAAATGGATACGTGAAGCAAATGATTTAGTGATTAAACACGGCGGAACGTTTTATCTTCCCTATCAACAGTTTTCTTCGCAAGAACAATTTGAAAAAGCGTACGGAAAAGATCACGTGGATGAGTTCAAATCTGCAAAAGAAAATGAAGATAGGCAAGGTGTATTTTATAATGGCTTGTATCAACATTATCTTGCTCTAAAAGAAAATAAACCTAATTATTTCAAGGAATTAATGGCTTCGGCAGAGACTAAGAAGAGGTTTGCTGGATTTTTGGAGAATGTATTACAGCGTATCGATACTGATAAATTTTATGTTCTTCTTGAGGACATTCTGAAATATAACGATACCCATGAAGAAATTTACGCTGAATTATTGCGTTGTCTGCCGAATGTAATGCCTGGAAAATTGGGCTCTTTACGCCGAATTTTAGGGTCATTGTCTAGCATTAAAGAAGATTTAACTGCTCAGGCTAAAGCTTTAATGCCAGATGTAGAAACCATTGATGGTTTGGTTGAAATAGGATATCCCGGTCGATTTGTCGCAGGATTTAAGTCTGCATTCAAAGTAACGGGACCCATTACTGCCGTTTATGAGCAACAATCAATGACTGATTATGTTCAAACTGGGATCCCCAGACCTTATGATAATTTTGTAAAACTTGATTATAATGTGCCGGATTTATCTTCAATTCCCGATAACAACGCAGAGGTCATTACTTGTTATGTGGGCTTACATCATTTCCCAGAAGATCAATTGGAACAGTTTTTGAAAAATGTGCGTCGTATTTTGCGGCCCAATGGTCGTTTCGTGTTGGTAGACCACGATGCTCATGATAAGGAGTCCCTATTAATGGCCCATATGGCACATAGTGTCTTTAATGCCGTCAATGGTATTTCTCTTGAAAAAGAAATGACTGAAACTCGAAATTTCCGTCCTATGGATCATTGGAAATCTTTATTGAAAGAATATGGTTTATATATAGGAGATCTAGGACCTAATGTTGCTATGATCCGCAATGGTGATCCTAGTCGTAACACCATGGTCAGTTTCGTTAAGCTCCAACCAAAGCCTTTAAGTCAGCTAGGTAAAAACCAAGCAATGAATGATGAAAATTTAGAAAAGCCTTATCACAGCAAAAGCTTGACGATGTTCTCTAAATCCCTAGATAAAAGTTATGACAAGCAGAGCCGCTCGAGGATGAACTTGATGCTTTTATTTTGATCTATTTTCCGAAGGTACATCCTGTCGGTATCACTTTTTCAGTTGGGGCTAGATTGAGAAATGCCGCACTTTCGACAAACATAAGCTGCGTTTTAGGTTTTAAGAATTCCAAGAGAAGGGGTGGCTAATTATGAGGCGCGAGAAAAGGGCTGTATTAATCAATTATATCAAGCCTGGCCCCAAACATATTGCAAACGCTTTTCCCTTTTACGCTCCATTTTTGTTAAAGATTTGTATTGTTTACACGGGAGGGTTGGGGCCTATAAAGTTTATGTGACTATCAAACTTCAGATTTTAAATGGCGCAGATAATAGACTCGATGGATAATTATTATCAAACAAATGTACTATGCTCATTATAAAACTTAGTTTGGCAAGCTCTCTTTAGAGCCTGCGGTCAAATATAGGCTACTGCACGCCATGGAGCATGAGTTCGGCTCTTGCTGCTGATTCTATACACTCGATTTCGGCGGAGCCAATTGAAGCACCTTTAAAGAAACCAAAGTGAGTTAAAGCCCCCGCCGTAACCACCCCACAACCTCCGCTTAAAAAAAGCAAGTTAGTGGCAGCGGCAGAGCCTGTTGCAATACCTGTTAGCAAGGCAAAAGGGCCTGTCCATGCACCAGCGGCGCACCCAATGGCAAAACCAATTGAAAATACTAAAAGACTGGTAAGAGCCGCTGTAACAATAGCAGCAAACGCCTCTTTAAGGGGTATGGGTTGTTCATTCAAAATTTTCTTGCATTGCTCGGAGTAAATTTTGATCAACTGCTCTTTATCTTTTCCCCCAAACCTCAGATAGGTAATTAATAAATTGGTTTGATCGCCAAGTTGAACAAATTGCTCATCCGATAAATTAAATTCTTCGGCAGCAGAAATAAAATCATCTATAGCTTTGTAGAGAAGCGACTTAGGATCTAACTTATTCCGGGCTTGTTGTAAAGGATAAGATGGACCTGGGCCAAGCGTCTTCATTCGCTTTGAAAGATTAATTAAGCTTTCGCCTTTATCTTTAGCTGAAAAGGAAATACATTCTGCAAAACCTTTTGTGTTTTCAGGGAGTTCGTTGTTTACTTCATTAAAAATTGTGAGGATACGGTGGTCATCATCAGATTTATCAAGTTTTGTGCCCACTAAAATGAGGGGCGCCTCTGGATTGCGTGCTCTAAATTGAGCAATTTTTTCTTTTGTCTCTGTTGCATTATAGTCTTCTGATAAATCAACACAAAAGAGTGCTATTCTTGCATTTGATAAAATATCAGAAATTTGTTTTCCATGTTTTTGACGAATGTTAATTTTGCTTATATCCCATTCCTTTGAATTGAAAGCACTATAAGTAGAGGTGGATTTTGAAGATAGGTCAACGGGCTTACCAGTCAGCAGTTGGCAAAGTGTAGTTTTACCTGATTTCGCACCACCAAAAACAACAACTTCAACAGCCATAATTTTAATCTCTTAAAGGGAACAAATTGGGCGATTGTAATGCATTTGGAGAGGGTAGCATAGAGGCCTAATGTAGGTGCTATGCGTTTAACTCTGATTATCTCAAGATATCTAATTGAATAAATCTTAATTGTCGCGGCTTCGATTCCCGCAGCCTCTACCATGGCAATAAAATTGAATAAAATTATCCAGTAATGTATAATTTATACACAATAATTGTATTGCCTGCAAATTATGAGTAAAAAAAGAAAGTTGTCTTATATTGTTGACGCTAGTGAGTTGAGGGTTAGATTTACCAAGTTAAAGGATTCAATTGAAGCAATAAATGATCCTGGCTCATTTATCCCAAACAGTCTACATAATTATTTGATCCAGAAAGACATATATGAAGAAACTATTGAAAATTTAAGAACTTCCAGTAAACAGGATTATTTTAAAAGTAAAAAATTGAATAATTATGCCAAGTTCAGCAGCGGTACTGAAAAATTAACCTCCATAGCTTTAAATGAATACAATTATGGGATAAGAGATTATTTTTTGGAATTACCTGAAAAAATTCAGGAACTTAAACAAATTAAACGAGAATTAAAAGCATTGATCCACGCCGCTGATAATCGTGCACCATCTCTTTTTAAAACTGGGAATGTGAAAGGGGCTATTCGTGATGTGATAGATTTGGAAGAGGTTGGTCAATTATTATCCTTTGCTGAAGAAACACGCGATCTCATGGAAGCCAATCGCGAGCTTTTCTTATCGAGTGATAGTAAATTTTATATTTTAAATTAATTGCGAATTGTTCAAGCCTTGATTATCCGCGTGAATTAACGTTGGTTTACATTTGCGCTTATCCCGTTGCTAAATAATCTTGTCCAAATTGCTCTGAGTATTCTTGATAATTTCCCACATGCAATGGGGGTAGACCTTGAATTGTGAAGAAATTGGGGAAGATTTTTGCTTGCATTATTCTAGTGTGAGTAAAATAGTTAAAAAATTATCACTATAGTTTTGAAATTCACAATTCAAGGCCTGACCCCATATACACACAAATAAATTGACAATGTATCTACTGATAGATAGAATACTTATTATGAAAATTACAACAACACAAGAAAAAATATTAACCACTGCAGAAAGTTTAATCCAAACGATGGGTTATAACGCTTTTAGTTATAAAGATATTGCGCAGGTGGTGGGTATTAAAACGTCAAGTATTCATTACTATTATCCTGCTAAAGAAGACTTGGCTGCTGCCGTAATAGACTGGCAATTGAATCGACTGTCATTGTCTTTAAATGAACTGAAATTTAATGCATCTTTATCTTTGCAACAAAAGTTATTGAACTTTGTGGATAAGGTCATTTCTTTAACTGTGCATGATGAGATGAAAATGTGCCTAGGTGGCATGCTGGCCTCAGATGTAATTTCATTAACAGAAAAGGTTAAGGTTAAAGTCCGAACTTTTTTTAATGTTATGGGCAAGTGGATAAAAGAAGTCATCAGCGAAGGAATTTCTGATAAAGAAAAACTAGACATTATTCAACTGGAGGAACTTTCTAGGTATATTTTAGTTCAACTAGAAGGAGGCTTGTTAATGTCGAGATTGTATGAGGATATTTCCTATGTTGAAACAGTGAAACACTATATTAAAAAAACTTTTTAAAATTTTTTATCTAATTAATCTATCTATCGGTAGATAGTTTTTTGGGGCTATGAAATTTAAACTACTATCTATTGGATTTATAACTTCTAACTATGCGAGTAAAACAACCATGCGAACTAGCGCGAATAACATTCATAAAGCCACTTATATCAATATGGAAAGCAAACAAGAATCCATGTCAAATTTTGCAGAATTTCTTAAAAAAGGAGCGCAACTTGTGCGACAAACCGAACCCAATACCGCACTTTGGTTTGCGTTAAAGAAAGATAATCATCTTGCTGTTTTTGATATTTTTTTTGATGAAAAAGGAAGGGAGTTGCATTTTACAGGCCAAGTTGCTAATGCCTTAAAAGAAAATGCTTCGCAATTGGTAGTAGGGGGTTGGGATCAAGGTGTGTTAGCTAATGTATGTAACTATGATGTCATTGCTGCTAATAATTTTAATTTGAATATGGTTTTGACCGCTAAAGAAGCATCTTATATTGTTTTTAAGGCAAACCCAGGTAAAAGCCATGAGTTAGAACTCTTATTAAAAGGAGGTTCCCAACTTATTAATACAACAGAGCCAAAAACTTATTTTTGGGTTGCTTTAAAAACTGACAAAGATACTTACGCTATCTTTGATGCTTTCCAAGATAAAGCTGCTCAAAAAATGCATTTCTCGGGCCAGGTTGCTTCGGCGCTACAAAAAAATGCGGAACATTTGATTGCAGGAGGATGGGAAAAAGGTGTTCTAGCTCATATTCATAATTTTCAAATTATAGCTTCATCCTAATTTTGCGCACTTTGGTGCGCCTTACTTTGCCTTATTTTTGTATCGCTTCACCTTTGGTTTGAAGAAGTAGGCTTGGTATATAGCCGCGAATTCAAATGCATCTCTTGGGCTTCATTTAATTTGAGTCGACTTTATTTCCCCAAAGATGTATTCGTATTTTCTTTAAATTCATGAGAATTAATACTTTCCAAATTGGAAGAAATTTTTTTTATTAGCTTTAATAATGAAGATTCTGAAGAGTTACTATGCTCACATTTACTTTGTAACTCATATATTGTACGTTTAAAAAATATTTTCAATTCCTCTGAGTTTTTTGGAGGACTATGTCTTAAAATATCAAGAATATTTTTTGAGTCGTCCAAAATATCCTTTCTAAAAACTGAATGACCAGCTACGTAAGACCTTAGAAAATTCAGCTCTCCATTCCCTTGGGTTTTATATTGGCGTTCAAAAGCCTGATAAAACAAATCAATTTGATTTATTGTACTACAAAGTTGATTGTCGAAAGACGAACTATCTATTTCTATTCGGGTGTTATACATGATAGCGAAGCCTTATAATGTTTTTTTAAAATACTACCACATGTTACAAATATTCCAAGATTGGCTCGCAATCTGCCATATTTTTTCCTGAATCCGCCATCCCTGATTTTTCACTAAGTCTGATTATTTTGATAATCAGACTTAAAGTATAAAGTGTAGGGTGGTTACAAGTCATAAGTGCAAGCGCCTTTTTATAACATAGTGTTCATTTTCATCTTCATTTCATGGTACAGATTTCTTCCGTAAAAACTTCATTTGGTGATGCATAACCAAGGCTTCTGCGTGGTCTATTATTTAATTGGTCTGCGATAAAAGCAAGATATTCATCTGTGATGCAAGTAAAACTTGAACCTTTCTTTTAGAATTATATCAACTGGATTGGTTAATTAATAAACAAAACTTGCACTTATAACTTGGATCTAAGTCATAACGTTGATTAAATAATTTATATTTAGCAACCATTGGGGGTTGAGGTCCAATGGTACGAAAACGTACGCTAAGGAAAATCCATATTTTCTGATAAGTTATTGAATGGTCTAAGCTGACCTTTCATAACCCTGTCATTTAAGGTAAATGAATAATGCCCAAGAACATTAATATGCCCATGTTGTAATGGTGAAAGTCTGGCTTCATCTTCCTCTTTTATAAGAATGGACTGTTGTTCTAAATAATTACGTGCCGCATCCATATAAATTGTATTCCAAAGAACAACAGCGTTAGTTACTAGACCTAGAGCACCTAATTGGTCTTCTTGTCCTTCACGGTATCGTTTTCGGATTTCTCCACGTTGTCCATGACAAATAACTCTGGCAACACTATGCCTACCCTCACCACGGTTTAACTGAGTAAGTATTCTGCGACGGTAATCTTCATCATCAATATAGTTCAGAAGGTATATAGTTTTGTTAATACGACCAGCTTCAATAATCGCTTTTGCTAAACTAGATGGCTTATCACTTTTCAATAGTGATCGAATGAGTTCAGATGCTTGTACAGTACCTAATTTTAGTGAGCCAGCAATCCTCATCATATCATCCCAATGTTGTTCGATGCGTTGAGGATTTGCGCAACCACGAGCAAGATCATTTAATACGCCATAATCTGCTTCTTTATCAATGCGCCAGAACACAGCTTCTCCAGCATCTGCTAAACGAGGAGAAAATTGATACCCAAGAAGCCAGAACAAACCAAACACAATATCACTAGCACCAGCAGTGTCCGTCATGATCTCAGTTGGATTTAAACCCGTTTGTTGTTCTAGCAACCCTTCTAAAATAAAGATTGAATCTCTTAATGTTCCAGGTATAACAATACCATGGAAGCCAGAGAATTGATCTGAAACAAAGTTATACCAGGTAATTCCCTTGCTAGAACCAAAGTATTTTTTGTTAGGGCCTGCATTAATAGTTCGAACCGGTGTAACAAAACGCATGCCATCGGCAGAAGCTACATCACCACCACCCCATTTTCTTGCCAGTGGGATTGAAGACTGATGATCAACCAATCTTGCATTAGCTCGAACCAATGTTTCAGCGCGGATATAATTTTGCTTGACCCAAGTCAGTCGATGGCGAGTTAATGCTGGAATATGATGTTTTATTAATGGTTCAAGCCCAATATTACAGGCCTCGGCTAAAAGCACTGCACAAATACTTACAGCAAGATCATCTGCGCGAGCATTTGACTCACTCACATGAGTAAATTCATCAAGAAACCCGGTATGGGCATGTATTTCAAGTATTAGTTCAGTAAGATCTACTTGTGGTAAAAGCCTGGCGATTTGTCCACTAAGTAAATCAAGACTTGGTGAAATTTCCAGCTTATCCAGATTAGTAATTGTTAATGTAGGGCGTTTTCCTGAATCATCTATTCTGATGGCATTATTATCATTAAAATTAGCAGCTACTTTTTTATATGCAGAATCCAGACGACTTGTTAGATTAGCTATGGCATCATGAGGTGACATAAGATGCCCCAAGGAACGGCAAATCTGTATCCTATTATTTTGCCAATCGATACCTTGAAGTAATTTAGCTCTTGTATCACTCCAACGATCACTATTTTCAACATATAGATCTCTCCTTCTTAAACTGTCTTGTAATTTTTCTAAGAAGCACAGGGTATATCCCTGTTTTGTAACATTTCCCTCTTTATCAAACACTAATCTTTTCCATGGTTGTGTGATAATTTCAATAGGTGGATTTTTAAGGATTTTTTTTCGTGATGAATTGGTCTTTGAAAGGAACTTTAATGCATCAAGCGTACTTTTGCCTGCTGGGGCTGCCTTAAAAATGATGTCATTGTATACTCGAGGTATAAATTTGCGTACCCTCCCATACTGCTCAATCATCTCATCATGAAACTTATCATCCATAGGTCTAGCCAAACTATTAACAATAGAAATAGATTCCAGTAATTTTTCTTTAGAAATCAAAACATAAATTGCTTCACGCAACTGATCACTTGCAGTATCTTCATTTAACACTTGCTCGCAAGCTTTTGCTAATGCTAGCGCTGATCTATCTAAATCTTTCAATGTTCGCAGCCGTTTTTTTTGGCCAATCTTTTTGGCATCCCCAGCAATTTCTGTAATTAGCAGATCAAGTAAATCCAAAGCATCATCAAGAGCTATAGTTTCATATGATCTAACAAAAGCCACCAGTATGGCAATTCGCCTATCATCTGGCATTCGCACTATTTTTTTTGCAGAAATTAAGCCTGCCTGGCGTGCCAAATTTTTTAGCCGTACAGGAGGAATATGGGAGCAGTCAAAACTGCTAAATCCAAATGTTTGCAACTCAAGATAACGTTTCATTGCTTCATTAAATGCTGGGGAACTAATGGCGACGGGGCCTTTCCGATAGTAATCAAAACGAGACGTGCGCTCTCCTTTGGGGATATGAAGAATAGCTTCCAGCTTTATTGTTTGTTCATTAGTAGGTAAAGAGGACAAGCGTTTCCATAATCGTTTGGCTGCTCTTTCTCGAATCTCTGAAATTAGCCTTGATAATGTTGATTCACCAGGTAAAATTATTTTGTTCTGAATCAGCCAGGTAGTAGCAAAATCAAACAATAAGCTTGGCCGTTCATTACTTATCCATGACTTGGCATAGAGTAATCGGCTCAGACGAAATGCCCATGGTAGTTCATTAAAATCACGATACCCATAATATTCACGAATAAGTGCAGTATGTTCACGTTTGGTGGTCTCACGTTTTGCATAATCATTCAATACTTCAATATCAGTAATTGATAATTGTCCTGCGACAAAAGTTTTTACATTGAGAGGAACTAGAGATAAGTCTGTAAAGAACGTTCCTAAAAAACGGGCCGTTGTAATTTGTAGGGCAAAACCCAGTCTATTTTGCTCACCACGTCGTTCAGCAATGAATGCCAAATCTGTTTTGTCCAAGTGAAAGTAACGTGCAAGCTGAATATCATTTGGTTCTTCAACATACTGACCATATTGTGCCTTTTGATCGGTGGTTAAAAAATCTACAGCCATAAAGCGATCTCATAATAACACCATCCGTGGAATAAAATTAATACGGTGAAATAATCAGATGTTATGAATCTTTCTTAAGTTCTGCTTCTAATTCCTCAACCGTCGGTAAACTATCACGTAGATTATCTGGTAAAGCGTGGGTAAGTTGAGTTTCCCATTCCGCAACACCCATTGGATGAATCATGCCACCTAAAGCATATTCAACCAAAATTTTATTTTTACCACGAACTAACAATAACCCAATAGTTGGTTTATCATCTGGATGTTTTAATAATTTATCAACTGCTGTCATATACATGCCCAGTTGCGCTCCATCACCTACTTCAAATTTCCGAGCTTTAATTTCCAATACCACGTATCTACGTAACTTGAGATGATAAAATAACAAATCAAGATAAAAATCTTGATCACCTAGCTCTAAGTGAACTTGTTGACCAACAAAGGCAAACCCTTGACCCAGTTCTAATAGAAACTTTTGAATATGCGCCATCAAACCGCGCTCTAATTCAGCTTCACGCCTGGGTGTATCTGTACCTAAAAAGTCAAAGAGATACGGATCCTTAAAAACCTGCACTGCCAAGTCTGATTCAGTTGATGGCAGTGTTGTTGGAAAATTATTTTGTGCTTTTCCATGCCTTAGGTGGGCTTGAGTTTCAATCTGAATTACCAAAATATTACGAGACCAACCATGTTCATATGTTTTTTTGGCATACCACAAACGATCCTCAGCAGTTTTAAGCTTTTCCAGAAGGGCAATATTATGATACCACGGTAATTGTGCAAGCACCTCTTGCACAATTTCACTGTTAGGCCAAGCGCTAGCAAAAGCACGCATGTATTTAAGATTACGAGGTGAAAATCCATTCATTTCAGGAAATGCTTTATGTAAATCCAATGCCAAACGATCAATAATTCTGGCGCCCCAGCCTTGGTTTTCTTGTTTATCCAAAATCCTTTGGCCTATATCCCAATATAAGAGGACCATAGCAGCATTACTGGCTAAAATAACTTTTAATCTGGTTTGGGCAATATTAGATTTTAAATCAGCAAACCACTGAGCATATTCTTCTGGTAATTCAACTTTGGCCGGTGCAACTGGGAACATGACAGATCTATCAATTTCGCCACGCTGTTTTCGTGCATCGCTTTTAATTGTCACTTCTTTTTTTCTATCTGCTTGTAATTTCTTATCTGACACAAGCCATCTCCAAGTTAATAAAACGTCCGTTTTCTTTACCAAGAAATCCCAAGCTAGGGGAAAACGGTTTTAAAAGATTAATTTGGTAAAGAAACACTGGCAATTAATCAAGGTAAATAATACTCTATATCCAACAGACTTTCCTAACGATTTTAAGTGAATATTAACTAACTATGAAAATTGGCTATGCACGAGTATCAACCTTGGAGCAAAATTTAGACCTACAAATTGATGCACTTGAAAAAGCGGGTTGTAAAAAAATAATCACCGATGAAATCAGTGGCTCAGTAGCTGAAAGGCCAGGTCTTACTCGTCTCAAAGAGGATTTAAGAGAAGGAGATACCGTTGTAGTTTGGCGGTTAGATAGATTAGGCCGTTCATTAAAGCACCTAATAGCATTAGTTAATGATTTTGAACTGTTAAAAGTTGGATTTGAAAGTTTGCAAGAGTCCATTAATACAACTACTTCAACCGGCCAGTTGATATTCCATATGTTTGGAGCATTGGCAGAATTTGAGCGAAATTTAATCCGTGAGAGAACTAAAGCGGGATTAGCTTCGGCTAGATCCCGTGGCCGACTTGGCGGACGACCGAAACAATTAGATAGCAATAAACGCCAGTTAGTTGGCAAGCTATACAAAGATCGTGAGCATACAGTTCAAGAAATCTGTCAGATGATGGGTATTTCAAAGCCTACCCTTTATCAGTATTTGCGGGAAATGGATGGGAAGACAAATGAAGGAAAAGTAACTCCATTTATTCAAAAACCACCCATAGAACCATAGTACTCACATATTATTGAGGGATATATGCAAAATATAAAAGCAGCTTTAATTTGGATAACAGATATTTTAAAAAAGCATCATGTGCTCTTTCAAATTACTGGGGGCCTTGCCGCTAGAGCCTATGGTGCGACACGACCGATTGAAGATATAGATATTGATATCCCAGAAGATAAATTTGATATCATCAAAAATGAAGTGGCTGGATTTATTACTTACGGGCCAGACCAATTTAAAAGTAATACATGGGATTTACTGTTAATGACTCTTAATTATCAGGGTCAAGTAATTGATTTGAGTGGGGCATATCAAACGAAAATATTTAATGGGAAAACCGGATTATGGCAAGGATTATCTGAGGATTTATCTAAAACTCATTCAAAAAATATTTTAGGATTACAGCTTCCTGTGATTCCTTTAGATGTTTTAATCGCATATAAAGAAGCGTTATCTCGAGAGGTTGATATCATCGATATACAAGAGATAGCAAAGGTGAGGTTAGGTTCTAAACCTTAGCGTACGTTTTCGTACCACTGGACCTCAAACCCCCCATTGTGGAGCGTTAACATGAAAGTTCAGAAAGTCATTGTCAATCCTTATGAAGAAAAGTTGGCTCGTATTAGATAATGAATACAAACCTATTAAACACATCACAGAATTCATAAAGTATTTACGTAACGTGGATAAGTCACCATGTACGATCAAAGGTTATGCGCATAGTTTAAAGTTGTATTGGGAATTTTTAGCAGCTCATGAAATCGATTGGACTGTGATTAACATCGGTATACTGGCCAAATTTGTTGGTTGGCTTAGAACCTGCGAGAACGAAATGTAACGCCCAAATTTATAAACGATGACATTATCGCTCAAGAGGATGAAAGCCTAATTTATATTCGATTAAAATTTAATTGGTCCTTTAAAGGCATCATCTATCGGTGGCAAGGATTTTAATGAAATCGCTGGGCTCATTTAGTGAACCAATCACCTATAATAGACTAATTGCTTTGCGAAAATAGAGTAAAGTGATATAGAAAAAAATTGAACCAATAAAGGCAAGCGCTGCTAATTGTGGCCATATGATATCTAAACCTGCACCACGAAATAAAACGGATTGCGCCAGTATGACAAAATGGGTGATGGGTGCGGCAAGCATAATGGTTTGTACTAACTGAGGCATATTTTCTCGGGGTGTCATGCCTCCTGAAAGCATCTCCAAAGGTAAAATAACCAAGATCAACAAAAGTCCAAACTGTGGCATTGAGCGTGCTATGGTTCCCATGAAAATACCCATAGACGTTGTTGCAAATAAATTCATTGCACTTCCTAACACAAATAAAGAGATGGAGCCTTCAATAGGGATAGCCAATAACTGATGTACCACACCAATTAGTGAAAACGTGCTGACTACTAAAACCACCAATCCCATGGCACAAATTTTACTGGTCATGATTTCAAATGGGGTAATAGGCATCACTAATAAATGTTCAATAGTGCCATGTTCGCGCTCACGAAGGAGCGCGGCACCAGTAAGCACAATAGATAACATGGTTACATTATTTATGATTTCCATAACAGCCCCAAACCAGGTTTTGCTTAAGGTCGGATTGAAGCGAACCCTCAATACCAGATCTACAGGAGGTACAGCGACTTCACGATAATGCATTAAAAACTCAGTGATTTCTCCACTAATAATAGTTTGGATATATCCTGAACCAACGAAGGCCTGACTCATACGAGTCGCATCAACATTTAATTGAATAGAGGGCTGGCGTCCAGCCAACAGATCACGCTGAAAATTAGGTGGAATATCCAGGGTGAAAGTATAAGCTCCAGAATTAAGTCCTGAGTCCATATCCGTTAAATTGATGTGTACAGGCCGAGTAAATTGAGGGGGATAAAATGAATCGGTAATTCTTTGTGATAAAGGAGATTGATCTTCATCAACTATGGCAATGGGGGTTTTATTTAGCGTCTCTGGCAGAGCTGTTGCGGCAGCGTAAATGGAAATCGTAAATGCAAAAACAATTAATACCAGCATGATGGGATCACGTAACATGCCACGCAGTTCCTTAACTGCTAAGTAGACTATATTACTTATTGCCATTTATTACTCCTGCTTTTTTATGCACAACAAGCAAAGACCCAATAAGACGGGTACCGTAAATAATAAAGAAATAAAAGCGCCATGTAAGTCATTAAAGCTAAGTCCTTTTGAAAAAATACCGCGGGATATAGTCAGAAAATGAGTCACTGGATAAACATGACCAATCATTGCTCCTAAACCCTCAAGTGACGATACAGGATCTAATATTCCTGAAAATTGTGAAGCAGGGAGAATGGTTAGAATTGCCGTTCCAAAAATCGCTGCAATCTGACTGTGCATAAAAGTAGAAATCAAAAATCCCATAGATGTAGCAATCACTACATATATAAAAGCGGCAATCACAAAAGTTAAAAAACTGCCTGTAATTGGCACTTTGAAAAAGAAAACAGAAAGAGCAATCAACGCTAAGAAATTAAACATGGCAAGACCAATATAAGGCAGTAGTTTCCCTAGCAAAAATTCCATTTTAGTAACTGGGGTTACATATAAATTGATGATGGAACCTAATTCTTTCTCGCGAACAACCGCAAGTGCAGTTAATATCGCAGGAATCAACATTAAAAGTAAAGGAATCATCGCGGGAACCATCGCTGGTAAACTTTTTACATCAGGATTGTAACGGAACCGTGTTTCTATATTGAAGTAATCCTGAGGATTGTTTTGCTTCAATTCAGGTATATTATTCGCCAGCCAATGTTGATGTAGTCCCAGAATATAATTACTTGCTGTTTCGGCGCGCTGAGGCATAACCCCTTCAATCCAAGCCCCTATTTGTACTGTCCTGCCTCGCTTGATGTCGCGGGCAAAGCCACTGGGTATTTCAAGTGCCAAATTCAATTGCCCGGAACGCATTCTTTTATCTAATTGACTGTAATTTATGATAGGTGGGTACTCACTAAAATAACGTGAACCTGCAATATCAAGAACATAATTCTGACTTACAGTACTTTGATCTCTATCCCAAACCGCAAAAGAGAGATTTTCCACATCCAGATTAATACCATAACTCATAATAATCAGGAGAATGACACTGCCTAGAAAAGCTATAATTGCACGTATGGGTTCACGAATCAGCTCCAGTGTTTCTCGTCTGCAGTAACTGTACATTCGTCTTAAATCAAATGCTGATCTGCATTGAGTTTGTTCTTTTGGAAGAAAAGAACTTTCTTTTGTTTTATCTGCTGATGAAGTAATTTGAGTTTTAGGCTTTTCTTTTTGTGCTTCTTCAAGGTAGCAGATAAATGCTTCTTCCAGGTTTTTCGTTTTTTTTATTTTTATGAGACTGGCTGGCTTATCACTAACTAATACTTTTCCTGCATGCATCAGAGAAATACGATCGCAGCGTTCCGCTTCATTCATAAAATGGGTGGAAATAAAAATAGTGACCCGATCCTGTCGAGCCAGGTCAATTATTAATTGCCAAAATAAATCACGAGCTAAGGGATCAACACCCGAGGTAGGCTCGTCCAGAATTAAAATTTCCGGCTTATGAAGCACTGCTACGGCTAATGAAAGTCGTTGTCGATACCCTAAGGGTAAAGAGTTGGGATATTCATTAATGACATCAGTTAAATAAAAGCGATTCACCAGGTGATTAATATGAGTACTCACTTCTTGTTTAGGCAAATGGAATAATCGCGCATGCAGTAATAAATTTTGAAAAACTGTAAGTTCCGCATACAACGAGAAAGATTGTGACATATACCCAATTTGTCTTCGGATATTGAGATCATGAGCATCAACGGTGTTACCAAAAAGCCAAACTTGCCCCGCACTAATTGGCAATAGCCCAGTCAGCATCTTCATCACAGTGGTTTTTCCACAGCCATTTGAGCCAAGAAAACCAAAAATTTCACCACGTTCAATACGAAAATTTACTGAATTTACTGCAGTAAAATGACCAAACTTTTTGGTCAACTCTTTAGCTTCAATAGCAATTTCAGCATGTTCTTGTTGGGATCGTGGCCGAATAACTACTTTTTGATGATGCTTTTGTTGTTCTTGAGGCAATAAAGCAATAAATGCTTCTTCCAAGGAGTGAGTCTGGGTCTGCTCCAACAAATTAGCATGGGTTCCTGTAGCTAAAATGCCACCATCATTCATAGCGATCAACCAATCAAATCGTGCTGCTTCTTCTATATAGGCAGTAGCCACGAGGACACTCATTTGCGGTTTATCCTTGCGTATGGTGCTGATTAACTCCCAGAATTGGCGCCGTGATAAAGGGTCAATCCCCGTAGTAGGTTCATCTAAAATTAACAAATCGGGCGAGTGAATCAGGGCACAACATAAGCCGAGTTTTTGTTTCATCCCACCTGATAATTTGCTTACAGGGCGATCCTTGAAAGGCAAAAGTCCTGTACTGGCCAACAATCGCGTAATATAATGTTCGCGTTCTTTTCGTTCATGGCCAAATAAACGGCCAAAAAAATCGATATTTTCAAAAATTGAAAGTGATGAATAGAGATTTTTTCCTAGCCCTTGGGGCATATAGGCAATACGTGTACACACCGCATTACGATGCTGGGCTCTTTTCATATCGCCACCTAAAACCATAACTTTTCCTTGTTGAACCGCACGTGCTCCTGCGATTAAGGAAAGCACACTGGATTTCCCAACTCCATCTGGTCCAATAAATCCGACGATGCGGTTGGCTGGAAGCTTGAGACTGATTTGTTTTAGTGCCTGTGTCTTGCCAAACCAGAGGCTCACATTATCCAACGCTCCAACCAGCTTGGTATCTTCTTCAGTCATTTGGCACAGTCACCTGTATGTTGGCAGGCCATTTACTCTTGGGATTCAGCTGAACATAAGCCATGCCGGGTAGTCCAGTTTTTACTGCATAGATGTATTTTTTTAACAGTTTTGGGGAAATTCGAGCCTTAATGCGAAACATCAGTTTCTGGCGTTCACTCGCCGTTTCAACCGTTTTAGGTGTAAATTGAGCCACATCGGCAACAAAGGTCACTTTTGCTGGGATTACGTATTGAGGAATTGCATCAAGCACAAGATGTACAGGGGCACCGATCTGTACCCTTCCAGCCTGTTCTGTTGGTAGGAAAAAGACCATATACACATTGGTCAAATCCACCATGTTCAATACTTTTCCTCCAGCAGCGAGCACTTCTCCTGGTTGAGCAACAC
Source organism: Legionella steelei (assembly GCF_001468005.1). Taxonomy (GTDB): domain Bacteria; phylum Pseudomonadota; class Gammaproteobacteria; order Legionellales; family Legionellaceae; genus Legionella; species Legionella steelei. Next base: position 643,921 of record NZ_LNYY01000019.1, read on the forward strand.
GAAATTGAATACGTCCATCAAGAGGTGCGACCAAGGTACTGTCTTTAATATCTACCTTCAGACGCTCTACAGTGGCATCTGCTGCATCAACGGATAATTCTGCACCACTGACCTGTGCTTCTGCGGTTGCTATCATGGCATCCTTTTCAGCAACTTGGGCATTTGCTGCTTTAAACACTGCCTCTGCACTATAAAAAAGTGCTTTTGCTTCATCCAAACTGTCCACAGAAGCTGCTCCTTTAGCCACCAGCTTTTCAACTCGAAACAATCGATTTTTTGCTAAATTTAACTCAGCTTGACGCTGTGCTACCGTAGCCAGGGCAACTTCTTTTTCATTTTTCCGTTGGATAACCTGATACTTGGCACTAATCACATTACTTTGAGCTTCTTTGTATTTAGCTTTTGCTTCGCGAAGTTGAGCCTCAAGGGAATCGGTATCCATTATGGCGAGTACTTGACCTGCCTTTACAAAATCACCCTCGTCAACCAGGATTTTTTTTATCCTACCTGCAACTTTAGTATCAATATCAACTTCTATCGCTTCAATCCGTCCATTACCACTGGCAAAATCACTACCAAGTTCTCTTGGTTGAAAGTATTTCCAGACGGAGAATAAAAAAATACCTAAAATGATTACAGTAATTCCCAGCAGCAATTTTGATTTCTTGCCTTGTATCATTTTATAAGCCCCTTATAGGCTAATATTTTTCATGTCTATGCCCCTTGCATTGAACGGAGTAATATGCTTTTATTGCAAGCTCACATGAATTTCATTTATATTTCAATAAGTTTAGTTACTTACTAAGATAAATGCCAGCGCTTTATGGTTCTAGCAATAACGGGGCTAGGCTGAGTAGAATGGCCGGAACACCCCGGCTCCGTTTGGAGGTAAATTTCAAATGAGAATCATTTTGAAATCAATAAGGCATCAAAAAGAAATCAAAAAGGTAATACTGATTAGATGCTTGCTATAGTCCGAAATGCTTAAGATCACGAGATAGGATGATCGAACCTGCATTATACCGTTTTGGTCAAGTGTATCATCCATTTTTACTTGTTTTGGGTGACGGACTTTATCACAATAACAGAGTCCGTGTGTAATATTTTAAGCTGTTGACAACGGCTTGATAGCGCGGCCGCATAGATACAAATTCTGACTATCATCCACATTAATTTGTGTTGCTATTCGCTCAATGATTTTATAAGGAATTTCAGTCAAATCACTGCAAAAAGTGCCAATAAATCTAGCCGTAGTTAACTGAAGCGCATAACCCAACCTGCTAAATTGACCTCGTTTATTTCCTATCCATTAATTATCTATTGTAATGTTTGCCATATAATAAATAGCTTCTTTTATAGCTTTATCAGAACAATTTTTATGAGGCACATCAGCTTCTTTACATAAACCACCATGAGGCATTAATCCTTTTCCAATACTTGCTTTGTAGAATAAATAATCAATTGCTGTTTTAAATTGGTCTGGGTGGTCTTTCGATTCAATTTCAGCTTTATTAAATCTGATACTCCAGGCTTTTTTATCAAAGGCAGCAGGAGCATGCATCCTTTTAGCAAAGGGAGGAGCATGGCAAGTTTTGCATGTTATTTCATAGGTATTCCTACCTAAATCACTGGCTATTAAGGGCGTAGTAAATGCAATCAGAAGAGTAAATAGTCTATTTTTCATTCTATGTCCTTTATAAAAGTAATACGAACCTATAAAATCGAAGCTAGTTTCCGATTTTAACATTTTGCTACTGAAAAATCTTATTGGATTTTCGTTCATATAATGAATTAAAATGCGAATATATTTGCTGATTCCCTAAATATTTATGAAAATTTCTTTTTTTAGCACACAAAGATATGAACGGCCCATTTTTGATCAAGTAAATCAACTCCATCATCATGAAATTAATTATTATGATTTCCATCTGAATTCAGGAAGTGTCGGGGCAGTTCCTCCAACAGATGCCGTATGTTGTTTTGTGAATGATTCCATTAATGCCAAAGTAATTGATGGACTTTATGAGCGTGGTGTCCTGCTAATCGCTTTACGCTCTGCAGGATATAACCACGTTGATTATGCTTATGCACAAAAAAAAGGAATAAGCATCTGCAGGGTTCCCTCCTATTCGCCACAAGCGATTGCAGAACATACCGTAGCATTAATTTTATGCCTCAATAGAAAAGTTCACCAAGCCTATAATAGAGTAAGAGAAGGAAATTTTTCTCTCAATGGATTAATGGGATTTAACTTATATCAAAAAACAGTAGGAATTATTGGCACAGGACAAATAGGTACTTCTCTAGCCAATATTCTTAATGGTTTTGGTTGTACAATCCTTGCTTTCGACCCGAAACCTAATGAATGTTGTATCAAACTTGGAGTAGATTATACAAGTTTAGATTCATTATTGAAAAACTCAGATATAGTGAGTCTACATTGCCCATTAAACGACAATACATCCCATATAATCGATTACCAAGCTCTAGAAAAAATGAAACAAGGAGCGATGCTTATTAACACTGGTCGAGGAAAGCTTCTTGACACAAAAGCAGTTATAGAGGCACTAAAAAGTAAAAAATTAAGTTCTCTCGGAATTGATGTATATGAAGAAGAGGAACCATTGTTTTTTGAAGATCATTCCTCTGAAATTATTGATGATGATGTATTTTGTAGGTTACAAACTTTTCCAAACGTACTTATTACTGGTCATCAGGGTTTTTTCACACAAGAGGCCATACAGAATATTGCGTCTACAACATTGGATAATATAAGTAACTTTGAGAAAAAAACAGGCCCAATCTATTTGGTCACAACTCCATTATAAAATCCAGATTTTTATGAACAATATATCGAACAAAATTGATCTTTTAATTAATGAAGCCAAGTTACACCTTAATGAGACTCAATCTCTATTAAGTAAACTTCTACAAGTAACAACTGATACTGAAGATGATGGCTCTTCTGATGAAGATAAAATACTTAAAATTCAATTAACGCTGCAATATCGTTTAAGCTGTGAAGATGCTTTGAGCTTTTTATTAAGTCTTGATCATAATTTATTGTATTATCTTGGAATTCAACCGAAGCAGTCTGCTAAAATGAATATGGATCGATTAGCCTATGCAGTAGGTAATGAAGATTTAAAGCAGATCCTAAATATTTTAGCCATATTAACTGGTTCTCTGTCTAAAATCGTTGCGCGATATAAAAACACCCATACTTCTTTTGCATTACGGGATAGGGGCTCTAAAAAACATCACGTTATAACAAAAGAATTCACGAGACTACTAGACAAACAAAATCAGTTTTTAGACGTGTTGCACAAGCTTGATCAGGAAATGGAGCAGATTATAAAACTGCAAGCTGGAGAGCCTATTTTTGATTACATTGCTGCCTTAAGGGGACCTATTTCACATTTTCACCAAGCTATCATGAATGGTCTTGAACAGGGAAAACAGCTCTACCTCCAAGTAAATCAAACACCTTTGCTTGACTACCAACTCAATAGTTTGCTTAAAGAAACGGAGCACGTACTTCATTTAATGCCTAGTGCCGATAACTCTCACCCCAATTACCCTATTAAACAATTTGATCACCCAGTAACATCTGAACAATTAGAACAACGTGCTGCCGCAAAACGATTACGGCCTTTTTTTGGATAAATAATCTGTATACGAGCAAAATTTGAACTAGTCAGGTTGCTTAAATCGGTTGGCCGTTCCATTACTCCCCCTGACCCAAAATAGCTTATCGATAAGTGGGAATCAGCGCTTCATAGTTTAGAAATAATGACTTTATCTGGGAGTTAAACCACAAGATAAATTCGTTTTATCTTTTTTGTCTGCCGTCTTTATCCCTTTAAAAAAGGAGAAAGTCGCTCTATCTTGCCATATGACAAGCTCTCTACACGGCTCGGGCGATTCTATTTGAGGCTCTTCTAATTTAAGTCTCGCAAAATCTAATTCAATGACATCTGATTCATCGTCAAGAAAAGTTATAGTGACTGTTGAATGCTTTTGTTGCGAACTACTTGTCGTGGTATCTTCATCAAGATCTTCCGCAATAGTTGTCAGAGAAGATGCATCAGAGTTTTGTGCGATACCACTCTCACTAACATCCAATTCATCTTCAGGAAAAGTTATAGAGACGACTGAAAGTCCTTCTTCTATGCTTATTGAACAACTATCTGCTTCTTCGATAGTAACCATAGAAGATGTATAAGCAGCAACTAGCTCTTTAAAAGTTGGTAACGGCGTTGCTTTAAAAGTACTCATATCAGGAGAGCAGTTTGAGCGGTTTTTCTGGATTAATGCATCACTAACTTTTATCGAGTGTTTATGATCATGAGCATAACCCGCCTTGACTAATTTTACTCCTCCATCATTATCATACGAGTTAAGGCAAGCGCGTTTCCTTATGTCTAGACTACCTTGTTCATTTAACATCGGTTGAGGTATATAAACTAACGCAGCATAATAATTAACCGTTACTTCTTTGTAGCCATCGCCTAACTCTTGTCCAAAATAAGTAGCTAATTGGTTATTATTGTTATTTTCATCACAAATGTATAAATTAATTGCTTTTAAATTTCGAGTTAACTCAGGTGTCAGACCACATTGTTTCAGGCGCCAAGCCACCGCATTAGTTGTTAATTGATATGGTTCTTGAGCAAAAAATTCATAATAGACTTGATTAACATTAATCACATAATCAGGATCTCCGGTTCCATCCGCAAGAACGTAAATTACGGTATCGCTGGTTAAATTTTCCTGAGTAAATTTAAATTGGACATCATACCCATCATAATCTTGTTCATTTTCATCAGGATGACGATACACAATTATGTCTGGAATTTTCTTTTTTTCTGCAGATCTTAAGTTATAGCGCCAGTCTAATGCTCTCATATATAAGGAGTAATTATTTTCACTTACTGTAAATGGTATAAATAGGATAACTTTAGGTGTGGACTGCGATTGCGGGACTGATTTTTCAAACATAATTAACGTGTTTTAAATAATAAATGCGGAATTATATAATTTCTTGATTAAGATAGTATTAAGAAATAAATTCTTATGAAGTTTCATTGATATAAAAACCGTTTTTGAATAAAAGCATCAGCTACGTGTTTAACCATAATTGTGAGTTAGTGAATTTTCTTTTCAATAAAATCATGATTAACAAAACCCATTAGCAGTGTTTGTACTGCATTTTCCCCCATTTTTTCTCTGGGACAAAAATCCATCGCAACAGCAAAGCCTATTTCTTTCAAAGACTCATCCCATCCTGTCTCTTTGTTCAAAATTGGTTTTATTTTTTCAAATAAAGAGTCTACAAAAATATCGTCCATAGAAAGAGATTGCTGCTTTTGAGGTTTATTAATAAGCATTGTTTTTATCGTGGTATAAAGTGCATAGTTCAATAGATATAAGGCAGATTCCTGCGCCACATATACTTGATCCAAACTGATCTTCTGCTCTTGAATATACAAATGAGTCATATGATAGTTCTCCGGGCAAAACTCGTGCTCAATAAAGTCCTTTTGCTGAGCGTTATGTACTTCACATCGGAAAAGTAAATACTCTTCGTGTTGTGAATCAAGGGTCGAAATTTTAAAACAGCCTTGAAAAATATTAGGCTGGTTCCAAACAGTTACCAAGATTAAAGTTTCAATATTTATGTCGATAGGACTCATTTTCATTAATACATTTCATTTTTGTTTACTAGTGTACAAATAGATAACATATGGGGCAAGATATGATTTTCCAGTGAGTCATAAATTTGAAAAATACGAAATAAGGCCCTCTTAACCTTTATGAATTGGAACGACTTGTTGGACTTTACCGCTAAACTTAGCACCTATAGTTAAAATAGCTGGAAATTGTTTGATTACAGGTAATAGTAACGATCTAGGCCAAGATTTCATCATAGCCAATTGTGCAAAAAGGGAAGAAACGTGAATGCGTGTACTAAAATATTTACGCCATTGCTTTGAGTAATAATTACCAACCTCGTCCAAATGCCCTATCCCCTTATGATTCGATTTAAACTGTATTAAACAGTGTGCCAGTAACCAGGCAGATTGCATCGCCATACTGATTCCTTCAGCAACAACCGGATGTGCTTCTCCCGCAATATTACCTACAAAAAAAATACCTTCGCTATAACAAGAGCGAATCCCCGGTCTAATCGGCCCTGCTGCCAACCAGTCTCCCTTACGTTCTGCACTGCTAAGAGCTTCTCTAACCCCGCGGCATTGGCTCAATAGATGTTGATAAACTGCTTCCCCTGCTTGTATCCCTGGAGTTTTTGAGCGCAAATCATGTAGTGCATCACGTCGAATACAACAAGAAAGAGTGACTTTCTGCAGGCTACTGTGCACAATTCCTCCGTATCCGCCAGGAAATGCAAGTAACGGCATCAAATTTGTAGGTAAATTGGTGTTATTAAAATGTGCTTTAAATGCTAAAAGATCAGAAGCTTGATGCATTTTAGTTTCTGAGTGCACAATCTTTTTTTCCCATGAGCCATGGGCAATAACAACTAGTGGAGCAATGATCTCACTGGTTTTATTATTTTCCTTTATAGAGCAAATGAATACCCTGTCTTCTCGACAACGGTGTAAATTTATAGCCTCACAAGGCTGCCAAACATGTACCCCTCTCAATTTGGCTTGCTCTATAAGCTCTGTATCAAGATACTCTCGTGCTAACGCCCTACCCCATAGATTTTTTGAGGCATTAGAGGGAGGCATATTTGCGGTCATTATCACATCATCCGCATATAAACCGACTTTTTTTACTTCAGGACCACCATTTGCTAAATAAAACTCTTCTAATCCAAGTTTTTGAAGAAGAGATAAACTTGTAACCGATATAAATTCACCGCAGACTTTTCTACGCGGAAACTGCTTCTTTTCGACCAAACCTACGTTCCAACCCGCTTCAGCAAGTAATAATGCTGTAGTTGCGCCAGCTGGTCCTCCTCCAATAATGAGCACATCCAAAGTCATAGGCTTTCCATAGTACTATTTCAGAATAAGAATACTCCACCAAAATGGGAAGTGCCATTTGAGCTGATAATTTTTAATACCGGCCTGCTGCAATAAAAACTCTAATTCTTTTCGGGTAAAACTTTTTTGTATGGAAAGCAAACCATCATGTGTAATAAGTCGATTATAAAATAATATAGGACTTATTATTTTATACAGCCAATAAGCAATAACGTTGCGATGTAAATCATTAATAATTACCGCTTTACGGGCTGTATCATTAGCTTTTACTAAAAAGGCAATTAATTCTTCATCATCCAGATGATGGCACACCAAATTGATTAAAATGATATCCACACTATTTGTGGCTATTTCCAGTTCTGGTTGTTGTTGAATTTTAAACTTAACTGGAGGGTCTTCATTTTTTTGTTGCCATTCATGCAACTCTTTTTCTGCAAGGTTAATGGCCTCTACAGAAACATCCAATCCCAGCAGGCGCATTTTAGGATAATATTTACTAAGATTAAGTAGGAATAAGCCTCCACCACATCCAACATCTGTTAGCACCGAATGTTGCGAAAACTGTCGAAGTAAATGTACTGTGTTATTAAAAATACCCATCAACTTATTAATTTTAAATAATTTTTTTAAAGACTGCTCATATTCTTGTGATGTATAAAAATCTGGACCGAGATCAATAATTTCCTTTTCCATTGATCGTGTTTTGAATTTGCCCATGTTATTTCTAAAATAATGAGAGATTTTCATTTTGCATTGTATACTTAAATATTGCAATCAATGATTTAGGTTGATAAATAGATCCGTAAGCAAGATAAAATTTGTCTATATGGAAAGGGAAACTTCAAAAAAAGGGAAAAAATGCACGCAAATATTACTGCAATTGGAACAGCAAGCCCCCCGTTTATGCGTACACAAGATGAGATTGCCGAACTTATTTCTATAGGGTTTCATCTTGATGAAACACAAAAGAAAATATTAAAAAAAATCTATAAATCTTCAGGAATTGATACTCGATATAGTGTATTAACTGATTATTGTAAGCAGCCAGGACAATTTGAGTTTTTTCCTAATACTCCTGAAGAAAGCTTTCCATCAACCTTACAAAGAATGATGTTATATAAGGAGAATGCGCTTAATCTAGCCATAACATCCATCGAAAACTGCTTAAACAGTATTGATTTTGACAAAAGTAAAATTACCCATTTAATTACAGTCAGTTGTACTGGTATGTATGCACCGGGAATTGACATTGAGATTGTTCATAAACTTAACTTATCCTCTTCCGTTAAGCGAACGGCAATTAATTTTATGGGTTGTTATGGTGCCTTTAATGGTTTAAAAGTAGCCAATGCGTTTTGTCAAACAGAACCTGATTGCAATGTACTCTTGGTTTGTGTTGAGCTTTGTACGATACACTTTCAAAACACTTTTAACATAGAAAACATTATCTCAAATGCTATTTTCGCTGATGGCGCGGCATGCGCTTTAATTCAGGGACAAACCAATCAAAAATGTTTTGCTCTTGAATCATTCTATTGTGACTTAGTACCACAAACTAGTCGAGACATGGCATGGACCATTACCAATTATGGATTTGATATCATACTAAGCTCTTATGTGCCTGAAGCAATTGAAGCAGGTATTTTCATGTTTACTGAAAAACTGCTAAAGCAATCCAATTATTCATTTAATGATATAGATTATTACGCGATTCACCCAGGAGGCATTAAAATTTTGCACGCATGCGAGAAAGCATTAAAGATTACAGCGCATGACAATCAATATGCTTATGATGTATTAAAAAATTATGGGAATATGTCCTCTGCAACCGTATTGTTTGTATTAAAAAACATCTGGGATAAATTAAGTGCTCGAGATGAGGCGAAACATATTTTTAGTTGCGCGTTTGGACCAGGATTAACTTTAGAATCGATGATACTCAAAATCCAGCATCATTAACCATGAAAATTATCCCCTTCTAACCGCTACCCTTGATTTAACAGGTAAGGGTTTTTTGATGCTTACAATCAGCTTCATCAACAGCCCCTATAGGTGAGCCCCCCGTATTAAACATAACGAATAATGAACTTCCTAGAGAAGAAGAGTCTAAATTTGCTTTGTCATGATATTGGGCATTAATCAGTGCAATCTCATTTCTTAAAGTTTCTGTTTCAGCTGGGTATTCGTCTTTATGTAGGTCTATAACCTCTGCTAAACTTAGTAAGTTCCATAAGTTGTATCGTAAAATGCCACTAAACTCATTGACTAGGCTTACTTTCATCGCTTTGTTTTTAAAAGTCTGGCCTTGAGCATCTTTCATATCAGCTACTTTCGACATTCCCCCCAGTTGCTTAATGAGGTGATGCAGCCGAATAATTTCCTCAAAATTAACTGTGCCAATATTTTTAGCTTTGTTTAATAATTTATGTGCAGCGGATTCACGAATTGGGGCGCCGTGTTGTACCAAGTATGCGAGTAAAGTCATATTTCTTATTTTACATGCATAATCAACAGGTAAATCATCTGATGTATTAATTGGATAATTAAATGAAACACCATGCTTTACAAGAGTATTTAGCATAACGTAATCAATCGTTTTCTTAGAGAGTAACGACGACAAAAGAGATTGATTCGTCGGAGTAACCACTTTATTGATAAAATCTGGATTTTTATCAAGCCCCTTATCTACTTCTTGATAAGAGCTATTGTAAACTGCTGCAGTAAGATTGAGAAATATAGGCTCAACATCATTGTTTTCTATGTATTTAATATCAGTGGCTTTACCCATTTTAAATCCCCAACTTAAATAAAAATATTTATCAAATAAAGATTCACATCCCTTTAATCGATGCCCATATTATCATCAAAAAATACAATTTACAGCTCATATGTATATTCATTCTTAATTTTCTCTTAATTTTCACAATGTATATTGTGCGAAAGAATATACATTGTGGGGAATAGTGGGGCATGTTGAGCTATAAAGAAATTCTTGCGTTATTAGATAAAGCAGTTAAAAAAACTGTGGAGCGTGTTGTTTCTGCTTCAGATAAACAAGCCAAGTCAGTTAAAAAAGCATCTGCTAACACTGCCATTTTGGTGGATAACGCAGCTGAAGAGACCAGAGTTTTAATTGAAAAAACAATCACAGGTATGAGAACAAAACCAGTTCACGAGCAACTTGTGCAAAATGCCAATACAATTACAAGCAGCGCATCATCTTTACCCGCTCAAGCCCCATTAGCTCAAGTAACGCAACCAGAACAGGCGCAAAATGTACCTCAAATCATACCAGTGACAGCCCAACTAGAATCATTATTCACTTTAATAGGCAATAAAATCAAGGGGCATGACCAAAAGCAGCATTTAAAATCGGTGTTGATAAAAGCTATTCTTAGCAAGAATACGGCTCTTTTTAGAGAACTGATGCTACAACTTGAGCTTTATGATTCATCAACTTTTGAACAGTACACTAAGCTCTTAGAGTTGCATCAAAAAGCCCCTCTTGCTATTTTACACTCTCCTGTTCTAGCGTATGTTCAAAAAGAACTTGCTGGAGAGGATGTAAAACCTTTAATTTCACTTTTATTAAATGTATTTCAATCCATACCTGAGTCATCAAAAGAAAAAGCAGGCATATGTCTCAGTATGCGTGATAAAAAGCACTTATTACCCATATTACTTGATCAAGTCGATACTCAAATTAAAAAGGCAGTTCTTTCACAGCTTACCGATTTATCTTTTGATGCGGTGTTGCCATCATTTAGACCGTCAATTGGTGATACAAGTTACATACCAGTTAGATTAACGCACAAACAGTATCTACAAATTGTTGCTAAGGGTGTAGATCAATCCATTTTTATTGCACTAACTATCGGTTATTTAAACTCAAATGGACTTGCATCAAAAGATTTTTTACAAGAATTAACCGCTAACTATTTATTTGTGAACTATGAAAACTGTTTGGCTGCAATTGAGAAACATTTCCAAGAGATGGAATTACCGCAAAACGCGCCTACAGGCTATGAGCAAAGCGTTCGCTCTATAGGCAAATTTATTATGGAGTTTGATCATCGTAAAAACGATACTCGACGTTTTTTTGAAACACGCCTTGCACAATACATCAATGGATTAACCCACTCCGAGGATACATTACATAGCATAGATGAGCCTTATGAAGACTTATTTGATGACAGCCAATTGCGGTTAAAAACGCTTGATGCAGCAAATAAAATATTATATTTCTTCCTTGGTCCGGAAGGGGTTGTAAACTCTCCTTTAGAAATGGAAAGAAAAATCAGTATTTTTGCTAATGGTTATAAAGATAAAGACAAGTACAATCAAGAAGAGCTCGAACGCTTCATGAAGTCTTGCTCTGCCTATCATGGAAGAGATCGAATGGCCAAAGCAAAAGAAACTGGCATTTTAGAAAGAAAATATGAAACATCAGTTGATAAGGTAGGTGCTGATACGTGGAACTCTTCCGGAGGCACGATGCGTTCAACCTCCGCGACGTTTGTTGATGCACAGCGAGATCCCATGCGTAATATGTTGGTTGACACCAGCGAAGTCTCGCCGAAAAAGGAGGTAGATCATCCTCAATGGTTTTGGTCAAATAATCGCGTTCGCTCAGCATACGTAGGTTCGATTTCTGGACATACGTGTAATATTGCATTCATGCTTAATTGCTATATGAAAGAAAATCAAAAAGATCCCAATTTAAGCCAGGACATTAATCTATTTTTAGTTCAGCTAATCGCTGTATATGCAAAGCGCGGTTATCATGGCATGCTCGAAGTTATAGATGTTTTGCATGATCCATTGGTCCAAAATCTTTTTCAAGACAATAATGTAACGCTTAACTTAGCTCAATATTTCCGTCACAATCAGGAGGTTGGTGCATTTCTTGAATACGCAATGAATGACACTTCGGTTTATGCTCAGATTATAGCAAGTAAACAACATTTAAAATGCGAGTTAGCTAGATTCTTTATCCCGAGTGTCACATTAGAATTAGGAAGCTCAGCAAATGTTGAAGCTGAGAGTTACATGCCGTCTGGCAACTAATATTAAAAATAGGATGAAAGATGGTGTTTATAGCTCAATTGATAAATAAAATTATTTTATTAACACTATTTCTTTCTTTATCCTTTTTTTCTTCACCAACACTTAATGCCAATCCTTATGATTTAAGAGTATATAATATGTATGAAAAAACACCCATTGCTGATAAAACGCAAGAAGGCAGCTACCTCAAGTCAATTAAATTCTTTAAGTATGAATATCCGAAAGAGCACTGGTCAATAGATTATACTAAAGCAGGAACATCTATTGCTCATGTAAGAGTAAAGGATAAATACAATTACTCCATCATATTAAATCCAACAGACTGTAGAGGCTACAGAATCATAGTAAGGTATTTAAATGATACTCATTCCGATATTGCTTCTGCACTCAATCGCCGTTATACAGTAGCAGAAGAGCGTGGATTAAATGAAGTCACCGCAATGATGGAACGAGTATATGAACGTCTGGGGCTTATTCCACAATTTTCTCAACTTGGCAACAATTCGCATTCCTTTGATGAAAAAACGCGTGAACTCACTATAGGTAACGAAGAAGAACCTGGTATGCTCCATCTTCACCTTTGGGGTAGAGGCGATCCCAACCATGAGTTTATCCCTGGGGTACCTTTGCGTGGCCCTATACCAGGATTAATGTTTGATCTGATAGCGAAATCCAAAACCGAGCCAACTAATCAATTTGCAATTAAGTGGGAGCCTCAAGAGTTGGAAATTGCTTTGTCTGTATTGAAAGAAGAACTGGGTGCCTATATCGATTCGGAAGAGTTTAGAGAGGAATTTAGCGACTCATTAGACGTTTCAATTGATCCAGTAACTCATCCAGCGATGGAGGCGTTCAAGAATTAACTTGTCTTGATTTAACAACATTATCTGTCTTATATCCAGAATGGTCTAATCTTTTCTCATGAAACGAAAAATAATGAGGAAACACCATGTTTACTAAAAAATTATGCCGTGTTTTTGTTTTAACATGCTTTTTTATAGTGAGCACTTCAGGTTATACAACAGCAAATAACATACAATTTTTCTATTCGAATAATAATCAAATTCTTGATCTTGAGCAGGCATATCAGCACTTAATTGGTAAAGAGCAGCGTCAGCTCCAAAAAGCTAGTCTCCATATATTGCAACAACAACGTATGGAGGTAGGAGCGTTTAAAAATGTTCTTGGAACCTATACGTCACAAGGAAAAAAACTATTTACAGCAGATAACTCTGAGGTTTTTTTTGTTTCACCGTTACAAAAGATGTCCCGAGAAAAAACGTTTCTCATCGCCATAACTTTGGCCAAACAACTTAAGCAAGAGAGTGTTGCTGTTTTTATTCCAAGCACTACAGGCACAATTGCACATATAAAATTGGTTTTTAGTTACACTAAGCCCACGATTACTGAGGTAATGCAGCTGGTTCATAAGCTCCCTACCTCATTGGCAACAGCCTTCACTTTAAAATTAAAAAACAGCCACTCTGATTTTGAATCAGCAGAAGTGCACTCCATTGAATGGCTTGGCAATAATCTTAATAGCTCAGTGATTAAAGAGTTTTTCCCTTTTGATACTGTACTTTCATATAACGGTGAAGCGTACTTGGTTTTTAATACTGGGCGTCTCCAAAAACTATAAATTGTTATAAGAATGATCGCGTGTTACAAAAAAAATATCTGGAACATATTCAAAGAGATACATAAGAAAACATCTACATGATCTTGCATAAATTGAATTTTTGACTATTCCTATTTAATAGCAATTAAATATAGGTATAGGATTATATACAATTGCTTTGCTGTTCGTTTTGATGTAAATGATTTTTTTGTTGTAGTGATTTTTAACTTTTTCAGGAGAAAATCATGAAAAAAATATTTTCTGTTCTACTATTAACAGCAACTTTTTCTTCAGGGTATGCTTTGAGTACGATAAGTACAGTTGTTTCGTCACCAGGTAGCGCAGGAGCAAGCACCACAGGTACTGAAGGAACTAATACAAATACCGGCACGAACACAGGAACGAATACTGGTACAAACACAAATACTGGAACCAACACAAATACTGGAACCAACACTGGCACAGATAATGGTACCAATAATAACACCAGTACTACCTATTAAATAAGGAGCTGAAAGCAGCTTAAACTTAGTTCGCAAAAGACGAGGCTAGTGTTTGTTAGGTAGGAGCTTATCTCTCAACGTCTCACGGTTTTACGTAAGTCTAAGCAAGCCGTGGGACGTTAAAATAACCTCTCTACCCTATTTCAAAAATTAACCTCAGTATTTAGCGCTTTACTTTGAGGTTCATGATCTTGCAAGGCACAATCTGGACGATAGTTACTTTTGTAGAGTTGATAAATCGTGGCAAAAACTTCTTTTTCCATGTTTCTCTTAAAATATTCAATAGCATCCTCATCCCCATAACGCACAGCGAGATCAAGCCAATCAAAACCAGCTCTCCAGTCACATTTTAGTCGTTTTGGAAATTTTACTTCAACACCCTCATCCATTTCTTGTTTTAACGCTTCAAGATCAGCAAAAGCAATAAGTGCCATTTCAAATTGAGCGCTGCTGTATTGTTGCAGGCCAGGAGAAACTTCGGTAATTCGTTTTGCTGTAATCAGAGTTCTTTGCATATACTCGCCAAAAGAAATCACTTCTTTAGGGGGGTTAAAAAATCGTCGCTTCATTTTTAGATTCAAAAAAAGATTAATTGTGAGCATATAATACAATTAAATGTTTTTTTGTTCTAATATAAATTCATTATTTAATCGTTTCTACGCTATAAAACAAACACAAAAATCAGATGGATGATTTTATAGGAGATAAATATGGAGAAAAAGGTATGCGTTATTATTGGCGTTGGGCCGGGAAATGGTGCTGCTTTTGCTTCTCGCTTTTCCAAAGAAGGATATCATTTGGCTTTATTAGCACGTTCAAAAGCGTTTACTACGGAGCTGGCAAATCAGTTAGGAAATGCATACGCTTATGAGTGTGATGTAGGCCAGAGTGATTCAGTGCAAAATACTTTTAGCCAAATTCAACAAGACTTAGGAATAATAGATGTCATTGTATACAACGCAGGCTCAGGCTCATGGGGTAATATCGAACAAATAAAACCAGAGGATTTCGAAGCAAGTTGGCGAGTGAACGCATATGGATTAATGCTAGTTAGTCAACAAGTGCTCGCTAGTATGAAGCAACAAGGAAAAGGAGCACTTATAATCATTGGTGCAACAGCCTCTAAAAGAGGTGGAATTAAAACTGCAGCATTTGCTCCAGCTAAAGCAGCACAACGAAGTTTTGCTGAGTCAATGGCTAAATATTTAGGCCCCCTGGGAATTCACGTTGCCCTAGTTATTATTGACGGAGTTGTTGGTTTACAAAAAACAAGAGAGTTTATGCCAGATAAACCTGATGATTTTTTTGTTAAACCAAACGATGTTGCTGAGACTGTATTCTGGTTAACACAACAAGCCCCCTCTACTTGGTCATTTGAAGTAGAGATTCGTCCATTTGGTGAAGTTTGGTAGTAAGAAAACGTCATTCTTGTATGTGTGGAGAGTAAGAGTTAATTCAGCGAATGCTATCTCCTTACGGAAGCGTAGCGTAACCCAGAATTGTGTATTTGAATTCCGAGTTACGGCTTCGCCTTCACCCAGGCTACAGAAACTATAGATGAGCATTATTTTAATTAGCTATCCAATTGTACATGAATATCTCGTGCATCAGATTGGCCATGATCATCGACTACCCTCACAACAAACTTTCCAGGTTTTGCTTTCCATAAATAAGATTCTCCAGCCTTAGTCTTTGCAATAAACGTTTCATTAATAAACCAGTATACATGGGCGATGCCCGCGTCGGTCACAGCAGTAAAAGGAATGGTGTTATTGTGATGAGAATTAGCACGTACGATGTAACTAATTCCGTTTTGAGGCGAGGTAATGTGCGGATCAACTCCAGAGTTTCCATATAATGCGCAGTCAGATTCATAAAAAGGTGGTGTATGTCTTTGTATTCCAGCTTTTTTGAAAATACTCAGTAAGTCAGAAGGCCAAAACTCGAAAACCTCAAAACGAGTGTATTCGTCCATATGGCAGGTTCGTAAACCCGTTTTCGTATTAATGGCTACTTCACGATAAATTGTATCTGTTTTTATTGGAGATTTCCCAGGTATAAACCAGCTCCACTCCGTATCTTTGCAATAGCGTGTAGGCAACATCCCAGAGGCTTTGCATACCTCTACTTTTTTCAGGTTCATTTGTTCCAGATGCTTTTCTAAAGCATGTATAGGCCCACGCTCATGTTTTAATGCATCAATCAACTCAAAAAATAAAGGGGCAGCAATATCTTTGCCTATAAACGCGGGATTAGCCTTATTGTCAAAATTTCCTACCCATACTGCTAACACATAAGGACCGAATACGCCCACAGTCCATGCATCACGATATCCTGAAGACGTCCCAGTTTTCCAAGCGACCTGCAAACGCGACCAGCCGCGCGAATTATCATCTAAACGCGGGGTATTTTTTAACATGTCCAACACAAGATAACTTGCTTCTGGACTAAGTAAGCGTGTCCCTTTTTGCTTTGCTTCATTTTTAAACGCACGTATCGGGAACCAAACGCCATCATTAGCTAACATGGCATATAAGCCGACAAGCTCATTCATTGTTAATTCAACACCACCCAAACTTAATGACAGTCCATAGTACGACTCAGACCTTAGATGATTAATTTGCGCTTTTTCCAGTAGTTGATGCAATGTTGGACTGGTTAGCTGGCTAGCAAGATAAATTGCCGGAATATTACGGCTCAAAACTAAAGCATCTTTGGCTTTAATAGGACCGATAAAATCATAATCAAAGTTCTCTGGGTTATAGCCATTAAAACTGTGCGGAACATCTTTTAATACAGTATCAGGGTGAATCAAGCCTTGATCCAAAGCCAATCCATAGATAAAGGGCTTCAACGTTGACCCAGGTGAGCGCTTTGCTTCAGTGCCATTAACTTGTCCGCTAATGCTGGGATTAAAAAAGTTAGCCGATCCTAGCATTCCCTTAATACTCATATCTCGAGTATCTACAAGCAGAACGGAGGCATTACTTACCCCTAAACCCTTTTTCCTGGCAAGATAATGATGCGTGATACGCTCGATGATTAGTTGCGAACGATAATCTAAAGTTGTATCAATACTTTGCTGTTTGTTTGGTGCATCTGCCAAGATTTTATTGACAAAGTGTGGTGCACTAAAAGGAAGCATATGTGTATTTTGCATCACTAAGGGCAAAGCAAACACCGCTTTTTTATTAAGGTCATCCGGATGTTTGTTTAACCAGCGGACTAACAAATGCTCGCGAATTTTTTTTAACTCTTTATTGTTGGGTGTCCTTTTGCCTGGATTTTGTGGAATAATGCTTAAAGTTAAGGCTTGGGGTAAAGTAATTTTATTTACAGGTGTTCCAAAATAAACCAAACTCGCAGCCCCTACTCCTTCGACATTGCCGCCATATGGTGCCAAATTTAAATAAGCTTCTAGAATTTGCTTTTTGCTGTAATGCATCTCAATTTGTATTGCCCGAATGATTTGTAACAGTTTTCCTGAGATTTTTTTTGATTTCATACCATATCGCATTCGTGCAACTTGCATGGTAATTGTTGACGCCCCTATTCTACGGGATTGTGCACCGTATGTTTGCCATATGGCTTTTATCGTCGCCCAAGGATTGACACCATAGTGCCAATAAAAGTATTGATCCTCTTGCAATAAAGTGGCCTCAATAAGTTGATTTGATATGTCTGATAATGGTGTAAACAGTCGATACTTATCATCTGGACTTAATGTTAATCGGAGTAATTGATGATGTTCATCGTAGACTGCCTTAGAAAAACTTGTTCCTTCGAGTAACACTGGCTTTGGTAAAAAAAATAATATTAGATAGGCGCTGACAAGGAGCGTAATTAGGATTATGCTTAGCTTTTTAAATGTTTTGTTCATAGTCGCTATTATGCACTAAATAGAATAAAATATATGCAAATTTCAGCCCTATTTTACCACATGGGATAAATGATGAATAAAAGTCCGCTTTCTTTGTTAATCAATGCGTTTTCATCTGTATTTGGCAAATTAAATTGGCGTAGTCCACCATGGGTAAATTACTTATGCAGTAAATCAAAATCTTCTCCCAAAAAATTTTGGGGAAGCAGTCTATTAATAGTTCTTATTTTAATTTCAGCAGGCTGCTTTTTACATTGGTATAAAAATTTGCCGCAACCCATTTATACCACCGCACAAATCACAGTCCCAGATATCACACCAAATACTGAAGAACAATTAGTTCCCAACAATTTGATTATTGACTTTGGCATAAAAAATAATGGGTTTATTAATCAATCAGTTGCACCCATTAATCTGATTGGAAAAACAGTAAGCGAAGGCATTGTAATAACTCCCAAAATGCTTGGAACATGGACATGGAATACTGACAGCCAATTAGTTTTTACACCTTCAGAAGATTGGCCTGCAGGGAAAAAATACACTGTCCTTTTTGCTAACAGTGCCTTTGCGCCTAATGCAAATATGGAAAGTCATAAATTTTCTTTTTCTACCCACCCTTTTAATGCCAAAATTACTGAATTTAAGCTCTATCAAGATCCGGTACATGCTGAGGTAAGAAATGCTGTTGCAACAATAGAGTTCAATTTTCCGGTTAATCCACAAACTTTAGAACAAAATACATCTTTAGCATACCAAACGAAATCAGGTTCCACTGGCGAAAATCTTCCGTTTACTTTTACTTATGATAAAAATAAGCGTGTTGCTTACCTACATTCAGAAACAATAAAAATAGATGATGTAGCCCGCTTTTTACGTTTAACATTAGGTCAAAGCGTTACCTCATCAACAAATTCCGGCCATTTGCTACAGGAACAATCACAAAATTTATTAATTCCAAGCGCCAAAGAATTCCTTAAAGTTCTCTCAACTTCAGCCTCTATTGTTCGCAATGAAAAAGACAGGCCCGAACAAGTTCTGACGGTGGAAACTTCTTTAGGAATAAATGAAAACGACTTTAATAAGTCAGTACATATTTATTTACTTCCTAAAGACCGACCAGCAACCACTGCTGAGGCTGCCAAAGAGAATTATCAATGGCAAAATCCAGGAGAAGTAACACAAGCGGTTCTGGCTTTAGCAACTCCCTTGGCAAAAGAGCCTATTCCTACAGAACAAAACTACTCAACCTTACATAGCTTTAAATTTAAAACAGAAGCCCCCCGCTACATCTATATTAAAATTGATAAAGGCATGCAGAGCTTCGGCAATTTTACTTTAGGCAATGAATACGTGGCAGTTATTCCTGTGCCTGCAGTACCTAAAGAGATCAGTTTTTTACATAAAGGCTCACTTTTGGCTTTAAGTGGTGAGAAAAAACTTTCTGTACTGGTTCGCGGTCTACCTGCAGTCAAGTTTGATTTCGCACGTGTATTGCCTGAAAATATCAATCAATTAGTAACGCAAACTCATGGTGATTTTAATAATCCCTATTTTATTAATCCTACCTTTAATCAACAAAATATCAGTCAAATTTCTTCAGAAATTCAAGAATTTGATATTTCTGATTTAGCCAAACAACAATATACAGCGCTTGATTTCAGCAAGTATTTGACAATGAGCACCAATACTTTGGGGCCACAGGGCTTATTTTTGCTACAAGCTACAGGCTGGGATGTCATCAATAAAACCTCATTGGATGTGAAAGCCAGTCGCATGATATTGATTACTGATATGGCCTTATTAGTAAAAGACAATCAGGACGGCAGCCATGACGTGTTTGTTAATTCGATAACGCAAGGAACCCCAGTTGCCAATGCTACAGTAACCGTTTTAGGTAAAAATGGCTTGCCCATTTTATCCCGTATTAGTGATGCCCAGGGCCGCGTTTCGTTCCCGCCTTTAAAAGATTTCATTGATGATCGAGAGCCCACAGTATATTTGTCTCAATTGAACAATGATGTGTCATTTATTCCATTCAATAATGCGAATAGACAGTTAAATTTTTCCAAGTTTGACATTGGTGGCCTATATACTAGCAATCAAGAATTACACAGTTTAAGCGCGTATCTTTTCTCAGATAGAGGTATATACAGACCTGGAGATACAGTGCATATTGGCATGATTGTCAAACAAGCCTTTGCCCAACCACAACCTGGTGGTTTGCCGCTGCAAGCGACTGTGATTGATTCAAGAGGCACAACAATCAAAGATGAGAAAATTACTCTTAATGATCTCGGCTACATGGACCTGGACTTTGCAACCAATGCCAGCTCGCCAACTGGCCAATATATGGTTAATTTATACTTAGTCAAAGATGGATATCCCCAAAATCTACTGGGCTCTACGACCATTCGCGTTTCTGAATTTTTACCTGATAGAATGAAAATCACTACCAGCTTGTCTCCAAAACCATCTACCGGTTGGAGCTCACCAACTGGATTAAAAGGTGAGGTGACTCTTTGGAACCTATATGGCGCGCCTGCCGTTGATCGAAAAGTTAGTGCTAAAATTTTGTTAGTCCCACAAAAAGTTCAATTCGATAAATATCCTGATTATGTTTTTGTTGATCCCTTGTTGGATCCCAAAAAACCACCCAAAGTCTTCACCGAGACCTTAAATAACGCAAAAACAAATAATAAAGGCGACGCTGAATTTGACTTAAATCTTGACCGTTTTGAAAAAGCGACTTACCAATTGACATTCTTTGCTGAAGGTTTTGAATCAGAAGGTGGTCGTAGTGTAACAAACCAAACTAAAACCTTAATTAGCCCACTACCCTACTTTATCGGATATAAACCGGATGGGGACTTATCCTTCATTAAGCAAAACGCTACCCGCGCTGTTCACTATATTGCGATTAATCCCGAATTAAACCAGCAAGAAGTCAAAGATGTGAAGATACAACTGGTTTCGTTACATCCGGTCACAACGCTTGTTAAAAAAGCAGATGGAACTTATCAATATCAGTCGGTGATTCAATCGACAATAGTGAGCACCACACCATTTAATATCTCCGAGCAAGGTATTGATTACACATTACCAACACAACAGATTGGCGATTTTTCGTTAAGTATTCTTGGAAAAGATAATACAGTACTTAATCAACTAAAATTCAGCGTTGTAGGTGCAAGCCAGCAACCCTTAGCTAAGAATGCCGAGCTATCGATTAAACTCAATAAAGCAGAATATCAAGCAAATGAAGATATAGAAATACAAATTACTGCGCCTTTTACAGGCTCAGGCTTGATTACTATAGAGCGTGATAAGGTTTACGCAGCACAATGGTTCAAAACAGATACTACAAATTCCGTGCAAACTATTCATATTCCCGCTGATTTCCAAGGTGATGGATACATCAACGTTGCATTTATACGTGATTGGAGCTCACCTGAAATATTCATAAGCCCACTTAGTTATAGTGTTGTACCTTTTACGGTAAATCATCAAGGACACAGTATAAAAATTGATCTGCAAACTGCTGCAGTGGCGCGTCCTGGTGAACCGTTTACCATAGATTATCGTACTGATAAGCCTGGGAAAATTATTGTCTTTGCAGTTGATGAAGGGATTCTGCAAGTTGCACGTTACACAACCCCCGATCCTTTATCTTTCTTCTTCCAAAAACATGCTCTTGAAGTACTGACCCAGCAAACAGTGGATCAGATCATGCCTAAATTTATCCAAGATAGAGAGCTTTCTGCGGTCGGAGGTGATAACGGTGAAGAAGGTATGGCCAGTCGCCTCAATCCCTTTAAGCGCAAAACTGAATTACCTGTGGCTTATTGGTCAGGTATTGTTGATACAGACTCAAACAATCATCAATTAGTATACCAAGTTCCTGATTATTTTAATGGAACATTGCGCGTTATGGCCGTAGCGGTATCATCTGACTCCGTTGGCTCAAAAGAGACCTCTGCTGAAATTCGCGGGAATTTTATTATTAACCCTAACGTTCCGACCTTTGTCGCCCCAGGAGATGAGTTTGAAATATCGGCATCTATTGCAAATAACATTAAGGGCTCAGGAGAACATGCGCTTATAAATATTGATTTGACAGCATCTCCTGAAATCGAAATCACTGGGTCACCAACGCAAACATTAGAAATTGCAGAAGGTCGGGAGCAAACGGTTCATTTTAAATTAAAAGCTAAATCTCTTCTGGGAGCTGCTCAATTGAGCTTCAAAGCCAGTATGGGTGATAAATCAAGTACAATGGGTGCTACACTGAGTGTTAGGCCAGCTGTACCACTTAGCACTTACATCAATAGTGGAAAATCAGACGAAGCTCAGAAAACCTTGGATATTATGCAAACACTATATCCAGAATATCGCAAAGTGAGTGCTACTGTTTCTACTAATCCTATAATTTTGATATTTGGGTTACAACGCTATCTGGATAATTATCCCTATGGTTGTACAGAACAATTAACCAGTAAAGCCCTCCCCTTATTAGTAATGAACAATCAAACTGGTTTTGGTGAAGAAACAAAGCAGGTGCATGAAAAAGTAAACGCGGCCATTCAAATGCTAAGCCAGCGCCAGATGTCTAGTGGTGGTTTTAGTTATTGGCCAGGACTTGGTGACAACCAAGGCAATGATTTTGCAACAGTTTATGCAATGCATTTCCTAACTGAGGCAAGAGCACAAGGATTTAATGTTCCAAATGATTTGTTCTTTAATGGAGTTAACTATCTTAAAACCTTGGCAAGTCAAAATGTATCTGATATGGATGCGGCAAGAGTTCAGGCATATGCCATTTATGTTTTGACCCGCAATGAGATTGTTACAACCAATTACCTTTCTAATTTGCAATTGTATCTAGAAAAGGATAAGACCAATGCATGGAAAACGGATATCCTCACAGCCTATATTGCTGCATCTTATCAATTACTACAAAGCCATGATGAAGCAAATCAATTAATTGGCCTGTATAAGCCACAAAATAATCAGGCTTATGTTACTGATTTTTATAATAGTGCCATCGCTGATGCTCAATATTTGTATCTTGTAGCGAAACATTTCCCTAACCTATTACCACAGGTAGGTGATGATTTGCTAAAACGCCTAGTCCAAGCTGTTAATAACGATGAAATTAATACTGTTTTATCTGGATTTACAAGCTTGGCCTTAGGTGCTTACCATTCAAATCAGCCTAGTGACGCATCATCAACCTTATCGATGACAAAAATTATGGCTGATAATAAGGAAGTTAATGTCCCAGCATCTAATGCAAACTATCAGAAAGTTGATATTGAACCTGATGTCCAAAAAATACGTTTTAATAACCCGGAGAAGAAAACCTTTTTCTATCAATTAATGCAATCAGGTTTTAATCAAGAAATCCCCAGCACGCCTTTAAAACAAGGCTTAGAAATTTTCCGAGAGTTTAGAGACGCCAAAGGAAATGTGATCAACACAACAACCCTGGGAAGCGAAATTGAGGTGCATATTCAAATCCGTGCGGTTGGCCATGATTATTTATCAAACATTGCTATTGAAGATTTGTTACCTGGTGGTTTTGAAGTGGTAACCGACTCTGTAAAAAATAATACAATGGATTTTGTTGATGTACGTGAAGACAGAGTGAATTTCTTTGGTGGAGTTGAATCTGTTGCTAAAGAGATTGTTTATAAAATAAAAGCAGTTAATATTGGAAAATACATTGTTCCGCCAGCCTATGCAGAAGCAATGTATAATCCAAATACGAAAGCACAAGGTGTTTCCTCAGTAATTACGGTTACTGAAGCACCTTAACCTAATGAAGTTCAAATGTTTTGTAGCCTGGGTGACGGCGTAAGTCATAACCCGGGAAGTTTTGCAGAAAAACGGGTTTCGCTTCGCCTCACCCAGGCTACAAAATCAGTAGTATCTTCAATCAATGCAGATTTTATTGCATTCATAAATGGATCCGTTTAAATTCGAGATTTCTAGCGCGACTGAACGCGACTTGTAAAATAGTTTTATAAATATATGGTGTTTGTTTTATGAATAACTTAAAAAGAGGCATTACCAAGTTTATTTTTATGGGAAGATGGTTACAGCTTCCTTTATATTTAGGCCTTATTTTAGTACTGGCTGTTTATGTATATCGTTTTGTTTATGAATTATTTGAATTAATAGCCCACCTAAATAGTATTGATGATGCCCAGATCATGCTTGGTGTCTTAGACTTAATTGATGTAGTGATGATTGCCAATCTACTTATTATGGTTGTTATGGGAGGATATGAAACTTTTGTTTCTCCTCTTGCCCTTGAGTCACATCCTGATCAACCGGAATGGCTCGATCACCTTGATGCAGGAGCGATGAAAGTAAAGCTTGCTCTTTCATTAATTGGAATATCATCAATCCACCTATTGAGAACATTTATAGATCCCAATAAGCTCAGTAACTACTCTGTAATGTGGCAAGTGATCATTCATTTAACACTACTTGTTTCAGCATTAGCGATTGCATTTACCAATAAAATGCTTACAAAGAGCAAAATACATTAAAAGTATAATGCTGCAAACAGTATTTAGAAGAAAAAATAAAAAGTAATCGTAGTCTCGTGTATCACCGAAGACTACGATTAGTTTTATTACACACATATTATTAACTCCTTATATGATGAAAGAGCATTATAAAGTAATGATTCTTTCATTTTTGCATCATGTTTCGCTGAGTCGAACCAGAAAAACATGCTGAAAATAATTTTCAGCTTCCTTTCTTGGAACATACACTGAACTGACTTTTCCAGTCTCTTCCTCATCAAAAAAACATTAATAGAAGAGTAAACTGTTGAGGGACATGGTGTGTTACTAGTTGAGGCGTTGCGATAATCCGCCCTACTTCGAATATTTTTCCCTCGGGGTTTGAGAGATAATAAAAGGAAATGTTTCGATATCAAAATAACAATCTAACATAGGAAGTATTTCTCCATAAATGACTCTTAATGTTCCTACTATTTGATCATCAAACATCGTCACTACATGGAGTTCTAGTCGTAAACTGTCCAAATTTCATCTCGTCATGGCTAATAACTGCGCAACAGGGACAATTAAACTAAGATGTTTGGTTTATGAGAGCTCTGAACCCATAAGACCCAAGTATTTGATTTTTTTTGTAAATTATATTAAACATATTACATTATTTGTTGTTTTCTATTGCAAATATCCTTCATTAGCCATTCTTAAGGACTAGAAATGCTAAACAAAATCCAAGTCTTCTCTTTGTTAATCACAATGATATTTTTTTCTGCCGTATCAGCAAAAAGTTATAGAGTGCCCGCAACAAAAGAAACCGTAACTCTAGGTCTTTATACCCTAGATAAGCAGCCTGTGGTTAAAGTTCACTCAGGGGATTCAGTGTCTCTAGAAACTTGGAACAGTTGCTTGCATGAAATGGTCTATAACAAGACAACTCCGGCTGAAGTTGCAAAGTTTTATACCCAATATGACATTCAAAATAGGCGCGGGATGCATAGCTTAACCGGCCCTGTTTACATTGAAGAAGCGGAGCCAGGAGATGTACTTGAAATTCGAATATTAGATATAAAATTGAATGATTTTGGCTATAATTTTTTAAGCCCTACAGCAGGGATCTTATCGGAATTTACCCAACCCAGAATTATGTATTTTAAATACAATCAAGAAAAGAACGCTACTGAATTCAAGAAAGGACTCTGCTTACATTTAAAACCGTTTCCAGGGGTTGTTGCGGTAGCTCCTCCTCAAGATTGGCCTGATGGCTGGCCTGTAAATTTAGAATCACACATGGGGCAACCGGTTCCAGGACAATTTAATTCCGTTCCACCAGGCCCTTTTGGAGGCAACTTGGATGAACCAAGCTTGCAAGTTGGTTCCATACTGTATTTACCTGTTTTTCAGAAAGGTGCTCTCGTTTGGACCGGTGATTCACATGCAATGCAAAGTAATGGTGAGATTGACGTTACAGCGCTTGAAACCTCTTATGAAGGTATCACCATGCAATTTATTGTCAGAAAAGATCTAAAAGCCGAAGGGGTATTTGATAAATCAAAACGCAATGGTAACAGTTTGTTCACTTGGCCAATTGTTGAAAATTCGAAAGAATGGATTGTTATGGGATTGAATCAGGATCTTCTTGAAGCTATGCAGCTTGCCTCTAGAAATGCAATTGAATTTTTAGTGAGCACTCAAGGATTTTCTCCACAAGAAAGTTATCAATTTTTAAGCATGGTAGGTAATTTCGACATTCCTGAAGCAGTCAATACCATTAAAAACGTAGCCGTACATATTCCTAAAGAATCCTTCAAAAATCTGGGCAAGATGAAAACACTTTCTGCTGAGGGTAAATTTCCTCTCATGCCAAAGATTGATGAAAATGTAAGCTGCCCGCCTCAAGAAGGTAAAATTATTCAATAACCATTAGGTGAAATAATGAAAAAGATCTTCATTTTTTTGTGCTTAAGCTATATGACTTCAAGTGTCTTCGCCAACAGCATTATACTTGACAATAAAACAAATTACCCACAGAAAAATAAATTCGGAAAAATCGCAGTACAATGGGTATCTTCAGTCAAAGAAGTACAAAAAGCGAATCAAAGCATGCTTAATGATGCAACATTAAACGCAAACTCTTTAATGATACTCGCCAAAAAAGGAAAAATTAAGCTCATCTCACCAAATAATGCCCGATACTTTAGAGTAATAGCGTGGTCAAATGATAAAGAAAAACCAGACTTACTTACGAATTGGGTAGATATTATTCCCAATAAAACCTATGTTGTGAATCAAAATCAACTTGTACCAAGGATACTCATGTCTGGAGCAGGTTGCTAAAAGGTTGATTAGGCAAAAGACTCGCTGCGGCCGATTATTACCTCAGCCACAGCGATAGTCATGGAACGAAAAGTAAAATGATAAATCGTATCTTCTTTTTTATTCTGTTGGTTACGCTTAATAGCGTTTATGCAGAGGCAATTAACCCCCCTAAAAAATCAACACATAAAGTACCCCCAAAACCCACGAGTATCAGCTCAAACCCTGCAGCTGTTAATGTTCCTACCGGCACAGGAACAATCCAACGTTCTATAGAAGAAAAACTTGGTATTGAAAATAATCATGGAATTATGATCCAGGGTGCCTGGATAGGAGATACGAATGATTTATTTTCTGGTGGTATAACTGATGCTGAACGAATCACATCAAACAGTGTATTGTTGGTCGATTTAACCATTAATATGGAACAATTTAATGGATGGCGTGGTGGTCTATTTAGTGCTCAATTTTTACAGCAAAATGCGCAAAACACAAATGCGCAAGCCGGTCTTTTTCAAGGATATAACTCATTACCCGATGTATATCCTTTTAATCGTTCAGAACTTTATGCGCTCTGGTATCGGCAAGCACTTTTTGATGATAAACTTTTTGTTCGTATTGGGAAAACAATTACTACACTTGATTTTAATAACGTAATCAAGCCTGTTCCTCTAAGCTCTGGTGAACCTAATATACCAGCAGTAAGCAGTTTGATTTACACCCCTATTTTTATCAATCCAGCCGTAGATGGAGTTATGCCTGGCTATACAAATTCTGCTTATGGGCTCACCTTGAATTTTACGCCAGTGAAGCGATGGTATCTTACTTATGGTATTTATGATGGCAATTTAGCTAACGGTAAACAAACCGGTTTAACTGGACCAACATTTAATGGAAATTACTTTCAAGTTGCTGAAACAGGTGGAGCATGGGTTTTAGGAAAAAAACCTGGAACCGCTGGAATTGGAGTATGGCATCAAACAGGACTTATTCGCCAGCATAATCTTAGCGAAAAGGATGCTACAGGTGCTTATCTATTCGGATCACAACGTTTATGGTATCGTCATCCGGGATACGATATTAGTGGTATTTCGGCTTTTTACCAATTAAGTATTAATAACTCCAGTGTCTTACCTATGAACAAATCTATTGGCGCAGGTTTAACTGCATTTGGTTTAATCCCCAATCGAGAAACTGATTCGCTAGGTTTTGGTTTTTCACTAGCATGGTTGAATCACCACAGTACTGATAGACCAACTGAATTAATGTACCAAATTTACTATCAAGCCCAAATAATATCAAATATTTATTTAGAACCAGCTCTTTCCTATATCCCGACCCCAGGACAAAGCTCTAGTTTACCACCTGCATTTGCAGGCACAATAAGAGCGATTATCTTAGCTTGAATAATTGAGTTAAATTACAGTTCTGGAGCAAAAGCGAATTATAGTTTATTTATTAAATCATAAGGTCTAGAAATTCCATTTGACTGTTATACGATCATTTATGAGCTTGCTTTTTCTGTAATTATTAGTTCATGAATGTATTACTATAAATACTTTCTGATATAGCTCCTAATTCGCTTTTGCTCCAGATCTGTAATTTACCCCAGAATTAGATAGTATTTTAAAAGGTTTTTTTATTATTAATAACTCTCCATCATCGAAATGAAGAGAAAGATTAAATAAACGACGGGCTTCCAGATGTGGTTGCTTTAAATCATCTTTATACTTAATTGATTTTTTGTATTTTTATTTAATGCTCGTAATATTTTTGATAAATAGCGATATAAGTTCCATCATGCTCCATCTGAAGAATTGCTTTATTTATTTCCTCAATTAATGGCGCTTTGTCAGCAAGGCCAATTATGCCATATCCATTACCTAAAGGGAGATCGTGCCCTATTGCTTTTACATTGAAAATATTGTTACTGGTTATATTATGAGCAATGGCATGATTTAAAACAATAACATCAATTTTATTTTCTGCCAAATCAGAGAAGAGATCGGGTGTGCTGTCATAAGGAATAATTTGATTATGTTTACCATAAGGAGACTTGAGCAACAGGCCATAAAAAGTATTCTTATTTACACCAATTTTCTTATTTTTTATGTCTGCTATTTTATTAATGGAACTGTTTTTTAGTGTAATAAACTGAAATTTACTGGTCGCATAAGGAATGCTAAAGGCATATTGCTTTAGATGATATGGTGTATAAGGACTAGCCAAAATGAGTAAATCAACTTTACCACTATCTAATAAATCAAATTGATCATTAAGAGTTACTTCACTGTAGCTACAAGTGTTTTTAATCCTTTTACAAATATTATCCATGAGATCAATGCAAAAACCAAAATAATGTGAGCCTTGGGCTGTAGTGACTTTTTCAACAATAGGCGGTCCTGAAACACCTAAACCAATCTTTAATGGACTGCTAAAAGATAGGTTACTGATAAACCAGAAAAGGATGAATACGACTCTATGTCCTCTTTTTTGTATTCTAATAAATTCCATTTTATTTTGAGTTATTTACTTTGGATTTTCTTAAAATTTAGGGAGTAATCCGCATTTTGTCAAATTACTCCGCATCTCTTCAGTCTATTAGAGGAACTGCAATATAGGGGCGCGTCTTAATGTTAGTTTTTGAGAGTCTGTAAGCTTCATATATCATTTGCTTTTCCTGATCATTATCAGGATGTCCTATTTTGAGTGAATGTGCTCCATCAATATCATTTATTACTAATTGAAAACCTAACTGCATTTAATACTCCTTACAAAGCCAAACATCCCCCCTTCTGTTTTTATTGATTCAAAAAACATAGCCAAATAAATTGAATGTTGTATGATTTGTTGGCATTTTATTTCCCATAATTCAAATAATAGAATGCAGGTAGTTAGTAGAGTAAAAATGCAACCAAAATTGAATTTTAAGTCTTTTGGCAAAAAAAAGTCTGAATGCATCATGTATTTTGTTTGAAAGCTATTGCTCATAACAAGATTGATGAGTTATTTATAATCCATAATTGAGCATATTTTGATCATATTTTAATATTTTGTTAATATTTGCCTAGTATAATACCAAAGAAAGTGATTTTAAAATTGGTATGGATGCCTCGTATAAATTAAAAATATGAGGTTAAAAATGTACTCTAAAGATAAAGAACAACAACCTAAGCCACAGCAAGCTAAAACAGAATACCAAATTGGTGTTTGTGTCAAAGAAACCAATCAAGAAAATGGTCCAGGGCATGTAACAGCTATGCTTATTAAGAAAAAAGAAGGCCAAACACAAATTCATACCACGAGTTTTTATCCTGGCTTGCTCGGAAGTATTGTTAATGGATTATCATTCGGATCAATTCCTGTATTAGGACAACTTGCTAAAGATCATGTCCAAGATGTACAGGAAGCAGATCATGTTTTGATTACCTCAGTACCTGAAGAACAATTTAAAAAAGCGGTAGAAGGATATACTGAATTTAGTGAAGATGTAAAAAGTGGACATCGACTTTACTCCGTTTTTGGTAAAGCCAACCCATTAGCTCAGGGGTTCAAAAAGATAGTTAAAGGAGCTAGTGGCGCGCAATTAGTAGTGGAAAAACATAAACAAGAAATGGGCTGCTATCCTCCTGAAGATATGTGTGGTATCCATGTATTTGATAACGACCACCCTAAAGTTCCAAAGATGCGTGTGGATAACTGCGCTAGTTCTGTAACCCATATCCTCCAAAGTGCAGGTTATAGTTTTGATAATCCCACAATACCAACCTTTTTTACCTCAGAGCTGACAAAACACGGCTTTGCTAAAGTAGATAAAGACGAGTTTATGAAAGAACATTGCAGTGACCACAAGATGTAATATCAAACCGAGTTCACCCTATTTAGAGTTAAATGGGGTGAACAACAAATAGACACTTGATTTAAAATTTAATACCTGCCTATAATCCCTTTACTGTAAAGGTTATTTCGCACAATATAAAAGGATTGTCATGTTTGCACGCCTAAGATCTATAATACACGGTGACACAAATACTTCCTCTCCTAATTCAGCTTTAGATGTAGAAAGTAGTGATGTTAATTTAAAAGCTACTGCGCCATCAAAAGAAAGCGAACCTTCTGATACCCCAAAAAACACTTGGGTATTTATTTGGAATATGACAGCAGAAAAAGTAGGTCATGCGGCAATACAAACAGGCGGTTCCCAGCCAAAAATGACAGATAAAGATCCTGGATTTTATGCAAGTATTCATCCTTATGGTGTCCCCTCCACAGGCTTAACTTCAATACTCCCTTTACCAGCACACCTTGCTACCAATTTATCTGAAGATATGGAAACATTAGGTGCATCTGAAAATACAGGTGCCTTTGATATGGACCAACCGTTGGTAAAACCAAACCATGATGCAAAGCCACTACCTCCCGACCATATTTATCATTTTAAAAATTTAAATACCCACATGATGAGTCAGCATATTCAAGAAATTCAAAAAAAAGTAGAAACTGGTGAAGTCGGCTATCAACTGTTTCCAAATGTAAATCTACTTGGTTTTTTTAGAGACAGCTCAGCATTTGTCTCCCAAGACCCAATTGATGTTGAAATGCACCGCAGAGCATCTAAAAAAAGAACCAATAGTAACCAGGTGTATAATTGCACGACACTTGTAAGTGATGTTTTGAATCAAGGCGGATTGCCAATCAGCCGCTCTCTTATAAAACCCTGGGGAATTACTCCAAATGGTTTATCATCTGAAATAAAAGATTCAGAAGAAATAAGCAGTCAAAGCCCCCAAATTTAACATTGTATATAATTCATTTATCGGGTTTTCAGCACATTTCCGCTGAAAACCTTTATAAAAAGTCCATAGTGTAAATCCATCCTTCGCTTTTTTTATTGTTGCAATTTTAATTTTGATACATCGTAAATAGTAATTGGTGACTCGATTCCCTTAACTTTTACGCGTAGATGACCATTGATTTCAATGTCCTTTGCAACTTCATTATATGTGGATTCGGAAATTAATATCTGTCCGCCAAGACTGAGATCTTGAATTCGTGAGGATAAATTAACTGATGAACCTATCGCACTATACTGCATCCGTTTCTTGGAGCCCACATTACCTACGACAGCAATCCCCGTATTAATTCCTATACCCATCTCTAAATGCGGCAAATTTTTCTTTTGATTGGATTGATTCAGTTTCTTGAGAACCTTCTGCATTTCTAAAGCACAAGCTATCGCGCGTTGTGAGTCATCTCCGGAGGAATATGGAGCACCAAAAATAACCATAATGGCATCTCCAATAAACGCATCAACAGTACCCTGATGCTTTTCTATTACTGGGACCATTTTACTAAAATAGTTATTTAAAAGAGAAACCAGCGCTTCACCAGGAATTGATTCAGACAAGGGTGTAAAATTTCTTAAATCACTAAACATGATGGTTATTTTATGTTCGTATCCACCTAATCTTTGGTGATGAGGAGATTCAAGAATTGTGTTTACTACATCATCAGACATATAAAAGCTAAATACTTTGCGAATTAACTTATTACGTACCTCGAGTTGGTTTTTTACTTTTTGTAATAAGTAGTTCGATTTACGAAGGCTTAACTCATCTTTAGCTATATGCGCTAAATTTAATAAAAGCTCCAGTTGTTTGTCATCCAATTCTTTTGGAGAGGTATCAGCCAAACAAAATGTACCTACGTTATAACCTTGTGGATCAGTCAAAGGAACGCCTGCATAAAAGCGAATAAAAGGATCTTTTTGTACCAAAGGACTATTAGCAAATCGTTCGTCGACAAGGGCATCATTAATAATTAATGGTTCATGTTTTTGTATGGTCACATTACAAAAGGAAATGCTTCTTGGCGTTTGTTTCGCTTGTAAACCATGTCGTGCTTTAAACCACTGTCTTTTATCATCAAGAAAGGCAATATAACAAATTGGAATATTAAAAAAATTAATGGCAAGACGTATCAATCGGTCATAACTTTCCTCAGGAACTGTATCCATAATCCTTAATGATTGAAGTGCATCAAGCCGTTTATTTTCAAACGATTGGGTTGTTTCTATTTCTTTCACTTTCGTTGCCATAATAACTCTCTGATTACAGTCCCTAAGATTTAGACGATTTCAGTTCTCCATATAATCATTATAGATTAAATATTTACCACAATTTTTGCATCAGAATAATTCATGATACTATCATCTCAAATCTTATTTTTGGCCTATAAAATGTTCACTATTAAAAATAAACCTGAGCAAAGACAATTAAGGAAAGTGGATGAACATGGTGAATATGCGCCATTTCCGGGTGTCACAGTGGTATCCGCATGCTATCCTGAACAAAAGGAGTTTTGTGAAGCAATTTATCAAGTCTTAAAGAGTAGTCCATTGATTATGCATTATTTTTCCCCGCTACCTGCTCATAGTTATCATATGACCACTATGAGTTTAGAGACAGAGCAGCAAGTTGGAGCCTCTTGGAATCAATTTATTACTAAAAACCTGCCTCATTACAAAAAAATAAACCAAACCCTTCAAAAAAATCCTATTTATCCATCAATTGAAAAAATGCAAGTCAACGTTGATTGGTGCATTTCATTAAGTTTATTTTTGCCCAAAAAGCATGTAGCGCAAATTGAGGAAATGGCTGAAGCGTTAAATATCGAAGAAACGATACCTCCGGTTTTCCACTTTACTTTGGCCTATCCTCGACCCAATAGAAAAATATCTAAAGAAGTTTCGGAGCGAATTATTAAGGAACTTAATGGCGTTATTGAAAAAACAGCAGTTCCATTTGAAATTGCCGAAGCCAAACTATGCTATTTTAATGACATGACTGCTTTTCTTCCTTGGGATGCAGAAAATAATCCATTTCTTCAATCGAAAAAGCATCTAACTGACTTCATGCAAACTGACGAAACACGCTCAGTTTCATTACAAAGCGAATATCTCCATGAAACGACTCTTTCGACAAAACCATCATTTCTGTTGAAATAAAAAAATTGATCTTATATTGTTGCTCCTTATGCCATGAATTGTGAGCGTTCACGAGCTCGCCATACAAGGACCTTCTGCTTTCGGTTGACGTATTTCAGTGTGCGCTTACCATGAATTAGGGAGTTTTCATGAAAAATCATTCCGGGATATTTAGGTTAAGTGATTATGAGGTACTTGATTACCTTATAAAACATGTAGATTTGGAGATTGATCTTTCTAAGAAGCCTGTCCAGTCCAAAGCCATATTAACGATTGCCCCCAACCCTAAGTCCTCATCTCACTCTGTTGATCTCGAGTTAGATGGTGAAAATATGATCTTAGAATCGATTATTCTCGATGGTAAAAAACTATCTCGAGAAAAGTATGAGGTAACAAAAAACTCTTTAATTATCAAAAGTATTCCAAAAGATCGAATATTTACGCTTGAAACAATAACACGTTTGGGTGAGAACACCGATTTGTTCGGCTTATATGAAACAGAAGGAACTGTACTGGTTAAAGCCGAAACAGAAGGACTTCGTCGCGTCCTTTTTTGCCATGATAGGCCAGATAATCTAGCGACCTACAAAACAACCATTATTGCCAAAAAAGAAAACTATCCTGTATTACTCTCAAATGGGGCACTCATTGAACAAAAAGACATTGAGAACGGATTACACTGTGCAACATGGCTAGATGAAGTTCCTAAACCCAGTTATCTTTTTGCATTGGTCGCTGGAAAGCTACAAAAGTCAGTAGCTTATTTCAAAACACGCTCTCAACGTGAATTACCGATTGAGTTTTATGTGCCGCCTGCAGCAACTGTAAAATGTGATTTTGCTAAAGAAGTTTTAAAAGAAGCAATGCGTTGGGAAGAAGAGATCTTTGATTTGGAATGTGAGTTATCACAACATATGGTTGCTGGCGTTGATAAATATGCATCTGGCGCTTCTGAACCGACAGGCTTAAATTTATTTAATACCGCAAATTTATTTGCTACACCCGAAACGCGAACTGACGCTGATTTTTTACGCGTCTTAGAGGTAGTTGCTCATGAATATTTCCATTATTGGTCGGGCGATCGGGTAACTATCCGTGAATGGTTTAACTTGCCATTTAAAGAAGGACTGACTACGTTTAGAGCTGCAATGTTTCGAGAGCGTTTATTTGGTACCGACTTAATCCGGATGTTGGATGGGAAAAATTTTGATGAACGTGCCCCACGACAAAATACCTATACGAATGTAAGAAGTCTCTATACCGCTGCTGCTTATGAAAAAAGTGCCGATATTTTCCGGATGATAATGCTTTTTCTTGGCGAAAAAGCTTTTTATCAGGGAATGACCCAATTTTTAAAAAGCAATGATGGTGGTGCTGTGACATTGGAAGATGTATTGGCGTCACTAAATAAATCAACGCGAAAAGATATGAGCCCTTTCTTGAATTGGTTTACTGAAGCAGGTATTCCTCAATTAATGGTCACTGACGAATATGAGCAAAGAACAAAGCGTTATACTTTAAAATTTAAAACCACAGATGGAAAAGGTAGACCTATACCTGTTGTTGTTGGATTACTCGATAAAAACGGTAACGAGATTCAGGGCGATGCAACAATCATAGTCGATAAGCCGGAGATGGCGTTTCATTTCGATAACATTGATTTACATCCTACTCCATCTTTATTACGTAGTTTTTCAGCTCCTGTGCAACTCGAATTTGCATACAACAAAGAACAGTTGCTTCTCTTAATGCAGCATGACAGCAATTTATATAATCGATGCGAGGCGGCAAACAAACTAATGACACAAATGGTAAGTGATTATTGTGCAGGCATCTCCCTTGTATTTACTCCTGAACTTTTTAATGCATATCGAAAGCTAATTAGTGAGGCCCATAGTTCATTAAATTATTGGGTATTTGCTGAGCTCATATCTATACCTACGGAAGAAACTTTATTTTCTAATCTGCAAAACCAAGATTTTGGGAAAATTACAGAAGCACGCCAACTTATTCAGAGGCAGATTGCAAAAAAATTAAAGGAAGATATAGTTTTGATGCAAAAAAGTCTGGATAAAATACCTGCATCCAACAAATCGCCGTTTCAAACGTTTGATATCATTTCTGCTGGTGCACGCCGCTTACAGCATGTTTGCCACTCATATCTGCTTTTAATACAGCCTGAAAAAACTGAGAGCGCATTAGTTGAGCAATTCAATAACTCTTTAGGTAAAAATATGACCGACTGCATTTCTGCACTTAGCTTGCTTTTAAATAATAACAGCAGTCAATCAAGCAAATTGTTGGAGCGCTTTTATGATTACTGGCAAGGTGATGCAGGCGCTGTTAATTATTGGTTTAACGTGCAGGCAGCAGCGCATTCAGTACATGTCGTGAAGTTAGTGGAGCAATTGACGTCCCACCGTGCTTTTGATTTGTCTAATCCAAATAAAGTATATGCTTTGTTGGGAACATTCATTAAAAATCCTTATGGGTTCCATGCCATTTCAGGAAAAGGCTATCAACTTATCGTCGATGTCATTCTAAAATTAGAAAAAATAAATCCAACATTAGCCGCTAATTTGGCCGAAAAATTCAATGATTGGGATAAATATGACGAAAAAAAACAACAACTGATGTTAAGCCATTTAGAGTTCCTTAGTACAAATGCAACAACTGCTGATGTAAGAAACATGACAAAAAAAGGGATTAGACAAGAAGAAGCATGATTCATCGCCTCCAGTAACCTGATTGCATGCAACCGGGTTATAGCGTAGAAGCGTAAGTTGATCCTCGACCCAACAACAGAAAGTAATTAGTTAATATGTATGGAAATAAACGATTAGTTTTGTTTATTACGCAAAGGCGCACACACACGTTTACGTAAATGTGCGCACCATTTTATGCGTTATCATTTTAAAAGAATCTCTGCGCAACATTCAGGCGCAGTTTTCCCATCCAGACCCAGTTCTTCTTTGCTTCGAGCCATCTGCCGCCTTTCTCCAAAAAATGTCGAAAGGTTGCTGGAAAAATATTGGTTTGGAAGATACGGTTTACCAAAGTGGGTATAAGATGCCTTCCCTTCTAATACTCCTTGGTTTAATAACGCCCCGGGAACTGCTTGGGCCACACGATCAGCCGCGGCGGCCGCCTCATTGCCACTGACATTTGCCCGTATAAAAACATGTTCAAATTCGGCACTAGTAGCGTTTTTTAAGCTTTGCAAATAAAGTGTCCGTTAAAATGATTTTAAATTGGCTTTTACATGCATCTTGATGTTTTTTATACACCTTGAGTAGTTCAATTAAATAGGCATCAAGATCTTCAATTCCGGGATGAAGACCGAGACGCACCTCTACAGTAGGATGCTTCGGCAGCTCCGCAAGTAAACTATTTAAAAAAGTACTATCAATTGCCACAGGCTGAGTGGTACTGCTGACAAAAGCCAATGATTTTCCTTCTCCTACCTGTAAGGCTTTTTGTGTTTTATCTGACAGTTCTTGTTCTGCCTTTAAGCTCAGTACACGTTCTGCATCACTCATTGGAGGTTTTGTGGTGAAAGCATTGTCGATACTCAGATGTCCAACTGTATGTACTTTGCTTTTGTCGACACATGCGAAGTCAGTTATTGCCTGCTGCAATGGTAAAGCCCATTGAATATTTTGCTTATTTTTTAAAGTGGGTAAATGATCCCATAAATTATGAGCGTCTGGCTTAAACATAAACTCATAAGCCATAAGCACAGGTATACCTTCTAATGCTGCTGCAATTTGAAACGGAATGTTACTGCTAACAGAAGGGACACCACAATATGCGTGCTCAATTTTCTCTTTTTGTATGTATTCTATTATCTTATTGAGTTGTTCTTCACTGCAGGAGCCTATTGGGAAAGAGTTATTTTCAGTATTTAGTAGTTCTGGCAATGATATTTTAGCCGACATTAACGTTGAGTTAAAACCAGCCACGCGATCTTGAGCCGTTTTAGTTAATGAAATAAGTAAAACCTCATGTTTACCACGAAGTTCTAACGCCCTAATCGTGTTTAACGCTAAATCAGTATCCCCAGCACTACTAATAAAAACAGCGAGTTTCATAAGAAATAGAACCAACTATTATAACAATAAAAAAAAAACAATCATATCAAAAAACAGCGTCAAAGTCTTTATTGTCAACAATATGAGGAATATTAGATGGCACTTTTTATAAAATTCAGTGAGTGCTAATTGTCACTCAATTTTCTTTAAAACCTAGGGCTTGCGCAATTTTTTTGTTTACAAAACGTTTAGGTAATCTGAGTGGCACTATCCAATCTAGAAAGAGATTAGGAACCAAAACATAACTTGCTTTGGGATGTGCGCTAGATAAAATCTTATATGCCAACTTCCCCACTTTTTTTGCGGGCAAAGCAGATTGTTCTACTTTATGATAAATATAATTTCTGAATTGGTGCAGAGGCTTCGCATAAATAGATTGGCTCAATTTATCTTCACTGACTTGATCTTCATTTTTATGCCAAATCGGAGTATTTACCATTCCAGGCCTAATCAGCACTACATCAACACCATAAATCATCAACTCAACACGCAATGTATCTGAAAATGCTTCTATCCCGTATTTTGAAATGGAATAAGGTCCAAAAAAAGGTCTACAGATTTTACCTGATATAGAGCCAATATTTATGATTTTTCCGGGCTCTCCCTTCAAGGTTTTATCAGCACCAAGCAAAGAAATAAATGCTTGAGTTACCTGTATTTGTCCAATAACATTCACTTCAAATTGCCGCCGAAACTCTTCTAGCGGTGTTTCTATTAAAGGACCAACAACAGCAACTCCCGCGTTATTAATTAATCCCCAAAGTTTTTCGCCTTGTAATTGTTTCTGCACCTCTTCTACTGCCTTTTTAACTGCAATTTCATCAGTTATATCAAATATAAGCGGAAAAAAAAGTGCCCCTAGCTCGTCAGTTATGCGTAAAGCATCTTGTTCATTGCGTACGCTTCCAAAAACCTTAATATCCTGACTCACTAACTCTTGAGCTATGGCATACCCAATTCCAGATGAGACACCAGTAACAACTACAGATCGCATGTTTTGCTCCTTTACCTATCTTATTTAAATGATTAGTGGAGGAGATTTAAGCTCCT
This sequence comes from Legionella steelei, assembly GCF_001468005.1. GTDB lineage: Bacteria > Pseudomonadota > Gammaproteobacteria > Legionellales > Legionellaceae > Legionella > Legionella steelei. The sequence continues at coordinate 682,968 of NZ_LNYY01000019.1, forward strand.
TGTTTTTTTATCAAATAAATATCTGTATGTTGTAAGCACCCTACTTTTATACATCAAACCAATTTTTTCCATTTGATGATGCATTTTGGGATTAAAATCACCAATCCATTTCATTTCATACTCTGTATACTGCGATTTTGGTGACTGAAGAATGCCCTCTAATAACTTATAACTTAAATAAACAGTAATACCTGTTTTTTGAAATTCGGGGATAATGGCATGAATCATACCAATTACTTTATTACAGGGTTTGAAATGTTTCAAACATAAAAGCTTTGCAATTTGTAAAAAGCCAAACTTTCCATTTAAATACTTAATGAATTGATTTAAATCAGGAATAGAAAATAATGCAGCGATAGGCCGCTCATGATGATAAGCTAATAAAACAGTTTGATTATCACTAAAAAGAAACATTTTTTTTAGCAAATCAAATACGAGCTCAGACTCAGCCTCACCGCTCAAACTCTGAGTGAACTTATCTGCATAAAGCATTTCTTTAAAATCACATGAAAATTTTTTAAAGTTATTTTTATCAATGTACTGAATAGAAAACTCTGGATTATTTTCATACCTTGAATGAATCTTGTACCAGATTGGTTTTAAAGAGCTGCTCAACGTAATGTTATAACATAGTTGATTATAGAACTCTTCAAATCCATAAGCCTCAAATAACTCTTGATAATAAGGTAAATTATAATTCATGAGGTACAATGGATTTTGAAAGCCTTCAACAAGCAATCCCCACCATCGATCCTGTTCTCCAAAATTTATCGGTCCATCCATTGCTACAATCCCTTGTAATTGAAGCCAGTCTTTTGCAGCGTCAAAAAGAATTTTTGCAGCTTGATGATCGTAAATGCAGTCAAAAAAGCCTATTCCACCTACTAAAAAGTTATCCGCAATAATTTGATAACGTAAGTTAATAAAGGCCGCAATCCGCCCAATTAGCACACCCTGCGCATCACGTAATATCCAACGTTGAATCCATCCATGTCTAAATGTTTTATTTCGCAGCGGATCAAATACATCATTAATGTCCTTATTCAAAGGACGAATATAATCAGAGTTATTTTTATTTATTATCACATTCACCAGAATAAAATCCTTGGCATCTTGAGGTGTTTCGACAATAGCTAACTTAAATTGACCCACGACTATCCCCTTTTAAAAAAGAGCATTCGGATCGATAGGTTCTTGTGATTGAAATAAAAAAAACATAGATGCTTGATATTAATTTACAGACTTTTTTTGCTGCAAAAAATATAAATTGAATCACTTTAAAAACAGAATGCAGGCATTCTGTGAATATATTTTTCATCACATGCCCATTCATTTCATATAAAATCAGTATAGTTGATATTTATCGATTTGCTATTCGAAAACGTTCAATGAATACGTAGACATAGAACGGGGATGACAGGCTCGTGTATTTGAAGAAAAGGGGAAATTCCGCGCGAAAAATCGAGCCCTATGCGAACTCGATCTTATACTTTTGTAATTTTTAATTTTTTATTCATGTTCCGGGTGTACTACAAATATGCCTGGTGCATTCCTCAGGTACTCGTTGTAATCCATTCCATAACCAAAAATATAATGGTCCTCAACTTGTAAGCCCACGAAATCGGCCTGTTGTAAACCATTTACAACACGCTTTCTATATTTATCAACTAAAACAGCACTGTATACTTTTTCTGCTCCAAGCTTTTGTATTTCATCAATAATTGCTGCTAGTGTGACGCCACCATCGAGAATATCATCAACCACAAGCACAGTTCTTCCCTTTAAGTTAGTCGAGGGCTTTGCTTTCCAAACGATATCTCCACCTGTAATTTCACCCCGATAGCGAGTTGCATGTACGTAGTCTACCTCTAATGGAAAGTCCAAGCGTGGCAATAAATTACCTAAAAGAACCAAGCCCCCAACCATAACACAAACAAGCACTGGATTTTGATCTTGCAATTCACGGTGTATATTTATTGCCATTCGATCAAGAGCGGCTTCAACCTCATTCGTAGTAAACAAGCAAGATGATTTCTCGTAAACTTCTTTAATTTTATCTGGAATAGTCATTATGAGTCCTCAGGACAAAGAGTGAGATATAAAGGAACTTTCATTTAATCTTTTATTTTTCCCGTACCAGGAAAAGGGCTAACTTTACCTCCATGACCTGGATTATCTTTAACTTTAGCTGTTCCTTGTTTTGTAACTTCATCAATACGATAAATCGAATGCATGGGAATAAATGTTCGTTTAACACCATTAAACTCAATCTTTAAGCGTTCTTCTGAAGGGTCAACAACCAATGAAGTTTGTTCACCAAACACCAGTTCTTCAACTTCGAGAAACCCAAACATTTCACTTTCTTTAATAGAGCGTGCGTAAATTTCATAAATTGCTTCTTGATTAGCAAAAGTGATTCTGAATATTGTTTTCTTATGCATAAAATTAACCTGTTCTTATGACAAAGCGAAGTATACAAAAATAAGTGGACTCTATTCAAATTAAATTAGCATGAGTTAAATGATTGTAACTCGCATTTCATGCTATAACTGCTAATCTTTAAACTATTAAGGTTCATATTGAGGAAGGTATTATGGCACAAAATAAGTATGACCAAAAACCTATTCAATTAGGTGACATGATTTTTTTCCAAAATCTGGTTCCAGGAAAACAGCAATCACCTTTAATAGATCATTATCGCTCAAACGTTCTTAATGCAGAAAAAGACGAGCACATGAAACAGCAACGAGAAGCTTTACTCATGGAGTATCCTCCTATTCTTTCTTTTCACAATGATCAACAGAAAAAAGAATTTTATGATGAAGAAGCCAAGTGTAGAAAACAATTTTGCTGTGGCGCATTAAATCCATTAACTGCAGCATTTATAAATGATATTGCTTTTTCTCCTAAAGATGACTACGTATTTTCTTCGGGCAATGGTCAATTTTATACTGGGAGTCAAAAGGCAATAGGCAATGCAATAAAAGGAGATATCAGTCAAGCACCTTTTGGCAGTACAAGTCAACAAGAATTAATGAGTGACTTAAAAGCATTTGATGATACTGTGGCTCAAAGAGGTCAATCGACTACTACCTTTGATAGCGATTCGCCGGCATTAGCAGAAATAAAAAGTCCAAATCCATTTAATATAATACCTAAACCCAAGGATCAGCAATAAAATATTATGTAATTTTCTCTATTTGGCGCGCACTACGGTTTTGAGAAGAAAAAATAACAGGCTGCAATGTGTCTTGATAATCTTTTATCGGCTCTTCAGCAGGTTTAAAGTGTAAATTAGGTTCGATTACTTGATATTTTTGGGCAATATAACAATAAAAGCCTGAAGGAAAAGGCCAAAGCATCTTGCCTATTTCGTCCAAAAAAGTAAATTTTTTGATTAATGATGGGCTATTAACTGGTGGTATATAACAAAAATTACTTAGAGAATGCTGCCTATACCCTCTTTGTAAAAAAATACGATTTAAGTTAAATGGAGTTCGCATTTTAACTTTTTGATCACTATAACAGTGTAATAAGCCAGTTTTTATTGCCCCACCCCACAAACTCCACGGGTTAATGCTTAATAAAATGACGAACCCCATAGGATTAAGAATACGGTCAATTTCATCGATCAAACTAAAACTATTAGCGAATGGCTCAAGTGTAAGCGGTACAATAATACAATCAACACTATTACGGTCCAGAGGAAGTTGATTTAAAGCACATTCAACCTGGACTTTATTAGTTAAGGAAAAAGGAGAGGCAATCCACTTATGAGTATAATTGAATTTTTTCAACCATATATTATCCCCACAATTTCCCAATTGCAGCAATGTATCGCCATGTGAATAATCACTTTCAGATTCAAGATTGACTAAAAATTCATGAGCTGCAAAAAGTCCCAGTGGCGATTGGAACCATTTATTCAGGGCGCGATATTGCTTTAATTGTCGTTCAATCAACAAAATAATGCCTTTTAAAATAATGAATCCTGAATTAAACTACAATACAACGAGTTTCTCATACATACAATCCATTTTCCTTTTTTTGAGTTTAAATATCTTAAACCATTATAAATAAAGGATTATTAGGCGATTGTTCGGGCATTGTTTTCGTCCAACCGGCACAATGCGTACGATACAAATGTTGAATGAAACGCGTGATTTTGTTGAATGGATTAACTATAGTTAATATTATTACAAGCTGATCGAGACTATGTTAGGAACGGATGAATTAAAATTACATGGAATAGGACAGTTATTTGTTCTTGAGAAGCTGTTAGATAGACCTCAAGCAGTTGAATTCTGTAAGCAAGCTGCTGCAGAAAAAATTTCTTTAGTTCAATATCTTGTAAAAAATAATATTTTATCAGCCACACAAATTGCACTTGCAGCGTCCCATAATTTTGGCGTCCCCATGCTTAATTTAGACTGCATTGAGGCCGATTCAATTCCTATTAGCTTAGTCAATGAGAAGCTTATTCGCCGTCACTCAATGGTTCCCTTATTTTACCGAGGCAATAATTTATACTTAGCAACAGATGATCCCAGTAAACAAGCTTCTTTGAAAGAAATTCAGTTCCATACTGGGCTTAATACACATGCCATTGTCGTAGAGGCCGACAAACTTAGTGCACTCATCGATCATTTACTATCAATACAGGAAACTCAGGGCTTATCTGAGTTTGTTAGTGGAGATACAGCTGAATTTGATGGACTTATTATTAACGAGGAAGAAGAGCATGAATCAAATGCTCCATCACTTACAGAAGATGCCCCTATTGTAAAATTCGTTAATAAAATACTTCTTGATGCCATTAAGCAAGGAGCATCTGACATTCATTTTGAGCCTTATGAAAAAGAATATCGTATACGCTATCGACAAGATGGTATTTTACACGAAATTGCAACACCACCAGGGAGTTTGGCCACACGCATTACTGCACGTATAAAAATCATGTCCAACTTGGATATTTCAGAAAGAAGAGTTCCCCAGGATGGCGGTTTTAAAATGAGAATATCCAAAATTCGATCCATTGATTTTCGCGTTAGCACCTGCCCTACAACTTCAGGTGAGAAAGTTGTTATGCGTATTCTAGATCCAGGCTCAGCAAAACTCGGTATTGAAGCTTTAGGTTTTAGCCCTGCTCAAAAAGAGCATTTTCTTCATTCGATTGAGCGCCCTCAAGGAATGATTTTAGTGACAGGCCCCACAGGTAGTGGTAAAACTGTATCCTTATATACCGCATTAAATATACTCAATACTAAAGAAGTAAATATCTCCACAGCAGAAGATCCCGTTGAAATTAAAGTACCAGGGATCAATCAGGTTAATATCAATCCTAAAGCGGGATTAACCTTTTCCAATGCATTACGCTCATTTCTGCGTCAAGACCCTGATATTATCATGGTTGGGGAGATACGCGATTTAGAAACAGCTGAAATTGCAGTTAAAGCAGCACAAACAGGACACTTGGTACTCTCAACATTACACACAAACAGCGCCGCAGAAACACTTAATCGTCTGGTTAATATGGGCATTGCTACATTTAATGTAGCCAGCTCGGTAACGCTTATTATTGCGCAACGTTTAGCCCGAAAATTATGTGAGCATTGTAAAGTATTAAGAGATGACTTCAATAAACCAAGTTTGTTGGAATTAGGTTTTACTGAAGCAGATATCGAAGGAATTCAATTATACAAGGCAGGAGGATGTGCTAAGTGTACCAATGGATACCGCGGTAGAATAGGTTTATTTGAAGTATTGCCTATGACCAAAACACTTGGCCAGGTTATCATGTCCGGAGGAAACTCCTTGGACATATTAAAAGTTGCTCAGGAAGAAGGCATGATTACCATTTATCAATCCGGACTTGAGAAGGTAAAACAAGGTATTACAACTATGGAGGAAGTCAATCGGGTAACTGTTGACTAACCACGCAAACAATGAAAAAAAATACCAATATCACCCTAACCTTTCATTACATAGGTGTTAATAAAGCTGGTCAAAAAATAAATGGCGATATCGATGCCAGAAGTCTTGCTTTAGCTAAAGTAGAATTACGCAGACAGGGAGTAGTCGTAAACAAAATTGCTAAAAAACGTCCTCCTCTCCTCAATTTTAAAAGTAAAAAAATAAAGTCAGGAGATATTACGGTATTTAGCCGGCAATTAGCGACAATGATCGAATCAGGAATACCTTTAGTACAATCCTTTGATATTGTAGCAAAAAGACAATCAAATAAACGACTAAAAGAATTAATTGAAACGATTAAACGTGATGTTGAAACCGGATTAACCCTTTCCGAAGCATTGAATAAACATCCAGCACATTTTAATGAATTATTTTGTAATCTGGTGGATGCTGGTGAAAAGTCAGGGTCTCTGGATATAATGCTCGATAAAGTCGCCACATATAAAGAAAAAATAGAAACAATAAAAAAGAAAATTAAAAAAGCCTTAACTTATCCTATGGCCATTATGGTTGTCGCGCTCCTTGTTACAACTGGCTTACTTATTTTTGTTGTTCCTCAATTTGAATCGCTATTTAAAGGTTTTGGTGCAGATCTACCTGCTATGACCCAAGCCGTAGTCAATATGTCCAAATTTTTTCAGTCCTATTGGTATTTAGTCTTTGGCGCATTAGGCGGCGGTATTTATGCCTTTATTTATGCAAAAAAACACTCCTCTCAATTTGCACAAAATATAGATAAAATTTTATTAAAAGTACCTGTAATTGGGCCTATTATTGAGAAAGCTGCGATCGCACGTTTTGCAAGAACGCTTTCGATTACTTTTGCTGCGGGTTTACCTTTGGTTGAGGCACTCAAATCTGTAGCAGGGGCTACAGGAAATATCATTTTTTCGAAAGCCACCGACCAAATTCGGGAAGAAGTATCTACCGGCCAACAAATGAATAAAGCTATGGAAAATACGAAATTATTCCCTAATATGGTAGTTCAGATGGTTGCCATTGGCGAAGAATCAGGTGCCTTAGAAAAAATGTTAGGAAAGGTTGCTGATTTTTTTGAAGAAGATGTAGATAATGCAGTCGATTCACTGAGTAGTTTATTAGAACCTGTTATTATGGTTGTTTTAGGTGTCTTGGTAGGCGGTCTTGTTGTTGCAATGTATTTACCCATCTTCAAACTGGGAACTGCAATATAAGGCAGCTAAATTAGGCTCTGATTGTTTTGTAGCCTGGGTGCAGCGCAGCGGAACCCGGGTTTTTTCCAATGTAAATTTCCCGAGTTCCACTGCGCTGCACCTGGGCTACATTTTGTGTGGGATCAATTGAATGATATATGACCTAATCATCAATCATACTTGGTTTATGTATGTTGTAGTTGCCCTATTTTCTCTTGCCGTAGGTAGTTTACTTAATGTTATTATTTATCGCTTACCTATCATGTTAGAAAGAGAATGGAAACAACAATACAATGAACTGACAGGAGTCAAGGAAGAGGAACAATCGATTAATTTATTTTTTCCAAGATCATTTTGCCCTTCATGTAAAGCAATGGTTAAAGCCTGGCAAAATATACCCATTTTGAGCTATTTATTTTTGCGAGGCCGCTGTTATCAATGTAAAAGTGCCATTTCTATTCGTTATCCGCTAATTGAATTAGGCACAATGATTCTTTCCCTCTATGCGTGTTGGCATTTTGGTTTTACTGTACAACTCATTTTTGTACTGATTGCAATTTGGATCTTAATTTGCTTGGTTTTCATTGACATAGATCATCAAATTTTACCAGACAATCTGACTTTGAGCTTATTATGGATAGGACTTATTGCTAATACTGAAAATCTATTCGCCCCTTTACCTCAAGCGGTACTGAGTGCAGTGGGTGCCTATATTGGGTTATGGTTATTTATCAAGGTATTTTATTTATGTACTGGTAAAATAGGTATGGGTAATGGTGACTTTAAATTACTTGCTGCATTTGGGGCGTGGTTTGGCTGGGTCTTTTTGCCATTAATTCTACTTCTTTCCTCGATTAGTGGTACAATTATTGGTTTATTGTATTTACGATTACACAGTAAATCCAAAGATACCATGATTCCTTTTGGCCCATTTTTATGTATCAGTGGATTAATTTCTCTATTTTGGGGTCATAGTATAGTGAACTGGTATTTGCATCTTTGGATGTAAAAAAATAACAGGACTCATATATGCCTTATCAAGTCATTTTATTTGATCTAGACGATACGCTCATCGATTTTGCACACTCTCAACGAATGGGGCTAAGAAATATTTATGAAAAATATTACTCGTCCATTGAATTCTCTGTTTTTGAACGTCTTTATAAAGAAATTAATACCCATCTATGGAGTCAAGTAGGTGCTAAAACACATGCGCTCAGGCCAAGCGAAGTGAGATTATTACGATTTGTACAATTAAATCAAAAACTCTATAGTTCTGCGTCTGCACAAGAGGTAGCAGAAGAGTATGATGTTAATCTGTGCTTGCATGCCCACTGGATACCAAATGTAAAAACAGCTATTGAATTTTTACACCAAAAAGGACATATTTTAGGCATTATTACCAATGGTTTTGTTGAAGTTCAAGGGAAAAAACAAAAGCGGCTCGAATTAAATCATTGGTTTGACTGTTATATTGTTTCTGATGAAGTGGGTGTAGCAAAACCCAATGTTGAAATCTTTAACATTGCTCTGCTAGAAATTACTAACAAACGCAAACAATCAATCAGCAAAGACTCCATATTAATGGTCGGTGATTCAATGACTAATGATGGTTATGGGGCAAGAGATTTTGGGATTGATTATTGCTTTATAAATGCTCAAGAATTAGATGTTGCGTCACAGGAAGCCCCTATTAAATACAACATCCGTTCTGTTGCTCATTTACCTGCATGCATAGGATATGAAATAGAATACATGCGATTCCTAGAATTACATAAGAGTGAGAGTAACTTATTACAACTATGATTTGAAGCATATTACTGAAGAGAAACTCTTACTCAGACTAAAAATATTTAAAATTTAAAAATATGAAACAACTGAATATAGAACAAATAAGAAGCGATACCCCTGGCTGTCAGCATGTTGTTCATTTCAATAATGCTGGGGCAGCATTATCCCCCCTTCCAGTTACCCAAGCAATAAAAAATCATCTTGATTTAGAGGCTACAATTGGTGGTTATGAGGCAGCACAACAAGCAGCAAATAAAATACAAAAATTTTACGAAAACGCCGCACAGTTGATTCATTGTCAGCCTGATGAAATTGCCTTTTTTGACAATGCGACTCGAGCCTGGGATATGGCTTTTTACAGCTTTAAATTTAATCCCGGAGATAAAATATTAACTTGTGTTTCAGAGTACGCAAGCAACTATTTGGCTTTTTTACATCAAGCGAAACATACTGGAGTTACAATTGATGTCATTCACAATGACTCATCAGGCCAATTAGATCTTGACGACCTAAAAAGAAAAATAGATAAACGAGTTAAATTAATTGCTATAACTCACATACCGACACAAGGCGGTTTAATTAATCCTGCGGTTGAGGTTGGTCAAATAGCCAATGCACATAATATCCCCTACCTTCTTGATACAACACAATCGGTAGGACAGCTTCTGGTTGATATGCAAGAGATTGGTTGTGATTTTCTTTGCGCAACTGGCCGAAAATTTTTACGTGGCCCGCGTGGTACAGGGTTTTTATATGCAAGCAAAAGAATTACAGAACACAGCGATCCCCCTTTCATTGATTTACACTCTGCGCAATGGATTAGTGATCATGATTATTTGCTACGTCCTGATGCGCATCGATTTGAAACTTGGGAACAAAATATTGCTGCAAAAATTGGACTTGCGACAGCTATTGAATATGCTTTAAAACTTGGTTTGCCGCTAATTTGGCAACGAATCAGCCAATTAGCAACGCTACTACGTCAAAATTTGCGCACCATTAATTCAATAAAATTGCACGATTTAGGTGTTCATCAATGCGGTATTGTTACGTTTACTTCATTAGAGAAAAGTCCTCAAGAAATCCAACGATATTTAACCAGCAAGCGAATTAATGTTTCAATTTCACTACAAGAATACGCGCGACTTGATATGATTAAAAGAAATTTGCCTGCATTGGTCCGTGCTTCGGTGCATTATTATAATACTGAATCAGAAATTGATATTTTTTGCTCTGAACTCCGTAAGTTTTTAAACCCTTGTCCTTAAATAAAACAAAGTTATTATTATTAATATAAGCATTTACAAGGTAAGCATAATTAGAAGAAAATAAAGCTATATACTTTGACTGCCCAAGCTAAGAGATTGATATGGATATTAATTTAATTGTATATGCTGCGCCAATATTCCTGATTTTAATAGTTGTTGAGTGGTTTCTAAAATCAGAAGCTTATCAGCTTAATGATTCCATAAATAATTTCAGTACCGGTATATTTGAGCAAATTGCTTCATTGCCAGCACGAGGCCTAGTAATTTTCGGTTATTATTATATATCTGAACACTATGCTCTTCTCTCTATCAATCCTCATTTGATTAGCTCCTGGATTATACTCTGGCTGAGCGTAGATTTTTGTTACTACTGGTACCATCGAGCAAGTCATCGATGCAACTTTTTTTGGATAGGACATTCTGTTCATCATCAAAGCGAGCTTTTTAATTTATCGGTTGCATTAAGGCAAGGTTATTGGCAAACGCTAACATCCTGGGTTTTTTATCTTCCCCTTGCCTTAATTGGTTTCCCAACATGGATGTTTATCCTCGTGTCTTCATGCAATACCATTTATCAATTTTGGATCCATACTGAATCAATCAATAAAATGGGATGGTTTGAAAAAATATTTAACACCCCTTCTCACCATAGAGTACATCACGGTAAAAACCCTCAATATATAGATAAAAATTACGCAGGAAGCTTAATTATTTGGGATAAATTTTTTGGAACGTATGAACCAGAAATTGCTCCGGCTGAATATGGAGTCACCGAACCTTTAGACTCCTGGAACCCTTTATATGCGAACATCAAAGTGATTAAAGATTTAATGTATTATGGAAAAAACCTTAAAAACAAATTGGATATCATCCGTGCTCTTTTTATGCCCCCAGAATGGATAATTCATCGTTTACAACAAAAGCATCAAAATATTCCGAAGCGAATTGTTCAGCACAAAAATGATAAATCACCCAAATTATACATGCTAGTCAACTTAGCACTTGCAATTGTCTTATATACCTATCTTTCATTTATATTTGTAGCAAGCTCACTAAGTTCCTGGCTTATTGGCGCATTCATAATATACACCCTCTATACTCTTGGTGCAGCTGCCAATGGAAAACAAAAAATTCTAATTATTGAAATAATGCGCTCGATTTTAATTTTATTTATTTTGATTATATTGAATATGCATCTGTTTTTTTCTTTAGGTGTAACAATATTGTTTTTACTTATTAATCTTTGCTTGTTCTATTTTGAACTCCTCAAAAGTCAGCCATATACCCCTTCTATTTCAGTATAAAATAAGGGCTAAACTCTGCCAGCACAACCGCGCATAGTTTTTTATATACTATACTAAAAACAGTGAACAAAAATTTAACATTCGTTGTCCTGTGGTCAATTCGTAGTTCGAAGTGATGTATGAAGTACTTCTTTTCTAAAAAGTGCTTTATTTACAAAATAGATACTAAAAACAACTATTATTTTGGGAGACCTCGATGAGAGTTGGCGAATACTGTAACCGGAATGTAGTTGTTATTAATGGCAATGAATCGGTAAAGAACGCTGCAGAGCTCATGCGCTCCTACCATGTTGGAGACTTAGTTTTGATTGAAGAACACGATAGCCAAAAAATACCTATATGCATTGTTACTGATCGTGATTTAGTCATTGAAGTCATGGCAGCAGGAGTGAAGCCTGAGTCATTGCTAGTCCGCGACATTCTCACAGAACCATTTCGCTGCGTTTTTGAAAACGATAGCCATTTTGATGCCCTAGAAATAATGCATTCCCCCAAAATCCGTCGCTTACCCGTTATCAATGATGACAAAACACTCATAGGCATAATCACCCTAGATGATCTTATAGAAATTTTGACTGAGGCAATGGGGCAAATAGTTAACGTGGTTAAGCTTCAACAAAAAAAAGAGGCGCGACAAAGAATATAAACTTAAATAAACAATATTGATGTATGTGATATAAGGAGCAAGCAATGAACAATTCAGTACATTTTCCTATAAAAATAGAATTCAATAATTTAAAATATTCTCGAGCTGTTGAAGCTAACGCTCGCAAACATGCTGAAAAATTAGGAAAGTATTTTGATCGTATTATGATTTGTAAAATAAGTCTCGAAACGCATCGACACCATAATAAAGGCAAAATTTATCATGTCCGTATCGATATTATTGTTCCTCATGCAGAACTGGTGGTAAATCGTGATCTTGCAGAAAATCACGCGCATGAAAACCTCTATGTCACCATAAGAGATGCTTTTCTTGCAATGACACGACAACTAAAAAAATATGTCGAGAAACAACGAGGAAAAGTAAAATATCACGAGCTCCCACCTGAAGGACTAATTCGCGAAATCGCTCCTGTTGCTGATTATGGTTTTATTGAAACAATTGATGGTAGAAGACTTCGATTCACCAGTAAAAGTGTAATCGACTTTGATTTCACAAAGTTAGAGGTGGGAAAAAGAGTTTTCTTTGTTGAAGCCATAAGTAACGATGGTCCAGCAGCAAGTACTGTTTACGTGCAATAATCAATTTTTTTATGGAAAAGACATCATGTCTTTTCCATAAAAAAATATTAAAATAATCAATATCTTATATAAATCAAGTCATCTTGTTTAATTTTAATTAACGCCGAAACCTTAACCTATAAGGATATGTGTACACTCCCGAATATTTATATATACTCTGACATCGTGATTTGAAATCCAAAGGTTAATTACTATGTCATTCATCCGATTATCAAACTGTGGAGTAAGCCCTTTCGAGCAACTTTTAGGACATAACCCAGATATATTGACCCTATGGGGACAATTGGAAATGGCTTTTTTCAAGAGCAAAACATTTCATCCAGATTTTTTAGAGCAGATCAGACGTGCTTTAGCGTTCAATAATCAATGCCATTACTGCATGGCAAAAGCTGGACCACCAGCTCAAAATCCTCAAGACGAGCGACTCGGTGAAGCATTGAGGTTCGCTAACCTATTCTCAATAAGTCATGAATCTATAAATATAAATGAGATAGACCGATTAAAACACCATTTTTCTGAGGCAGAAGTTGCAGAGTTAATCGCTTTTTGCAGTTTTATCTCGGCTGCACAAAAATTTGGTGCAGCATTAGGTCTTGAAGCGATGGATAATTATATAAATCAAGCTTATTAGGGGCTGTTAACGATCCGCTAGACTGAACCCAAATGGAGCACATCATCCCTAGCGTAGCGCATAACAAGTGCTAGCTCAGGATGATGCCATATAGAAACAATGTGCTAATATACCCTCGATAAATTGCTCAGAAGATGACAATCCATCAGGCCATCCCACCATCGATTCCGAGTACTTTTCCGGTAATATAAGATGCCTTATCTGAAGCTAAAAAGACAATGGTTTGGGCCACTTCGTCAGGATGTCCTGCCCGTTTCAAAGGCACCATTTCAAGAAGCATCGCTTTATGCTCTTCATCACCAGTGAAACGTTCGAACATATCTGTACTGATCGGACCAGGGGCAACAGCATTGACACGAACGTTGGCAGCAGCTGCTTCTAGCGCAGCAACCTTTGTAAACGCTTCAACTGCATGTTTCGTTGCGCAATAAATCGATGCACCTGGAAATCCTTTTTGGCCTGCAATCGATGAAAGATTAATAATACATCCAGAGCCTTGTGGTATCATCTCTTTGAGTTGATATTTAATGCATAAAAAGACACCCAATACATTTGTATCAAAGGTCGCATGATAATTTTCTAGAGATTCCTCTACAAATGGAGCAGGTACTCCTTCTGTTCCTGCATTGTTGACTGCAACATCAAGACGGCCAAAACGTTGTACTGTACCTTCGATGAGCGCTTTAACATCCTTTTCATAACGCACATCAGCCTGTATGAACTCTACTTCTCCTCCCAAAATACGAAGCTCTTTTGCTAACGCTTCCCCTACTTCTTGTTTACGACCGGAGATTACAACATTTGCACCTTCATGGGCAAAAGCAAAAGCAGTTGCTTTACCAATCCCCGCAAGAGCGCCTGTAATAAGAACAGTTTTCTTTTTCATTTTGAATTCCCTTTAGCATGTGAAAAACTCCATTTTGCCTAGTATAGTACAAATGAATACCCGGTATATTTATTGTAGAACTTATATTTACTATTTTTAGCGATAGGGCTCGTTTCCTATAAAGTCATAATGTTAAGATACCGCATTTTTAAACCCTATTTTAGGTTCAACTCATGGATAAGAAAATTGCCGCAGTTTATGTCGTGAAACCTGAATTTCTTTCACTGCTTTCTGAAGAATTAGGTGATTTTTCATCTATTGCAGAAGACTTGATTTGCTCACCTCACAAAAATTTGGATGTGTGCTTTGCACAAGATATTTGGTTAGAACCACAAGTAGTACCATTTCAATCCATCTCTGAAGCGGTAAGAATTCTACGTCAAGCGGGAAAATTCTGGTACTTACATCCCATTTCTCATATAAGACGCTCGCGATTAATCGAAGAACAATTGCGTAACACGCCCCAACTCATGCGTCATTTTCCACTTGAGACTGAAATTCCCTCGATAGGCGCGTTTGGTTTACTAGATAAAAATACATTAATATATAGCGCTACTCGTCAAAAAAAATGGCCGCTGGGAGCATGCTATTTTATTGAAGACAAAATAAATCCCCCGAATCGAGCCTATTTAAAATTGTGGGAAGCACTTACAATTTTGGGAAAGTATCCCCAATCAGGCGATAAGGCTCTCGATTTAGGGGCTTCTCCTGGAGGATGGACTTATGTCATGCAGTCATTAGGTGCATCAGTCACCGCAGTTGATAAAGCGTTATTAGACCCTAAAATAGCAAAACTACCCAACATCTCCTACCTGCAACAAAGCGCTTTCTCTATTGAGCCTGCGAAATTGGAGCAAAACTACGATTGGGTCTTGTCTGATGTTGCATGTTACCCCGATCGCGCTTATGCACTCATTATGAAGTGGATTGAGTCTGAAAAAGCGAAACAAATGATTTTTACTATAAAATTACAGGGTAAAGTTGAGTTATCTACAATCAAACAATTTCAAAAGATACCTAGTTCTTTTATTACCAACATGTTTTATAACAAACATGAAGCAACATTTTTTTATCCTTTTGATAAATAACGGCAGAATGATATAAAAAAAGCACCTTCCTTTCATATTTTTTTAAGGAAACTCAACTAGAATATAAATAACGATAAGGTATTTAATTAGTTACTCGAGATATCTAATGTCTGGTTCTAAAAAAGAAATAACTAAGTCAATAACCAGTGATAAGCTGCATAATGAAAACTGCTTTCATTACTTAACCAATCTTAAAGTCCCGCGTGCGTTATTGACACTAAATTTGCTTCCACCTGAAATTGTTGCGGGTTTGCAGCAACTTCAAGACAACTCAGCAGATCCGGAAGCTGACCCTGTATACATCAAATTTAGAACACACTATGTTACAAAAGATGAAAATAATGAAAATAATGATGAAAACTACCCCTACGCCGATCTTTACACCAAACTTTTTGATTGGCTCGAGGAAAATACTCAGACAATTTACTATGACCTCAGGCAAAAGCTACTTGCTGATGCGGAAAGAATTAAGCTATTCCAGCCAATCACATCCACATCACCTATCTTTCCATTAGCTCTAAAAGAGCGCGGTATTTTGCCTCGGATAAAAGCGATTAATGAAATAAGCCCAAATGAAAATTTCGAAGGAAGAACTTTTAAGCAAGCAATGAACTTAAGGGCTATAGAACTTCAGAAAGAAGCCGCTGCTCTAGATGAATTTATCAAATCGCTTTATGCTAATGATAATCATATTTTAGAAACAACTTTTGAGCATATTAAAGATATTCCCTTACATCAAACACCAAGATCCCCAAAAATTGAGCACTCTATTTCGCATTATGTGAGTGATGAAGGAAAACGTGTCAATCGTGAGTCTAACTCACCTGCATATGAAGGTTCGCGTCAAGGACGCTTTTTGGCAATGATGTCTAATAATTATAAACCGCAACATGGAACCAGTTTATCCACAGTAAGGCATTATAAATATAAGTCAGACGATGATCCCATTGAATATCGCTTTGGTACTCAAGGACAACGCCATCATGGTGAGGCTCGTATTAGTCCCTTATTTGAACTATTTTTGGATATCCAAGATCGGGAAGAAGAAGATAGGTTAGAAAAGATTAAAAAAGAGCGTGCTACACAACAGGAAAATGCTGGGAAGGTACCAACTAAGGTAGAGAAAGATGAAGATAGAATAACGCATGTGTATTTTAATTTCTTGGGTCGAGATCGAACAGATCCCGAAGGATTAAAAGAAAAAGCGTTAACCGAGAAGTTAGAAGAACTTGAATTACATAATGAAAATGGCATGTTACATGGCCATAAAAATATCGCTGTAATAACGCTTCCTGCTGATAAGGGGCTCATGAGCAAAGATTCCTATGCTCGTACCAAGAAAAAACATAATATTGATGATGTGAAAGAAGAGTTTTTACGCATCGCACAGGAATCTCCTGGGGGGCGTGACCTACGCTTGATGGATAAATTACCAGATGATCTGACAAAATATAAAGGAAGCTATATATATATCAATAATAGTGACAGCAAAACACTATTTTATATTAAAGCAGATGGGAAATCTGAAGAAGTACCGGTTAATGATTTTTCTCAATTTGATAAAAAACTCTATGACATTAAAGATGATGAGGCTACTGAATTACATCTTTCTGATGAGCAAGTTAAGTCGCTTGTTACAGCAAACGGTGGTCACACCCCTCCCGCTCTACCAGAAATAAAAGATTTTCACATCAGTGAACGAATTCGCGAAAAAATATTTCGTGGAGAAAACGGCAAATACAGTCGTGAGAGCGAAGAAGAAATTCTAAATTCATTAATTGAGAAGAGTTTCAAAGCATTAGGCTATGATAAAAAAACAAAATTATCCGATGCCCAACGACAGGCGGTCTGGTTTCATTTTCTAAAATATGAGCTTACAAACCATATTATTAGCTCCCTACAACCTAAGAGCATCAACTTTACTTGTAAAGATGCAATTGACCGGGGTGGTGTCGCCTCTGCTTATTATAATTTAGTTAAATCATTTGAACCATTAACGGAGCAACAAATACAAGCAGGGAAGGTAAAAATACCAATGAGCCGCAAAGAGTTCGATCAGGCATTACATGCTGCACCAGCAATGGTTAAAGGTCGCGGCATGAATCATCATATAAAATTAATATGGAATGCCGTTGATGCCTATGTCACTCAAAATCATGCACAACTACAAGCAGATAAAGATAAATCCTGGCTCATCGAGTGGAGGGATTTTAATTGCCCTCACAACCGGGTCGCGAAATTATTAAAACAACGTATAGTAGAATGTAGAGCAGAATTAGAGGAGCGATCTAATGCAAACCCCGATGATCCGTGGATCAAGGAGGGACAAGCTATTTTACATAAACTCGAGCATCACTCAGCCAAAGGCGTGAGTGGCAAACGTTTATTATTGGAGACAGTCTCTAGGACGACTACTATAGCAATACATCCTGAAGCCCGAACAGAAGAAAATTATAAATGCTATAAAGAACTCCGTAAAAATCTTTCTATTGCTCATCCAGAGTTACATGTTCTAGGAGGCTTAATGAAAGCCTTTGCCGGTGCAATTTTATATGTTTTATCTGGAAAAAAACTAGACATTGGGATGTCCAGTGGCTGGGCTACATTTAAAGCAGGTCGTGATATTTCTTCACGAGAATCTCTCCAATCTGAAATGCATGATATGAAAAGAAAACTTAAAGAGCTGGTTAATACCCCATTAAAAAGTGAGACAGACGGAGTGATCAATGAAGAAGAAAAGGAAGAAGAAGAAGTACTGAATACTGATAAACGTGAAAACCAAAGTGCCATGAAAAGAGAACTTGATGGCTTGAGAAAAAAAGAGGAAGATCCCTTCTACTCACCTCCTACGAGTATTGAGATTTAAATATATTCCTAATTATAAAAAAATAGATTAAAAATAAAGAAATATTTGCTAAGCTATTTTATTAAATAACGCAAACTGGCTCTTTAATACATTTTGATTTCAAGGAATAAATCATGGATCTAAAACTTAAAGGTAAATCGGCTTTAGTAACTGGCTCCACCACAGGTATAGGTTTTGCAATTGCCCAAATATTAGCTCATGAAGGTGCAACTGTGGCCATAAATGGACGTTCACAAGATAGAGTGACCCAAGCAATACAACAAATCAAAGCAAATAACCCCGAAGCACATTTAATTGCGGCACGAGCTGATCTCAGTAAAAAAAATGAGATAGACGAGTTAATGAAACAAATTCCTTCAGTTGATATTCTTATCAATAACGCGGGTATTTACAATGCCAAACCTTTTGTTGATATCTCAGATGAAGAATGGTTACAGATGTTTGAAATCAACGTGATGAGTGGCGTTCGTCTAAGCCGTCATTACTTGGTACCCATGCTAAAACAAAATTGGGGCAGAATCATTTTTATTTCCAGTGAATCTGCATTACAAATTCCTAAAGAGATGATTCATTATGGGATGAGCAAAACAGCACAACTTTCAATTGCTCGAGGTATGGCTGAGCTCACCAAAGGGACACACGTCACAGTCAACTCCGTTCTTCCAGGACCGACGAGCAGCGAAGGTGTTAGCCAATTTGTAAATGATCTTGGAAAACAACAAAACAAAACAGCAAAACAAGTTGAAAAAGAGTTTTTTGAAAATTTAAGGCCTACTTCATTAATCAAACGATTTGCTACTACTGAAGAAATTGCGAATATGGTTGCATTCTTATCTAGCCCTCTATCTTCAGCAACTAATGGCGCTGCTGTTCGAGTTGAGGGAGGTCTGCTCTTATCGATTGCGTAAGATAATGAGCATTATGAGTACTATCCAGTCATGTTGCCTGGGTGCAACGCAATGAAACCCGGGTTTCGGTCCTCGACCCAGGCTACAAGTACATTTCAGTGCAGATTATTATCCTTGAGCAATTATACACTCAGAGTAACTGCACTTTTTAATTTTAGCGCGCCTTCAACAGTCTCCACAACTTTTTCTAGCTCTTTTCCTGGATCAACATATTTGAAATCAGGATGTGCGAATTCCTTGATGGTATTTAAGAAGGAAATAACCAGATCATCTTCGCCTACTTTAAGTTTTTTCAACGCATACTTCAGCGTATCAGGATGCTCAGTGCATTTTGAAGTCATGGATGGGGCAAACAAAATTCTTTCATCCGCTGACCACTTCTCATCGCTAATAATCGCAGCTTCTCCTCCTGGAATTGATTTTTGCAACTGCGATAAAATGTAATGCAAATGAGGGTAATTGGTATGAGATACCAGCACAAACTTAACATCATCATGCTTATCTAAAAATTCTTTAAACTTGGCTACTCGCTCTAAAGAAGTTTTATCCAGAGTACACATCGAATTAAAAATTTTACCAAAATCACTAAACGACATATTTACTTTGAAATGCGCATTAAATTGGTCACAAAATTGCTTAAGTGTAATCGCCCCAATTCTTAAAGGTGCCAAATTCGCAGCCATCCATTTCCAGACATCCTCACCTGAAACCGCAGCCTCTTTATCATCTTTTTTTTGGCTTGCAAACCACTCTTGAAACCCTGTTTTTAATACATCGAGTTTTGAAGAGACAAATTGCCCCAGCGAAAAAACTGCAATAATCATAAATACTCCGATCATTTTTGGAACAAAATGAATATCATAGAAGGATGTAAAAAGCAATCAAGTTGACTTTAATGATACAAATGTGTTTAAAACTCTCAAGTCCGGAGCATCATTCTAAGGAACAAATCACAGCATACAGATATTAAACACCACTTATTTTTTAATACCAATATAAATTGCACATTCTTCTTGTCCCATATACACCTCAAAATCAGTCTTATATGCTCTTGAAACAGAGGATTGAGTGTCGAAATAATGCCAAACGGCTTGCCAAGCTTCGATGATCGCTTTAGGCATTGGGCCTGAATTTTTAAAAATAAGATAGTCGCCCTCTTGTATCGTGATCTTATCAAAATTATCAGCTATTACTGAATTATGAGTCGCTACTCCAGCAGTGACAGTATACGCTCCATTATGATCTGCATCATAAGCAGAATAGACTCCATAAATTGATGAAACTGGATTTAACGGTATTTGTGACTCGTAAAATCTTTTCCAAAGCGCAGGTAACTTTGCTGTTTCGGGATTAAATTCATTGGAATTTTTTGTGCGTTCACTCAATCCCATCACGGTAAATGCCTCTACTTTAATAAGTTGTGGTATGTTGTCCATTATCATTCTCTCTTTTGGAGCTTATAGCCATGAGTCGGCATGGCAGCAGTTGTCATAAACGAGTTTTGAGTATAATCCGCTTTAGTGACAGTTTTTGTCAGCAGGAACTAGGTTTGCCCTTTATTAATTTCCTCTATGAGTTTTAATGAGTCTAATGAAAGTTCAAAAGAATCAACATCCAAATCTTCCTGCATATGTTGTTTATTACTTGTACCAGTCAATGGCAGCATGCCAATTTGCAATGCAAAACGGAAAATAATTTGTGGGATTGTTTTTTTATATTGCTTTGCAAGTTCATGCATCCTATCCGTATGTAAGTAGGATAAGTTTGCAGTCAGCAAAGAAAATCCTTGATAAATTATTCCATTTTTTTTACAAAACTCTCGAATTGAAAAATCCCATTGCTTGCTGGCGAAACAGCGATTTTGCACAAATGAAGGTTTCACAGAAGCAATGTTAAAAAGCGCTTCGAGCTGCTCCAGAGTTACATTAGAAATACCAAGTGCTCTGATTTTTCCTTCATTATATATCTCTTCCATCGCCGACCAAATATCTAAATCATTTTGAACAAGGCCAGAAGTATAAGAAGGTCCGTGAAGAATATAGGAATCAAGATAGTCTGTTTGTAAGTGATTGAGAGAGCTTAAAAACGATTGTCTTACCTGGTTTTTATATGAATCAGATTCATCATAGGGTTTGCGATGATCCTGCCCAAAAGCAGATGTAAACTTTGTTTGTAAAAATAAGTCATCGCGACTTTTCCCCGTAGCTTTTAAAAATTGTTGAATCCCTTGCCCAACACCCTCTTCAAAATAGTGTTTACGCTGATTTGCGGTGTCAATCCCAACAAATCCGCTGTTTAATGCCTGAAAGGTTAATTCTTGAGTAGCCTCTTCTTTCCAGGCAGTACCGTATATAAAGGACGGGATATCAATCTGATGTAATTTTCGCTTAAATGCTCCAAGCATAATATGTCCATTAAATATATGATTATAAGTAGTGTTTTATAGTATCCTTTAAAAAATAAATCAATTAGTTAAGGAGTAACTTATGAACATTACGTTGATTGGCCTCGGCAAAATGGGATCCGTTTTAGCTCAAAGATTATTAGCAGCCAAATACAATCTAACTGTGTTCAATCGCACCCCTGAAAAAATGCAACCTTTAATTAATGCTGGTGCTAAAGGGGCCAATAGCCTTGAAGATGCAGTAAAAGATGCAACAATCATTATTACATGTCTTCTAGATGACCATGCTGTTTTAGAAACGGTGAATCATTTTGTGCATTTAATGCAACCTAAAGCCATTCATGTTGGTACATCAACCATACTACCTGAAACGTCAAAGAAATTGGCAGAACTTCATCAAAAGCATAACAGTACCTATATTGCAGCTAATGTTTTGGGCGTTCCTAAAGCGGCAGCACGAGGAGAACTCACAACACTTGTTGCAGGCCAAGAAGATGCAATCGCACAGTGCAAACCCATATTTTCTGCTTACTCTATAAAAATAATTCATGCCGGCTCACAACCATTTCAAGCCAATGTTATTAAAATATGCATGAACTACTTCCTAGTTACTGCCATTGAAGCTATGGGAGAGCTCTATGCATTTGCAGAGAAAAGTCAGGTTGATATCAGTATACTAAATACCCTTTTCCACTCTATTTTTGCACACCCTGCATTCCAGCTTTATGTCGATAAGATTAAAGAACGTGATTTTGATGACGTAAATTTTGATATGAAGGGTGGATTTAAAGATTTAAATCTATTCCAACAAGCTTTTGCTCAGGCGGGCGTAGTTCCAGATATAGCCAATATTATCAAGGATAAGTTCATAATCGCCTTGGCACACCATATGGAAAACAAGGATTGGAGCGCTGTCACAGAGATAACACGTTTAGAATCGAATCTAGATTAAATTATGAACAGACGTTATAAAATAAATTGATACTCTTGTAGTCCTGTCATGTGTTAGGTAATTCGTTGAAAAAAGCTAAATACCGTAGGCTGGCTGCTAAGCCCAGCATGTAACAAGACACTGAAGTATTTCTTTCTTAGAAATAGCATGGATAAGATACGTGTTAATTGGACTTTGGAGAGTACGAATGAACTCCGCAGATGCTGGGCTTACAGCCCAGCCTACACTGCCCATTTTTGTTAACGAATTACCCTAACATGCATAGGGATGAAGACAAAAAAACCAGATTTACCCTGCACTCATCCGCTTACAAATTACCTAAGCTTTCACGACTTATTCATGGCAAGCTTCTTCCATTTTTTCAAAAGAGCCTGGCGACGCTCAGGATAACCTATTTCAAGTAAACTTATTTCAACAATACGATCAGTGCGAAAATGTCGGAAATCTTGTCTTAACTCACACCAAGCAATAAGAATACGGACCTGATCAAAAAATCCCAGCGCTAATGGCCAAATCATTCGTTGTGATGCATGTTCATTGACATCTTGATAGCCTAATTGAAGTTTTTTTTCCAATCGCATCGCTTTTCTAATTAAAATCAAATCAGAATCTTTACTTTCCGCAACCTGGCCTGGTGCAATAAGTAGCCCTGGGAGCTCTAACTGCTCACGTAATTCATTTGGAAGCACCGCTGCGATTTTAGCCAAAGCATTTTGTGCAGCAAATTGAAGTTGGGTGTCAGCTCGGTCTATTACCCACCGCGACCCAAGTACGATTGCCTCAATTTCTTCGGCTGTAAACATCAGTGGCGGGAGAGTAAATCCAGGACGCAGTACAAATCCTATACCAGCCTCCCCTTCGATTGGAGCTCCTTGCCCTTTCAGCATAGAGATATCTCGATATAAAGTACGGAGACTAATTCCTAATTCTTGAGCAAGTGCTATGCCGCTTACGGGAAAACGGTGGCGTCTTAATATCTGAATTAAGTCTAATAATCGCTCAGTTCGTGACATAGCTAGTTAAGTCAGCAGAAAAATTTACTCATATCTTATTCAAGATGAGTTTTAAATGCCAACATTTTAAAAACCAATATTCCACCTGCATCACCAAGATTAGCCAGATACCCAAATAACTTATTAATTTGGCTATGTTAAAATCTAGTTTTTTCGCGTAGAAACGCTTTGCTGCCGTAACTAGGTATATACCTTATCTAAACCTCTAGTAGAAATTACTCTAAATAACGAATATGCTTAGTTTCTGTGGGGTAGTTTACAATTTGCTAGTTTGATTACATGCTCAGGATGGCGAGTGTGTCAGTACTCCAAAATCACAACATTTTGGCTCCAGCGAATAGAGTTTTAGATGCCCTAATAAAACTTAAGAAAATAGTCCTTAACCATTGAATGCATGATGCTAAAAAATATTTACAATTCTCAGTATAAAAAAAATCACCCACTTACTTTATTCTGTTTGATTTCATTTTTATTCTCATTTTCTACCTTTGCAGCACATAAAGTCGTCAATTTAGAAATTGCTTATAAAACAGTGCACTTCTCTAATAAATCAGCAAAAGCTATTGCGGTAAATAATCAAATTCCTGCACCCACATTACATTTTAAAGAAGGGGATCAGGTGACCATCAATGTGTACAACCATCTTGATAAAGGGACAGCCATACATTGGCATGGTGTTTTGGTTCCTTGGCAAATGGATGGTGTAGAAGGTGTTGCGCAAACGGAAATTCCACCAGGTGGTGTTTTTCATTACAAATTTACTTTAAAACAATCAGGTACCTATTGGTATCATGCACATTCCGGTTTAGAGGAACAGCAAGGTTTGTATGGTGCTTTTTTGATTGATCCTAAAAAGCCTGCTCATTACCCTTACACTAAAGATTATGTCGTCGTTTTATCAGATTGGATTAATACCAAACCAGAACAAGTTTTAGCTAATCTTAAAAAATCCGGGGATTTTTATGCACCTCGTTTCCCACTACAACCATCTTTGGCAAAATTTATCCATGATTACCAAAAGGCGTCAAAAAGTGAACGAAAAAGTCTTCTTACTGATTATAAGAGCATGCAACAAATGCGTATGAGCATTTACGATATAAGCGACGTCGCTTTTGATGCATTTTTAATGAATGGCCATCCTAATGACACCCCATGGACAGCTCCAGTCAAAGTGGGCGACATCGTTCGCTTACGATTTATTGATGCAGGAAGCAGTACGATTTTCCGCATTAAAATATCGGATGCTGCCATGAGCGTTATCCAGGCTGATGGCAACGACGTCAAACCTTACTCTGTTAAAGAGTTATCCATTTCCCCTGCAGAAACCTATGACGTTTTGGTAAAAATAGAAAGAGATCAACCTTATATCATTTATGCAGGCTCAAAAGATACTGTAGGTGTTGCCTACGGTGCGTTAAAAACAACACCCAATCAAACTGTCGATTACACACAAGTAAAACCACTTACTGAGCCCATCCCGGTGACTAGAGAAATGATGAACATCATGATGGGTGGCATGCATCAAGGCAGCCTACCTGTAAGCCAACAACAGCAAAGCACTTCGCAGCCTTCAATGAACATGCACTCAATGCAAATGGATCACAGCATGCATATGGACCACTCCATGAATATGCAAATGCCTACTGAGCCAACTCGACTTAAAGATACTATAGCCCCATCCAGCTCATCCTATAAAACCTCGTTGGAAACCAAGTATCGCGATTTAACCGCTGCGATTCCGACTAATGATCCCAATATACCTGTAGAGGGGTTAATTAATTTAGAGTTGTTTGGCTATATGGGGCAGTTTATTTGGTTTGTCAATGGAGTACCTGGTTATAAAGCGAAACCGATTCCTTTAAAACCAGGTAAACGTTATCGTTTTGTATTTACTAATCCATCAATGATGCATCATCCCATGCACATACACGGCCATTGGTTTATTTTACGTACAGGAAAAGATGCTTTTGATCCGCTGAAACATACGCTGGACATCCCCCCAGGAGGAACCATAACTGCAGATGTAGATACCGATGCGAGTGGTCAATGGTTTTTTCATTGTCATATGCTTTATCATATGATGACTGGAATGAACCGAGTATTTCAATACACAACCATCATCGAAATAGCGGAAGGCAAAACCAAACCAGAAGATATTGTTAAAAACACTCCTTATTACAATCGCCCCATAATGCGGGTCGACGAGGCAATTAAGCCGATTAACTTGCATTTAGTAAAGCACCCCATGGCTCATGGCGCAGGTTTTTGGTTAGCAACTTATCTAGATGTAGGCGCTGATCCTATCCACAATTCGCAACGCCTTACCTATAAAGGCCTATATGGTCCCGATTATAATAAACTAGAACTATTTACCAAGGATGCTGAAATTTATAAAGGCGTAGTAGAAAACGCAGATATTGATATCTTTTACTGGCATTTAATCAGTCAATTTTGGGCTATTAAAGGCGGAGCAAACTATTTTAACCGGCCTGCCAGTCAGCCGTATTGGCAGGCCGGTATTGGTCTGGAAGGATTAATGCCATTTTTTATTGATACCGATATCAGGACCTACTTTTATGGTGGTAATGTTAAATTTGATATCGAATTATCGCGAGATACACAAATTACCAATAATTTTTTAATCAGAACAGGAGTTCGCAGCATTTTAGCAACTAAAACCATCCTTAACGCGCAGATTGGTAGTGGTTTAAATCAAATGCGCTATACCATACGACCTTATTATCGCCTTATACCTGGAGTGAGTATGTATGTTGAATATGAAAACGAGCACAATTATGGGGCGTTTAGAATACTAGAGGATGAAAGTACTACGCCAGATATATCTAATACCGTTTCATTAGGCTTAACGTTACTTTTCTAATTTTAACCGTTAACGACAATACCCTAGGCTATGTATTGAACATATAGAGTAATCCCCTAAGCACCAACTTACCCTCTAATTAAAAAATAAGTTACACTACCCTAAAATTTAAACTAGGGAATGCTTAATTGAGCCATACACCAAGGACAATTGTACTTAGAAAAACAAATATGCTCTTTGATTTTCTAAGTAAGCTGATGCTGCTACTCATTATCATGTGTATGTTCATCCCTTTCTCTCCTAAAATGCCGGCACCAGGAATTGATCCTTCATGGGCTCTTGGTCTAAATCAAGCAGTGGCTCAAGGGTTAGCATTTGGTAAGGACATTATATTTACCCTAGGTCCCTATTCGTCTTTATACACAAAAGCGTATCATCCAGCTACGGATTTTTTAATGATTTCTGGCTGTCTTAGCCTAGCAATTTCTTACTGGATTTGCCTACTTTTTTTAATGAGAAGAAAACCATGGTACTGGTTTCTTATTTATTGCGTTCCGTTTCTGGGTATGATTTATGCTCGTGACTCTTTATTTTTTTCATACCCATTACTTGCAGGACTAATAAGTTATCAAATTATATTCATTGAAAATCGCGCTATGCTCGCCAATATTTATCTTTTATTGCTTGTTTTTTTTCTGTTCGCTCCATTCGGCTTACTTGTGCTCATCAAGGGCTCCATGCTCATTCTGTGTATGCTCATGCTCATTTTGTGTTTTATCTTTTTCCTCACCAATAATGAAAAAAAACTAGCATTCATTTGTCTCGCATCTCCTACAGTGTCAATCATTTTTTTTTGGCTTATGGCAGGACAACACCTCTCCTCCTTACCTGCCTACCTAATAAGCACAGTGTGGATAGCATCAGGTTTTACAGAAGCGATGTCTACTAATGGAAATGCGAATGAGGTCATTTTATATTTATTTACTTGCTTATTAATTCTCCTAGCCATTTCATGGCAAAAAAAAATAACAATTGGTGCAAAAATATTCTTACTGGGAATTTATTTTGTGTTTTTGTTTGTTTCTTTTAAAACCGGTTTTACCCGTCATGTGGGACATGCCTTTATACCTGGCACCTCTGCTTTGCTCGCAACGCTATTTTTACCCTTTATTTTTAACTCCCGGGTCAATGCGCTACTTATTCTTGTCTCATTAAATAGTTGGTATTACATTAATAGTCACTATACAGGTATATCACTTCGAGATAACTTCATCTCTTCTTATTCCTCAGCATGGCATGGTCTAAAAAGTAGAATACAGGATCCTGATTGGCTTAAAAAAAACTTTCTGTTTACGATGAACTTCTTACGCGATCAAACAGCCTTTCCTCGGTTACAAGGTACTACTGACATTTACTCATATGATCAATCGTACTTAATCTCTTCGCAAAATATTTGGTCCCCACGTCCAATATTTCAGAGTTATTCTGTTTTTAATCCAGGCTTAGCTGAAAAAAATAAAAAGCATCTTCAAGGGACAAATAATCCGGATAACATTATTTTCAAAATCGAACCAATTGATCAACGCGTTCCTTCATTAGAGGATGGGGCAAGCTGGCCCTTATTACTGGTTAATTATAAGCCAACTCTGTTGACGAGTAATTTTCTGTTCCTTCATAAAAAGAAACATCCTCATCAAGTCAACTTAACGTTATTAAAAAAAGAATTTCACGTTTTAGGTGAGCATGTAAGACTACCGAAAAAACAACTGCTCTTTGTTGAGATTAATTTGAAACCAACTATATGGGGGGCTCTAGCAACTATTTTCTTTAGGCCACAACAATTACAAATTACTTTGCAACTAAAAAATGGAACTACAAAACAATATCGGCTCGTTGCAAATATGGCGAGATCTACTTTTCTTCTCACACCACTCATTGAAAATACTGATGAATTTTCAATGCTCTATGAGAAGGATAACAAATTAAATGATAAAACTGTGAGCTCTATTATCATCACAACAAGTCAGGAAATAAATTGGCATTGGAATAATACTTATACGATTAACTTTAAATATATTGATACTGGGAAAATATTTTCTTAATGAATAATGGGATCAATCAGGATGCATATGTAGTTGGTGCATTTGAAAGTCAAAATGGAGTTGTTTTAAAGGAATTAGGTAAGGAATTTATCGATGAATCATCATCGCTTTCTTCTAAAAGTCTAATAACTTCACTATCACTTGTAGAGTCCAATGGCCTAGGACTCTTGGGCTCTATGGGAGCTGGCGAAGAAGAATCCATCTCGCCGAATAAACCCAGTATTTTTGTATAGGAGCGTTTTGGTTGCGCTGATTCGGGAGCAATTTGCAGTTTGGGTAAAACTTTATAAAGACCATAAAGAAATGAAAGCTCCCCATCATTCAATGCTGATTGATAGAGCTTTAAATCCTGCTCATCGCCATTAAGATTGGCAAGAAAGGCTTTTGCTGCTGCAATTTTTTGGCTCCTGGGAACTCCTAAGCTTAATATATTTCCATATTCAGCCTGGCCTTCGCGCTCACGAATATAGATTGTCAGCGCCTTTTTAAGAAAATCAGTTTGCACATTACAGTCATAAGAGCTAATTAATTTTGCTAAGGGAGCGTTGGATTTAATATCATCACTTGTTAACTCCGTATGAGTAAGCAAGGTAGGAAGCAATTCGAGATGATTGTGCTTACAAATCAAATCCAAAGGCCTTAAACCTTCTTTTGTGCGAAGATTACAATCTGCCCCACTCTCAAGAAGCATTTCCACTAGTGCTTTATGGCCCTTCATGCAGGCAAGATGGAAAGGAGTTATACTATTCGCCAGTTGGTTGCAATCTGCACCTCTATTTAGCAATGCTCCTACTACTTCTTTATTTCCGTTGGCACAGGCAAAATGCAAAGGAGTTTCTTTACTTGTTGTCTGCTGATTAAAATTTGCCCCAGATTTGAGTAATAGTTCTACCACTTCGAATTGGCCGTTTACGCAAGCACTATGTAAAGGGGTTTCTTGAGAGGTCGACCGCTGATTGCAGTCCAATCCCTTTTCCAGAAATAATTGTACTAGTTCTATGTTACCGCTGCATGCTGCTGCATGGAGAACACTAAAGTTTTTTGCATTTAGCAAGTCTAAACGAGCATTATTCTTCAAAAATAGCTTAGCCAATTGCTTGTTTCCATTAATACAAGCTTCATAAAGAGGCGTATTTCCCTCTTTGTTTTGTTGATTGATATCAGCACCTTTGTCAATTAAGTATTGGGCAAATTCTACAATTTCAGGAGTAGGGTTTTTAGTTGCGGCTATGGCGTGCAGCACATTCCCTAATTCGATGGCATTATTTTTTATATTAAAACTTGGATGCTCAGCAATTTTATAGGCTAACTCATAATTTTTAACCCAAATAGCATGAAAAATTGGGCCAAAAATTTCAGGCCTGTTGACGTCTATCGATGGAATAGTTAATAAAAATTCTGCAGCCTCATTACTGCTCGATATAGCAGCCAGTGCTAAGGCAGTACCATTTGCTTGACCAGGTAAGTTCACATCGATTGTGCTAAAATCCATGCGCCGTAAAGTATCAACATCATTTCTTTCAGCCGCTATGTGTAACAGTGTAGGGCTAGATTTACTTGCTACTAATGCCTGTATTGGTTCTGTTTTCTTTAACCCCGTAAGATCTAGGGGATTATTTTGATGAGTAAATACAGAGGTTGTCATAACAATTGGCGTAGGCTCTCGAAACCAATCAAGAAAAGAAGAGTTTGAGAAATAAGAATTTAATTCATTTGCAAGTTCTTCACTGGTATAGATCTTATTTATTTCATCTAAATGATTCGTATCAATTATTTGAAACCGATTAGGTCCTATAACTCGAACATTTATTGCATGACCATTTGCACCAAATTCAATTGCTACATCAGGTATTCCTTGTAGTTTTTGGCTTATCTTTTGGAGATACTTAGTTAATTCCGTTAGCTTATATTGATCATTTGTATGGAAGGCACGCTCTAAACCGCCTAATTCCTCTAATGCCTCCGACTGAACATATTCGGAGATTTCAACTTCATGAAATTGGCGAAGAAATTTATTAAATACCTCTTTACTTTGTGGTGATAAATAAAGTGCCATACCTTCATAAAAAACAGGAACTTCTAGTAAAGCTTTTTGCGCATCGGTGAGCTCATTGAATGTTTTCTGATGGTACTTAGGATCTTCTTTTGCCCGTTGTTCGTCTTTAACTAATAATTTTTTTACATTGGTAATATCTTGTGCAAGTTTTTCAGGTTTATCTGCATATTGCTCAAGGAGCTTTAATCTTTGCATAAAAGTCTTTTCTTCTCCTGAACATACAGCCTGAATCCACATGCTGGAGAAACCTTTGCACAATCCCCTTTGAGATAGAGAGTAACCAAGATGTATCCCTATCATGATGAGCTGAGAATGACGCATATTCAGTACTCCTACGGCATATTTTTTAATTATAGGTTAAATTTTAGACTCCAGAACAAATAGTCCGTGGCAATGATGACTTGTACGCGGTAAAGTGGGTAAGTTGATCAAAACGATTTTTTATGTGCCAGAAACGGTGCCACCAGTGTAAGAAGTGATTTAAAGCTGCAACAACTTACTTTACTATCCTTTCTTTCAAGATGGTCAACTTACTGACCGGGAGAAGTTGTCCATGAGACAGATCAAACCATTGATTAGGCTAATGCCTACTCACTCTCTCCCACTCGTGGGAGAGGAGATTTCTTAATGGCAGTAAGAAAAAAGCTCAAAACAAATTTATTTTTGTAGAGAATACCCATCATCGAGCCAGCCTTGTAGCCCAGTTTCTAATGAATAAACATCGGTGTATCCCATTTTTTGTAAATTGTCGGCAACCAACGCAGATCGAAATCCCCCGCTGCAATAAACAATAACTTGCTCATCTAAATTAGGAATTGTTTTTTCAATATCTCGTTCAATAACGCCCTTACTCAAGTGTATTGCTGTTGCAATATACCCTGTTTCCCTTTCATTAAGTTCGCGTACATCAATAAGGGACATATGCTCTTTAGATTCAATTTTTTCTTTTAATATTTTAGGACTTATTTCTTTAAT
Source organism: Legionella steelei (assembly GCF_001468005.1). Lineage (GTDB taxonomy): Bacteria > Pseudomonadota > Gammaproteobacteria > Legionellales > Legionellaceae > Legionella > Legionella steelei. Next base: position 714,423 of record NZ_LNYY01000019.1, read on the forward strand.
ACGTTTTTTAGATTCAGTTACCAACGATAAAAATCCCGGTGCATGTTGCTTTTTCATCAAGTTCTCCCATGTTTTTATTGCATATTATTTTTTTCACAAGGCACTTTCATATTTCATCGATGTCCGCAAATTCATTTTGTTTAAATTTAACTCCATATTTTGTAATTATGATCATATAATCCACTAAATCAACTTAACGCATCAAAAGTTTCCGGAGTGGTTGTAATGAAATCAAAAACGTTTTTTAACCATGTACCTAAACGTGAGCACGTAGGTCATAAGCATCAAAATGAATATTCTAGAAGAGTATTAGACTTTGTTTTAAAAGAAAAGTGGCATACTGAAATAACCTCTTCAATTCCAAAATACGTTCAAAACTTCAAAAAAATGTACTCAACGAAGTTTGATACATTTCCCAAAATTGCGGAATCAATAGAAAAACAGAATAAGGGACGATTTATTTACAGAGGCATGAGCCTTAGGGAGTTAGTAGATGTCCTAAGTCATACAAAATTCATATGCGCACCCAAGCAAAAACAAGACCACTATGATATTGCTGAGCACGTTGTAGCGAATAATACATCAAGATTTCTCTCTTTAACGCCATCATTAATCCTTGGTAGTCGATACGCCAGTATAAGCAGCATAATTCCCAGTAATGGGGCAATAATGCAAACCAATCTACCACCCTTTTTTATTGATCCTAAAGAGCTGCTAGGCACGCATCCAGAGTTATATCAGCGCTACCATCAACGTAAAGAAAATGATGAACGCGCAACTGACACCGCGAATTTTCAAGGAGTATCCGATGTGATGGAAACAACCTCAGGAAACTCAGAAATCACAATGATTAGGAATTTTGGCAAAACTTATGTCGGATTAGGAATGCACGATGTAAAATCAATTCATTTATTAACCGTTCCCGGTCAAATATTGTGGCAATGGACAAGCATAAAAACGCCTTTACATGAAATTACCTTTGAAAATCCAGAGTATAAGCCTAGAGTTTGTGTGATTAAAACTGGCTTTGTAGCCCATGATAATTATCTTAAAGATGAGTTTGATTTAGTTAACAAAAGAAATAGAGGTATGGGGCTCATTCCTCCTGAAGGTAGAGTGATTACATTGCATGAAGCAAAAAAAATAGCAGAATCAGGTTTATTGGAGCAAATTAACAAGGCATACGAGAGTGAGGATACCTATGTTTTTTCACATGTTCCAACATACATTCCAATTAATGATATAGACGCAATTATGGAATATATAAATCAAACCATTAGATCATTGCCTAACCTCAAAAAAATAATGCAAGGGCCTACAATAGAAGAAATCCCAGACTCAGAACCAGAAAGACCTAAAACAGTATAAATTACATCGATAAAAATCAGACTGTCAATTTATTGACATGGTAAATGCAGGCGATTTGGTACAGCAGCTATCAAATCGCCCTTTTTTAGTGATGACCTTTTCTAATGCGCTTATACCAACCTTTTAACTCAGGCCAAAATGCAATAATGAAGATTATAAGGGTAAACAAAATCACTGAAATGACCATTTGCACAATAGGAAACTTCAGCTCATCATGTGCAACAAACCAACTTGTAATCGATCCTGAGACCACAAAAAGTAATCTTAAAAGCCAAAAAAACATAAATAACACTCCAGATAATTTATGTGCTTACATGCTATTTGAGTATGGTTAAAATTAAGCCTGAAATAGACTACGTCCATGACCGGAACTGTTCACCAGATTTTCTTAATTCCATTATTATTTTCTGCGTACGTACAATAAAGCCATAACACATGAAGCTTTGCGCGATAACTCATCACTACCGCGACTAGTAAGGATAATAGGCACATGAGCTCCTAATACTATTCCCGCCGCTTCAATACCGGATAAATAAGTCATTTGCTTGTAAAGCATATTACCCGACTCAACATCAGGAACAACCAAAATATCCGCATTACCAGCAACTGGAGAACAAATACCCTTTTCACGCGCTGACTCCATGGATACAGCATTATCAAATGCCAAAGGGCCATCTAAAACTCCACCAGTTATCTGTCCACGCTCAGCCATTTTACACAAAGCGGTTGCATCGAGAGTCGATGGAATTTTTTCATTTACAGTTTCAACTGCAGAAAGAATAGCAACATTAGGAGTACCTAGTTTAAGCGCATGGAATAAATCAATGGCATTTTGCACAATGTCACATTTTTCTTTTAAATTAGGAAAAAGATTAATTGCTGCGTCAGTTAAAAAAATTGGCTTTGGATATCCAGGTACATCCAAAGCGAATACATGACTCATCCGACGCCCTGTTCGCAAGCCATTTTCTTTAACAACAACAGGCTTCATCAGCTCCTCAGTATGAATTTTCCCCTTCATAATCGCTTCAACTTTTTTTGTTGCAGCGAGTTTCACTGCTATTTCAGCGGCTTCGTTGCTGTGTTCTGTAGCAATAAGTTCATACGCAGAAATATCAACTAAGGCCTCCTTTGCGGCATCAAGAATTTTTTGTTTCGGTCCAACAAGAATAGGAGTAATTAAACCTTCTTCAGCAGAGGCAACAGCACCTTTTAGAGACAGCACATCAACTGGATGCACTACTGCAGTTTTAAGGGGTTTTAAGGAGTTTTTTGCTGTAATTAAGTGCTGATACCAATGTTCTTGCTTCGGCTTCAACTCTACTTCAGGAAGTTCAACACGTTTCCTTCTCACCTTTGCTGTTGGGGCGATAACCGTTGCAAGGCCACTAATGACCGTTTTTCCTAACTGATTCACACACTTACAATCAAGTTCAACAATGTGTTGTTCGGGTATTTTATTGACTACTACAAGTGTAACGGTGACTGTATCACCTAAAGCAACTGGATGTTCAAACTTTAAAGTTTGATCTAAATAAATAGTTCCAGGACCAGGCAGCTCTGTTCCTAGGACTGTAGATAAAAGAGACGCACCCCACATCCCATGAGCAATGATTTTATGAAACATATCATTTTGAGCATACTCTGCATCAACATGTGCGGGATTTACATCTCCAGACATAACCGCAAAAAGCTCAATGTCTTCCTTGGTTAATGTTCGTATTAAACTTGCTGACTCACCGATTGCTAATTCATCAAAGACATGATTTTCAATATAACTCATTTGTATGCCTATTATTATAAAGGTTTATGTAAATCTGCCAAAATAAGTTTGATATACAAATGTAATTTGTCAAGCAAAATAGTTTTCGCTATTTAGTCTACAGTTTAATAAATACCCATCATTATGTAACGTAAAACATTTAGGAATAATGATTATGATGCATGCTATGGTTTTGGAAAAGCCAGGACACAAACTAATCTACAAACAGGTAAAAAAGCCAACTCCTAAAGAAGAAGAAGTACTCATCAAAGTACATGCCTGTGGTATTTGTCGAACCGATTTACATGTTGTAGACGGGGAATTAAAAAATCCCACGCTTCCACTGATTCCAGGTCACCAAATTGTTGGTACCATCGAAAAAATCGGCTCTTCAGTCCCCCATTTTGAGATCGGCCAACGAATTGGAGTTCCTTGGTTAGGCGGAAGTTGTGGGACGTGCTCATTTTGCTTGTCTGGGCGCGAAAATCTTTGTGATAACGCTCGTTTTACTGGCTATCAAATAGACGGTGGATTCGCAGAGTATTGTGTTGCGAACCACCGGTTTTGCTTTCCCATACCCGATGGATATTCTGATTATCAAGCTGCACCACTCTTTTGCGCCGGGTTAATTGGCTATCGTGCTTTATTAAAAACCAATAATGCCGAGCACTTAGGATTATATGGTTTTGGCGCTGCAGCGCATATTCTTATTCAAGTAGCACAAAAGCAAAAACGAAAAGTATATGCTTTCACTAGCCCCGGCGACACCCATGCTCAGGAGTTTGCTTATAAGCTAGGAGCTACATGGGCTGGAGACTCAGATAAATCGCCACCACATCTTCTTGATGCTGCAATCATTTTTGCACCTGTTGGCACGCTTGTCCCACTTGCACTTCGCAATACAACAAAAGGTGGTATTGTTGTTTGTGCAGGAATCCACATGAGTGACATCCCCAGTTTTCCTTATAATATTCTCTGGGGTGAACGAACTCTTTGCTCTGTTGCCAACCTCACGCGCAAAGATGGAGAAGATTTTTTATCATTAGCACCAAATGTACCCGTTAAAACAGAAACTCATACTTATCCATTGACCGAAGTCAATCAGGCGCTTGAGGATCTTCGTCATGGAAGGTTTACAGGTGCTGCAGTTATCACTATCTAAAGTCTGAGTAACCAAATCTGTGGTATATCCCCTCCCCTAACCCACTCCCCAAAGGGACGCAGGAGAGGGCATTAAATAATTTTCCGTAATCAGGAGTCAATACAAGCCCTGGGTTCCGCTAACGTCGCACTCATGTTACAAAAACGAGACAACTTTTTATTGTTAATGCCTCTTGATTTGGTGCATGAGATTTGGGAGTATCGGCATATGACATCTGTGCCATTTTATTTATCAAAGGGAATTATTATGTTTCAACAAGCAATAGTACGTACACCATCACCCAACCTAATTCATGGCTTAACATCAACTACAGAATTAGGTCGTCCAGATTATTTCAAAGCCCTTGAGCAACATCAAAATTACATTAAAGCATTATCCAGCTGTGGTGTGGAAGTTACTGTCCTACCTGCTACAAACGATTTCCCTGATTCATGTTTTGTCGAAGATCCAGCCCTTCTTACAGATAAAGTTGCAATTCTGACTCGACCAGGAGCTCTATCAAGACAAGGCGAAGTTGATTTAATTGAACCATGCATTCAATCTTTTTATAAAGGACGCACCTATAGAATAGAAGCCCCAGGAACGTTAGAAGCGGGGGATGTCATGCAAGTAGAGGATGTTTTTTACATAGGAATTTCACAGCGCACCAATCTTGATGGCGCGCAACAATTGACTTCAATATTGGCACAATTTGGCTATAAAAGTACGTTAATCGAACTTAAAAAATTCCTTCATTTAAAAACAGGCATTTCCTATCTTGGGAATGGTCACGTGCTAGTCAATGGTGAATTAGTGAATCATCCTGCCTTGATGTCATTGAAACAATTAATTGTTGATGATAACGAAGCTTATGCAGCAAATTGTATTAGGGTGAATAATGCAGTCATTATGCCTCAAGGTTTTCACCACACCACAGAAATGGTACGTAATTCAGGTTGTGACGTCATTTCTGTGGATGTAAGTGAATTTCGTAAAATTGATGGTGGTTTAAGCTGTTTATCATTGAGATTTTAATGAATAAAAAGCTAACTGTTTTTAGTTTAACATTGATGACCGTTGGTTCAGTTGATAGCATACGCAATTTACCTGCTGCGGCATTAGTTGGCACAGATATTTTCTGGTATTTTGGACTGGCGTTATGCTTCTTTTTGCTGCCCAGCGCAATTATTGCAGGATGGTTTTCTTCTCAGTCTCATGAGGGAATCTACGGATGGGTCAAAAAAAGTCTAGGTCCAAAAGCAGGCTTTATCGCCATTTGGTTCCAATGGATGCAAAACATCCTTATTTATCCCACATTTTTCAGCTTTATCGCGGGAACACTTTTATATTGTATCAATCCGAATTTCATTGAGAATAAAGTACTTCTTTTTATCCTAATCAATCTTTTTATTTGGTGTTTGACTTGGGTTAACATAAAAGGCATTTACTTGTCTCATCGGGTGACTGTTTTTTGCTCCATCTTTGGATTATTGCTTCCATTTATCTTAATTTTGGCTATAGGGACTATTTGGATGATCTTTTATCCTCAATCCCTAAACCATATTTCCCCATCCAATCAGGATTCATGGGCATCTCTAACCGCGATTATTCTTTCTTTTTGTGGGATTGAGATTGCTGGTGTTTATACCCAGGAAAGTAAGCCAGGCGCTTTACCTGTTGCCATTGTGCTTTCAGTAATTATTATTTTTGTTACGATGCTCTTTGGTTCACTGACTTTAGCATTCATCCTTTCTCCAAAACAATTGAATCTTATTGGTGGCATTCCCGAACTATTTCAAGTATTTTTTACGCAAATTCAATTTGCTAACCTAAGCTTGGTTGTCAATATTTTAATTGTTTTGGGCTGTATTGGTTGCGCTAATAATTGGCTTATCTCTCCACTGAAAGGCCTTTTGTTTGCGAGCAATGATCTCCACCATTCAGCACATCAATCCCCTTCCAAATTCTTGCTGATCCAAGCATGTGGCGTGTCGTTTATAAGCACCCTTTTTTTATTATTTCCAAGCATTAACGCCTCATACTGGTTTATGATTACTTTAGCAACGCAAATGTATTTATTCATGTATGCGTTTATGTTTGCAGGGGCAATACGATTAGCATGGCAAGAAAAAAAACGCTTTTATTGGTTAATTACCACATGCTCTATTTTTGGATTCATAGGTATTACCATTTCTCTTGTAGTTAGTTTTACACCACCTAGTTCATTAAAATATGGATCGTTATTACGCTATGATTTATTGATTATTGCATGTTTGTTACTCATTGGTTTTTCATCTATTTTATGGAAAAAAGTGCTAAAAGGATCCGCAAACAATACACAGCAATTTGGGCTATTGATAGATCAACAACCTCAAGATTAACATATTGATTTATCTGTTTATTAGGAAACTAGCTACTTTACTTTAAACCTTAAAAAGTTTATAATTTGAACAGATGTTTAATATTGGAGTCTCTTCCGTGCCTACTACTTCATTGCCCACCCGATCTGTACCAATGACTTTAAGTGAAAGTCAACTAGAACGATTGTTTGCATCCATAGAACGAAATGGCAATCCTCATACCGCACAAACAGATTCTTATTTAGCAATTCAGCTTCTTTCTCGTTTTGGACTACAGAATGCGAAACAAGTAGCTGAGTTTCTTAAAACAGCTGGTGGTAACGAAACCATCAACATGATAGTTCAAGAGCTTGTGAAAGAAGAGGCACAAATTCAATATATCAGAGAGCAAACCGCAGAAGAAATGCTCAAGCAAGAAGGCTTGCTTCTTCGCCTTCTTGCATTCATTGCAAAAGATAAAGAGCTTGCGAAACACGTCAATCAAATTATTCAACAACAAATCGATCAAAAACTTAAAGAAACAAAAACTGTTGAAGGAAGTAGTGCTAACTCTATTGCGATACAAATCTTGGACGCTAATATTCGAGCCTATAGCAACGTACTTAACGCTCTTAATGAAGAACAAGAAGCTCTGGAAGAAGAATTAGAGGAAATAGAAGAAGCGCTGAATGCTCTTGAAGAAGAAGCCTTATTAATGGAAGAAGAGCATGCCCATATGACTGACCATTTGGATGCGCTTAATGCGTTTCTTCAAGCACCCCTGTTCAACAATCAACCAATTACTCAATTTGCTAGTTATTCAAGCCAACAAATAGCTTCTTTAAGTGCACAACTTGCAGCGCTTAGAGCGCAACATACTGCACAGGTTGTCCCCTCAATTGATGTCAGTAGGGCACAAACCATTGAATCACCTATCGACAGAAAAATTCGCATGCTGCAAGAGCGACTTGACTTTTATCAAAATCAATTTGCACAACCTCCACATAGTCATGAACAAGTAGTTCAACGATTAATCGATCAGGTACGTGCTCGATTAGCCGAAATGCAACATCACGATGAAATGCAAGTGCCTCTGATGTCCCGTCAACGTGAATTGGATGGATTAAGATTACAAGAACGTGGATTCCTGCAAGCACAGCAGTTTTTGAAAAAAGAAAAAATTCTCCTTAATGCCCATTTGGAACCTGTTAATGATTTTAATCAGGCTTACTTAATTATTGATCCGAGTCATAAAGCACGTTATCAAAAACACGGTGATTCCTATGTCGTTCTTTCTGAGGGCCTTGATCCACAGCGTTTGAGCGAAGATGACTGGTTGCAAGCAAAACTAAACTATGAGCGCGCAAAAGCCGATGTTTGTTGTGTTAATGCAGATTACCATGCGAGAAGACAGCAACGATTTGACTCACTGAATCAACGTATGGAACCTCTTCAACTTAAGAAAAACAATTTCATTGATCGTCTTGATCAAGTTAAGGCAAATAAGGTTGAGATACTTCATGCATTATCCAGTGCTAAAGCACAACGTGCGTTACTAAACCAACCTCGTGAGGAAGTTACGCCTTTGGCAATGTCTCCCAGACCAACTCCCAAAGCAACGCCTAAACCCGCTCCCAAATGCAGCTACTCACTGATGATGCGCAATTTAGAGTGCTTGGTACCAACCCATGCACCTGCGCCACGCCCTACAGACATTAGAAATGTGAGAGATGTACTTGAAGCAGTGGTTTCACCTGCTCGAAAAAATGAATTGGATGAACTCATCAATGAAGTCAGACCTGGTGAAATTATGCAGCCAGAAGTGAGACTTGGTTGGCTCTATAGAATCAAAAAACTCATACCGGATATCCCTGTACCCGAGTTGGACTCTCAATTAAAATTTAAAAAATAACAATACACTCACGTACTCGTGAGTGTCATAGAAGATAAGTGTAGGCGGGGTGTAGCAGCCCAGTCTACGTTTGTCACGAAATGCTAAGGCAATGAGGCAGTAGAAATGAGCACAGAGCCTAATTCTTTTGATAATCTATTTGACAAGATCGAATACAAATTGGTACCATCAAAAAATAAATAATTTATTCCACACTCTGTAATATATATGAACAAAAACGCGCATCATCAATGTTCTTTAAGCAACTCTTTTGGGTTGGTGCGTGCTATTGCTTCTGTCGCGTCTGTGGTGGTGGTCGTCGTGGTCTTTCTCTCCTCACCCTAGAGTTGCGTTTTCGATTATTTAGCCTCTCTAGGGAGAAGGCAAAATAATCAAACGATACGACTAACTATCTTGAGGAAATTCACTATGGGAAATACACTCGATGCAGAGGCATCGCAGAAACAAATCACTTATCGCGCCATCTTTATCATTAGTTTATGTGCTGCATTTTTATTTTATAAATATATCCTCCAAAATTTTCCAAGCGTAATGCCTCAACAATTGATGGATACATTTAACCTACAAGGACTAGGTCTTGGTGTTTTATCAGGAGTATATTTCTGGACCTATCTGATTGTGCCTTTATTTGTAGGAATTATTCTCGATCATTATGGAACACGCTGGGTTACAACAGGGGCCATTTTTTGCTGCGCTATCGGAATTTATATTTTCTCCCAAGCCCAGGAGTTAAATACCGCGATTTTAGGGCGTGCTTTAACAGGAGTTGGTGTTTCCTTTGCTTCCATCGCTTATTTCAAATTAGCAGCAGTATGGTTTCCAAACAAATATTATGCATTGCTTACCTCGTTCCTTGTTACCGCTGCCATGGTTGGTGCAATATTTGGACAAATGCCGCTAGCATGGTTAGTCAGTCAGATCGGATGGAGAGCCAGTTTAGTTGATGTAGCTTGGATGGGGATCATTTTAGCATTCTTGTTCCTGTTTGTTGTTCAAGACAAACCATCCTATTCCATTGAATCATCAAAATCTGAAATTCATGCTTCTAAAAACCCGCATTTATGGCAAGATATTTTGTTAATAGTAAAAAATAAACAAAACTGGCTATTAACCGGATACAGTGGTTTAGCATTCTCTCCCATAGTTATTTTTTGTGGCTTATGGGGAAATCCTTTTTTGCAACAAGCATATCATTTAGATAAATTAGTTGCCCCATCTCTCATTTCTCTGGTTTTTGTAGGATTAGCTCTTGCATGTCCTGTATTTGCTTTATTTACTAACCGCATACAAAATCGTTGTGCTTTTATGTTTTACAGTACTTTAGTGTCTGCTTTATCCATTAGTTTGGTAATCTACGCACATCCTATGCCACTCTGGTTACTGAGCATATTGCTCTTCCTTTTTGGGTTTAGTTTAGGGGCATTTCCAATCGTATTTGTAATTGGAAAAGAATCAAATCCATTATACCTGGCAGGTACAGTAACCTCTTTAATCAATGCCAGCGATGCATTTCTGGATGCAGTTACTGAGCCAGCAATAGGAAAACTTCTTGATGTCTTTAGTAACGCCAGTACTTCTCATGAGTTTTCACTATTTAGTTATCATATCGCTCTCGCTATTTTGCCGTTATACCAGATAATCGGAGCATTTTTGATGCGATGGGTTAAAGATGAGCATCGTGCGGTACATTAAGGAGCATGTTGTACGTCGTAAACTCCTCAGTAAGGTAGGCTGGGCTGTTAAGTCCAGCACTTTAAATTTCGCTAAAATTCCCTTAAAAATAAGATCAAGCTAAACGCTGGGCTTAACAGCCTAGCCGACAATCACTACTATTCCTTTTCCTGCTTCATGATAACAACTCAATACTCTCAACATGAACATATACCCAGGCAAGTATGCCCGAAGTAAGTTTCACTTGAATCCGTTTGTAATCTTCCACCTCATAAGAATCAGCTTTTTTTAACTCTGCGGGACTTATCTCAAACACCATCCCATCCACACTATCCGTTGATTTTCCAGTATAAGTAATAATTGGATGTTCATCTTCACCGCTTGCAGCAATGACGCTGGAATCTTTTATCTTAACTTTAGACATGCCAAAACCAGGAAGGCTATCTACTGCTCCATGTAACTTTCTTCCAAAATTACTTAATTGAACCGATTCATAACGTAATGTTCCATAAGAAAATAGCTTTTCAGTATTCACAACAATCTACCTCTAAATAATCGAATTGTGGCCGATTATCCAGGTTTTTTTATCAATCACAAGATTGCTGGCTTTAGAATAGTTTAAATATTTATGATCAAATAAATAACTCATTTTTTAATTGAAAGCTTTGTTATACTGTAATTATGTGCACATACTTTTAGGGACAAAATAAATGCGCTTATTACCAATTTTTTGTATTCTATATGTATGTACTAATTCATCTGTTTTGGCAGCAAAACAACACACTTATCGTGATGCGGTAGGTCTTCGTCATAGTTTGTCAAAGCAAGAACTTTCTATTTATATCGATCAAAACAAAATATTAAAAAATATCCCCTACTTACAAAAAACAGGTATCGTTGATACAAATCTTTCCAATACAGAGGCGGGTTTCTATGCCACTGAACTCGCAGCACAAGTATCCATACCGTATGTCACTAAAATTATTCAAAAACTGTATTCTTCGAATGTAAAAGCAGATCAAATTTATATTAAGTCCTACCTTCTTGCTACGGACTCATATGGTAATAACACGCCATCCTTTTGTTATTCATTTACTTTTAACCGTCAGCTGTATCAAAAAATTAATTGGAAAAATTTTCAAGCAAATAATATTGTAAAAATTGTCCCTGATTTCAAAGTATCAGACATGTGCAAAGCACTTGCTGAAACAAGTCCTCTTAGTATTTGAAAGTATTAACGATTTCGATTCGAATGCATGCTTGAACTTGCTACGACTTTATTACGACCCATCTTTTTGGCTTCATAAAGTGCTTCGTCAGTTTGGGATATTAAAGCATCTATTCTTTTGCCATCATAAGGATAAAAAGATATCCCAATGGAGATAGTCACTGAAAAACGATGAGTGGCGGTACGTAAACGATTACGAATTAAGTCTGACTACCTTCTACGCTGTATTTATCTAAAGCCAATAATATCTTTTCTTCAAGTGACTTGGCTTTTTCTAAGGGTTGATTCACCCCATTGATAATAATAGAAAAAATAAATGTTTTTTCATTTGGATTAATCATAAAACCCGATAGTGAAGAAATATCATGCATTGAACCCGTTTTTGCGTATACTTTTTTCTCAAGTATTGTTTTCTTCATTCTATCTTTGAGTGTTCCTGAAACACCTGCTTGTGGTAAGGCCTTGAAGAAAATCGTATTCATGTCTTTATCATGATAAAGATCGCTAAGTAGGTTGACCATTTGTTCCGCCGTCACCAAATTATAACGAGTGCCTTCACCATCCACGATCTCCATTTGCGTCATATTAAGATGTGTATGCTCAGATAATATTTTTTTAATCGCAAAAGCACCTTCTTTATGAGTTCCCTTTCCGGTGAGTGAATAACCTAATTTTTTAGTTAAACTGTTTGCATAAAGATTATCAGATTGCTGTAACATATGTGTTATTAATTTACTAAGGGGTTTAGATTGGAAACTGGCAACAAAAGCAGTATCTGATGGAGATACTCCCGTAGTGATCGTTCCTTTCACGGCAATATTGCTTTGATTAAGGGTCTTTTTGACTACTTGTTTTACTAATAAAATGGGATCAGGAATAGCAAGTTCGATTAATTTTGGGTTTTTATCCTGAATCATGCAACCATATAAGCGCACAGTATTATTGGGTTTCGTTTCAAGATTCAGACTACAATGATTTTTTTCCTCTTCTTTACTCACTGTCACTACTTCATTAATAAGAGTTAAAGCTTTGGGAAGAGTTTTGGGCTTCGCCTTGGCGAGTTGGCCTAATTCATTTGCACTAATTAATTCATAAACCACTTTATTATCATTCAAAATTGCTGCGGTATCTGGTGCCGCGTAATACCATCCTAAATCGTCATAAGAGGTTCCACTTGGATAATATGGGGATTGATATTGTGAGCTATCAATTACCACATTGCCGTTTACTGTGTTTACATTATTTTTTTGCAAACTCAGCACTAAAGAAGTCAAATTATCTACAGTAAAAGACGGTGACCCAGTAAATTGAAGATAGTAATCCTGATTTTTTCGTGACAGTGTGGTTATAAAACGGTAGTCTGGTTTTAATTGATAAAGCGCAGCTGCTGCTGTAAGCACTTTCATACCACTGGCTGGAGACAATAGTTTATCCGCATTTCTGCTGTAAACAACTTGCCCGGTCTGGGCATCTTTAATCAATACGCCAACGGTTGCATGGGGCAATTGTTGTGCAATAATCCCATCTATTTTTTCTGAAAGCGTTTGAGAATTGCCAAGTTGGCTAACGAATAAAGCTGCGAAAGCCCATAAATAATTAGAATAGCGCACGACAAATACCCTAATAAGATACGTAGAGTATAGCTTTACCCATTCAGAGACGAAGTGCAACCCCTAATCTAAGTATTTTGCAGCTGCATCAGTCCCAGACTCATCTCTTTCATAATGACATCGAATTTGATATGTATATAAAAGGATGTTGTTTCTTATCCAGCCAATAAAGTAGTTTTAACAAATGAGGTTTATCCAGAGCAAGACATCCATGTGTTCCTACATTAATCGATTGCCAAAGATGTATGAAAATAGCACTACCGGCTCCAGGGACCACTGGATTCATATTGTAATTGATGACTGCACCCATTTTATATGCGTCAATAAGCATCAATTCATAGCTTTTGGCGTTTGTATCGCCGCTGACCCACGTGTTATAACGCTCATGAGAAACATCATCTATAAATTTATCATCCGCAGTGATGTATTTAAAATCCATTTTAAGCGCTAAAGGTTCTGATCCAAATGCAGTACCCAGGGAATATAAACCAGCTGGGGTTTTCATATCCCCTTCCTTCTTTTTCCCTATAGGCGCTATACCCTCTTTCCCCACAACGGCAGGAAAAGAATCCAATGCCTGTATCCATGAATTTTTTCGTTTCTTACATGCTGTCACTTTTACTTCAAAGCCCTTGATGAGCTGCACTACAATCACTTGTAATGATGAGTTTGGAACGTCTTGTAACGCGGCTACATCACAAGGCTCAGCAGCTTGTTTAGTCATTGCCATAAAGAGACAAACTAAAATGAGTAAAAGTACCAAAAAAACATATGTAATTTTTGATTTTGCCATTTTAGAAGCTCAAATTAGGGCTAGCTGGTTTCATAAAGGTATGTGAAAACGCTTCTGGTGTTGGGTCCTTTGTGTTTAACTCATCAAGATAAATCATTTTAAAGTAAGATTTATTAGCCAATGAACTTATGTCTGGATTTTCAGGGTAATATTTAAGCAAGGGAAAAAACAATGCTTGCCCAATAACATAACGTTTGTCTCTGCTTGCGGGGCTAAGCCCCCAAATGTTTTGATAGGTCATTGCCGCTTCTTCATGATTTATAGATCTGTTTCCTAAATAAAGCATCACGTGGCCGCCTATATAAATCAGTGTCATGAGTGGATGACCTTGTGTTTTCAAAGTACGAATACGTTCATCAACTGTGTTTTTAGTTAAATCAACTCCTGAACTTATTTTTGCCTGTTGTGCCGAATTACGTGGTAACCAAATACCAAACGGAGTAAATAGACTCTTTAATTCTTGTGAGCAATCATTAAAAAAGAAAGCTCCGCCCCATCCATAAGGACGATTTTGTAATTGTTTCAGGATCTTGGCCATATTTTTTTTTGAAGCCTCAAGCGGCATCACACTTGCAGAATGCGACGACACAACCCCAATCTGAGTCACTGCTTGATGATGCTCATTTTTTACTGGAATCAAGATAGATATATCATTATCATCTCGACCAACAAATGGAAATACAGCGCCAATATAGCCTGTCAATTCGAAGTGATGATGTTGATTCATAACGCTTGTTTCTGTTTCCGTAATTGCAACAAGTCCCTTCTTCGCTGCGTTTTTCCATTGCTCAATAAATTGAGTTGAGGCATAAGCAATATCCGAGCTTTTTACCCAAGCAAAATAAGCATCAGGTGTTAAGACCAAAGACCACGATTTATCCTGTGACATAGTAAAAACATAGAGCGGTGTTCCTGCCCAAATCACTGACTCTTGCAGGTTATCAAATGGAAATCCTTGGCCAGGTATTGTGAAATGATAAAAATCTGGAGCATGCTCAGGAAGCGCACGCGCAAATGTATTATTTACGGCAATAGCCTTATTTTTTTCGTTAAAAGCTAGTGTTTCAATAGCTGGCAAATCCATATTGCGTTGGATGCGATTAAGCCATAGTGCATCATGCTCTTTAAAATTTTCCGCGTAGTGTCGCTCTTCATTGGCTTTATTTTGATTGTCGTATTCTTTTAATATCTCCAATTCAATTTTCTTTACTGTAGGAAGAGTAGCAACAACCATCCTCTCACTCCAAGGAGAGAGGCCTTCGGGGCTATCAGCATAGTAATGATTATAAAACTGCAGCAGTTGTGCCGCTTGATATTCAGGTTTTAATAAAGGAAGCTCATAGTCATCGCTGTCTGAGGGCAAATAATCATTAATATTTTGGGAATAAGGTTTTATCGAAAAATCATAAATAGGGACTTCTGTTGCACAAGCAGCTGATAAAAAGAAAATTCCTAATAATAAAAATCGCCTGCTCATGTACTTAAGAGTAACTAATCCAAACCGCATATAACAGCTCCACACCAATAAAATTTGAGCAATTGTATCATAATTTGAGCTTTAGGTAAGAATTTTATCCTCTAAAACTACAGGTGATTCTTCCGACATGGAGGCAACATGCTCATGACGTGCGGGACTTAACAATCTTTGCGACGAATACAGAATAAAGATACTTAAGGGCAATAAACTCAATAAATCAAAGGGAAACTTTAAAATACCTATTCCTTCAAAACTTCCTAAGTAGGAAATAACAAGGATGGTAACCATATAAAATAAAAACCAATATAAAAGTGCACTATTATCCCAAGTGTTTTTGCGGTGATAGACACAATAAATCAAAATACCAAAAAGTAAGGCAATATCTAACTTCCAAATGACTGAGAACCCACACCAATACAGCATTAAATTACAAAAATAAAATGCTGCGTAAGAACAAACTAAAGCCCCAGCAAGTCTAAAAGGTCTTGGTGTTTGTGGCTGTAGTTTACGCATGGCTAAAAGACATATAGGTCCAATGCTGTATGACAAAATACTCGCAGAAGAAAGAAAAGCCACCAACTTTTGCCATCCAGGAAATGGAAGGAAGGAAAATATTCCCACTAATAAATTTGCATAAAGCGTCACGTAAGGAATTTTATGGCGATTCACCTTTAAAAAGATTTTGGGCAAATGATCATTTAATGCCATTCCATATAAAATTCGCGAAGTTGCTGCGGTATAAACCAATGTTGTTCCAAAGGGAGAAAACGCCGCATCAATTAATAGCAAGGTGGCTACAACACCTAACCCTAAAACTAAGGTTAACCCCACTAAAGGTCCACTATCGCCAGGATAACTCAAGGCATGCCAGCCATTAGCCAGATATTTCTGAGGAACTGCAGCAATAAAACTCAATTCCAACATGAAATACAAAATAAATCCGATCAGTACAGCCCCTAAAATAGCAATAGGAATACTTCTCTGGGGATTTTTTACTTCTCCTGCCAATATCAAGCCGTTTTGGAATCCAGTAAATGCAAAGGCAACCCCCCCTGCAGAAAGGGCCGTGAAAATACCTATCCAACTTTCTTTAGTAGACAAATCAATTGCGACATTGCCCATGGACGGTGCAGCATGTAATAAAGAAACGATGGCAATGCTTGGTAATATAAATTTAATAATACTTGCATATTTATTGCATTCAACAAGCAATTTAATTCCATACGAATTCAATACAACGACAAAAAGCATGATGCACATTGCTGCAACATAGCCATATCCAGAAAGCGCGAACGTTGCTGAATCTTTGACAATTAATACCGGAAAAAAGTGACTTGAATACTGCAGAATTGCCTGAATTTCTATAGGGGTCATAACGACATAAGACAACCACGAGGTCCATGCGAATAAAAATCCGACTTCCTTCCCATGAGTGAAGGTTGGATAATTAGACATTCCTCCAGAAATTGGAAACATGGTTCCAAGTTCGCACAGAGGCAGTGCGATAAATAGCATAAATACAGTAGCAATAATCCATGAGATCAATGAATTACTACCGGCCATTTGGGCGCTAATGAATGGACTAAACAACCATCCTGAGCCAATCATTCCACCTGCGGAGACAATTAGGATGTTCGTTGTTGAAATATCACGTTTTAACATAATAAACCTTATGGTGCAGGCAATATTCTAATTTAGCCCAGAAGGTACTGATTATACAAGTTTTTAATCACTCTCAATCACTGGACTTTGAGCATTTTATATTTCTAGTTGCTAGGCACCTAAGAGTTTATTTTTCTACTGAGCTTGTCATCTTAAGCAGCTGGTGCAACCGGTGCATTTTTTGCGGGTGCAGCAGTTAAATCATATGCGAGTAAATGATTGCGTGATTGCAAATCTTTAAAGAAGCGATCACGGCATGTGGTCACAGATAATTTATTGGAAAGATCGACCATTTCAGGTATTGAATTAGATGTTAAATAAGTCGATACAGATAAAAACATTGCTGCAGCTAATTTTTTATTTTTAATCAGTTGAGGTCCTTGTAAAAGCCATAGTTGCATTTCTGGCTGCAACCAACCCATAGCTTGATTAAAATTAAGTTTTTGGGTCTTCATTAGCGCATGTAGTTTTGTTGCTTTGGGAACTAAGTGGACTATATCTATTTTTGCTGCGGATTTTTTTAACTCAGAAGCAATAACAGATTGGAAATCTGGATTAAATGTTGCAAGGAGCTGTAATAAATCGCGCTCAGTAGAGAATGCCTTTTGAGATAACTGAGCGACAATTGTTTTTGACAATGCAAGTCGCTCGTCGGTATTCTGAGCCAAGGCTAAAACATTGTTGGCTTCCGTCATATATCCGCATTGTACATAGCCATGTGCCATTTTCTGCAACAATGCGAATCGCTCAGCAGGACTCTGCGCTAACGCGAAAACTTTATTTGCTTCCACCACATATCCGTCTCGAGCATAGCCCAATGCCATAGACTGCAACACAGCAAGTCGGCCAGCAGAATTCTGAACTGACGCAAGGGCTTTGTTGGCCTCCGCCACATATCCACCTTGAGCATAGCCACATACCAGTTGTTGCAGCACTGCCAGTCGTTCAGCAGGACTATCGGCTAACGCTAAGACTTTATTTGCTTCCGCCACATGTCCGTTTAGAGCATAACCATATGCCATGTACACCAACAATGCACGTCGCTCAATTGAATTCTGAGCTAACTCTAAGGCGTTGTTTGCTTCCACTACATATCCGCCTTGAACATAGCCTAATGCCATATGCTGTAACAGTGAAAGTCGGTCAGCCGAATTTTCAGCTAAGGCGAAGACTTTATTGACCTCTGACACATGTCCACCACAAGCAAAACCAAATGCCATTTGCTGCAGCACTGCAAATCGGTCATCAGAATTCTCGGCTAATGCTAAAACATTGTTTGCTGCCGCCACATGTCCGCCGCGAGTATAGCCATACGCCATTTCCATCCACAATTTGAGTTGGTCAGCAGGATTCTTCACCAACATTAGGACTTTGTTTGCCTCCGCCACATGTCCGCCTTGGGCATAAGCTAACGCCATGTATTGCAACACCACAAATCGGTCAGCAGAATTCTGTACTAACGATAAGACTTTGTTTGCTTCTGCCGCATGCCCTCTTAGTGCATAGCCAAATGCCATATGCTGCAACACCGCGAATCGGTCGGCAGAATTCTGCACTAACGCTAAGATTTTTTTTGCTTCTGACACATGCCCGCCTTGAGCATGGCCTGATGCCATTTGCTTCAACAATTTGAGTCGGTCTACAGAATCCTGTGCTAGTACAAACACTTTATCTGCTTCCACTACATGCCCGCCGCGAGCATAGCCATATGCTGCCCACAATAATGAAGCATTGAATTCTTTAATTAAAAAATTAACTGACTCTATATTACCTTCAGCTGCTAATTTACTAACTGCCACATCATTTGTTGTAGCATGTTGTACATCAATAGTGGCGAAAAGAAGTATTTTATTAATTGCTATTTTGGCTTCATTTCTATTCAGATTTTTTGCCGCCTTGTAAATCAGTTCACAAAAACAGATATCATCGGAATTGGGCTTCTTTTGTGGTATCTCTTTTGAATCACTTTTAAAATCTAACTGACTGACAACTGTTGGCATGAACTATACTCCGCTACCTGATGGCCTTACACCCTCTAATTTCAGCATATTTTAGTACATGTTAATTGGGCGAGCCATAAATATTCGCCATGCTGGCTATTTTTCAGTCATTACTATGCTGCAATTCTGGTTTCCTAGAATCGCTTGCATGTGCTCACGGTTTTGAAAGGTATTCGAAAAAAAAACGCTTTCTATTCGTGATATCCACGTTCTATTGCTTCAATTTCTTTGATGACTTGTTCGCCATTTCCATCAGTTTTAGTATTAAACCAAGAATCTAAAATCTCTGTCGCTAAATCCTGAGTTAAGAGACGATTGGAGAGGGCCAAAACATTTGCCTGATTCCATATCCTTGCTCCCTTCGCTGTTTGAGCATCAGTGCAAAGTGCTGCCCGTATACCTGGAATTTTATTAGCAACAATCGAAATACCCGTTCCTGTCCAGCAAAAGAAAATACCCTCATCACAAGTACCCTGCCGAATTGCCTCAGCAGCAACCTGCGCAGTTTTGATCCATGATTCACTGTGTCCTGTTTTGATTGCACCAAATGCAACAACCTGATGTCCCAAACGTTCAAGCTCTTGAACAACAAACTCATTAACTGGATAAAACTCATCACTACACACTGCTATTTTCATTAGTTTATTACTCCTTCATAGCCTGGGTGCAACCCGGGATAATTCACCCATCCGACATCAACGCACCAAAGTTATCAAAAATTACTGAATGCCAAACCAGCCACCGGTATCGCCTCCAGCCCAACAAGT
Source organism: Legionella steelei (assembly GCF_001468005.1). Classification (GTDB taxonomy): domain Bacteria; phylum Pseudomonadota; class Gammaproteobacteria; order Legionellales; family Legionellaceae; genus Legionella; species Legionella steelei. The sequence continues at coordinate 734,153 of NZ_LNYY01000019.1, forward strand.
ATTGTTTCTACATGTATTAATTTTTTGAGAACAGAGGAATTTGAATTTATTTTCTTTACTGATATCCATTCCTTTATATCCCTGAGGCTGGCAAATTCGATCCTCATACTTGCCCCAGACACGAATTTGTCCCATTACATAAATATCTGCTGCCACAGGGTAAACACCTTGATTATGTGAATAACACGCAATATAACAACCAGGCGCCATAGTATAACTGTTATCTGTTGGTAAAAGTGCCTGTTCTGCTCCAGGATAAGGATGATTAATCACTCCATTATTTCCAAGAGTATAAACTGGAAAAGGTGACGGCAATAAAGACTTATTGGGATCCATAGGCTCACCTAGAGCAAAACATGTTGTAATAAATAAAAAGCCAATACTACTCAATAATATTTTTTTCATTTTATTTCCTTAAAGAGAGACTTATCTAAGTATAGGCAAATAAAAAAAACAGGTTTTGTAGGCATACCTTTATAAATGATTGGACTGGTAGTCATGTAACCTTGGTGCAGTGGAATCCCGGATTTTTTTTGGCGTCATCCAGTATCGACCATCGTAATAAAGTACTACCGTGGTGCTCACTCTCTTCTATGAGGAGAGAGAACCTTTGGGAGGGAAGGTGCAGATCCCGGGTTACGGCTTCGCCTTCACCCAGGCTACAAAGTACTACAGAGCGAATAAACTCTATCTTGGTTGGTTTTCAACTCCATTAAAATCAATGTCATAAGTTGAGGCAGGATAAAACCCTTTCCTCACCCTGATCACTCTGCAAAGCACATTGAGCATGATTAGTGTACTTTTCAATCTGAACCATGGATATGCTTTATTTTTTAATACGTCATGTGCTCTTCGGTAATCCTTAACAAAACGGAGCGGATTTTTTAGAAAATACTTGAGGCTGTGAAGCATCATTCCCTGCCCCAGCATATAGGGCTGCATATGCTGCATATTAGGTACATCATACTGGCGTTGCCCACTTAAAATAGAATGCCAGTCAATCTTATCAGTTAGAAGATGAAAACCGCTGGTTACTCGTGGATTACATTCTAAGACGTAAGCATTACCATTCATTAAAATAAAATCAAAAGCAATTTGACCGCTAAATTGGAAGCGTTTGCAAAATGTTTTAATAAACTCAGTAATTGGTTTAATTTCTGCAGGCTCGAAATAAATTCCCGTGGAACGCCCCGCCTGATATTTAGAGTAATAACACGATTGAATTAAAACCTCTCCTTTTTGGGCAATGGCATAAGTACTATACTCTTTTCCTTGAACAAAGTGCTGTGCAATATACGGTTCACTGATTGATAAATTTGCAAGAGTTTTTGGCGCGGGTTTAATGAGCGTGCGCGAGCCAAAACGAGAAAAAACCGGTTTTAAAACAAGTGGGATATCTTTGGGAAGATTTTGTTTGTCCTTATCTGTGTTAATTAACCAACTTTGTGGCGCAGCCAAACCATATTCACTCACAAGTTGGTTAAATTCATATTTATTATGCAGTTGATTCAAACGCTCAAAGGGTTCACAGAATACTTTGGTATGCTTTGATAACTCTTCATGACCTTGGCTGATATGAAAAATCTCTTCGCATGTAGGAATTAAAAGATCAATTTTATATTGAATCACTATGTCTTTTATTGCTTTCAAAAATGCCGCAAGATCATGATTGGGCTTAGGGGTAACAAAATGCTTTTTGACTCCTTTAACACATCGCGCAAGCGGGAACAGCATGCTTTCGGCACTGTAAACCTGGTATCCCTGATTCATGAGGCTACGCATAATATCCATGGTAGCTGGTGCCCTACCACCAGTAATTAAAATGTTCATCTACATCATTCCTTAAAACCAATTACAATTTCCATTCATTTGCTCTTCATATGGTTCCCGCGCATAAAGTGCGAGGCGTAGGCGCTCTCAGCTAGATTATCAACAACCCTAAGTTTTGAGAGACAGTCATAAAAATGATATGGCGTTGGACTCATTAATAGTTGTTCTAATCTTTTGCCAAAGGCAACATGATGTTCAGATAAAATCATGTTTATCAGCATTTCATTAATCATATAAGCCATTTGTATGGAGTCACCTCCCATGTCGCCAAAAGTAGCATGACTATCAATAACTTCAAGAGGTAAAGACAAGGTATTCGCAAATAGTTGACGAATTTTTGCTAATAAATTGTCGTCTTCATCGTGCCTGGAAGAGCTCGATACAGAAACAGGTTTCGGCAATTTATTATAATCTACTTTTCCCTGTACGGTTAAAGGCAGCTCAGCTAAAAAAAAGAAATATTTTGGAACCATGTAAGACGGAAGAACAACTGACAACACACTACCTAAATCAGCTAACTGATTCTTTGAGTTAGCCACTATATATGCAGCAAGTTCATTGTCCACGCACATCACAATCGCTTGCGCTACTCCATCAAGCGCTAATAAGGCATATTCAATTGTAGATAACTCAATACGGTGGCCTCGAATTTTTATTTGCTGATCCTTTCTTCCTAAATAAACAAGTAAGCCATCTCCTCGGTGTTTCGCTAAATCACCACTTCGGTACATACGTTGTCCTGGAAAAAAAGGATCATCCATAAATAGCTGCTGACTCAGTTCAGGTTGATTCAAATACCCTATCCCAACAGAAACTCCTGCAATATAAATTTCTCCCTCCTCTTCAATCTTTACTGGTTTTAATTGGTTATCCAAGCAATAGATACGTGTATTCGCTGTAGGAATACCGATAGGCACACTGCCTTGAAGATCGCTTCCTGCATTATATTGATGAACCATGCAACCTACAGTAGTTTCCGTAGGGCCGTATTCATTAAATATGCGTGCAACAGGTAATTTTTCATTAATTGTTTGAGCCAATATACAAGGAAAGTCTTCACCGCCAACAACCAAAGTTACTTGATGCTCTGACTTCATAGGCAAATTACTTATCATTCTTAGGTGCGATGGAGTGAGCTTTAAAAAATTAATCCTTTGATTGGTTAGAATATCTTTTAATATCAATGAAGTGATGAGCTCAGGCATGAGCCTCATGCTGCCGCCGGTAAGTAATGGCAAATAGACTGTGGTCACGGTTAAATCAAAAGCAATACTAGTAAATAGAGCAGTATGATAAGGTTTATTATTATTTCGGTATGCATCAACTGCCCAAGATAAATAGTTCAGTAATTGCCCATGGTTTATCATAACTCCCTTAGGTGCTCCTGTAGAACCTGAGGTATAGATAATATATGCTAACTGGCTTAAGGAGCTCGTGCATGGCTTGGGTATATTTGTACTCATGATGTCTACTGGAATATGGGTACATAAACCTGAATAATTTAATTCGGCATGCTGCTCATGAACAACTAAATCAGGTTTGGCATCTTCTAATAATGCTAAAACCCAAGCAACAGGTGATTTGATATCAATTGGAATATAAGCAGCACCTAAGTACCAACAAGCCAGCATAGAGCAAATCATATCTTCATTGCGTGGTAAATAAATAGCAACTTTATTCCCACACTGAATACCTAATTCAGAAAAATGACTGGCGATATTCAAAATACGATGTGTCAATTGTTTATAAGTTAGAGTTTGAGTCTTTGAAATTAGAGCATGATCGTTGGGATGTTCTATAGAACGCTCCCATATCTTTGTGAACGTATTTTTTTCTTGAGGATAAGCAATTTGTGTATTGTTATATACAGGCCATAGCGAAGCACAGGAGCGCTTTTCATTTGTAGTAATCTTAGACTCATTAATCAACTTCTTAAATTGACTCGCTAAAAGGATGCATTCTGTTGGTGTGCCATGTTTATTTGATACAGAGAAGCATATTGTTGTTGCATTATGATGTTCCGTGACAATAAGCACAATTGGTGCAATTGGAACATTAATCGGTAAAAAGTAACCATCGATGGCTTTACTGCCCTGTTTTGAATCAAAATCCGCTAAATTAATCGACAATTTAGATACAATCCCAGACATCATGTAGCGATTTTTTTTGTTTTGGTAATAAATCAATGATCTAAGTAATCCCTTTAATAAAGATAAAGGTAAAAAACGTACAAATGCATCATACTTTCCAATCTGCAATTCGTTTTGACTACCAAGTTGTCTCATCATATCACTGAAAATGCTCGACCATGTCGCGCCCTTTGCTGCTTCAACAAAAATAGGGTTTGCAAAATTAGCGGTTGTATTTGCATGAGCAACATGATGGCGCAAATCTACGGGAATCATAAAGCGAGCCTTTTCAGCCCCTAAATTAGCACTAGCAGCTAATAATATTTGACAAATTTTGGCGGTTATTGCATTGATTTTTCCAGGAAGAGTTACTTTATGCCATAGATAATGAGCATGAGTAAGCCCCGTGTTACCTGTTGGCGCGATGCAATCCAATGGGAAATTAGGACGATACTCATTTTTTCTATTTTGTTTAAGAAAGTCATAATCACTCATCAACTGATGTGTGCCAACTAAAGACTCCTTCCTCCATGCCCGAAAAATCTCACTCACCCAGTGATATAAGCCCATACCGTCCATGACACCATGAAAAGCACGGAATACTAAAAAATGGCGTATTCCTTTTATATAGGTAACTTGCGTGGCAGAATGCATAGGATCAAATTTATTGCCATGGAGAAATGGGGCGTATAGTATCTCTTGACCATCCCACTCGTCCTCAATAACACAAACTAGATCAGCATCTTTTGGCACTTCTGAAGCAACATTCCATATCGAATTGCGCCATCTTAAATTTGCTCGCAAATGTATATATGGATTAGCAATGCTTGCTTGAATAATAGCCTGGTTAAGAGAGGAAACATCTACTTCTGAATCCATTTCAAACACTAATTGCAATGAAAAGGAATGATGCATTGCATCGCCAGCAAGATACAATTTCTCACTCGGTGTTATTATACGTTCAAACGTATTTTTATATTGATGTGCCATAAAAGCGAGCTAAAAAAATGAGTTATTTTGCTCATAAATACATAAAATAGAATGATAACTATACATTAAAAACTGTTTCAATACCAAATGATAATCCTCTGAGATCACCGCTTATTGTACAAGGATAAGTCATGGTAGTTTTATCTCTCGATCATCACGTTCATCTTTTTCTGTTTCATGTGGAATAATTTGATGTATTCTTTCCTTAAACTCTAGGAAGTCTTTTTTAAAAGTTGTCAATTGCTTTGCAACATTACTTTGTGTTATCCCAAGCCAACCAAAAAATGTTTTGTTCTGAGCTTTATTAATTGCTTTTTCTATAGAGGGTTTCAGTTCTTCAATTGCTTCTTGATAATTCATATCTCCTGACGCAACATGTTGCCTTAAAGTATAAACCATATTGCTTAACTGCATTATTGCTATCGTTTTTGCATCAAGATCTTTAAAATTAATTTCTTTATATTGGTTGCTTATCAAGTCTCTCCATTTATTACCATGTTTTTCATGCACCAGTGCTCCTTTTAATTTTTCAGCTAATTGGTCAAACTCATAACATCGCGACTCAGACGTTATTTGCTGTAGTATCTTCAAAGGATCGCTGCTTTTTGGATAGTCATCCTGGCAGCAGGTTTTTATAAGTGAGTCATATTGTTTTTGCGGAATTGTATAGCCATCACTTCCAATCTGACGTTCAAAGGTTCCAAACTCTGTTATGCGCTGTGCGTATAGTATCTTTTTTTGAGCATCATAAGGTTCAGAGAGCTCCTGAGGTAATGTTATATTGCGAACATTATTAGCCATAACACCATTAATTTCTTTACAGAATGAGGATAGTTCTTCAATTGTTTCAATTTGGTCTAACTGAGTCATTAATGGCATGTTTTGAAGAATTTTTTTAGCCTTCTCAATTTCAGGTTGTGTTTTTTCATCTAATTGTTGTTCTTTCGTCAAATCTACTAACAAACTCATATCGGCGAGTATAATTTCAACTGCAGATTTTATTCGCTCTTTTGTATTGCGAATATAATAGTCGTCACTAGGCGTCTTATTACTTATACGAATTGATAAATCTCGTTGAATCCCAATTAACTCTGCAATTGGGTTATATTCTTCATAATGTAGAAAAGATGCTTTCTTTAAATTTGTAGGCAGCATCCCAGCAGTTTCTTGATTTGCGTACGTGTTGGCTGAAACCCTTACAATATCATCTCTATCATCTGCATGAACATAAGTCACATCGCTATTGGGATGACTGGCACAAACATCATGTATTTGAAAGTAGGCTAAACGAAACTTCATGTCTCCTGACATTAAATAGGGCTGCCTTACATCGTCCTCCAAAGTTTGCTTTTCTTTTAAGTCAAAGTTATATCCTGGTTTTTGGCCTAAAACACTATCAAAAACAACCCTCTTATTTATTTCAACTGGGGGCGTTATATTTTTTCTTAACGCATTAGCAAAATGCTCAATAGCTCGAAATGCAGATCCATTTTTATTTTTAGGACCATCATCTTGATCTTTTTCTGCAGATGTTCTATTCGATCCAACCATAATAACCACTTTATCGTATCCGTCTGCTCCTTTTTTTACAGAGTCAAAGAGTACTTGATTGGCTTCTACAACTGCTTTTTCATATTCATCTGGGGGAATGTTTTCAGGAGTTTTATATTGTTGCAGAAGTTTTTGATATCGCTCGACGAACAAATGACTCCCTAAACAACCATCAAAATCAATGGAAACGACGAGCACCTTCTCTCTAGGGATTTCTATTCTTTGCTCCACAACAGACACCTTTTAATATTATGCTTTATTTAATTATAGATATATTTATCATCTATCAAATCAAAAATGCACAAAAAGATTTAATTAAGTATTGAGCTGAATCACTACTCTGCAGCAATATTATAAAAAATCTTTTACCTGGTTTCGTTGTGCTACTCCCAGGCTATAAAGATAATAAAACTCTGTTGTAGATTTTAAACACTTATGATGATTTTCTGCGTTGCATAATTTGCGAAAAGAATTCAGGCTTATTCAAACCCATCGATGCAAAAATTTGAGGCACCCTATCCCAAGAACCCTCTTCCTCAATGCTTGCGACAATTAGCTCAAAACCAGCCTTTTTGTCAGGTTCTAAGCCCCAACCATTAATATAACAGAGCCCTCTTAATCGTTTTGCAGCGATATGATTTAATGCTATTGCCGCTGACAAATATGCATGCGCCTCTTCAAAAAGTTGATTGCATTTCTTCAGATTTGTTTCACTTTTAAAAACGCCCTCTTTTTCCAAATTTTGTCTGAATTTTGCTTCTTCAAGGGTCATTTGTCCTATTTGAAAATTAGCCTCCGCATCATCCAATCCGGCAGCAGCCCTATAGCATTCCTGATACATTAAACTCGCATAAGGAAACTTTTTATTTCCTTTTAACTTGCTGTAAATGGATGCTAATTCAAAATAGTAGCCAATTTCTTTTTTTAGCATTTCATCTCCGGGTTGATTGTTTACCCGATTCGCCTGCATCACTTTTATTTTCTTATTAAGTTTTTTAATTTTCCAACGTTTTAAATAGGCCATAACCTCTCCTGCCATTTGCTATGATGTTGCCTGGATAAGATATTGCAATAAAAAAATCACAAGCACAATGAGAATCATTAAACCAAGAATCTTTAACCCCAAACCAGCGGATTCTTTTATTTCTTTGCCAATTTGTTTGGTGGGAGGATTTTCTTCTTCCTCTTCAACTTTCAACTCTGATTTATAAAGATTGTTATCTATATGATTAGATACAAAATAGGAAATTAATCCAGTGATCATGCTCGGTACAAAAAATATAAGCCAAACAATAAGCTTACTGGCTCCAACAGTATAGTTATATTCATCCTGTAATGAACCCAAAAGATCTAAAACAATAGCGGGGACATTATAGTTTAATCCCCAAGCAAGATAGGGCAAAATATATAAGCTAAAGAAAAACAAGCCCAGGCAAAGAACCAAACAAATCATGCCTAAAATATAGAGTTTACTATTACTGCCAAATCGATCTTGTTCCATATTAACCCTAAAAGTATCCTTTTATTAAATTTAAGATAGCAGATGGATCTAAATAAGTACACTTACTGGTGATATTAACTAATTCATTTTAAAATATAATATAGATAAATTATTTTTTAAGGCAACACATGAAACGTTATGTTTTTATGATTTCCGATGGTACAGGGATTACAGCTGAAACCTTTGGCCACAGTTTAATTACCCAATTTGAAAATATAAAATTTGAAAAGCTCACCATCCCCTATATTGACTCCTTAAAAAAAGCGGAAGTTGCAGTGCAACAAATTAACCATGCATTTGAGGAACAAGGAATCAAACCCTTAGTATTTATGACGCTGATTGACCCAGAGATCAGAAATTACATTAAAAATGCAAATGCCCGTGTATTTGATTTATTTAATACATTTATTGGTCCTATGGAAGAAGAGCTTAATGAAAAATCTTCTTACACCGTTGGAAGAACCCATGGAGTGGGCAACAGCAAATTGTACTTGCACCGACTCGAGGCAATCGATTTTGCGCTCTCTCATGATGATGGCGTCAAAACACGTGGATATGACAAAGCAGATATTATTCTTATTGGCGTTTCGCGATGTGGTAAAACACCCAGTTGTTTGTATATGGCGCTCCAATATGGAATTTTAGCCGCTAATTACCCATTTACTGAAGAAGAAATTTTCGGCTTTAAGTTACCTGATGTACTAAAACCATATAAAAATAAACTTTTTGGATTAACTATTGATCCACAACGTTTACAACACATTAGAGCAGAGCGCAGACCAAACAGCAAATACGCCTCATCTGAGCAATGTCGTCTCGAAGTACATGAAGTGGAAGCGATGTATCAAAAAGAAAAAATTCCTTACATTAACTCGACGAAATACTCTATAGAAGAAATATCAACCAAAATACTTGCTGCCTCAGGCTTACAACGAAAAATATAGTTCATAGTAGCCTAGATGAAAGTCTCAATGATCAAAATCCAGGCTACACTACATTATTTCGGAATGCTCGGAAAATCCGCATCACAATCATACCGATTATCATTTGCTAAGAAAGTTTTGCAACTTTGACTAATAGTATATTTCACCGTGGCAGCGTCTGGTACGGCAGTATTTTGCTTCGAGTACATTTGCCAAATAATAACGCCTCCACTGTCTTTTTGCTGGTCAAGAATTTTGTTAACTAATTGATTGGTTAGCTGTAATTGTCCGTTTACATTTTTAGGATAGGCTGGTTGATTTACTTGAAATCCAAATTGTATTTTTGTATTAATATTATATTTAGCAGGTAAAAAGGTTACTTTTCCAGTATTATCGATTGTTAGACTGGGTTTACTCTCACTCTCTGCTTTTAACCAATTCGTATAATCTTTCATATATGCACTGACTTGACCTGGCAAATCCAAAGGTCCATCGGCGTAAGGTGCGCATACAACTGGATTATCACCGCACAAGTCATAAGTCATTACGCCCATACTATCAAAACGTGACGCGAGCGCTTCATCTTTATTTATAAGGTTATACCATAGTCCTTTCAAATTTCCCCTCCACCAAAGGCCACCCTTTGTATAAATATCAGGAAATTTGTCTCCATATACGAAGCCCGTAATTGGCCGAGCCCCACCAGGAGGCGCTGCTACAGCAAATTTAAGGTATTTAGCCCCTGGATCATCCATTATTGCGTGCAAAATAGCATCAACTTTATCAATTGTTTTAGGCATAACATAAGAAGAACCAGAGTTTATCCCATATTTCATGAGATTATTATAAGTTGGTCCCCCCGCATTAAGTATCCTTTGAGCTATATCAGTTGACCATTCACCACCTGAGCTTGGTCCCCAATTTAGCGCATATTGATCCGCATGCCAAAACTCCTCATAGTCAAAATCAATACCGTCTACCCCTAAATCATTAGCCAATTTTACTATATTTGCATATGATGTTTTTGCCTTAGAAGCCTGATCTGGAACAGTCGGGTCAGGAAACCAATCATAAAGGAACTGATTTCCAGCTGCAGGACGAGGCCCGCAATTTTCTTGTACTTCATCAAAGTTACAACTGTAATTCCATCCACCAATAGAGAGAAAGGTTTGAATTTTTTTTTCTTTAGACAACTTGATCGCTGCTTTTAATGCATTAAAAGCTTGAGCACCTTTTCCATCGTGATCTGTAAAATAGCCCAGTATCCCAGTATCAGCAAGGCTACCAGTCTGATAATCAATTAATGTTGGCCGAACAAATGAAAAGATAACTCGATTAAAATTTGCTTTTCGAAGTTTAGTCAAATCATCAACATATTGTTGAAGCTGTTCAGCATTATCTATAAGCAAATATACAGAGACAATTTTTTCATTGCCTGCTTCATGAGGGTTAATTAAAGATGCATGTGCAACAAAAGTAGAAGATCCCAACATCAATGTTGTATATAAAACAGAGATATATATCTGTTTTAATCTCATAACCTCTCCCTGAATATTCACGAGATACCTGATTAAATTATATACATTTAATTGGGATAAGCAAAAACAGGAAAATTGCACTAAATAATTGAGGTTGATTATCACGCATTTTTGCCTCGGGAAATTATCCCGAGGACATAAGTAGACTACTTAAAACGAACTAAGTTACAACCCATAGTTGCATAAAGTCATCTACTTTCATTGCGGCAAGTGCATTTGTATCACTCATCGCATGCATAATACGTTCAACATGATCTGTAGAAAACTGTGTGTTTAAGTTCTTCTTAAATTTAGACAATAAAACAGGGATCCCTTCCTCACGTCTGCGTTTGTGGCCAATTGGGTATTCCACTGTGATTAAATCACTTTCAGTTCCATCTTTAAAAATTATCTTAATGCTGTTTGCAATAGAGCGCTTCTCGGGATCATGGTAATCACGAGAAAAACGTTCATTTTCAGTGACATGCATTTTCTCACGTAATGCATCAATGCGCGGGTCAGCAGCAACATCATCTTCATAATGTTCAGCCTTTAAGTCGCCAAATAATAAACCTATGGCAACCATGTATTGTAAACAATGATCTCTATCTGCTGGGTTATGCAAAGCGCCCTGCTTACTAATGATGCGAATCGCTGATTCATGTGTGACCAAATCAATTCGAGCAATATCATCAAATCGGTGTTTCACTATAGGATGTAACATTACAGCACACTCAACAGCAGTTTGTGCATGAAACTCAGCAGGATACGATAATTTAAATAAAACGTTTTCCATAACATAACTGTCGTACTGACGTTGGAATTTAAAGACTTTATTTTCAAAAAGAACATCATAAAAACCCCATTTGGGGGCACTTAAAGCACTTGGATAACCCATTTCTCCTGCTTGAGCAATTAACGCCAATCGCACAGCTCGCGAAGTAGCATCTCCTGCCGCCCATGATTTTCTTGACCCAGCATTCGGAGCATGTCTGTAGGTTCTCAAACTTTGGCCATCAACAAAAACCTGAGACAAAGTTCGTAACATCGTGTCTCTGTCCGCGCCAAACAATTGAGCAGCAACGGCCGCGCTAGCGATCTTAACTAGAAATACGTGATCCAATCCAACTCGATTAAAACTGTTTTCAAGAGCGAGACAACCTTGAATTTCATGTGCCTTAATCATTGCGGTAAGTACATCTTGCATTAAAATGGGCGCTTTGCCTTTGGCACAATTTTGCCGACACATATAATCTGCAACAGCAAGGATAGCACCTAAATTATCAGAAGGATGTCCCCATTCCGCTGCAAGCCAGGTATCATTAAAGTCGAGCCAACGTATCATAGCCCCAATATTAAAAGCAGCCTGTATGGGATCTAACTCATATGATGTGCCAGGAACACGTGCTCCACCAGTAAGCGTAGCTCCGGGAACAACTGGGCCTAAAAGTTTAGTACATTCAGAGAAATTTAACGCAAGAATGCCACAACCCAACGTATCCATGAGACATAAACGTGCTGTTTCATATGCTAAAGCGCTATCAATTTTTTTATTTAATACATAATCTGCTATATCAATCATAACCTGATCGTAATCAGGTTTAATATTATCTTCTACATAACTGTGCATAATAACCTCTTGTGTGCGTTGTTTATTAGACGATATTTTCTTATCGATTAAAAATCCCTGCGCTCACTCATTTGAGGGCGGGCTTATTAATTCTAATCAACACCTCATCCATCTAAGCTCCTGCTCCCACTGAAGGAGAAGGACTATAGATTAAGTATTACCCTCTCGTTTCAATAGCTGGGAATTTTTGAGGCTCAGGTCCAGTATATTCAGAAGTAGGTCTTATCAACTTATTATTTGCTCTTTGCTCAAACACATGAGCTGACCATCCTGTAATACGCGACATAACAAAAATCGGAGTGAATAAAAACGTAGGGATGCCACAATAGTGGTATGCTGAAGCACTATAAAAGTCCAGATTTGGGAATAGTTTTTTCTCATTCCACATCACTTCTTCAATACGTTCTGAAATGTGATATAACTGAAGGTCTCCTTTCTCCTCGCCTAAGCGAAATGACCATTTTTTTATAATGTCAGAACGGGGATCACTCGTTGTATACACACGATGGCCAAAACCCATGATGAGTGCTTTATTACTCAACATTTTTTTCAACTCAGTTTCTGCTTGGTCAGGGCTATTAAAACGTTCTATAAGCTCCATTGCTGCTTCATTAGCCCCTCCGTGTAAAGGACCACGTAATGTGCCGATTGCACTTGTAATTGCAGAATAGAAATCAGCAAGTGTTGCCGCAGTGACACGCGCAGCAAAGGTGGATGCATTGAACTCATGCTCCGCATATAAAATTAAGGATACATTCATCATCTGCGCTTCTAATTTACTAGGCTTACGGCCATGTAATAAAGCAAGAAAATGCGCGCCAGTGGTTTCTTCATCACTTAAACCAGATATCTCTTTATTATGGAAATGCCATGCATACCAGTAACACATCATTCCTGGAAATATAGCCAGCAAACGATCTGCAACATGCTTTTCCTGAGAAAAATTATCTTCAGGCTCAATGGTTCCCAAGAAAGAACACCCTGTTCGCAACACATCCATAGGATGAGTGTTTTTAGGAATTAGTTTAAGAACAGTCTTTAAACTTTCTGGTAATGCTCTCAAACCAGTCAATTTTTTTGTATATGCATCTAGTTCTTTTTGAGTGGGTAGTTTCCCATAGAGCAGTAAATAAGCTACTTCTTCAAACGTGGCATACTCTGCTAAATCATCAATTGAATAGCCTCTATAATTTAAACCCTTACCTGCTAGCCCAACTGTACAAATTGCGGACTGTCCCGCAACAACACCGGCTAAACCGCCGCTTTTAACACTCATTGTCTTCCTCCATCAATTGGTCTAGTTTTTGTTCGTATTGATAATAACCAAGTACCTCATATAATTCTTCGCGGGATTGCATTGTATCCAACAAGGATTTTTGTGTTCCATCCTGAAGAATTGTCCTATATGTATTTAAAGCAGCTTGTGACATTGCTCTGAATGCACTTAATGGGTATAAAATTAGTGATACGCCAACGTGTTTCAGCTCATCCCGGCTAAACAAAGGGGTTTTACCAAATTCAGTGATGTTCGCCAACACCGGCACCTTCACTGCTTGTGTAAACGTTTGATACTCATCAAGACGAGTCATCGCCTCAGGAAATATCATATCAGCCCCCAATTCAACACAAAGCAATGCTCTTTCGATCGCAGCGTCCATACCCTCAACAGCATAAGCATCTGTTCTCGCCATAATGACAAAATCAGGATCTCGGCGTGCATCCACTGCGGATTTAATTCGATCCCCCATTTCTTTCATAGAAACAATAGCTTTATTAGGCCTGTGCCCACAGCGTTTTGCCAATACTTGATCTTCAATATGTATGGCTGCAACCCCTGTTTTCTCCATGAGTTCCACTGTTCGGGCTATATTAAATGCATGGCCCCATCCAGTGTCCACATCAACAAGTAGTGGTAGAGAACAGGCTTCTGTAATTCTGCGTGCATCTTCAAGCACCTGCGATAGATTAGTCATTCCCAAATCAGGTAGGCCATAAGAGGCATTTGCAACCCCTGCTCCAGAAAGATATATTGCTTTAGCACCCGCAAATTGCGCAAGCATAGCGGAATAAGCGTTGATAGTACCCAATATGGGCAATGGTTTATTTTCTTTGATTATCTGTTTGAAGACTTTGCCCATGGAACTTGCCATTAGCTCTCACTCCTTGATCTTAATATGATAAGTAAACCAACGTAACTGGATCAGCGGAAACGCAACCCGAGTTTCTCATATGAACTCATGTCCTCTGCTTCGTCCCAGCCACAGGTTTAGTATTATGCTCCAATGAGAATTTCATCTCAATCGATTTTAATAGCACCACGAATTATATTTTTACGCAAGAAGCGCGCAGGTGATAAAGCCTGTTGTAAATTTCTTGGTAAGCAGCCTATTTCATTATTAATCATCGATGCGAGCCACTCTGCACATAAAGGAATGGTCGTAAGGCCTCGAGAACCAAAACCAGCACAAGCATAAAGCCCAGGATAATAAGGCCCTGCCTGGGCAATCCAACGTTTTGCATTCGTTTCCAATGATGCAAATTGCTGCATAAATTGTTCAGCCATAGCAATTTTACCTACTAAAGGAAGATAATCAGGTGTTGAAGCTCTCACTCCAGCCCAATGATTTTTTACCTCCTCAGACCATAGAATCTCAGGCGCTAGTTGCCTAAGCTTTGCTAAATTAATTTGATCATCATGTGATTTAATTTGTGACTCTGCTGTTTTTAACTCATATGTGGCACCTAATTGATGCATTCCGTTAAGAGACGGAAGAACATGACCATCACCACATAGGGGTAATTTTAAGCGAACACTTTGCTCTGTTGATAAAATCGCTGTCATTTGACCACGAATAGGCTTAACAGGTAGATGCTCCGTTTCTTTAAATGAATTAATTTTATAGCCATTAGCCAAAATGAGTACTTCAGCTTCTAAATTATTCACTATCCAGCGCTTATCAAAAACCAGGTGGTTTACTGAACTATTTGTTACTAAAGAAATACTTTCTCTATTTACTAAAAACTGACATAATTCTGGAGAATTAATCCATCCTGATAAAGGAATATATAATCCAGGCTTGTCTAGCAAAAATCCAGCCAAATCAGAGGCTTGTTGTGTATCGACGAGAGAGCCCAGCTCTGGATAATGGGCTAACCAGGAATGTAAACTAGACTGCGCTAACTTTTCCTTGTCAGAGTATGCAAGTAATAGAGAACCACACAACTCACCAATCTTTGTTTGCTTTAAAATGCGTTGATAAACTTGCGTGGCATACAAGAATGCTGCGAGCATAAATTGGGTTAATGGTGAATGATATGCAGAAAGCTTGGGGAATAAAACTGCTTGCTGATTTGCTGATCCACTCTTACCTACCTGCCCCAGTTCATCAATAAGAGTAACATTCCAGCCTCGTTTATTAAGTGCATATGCAGTAAAACAACCCGCCAAGCCAGCGCCTAAAATAACAGCAGACTTGCTGGAGTGTTTTTCAGGTATACTCACATGCCAAGGTGTATGTCGTTTTGCTGTTTTTTGTTTTGAGCCTTGTACAAAATACGCACAAATCATGTGGCGTTTTTGTCCAAACCCTTTTCTTTTTTCGACGGCAAATCCATTTTGGTTTAAGTTGGTTTTAACAGAACCAGCAGCTGTATAGGTTGCTAGAGTGGTATGCTCTTTAGACAGCATAGCAATTATTTTAATTAAAGCATCTGACCACATACTTTTATTTTTAGAAGGAGCAAAGCCATCTAGAAACCATGCATCGACAAAAGTTGTTCTGAGCTGCTTTTCAAGTGAGGGTTCACCACAAATTAATAGCTGTTCGTAGCACTCCAGCGCATCTCCTAACATTAATGTTAAAGTTACCCTGCCCTCGCAAAATGACAAGTGATGATATCCTGGAGTCAATACAGGGTAACTTGCTATAAGTTGCTGAGCTTGTATTGCTAATTGTGGCCAGAATGCAAGCCCTTTTGTTAAATCAGTAAGAGATAAAGGATGCTTTTCACATGAAATGAAATGTAATTGGCAGGATTTAGGAGCATATTGTTCCCATAAACTCCAACTTACAAGAAAATTTAAACCGATTCCAAAACCTGTCTCTGCAATAGTAAATGTTTGTGGTTTGTCATTAGAAAACAATTGCCAACGCTTAATAAGATCATTGCCATCAATAAACACATGAAGTGCTTGATTTATTCCTCCATCAGAAGAATGGTACACATCATCATATCGCTTAGAGAAAGGCAGAGCCCCATGCCAATCCAGCTCGGCCTTATTAATAGGTACAAAAAAATTACTCACATACAACCACTCGATTCGTAGCCATCCCTTTAGCCTGTTGTAATTCAGTTAGCTTTTTTTCCCGAATTAGCTCTCGTAACTTAGGCACTAGAATAAAAAGTACAATTGAAGAAGCAATTGCAAATAATCCTAGCATTAAAAACACATGGCTATAGCCACTATTAGTTACTAACGGTGAAACACTGTCTTGCCCTTCTATCATCAAGTTCGAGCTATAGCTCGACAAAGTTGCTCCAACACCTGAGTTGAGCATCCACATTCCCATCATCACACCCTGCAATGATGAAGGAGCCAAAAATCCTATCATAGCATAACCAATTGGAGATATTAAAAGCTCACCAATACTCTGTAGAATATAACTAATAATAATCCAGCTGGGATTCACTAATCCTTCATAATTAGCGTACGTTATGCCAATGGGCAGTATCACAAAAGCAATTCCAATAAAGAGTAATGCCAGTGCAAACTGAGTAGGAATATTAATTTGTACTCCATTTCTGCGCATTCTTTGCAACAGTATCCCTAATAATGGACCACCAATGACTATGGCTACCGTATTAATATTTTGGAACCATTGTGGTGGAATAATCCAACTCGCATACTCTCGTTGCACATTATGATCAATAAAGAAAGTAAGTCCCATAGGCGCTATTTGGTAGAGCATCCAAAAAACAGTCCCTACAATCATAAGCACGGCAAAAGCAACCATTTTATCTCTGGCTTCTTTAGCTGATTGTTGTTTTGCCAAATACAATATTAGTCCGAGCATGGCCACACCGGTCACTAGGACGAGTTTTTTAGCCCACTCAGCATATTGCAACAGTTCACTTAACAAGAAAGGGAGTACTATAATCAGCACACACCCTAAAAGAACAGCTCTTTTTTGAGAAGGCTTATCTTTTTTAGAAAAAAATGTTTCTTTATCTGCTAATTGATTCCAGCAATACAAACAAATGATCAAAGCAATTAAATTCCCTAAGCTGCTCAGTAAAAAAAGTCGCTCATAATTCTGGGTGAGTTGAAACACGCCACTCAAGCTAAAGCCAACAAAAAAGCCAATATTCATTCCCGCATAATTCATCAGAAAAGCGGTCTCTCGGCGCGTGTCCTCTGGGGCAAAACGTTGGGTTAGCATACAATTTAAACAGGTTACATTTAAACCCGATCCAGTTAAAAAAGCGGCCAAACCATAATAAAGAAACGAAATATCCCCAAACGATAATAAGACACAGCCTATAATTTGTGCCACCATTCCCGCACAAAATAACGCCCGATTAGAGAGCAAACGCCCACCCCAAAAACCGCCAAGTAAATGTAAGCCATAATTAAATGCAATAAAGACACCCATGATGTTGTTGGCAGTGCTAATTTGCAGTCCCAGCTTTCCTTTCATATACAAAACAAGCGTAGAATAAAGAACACTAAAACTTAAAGTAGAAACAATCTGAATAAAAAAAAGAGGAACAATTCCTTGTGGCATTGATTTAATGAATTCCTTTTTATTTGTCATTACCGACATCATATGACTTCCTTGTTAATTCAAGACCGTCTTTGAATATGACATGTGAAAAAATTACTGTCTAGTACCTTTAAATATTTATTTTTTTACCGTTTTATACGCCATAATTGTAGTTTAGATCGCATGACTGTAGCCTTGACGCAGCGCAGCGGATCGCAGTTTTTTGGGCTCTAAATTGCCACCTTAATATCGGTTTCCGCTATACTGTAGCCAGGCTACGAAATGCTCAGTCTATCCTTGTTCTTTTTTCAATTGTCTCAGAACTTCCTCTGCAGCGATTTGAGTTTTAGCAATTTCATTTGCCCCATGTGCGCTGGAAACAAATCCTGCCTCATACATAGAAGGAGCGAAATAAACGCCTTTTTCTAACATCCCATGATAGAATTTTTTAAATAAAACCTCATCGGATGCAGCAATATCAGCATAATCTGCAATGTGGGTTTTCTCTGTAAAACAAAAACCAAACATGCCACCTAATGAAGCGGTAAAAAATGGAATATTTAATGTTTCAGCAACAGAAGCTAAGGCTTGCGTTAACGCTTGTGTCGTTTGGCTTAGCTTGTCAAAAAATCCAGTTTTTTCAATTTCAGATAACGTTGCAAGACCAGCAGCCATAGCTAGAGGGTTTCCAGAAAGTGTTCCTGCTTGATAAACAGGGCCTTCAGGCGCTAAAAAGGACATTACGTCTGCTCTGCCACCTAAGGCACCTACAGGCATACCACCACCAATAACTTTACCAAGAGTCGTAATATCAGGAGTGATTCCGAATATACCTTGAGCTCCAGTTAATCCAACTCTAAAACCAGTCATTACTTCGTCAAAAATCAATAAGGCATTATATTGATCACATAATTGTCGTAACCCTTGCAAAAACTTTAGATCTGGCAAAACAAACCCCATATTCCCTGCAACTGGCTCTAATATTACCGCAGCAATATCATCAGGGAATTTTGCAAATAGTTGTGCAGTTTGCTCTAAATCATTGAAATTTGCAGTTAGAGTATGCTCTGTAATACTTTGTGGAATTCCTGGGGTTGAAGGGATACCTAAGGTAAGAAGACCTGAACCTGCCTTAACAAGTAAGCTATCACTATGTCCATGATAACAGCCATTAAATTTTATAAATTTATTTTTCTTAGTGACGCCACGGGCCAAACGAATAGCAGTCATTGTTGCTTCGGTCCCAGAATTCACCATTCGTACTTTTTCAATTGAAGGGATTAACGAGATAATTTTTTCGGCCAATTGCACCTCAAGCTCCGTAGGTGCACCAAAACTCATACCACTGTGAAGCACTTTATTTACAGCTTCAATCACAACAGGATGACAATGTCCAAGGATTAATGGCCCCCAAGACCCAACATAATCAATGTACTCTTTATCATCTACATCCAGAAGATAAGCACCCTTACCTTGCTTGAAAAAGATAGGATCACCACCAACACCTTTAAAAGCTCTAACGGGCGAATTAACCCCTCCAGGAATGAGTGTCTGGGCTTGATGAAATAAATCTGTTGAACGCGTCATAAAAATCTCCGTAATTTTGCGATATAATATCACAGACATTCCTAAAAATTGGCAAAATAAAGCGGTTTATCTTTACATCGAAGCTTACAATAGCTAAATTACGCCATTTTTATAACGAGTATTATTATGCAAGAATATAAAAAATTTATTTGTGTCATTTGTGGCTTTATTTATGATGAAGCTGAAGGATGGCCTGAGGATGGAATTGAACCAGGTACACGTTGGGAAGATGTCCCAGAGAATTGGTTTTGTCCAGATTGTGGTGCCGGTAAAGAAGATTTTGACATGGTAGAAATGGAATAAGATTCTACCTATTATCATGCATTGAGCATCGTAGCCTGGGTGCAACGCAGGCTACGCTTCTACAAAACCATCTACGGTTTTGCCACAACTAAGATCACAATCCCTATCAACAACACAGTGGGGATTTCATTATAAATGCGGAAAAAACGAGAGCTTTTTTGATTTTTATTCCGCGCAAACGCTTTTAAATACTGTCCGCACAATAAGTGATAAAACCATAAAACAACAACCAGACTCAATTTAGCGTGCATCCACCCAGCCTTGAGATAATAGGTTGGATTATAACTAAGAAGCCATAATCCCAATAAGGTTGTCAGTATTGCAGCAGGCCAGGTAATTCCATAGTACAATCTTTTTTCCATTATTTTAAAACGAATGATACTCGTCTCATCATGGGTATCCGCATGATAAACAAATAATCTCGGTAAATAAAATAATCCCGCAAACCATGCAACCATTGCAATAATGTGAAACGCTTTGACATATAACATAATTAATTTC
This sequence comes from Legionella steelei, assembly GCF_001468005.1. Classification (GTDB taxonomy): domain Bacteria; phylum Pseudomonadota; class Gammaproteobacteria; order Legionellales; family Legionellaceae; genus Legionella; species Legionella steelei. The sequence goes on from NZ_LNYY01000019.1 coordinate 754,380, forward strand.
CTGATTTACGCTTATTTTTTTTTCGTGAATGCTTCAATAAATTAAGTGATTCGACTGATAATGAAAAACCCATGGCGAAATAGATGTATCCTCGAGGAATATGAAAAGAAAGTCCATCGGCAACCAATACCATACCAATTAGAATTAAATAGCTCAGGGCAAGCATTTTTATCGTCGGATGTTCTTTAATAAATGCACTCACCACTTCACTAGCAAAAATCATAATTAAAATGGCACATGTAATTGCCAAAGCCATAACCCAAAATCGAGAGGTCAAGCCTACAGCAGTTAAAACACTGTCGAGCGAAAAAATAATATCCATTATCACAATTTGAAAAATAACCATCCCAAATGTTGCTTTAAATGATATTTTTTTCTTGTCATCCTCTAATATGCTTTCTGCAACATCCTGGTGAATTTCATCTGTAGCTTTCCAAATTAAAAATGCACCACCTAATATGAGAAAAAAATCACGTGCAGAAAACGACATTTGATTTATTGTAAGTAATGGCTTGGTTAATTTAATCAAATCCACCGCAACTGCAAGTAAAAGCAAGCGCATCACCCAAGAGAGAGTGAGTCCTAAACGTCGTGCTTTTTTTCTCTGCTCTAGCGGTAGTTTTTCAGATAAAATGGACAGAATAACCAGATTATCAATTCCTAAAACAATTTCTAGTATAAGTAAAACGACTAAGCTCGCAGTAATATCAATAAAATCCATCAAATCCTCAGATGTCAGACATTGAAAAAAATATATGATATACTCTTAATCTAATTTTTACCTAAGTTTTTCTGTAACATTTACAATCTAAATTTTACATTAAATTGAGGTTTATCAAGGCAAATATTCACTTTATCCTTTTACTTCGATATAATATTCGCGTTTCGTTAATCTTGTGAGATATAGAGATCATCAAATTTATCAAAAAGCTGTTAAAAAGAAACAGGGCTCATGTAGCGCCTGTTGCTTCAGCTTATATAATCCCAAGGAATAAACATTCCATATCTAAAGCGGACATTAGTAGCAATGCGCTCAAAGTACTGAACCGCCTAATTGGTGCTGGCTTTCAGGCATATATAGTTGGAGGAAGCGTCAGAGATTTATTAGTGCATAAAGCGCCTAAAGACTTTGATGTTGCAACTGACGCCACCCCGAATCAAGTCAAAAACTTGTTCAGAAATGGACGCATTATTGGTCGACGATTTAAACTGGTACATATACTTTTTCACCGAGAAATTATTGAAGTTGCTACATTCCGAGGACACGTGGCTGTTGATGAGAGTCAACAAACAAATGAACGCGGCATGCTGGTTCGTGATAATGCCTATGGCTCACTTGATGAAGATGCCTGGAGGCGCGATTTTACAATTAATTCGCTGTATTACAATATTAATGACTCTACCATCATTGATTTTACTGGTGGCGTAAAAGACGTTGAAGAGAAGCTTATTCGGATGATTGGTGACCCAGTCAAGCGTTACCAAGAAGATCCCGTGAGAATGTTACGCGCAATTCGATTTAGTGCGAAATTAAATTTTAAGCTTGCACCAGAAACAGAAGCCCCTTTTCCTGAAATTAGCCATCTTATCACTCATGTTTCCAATTCACGTTTGTTCGATGAAATAACCAAATTATACCAATGTGGGAATGCGGAAATGGTTCAAAAATTGCTTATGCAATATGGTTTATTTCAATATTTATGCCCACAAACCAATGCCTTATTAAACAGTACCTATCCAGTAAACGCATTATTAGCCATAGCACTAGAAAATACTGATACGCGTATACGTGAAGACAAACCAGTCACCCCAGCGTTTTTATTTGCAGTTCTTTTATGGTTCCCTATGATTGAATGTGCAAAGGAGTTACAACAAACTGGAATTGATCCATTGCCATCTATAGAAAAGGCGATGTCACTTGTCATTGCTGAACAAAACAAAATCATTTCTATTCCTAAACGCTATACGCAGATTATTCGTGAAATTTGGCTATTACAATATCGTTTTTCAAAAAGATTAGGTGGAAGAGCCTTTAATCTCTTACAACATCCACGCTTTAGAGCAGCATATGACTTTATGGCATTGCGTGCCCTTGCAAGTGATGAATCCATGGAGTTAGCACAATGGTGGACTGCTTTCCAGGATGCTGATGAAGCAGAGCAAGCTGATATGATTACACAATTGACACCTGATGCTCCAAAACGTAAACGTCGTCGCAAGCCTAAAAGTAAAAAAACAAGTGATGCACAATGAATGTTTGTTATTTAGGCTTGGGCTCAAATCAGCAAGTGCCCGAACGCCAACTCCGAAGAGCAATTAAATCAATAAAAAACTTACGTCATACAGTCGTTACTAAAGTGTCCTCATTTTATTGGACTAAAGCGTGGGGACTACACGGTCAACAAGATTTTTGTAATGCAGTGATTGCACTCTCTACGCTCTTATCCCCTTTACAGCTACTGGATGCATGTCAAAAAATTGAAAAAAAACAGGGACGAATTCGAAAAAAACGCTGGGGCCCTAGAATTATTGATATTGATCTTCTGTTTTATGAAAATCGAGTTATTCAATCGAAGAAACTCATAGTGCCCCATCCACATATAGAGTCTCGAGATTTTGTTTTGAATCCACTCGTAGAAATAAACCCTGACTACAAAAAAGCAAAGCATCACGTAGATGCTGTAGTAGTGTAATGTTGCAATCTGGGTACAAGGTTCGAAATATGAATACAACCTCTTAATCCCTGCTTACCGCTTAAGTCTTCGAGACTAGGTTTATTGAGCTATTTTTATCAATGAATTACCTAAAACATACAATCCCAAGCTCCAACAGAATTATTTTATATTTTGTGATGTGAAATAGGTACTTATATCAAAGAATCTACTATTATTTACAATAACAAACTCAATTGTGAGGCTACTATGTATAATAATATTTTATTTGCTACGGATTTGCTCAAAGAACATAATCATCTCACAGAAAAAGCCATCTCCATTGCACAACAATTTCATGCTAAATTATTTTTACTACATGTCATAGAACTTCCCGCGAGTTTTCAGCTTGCACAAGGTTTAGGATTTACTGAAATAGCAAATCCGGCCAAAGATGATGCACAAACCGTTTTAGCCTTGTTGGGTGATAACTTTAATATCCCACAAGAGCAACAATTTGTTGAAGTAGGCTCAGTTAAAGAACATATTTTTACTAAAGTCAAAGAGTTAAATTGTCAGCTTATTATCATTGGTAGCCACTCATCCGTTGGCTTGCATACATTTTTAGGAAGTACGGCGCATGCTACGGTTAATCATGCCCCATGTGATGTTTTAACGTTACGACTATAATAAGCCGAAACGTAGGCTGGGCTGATAAGTCCAGCATGTAATTAAGCTAATATATTCTTAACAAACACTGTAACTGAACATACGGTGCAGGGCTTCATGATAAACATTTTGGAGAGTACGAATTAATTCAGCAGATGCTGGCTTAACAGCCCAGCCTACACTTTATACGAAAAAAATTACTATTTTTTACTTCGTACTTTCTTTTTAACATGCTTCATTAATCTTCTTTTCTTATTCACTTGTCGCTGTGATAACTTAACTTTTTTATCTGCAAAAGGATTTGTACCGCCTTTAAACTCCAGTTTTAAAGGAGTACCAACCAATCCCAAATGCTTAATAAATTCATTACTAAGATAACGCCTATAGCTATCCGGTAAATCAGCCAATTGATTTCCATGAATTACAATCACGGGAGGATTGTGACCACCAATATGAGCATACCTCAATTTTATCCTGCGTCCGTTCACGCACGGAGGGGTATGTTTCGTGCTAATATCTTGAAGTAAACGCGTTAATCTCGGGGTTGAAAAAGATTGGGTAGCTGAAGCATACGCCTCATTAATGTCTTTAAATAAACTGCCTACCCCACTACCATGTAGCGCGGATATAAAACGAATTTTTGCAAAATTTGCAAAATGTAATCTACGGGATAATTCACTTTTTACTTTTTCTTTATGCTCTTCATCCTTGCCGTCCCATTTATTCACTGCAATAACTAAAGCTTTGCCTGATTCAATAATAAAACCAAGCAAATTCATATCTTGATCAGTAATTCCTTCATCCGCATCAAGAAGTTGTAAACAGACATTAGATTCTTCAATAGCCTGTAATGTCTTAATTACAGAAAATTTTTCTATCTTTTCACCAATCCGAGATTTTCTTCGCACACCGGCTGTATCTATCAGAATATATTTCTGCTCATCTCGAACAAACGGAATCGCGATACTGTCTCTAGTCGTACCAGGCATATCATATACAACGACCCTTTCTTCGCCTAAGATTCGGTTAATTAAAGTTGATTTTCCAACATTAGGACGACCAGCAAAGGCAATTTTAATCGCATTGTCTTCTTCGACTTCATCAACATGAGGCACAAATGGTGATAAAATCTCATCAAGCAACGTTCTAATACCAGTACCATGCGATGAAGAAATGGAATGAATATCAACAATACCTAAAGCATGGAAATCAGCACAAGCCACATCATCATCAAGTTCTTCTGTTTTATTAACAACAAGATGTACTTTTTTACTTAATTTGCGCAAATTATTGGCAATTTTCTCATCGATTCCAGTTAGTCCAGAACGGCCATCAACTATGAAAAGAACTATATCCGCTTCATTCAGTGCTATTTCTGATTGTTTAGACATTAAATTATCAACAGCCACATCATCGACACCGATACCTCCAGTATCAACAACGATATACTGTTTATCATTATGCTGAGCTTGGCCATACTGTCTATCTCGAGTTAAGCCAGGGAAATCAGCAACAAGAGCATCTTGTGTCTTGGTAAGTCTATTGAATAAAGTAGACTTACCCACATTAGGACGTCCAACAAGTGCAATCACAGGGATCATTTATTAACTCACAGATAATTGATTAAGCATTCCATTGTCTGTTAATACATATAACTTTCTTCCTACTACACTTGGAGAAATACTAACGCCACCTGAAACTTTTGAACGAGCTATAATTTCGCCTGTTTGAGCATCAACAAAATGTAGATAACCGGTTTTATCACCTACAACCAAATCATTTTTTATCAGTGCCGGTTCAGTTAATCCTCTTGCTTTCAAACCAGTTTGCTTCCAATTAACCTGGCCATTGCGCTTATCAATAGACCATAAAACATCATGGCTATCAGTTATATACAAAGTATTACCGCTTAATACCATATTTTTATAAACAGAGCCTGGTTTTCTCCAAATGAATTGTCCATCTGCTAAAGAAAGAGCACCAATATATCCTTGATAACTTGCAAGATAAACCACATTATTCTCTACAATTGGATCAGCATCGATATCAACTAATCGCTCTACATCACTGGATCCGGACGCATATGCGATGCTTCGCTGCCACATTACACGTCCCGTTTCTCGATCCAATGCATCCAATTTGCCATCTGAAAAACCGATCAATATCAAATGTCCCAAAGCAACGGGCGATGAACTTGCTTTCAGAACTAAACTAGGTGAACCATGCTCTGCCATCCATAGCTGTTTGCCATCTGCTGCATTAAATGCATAAACCCTACCATCGATTGTCTTTACGATTACTTTTTTAGCCATAATAGTTGGTGGCGACAAAATTTCTCCAGTAACCTTTTTTTGCCACAATTTTTTACCATTACTTTGATTCAGCACAACTAATGAAGAATTATTAGTGCCGACAGCAACATACCCACTAGCTACAGCCGGACCGCTAACTAAACCATGCTTTACTTCTGTAGTCCATTTCGCTTCACCATTGTGTTTATTAATTGCTTGGACCAAACCACTGGCATCAGCAGTATAAATAACCCCACGCTGAACCACAGGCTTCAATCTTAAATATTCTTTATTTTTAGAAGACTTGCCTGCAGCAGCGGTCCAGTTTTGTTCCACTTTAATTTTGTCTTTAACCTGCTTAAGCTCTTTAGGTTTTGGGGTGTTATCTTTACCTAACATGTAGTCATCAAGCTTTGAACATCCTTGACTCAAGGCACAGAGAATTAAAATAAATAATTTCATTTTCATGAAAGTTAAACCTCAATTTTTGCTATACAAATATATCAATAGTTTCATTATGTCTGCATTAGTTTGAAGCCTAGGAAAGCCTTAAGGTACAGGCTCTATACGGCTCCCAGGCTTATATTAAAATAGTTATGCAGACGCTACTTTTTTATTCTCGGAAATCATCGAATGCGATTTGCTTGCTATTGCATTAGTTTTCATTTCTAAAAATAAATTTCCCATACCATTATTTTTTACTTCATCTAAAGCTTGCTTGTAGGAGTTCATGGCTTCCTGGTATTGTCCCGTGGCGCCGTAAATGTCACCTTTCAACTCATTAATGACTGGCAAATAAGTATTATCATGAACACTGCTCAATTCTTTAAGAGCATTTGTGTAAGACTTTTCTGCAGCAAAAATTCGTGCGATGCGAATCTTAGCAATTTGCTTTAAAGTCGACATCTTACTGTCCGTAGCAACAGCTTGCAGCTCCTCTCTAGCTTGCTCTAGCTTGTTTTTTGACACGTAAATTTTCGCAAGAGTCATATGCGCTGCATCAGCATAGACGGTACGGTTATGTTCATGAATTAATTCATTCGCATAAGCTCGCACTGCTTTAATATTTTGGTTAGAAAGAGCAACCATCATTTGTTCATAGGCAACGGATGCTTGTTGTGTCAGCTTGTCCTGATGCCAGTTTAAATATCGATATCCAGCAATACCAAAGAGTATAAGCGATAATACTACGGTGACTAGATTACCGTATTGCTTCCACCATTTTTTTATCGATTCTAATTGTTCCTCTTCAGTCATATACACTGACATAATACTCTCCTGCACTCACTCAAAATAATCTTTTAAAACTTGATTAATCATATTTTGATCTACTGTAATTTGTTCCGCTTCATTACGTAAATCCTTAATACTAATTTGCTGATTCGCTAATTCATCTTCGCCCAAAATCAAAGCCAGGCGTGCATCACTTTTATCTGCTTTTTTAAATTGACTTTTAAAACTGCCCCCAGCAGTATTTACGGATACTTCAATTTCCGGATAAGTACTACGTATCATTTCAGAAATTATGAGTCCTCGTACCACCGCCTGCTCATTGACAGCAATAATATATAACGCATTTTTCTTTTTCTCTTTTTTCAAAAGATTCAGCGTTTCCATCAGCAAGTATATTCTCTCTATACCCAATGCAAAACCTACCGCAGGCGTTGGGTTACCACCTAATTGCTCTACCAATATATCATATCGGCCACCAGCGCAAACTGTTGCCTGACTGCCTAATTTATCGGTCACCCATTCAAAAACAGTATGCCCATAATAATCAAGCCCTCTAACCAAAACAGGATTGACTACATAAGGCACCTGTAATGCATCCAGACCATCACAGAAAGACTGAAAATGCGCACGACTTTTTTCATCAAGAACATCAATTAATTTTGGTGCATTAGCTAGTAGCTGCTGCATCTCAGGATTTTTACTGTCCAAAATGCGTAATGGATTGCGAGTTAATCTACGTTTGCTGTCCTCATCCAACTGATTTTCATGATCAGTTAAATACTCTACCAGAATTTCTTTATAACGTTGACGCTCAGCTAACTCACCTAAAGTATTTACTTGTAATTGTACAAAATCCGCAAAGCCTAAGTGCTCCCAAAACTTGCGAGACATGGAAATCAACTCTAATTCAGCCATGGCGCCAGGCATTCCAAATACCTCAACACCTAATTGATTGAATTGTCGATATCTTCCTTTTTGGGGTCTTTCATGACGAAACATCTGCCCTATATACCAGAGTTTTTGCTGTTGATTATGTAAGAGGCCATTTTGTAAACAAGCACGCACACAACCGGCAGTACCTTCTGGTCTTAAAGTAATACTGTCTCCATTTAAGTCATTGAAAGTATACATTTCTTTTTCAACTATATCAGTTACTTCACCTATAGTTCGTTTAAATAGTTGGGTACTTTCAATAAGTGGAAAACGTATTTCCTGATAACCATAACTGGACAGAACGCTTATAAAAACTTGTTCGATAGAACGCCATAATGCCGTCACCTCAGGCAAAACATCATTCATTCCTCGTATTGCTTGAATTCGTTCAGCCACCTATCTTCTCCAGAGGTGACATTTCTTGCTTAGGATTTAATAATGACTGCATTTTTGATATATCAGTGAGCTTTAGCTCTGTTGTTTCCGTTGTTGGTGTTTGATTCAACGATAAATCGGCAGGAGCACTTTTGGCAGGAAATACTTGTTGTGTATCACTGTTTTTTTGCCACCAAATACCTACAGCAACAATCACGCCTAAAGCAAACAAAATAGTAAACCAGCGAATAATATGTTCTGCCTTATGAGATTCACGTTTACTTTGCTGCCATAAAAGCGCGCGATCAGATTTTTTCTCAACGACAAACTGCTCATTAAATATTGCTAAATAAGGTTCAGGCGAAGTACCAAGTAATTTAGCATACGCACGTAAATATCCTTTAACGAAGACAGGCTCTGGCAACAAATGGAACTCATTGTTTTCAATTAGCTCAATAATACGTGCCCGCAAGTGCAATTTATTAGCAACATATTCAATTGTATATCCTTTTTGCTGGCGTATGCTGGCAAGTTGCTCGCCTGGATTTTTATCATGTTCTATTATATTTTCATCCAGTGTGGTTATTGTATTCATTATTTACTCCACTATTATCGATATTGGAATTCAAATTATTTATGCTTTGTTCATATTCTGCAGCTATAGCATGTTGCCCAACTTTATCAGAAGCCTCTTTGGCTAAAGATAATAAAACTCTATCATTCAAAACTAATTCTGGATGCTTCTGTACTAGAGCGTATGCCTCTGAGTCATGGCCAGCTTTAATTTCGATTTTCAGTAATTCATAAAAAGATACCTTTCGAGAAGGGTCTTGGTTTAATGCTTTTGCGAAATAAACCTTAGCCTTATCTTCATTAGGAACTGATAGCGCACAAAGACCTGCATTCTCATAAGCTCCCGCAGTATTTACATACTTTAAATCATTAACCGCTTTTAAAAAGTAAGCCTCGGCTTTTTTATAATCGCCTTGTCGACACAAAAATGCACCATAATTATTGGACTGGGCGCCGCCATTCCCTGCTAATGACAAGGCCTTGACATAATATTTCTCTGCTTGGTCTAATTCTTTTGTCTGCTCAAAATAATAAGCCATTGCCGAATTGACATCAGGGGATCTCGGCTCTTGTTCCAATGCGGTGATAAGCTTTTTTTTCGCTCTTGGTCTATCACCTTGTTTTAAATAACCTAAACCTAACTGAACATTATATGATGCAGCCCTACTGAGATTCGGTTTTTTTAAATTTTGTTTTTCACTTTCTTCATCATGTGCGCATGCCTGCAAAAACAAGCTGGCCACAATAAATAAGAGATAAAACTTTTTTAACACAATATTTCACACTAAGGTTAGAAATGATTGCGCATTATAACCGCTTACAAATAAATTAAAAATGATTTGTCACAAATAATGACTTTATTGTGGCACAAAAGTTTAGGCCAGGCGTAATCATTGCTCTGCTGGATGCTGCTCTTGATTTTTTTTAGGCATAAAATGTAATTTTTGCCACCTCTCAGAGCGGCTTGTTCTGTCCTTAACTTCGCCAGCCAACTGCCCACATGCAGCATCGATGTCATCGCCACGTGTTTTTCGGGTAATTGTGTTAATACCATGGGCAATTAATTTATCTCTAAATGCATCAATTGCTTCCTGAGATGAACGCTGATATTGCGTCATTGGAAAAGGATTAAATGGAATTAAATTGACCTTAGATGGAACATTGCGTAACAACTTTATTAATTGACTTGCATGTTCAGGTTGATCGTTAACGCCTTTGAGCATGACATACTCAAAAGTCACTTTTCTTCGTGGTTCATCTTTAAAATAATCTTTACATAAAGCCATTAACTGAGCCAGAGGATATTTTTTATTTATAGGCACCAGCTCATTTCTTAATTCATCATTGGGAGCATGCAAGGAAACAGCAAGGGCTACAGGACTAACTTCTCTTAAACGTTGCAGATCAGGTAATACCCCTGAGGTACTTAAAGTAACACGACGTTTTGATAATCCATAAGCAAAATCATCCATCATAATGTTCATTGCTGACACAACATTATCGAAATTAAGCAAGGGTTCCCCCATACCCATCATCACCACATTAGTGACTTTTTTGTCATGCGCTCCCTGCTGTTGCGATAGCTCACGGACAGCCAACCACACTTGTCCGATAATTTCACCTGTAGATAAATTACGATTAAAACCTTGCTTTGCAGTAGAACAAAACGAGCAGTTTAACGCACATCCTACTTGGGAAGAAACACAGAGAGTCCCACGATTTGCTTCTGGAATGTATACCGTCTCAATGCAATTACCACAATCAAGCTTTAAAAGCCATTTATGAGTGCCATCATTAGACTTCTGACAAGCAACTATTTCAGGTAACTTAATATTCGATAGTTCAGCCAGCTTTTCTCTTAATGACTTGCTTAAATTAGTCATTTTTGTGAAATCAGATAAACCTGCTTGATGAATCCATTGAATTATTTGTTGCGCACGATAAGATTGTTCGCCCCAACTATCCAATAGCTCACGCATTTGTTGGTAATTGTAATCCAGCAGATTTACTTTTTGTGCAGTCATTTTTGCTCCAAATTTAATGACTCAATGAATAGAGTTGCAGCCTGGGTGCAACGTAGCGGAACTCGGGAGTAGGATATGAAATGACTCATAAACCCCAGATTCCGCTACGCTGCACTCAGCCTACAATACAACACTACTCGTGCCATTAAATATCAAAAACTATTTCTTATCTTTCGCAAACTTCATGAGGTTCAAAGAAGAAAGCAATTTCACGAGCCGCATTTTCAAGACTATCAGAACCATGTACTGCATTCGCATCAATACTATCAGCAAAATCAGCGCGGATAGTTCCTGGAGCAGCTTCTTTAGGGTTTGTTGCACCCATAATGTCTCTGTTTTTCATGACCGCGTTTTCACCGTGTAATACTTGAATCATCACTGGACCAGAAATCATGAACTCAACCAAATCATTAAAGAAAGGGCGTGCACGGTGAATATCATAAAAATTTTCTGCTTGTTCGCGAGAAAGTTGCATCATTTTTGCAGCGATTATGTTTAAACCAGCACTTTCAAAACGAGTATAGATTTGGCCAATAACAGATTTAGCTACTGCATCAGGTTTAATAATTGACAATGTTGTTTCTTTTGCCATCGTGGACTCCATAGGGGTTTAGTTAAAGTGCAATATTATACACGAAATGCCGGCTATATGGCTAATATAAATTCATTTTTATATGAATATGCTCTTGATGGCAAAAGCAAAACTAATGTGCTACAACCTTGTTTTGCTTTTTTATATTGATTATTACTCAATTGCCCCAATACTTTTATCAAAATATAAAGGCTCACGATTAATCTCATCTTGCGCAGGATCAATTTTGTATTCAGGTAAGGATTTCATTAAATCAACAACACGAATAATCGTATCGAAAAATTGATTTCTGTACGCATTGGCTGTCCGATTTAACTCATCCGCTTGGTCCACATATTCCATTACCTGATCATCAAAATCTATGTCCAGTTGCAAAATTTCTGCTAACGCGGCTTGTATTTTTCTTTTTAAGTCTTCTGTCAATGAAATTTTAAGCATTTCATTCATTTTCTCTATAAAAAGAGATTCATTAGCTTGAACTTCTGCCATATTGCAATAAATCAAAGCGTGATTAACTGCCTTTCGTATTTGGCTCTTTTTCACTGAGAGAGCAGCAGTTTTAAATATACTATTAATTGACTTAATTGCTTTTTCCAATTCCGTGTTAAACATTTGAGTAATTTGAATCAAAATACGTTGGCTGGTCGCAATCAAGTAATCATGATTCCCCTGTACCTTTTGAAACTCCTCACCAAGCGCAACTAATTGTTGTCGCTCGTTTTCTATCACTTCACGTGTTGCAGCACCTTGTGCCTCCTCACCTTTGGAGTTTTCACCAGAAAGCAGATAATCAATGTATAATTTTTGCACATAAACATGATAATCGTTTGCTTGCTGTAAGACGATACCATTGAGAACACTTTTTAATGGAACTAGTAATATGCGATGATAAAAACTAAATGGACTTTTAATCGCTGCAACCAATTCTGTTTGCACCAAATTGATTTTGTATCTACCTAATATACGCTCAGCGGTTATTACTCCATAAGTTGAAAACCATTGGCTTAACTCAGTATCAATTTCTTGCTCGTTCATTTTTCATCCAATTTAATTTCTTTAAGGTATATGATATAAGACAGTTTATTTTAATTAAGTATAGTGTGTATCCCGCAGATGTTAAAACGATTAGATAATGATTTACAATTATTAAATAACTTTCTTCAGGTAAAAACACCCCAAGCATGGTTAGATTACGCAGCAAATCATATTCCTTTACTATTAATTGACCATGCCCATTGTGAGCGCAAAGCTGCAGCGACTGCAATTAACTTTATGAGCAAATATCCAGAAAAAAGAGAACTTGTTGACGTAATGTCTCCTTTAGCTCGTGAAGAGTTACTGCATTTTGAAAAAGTCATTCATTTTATGACCCAAAAAGGGATCGAATTTTGTCCGCTACAACCCTCAGGCTATGCGACACAAATGCATAAACTGGTTACGAATAAGGATGTACCTCAGCGTCTAAGTGATCAACTGATCATTGGTGCCATTATTGAAGCCCGTTCCTGTGAGCGTTTTTACGCAATCATTCCTTATCTAGAGGATCAAGATTTAATCAAATTTTACAGAACTTTAATTAAATCCGAGGCGCGTCATTTTGAGAATTATTTGAGACTTGCAAAATTATACGGTGGTGATATAGAACAGCGTTTAAAATTGTTTTTATCTTTAGAAAATGATTTTATTTTAGCAACTGACTCGGTATTTCGCTTTCATAGCGGAATACCGCAGCTTCAATGAGTCATTATGTAGGTGTGGGCGTACTATTTTGCTCTGGCTCTTGTTGCTCACCATATTTCAATTTGGCGTTTGCTTTTAAGAATGAAGAAAAGCTAGTATTAGGATCGTTGTTTAAATCATTAAACACATCTTCATCTAATAATGCACCAGTTGTCTTATTTTTATATGCTACTGGAGTCCCACGAGGAGTCCCTGGAGGATTGAGGATAGGTTCATAACCATTTTCTTCTAACCAAAGGTCAACAAATACCTTAAATGCTTTATTTGCTTCATTTTGTTCTTTTACAAGCCTTCCATCTGCAGTTTTCTTATCACCTAAGGAAGCCCCAGTATCAGCACGAGTTAAGTCAGCGATATGAACTTTTCCATCTTTAAACGTAACCTTATGATCTAAAACAGGGGAAGCAATATCACCGACACCTTTAATAAGCTTATGCATTATCGCTGCTTTAATCGACTGATAGATCCTTTCGTTAGGATGAAATATAGCGCCAATATAAGGAACATTTTTAGTTTTTGTTTTCACATAGTCCACTAGCTCGCCGCCAACTTGATCAACAGATATGTTTATTGCTTTATTAAGCTTTGTTAACATGTTCAGCAAGGACATCATGTTAGAACGCCAATCGTTGAAGGCATTTTGCTCTGAGTTAATCATACTGTCAGCCAATTGATCGACTTCTTGCCAATAAGTTTCTGGCCCGCCCTCTCTTCGATTTTTGAGTTTATGCTTGTTTCTCAAGTCGTCCATAAACTTGGCCCACTTTTGTCGCTGCGCCATTTGCGCAGTCTCAAGACCTGATTGCCAATCTTTATCGCGTTGATCTTTACGGAGTTTCTCCACTCCCTCTACGGAGCTTTTATTCGCTTCATCCCTTCGTTTATCAAATTCAGTCGACATATCAGATCACTCCAAAATCAAGGGCGGGCAAAATAGAACCCTTTTGTATTATGATAACACAACAGCTGGGGTTTGTCATCCCAGTCACTGAGGACATACCGTTTTAATTCTTGCGAATTATTTTGATAAGAAATTATGCCAGGTTTATGGGTATGGCCATGAATTAATTGGGTCACTTGATAATGCAACATGTGCTTAATTACCTCAGTTGCAACCACATCCATTTCATCCAAAGGTTTGTTTTGATTCATCTGGCTACGGTAACGTATTTGCTTCACTAAGCGCTCACGATATTTTCTTGTTAAACTTAAAAATAAGACAGGAAATATTCTGTTTCGAGTTATCAGTCGAAAACGTTGATGCGCCAAGTCTTTAGTACAATATCGATCCCCATGTACTAAGAGTATTTTTTCCTGGCCTAATTGGATTACAGTCGGTTCAGGCAAAATTGTCCATCCAGCTAGTTTTGCAAAAGCTTTCCCCAATAAAAAATCACGGTTTCCATGCATATAAAATATATTAATTCCTTGTTTTTTTAAAGAAAATAGCTGCTGTGCAATACCTCGGCTCCATTCATCAGTGGTATCATCTCCCGCCCAAGCATGAAAAAAGTCACCGAGAATATAAACATTTTTAACTGAAATCTTTGCCCATTCAAGAAATTGATTAAAACGTTCCTGAATGGCCTGCTCTTCTGGATGCAAATGAAGATCAGAAATAAAAACAGCTTCTATCATAAAGGCTCAATATGTATGTGATCATCCATTAAATAAATTTGGCACGGTCCATTATAAGGTTCAATGGCATCGCTTAAGCGATAATATCCAGCAATTGATACTAACTCAGCCTCAAGTGATTGACAAAAAATTCTCGCCTCTTTATCACCTGAGATCCCCGCTAAAGCTCTGCCTCTTAAAGCACCATAAACATGAATGCAACCATCAGCTAACAATTCAGCACCATGGCTGACTGAAGAGGCAATCACCAGATCGGAACCCTTTGCGACTACTTGCTGTCCTGAACGAACTGGCGTGGTAATTAATTTTGTTATTGTTTTTGTTGATTCATGATGATTATTTTCAATTGGTCGCTCAATAATAGGCTTATCTTGAGTCGACGATGCATGTAAGACTGCTAACCCATGGCATTGAGCTAATGTATTATGTACGACACTTCCTCCTTGAATGGCAACAGGAATCATCCCATGTGTGCGCGCGGTTTGGAGCAAAGACGGTAAATCAAATTCCAATTGTTGTACCGAAGACAAATCAAAAACAACAGGGGTATGTTCAAATAATTTGGGGGCTTTGGCAACAGTGTCAACCAGCTGCTGCGAAAAAATATTAGGGTCTGTATTTAATACATGCAATACAGTAAACGTATAAAGACGGCCCTTCAGTTTAAATGCTTGAGTTTGTGTTGTATGTTCACTCATGAGTATGATATCCATAACGAATATTTTTGTTTATACTAACATGTGAAAACCAATAACAGAAGGATATTAAGGTGGATAAACGGTGGTTTGAACAATATCAGAAAGGAGTTCCGCACGAAATTGACTCGAGTCAATATTCTTCCCTCGTAGATTTGTTTAAAGAATCATGCACGCGTTATGCTAAAAAAACCTCATATATCAATTTGGGGAGCGGTATTACTTTTAGTGAACTGGATGAGTTAAGCAGGGATTTGGCTGCGTACCTTCAACAACTTAAATTGGATAAAGGCGCACGCGTAGCAATCATGCTCCCTAACGTTCTTCAATATCCAGTAGCTTTGTTTGCTATCTTACGTGCAGGTTATGTAGTTGTTAATACCAACCCACTGTACACTACAGACGAACTGATTCACCAGATGAATGACTCAGGCGCTGAAGTAATCATTGTTCTTGCAAATTTTGCAAAAACCGTTGAAAAGGCACTAAGCGCCATTCCAGCATTAAAACATGTCATTGTCACTGAAATAGCCGATTTGTTTCCAACGCCGAAGCGTATTATTGTCAATGCAGTAGTTAAATACATTAAAAAAATGATACCTGCTTATGAGATTCCTCACGCAGTAGCATTTAATTATGCATTGCTTGAAGGAAAACAGGCGCCATTACATCACGTAGAGTTAGGTCATAATGACATTGCATTTTTGCAATATACCGGAGGAACAACCGGTGTGGCAAAAGGTGCGATTTTAACTCATGGCAATATGGTCTCTAATGTCCTGCAAGCCGAAGCATGGATTACACCTATAGGTTTAGATGGTGATGAAATCATTGTTACAGCGATTCCGCTGTATCACGTTTTCTCCCTTACGGCCAATTGTTTAACTTTTTTAAAACTGGGTGCAAAGAACATTCTTATTACAAATCCCCGTGATGTAGGACACTTTATTAAAGAAATCAAAAATGGGCATTTTTCAGCAATTACCGGTGTTAATACCTTATTTAATGCTTTATTAAACCATCCTAAATTTAAAGAAGTCGATTTCAGTAAACTAAAAATTTCACTTGCTGGCGGGATGGCATTACAAAAAAGTGTAGCACTTAAGTGGCTGGAAACAACCAAGACGCCTGTATTAGAAGCTTATGGTTTAACAGAAACCAGTCCTGCTGCCATTATGAATCCTATGAATCTTACTGAATATAATGGAAGCGTAGGATTACCAGTTCCTTCCACCGATGTGATTATCCTCGATGATGATGAGCATGAAGTGCCGGTAGGAACAAGCGGGGAAATATGTATTAAAGGTCCTCAGGTAACTCCGGGATATTGGAAACGACCCGATGAAACCGCTATGGTGTTTACTAAAAATGGCTATTTAAAAACAGGTGACATTGGCAAAATGGATGAAGAAGGTTTTATTTATTTGGTCGATCGCAAAAAAGATATGCTACTTGTCTCTGGTTTTAATGTTTATCCAAATGAAGTAGAACAAGTTATCTCAATGCATCCTGGTGTTTTAGAGGTTGGGGTTGTTGGTGTTGTTGATAAGGAGTCCGGTGAGCGTGTTAAAGCCTGTATCGTGAAAAAAGATCCTGATTTAACTGCAGAACAAATCATTGCTTATTGTCGAGAGCATTTAACTGCTTATAAAGTTCCCAAAATAGTTGAGTTTTACTCTGAGCTCCCCAAAACAAACGTAGGGAAGATTCTGCGTCGAGCCCTTAAAGATACTCATGCGGCCTCTCCGAGCCTCCCTGAGAAAAAACCTGCTGTTACCATATAAAATCTTTAGTGTAGCCCGGATTAGCACAGTGTAATCCAGGCTACTTTAATACTAACTGCTTCATTATGTGAGCCGTTGCCCCCCAAACCCAATCTTCATTTGCAGTAAATTCACAGGTGACATAACGACGTCCTTCTCGATCAAATATATAATCTTTATAATTTTTTGCATCTTGAACTAATGTCATTGGAATGGATATGAGGCGAACTACTTCCTGCTGATTTAACTGATAAGGTTGAACAGACTCAACACTCGCATACCAAGGATGAATAATACTTCCTAACAACGTTCTTTGTGCGTTTAATTCTTTGATCAACGTAACGCGGTCTGAGTCAATCCCTAACTCTTCTTGTAGCTCTCGGAGCGCAGTCGCATAATAATTCTCGTCCCCCTCTTCCCATGAACCACCTGGGAAACAAATTTCACCAGGATGCGCCCGCAATTGGTCACTGCGTTTTGTCAAAATTAACGAGTCAGATAATTGCTCATACAGAACAACCACTGCAGAATGCACAATTCTTTTCCCTTTAAGTTCATTTAAGTCCATTAATAACCGCTGCTATTTTGATGAAACATTCACGATATTCATCTTCACTGTCTGAGTCAATAACTATTCCACCACCAGCAGCTAAATGTAAAATATTTTCTTTGGCGGTGATTGTACGAATGGCAATATTAGTATCAAAACGGCCATGTCGTGAAAAATAGCCTATGGACCCGCAATAAATCCCTCGGGCGTAAGACTCTTGCTCTTGAATAATTCGCATGGCTTCAATTTTTGGCGCGCCTGTAATAGACCCCCCAGGAAAGCAAGATACAAATGCTTCAAAAGGCGAAATTTGGGGCATGCATTGCGCTTCAATCGTACTTACTAAATGATGTACTGAATTATAACTTTGTACTTCACATAAATTAGTAACATGCACCGAGCCGGGCTGAGCAATTTTACCTAGATCATTTCTTAATAAATCAACGATCATGACATTCTCGGCGCGATTTTTTTCACAAGAAATTAATTTATTTTTTAAATGACCATCTTCAACAAGATCATGAGATCGTCCTATTGTTCCTTTAATAGGAGACGTCACTACTTTACCCATTTCATGAAGCAGAAATCGTTCTGGTGAGAAACTTAAAATATCAGCATGTTCTGTTCTCAAAAAAGCAGCAAATGGAACAGGGTTTTTCAAACAAATTCTTTCATAAAAAGCCCAGCTGTCTCCCTCATAGGCGGCATGAAATGCTTGTGTCAGATTAACTTGATAGCTTCTTCCGTCTTTCAACGATTGATAAACAGAGGAGAATGCCTCAAGGTAATCCTCTTTAGTCATCAAAGGAGTAAAATTGCTTCTAATTGTTGCTACACCAGGTTGACGAATGGGGTTATTCCATAATTCAAGTACTTCATCAACTATTCTAGGCGTTGATTGATGTGTATTGGCAGCAAATAATGTGATGGCCTTTTTATAGTGGTCAACAATAATGGCCCAATCATATAAACCCAAATTTAATAAAGGCATATTCTCTAATGTGGGTTGTATATTAGCATTAATACCGAGCAACTTTGCTCCAAGATCATAGGCTACATATCCCAGGGCTCCTCCCTGAAAAGGGAGATCCGTCACCGAGGGTATAGGAGATAAAATTTGACTTATTTTTTTCAATGATTGTGATAAATCAGAAGCATTTTGATCGATTTGGATAAAATCATAAGGATAAGCACTAAGAATATCGTAGCGCCCATGAGTTCGGTCAGTACTTTCTAAAAGAGCAAAACCAGGTAAATGCCTTAATTTTTGGTAATAATCGTGTAGCGCATAATGATAGTCCAATGAATGTAGTACAAACTGACTCAAAATAAACCTCATAGGTAATTAATTATTAAGAACTTACTTTTATGTAACCTGATGCAACACTGCGAACCCAGGATATCAATATTTAATAATTTCCAGATTCGCAGTGTTGCATCCAGGCTAACTCTGATAACACGAAATCAACACTAATACTCTGGTTTTTGAATTAATTTGTGAGTATGCTATGCAAACGCTTTATTGACAAGGAGCCACATATGGCAACAGTTGCTCAATTTGATATTACTTATATTCAATTTTTAAATGAACATGGAAAATTAGTTGGCCAACTGCCCACTTTTGCCCATGATCATTCGGCGCTAAAAGAACTTTATAAAACCATGGTTCTGACCCGTACCTTTGATAAAAAAGCTATTGCTTTGCAAAGAACTGGTAAAATGGGAACTTATGCTCCTATTAACGGACAAGAAGCAATTTCTACGGCTATTGGACATGCGATGCGTACCGAAGATGTACTGATTCCTTATTACCGTGATTATGCAGCTCAGTTTCAACGCGGCGTGAAAATGTCTGAAATTTTAGCTTTCTGGGGTGGTGATGAACGTGGCAGTCAGTTCTCCTCTAATGCAGAAGACTTACCCATATGTGTTCCTATTGCCTCTCAATGTTTGCATGCAACAGGTATTGCATTTGCTTTCCAATATCGTAAACAACCACGTGTTGCCGTAGTTTGTCTTGGTGAGGGAGGAACCTCTGAAGGCGACTTCTATGAAGCAATGAATGTCGCAGGTACTTGGAATTTACCTGTTGTTTTTGTAGTGAATAATAATCAATGGGCAATTTCAGTACCTAGAAACCAACAGACGGGCTCAAAAACGATTGCACAAAAAGCAATAGCTGCTGGTTTTGAGGGCATACAAATCGATGGCAATGACATATTGGCAACAAGACAAGTTATCGGCGATGCGATTGAAAAAGCGCGACGTGGTGAAGGCCCTACTTTAATTGAGGCTTTATCTTATCGTTTATCTGATCACACAACGGCTGATGATGCCACTCGTTATCAACCTGGTTCGGAAGTTGAACAAGCCAAACCTAAGGAACCCATATCACGTTTTAAAGAGTTTCTCGTAGAACAAAAAATCTGGAGTGCACAAGACGAAGAACATTTAGTAATCCACTGTGCTGAGGAAGTAGAAAAAGCAGTCGATGAATACTTAAGTATGAAAACACAGCCTATCAGCAGTATTTTTGATTATCATTACGCTGAATTACCTGAGTATTTAGTAGAACAACGCGCAATAGCTATGGAGGAAGCATCTAATGCCTGATATTACGTTGATTGAGGCAGTAACTCAGGCTTTGGCTTATGAGTTAGCTCATGATGAAAATGTTGTTGTTTTTGGAGAAGATGTTGGCAAAAACGGCGGTGTATTCCGTGCCACAGTAGGATTGCAAGAGCGCTTTGGTGAAAAAAGAGTATTTGATACTCCTCTAGCAGAATCCATGATTGCTGGATTGGCGATTGGAATGTCAATTCAGGGGCTAAAACCTGTCGCTGAATTTCAGTTTATGGGATTTATTTATCCTGCTATGAACCAAATTATTTCTCATGCTGCTCGTATGCGCAATAGAACGCGTGGACGGTTACATTGTCCTCTCGTTTTTCGAGCTCCTTTTGGCGGAGGTATCCGCGCTCCTGAACATCATTCAGAAAGTACAGAAGCATTATTTGCTCATATTCCTGGATTACAAGTAGTAATCCCCTCTTCACCCAAACGAGCCTATGGCTTGCTTTTAGCCGCTATGCGTAATCCTGATCCCGTGATTTTTCTTGAACCCAAACGAATTTATCGTTTGGTCAAGCAACCCGTAGAGGATAATGGTGAAGCACTTCCTATCGGTAAATGCTTTACTTTACAGCAAGGTGATGACGTCACTTTAATAAGCTGGGGCGCTAGCATGCATGAGACCCAACAGGCAGCAAAACAATTAAGCAGCGAAGGAATTTCTTGTGAAATCATTGATGTTGCAACCATCAAACCACTGGATATAGAAACAATTCTAGCTTCGGTAGAAAAAACTGGACGTTGTGTTATCGTTCATGAGGGAGCAAAAACTTGTGGGGTTGGCGCTGAAATTTCAGCACAGATTATGGAACATTCTATGGCTGATTTAATGGCTCCGGTCCAACGAGTAACTGGATATGACACTGTAATGCCCTATTTCCAACTGGAAAAGCAATACATCCCCAGTGTTACACGTATTAAAAACAGCGTTATGAGCATAATGGAGTAATAATGAATATTTTCAATCTACCTGATTTGGGTGAAGGCCTACCAGATGCTGAGATACATGAATGGTTCGTCAAAGAAGGCGATACTGTGGTGGCAGATCAACCGTTAGCTTCTATGGAAACTGCAAAAGCTGTAGTGGATGTACCTTGTCCTCAGTCTGGAACGATTAGCAAATTATATGGGAAACCTGGTGATGTAATTAAAACAGGAGAACCTTTGGTAGCTTTTGAATCAACCAGTGCTAAACCAGCAGATAAAGGAACAGTAGTTGGTAACTTAGAAGAAAGTAACGAAATCTTTGAAGATAATTTTACTGTTGGTGTCCAACACTCTAAAAATCGAATTAAAGCAACTCCCGCAGTGAAAATGCTTGCTAAAAAGTTAGGCATTGATTTATCTACAGTTAAAGGAACTGGAGAGTTTGGTGTTATTACGCGGGATGATGTTCAGACACAAGCAGATAAAAACGCTGAAGTTCCTGCTGGTTTTGAGCCGCTACGCGGAGTTAGACGAGCAATGCTCAATAGTATGATTCAATCTCATACAGAAGTAGTTCCTGTAAGTATTTTTGATGAAGCAGATATTAGTGCGTGGAAACCAGGTACTGATATTACAGTTCGCTTAATTAGAGCAATCACCTATGCTGCTAAAAAAGAACCAGCACTCAATGCATGGTTCGATACCAAACATAGTGCACGTCAATGTTTTGAGCAGGTACATCTTGGATTGGCTATGGATAATGAAGAAGGATTGTTTGTGCCTGTAATTCATAATGCAGGAACACTTTCCGATGCTGATCTGCGGAAAATGATTAATGACTTTAAAAAATCGGTGAGCAATCGAGAGATTACTGCAGATAAATTGAAAGGTGCAACGATAACTCTTTCCAATTTTGGAAAATTCGCTGGCCGTTTTGCAAGCCCAATTATTGTTCCACCGATGGTTGCCATTCTAGCTGTAGGCCGACTCTATCAAGGTGCTGTTGTGAATAACTCAGGAGCCATAGAAGCGCATAATATGCTGCCTTTGTCATTGAGTTTTGATCATAGAGCAGTTACTGGAGGCGAGGCAACTCGTTTCTTAGGTGCAGTAATGGAGTCCCTGCAGAAGGAATAGTAAATTCTTTCTCTTGATGGATGCAACCTGGGTGACGTGTAGAGGACCAGGGATCCAAGCTTAAATCATAGTTCAATCCCGGGTTACGGCTATGCCTCACCCGGGCTACAATTAACAATGTCTATCAAAGAAAAAGCATATTATTGTTGCATTTTTTGTTGTATTTTACCTTTTACTTTTTCAGCCATTTTCATTTTACACTGTTGCAATTGCTCTGGACTAAAATTGGTATTAGGTAATTTTTTTTGTCCCATTGCTACAGGTAAAACACAGTCTTTGACTAATTCCTTACCCGCACCTTGTCCACCTTTAAAGTATCCGTTTTGCATACAGGAGATTGCAATAGCTTTACATGGTCCTGTCCAGCCAAATAACGAAACACTCATTAATAAGCTAAATATACCAATCTTTGCAAATAATTTGTTCATATTAATAATTCCTTTTAGATTGAGGATAAAAAAATCCTATTTTTGAGAACTGCCTCTAAAATATAGCACAATATTTACACATTGCTTTTATTGTAAATAAAGAAGAAAAAACGAATACTTTCATATCTTTTCAAGAGCTCTTAGCGGGAACAAGCCACTTACTATTGAGTCAAATAGCCTATCAGAAGCATCGTAAACCAGGTATGAGCTCCCTTTCTTGATTATGAAACAGAGCATTCAATTTTTCAGCGGAGTTAGCCCAAAATAGTGGCTGTTGGTTGATACTATAGCCACTATTATAACGTCCTCTTGCAGAGGTATGACAGTGCATAAAAAAAATCAGTCGTTCAAGACGCTGATTAATCCTTTTTAAATCCATTTTAGTGTAGATACCTTTTCTTTTTTCAACATTTTCTAATGCCGTAGTTAAGGGGGGCTTTTGTTCATAATTCTCTTTGAGTGTTTTTAACAACTCATTATAGCGTTGCTGTTCGCAAGGAGCTGTCAATAATTCGGATTTATCAGCAAATAATTTTTTTACACTATGATACCGACGCCCTGAAGGCTGAACTGCGGCTAAAACACCTATCTCCGATGATTCACATATTAGTTTATTAAATAAACGCACACTTCCTTTAGAGTGAGCAATACACATAAGCATGTTATATCGCTTGCTATATGGAAGACGCTCATAATTTGCAATCAGATCAGGAATTTTTTTATATAACTCAACACAGGAGCTTATAGGATGTTTTTCAACATCTTGATTCAATAAACCACATTCTTTCATTGTACATAGTAAAGAAGCCAACTGCTTGTTATTGATTATGTATTGCCCAATGGCTCGTTTACACAATAGCAAGAGTTCTGATAGAGTTTTTTTGTGGCGTGACATATCAAAAACTGCAAAGTGACATCTTCTTTGTCTAAGATCAGAGAGCAGATAAGTGCTTTGCTTTTGATTATTCCATGGATTGATTAGAGTAACTTCAAAATCGCCTTGTTGCAAAGGGATAATTTTTTCGACTCGCAATGCATGACGTCCATGCCTCTTACCAAACTCATCAATGCGCCCAAAATCCATTCCTATAAATATAGGAACATTGGGGTTTATTGTTTTTAACTTTACAAGCTTATCTGGATCACGAAAACCCGTTACATAAATCCCTAAAAGCTTACCTAAAAATTCGGTGTCTCTGTGTGTAACAGCGGGATTATTATGAAATTTATTGTGAATGTTATGCGCACGAATGCTTTCTCCTTCCCAGTCTATCTGGTAAAAATAAGCGCTGATGCGTTCTAAAATTTTGACTGCGAGAGAATTGGAAGAGACACCGATTTTACTCTCATCGATTTCTTTTAATTTTTTATTATCAATAAAAATAACATCTTCGTCAGTGACTGGATCGTAAATGCAAGTATATTTCCCACTCATTTTTTCCGAATGCAACTTCATACTGTCATCAGTACGTTTAATGTGGAGAGTAATACCAGCCTCTGTTTGTTTGAATTTCGTACGAACAGCATCTACCCCGTCTGTTTCATTATTAAAAATGCAATCTAAGCTACTTAAGAGAAAGCAATCTCCAGTCTTGCCCTGCTTGATGGTAATGGGTTGACCTTTTTTCGGAAATAATGGTGTCATTGATTACAAATAATCAGTTAGTGAGTACAAATTATTAGACATAATATATTAAAGGATAAATATTAGTACATAATTTATATGATGACACACGATATCTGTGTAATTTAATAGCAAATTAACGCTTTATCAATCTGATTGTTTGCAACGGCCATGTATCAAATACAGCTGTGGTGAATGCTTGTCAATCTATGTCCGTGCAATTTTATTCAGTAAAACAGCGAGTCGACATCCTGCATATGTAGCTTGTTTTTGCACTAATAGCTGGGCATTTTCTTGATATTTAGCACTGGGTGTTTCATTAGGGTTCATTTGATAAACATTTTTTAAAGCCAATTTATAGGACATATTTGCCCATTTAGCAGGCCTTGTTTGTTCTTCAATATGCGAACAAGGTAACTTTTGCTCCAATTGCTGGGCAGTATTCTTCACTCGTGCTACATCATATCGCCCAAGAAAGAAACCAGCCCCATTATCCCAATATTGGTGCAAATTTTTACCTACTGGATTTGTTCCTAAAAAGAATAAATTACCACCTAAATCTCCCTTAGGATGTTGAGCACTCACTCTAGTGATTGCATGTAATGGTTGATGGATATCACCTGTTATATGAATCAACATACGTAACGCAAGTTTTTTGTCCGATGCAGATGTCTTTTTAGAAGAAAGTACAGAAGTCGCCTGCTTAATTGTCCGTATCGCATTGGTACTTTCAACAGGAGGCACAGCGGTTCCGTCGCTGGAAAAAGGTTTATCAATATAATGCATTACATCATACCAATACACTTCCCTCCACCTGATTTCATCCATCCAAGTGGATGCACTAACAAAGCTTGAATTAGGCGTATTATGTGTGCGTGAACGTAGATATTTAAAGCACATTTCCTTGGCTTTTGGTGATAAGTTATCATAGGCAATTTGTGCCACTACCCTGTGGCCTGCAGCATTCCATGCATAGCTGTTTAAGGCGCCTAAGCAAAAAATAAGTCCATATATAATTCGTGACATAATTAACCTAAATAGGGAGACCACGCAGGCTCTTGTACATCTCCATCACGTGCAGGCAGTCTCATTCTTATTCTACCGTCAAGGGAAACGATACCTAATACACCTTTATCTTGATTGTGAGTCGCATAAAGAATTAAACGACCATTTGGTGCAACAGATGGAGACTCATCACGACCTGAGGAGGTTAGGCTGACAACAGGACCACCGCTTGCACTTTGTAATCCTATGTTAAATTGCCTGTCATCTCGATGCAACATAATAATATTTTTCATGTCTGGAGTATAAGATGCACGCGCATTGTAGTTGCCTTCAAAAGTTAGACGCGATACTTGGCCATTGGCTAAAGACAAACGATATATTTGTGGCGATCCACCTCTACCCGAAGTAAATAATATACTTTTACCATCTGGAGCATAACGTGGCTCCGTATCAATAGCATCACCAAAGGTTAATTGCTTCATAGTACCTGTATTGATGTCTATATTATAGATTTTAGGTGTTCCACTTTTAGATAATACTACAGCAAGTTCCCTTCCATCAGGCGACCATGCCGGAGCACCGTTGATTCCTGGGAAACTAGTAATTAAACGTCTTTGGCCCGTTTCAACTGAAACAGTAAATATTTGTGCTCTTTTTTTCTCAAATGAAACATAAGAAATGCTTTTACCATTTGGTGCCCAAGCTGGAGACATAATAGGCTCAGAAGAGACTAATAAACTTTGAGGATTATGTCCATCAGCATCAGCAACTTCCAGTGAGTAATGAGTACTGCTTGTAGTTCTTTGCACAGAAATATAAGCGATGCGCGTAGAGAATATCCCCTTCTCTCCAGTTAATTTTTGATATACCTCATCACTAATATGATGCGCCAAGGGCCTTATTTGATTCGCGCTAATTTGAAACGTTTTGGTTAATAAAGTTGCCCCATTAGCAACCGCATCAGATAGGGTAAAACTTACTTCGTAATGATTTCCTACCTGACTTACGCGACCAGTGACAACACTGTCTGCACCCAATTGTTTCAGCGTACTTACCGCCGATTGCGAATTAGCGCCTTGAGGACCTGAAACGATGCGAAACTGTCCTGATAAATTTAAATCGTTCTCAATAACTTGTCCGATTTCTTGTGCAGCACTATCTGAACCAAAAGAATTAATTGCAATCGGTAATGCTGAATTAATCCCTTGAGTTAATTCCAAATCTAGAGCAAAAACTTGCTGCGTCAAAAGTAATAAACATAGTGTAATAATTCGGTTAATCACGAGTTTTACCCCCTCACTTGTTCTGGTCGAACGGTTAAACTTATATCGCGAAACAGATTAAATGTTTCTGCATTCGCAGGTACAGGTAGCGGAGACGCCTTACGAATTGCTGTTTGTGCTGATCGGTCAAGTAATGGATCGCCACTACTACGGGTTAAAGTAACCTCCATTACCGTCCCATCAGGCGCAAGACGTATTCTGAATTGGCTCGATAAGCTGCTGTCAACGTTTTCAGGCAATATCCAATTTCTACCTATGGCATTTACAATAAGTGCTTTATATTTGTCGACTTCACCAGCTATACGTGCTTGTCTTTCAGCATTTTGCGCTGCTTGTGCTTGTTTGGCAGCTGCATCAGCCGCTGCTTGTTTTTTCTTTTCCATTTCTGCTTTTTTTGCCAGTTCGGCATTTTCCTTTTCAGCTTTTTCCTTCTCAGCTTGAGCTTTTTCTGCCATTTTTTTCTTATTCAAATCGGCAAGTTTTTGAGCTTCTAATTTCTGTTCTTTTACCAATTCTTCTTTTTGCTTTTTTAATTCCTCAACACGCTTCGCTTCTAATGCTTTTTGCTCAGCAAGTTTCTTGAGTCGCTTCTTTTCTTCCTCTGCTTGCTTTTTACGTGCAATCGCTATTTTATTGGCTTCTTCTTTAAGTCGTGCAATTTGTTGTTGTTCCTTTATTCTTTGTTGTTTAGCTGCTTCAGCTTGTCGCTTAAGTTCATTTTGTCGATTGATTTCGGCTCGTTTTTGTTGCTCACGTTCTTGCTTTAAGCGATTAACTGTTTCCATTACCTGCTTATTATCAACACTAACTGCCTTCACTACTTCAGGTTGTGGCGTTACAGCAATGGGCTGATCGACTCCTGGAGTATTCTTAGTTTCTGCTGTTAAAACAGGTCGTTGGCTTGAGTTGTCAGTTAATAACATCACGATTAAAAAAAGGTGTAAACCGAGCGCGGCAAAAAAGGCCTTACGATAACTAGGATTGCTTATCATGCTTGCCCCTCTGTTTTTTCTGCCCCTGAATCATCAGTCAACAATCCGACTTGCTCTGCGCCCGCTTGTTTAAGTAAGGCCATAGCCTGAACGACTTTTCCGTATGCTACCCCCTGATCTCCCTTTACTAGTACATTAAGCTTTTGATTTGATTGCTTTGCTAATTCCAATTCTGCAGCAACACGAACCACTAAAGCTTGAGACTCTATAGGTTCAGCAGGTGTACTACTGATGTTAAGGAAATAAGTGCCTTGCTGATTTACTGAAACAATAATAGGCTCTCTATCTGTAGGTGCCAAAGTCTGGCTTGCAGCTTTGGGCAGATCCACCGTAACTCCCTGACTCAGCATAGGTGCCGTGATCATAAAAATAACAAGTAAAACCAACATCACATCGATATATGGCACAACATTAATTTCTGATATGGGACGTTCGCGCTTGGTTTTTGCTCTGATCATTTCAAATTCTACCCTCTTACAGTATCACTGTTTTGTTGTTCTATAAGCGATATTAATTCTTCCTGAAATAAATCAAACCGATTTAATAAATCATTAGCACGTGTTGTATAGCGGTTGTATGCAATAACCGCTGGTATTGCTGTAAATAAGCCTAAAGCTGTAGCTACTAGTGCTTCTGAAATACCCGGAGCCACCATCGCAATAGTCGCTTGTTGTGCATGGCCTAATGCCTGAAAAGAGGTCATTATACCCCAAACCGTGCCAAATAATCCTACATAAGGTGCGATAGAACCTACTGAAGCGAAAAAGGGTAAATGCTTTTCTAGTTTTTCTGCTTCTTTTGCATGAGTAATTTGCATCACTCGCTGTATCGGCTCAATAATGACATTACCTTGTTTTCTGGTCCGTACAAATTCTTTAAAACCTGAATGGAAAATGGCTGCCATGCCATGACGCTCATTTAAATTACTATCAATATCAGCATAAAGTCTGCTTAAATCGCCACTATCCCAAAATCTTCGACTAAACGCTTCGGTAAGCTGTTTTTTTCGGTTAAAAAACCAGGCTCGTTGAAATATTAATGTCCAAGAAGTAATGGATGCAGCAGCTAGTAAAATCATGACTGATTTAACAACCAAACCTGCTTGCATAAAGTACATTAATACATTTGCTTGATTACTCATCTATATTATCTCCAGTACCAAGATCTTATCTATTTTTTCGTAGCCAATATTTGTAGCCTAGGTAAAGGCGTAAGCCGTAACCCAGAATTCTGGACTTGAATAAGGCTCATTTCCCGAGTTCCGCATCGCTGCACCGAAGCGACTCACCTATGCCACGATAATTTTTTTATTTAGTGTGGAAATCGTTTTGGTTTTAAATCACTATCCACACATACCACTTGAATTTTAGCCTCACAAATTATTTTGCCGTGTTGATTGCGCATGCTTTGTTCAAATAAAAAACTACAAGCCCCTAATTGCTGTAGTTGGGTGCTCACTGTCAATAAATCATCCAATCGAGCAGGTGCTTTATAACGAATATGTACATCGTATATTGCAAAAAGGGTATCTTCTTTCGTCAAATCAGAGAGAATTAAATTATTTTCTCTTAATATTTCAGTCCTTGCTCGTTCGAAATAACAAAGATAATTCGCATGATACACAATTCCCATATAATCTACGTCTTCAGCATACACTCGAAAAGAATGTTGATATGTGGTTTTGGCATCCATTAAATTAGTCCTGCTCTACTGTGTTTAAACCAAAATGCTGATAGGCCCTTTGAGTGGCTATTCTACCTCTTGGCGTGCGCATAAGGAATCCTTGTTGTATTAAAAATGGCTCTAAAACATCTTCAATTGTACCTTTTTCTTCTCCAATTGCTGCCGCGATGCTATCAATACCTACAGGACCACCATTAAATTGTTCAATCACGGCTAACAATAACTTTCTATCCATGAGATCAAAACCATGCTTATCCACCTCCAACATTTCCAAGGCCTTTTGTGCAATATCAACACTAATGATACCGTTTCCCTTAACCTCTGCATAATCTCTAACACGTCGTAGTAAACGATTCGCAATACGTGGGGTGCCTCTGGAGCGTAAGGCGATTTCTCTTGCTCCCTCAGGTTTTGTTGTTACATTAAGTAATTGTGCTGAACGCGTAACAATTTGTGTTAATGAGTCTACAGAATAATATTCAAGACGTTGTACGATACCAAACCGATCTCTAAGAGGAGAGGTGAGTAACCCTGCTCGTGTTGTTGCTCCGATTAGGGTAAAAGGAGGTAATTCGAGTTTAATAGATCGTGCTGCCGGGCCCTCACCGATCATGATATCCAGTTTATAGTCTTCCATTGCTGGATAGAGTATTTCCTCGATTACAGGACTGAGTCTATGAATTTCGTCAATAAATAAAACATCATTTGTCTGTAAATTGGTGAGTATTGCAGCAATATCACCTGCACGCTCAATTACCGGTCCGGAGGTTTGACGCAAATTAACACCCATTTCATGAGCAATAATATTTGCTAAAGTCGTTTTACCAAGGCCAGGAGGACCAAATATTAAGACATGATCCAACGCGTCTTTTCGCTTTTTCGCCGCATCAATAAAAATCTGCATCTGCGAACTTACAGCATCCTGCCCTATATATTCACTAAGACTCAAAGGTCTTATAGCACGATCAATAGCCTCTTCTGAGGCAATACTTTGAGTACTGATTAAGCGGTCACTTTCCAGCATAAAGTTCTTATTAGGAGTTCGGGCGAATGAGGTATTTTATCATATGTTTTTTGAATCGCAGCTTATTTGTTGAATTAATGAAGCGAAAAACAAAAAAATTAATCGTTTTCTTAGGCTCACTCTAATAACCTGAAAACCTGGTTGCCCCGGATAAGGTCTTTGCCTGCTTTCGAGACTACTTTAACCAGGTATTTTCGAATTAGTTTGTCATGCCTACTATTTGAGGATAAAGCCCGCCTTGTTGCTGGGTGTCCTCCTCAAATACTTTAGATGGTTTCTCAGAAGAAGCGGCAACCGGTTTAAAAAACATGATTAAACTTTTTTCTCGGTTAAATTCTTCCTCGACGGGAGCACTCGATTTAAATTCATCAACACACTCAAAAAAGTTACTCACTGAGAATATAGCGGCTAAACCAGCGATTGATAATATACCAAGCGCAAAAAATGGATTAACAGCTGCTAGTGGTGCGGCCATTAGAACACAATAGGAGAAAAAAGCACATGCAAGCCCGGCCCAGAATAATAGCTCTAATGAAGTGAAAATATTCTCAAGAACGATTCCTGTTTTTTTTAGAGATTTGATGTCCGCCATTTCTTTTAATACGTCACCAGGTATTACCGTTCCACTCTTTATCTCTTCGAGCCCATGAACCAAAAGTTCGTAAGTTTGTATGCATGCTTCTTCATTTTCTTTATAGTTTGCTTCAATATATAAGTTGTAGTAATACGCTTTAACTGCTTCTAACTCTCTTTTAATTTGTGCATTTAATTCCACTCCATGAAATAATGCATCAATTTTTTCATTGCATTTTTGTAAACGCTTTGTTCGATTAGACATAATTCATCCCTTAATTGCGCATAAGAAAAATAACATTTAGATTGATCAGTAACTAAACACGTGTTTTATATCATAATTGCTTAAACTATAAAAGATAAGGTATTTTTATCTTCTAAAGTTCTCAATACTAGAGAAATGATGCGCTCATAGTGCTATCTGAAATTTCTATTTTTGAAGCAGGTATGGTTATATCAGGCTGAAAAAAAGCTATTAAATATCGCTTTCTCATCCTCCCTATGCAAGAGTGAGTTGATGCCATAAAGTCGTAAAAACTTGTTACGATATTATTAACTAACCGTTCTTTCAAAGCATTAGGCATGAATGAGCTCTTTTACTCTATTTAAATAGATAAGTGACTATAAAATAATCAAAAAATATTTTATACCATAATTGTTAGAAGAAAAAAATGATCACAATTGATCTATGGATGCCATGACTAATTTTCGAGCCCTAAAAATACGAGATCGTACCGTTCCAATAGGGCAATCCATTTTTTTTGCAATGTCTTCATATGATTGCCCATCCAGAATATGCATTCCATAACATAAACGTAGCTCATCAGACAAAGTAGAAAGGATTGATTCCAATTGTTCACCAAACTCGATATTAATTAATAAATATTCAGGCGATAATTCAACCGAGGGATAATAGTTATCGGCATACTCAGCCTCCATATCCATACGTAAATTGGCTGTACGATAATGATTTTTGATTGTATTTTGGGTAATACGATACAACCAGGTAGAAAATTGACTTTTCTCTTTAAAATAATGTAGATAGCGATAGACTTTAATTAATACTTCTTGTGCCAAATCACTAACATTTGCACGATCTTGAATATGTAAGTGAATAATTTGCTGTATCTTATTATTATACCGTGACAGTAACAGATTATAAGCCTCCATGCTCCCCTGTCTCGCCAAATTAATTAAGTCTTCATCGCTATAAGAAGCTTCTTTATTCATCACTTCCTCATAATTCCATTATATGAATGACTGTATTTTATTTATATCATATGTATAATTATATACCATTAATTTGTTTTAAGATGTAGGAAGCGCAATTGATTGTTTGTAATCTGGTCAAGGAATAAAACAATTCGCTTTTTTTGTCGGTAGCTTTGAAATTCAATGAGTAGAAAAAAAGAATTGTGAATAAGAATAGTAGCTTGGGTATACGTTTTTTTATTCCCGCGATAGAGCTCTAAAATCCATCCATTACCTGTAGATTCTATTTTTTTAATTGATGAGCACGGACTTTGCTTAGACCAATCCATTTTGAGTAACATGATAATACAGCCAAGCAAGAATACTTTAATCAAGAGATATACTGATGAATAGAGGATTAAAGCAACTGTAATGGAATAAACTACTAAAATTAAACGCAAATAAGTCTTTGACTTTTCGGGTTCAATTGTTATTTCGGATAATAGTGACAATTTTTTTAAGCTCTTTATCTTGAGGGTCCTCGTGTCCCATCAACCAGGCAAATAGCTCTGGATCAGTACAACTTAATAACGAATTCAACGCATCGAGCTCTTGTGGAGTCAATTGCTCAAGTTTGTGTTCGAGAAACTGGTGTAAAATAAGATCCAACTCCAGCATACCTCGGCGGCAGTGCCATTCAATTCTTGCTTTTTCTTTGGGATCCAACATGGCATATCTCTTTTACGAATGAAGCTACGAGTAAATGATACACTACTGACTTTATAAACGGAAATCATTAACCTTGATATTTACAACGCTACTATGGCGAGTTCAAAAAATCAGATACACTCTGCAAAATTTCAATTGGACAGTTATTCGCTTCTGGGCGTAACTTTTATTTTCAGGCTGACAATAATGAGTAAAATTTTTACATACCCAATTAATAATAGAACATTAACAACCTTTCAAAACTTGGAAAACGAGTTAATATTACTGCCCCAAAAAAATTATTTATTTGATTTGTCTTATCTGGATGTTATTGATGTCGTGGGGGATAAAGCCATTGAGTTTCTTCAAGGCCAATTAACTTGCGACTTAAATACCATATCCGACATCCAAATGATTCAAGGTGCCCAATGTAATCTTAAAGGACGAATTCTTGCATTAATGGATGTTATTAATTGGCAAGGCGTTAAGTTAATTCTCCCTAAAGATTTACAAGAGGCGACTATTAATTCATTAAATAAATACGCTTTACTTTCTCGCGTTTCGCTTAAAACGAACTCCCACTTCCATCTCTTTGGATTTTATTTACAAAATCAAAAAGACATTATTCCTGACACCGAGTTTTTCCCAAATACACTTTATTCTCAAACCTATAATGCGCGTTCTTGTTGCTATCATTTAGGGAATGGATTCTATGTTTTTCTAGTTTTAGCCGAAGACGCACAAGAGATACAACAACGCTTTATGGACAAAGAACAGTTTCTTGGTTCTTTGACCTGGCACACCTTAAGACTATCTCACAAACAGATAGAAATTTATCCTGAATCTCGAGGTCTATTTTTACCACATAGACTTGATCTACAACAAACACCATACGTTAGTTTCAATAAAGGTTGCTATAAGGGACAAGAAATTATTGCACGAATGCATTATAAAGCGACTTTAAAACACCAAATGAACATTTATAAAATTAAAACAGAACAAAAAATTTATTCCGGACAAAAAATACTAAATCAATCTGAAGGAGCAGAACTCGGTGAGCTGATTGATTTTTCAATTCTTGGACCTGAACAGTATTTAATTGCGGTAAGTATACTAAAAGAAACCAATCGCACCGTTTTTCTTGAAGGGCATAATCAATCAGTAGAATTGACAGACATAAATGCTAAATAAGATGTAGGTTGAGTCTTGGCCCAACCTACATAAACTCAGGAGTGATAACAAATAGTGTTCCTGGCTGGCAGCCAGGCTACAGATATATTAGGCTTCTTGCTCCGCTAATGCATAGGATTGCAAAGTAGTTTGCGTGAGATCCAGTAACTCTCTGATTGCGACAAAGAACATGGTGTAGTTCAGCACCGTACTCGCTTTCAGATCAGCCAAAATATAGCGCCAGCGCTGAATTAACGCACGATGAGCCTCTCCCCAAGAAACAAGACGTGCTTGGAAATCGGGGTTATCTCCATCATAGTTAATCAGTCCAGCAGTGAGTTGACGTTGTTGCCAATCCAAATCATCTCGTAAAGCTTCTCTAGATAAAGACTCCCAATGATTCTCGCTTGGATGTATAATAATTTGTTTTCTTATCCAGGCCAGATCTAAGAACTCGCCAATTCCGAAATAAATTTCAGCAACCTGAGCTACTTTCATATTTTTCTTGTGAGCGATTTCTATAATATCCGTTGCAGCAAACAAACCACGAGTTACGGTTAACTCATGAGCTAAAGCTGGAGGAATATCCTCGTCAATAAGCTCTTGATAATGCTCTGCATATTTTGCTCGTCGTTCTTCATTTAAAATAGCTGGGACTGACATCTTCAGCTCAGTAACGCCTTGTGCATAAAGTTTTACAACTTCAGAAATATCCACAGATCGGCGTTGACTACGCAAGAACCAGCGTGTAATGCGTCGTGCTAATCTGGAATAAAGCATCATCATTTCTATTTGTTTTTTGGCGCTAACCTTAGTACCCAGTTCTTCGATTTGCCTCCAAACAGATTCCAAATTAAGCACTGAACGAGTGATTATGTATGCTCTTACAATGGCTGAAACTGGAGCTCCAGTTTCATCTTGCAATCTGAAGACATAAGTAAACCCCATTTCGTTTACTATGATATTGCTTAAGCGGGTTGCGATAATTTCTCTTCTTAGTGGATGAGATTGCATTTGCTTGCTAAATCGCTCTTGTAAAGGCTTAGGAAACGAACTAATTAAAAATTGCGTCATGTAGCTTTCTTCAGGAACACCTGAAGCCAGAATTTGCTCCTTCAGAATTGTTTTGCTGTAACACATCAATACAGCAATACTCGGACGCATCAAACCTTTACCCATCAACTTACGTTCTAAAATGACTTTATCATCTGGCAAATACTCCAGATTACGATCAATTTTTCCTGATCGCTCTAATTCACTGATATAACGACTTTGCAAATCCAAAGCTTGCAGCGGCTGTGATGCAGACAAGCTAATTGCTCGTGTTTGTAAGAAATTGTCACGAAGTACCAATTTACTTACTTCATCAGTCATTTCAATTAACAATTCATTGCGTTGTTTTGGAGTCAAATCACCAACTGCAACAATACCATTAAGTAGAATCTTAATATTTACTTCTTTATCAGAGCAATTAACACCGCCAGAGTTATCAATGAAATCGGTAAATACCAGCCCACCATTTAGTGAGTATTCAACACGCGCCAACTGTGTTAGTCCTAAGTTACCGCCCTCACCCACAACCTTGCAACGTAATTGTTTTGCGTTAACTCTCGTTGCATCGTTGGTTCGATCACCAACATTCGCATTTGATTCCGTGCTGGCCTTAACATAAGTACCTATTCCTGCACTCCAAAGTAAGTCAACCTTAGCTTTCAAAATTGCTTTAATTAACTCATTTGGCTCAATTTCAGTCTGTTTAATTCCGAAAGCTGCTTGCATTTCTTTACTGACTGGAATTGATTTGGCATTACGGTTAAAGACCCCGCCGCCCTTGGAAATAAGTTTTTTATCATAATCGGTCCAATTGGAACGAGGTAAATGAAATAAACGCTCACGTTCTGTATAGCTGGCTTCTGCATCTGGAGTTGGGTCAATAAAAATATGGACATGGTTAAAGGCACCAATTAACTTGATGTGTTTTGACAACAACATGCCATTACCGAAAACATCACCGGCCATATCTCCAATACCAACCACAGTGAAATCATTATTGGCTATATCCATATCCATTTCATAGAAATGACGCTTCACTGATTCCCATGCACCTTTAGCAGTAATTCCCATTTTCTTATGGTCATAACCGATTGAACCACCTGATGCAAACGCATCACCTAACCAAAAACCATATTCTAATGAAATGGCATTGGCAAGATCAGAAAACGTTGCGGTACCTTTATCGGCAGCAACCACAAGATAAGGATCATCTTCATCAAAACAGATAACATTCTCAGGTTTGACAACCTTACCTTCAACATAGTTATCAGTAATATCCAGAAGCCCACGAATAAATAATTGATAACAGCCTATTCCTTCAGCCATTATTTCTTCACGTGTGCCATTTACTGGCAGCAACTTAGGAACAAATCCACCTTTAGCACCACTAGGTACAATTACTGAATTTTTTACTTGTTGTGCTTTCATCAAACCAAGTATTTCTGTACGAAAATCTTCTCTGCGGTCAGACCAACGCAAACCACCGCGAGCTACCTTGCCACAACGTAAATGAACTCCTTCGAAGCGTGGAGAGTAAACAAAGATTTCAAACATCGGATGTGGCTTTGGCACACCAGGAATAATCTTACTGTTTAGCTTAAGAGAAATATAGGGCTTATGATGTCCATCAGCGTTTAATTGGTAAAAATTGGTACGCAATGTGGCGCTGATAGCATGAATGTACTGTCTAATTATCTTATCTTCGTCAAGATTTGATACGGTATCAAGATCGGCCAATATTTCGATGGATAAATCGGTAAAACGATCTTCTCGATTGGGATCATCAACAGGATTGCAACGAATTTCAAACAATCGCACTAACTTTTTAGCAATGGCAACATTATTATTGAGCGCCATTTCCATATAATCTTGGCTAAAGGTAATTCCAATTTGTTTAAAATACTTAGCATAAGTACGTAAAACAGCTACCTCACGCCAATTAAGACCCGCTGCCAAAACAAGTTGATTAAATCCATCATTTTCAGCTTGTCCAAACCAAACTTTGGCAAATGCATTCTGGAATAATTCTTTAATTTCATCCAAATCAAATTCAATTGGCTTATTATATTGCATGGCAAATTCATTAATCCAAGCAACTTTACCATCCTCAAATTTTAATGGGTATGGACGTTCACTAATCGCACGTAAACCTAATTTTTCCAATATTGGCAAAACATCAGATAGAGGTATGGTTGTATCATGTTGATACACTTTTAATCTAAAACTATTTTCTGATTCATCTAAAGGCTTATAAAAATTAATGCCTAATGTATGTTCTGGGGTAAGTAATTCTATATGTTTAATGTCATAGACCGCTGTTCTTGCAGAAAAAACATCACTATAAGCAATAGGAAATGCATTTTTATAACGAGCGTAGAGGCTATTTGCTTGTTCCTCTCCATACGCCTCATTTAGATGGGTTTGTAAATCATCTGTCCAAGAGCGCCCTGCATCAATCAATTTTTTTTCAATTTCTTTTAAATCATACTCAAATGGCAAATTCGGATTAATTTTAATAATAAAATGAACACGTGCTAGTACCGATTCGGTAAATTGAGTTGAATAAGTGGTCTCAATTGAATTAAAACTCTCATCGAGAATTTTCTTCATCGCCATTCTTAATTCAGTATTAATTCGGTCTTTAGGAACATATACCAAGCATGAGACAAAGCGTCGATAAACATCAACGCGTGCGAATAAACGAATACGCTTTCTGTCTTGCATGTAAAAAATACCCATTGCAATTTCCAGAACTTCGTCTTCTGTTCCTTGAATCAAATCATCTCGTGGTAATGTTTCAAGAATATTTAACAACACTTTACCCGCATGACTGCGTGGATTTAATTTAGAATTTTCCATAATGAGCGCTACCTTACGTCTCAAGAATGGAATTTGTTTGGGGTTAGTATGATAAGCCGCAGAAGTATAAAGACCAATGATTCTTCGTTCACCAATCACTTTCCCTTGAGCATTAAATCGCTTAATTCCGATATAATCTGTGTAAGCATCACGATGAACGCTTGCTAATGTATTAGTTTTTGAAGTAACTAAGATGCGGGGAGACATGGTAAATTCACGTGCTTCAGGTGACATTGCAGAAATGCTACGCGTCATTGATTTAGTCACACTCTCACGTAGAAGCCCTAAACCAGTATTAGGAACAGCTTGTAGCACTGTTTCTTTACCCTTTTCTACTAATTCATAATCCCTCATTCCTAAAAAAGTGAAATGATGGTCTTCAATCCAATGTAAAAATGCCTTGGTCTCTTCTACCTCATCCAAATCAAGCACAGAAGATACTTTATCAATTTCTGTAATTGCTTCTCGAACTTCAGCACGCATTTTCTCCCAATCTTCAAAAACAACGCGATTATCTTCAAGAGCACGTTCACATCCTTTGTGTAATTCTTCAAGCACCTTAGGATCTGTTTGTCGATCAATTTCAAGGAATATAGGCGCTTCATGAATCACGCCTTTTTCATCTAACATTTGAGTCCGAGGCAAAATTTCACAAATTCGATTTTCTTTATCTCTTTTAACGCGAATTCCACCCATATGGATAGTAAGATGAGAGGATAATCCCATTCTATGGATTACCAAACGAATTGAATCGACCAAAAATGGCATATCATCACAAATCACTTCGATTACTGTATGTGTTGTTTGCCATCCATGACGTTCATAATCTGGATTATAGATTCTAATTTTTGTTTCATGAGGTGCGCGCTCATGAATCAATGACCAAAAATTTACTACAGCACCGTATAGATCATCTGTAGTCCATGCACTCAGATCTTCCATAGCTACAGTGCCATACAACTGTTTGGCAAATTCGGCGCAAAACTCGGTTTGCTCACCTACCATAGAACTTCTAATTCTATCCACAATGGCTTCAATTAATACGTCTTTACCCTCTTCAAATTTATAAGACATTGTTGCTTTACCTCGTCGATTTTGCCTCAGCCCTACAGCGAGAATTATTGTTTAAAAAATAAATAACCAAGCCACTCTCACCAAAACAGTAAATATACTATTAGGTGGGAGTGGCTCAAAAAATTATGCTGTATTAAGTACATGATGCCTCCTACTTCAAAAGTAGGAAACAACAAACCTTAATATCATGAATCACTAATCGCTATGGTTTTAGTATTTACAAATTCCAATATACCTTCCCTTGATAATTCACGACCATAGCCTGATTCTTTTATTCCGCCAAATGGTAATCTGGGATCAGAAGCCACAAAAGCATTAACGAAACACGCCCCTGCCTCTATTTCATGAGTAGCTATATGCTCCCCCCTGTCCAAATCACGAGTAAACACAGCGGCTCCTAAGCCATATTGGCTTTGATTTGCATAAGCAATACCTTCTTTCTCATCATTGGCTGTGATAATCGCAATAACAGGGCCAAATAACTCTTCATCAAAAGCAGGCATACCTGGTGTCACTTGAGTTAGCAGTGTTGGCGGATAATAAAAACCTTTTCCTTCCGGAATTATACCACCTAGCAATAATTTAGCACCTTGTTTCAGTGATTTTTCTACTTGAATTTGTAAGTTTTCACGCAAATCTAAACGGGCTAATGGACCAAGCTTAGTTTCCGAATCAAGTGGATCACCCATTTTAAACGCGGATACATGTTCCGTTATTTTTTGTACCAATTCTTTTTCAGCTGATTTTAAAACGATGATGCGCTTAGCTGCAATACAGACTTGTCCAGAATTATTAAGTCTTGAATTGACAATACACTCTGCTGCCAAATCAAGATCGGCGTCCTCAAGAACAAGATATGGATCGCTTCCGCCAAGCTCTAGCACCGATTTTTTTAAAAATTTTCCTGCATGACTCGCAACAGCACTGCCTGCACGTCCACTACCCGTCAAGGTAACTGCAATAACATGAGGATGTTCTATAATTTTAGCCGCCCCATCATTATCAACAACTAAATGTTGAAAGAGGTGCTTCGGAAAACCTGCTTCTAAAAATAATTCCTCTATTTTGTTTCCTGTTCCAGTTGAAATAGGTGCGTGTTTTAAAACTGCTGCATTTCCAGCCATAATAGTAGGGACGGCAAAACGGAAAACCTGCCAAAATGGAAAATTCCATGGCATGATTGCAAAAACGATTCCGAGTGGTAGATGGCATACTTTTGCCTTCTTCATCTCAGTTTGAACTATTTTGGGCGCAAGGTATTCTTCTGCGTGTTCTGCATAATACTCACATAACCAAGCGCATTTATTAATTTCTGCTCTACTCGCAGTAATAGGTTTACCCATTTCGGTCGACATTAAACGCGCCAACTCATCTACTTTTGATTTTAAAAGTTGTGCAAGTTGCAACATTAAAGTTTTTCTTTTACTAAAAGGAGTTTTTCTCCACGTCAAATACACCTCATGCCCTTTGTTAATTAACTCATGGGCTTCCTGCTCATTGAGACAATCATAGCTTTGTAGAATTTGTTCCGTTGCAGGATTTACAGTTTGAATTTTCATTATTTCTCCATACAGAATAAAGTATATTTAACTAAAGTTATCAACTCTCCTTGCACACTACTTTTGATTATTGATACTATTTTTATGTTTTTTAACTTTTTTATAAAAAAACAACAATAGTTTAGCTCAATATATTAATACAATTATTAAATATTTTTAGAAAACTGTATTTTAAATGAGAATGCGTTTAAACAATGTTTTTTTATTAACACTAGGATAATTAATGAATTCAAGCAAACTGCAATTCCATCCATTACAATACGTAGCGGCTTGGTCAGTGCATGTCTTTACTGCAAGCGCAGCCTGTATTGGTATTTTTTCTTTGGTAAAAATGTATCAGCACGAATACATTTTTGCATTATGGCTCATGCTGATTACGGTTGTTATTGATGCTGTTGATGGAAGTCTTGCTCGTTTGTTCAATATTAAGAAAATTTTACCAAAAATAGACGGCGCGTTGCTTGATAACATTGTTGATTATTTAAATTATGTAATAACGCCTTGTTTTTTCTTACTCGTCAGACCCGGCATGCTTCCGCCTACGTACTCTGTCTTTCTAATTGCTGCGGTTTCAATTACTTCTGCTTATCAATTTTGTCAATCTGATGCAAAAACACCAGATCACTTTTTTAAAGGATTTCCATGTTACTGGAATATTACCATTTTATACATGTTTATATTTAATACATCAGCGACAACTAATGCTATTATATTAACCATTCTCTCTATTCTGATTTTTGTACCTGTAAAATACGTATACCCTTCGCGACTCGATTATTTAACAGAATCAAGAATATTGAAGGTCCTGATGCATGTTTGCTCCATAATTTATGCAATTAGCTCAGTATTTTTACTTATAAGCTACCCTAATACAAATGTTATTTGTCTTAGCCTCTCTTTGGCATATGTTGGAATGTATTTATTTTTAAGTTTTTATAGAACCTACTATCCTATGATTAAGGCAAAAATTTCCGCTCATAAGGAGTAGTGCTTCTATTTTTTTATTGTGGGATAGACTTTGCATTTTTTATGATTAAAATAACCCCCAAAGTTTACTTATTGAGGTATTTATGTCTGTATTTCGCCAAATTAATAAATCGATTATTTTTTCCGCTATTCTTATTAGCTCAGCGCAAGCTGCGGGTACATTTCCAAGAGGATGTGAAGTCACAGGATTTGCTTATGCTCAAAACCATCTAATTTTAAATGAGACAGGAAATCAATCTTATTATTTAATACAAAATCATTCAGATGCTCGAGTTGAATTAGAGCGTGTAAATACTGAAGAATCATTTATGACTCCTCCACTACATGCTACATTAGATCCAATGACTTGGGGCGCATTTGCTTCTGATGTCAAAAATTTAAACTTTAAATGTTATAAACGTATCGATGAAAAAACCACCCTTATTGACTGTCGTAATGTATTAGAAGTATGCCAATACCCACGAGTTAAGTTTGCACTAAGCAACATGGGCAATTATTGGATTTCATTTAATAAACCTCAAGGTACAATTATACAAGAATCTGTAGCAAAAGGGATTTACTTAAAATGGTGATTTGTGGCTAAAAAAATATTTATACTCATAGGATGTTTTGGCTCACTTATTATAGTGTGTGGTCTTTTAAAGCATTTTGGCACGACTCCACCCAAACTTCACTCGCAGCTTTACTATTTTATTGGCGGTATTGCATTACTTATAACCGCCATTTACTTTAGAATGCTTTACTTCATAGCCCTCCAATTAATACTTCTTGCAGGGCATGCAGCAATTTTGCTAGGTAGTGGACCCTATACTCAGTTGTTCTTGCCACTATTACTATGCTGCCAACTACTCACATTCTATTTAATGCTTGGCAAAGAAAATAGAGCTTTTTTAATTTTGGGAATTTTTGGCATTGCCTTGCTTTCCATGGGCTTCGCCTACAATGATAAATGGATATTTTTTTCGGGAAGCACTTTTGTTGCTATATATGCTTACTACAGTGGGTATAAAGGATTACCCGCCGCTTATATTTGGGGTATTTTAAACACCGCAATTGCATTACTTGCGCTTTATAGAATACTTTTAATGTAGCATTGTCTTGGCAAAGGGATAATTGTTAGTTATATGCTTGAAGAGATTATTTGTTTAAAGAACCTGGGCTACGCTACCACTTCGCCCAGGTAACAACATGAGACTTACTTAGCTGGAACAATTTCAACATGTAAGTTAGCAATAACATCGCTGTGAACATGTATCTCAACTACGAAACTACCAATCGAATGAAGAGGACCTTCAGGCATTACGATTTCGCGCTTAACAATTTCAACACCTTTATCTGTTAAAGCATCTTTAATTTCATTAACGCCAACAGAACCGTATAATTTGCCTTCGTCGCTCGCCATAGCGCTAATAACTAGACTTATATCATTCAATTTAGCAGCACGTTGCTCGGCAGTAGACAATGACTGTTGTGCTTTTTTCTCCAGCTCTGACCGACGCTGTTCAAACAACTCAATATTTTTGGGTGTTGCAAAAACCGCTTTATTTTGTGGTATCAAGAAATTACGGCCATAACCTGATTTTACATTTACCTTATCACCCAGGTTACCTAAATTTCTCACTTTTTCTAATAAGATAACTTCCATCTTAATAACCCCTTAAATTGATTCGCCAACCCTTGAAGGGAAATACGATCTAAAATTAACTAAACTATCTAATGAACCAAGGACAATGTAGGCGCATAATACAAAAGTCGGTTTCACTAACATTAATAACATTAATAAAATGAACACCTTAACTTGTCTCTTACGAGAGAAAATAAAATAAACCAGACCAAATCCAGAAGCTAAAAAATAACACAGCACTATTGGAAGAACATTCATAGCCAGAGGAATTTCATAGAAAGTAGCTAACAAAACCCCAAAAAAAACTAAAAATGAAACTCTGCCACTTCGAAATGCCATTAGTTCATTCCTGAAACCACCAGGTAAAAATAATTTGGCCTGCATCGAACGAGCAAACATTAAGGAGATTGTCGAAGAAACAATAATACTCAATATCTGAATGCCGAAGAATAATTGCGCCAAAATTACTGAATTTATGCCATTTAGAGTAGAATCAACCAGTTCCTGGTATTGTGTCAAAATCATTTTAAACTGATTAAATTGTTCCACAATAAAACCGGGAGCTAAGAGTTGAAGAAACAGACATCCCAAAAATGCCAATATAAAAAATACCCCAGCTACTGCTTGCCATCGTTCAGCCTTCCGCAAACTTAATGCTGCGAAATAACATGGAAGATAAGCAATAAGAGTATTAATTATTGCTCCGGATAATGGTATTAACATTATCAGTGGAACAGAATGAATCACAAGTGCAGGCAACAAAACATCAAAACCGGACTTTGCACCCTTTCTTAATGTCACCAAACAAACTAAAGCAACTGAAATCCAAGATGCAAAGGGTAGCACTGAAAAAATAACAGCATATAGAATCGCTTGCTGCTTGCTTTCAAGTATTACCTTACATTGTCTTGTTATAAAATTGCCTGCTCGCATCATTATTATTTATTTATGGCTATCACAATAAGGCAACAGACCAAGAAATCTGGCTTGCATAATTGCTCTTGCTAATTGTCTTTGAAAACGAGTTTGTGTACCAGTAATACGACTTGGTACAATTTTACCGGTTTCTGAAATGTAGTTTTTCAGCAAATTGATATCTTTATAATCAATTTCATTGCCGCCTTCCGCACTAAAACGGCACATTTTTTTTCTTCGAAAATAAGCTGACATGAATAAGGCTCCTCTTAAGCAGATCTGGTTTCTTTCTCTTTCTTCATCAAAACAGACTCAGTAGTAATCGCTTGTTTTTGACGAGTAATCAAGTTTCTG
Organism: Legionella steelei; assembly: GCF_001468005.1. Lineage (GTDB taxonomy): Bacteria > Pseudomonadota > Gammaproteobacteria > Legionellales > Legionellaceae > Legionella > Legionella steelei. The sequence goes on from NZ_LNYY01000019.1 coordinate 798,908, forward strand.
ATAATTGCATCATTGAATTTGAATGCATTTTTAATTTCATCCAGAGCTTCAAGACTACATTCAATATTCATAAGAATGTAATGCGCTTTATGAACATCACTTATTGGATAAGCTAATTGACGACGACCTAAGTCTTCTTTGCGGTGGATTGCACCACTGTGTTTGCTTATGATCCCTTCATAGCGCTCTACCATTGCTGGCACTTGTTCGCTTTGATCCGGGTGCACAAGAAACATAATTTCATAATGTCTCATGATTTCTCCTTATGGATGAAGCCTCCTGTTATCAAAACAACAACAGTAAGGCAAGGTTTATAAAAAAGCTGCCAATTATAACCATTTTAGATACATCATACAATTATTAATCAATTAAAAATCAAGAAATATCTAAGTTAAACTGAAGAAAGTAGGTATAAATTTATTTTTTATCAATTTGCACTAATTTTTTAGTGACAAGTATCTATGAATTAGGTTACCGTGCATTAAGTAAATGTTATTGATTTTACAACCAACTTATTTAAAAGTTACAGAGGTTTTTAATGGATATAATTTCTCTTCAGTTTGAAGAACCTTTAATAATTCATATTGGTGATGCGGCTGTTAAAATATTAGCTTTTAAAACGCAAGAGCATGGAAATATTAAGTTTGGTGTTGACGCTCCCAGATCAGTTAATGTGCATCGAGAAGAGATTTTTCATGCAATCAGGCAAAAGCAACAGCTTTTAGAAACGGCCGAGTAAATCTTTAAGTGAGTCAGCGATAATCATGCTCGATATCATTTTGCCGGATCAATTCTGGCATTATCTTCTATGGCTCATTCATAAACGATTTTCATTGATATAAGTACTTACCTGAGCAAATAAATGCTGCACGAGTTCGGACAAATTCTTATTATCTGATGATAAATGAGAAAAAATCTAAATTTTTCGTATCAAACCCGTAGGATATGCCAGCTCATTTTGAATCACTTTACTATTGCTGAAGTTGGAAAGATTGTTAATTCTTAATTGATTTTGCAACATTGCTTGCAGTGTTGCACTACGTTGTTCACTCAAAAGTGGATGCACTTGTATTACCCACGCACCATCCTGTTTGCCAATTTTTACTGGTTCATTGATTACACGGACTGGGGTTCCTGTGGGAACTATGCGAAACAAATATTCAATATCATCCGGAAACATACGGATACATCCGGCGCTTACACGCATACCAATTCCGTCAAGCTTGTTGGTACCATGAATGAGGAACGTTGGCCATCCCAACCGCAAAGCATGTTGACCTAAAGGATTATAAGGCCCCGAAGGAAACTCATCTGGAAGAAAATCACCATTTTTCTCTGCCTCCGCGCGCAGATTTTCTGTCGGACGCCATTTAGGATTCGCTTCTTTGGCGATGATCTTAGTTACTCCCAAAGGAGTACTCCATCCTTTTCGACCAATACCCACAGGAAAAGTAATCACCACATTTTCATTTTCAGGAAAATAATACAGTCGATATTCAGCTAAATTAATGACAATTCCTTTTCTAGGAACATTAGGTAAAATGTACTGTGCAGGAATAACAAGTCGTGAATTAACGATTAAACGCGTTGGATCGATTTGAGGATTGGCCCTGGTAATTTCATAATAACCAACATCAAAATGTTTCCCTATCTCATCAATTGTTACATTTGCTTCAGAGAGTGCGTATTGAATTTCGCCAACAACATCACCTGTTGCTGGTAAAACCAAAGTGGTTGCATTAGCGATAAATACATAAGAGAATTGTAAAATAAACAAAAAAAATAAGTTTTGTTTGGTTAAGAGCACTGGCAATGAATTACCCTTAATTTACGTTGGTATAAGGCCGCTAGCCTGACTTTTTTGCAATTTTGTAGCCTGGGTGAACCCAGCAGAGCCGGGAGTAGTAAAACTCGGGTTCCGCTGCGCCTCACACAGGTTACGATATATGCTTCATAAAAACAACATAATCAAATCACAAACTTTCATCTACTTTAAAACGCTCACCATACTTAGATTCAAGAGTTTTAAATAAATTTTCTAAATTATTTGTCCCAAAATCTTTAGCATAGTTCATAGGCCCACCACGAAATGGAGCAAATCCTGTACCGAAAATCATACCTGCATCCAGCAAATCCGCATCAGCAACAACACCTTCTCGTAAACAAGCAGCTGATTCATTAACCATCCTAAGGATTAGTCTGTCTGCAATATGAGGATCGATTGGTGTATTAGGCTGTTTTTTAATTGGCTTACCATTTTTATATTGATAAAGACCTTGGCCTGTTTTACGCCCTAGTTTGCCTTCCTTAACCATATCACGAAGTTTTTGTGGAACAGTTCCACCAAAATGGCCTGTTAAGTTTTCAGCAACAGCTAATCCGACATCCAGTCCTACAGTATCAGCCAATTCCACAGGCCCCATAAACATGCCAAATGACAAGGCAGCTTCGTCAATAGTCTCAGCGCTATAACCTTCATCCAATAATTGGACACATTCCATAAGATAAGGCATCAGTACTCGATTTACTAAAAATCCTGGGCTGGATTTAACCGGTAGTGGAAGCTTGCCAATTTGATTCACAAAAGCGCACGAATTAAGCTCAACTTTCTTAGATGTTTTTGAACTACTTACTACCTCAACCAAATCCATCTTAGCTACCGGATTAAAGAAGTGAATTCCAACCAAGCGATTGGCATTGCTCATGACACTACTCATTTCATCCAGAGGAATACTGGAGGTATTAGTCGCAATGATGGCATCTTTTTTAGCAAGTTTCTCAACTTTTTTCATAATTTCTTGTTTTACTGCAAGATTTTCAAAAACCGCCTCAATAATGACATCTGCTCTTGCAATACCATGTCCTTCTGGATCGGGTATTAAATTGTCCATTGCAGCTTGTATCAAACGTGGCTTACGTAGTTTTTTCTTATATAAAGCATGAGCACGACCAACTGCAGGAGCAATTTGAGCATAAGATTGATCCTGTAACGTCACTCGTATGCCTCGTAGTGCACACCAAGCAGCAATATCACCACCCATTACACCAGCACCTATAACATGAACATGGCTCGCTTTAAAATCACTACCTTTTGCAAAACCTTTCAAACGCTCTCGTAAATAAAAAGCTCGGATTAAATTTTTTGAAGTAATTCCACTTGAGACTAGATGCTCTACAGAGTCTATTTCCTTCAAATAAGCCCTATCTCCCTGCCCTCCCTCTTTTTCCCACAGATCAATAATGGCATAAGGAGCCGGGTAATGTTCTTTTCGTACCCGTTTAGCAACATTACGACGCATTAAAGCAGCGATTGGCTTTCTCATCCATGCGCTATTCGTCAATCCCTGTACAAATGAAGGTTTATGTTTCGCAGGCTTGTTTTTAATAAAATAAATCGCAGCTCGTTTTAACTGTCGTACAGGTACTACATCATCAACCATGCCTAAACTCTTAGCTTTGGCAGCAGGTACGGCACTTCCAGTTAAAATAAATTGTGATAAAGCATTAAAGCCGCCAATTAATTGAGGTAACCGTACGGAACCACCCCAGCCTGGGTGTATGCCCAACATCACTTCAGGTAAACCAATACGGGTATCTTTTTCATCGCTTGCAACTCGATAGGTACAAGCTAAAGCCAACTCACATCCACCGCCCATACAAAAACCGTCTATCATAGCAACACTAGGAATTGTTAATGCCTGTAAGCGAGCAAATACTGCTTGTCCTTTTCGTAAAAAGTCTACCGCTTGTGCTGGGGTTTCAAACGTTGAAAAGACATTCACATCTGCACCCGCAATAAATCCTTTATCCTTAGCAGAATAAACAATCAGACCTATAGCGTTTTTATCCTGAGAAATTTCATGCAAAAGGCTATTTAATTCATCCAAAACTTCTTCATTAATACTGTTTACAGAAGTATCTTTTCTGTCTATACCTAACCACAGAATATTGTCACTGTCTCGTTGTAAGTCCCAATGTTTGTAATTATTCATGTCCTTTCACCTCAGTCACTCGTTCAAGATACATAGCCCCGCCCTGTCCTCCACCAATACAAATAGAAGCCATACCTCGCGACTCATTTCTTTGTTCCAATGATTTCAAAACGTGCAATACAATACGCGCACCACTTGCACCTATTGGATGGCCAGCTGCAATTGCACCTCCATCACGATTAAGTTTTTCAAGTGAAGGTCCACCCATGGCCTTTTCTAAGCCTAATTGGGTGCGGCAGTACTCTTCATCATTCCAAGCTGCGACACAACCTAGAACTTGCGCAGCAAACGCTTCATTGATTTCCCAACAATCCATGTCTTCGGGTTTTAATTTTTGTCTTTGCAGGATAGGTGTTGCTGCATGAACCGGACCAAGCCCCATTTGTGAGGGATCAAGTGCAGACCATTGTGAATCAACAATTCGACCAATTACTTTTAATCCATATTTTTTTACTGCATCAGCACTAGCCAATAATAATAAGCATGCGCCATCAGTTATTTGCGAGCTATTACCAGCAGTGACCATTCCATATTTTTTATCAAAAAACGGTTTTAATTTAGCTAATTTTTCTACAGTTGAATCAGCTCTTATGCCATCATCTTGTGGATAAACTTTTCCTTTATAGTCAATAATCGGTGAAACTTCTGTCATTCTATTTTCAGCATAGGCTTTGGCCAGTCTTAAATGACTTTCAGTGGCAAATTGATCCATTTGCTCACGAGTAAGATGAAAGCGATAAGCGACTTTTTCTGCCGTTTGCCCCATATTCATACCAACAATAGGGTCAGTCAGACCGCGCAATAAAGCAATAACGGGCGCGAGATAAGCAGGCCTAAATTGTGTTATTAGGCCTAATTTTTGTCCCATGTTCTTAGCGCCATACCAATTGGCCAACCAGGATGTCATTTTTTGATTGAACAATAATGGAGCATGACTCATTGCATCAGTACCGCCTGCAAGAACCAAATCACTGCGACCACTCGCAATTTGCATGGCTGCATTATCTAGTGCCTGCATCCCAGAAGCGCAATTCCGCATCACAGTAAACGCGGGTACTTTATCACCGCATCCTAAACGCAAGGAAACCACTCGAGCGATATTGGCTTCATCTGGGCTAGGCATAGCACAACCAATAATCACTTCATCCAACTCAGTTGGAGCAAAAGGCTGACGATTTAATAAAGTCGTCCCGGCAGCTACCGCTAAATCAGATCCAGAAAAAGGACCTATTCCCTTGGCTTTGAGAAATGGCGTACGATTTCCATCAACAACATACACCTCTCGACCATGTAAATTCGACTTCTGTTTCATCGATCCTCCTTATTTTAAATTGCGGTCACGTCACTGCAACGATGTTTCATTAAAAGATAACACTCTCAACTAGTCCCGTAGCAATCGAGAAGCGATTGTCTTAATAAAGGACCAAATCTTTTAACTAAAACGCCATTACTCTTCACTGACATTAGCTCCGATTTATGAATGATAAAGAGTAGCAGTAATCATGAAAATTTGGAATTTTTTATAAGGTATTAAATATAAAATTAATTTAACTAACTTCTTGAAAAAATGAGTACAATAAGATTGGCATAAATAATTATCCTCACACTGATTAATTATAGATCATTTTATGTGTCTAAATTTTTATATTGTCAGCTTCGCTTCAATTTCTAAATAATTCATATTGACGACAAGAAAATACCTGATATACTGCCGAACCATTGATTGGAGAGATGGCCGAGTGGTCGAAGGCGCTCCCCTGCTAAGGGAGTATGGGAGAAATCCCATCGAGGGTTCGAATCCCTCTCTCTCCGCCAGTCAACGCGCCCGTAGCTCAGTTGGATAGAGTATCTGGCTACGAACCAGGGGGTCGGAGGTTCGAATCCTTCCGGGCGCGCCATTTTCAATAAAAAACACAAAAGTAAAATCACTCCGAAATAGCAGCCAAAACATCCAATGTCTTTGGCCCGGAAGTGTTCGAACCGAACGAGGTTCGACAAAATGTGAAGCGAAGAGCGCAAAGCGCGGCGAACATTTTGGACGCGCTTTAGCGCGCCGCAAAGCGGTGAGGAAGGAACAAAGTGACTGACGAATCTATCCTTCCCCTGAATCTTGGAAGCATTTAATTTTAATAGCATAATCTAAATATTAAATAATATTTATCCTTCCGGGCGCGCCATTTTTAATAAAAATCACAAAAAGCAAAAATCACTCCGAAATAAAAGCCAAAACATCTAATGTCTTTGGCCCGGAAGTGTTCGAACCGACCGAGGTTCGACAAAGTGCGCAGCGAAAAGCACGACGTGCGGCGCAGCATTTTGGACGCGCTTCAGCGCGCCGCAAAGCGGTGAGAAGCGAACAAAGTAAGCGACGATTCTATCCTTCCCCTGAATCTTGGGATCAATTAAATTTAATGATGCAATTTCTTTTTACGCAATAAATCCTTCCGGGCGCGCCATTTTTAATCTTGTAATATCCCGATATGCAACGAATTTCCGAGTATTTTTTGTAACGATCAACACAGGTTTCAGCAAATGTAGCCCATATTAGTGCAGCGTATGGGATTAAAAAAACTACAGCAAGGGTATTCTGCTTAAGACCTAGTGTGTATGTAAAAGTTGTTTTCGGACACCTTTCTAAGGCATTAGAAAAACAATCTACTATGCTGCTTGATGAAGTGATGCATAAATGCCGCTAATTAGCGGCTATTTTTATTTTCAAAACTATCCTTAGCTGTGTGCACTTGTTATAAGACACTAAAGTACACTGTCTTCATGCTGTAAAAGTAGTTTTTTGCACAGGCTCGCTCACTACCGGAGTTTGATGAGGATGGTAAAAAAAATGACTAGGGGATACTTTCGCTGTATTAGAAGGTTCTTTCAATAACTTTTCTAATGATTCATTTGCAATCATTCGTTGTTCAAAATAGGCCGGTGTATCGACAAGGCATTTCTCTTTGATCTCATCCCCCCCTTCATCAGAAGGGTTATTCAGAAATTGTATGCTTTCTGTATGGTTGTTTGGTATGAACGTAAATTCAGGGTAACGGTCTGACTTTTTATATCGTTGAAAATAGTCGTTGGCAAGCTCAACCTGAAATAAATTGGAGGAGGTACTGTAAATTTCAAGTTTTTTCTTAATGTTAACTGGAGCATCAGCAGCAACAGCGTGAAAATACTGCTTATTAAAACTGGTATTGATTTCTCCAGATGCAACATAGCCATCCAATTCAGTCAGAAACTGCATAAACTCCTCATGGGTAAAATGCTGTTTAATGGTTCCTTGCTCTGCATTTTTCAAAAAATCGGCAAGGGAATAGTTTTTAGCATAGGCTTGTAAAAATGTGTAACAAGGCTGGTTGTCTTTATCTTTATATTGAATAACAAGAAATTTATGCCCATCCAGCTCCTCAACAGGATCTGTATCACGGTTTTCAACCTTTATTCCAAACTCATAAATAAAAAATGATTCTTTAGTGTATAACCTGTAATTATTTGTCAAATATTGATCTTTATTTTTTATTTTTGACCACTTCGCTGCTGAACCAGCAAGGGCGGCAGCAATTCCCATAGCCGTGATACCGCAGCTCTGCTCAACAAACTCCTTTATGGTAAGTACCCTTTTAATATCATACTCTGGATTTTGCTCCAAAAAGTCCCAGATATGACGTGGATAGATTTCATCTAAAGGGTTTTCTGCCATAAGACGAATAAAATTAAAGAGATCTTGCATGGTTTTCATGGATTGTTTCCTTATATTAAAGACTGCTGTTTTTCCTGAAACTCAAGTTTAAGTTAAGTAGCAGCTAAGCAGGGTTCAGCCCCAAAATAGCACATTATAAATACATAATTAATTGAATTAGATCTTTAAGAGCAAATTTTGTACTTTTTATTTTATTATTTAAAGATTAAAAAAAAATTTATTGGGCTACGCATTTTGTGAAATTAACCCCTGCTCACAAACAAGTGAATTCTCTGGAACATTGATGAATGGTAAGTAGAATTGCTTAAGCGTTGTCTTTTATATTGCATATATTGCATTGCAAAAGAACTGGTGAGAGATTTGCTGTGAAATTATATTACTAACGAGGAACCTTGGGTAATGCAGATTTATTAGCCCAACACCCAAAAGCCATTCGCCAATTGTTAGAAAGCGATTATCAGAGTGGTAATTAAGAAAACTTCGTGGCCATGGTATTTATAGCTTTCGCCTAAGTGATAGCCCCCGCTTATTGTTCACAGTGCAAGAATTTGGCAATTAACGCTGTTTACTTGTATTAGAGCATCTGCCTACCCATGATTATGAAAAGAGTCGCTTTTTAAAGTCGGGAGTATTAACGCGGTATATTAATAAGCATATCACTAGGGCTCCATCCCCCTACCCCAGCAATTAGCCTTTGAGCCAGTTCCTTCAAGTCTTAATCAAGACATTGTTTCTCACTTTGAGCAATATAATCCTAAACAGCCATATATGATTGAACAATCCTTCGCTGAACTATCACGACATCCCGAAACAAGCTCCAATGCACTTTAAAGAACATGCTGCTAGCGCTTCATCCAAAGTATTCGATAAAATATGAACTATTTATTTCTTAGATAGATTTAATCCTTCTTCAGGAACATCAATTTGCTTTGTGATGGCGCTAATTCTATCCCTATAATTTTGTGTGCCTTGACCTACACTGCGTTGATAATCAAACTCAAATTCCCATTCTTTACAGAACTCTGCTATGATTTCCATGACCCTATTATAAATTTTATCAATATCATCAAGGCCTGCTTCATTAAGCTGATTATAATGTTCTTCATCAAAACATCTAGAGACAGTAGTAGGCAAACTCGTCAGAAAATCTGATGCCTCAGTGATTGCTGCGCATATTTCCTCACTACCTAGAGAACTGTTTTCGAGATCGTTAAATATTCTTTGTCCATTTCGCCATAGATTAACCATATTTCCATTTATAGCCCGCAATAAAGCTTTTTGCTCTTTAGTCATATCTTTGCTGTAAGTATGGATAATTGTAGCATTTAATTCACCCAGTACTTCTATAGCTACTAGCAATTTTTTAGGTAATTCGCCGACTTCCTTTTTGCGAAGGTCTTTTAACGTTTTATAGCTCTCACGCCCTGCATTCAAAATGAGTTTATTATCTTGTAACGTTGTTAAGAAATTTTTATAATCCACCCCGACCTCAAAACCATGCTCCTTAATTTTTTCCAATTGAGCACGATTAGATCGATATTGTATTAAGTTTTGTTTTACTGTTTCGCTGTTGAGAACCCCAATGATTTGACCCCATTCATCCGCTTGTTGTGTTCCATGGAAACGAGGATTATAAGTCCTTGATTCACTGGGGTAAGCTTTTAATACGCTATCAATCATCTGCATCCATTTTTTCTGAATTCCAGATAATCGTTCAACTTGTGCTGAAAGCTCATTTAATCTGCCCACTAGTTTAAAACAGTGCTCTGCGTCTTGGGGCTCAGTTAAAATAATGCTTTTTATTTCTTCGTTTAAGTCCTTCAACCAAGAAGGTTGAGAGACCTCTTGAAGGAATTCTTTATCCTCATTTGAAAGAAATGGATCCTCCATTTTTCCCAACGATTCTTGCAAAAATTCAGTCCACTTTAAAAAATCCTTATTTTTTTCAATTAAAGAATAAAAATCTTGTGGAAATCCTAATTTTTTCAAAGAAACCGACGTTTGCCCTAAAGGATGTCTCTGGACGTTTGCTTTAATTTTTTCTTGTAGTCGACTAAGCTTTTCTGACGAATCTATTGTCGTGTCATCCTCTAAGTCTTGAGATAGAGAGTGTCCCAGTGCACCCATTTGTATTTCATAGAGTGTATTAAAACTATTATAAATTTGCTCGTTTTTTAGTTTTTGTAATCTGTTCTCTATAGATTCTTTATCCTCAGAGCGTCGTCTATTCTCTATTACACCTGATAAGTTATTAGAAAGAAAAGCATGGATAGGATTAGATGCAACAGAATTCTTTAAGTTGAGTAAATCGTCCATTATTTTCGATTTGGGAGCGATGGCTTGTTCAATTTCAATTTGCTTTTGAATTGCAGTTAGGTAATGTGCTTTGAGAATGGTCGCAATGACATCCCTGCTGGTTCGTAAGGCCAATAAATCTAAGTGATTAGAATGCTCAACCTGCTCGCCACCAGGAAGCTCCATGCCTCGCTGTAAGTAATGATAAGTCTGCAGCTCTTGACGCAAAAATGCTTCAAGATCACCTTGATTATTGACATCAATCAATATCTGAGTAAGTCTTTCATCGCTAATTTGCTTAACAATTTCTTCTGAAAATTCCAGTTCCGTAAGAAAGGTTGGCATAGCCTCTATGTCGACACTGGGATATTGTTTTTTAAAATCCCTTTTTAAATCTGAGTAACTTGAATAGATTGATTTAATCAACCTGTCAAGCTCATCTGTATTATCAGCCGCAACCGAAATAAATGCAGACATTTGACGGAATAGAGTAAGTGGATTCACTTGGGAAGGTGAAGCGAATGCCATTGCATCTTCAAATGCTGCAATTACTTCTGGATTATATTGCCGCGAATAGGCCTCGATACCTCCTATGAGTGCGATCTCAGCAAATTCGACAAGCTGTTTGCAATAGGCGACTAATTCTTCTCGTGGCCAAAGAGTTAGATCATTAGTCCATTCTTCAAAGTCATAGTTTTCAGTTGCAATAATAAAATCTTCTCTATGAAGCGCCCCTTTGAATCGTTTATCTTCGTTAAGATCGATTGTTACGCGGATATCTCGGCAATGTGGCGCATCTCGTAACTGTTCCATAGTGTTTAATAGAGGATCTCCGCTATAACGATATTTGTTACATAAAATTTTAAAGTGTTGCTGAGCCACTGTTGGAGTTACTTTTGCCCTGAGGAGAGATACACCTAATTGCTCGAGTGTTGAATTAATGGCCTCTAACTCCTCTTCAACTTGATTGATAGGTGCCTGTTTCACCTTTTTTTCAAAGCGGGGTATTTGGGTATCCAGGAACTTGATTATCTCGAGTTGTACTTCTTGAACTTTAAATTCAGTATCAGGTAATCGCAAAGTTTCATTAATTTCCAGAAGAATATCTCTTTTCATTGAGAATTCCTCTCTTATTTGATTTTCTCTTTTTTGTTCGGGAATTTTGTCTTCAATTTTTTTGAAAATATTTCTGGCTCGTTCATTAGCTTTTTCTAATTTAAAAACGTGGTTTAATAGATTACTGTAATTCGCAAGATTGGGTTTATTGGATTCCTGGATATTTTCCTCTGCTTTGAGGGTCTGTTGCACTAGATCTTCCAATTCTTGTTTTAGTTCCTCAATTTCAGAACCATTTTTATTCTTTAATCTTAAAAACAGTTCATTTTTAAAATCAGCTACTTCGTTTAAAAATGGCTCGTAGCGCTCATAAAACGCTGCTTTTTTTGTAGAAAATAATTCTTCCTGTTGAGCAGATTCATCGAAGTCTATTAATATTTTATCGATTGCCAAGATGTTATTGATTATAGGGTTTATCTTTTCTAATCTTTCTTTCAATAATTTATTTTGTTCTTCTAATAATTTATTCGCGGCTCGCAGATATTGCTCTCTATTCAATTTCATCGCTTGGAGTTTCTCAGCTTCCTGAGAAAAGTTATCCATGTCTTTTTCGAGTTGCAGTAATTGAGCTTCTGCTTCTTTCTTTAACTGTTCTGCCTCTACACTTTCCTCACCAAACATTTCGTTTTTTAATTCGCAAATTTTAACAGTGAATTGAGAAAAACGTTCCAGAATAGTTATGGGAGAGCTACCTAAGGCCTTTTGGTAAAAATCTTCAAGCTTTCTAATCGCTTCATTTTGAGGGAAGGATTTAAGCTTAAGCTCCTTCCATTGTGTCGTTTCTAACATGTGAAGAACTTCTAAATTGCTGATAATTGTAGAAATTAATGAGGCGTTTAATTCTGAAAGCGACCGAGTCTGATCCTCAACACCATCTACAATTTTCCCAACTTTACTTTTTTTCTTTCTAGCTACTTTCTCAATTTTTTGTGCATTAGGCACCCGGTTCCGAGGTATTTTTTCAATATCTTCTAATTGGTGAAGTGCGTTTAAAAGATTCACATAATCGCTGGTTATGGGTAGCTCTTGCTGAAACTCCTTATTGATAATTTGTTCGACTTCCTTCCATTTTTGTTTTAAAGGGTCAACACTAAGTTCACTTTCTAATTGTTTCTTAATGAATGCCATCTTTTTTTGTGCAAGGGATTGCATCTCAGCATATGAGATCTTCTCACTGTACTCAAAGGATTTTATATCGGTATCGATCTCAATTGCTCTTGCGAATTTGGGACCTATTTGTTTTAAGGCTTCTGTAAAAATTGCTTTTTGCTGGGGAAGACGCTCTTTTTCTGGAAGTGAGGCAATTGAGTTAATGTCTAGTTCTAGTTGAGAAAAAATCCCCCAAAGCTCTCTCCAAAGTTCATTTACCTCATCCACTTCTAAATCTGATTTTTGCTCAGGCCGTTCAGTCGGTATTAATGAAGTGAAAAGTTTATTGGCAGTTGCGAAGGGAGAAAACTTTTTAACAATTCCATTAAATACCATTTGCCCAAACTCAGGTTGCTTGAGTCTATGAAATTGAGTATTTTTTAAGCTACGTAATTCGTTGAGAAGAAGTTGAACCTCATCAACTATTTTGAGTTGCTCTTCCTTAGACTGTGACATACTTCTCGCCCTCAAATGGATTATCTATAATCATATAGTGCAAATATTAACTATTTATTAAGGGCTCTACGTTTTATTGTCTTTTTTTCAAGGCAAGGTCCTTATATTTAAAGCAAACCCATATTTTATTCAGTGCTTAAAGTATGTATAAAAATCAAAATTGAATTAGAATTTTTCTAAATTAATAGCTAAGCTTAGTCAAGCTCTATGACAAATTAGCATCACCAGAAAATCTTAATCTTTTAAGTGAGAAAGGTAAGATCGGTAGTAAAGAGGATTTTTCTCAAAAAGATTTTATTGAACATAAAAAAGGTAAACCGTTTGGCTAGGAAGGTTTTTATTTTGTGTTTTGCACTCTATATACTAACTCTTCATTAGTATCAAGCGGACACATGTCTCCAGAGTAAGTTAAATCAGTCACGTTAGCATCAGAATCAAATTTATACGGTGTTTGCTCTACAGCAAAGGTCACGGTCTTTTTTTTACCATCAACGGCGATGTATTGATATTGATTAACAGGAATAATATGAATATCTTGGCAGTTTGCATTATTACTAATGTCCATAGCAAACTTTTCCACTACATCTTCATTATGTCTATCTTTTTTGAAAACCCAAATTGTATCAGCGTTATCTTTTATCTGGCTGATAAACTTATTATATGGTGGTGAACTCGTTGAAGAGCTTCTTGCATGATACAAAACAAACTGACCATTTTTAAGCATGGCTAATAGGCCAATACATGATTGGAAATCGCCAGAAAACAATACCATCCCTGTTTTACTTTGACCAGGTTCCATATAGCTCGCTCTAGCTATTTGTCCTTCAACCGTACTACAAATCATGAACTTCACCGTATCAGTCTGCTTCTCTGGCTTGAAAAACATAATCAGATCCTTTGAGACTTTTTACTTTTATAATTTTATTATAGCCACCAATTATCTGTATTTAAAATTTGTTGGCAGTTTGTCTTAATAACTGTTTTTTGCATCGCATAACCTCAATGTTATTTGCCCTAGCTTTGGTTTGGTGTTGGTCGAGCGGTTCACTCAAGGCGAAACCCAGCATATGCTGTCAAGCTCAAAATAGGGGCAAAACTTTTTTTAGGTGTGTTTTGTCTTACTACAATAGATTAAAAATAGTTCTCTTTATCTCTTGAAATTTAATCGGTTACCCCTATCTACAGAGTATTCCAAACAAAATTATAGGAGAATGTGATGACTAAGTTAGTTCGAAGAAATTATTTTCCTGCAAATAACGTTGTAGGAAGTTTATTAGAACAATTTTTTAATACGGTACAAAGTCAGGATGAAAGCGATACCTCATTTATTGAGACCAGCTCATGGGCACCATCTGTTGATCTTAAAGAGGAAAGTGAGCGTTTTCTTGTGATTGCAGATCTTCCTGGAGTAAAAAAAGAAGATATGAATATTTCGTTAGAAAACCATGTACTCACCATAAAAGGTGAACGAAATATTGAAAAAACAGAAAATCAAAAGACTTATACCCGGAGAGAAAGAGTTTATGGTCAATTTTATCGGCGCTTTTACTTGCCTGAAACGGCTGACGATAACCAAATTAGTGCTCGTTATACTAATGGCGTTTTAGAAATAATTATTCCTAAGAAAGAAAAAGCGGCTCCGAAAAAAATTGATATTTCAGTAACTGAATAAGCTGGGATCTCTTATTGGGGATTTTCATTGAGTTTTACAGGAACATTAGTTAGAGCATTTATATAATCCTCGCTTACTTCATGTAAAAGCACTATCTTTCAGGGTGTATTATTTTGATACACCCTAATGTAGGAATTGAGTTAGAACAAGCCCAAATTCCTTCACCTTAAACCAGTTCAAGCTCGTCATGTGATGGCATTAAAACAAACTTGATAACATGATGCCAACGGCTCTGATGCAAGCACTCATGTTTTTCATAAGGTAAATAGCTAATTGGCTTTTACTTACTAAATAATCAATTAGCTTATATTTCACTCCCTATGCACATATAAATTGGCAAAATAAACCTTTATAAAAAACAAATCCTAGCTAAGACACAAGAAGTATTGGCTTATTTCAGGTCGCCCCTAGGTCTTTGTATTGAGAATCCATATCATCCCATTAAGATAGCCAGCAAAAATAAGCCATACGAAATAAGGAGTTAATAGTAATGCAATCCCTTTATCCATATTTTTAATTTTTAGGATAATGAGTGCATTTAAACTAATCATGACTACTATCCATAAAAAACTAAATCCAATCCAATGTAGTTGAAAAAAAAGTGGTGTCCAGACCCAATTCATAATGAGTTGTACTAGATACAGATTAAATACCATTTTAATTTGGGGTCTGCTGCGATTTTGCCATAACCTAAACCCAATAATCGCAAGAAATGCATATAATATGGACCAAACCACAGAAAAAACCCAACCTGGAGGAGTTAGAGTTGATTTATGAAGCCCTTCATACCAAGAATAAATATTCGCTTGGGTTAATAAACCTAAGAAGAAACCTATTAGTTCAAAAGATAAAATCCAACCAATCAATTTAATTCCGTTCATTTTGTTCAAAATCATCGCTCCAAATTTTCGATAGCCCCTCACGAAATGAAGGATAGCGAAAAACAATATTTAACTCCCTTTTTATTTTTTCATTAGACACACGACGATTGCTTAAATAAAACTCTTGTTCCTTTGGTGATAATGATGCCTCTTCAAACAAAATTAAAGGCAATGGAACCTGCTTAAGTAACGAAGCCGCATATGCATCAACCACATGAGATGCAGCTGGTTCATCATCAGCTACATTATAAATGGACAAAGGATTGGTTTTTTTTATTGAGGCAAGGAGTATTGACACAATATCATCAACATGAACACGTGAAAACATCTGTCCTTCTTTATAAATACTGTATTTTTTCCCAGATTGAATCCGTTCAAGAGGATTTCTTTCCGGTCCATAAATTCCCGCTAATCTGAAAATATGTAATGGAAGTTTGTTGTATCTTGCATAAGAAAGCCATGCATTTTCTGCTTCCAAACGTAAAATTCCTGATGAGCTCTGTGGTCTGCAGATACTTGATTCATCAACCCAATTTCCTTGATAGTTTCCATAAACCCCTGTAGAAGATAAATAGCCTATCCACTCAATATGTGCAGCATACTGCTTAATCAAGTCCGAATAATTAGATAATATGAGATCACCAATACCTGGTATAGGTGGGACACTAATCAAAATGTGGGTAGATTGACTGAGGTAATATTTAATATCTGAAGCCTCAAAATCAATAAGTGTGATTACAGGAGAATGATTCGTTGTTTTCTTTCTTTCTTGACGTGTTGTACCAACAACCGCAAAACCTAACTGAATCAGTTTCTCAGCAAGCCGATTGGCAGTGTAGCCAAAGCCAAAAATAAAAAAAGCAGTGGTCATTTGAATTACTTCCTTTTTAACTGATTGTAATAATTTAAAACCCTCCTACTCGCCTCATGATGATTAATAATCAGCTTTGGATAATTTGTCTTAGGGAGTCGAATAAAGAAGTAATCTATAATGTTCTAATTTATCATAATAAACTCATAGAATTGAATAGAGTAACGCCACAAACAAAAACTGGCGTTACTCTAAATAGTTTGCACTTATATTTTCTTAAAGTACTGGAGATGTCGCTATTGATTTTTTGAAAGTAACAATCAAATTTGAATCTTTCGTTTTTGTGGTCATTGAATTCGGATCATAACCCTTTGGTAATTCAAATGCTTGACTGTAATTACTTTGAGAGTAGCTTACACTTTTGTTATTATCTTGTTCACGCGTAATTTTTTGTGTTACGTTCGAGCTCACTATCAATTGCCCCCCTTTCACGGAGACATCGACTTTACTGTCAGCACCTTTTGGTAATTTTACTTTATATATGATCTCATTTTTACTTTCTTTAATTTCAATATTATTTGTACTACCAAAAGGCATTTGATTGGGTTGACTCACTAAGTTATGTTGCATTTGTGAAAATTGACTTTTCATAAATTGATCCATAGCTCGTTGCATTTGATCCATTTGCTTCAAAATATCGTTAGGTGATTTAAAGAAAGGATCATTATCAAAGGGATCCACGTTTACTTGCTGATTACTCTTTTGCACTTGATTATTTTGTTTCGCCTCAAATGCTATGGCTCCTACTGATATCATAGTGATAAGCGGAACAGCGATTAAAATAGAAAGTAGTTTCTTATTCATCTAAATCTCCTTTCGGAATTGGAATATCAAAAATTCAAGTTATTTGGATAAGTAGTTATGAGCTAATAGTCATAACCCGACTCTATTTTACTCATCAAAAAATAGGACTTCACCGGAGGAAACATCGTACAAACCACCAATAATTTTAATGGTTTCTTGATTCTTTAGTTCCTTTATAATACTGCTTTTATTTAAAATAATTTGAATGCTATTTTTGATATTAATTTTGGCAACTTCATTGACATAAGCGAGATTATTCCCGTTTCGATTGTCTTTAAATGATTTTTCCAGATTGATTGCTGGTTTTATTTTTTCTAAAAGCTGGGTCAAATACCCTAACTGAGCCTCATCACATGCTCCTTTTATTGCGCCACAGTTGGTATGACCTAGCACTACAATTAATTTAGATCCGGCTGCTTTACATGCGAATTCCAAACTGCCAATAATATCATCATTCACAATATTACCAGCAATTCTAATACTAAAAATATCGCCAAGACCTTGGTCAAATATTAATTCTGCAGGGGTTCGTGAATCAATACAACTTAGAATTGTAGCAAATGGGTATTGCCCATCAGCTGTTTCATTGACTTGTTGCAGTAGATTTCGATTAAATCGCAAGTTTTGAATAAACCGTTGATTTCCGTTTCGCAGCAAATCAAGTGCTTGGTCTGGGGTGATATTATGTTGATCTTTTTTGCTAATCGTTTTCATAAATGCTCCAATCTAATAATTTAACTATTTAACTTGTTTTTTTTAATTTCCATGACGTTATTCTCTATGGTGCTGCAAATATCATTCAGAGGTAAATGGCTCAAATTATCAATTGAAAAAGGATTCTGTAGCTCTACTCCTATTTGGTCTAATGAAAAAAGAGCATAGGCGACCAAAGTCACGATAATAGGATTAATATATAGAGAGTAATTAACTAGAGCTACAGGAAGTATAATTAAAAATAAAAGGATAAATCGACGTGATTTAATTGCCATAACAAAAGGCATGGGCGTTTTTAATATCCGTTCGCACGCACCTTGACAGTCCAGAATTGTTCCTCGAAGCTCTTCTGCTTTCAAAAAAGAAAACTGATTTAATTTGCCACTATCTTGCATCTGCGACAACATAAAGGCTAGCTTTGACGAAATTAAATTAGGTTTATGTTGCCACTGCTGTAATTCAGCATAGGTATCCTCACATAATAAGTGTTTTACTTCCTCTATAGAAGAAGCCCCTCTAAGGCTATTCTTCATAAGATAAGGCATTGCTGCAATTAAACCGAGAATTTTACCTATCTCGCCTCTATTTGAAGTGTCAACATAACTTATTATAAAAATTGCCAAGTTTCTACTGCAATTAACCACATTGCCCCATAGTTTTCTTGCTTCCCACCAGCGGTCGTATCCCGCATTGACACGAAAAACTAAAATTAATCCCATGATTACCCCAGCGTACTCAAAGGGGCTTATAGGAAGAGACAACCAGGGAACAAAAATACTTAGTAAAGAAACAAAACACGCGTAAATACATACCGCCAAAACTTTCTTCCATACTCGAGGAGTAACTGAACCATGAATGGCAAGCGCACATTCCATGAAATTTGGATATTCATATTGATTTATAGTTTTTTTATTTTCTTTCATAGCATTTCGCCTAATTTATGTCTACAACTCCTAGTTGCTTCGCATAATAGTTAATACTGAGCATTGATTTGCATTCTAGAATTCTTTATTTTTCAATAAATGTATTTGCTATTTTTGAATAGCTTATCTAGGTTGCATTTAATTGCTGATGAGTATGAAGCAGAACGAAATGTTATTTGAGCTGATGACATGGCTTAAATCCTCTTAATTTTAAATTTTAAAAATAAAACAAAAAAAAATTTCAATTTAATGGTAAGAGATGAAATGTATATTTACTTTTTAAATAGTTATTATTAATCCTCTTCATAAAATGCATAGAGATTCTTAATAGGGATTATCGGTTCTAATTTCAAGATAATTATTAAAATAATTTTAGAAAAAATTTAGCATTCAATCGTACCGGAACAACGAAGCCTTTGCCAAACCTGCGCTGCATAAACAATCACTCTTCTGACTTTTCAAAATAACGCTTTCCTTTTAAAGCCAACACATGTTGCTCCAAAGAAATATCGATGTCTTCTTTTTTTACACCGGGAATATCAGCAAGCACAACAAATCGGTTTTTTCTTCTTTAATATCCACAAGACCAGGTACTTGTTTCAATAAATGAGGCATCCTCTTGTTGTGGATTAAAAAAGTTTTCCAGTAGATTCATTTCTTGATACATAGGTAATCTTCTTCGTAAAGTATTCATAGTATCTTCTTGTTTAGTGTTTTTGGATAATCTAAAAATAGGGTCGTGATGGGTTCATTTCAAGGGTCCAAAAAATTTTTTCTTGCCCTCTTAGAAATAAATCGATTATCCTTGCGCGCCATATTTTAGACCCCATATAGGGTGTACATTGTTATTGCTAAGAGGAATGAATACATCATGAATCACTTGCTCGAAGTTGCAATTAAATTGTTATCAGAGCGCCACCATACAGAACATGAATTAAGGCAACAGTTAGAAAAAAGTTTTTCAAACCATCTAGAGATTGACAAAGTGATAGAGTCAACAATAAATCGACTTAAGGAGCTTCATTTACTCAATGACGACCATACAGCTGAAACTTTAGCCGCTAGTTATGTACATAAAGGTAACCGATTTATTACACAAGTACTGCGCCAAAAAGGAATCAGTAATGAAGCCATTCATCAAGCACTTCAAAGGGTTGGCGATGAATACTCTAGAGCACTGGATGAAGCGCGTCGAAAAATGAGAGGCATGAGTAGCGAATCATCTGAGCAAAAGAAAACACGACTGTATCGCTTTTTAAGTGGCCGGAGCTTTTCTTTTGATACGATAAAGCAAGTATGTAATACATTAATAGAACAAGGTCTCCTTGATTCATCTGGTGAATCAAAGGAAACGCTTGAATTTTAAGGATTTTACCACCTTAAGTTTTGACTTCGGACTAAGTTTAATTGTGTTCCAATTGAATCTGAGCATAGCCATTTTAAGGAGCAAGGGACCACGGAAAACCGACGCTTTCTCGCCAGTTTAGGAGCGGTGTTGAACAGCCTGTAAATAGAGGTGTTTACAGCCTAAACTCCAGCGATATCTATAGTATTCACTTGTATATCCATTTGCTTATTAGCACGCACAATCGAAACAGTGACTTGGTCCCCTACTTTTATTTCCGTAAGCATATTATATAACGCATCATAGTTACGAACTGCGTGACCATTTAGCGCAACGATAATATCACCTAATACGATTCGTCCCCAATCATCTCGATGAGTACCTCTTAAATGTGCTTGAGCAGCTGGAGTATTAGGTAAGACATCTGCAATCAAGATCCCTTTATGTATACCCAATTGACGTGCAATAGTAGATGGAACACTTTGAATACCTATCCCAGACAATATCACTCGCCCATTTTTGATAATTTGCGTTACGATACGTTCAATATCATCAGCAGGAACTGCAAAACCAATCCCAGCAGATGAACCTGAATGAGAGTAAATCATGGTGTTCATTCCAATTAACTGTCCAGCACTGTTCAATAATGGTCCGCCAGAGTTACCGGGATTAATTGGAGTATCTGTTTGAATCATATTCCGAATCGTAACTCCACCGATCCCAGGAACTTTTCTACCCAAAGCCGAAATAACTCCTTTAGATAAGCTATGATCCAAACCATAAGGATTACCTATTGCAATCGCTTTTTGGCCCACTATGAGATCATTAAGATGTACTATTTGAAAAGGCGTAAATTGCTTTAATAAATCCAGAGCTTGTGGTGCTTCAATTTTTAAAACTGCAATGTCTTTACGAGGCTCTGCTCCAACTATTTTTGCAGGGACTGTCATTTTGCCCAGAGTAATTGCCAGCTTATCCGCTCCCTTAATAACATGATAATTTGTAACAATATGCCCGCTGTTATCCCAGATAATTCCAGAACCAGCTCCATTTTTAATTTCCATTCTTTCAAGTGAAGAGTTAGTAACTGTCGCCAATCTGTGAACATAAACTACTTTAGGTGATGCATCATGAAAAACTTGTACCGTATTTTGTTCATCAGGAAGAAGAGAATTTAGATTTAAACTGTAACCAGGGAAAACCACAGTAAAGTGTAAAACAAATGAAATAAAATATATAACTCGTTGTTTTGCCATCGATATATCTCCACTAATTAGCTTGACCTGGGATCTTGCATAACCAGCATTGAAAAGACCATATTGAAGTAAAAACACCTAAAAAGTAAACTGTCCCAGGACTTCGAAAATATTTTGCAACCTATTGGATAAACTGTCAATTACTCAAAAATAATGACATTTTTTTACTAATTGGTGCAATTGATAATTTGCTTTAGGGCTCACTATCAAAGCATGACTGCTATTTTCGTGTCCATATTGCCTGCTTGAAATTGCTTTATCAATTGTAGAAAAATCCAATACAAGATCGTTTGAAATGAAATGTCAATTAACCGGTATAATATAGGTAAGTCAATTTGGTGATGTACTTGCTCCACTGTGGTTTGTTCAGGGCTTACAGAGAGCTCGGATTTAATACATCCATTCCCTCCTTATTCAATATTTCTACTTTTTTTGTTGCGCACAACACCAAGCTCTTTAAAGAGGGATATGAACAAAAACTCCCTAGTGAACTCAATGAACGAATCGCGAGGTTTGGGAGCTAATCCAGGAGGTACTTATTTTGTAACCTGTTTAGTTTTGTAGTCCGGGGGAAGCAAAGTGGAACTCTCGTCATCCCGAGTGCAACGAGGGTTCTCCCATCCTAACACAGGCTACAATTTGGAGATCCCCCGCACTCGGGACGTGGGCTTTCTGCCCCCTCTTTTGCCTCACCAGCCCCAAGCCTAAACTATCTTTAACCCCGCCAATGATTTTCTTAAGTTTTCCTTAAGGATTGAATCGTAAGATACACAGATTAATTGAACTATTCATACAAGCAATAGACCAAGAGCTCTTGTTGACTCTTATCCCAAAATGTCTGTATGAGCGGAGGACTGATACAACTTAGGCAATCTGAATCAATACATGGAATTCATGTTGAGATAGATTTTTTAAGTGTATCAGTGTCTTTTAATTAATAAGCCCAGGGCATCTTATGGCGTTGAGAAAGGCTAAAGAACAACACATGTTCCCCTTTCCACTTATTATTGACTGCCACACTTCTTCTTATCCAATCGTTCTCCTCATGTTTCCAGCTTTTATACGGATTTAACACCGCATCATTCAATGCATCTAAAAAACCTATAAACGTTTTTTAAATTTTTCATGAGGATAAAGAGGAATGAGATATAAATTAAGACTTGATAATAACGATCAAGAAGAACAAATATTCACTAAAATTCAAGAGTTAAAAAAATCATTTGGCGAGGTATATCTTGATTTGAGCACCGATTATCTTGGAAAAGAGTCTGGCACCAAACTGGCTATTCTATTAAAGATTCTCAAAGATCCCGCGATGACACAGCTTGATTTGCAAGGGAGTTTCTTGGGGCAAAAACAGACATAATGGGTACCGTATTAGGTGCTCTGAAAGACTTTAGAGTAACCCATCTTAATTTAGGTGCGGATGAACTTTGGAAAAAATCAGCCACCGATCTAGCCACCATGTTAGCGGCTCTAAACAACTCTCGGGTAACCCATCTTAATTTGAGCGGGAATTGCAGTTCTATTTAAGATAGATGAGGAATCAAAACAACTTGGGCATGATGAAGAGCAGCGTCTAGTCTACCACCAGAAGCACAGCCTGCCCGTTATGCTTGAGGCTAAAGCCTACTTGGAGAATCTTCTATCATCTAAACAAGTCGAACCCAATGAGTCCTTAGGCAAAGCTATAAAATACATGCTGAAGCATTGGGAGAGACTCACCCGTTTTTTACAAACTCCCGGTGCGCCTATCCACAATAACGACATGGAACGAGGGTTGAAAATCCCCATCAGAGGCCGTAATACTTGGTTGTTTTATAAATCTGAATACGGTGGCTATGGTAGGCGGCGTACTCACGAGTATTATTTATACCTGTGAGTTATCCGGTATTAACCCCTTTGAATACCTAATTGCACTTCAGGTTTACAAAGACCATATTGTTAAAGAGCCTAAAGCCTAGCTTCCCTGGAATTACGAAAACACATTAGCTTCATTAGAATCATCACTGGCCGCATAAGCCTTAGAACGCCAATCGTCTGGAAGACTTGCTTTTATAGGATGGCCTTGGGCAAGCAGTATCAATAACTCACTGGAACGTAATTGGACTGAAGGACTCAATCCACTAGGCCACCACGCTAATTTGCCTCGACTAAACCGTTTCTGACTAAGCCAAAATCCACTCGCATCATACACGAATAGTTTCACTGAGGTTCGCATGCGATTGGTAAAAACAAATACGGTACCGCTGTATGGGTCATCAAGCAATTTTTGTCGGCATAATGCTTTTAATCCATCGATACCTTTTCTAAAATCAACGAGCTCTACTGCCAATAACAACCGATGTTGTGGGGTAATCTGCAGCATCGTTACCCCAGAAAGTCCAGCATGAGCTTTGATACCCTACTCATCGGTACTGCATTGATTTTCAGTATACTGCCACAGGGACGATGAAGCTCAACACTACAAAGCTCATCATTACTCGATAGACACTCTAAATCAAGCCTCGTAGGTTTTCCTTTTACCTCAATAAACTGCAGACTCGTATTCTGGACAGGTAATAATTTTTTCCTGATTTGGATTGGACGAATCCCTAAATGACTGCCGATTTTCGAAGGCGTATAATTACCCAATAGTCCCTTGACCTGCTCCCATAACTCATCTGGGATTTGACTGCGCTTTGTTCGTGTGGTTCGCCATTGTCTAAAGGCTTGTTTAACAGTTTCTAGTTTATTGGTGCCTTTTATCATTAAGTCGCCTCCTAAAATCATTGAGGCTATAGACTAAACAACCGCTCTGTCTCTAGTCACGCACGCTTCCCGAAAACTCAGATGAAATGTTCATTCGGATATTACTAAAAATTCTAAATAATTCACTCCAAACATCATGGAAACTCTCTTATCCACTAAGCTATAGATACATTGAAGAATTAATGGAAGAACGTAGAGCGGATGAATGAAACGTACATCAAAGTTAATGGCAAATAGGTTTTCTTGTATCGTGCTGTAGATAAAGAGGAAAAATCCAACCATTGTTGGAATTGAGTTGCATCGAATGCTTAAAAGAGACAGATGGAAAATGCAGAAGACATGCTTGTTTGAAAACAATTTTATGAACTTGCGACATAACTACACACTAAATCAGACCTTCCACAACTTCGTATAAACTTTTCGACAGAACCCGTAAAACCGACAATAGGAATAAACTTTCAATGCGAATTACCCCCTTAAATAGCCTATGATTTAACCCACCTTCTGAATTAGATAATAAAAATAATATTTTTTACCCCACGCTGTTTCCTTACGAGAATACTTCGCCAAGTAACGCAGTGTGGGGTTTTTAAATCTAATTTTCCACCAAGGCAGAAAGGTTGCGCCCTTAGAGCCTGCTAGCGCAAGAAGTTCGGTAAG
Source organism: Legionella steelei (assembly GCF_001468005.1). Taxonomy (GTDB): domain Bacteria; phylum Pseudomonadota; class Gammaproteobacteria; order Legionellales; family Legionellaceae; genus Legionella; species Legionella steelei. The sequence continues at coordinate 823,493 of NZ_LNYY01000019.1, forward strand.
CGGCATCGGATTATTATCATCGCCGAATATCCTTTGAGCCCTTTTACAAAGTCCAGCTTCATCTACAATGAGACGTTTGTAAATAGATGCTTGAACCATCCGGGTAATATTTTTCTTTTTGATGATTTTTAAATGCTTACTTGTCTTAATATATGCTTCTAATTTGTCTGATTGCTGTTTATTTTTAAAATAAATATCGGCATAACAAAAGAATCCGCCAGGAGCTAGGACGCGCTCCACTTCAGCAAAAAAAAGCTCAATTCTTGGATAAAGATGAGAGCTTTCAAGGTTTGTTATCACATCAAAACTTTCATCTTTTAACGCTAAGCTTTCCGCATCAGATTGTAGGTAATTTACTTTTTCATTTTTATAAAAATTACTCTTTGCACGTCTTATCAAAGGAGTTATTAAATCAACACCTAAAGCATATTGAGTTTTCAGTAGTTCAGAACCCAATCGTAAGCCGAGCCCATTGCCACAACCAACCTCTAACAATCTCTTATCGAAAAATTCCATTTTTACTAATGGCCTGATCAGGTTATAAAGGAGTAGTGGTGAGTAAATATCTTGATATGGAGATAAGGTAGAAATATCAACATTTAACGCCATGTATTCCTTATATATTTTCTTATTCCACAGCCCCCAGTTCATAAAAACATTTTCTTCAATAAAATGAGCAAAACATTCATAGCTCGATTCGACATCCTGTTTCATTAATGTAGCTTCTGAGGAATGATAGCATTTTTGTTTTAGTATTTTATTTGTTTTTCTAAGAGCTTGACTGTACGTTTTGATTTCTTCTTTCATTTTAATCCCTTATTAAATCAGCAATCTTAGCGTCATCATTTTTTACTAATTTTTTAATAACCTTAATTAATTCGCGGGCTATTTGATCGTTACACTGTTCCGTTAGAGGGCCATTAATAGACACTAGATATTCGCCATCCTGATTCTTGGTGAAGATAATCCATAAGTATTGATTGCCTATAGGACGGTCTAAACTGGCAAAATGACTGGCATAATTATAATCAAGATCTGCAAACTTCATATGCAGAGGCTCTTTGGTGAAAAAACCCGCAGTAATATTAATACATACTTTCACCGGACTTGGTTTTAGTAAAGGGATATTCAAGTGAAACATCTTATTGAGCTTTGATTTGATTAAGATATTTTTTCTTCTCGATATGAGCTGAGCTAAGTAGTTCAGATAGTAGTCTATTACTATTGAGTTTAGTTTACTTTTTTTAAAATGTTTCGTTAGAGAAGCTTTATTAAATACATATATCAAATACTGAGACAAGGAAAAACCTTTTAGCCTCTGGTTTTTGATGAGTTGAGAACATTTTTGATAAGGGGCTGTTTTTAACAGTTGCTCTTCAATTGAATGAATAGAGTCAATATAGCTGCCCTCCACATTTAAGGTAATATTTATCAATTTAGGTTCCGAGAACAGACCCAGGGCTGATTTGTATTGACTTCCTTCTTTACCTTGATGAATTAGTGCAACAGGTATTTTATTTTGCTGACTTATCTTGTAACAAACGATTTGGCATGCAGCAATTAATCCAGAGCTGATACTAATATTTTTTTCTTTATGCCAGTCGATAAATTGTTCAATCACTTGTGATTCAATAGGATAATGAAACAAATGCTTGGAGCGCTCAAGCCCTGAATCAGGTAAATGGTTTCCTGGACCAAAATTTACGCCTTTAACTCCTTTATTATAACGCCACCAAAAATCAATTTTATCTTTCAGGTTTTTTACATAATCAATATTACTCTGTCTCACATAGTCAAAAAAAGATGCTTTTTCGGGTATCGGGGTGAGTGTTTCTCCACGGGTAAGTGCAGTGTAATATTTCTTAAACTGTGCAAGTACAATATTACACGTATCATCATCAGATATAATGTGAGGAATCACGATATGTAATTCATGCAAATCATTATTCAGCTTATACAGATATACTTTAATCAGTGGCTGTCTGTTTAATGGAATAATACTCATTACATTACTATAGAATTCATCCTCCAACACATCCATCTCATTATCTGAGGAAATGTCTTCGTAGTTTAGCTTAAATTTGCCAGCTTTCTTCACCATTTGGGTCGGCGTATCTTCGTTAAAGTTTGTCCAGAAAATACTGTTTTGCTTCACAACAAAATCAAATGCTTCGAACAAATATTCTTTGTTGAGTTTTCCATGAAGTTGTATGTGTATACCGCAATTCTGAGCATAACCCATTTTATTTGAAACCCAATATACGTATTGATAATCAGATAAAGCCATTTCCTCTAAAACTGGATTTTTCGTGACATGAACACTGGTTTCTTTTTCAAAAATACTTTGTAATTCATCAGCAAGATTCCTGGCAATTTTATCAATGCTTGGGTGATTAAGAAAATATTCGATGGGGATACTAAGCGATGGGCATTGCAATTTATCATGTATTCGGTTTCTAATTTCTAAATACATCAATGAATCCATGCCCATTGAGTACAAATCATCTTTTGCTGCAGTTTGATCGAGCTCCGGCATCCCCAGAACATCTGCAGTAATTTTACATAAAGCCAAACTCAACATAGCCACACGCTCTTCATGAGCATGCTCTCGAAGAGCGTTTAAAAATTGCTGATTGGGTTCAGAAACCTCTTTACTCTGGGCATAATTACTGGTTTCTTTTTCAAAAATATTTTGTAATTCTTCGGCAAGATTCCTGGCAATTTTATCAATGCTTGGGTGATTAAGAAAATATTCGATGGGGATACTAAGCGATGGGCATTGCAACTTATCATGTATTCGGTTTCTAATTTCTAAATACATCAATGAATCCATCCCCATTGAGTACAAATCATCTTTTGCTGCAGTTTGATCCAGCTCCGGCATCCCCATAACATCCGCAGTAATTTTACATAAAGCCGAACTCAACATAGCCACACGCTCTTCATGAGCATGCTCTCGAAGAGCGTTTAAAAAGTGTTGAGCTGGTGCAGGAGCCTCCCTGCTCTGAGCGAAAAACTCCATTTGTTTCGGTGCGTTTTTGAAATAAATATCTCTATCAATAGGGCATACTGAAATTTGCGTCACCTGATGTGTCAATAAAACATCAAGAATATCCACACTGTCTTTATCTAAAGGAATTAAACCTTGTTGTTTCATTGCTTGCGTAAGATTTGCTGCCATCCCCACCGTATGAAAAGGACCCCAGTTAATCGCAATTGCGGGTAAACCCAACTGATGTCGTAAATGCGCTAGCCCATCTAAAAATCCATTAGCAGCAACATAGTTTGACTGCCCTTTTGATCCTAGCACCGACGATATAGAAGAAAATAAAACAAACACGTCCAACTGAATATTTTTAGTTAATTGATGCAGAATCTGGGCGCTTTCCATTTTCGCATGTAACACAGTTTGAATATCTTCATCGCGTAAATTGACAATCAAGCCATCTTTAATGACGCCTGCGAGATGAAACACGCCTCTTAGAGGTTTGGAGTCTTGCTCAGCATGCTCAAATATCTGCTTCATTTGCTGATAATTACTTGCATCAGCAGCATAATGCCTAATGTAGACTTGTTTTTTTCTTGCCCTTGAAATCAAGTCCTTTGTATCCATTGAACATTCAGAGCGACTAGTAATAATAATATGTCTAGCACCTCTAAGAATAAGATATTCAATTAATGCCTTTCCTAAACCTCCAGTGCCTCCCGTAATGAGGTAACTTGCCTCTCTATCAAATAATGTCTTTTGTTGCTCAGGAGGAGGAGACAATTGTCTTTTTTCTAGCCTGGGGACATAAATTGAATCTCTTACTGCAAATTGAGTTTCCAAATTTTTAGCAGAGAATAGATAGTTTAAAAGCTTGTTCAAATTGCCGTTTGAACCTAAGTCAATCGCATAATTTCTACTGAGTCCGAGCTCATTTCTAAAGCTTTTCCAAAAAGCACTCGCCATGGTATGCTCGGGATTTACTTTTTCATCATTAATGCTATAGGCATTTTCTGTAACTAATATAAAACTGCTCGGGCATGATTTAAACATTTTTTGACAGCAATGAAACAACGCCGTAAATTGCCCTTCTTCATAAAAGAAGATTATATTTTTATTTTCTATATTCTCTAATGTATTCACATCATCTGTACGCTGGTAAACAAGATGGCCAAATACTTGTTTCGCTTTCATTTCATCTTTCGCTATAACCCAAAAATCAGGTATATCTGATGTGCTTAGCAAGTTTACATTAAGTTTATTCCAGCTTATTTCATAGAGATGATTCAAATTAGATTCATTGCCAGAGATTGGGCTCGCCTGTCCTAAATCGATACTTAATAAAGAGTTCCTTTTTTCAAACCAAAATTCTCTCCGGTCAAACGCATAGTTAGGCAGCGTTACTTTTATAAATCGATAACCACAATTTTTATAGTATAAATTCCAGTCTACATTGTTGCCTTGCAAATAATCGGCAAGCAGTGACATTAGTACCGCATCGTCGTGTAAATCAAACGGATTATTTTTTCCCTGCGATGAGGCAAATTGGCCCATATCTAACAATCGCCCCGCCTCAGCAGCGCTTTTAGCAACCACAGCCAACCGATAAGGATGATGTTCTCGGCAAGTGGCAGCGGTAAAACATACATCACTAAAACTATCTTTTGTTGTTTCTAAATACTGTTGATATCGTTTTGCCAAATGGTCTAATGAGGCTTGGGTTTTTGCCGATATAACCAGTAAATTTAATCTGGCTGGTTGAGGTGGACTTTGATCTGCCGTTACAGCAAATTCTTGCAAAATAAGATGGGCATTCGTACCGCTGAAGCCAAAAGAATTGACCCCTGCGCAGTTGGGTTTTGAACCCATGTTCCAATCCATATTTTGCAGAGCGATATGTGTATCATCTAGTTTTATATTGGGATTTAATTTCTTAAAATTTAAATTCTTATAAATTTTCTTCTTTTGTAGGCTAATGATCGTTTTAATAACACCTGCTATACCAGAGGCACTTTCAAGATGACCTATATTTGTTTTAACCGCACCGAGATATAATGGGTTATCTTTACTACGCTGGTATCCATAGACGTTATTAATAGAATGAACCTCGGTAGGATCACCTATAGGAGTACCTGTTCCATGCGTTTCAACATAGCTGATGTCACTGCTCGATAACTCGGTTTGTTTCAGCGCTTGCAACATCACTTCTTCTTGGCTTTTACCGTTAGGAGCAGTAAAGCCCATAGATTTTCCATCATTATTAACTGCTGAGGCTTTAATAACCGCTAAAACCCTATCCTTATCGCGAACCGCGTCCGCCAGTCTTTTAAGAAAAATGACCCCACAACCTTCGGAGCGCACATAACCATCTGCACCTGCGTCAAAGGTTTTACATTGACCATCGGGCGATAATGCCTTAGCGTTGCATAGAGCTATATTTATCTCTGGCATTAATATGACATTCACGCCACCAGCCAAGGCAAAATCGATTTCTTTATTTTTTAAGGCCTGACACGCATAGTGAATTGCAACTAAAGATGAAGAACACGTAGTATTAAAACTTATTGATGGTCCTTTAAAATCAAAAACATATGCCACTCGACCCGGAATATAACTTACTCCATTGCCGGTAACATAATAAAAATTTAATGTTTCATTTTGGTGTGGGTAATATCCCGTACCAATGGGACCCACGCCAGCAAATACACCAGTTAAACTATCACGCAAAGAACTGGGAGTGTAGTTTGCATTTTCCATAGCCAGATAACAACATTCTAAAAAAATTCGATGTTGAGGCTCCATCAATTTCGCTTCACGGGGACTAATACCAAAAAAATTTGCATCAAAATCTTTAATATTCTCCATTAATCCAAGTTTATTAACGTAGGATTTTCCTGGGACGTCCATATTTGGATTATAGTATTTTGCATTGTCCCATCGATCGATTGGAATATCCTTAATGCCACTCAGCCCTTCTTCAAGCAAGCGTTCAAATGCAGTAATATCAGGTGCATTAGGCAGTGAGCAGCTCATTCCTATAATGGCGATTGCATCGTCTGCCACCTTCTGAGGCGCATTAATTGATGATTGCTCACTACTGTTTCTAGGTTCATGCCAATAGAGTTTTCTATCAAAGTAATACGGTGGTAAATCAACTTTATTGTATTGATTATCACGCTCATCTAATCTTATGTTGGCCCCGGATAGATAAAGCTTGAAAATTTGATTGACATCATTTCCCGTTATTTTGATGTCTTCTTTTATAGTGACTCTTTTCAGCTCATAATCTTTAGACTCTATTGTCTTAATTAACTCCATTTTATCTTTTGCAATGATGGCGCAGCGAAATTTATAATGGTCTCGGCAATTGAGCAAGGTATAGCACACATCACGCAAACTGCTGGAGGATTCCTTGAAATAGTGTAAGTAGCTTGCCATCATGTGTTGCAATGAGTATTCACTGTTTGCTGAAATGACAAAGCATAGCGGTTCACCGTTATCCGCAATAGGTTCCTTTGCTGTGAAACTTGGAGGCTCTTCAATAATGGCGCTCACATTGGTACCCGTAAAACCAAAATTGGATACTTGTGCATACCTCTTTTTATTTTGTTGTTGCGTAAAGGGTATCGCCTTAACAGGTATCAGTGCGGGTATGCTTTTTGGATCAATTGAGCTGTTTGGTGTTGCGTAATGTAGGTTTGCTGGTATGGTTTCATGCTTGAATGCCTCAATTACTTTAATCAGTGAGGCAATACCCGATGATGAAATTGTATGACCCAAATTACTTTTTAATGCACCGATAATTAGCGGTTTGTCATTGTCATGCTGGCCTTGGTGTATGTGTTGAATCGCATTAAACTCAACCGAATCACCAACAACAGTACCTGTTCCGTGTGTTTCAATATAATCAATGTCGCTTGCTGCTAAATGAGCTTGCTTTAACACGGATTGATGCATCGCAATCTGCGCCTCTATATTCGGGGCAGCCATGCCCATTCCACCACCATCCTGATTCATGACAATGCTTTTGATCACCGCATGGATCTGGTTATTGTCTTTAATCGCATCACGTAACCGTTTAACTACCACTACGCCACAGCCTTCGCTACGTGCATAGCCATCGGCTTTAGCATCAAAACTACTGCATTGGCCAAGAGCTGATAGCATATTGGCCTTGGTTACGCCGATAAAAATTTCAGGACAAAGACTAAGATGGACTCCGCCAACAATTGCCATATCGCATTGCTGATTTCTTAATGCCGTGGTTGCCAGATAAAGTGCTGATAAAGAGGAAGAGCATGCTGTATCCACCGTGATGCATGGTCCCTTTAAATTTAAAAAATAAGAAAGCCTGCCTGCTGCAGCACTGTCAGCAGAACCAATATAGGTATATGCATTAAATTTAATATTGTCTTTATAATTCAGCTGGTTGTAGTCGTTAGTAGAGATGCCACAGTACACCGCAGTATTTGAATTCTTTAATGAATCAAGGGGGATATTGGCATGGTTTAATGCGCGAATGGATACTTCTAAAAACAGGCGGTGTTGTGGATCAATTTGTTTTGCTTCAATGGGAGCTATTTCAAAAAAAGCAGCATCGAATAACTGAGGATCATTTAAAAACCCTCCTTTACGACTCACTATTTTATCGTCTTTCTGCCTATCAGCATCATAATACTTGTCAATATCCCAGCGATTTGCAGGCACTTCTTTGATTGAAGTCTGTTCTTTAATTAACATCTCATAAAATGCATCAACATCTTCGATATCCGCATTAACTCCGGGAAACTGACAATTTATTCCCACAATAGCGATCGGCTCATGCATTATATCGGAAAGATTATCTTCCGAGTTGTTCTTTATCAATTTAGAAATCCCCCATAAACTACACTATTCAGTATAGCTTTTTTCTTCGTTTTCGTCGCGTTCATCGTGTTCGGAGATGCATTTCCATATAATCTCGCACCTCACTGAATGTGCTTGAGTTGCCGACTCGGAATGAGTTACCCATCATCCCAACCTTTATCTTTATAACATGTTCAGGCTTTTTAGGAATAAACTCTGGAATATCATCAGGAAACACAATGAACACGATACAATGCAGCCAAATGCTCGCTCTGATTTATTCCCCGAAAAGTTCACAGGGCGAACAAATAATTTCTATTGATTATTATTTTAAAATCAAGTACTTATTGCACGTCACAGACACTAACTTTTAAGGAGAGCAACATGTTTGGTTTTTTTCATCCAAAAACACAAGCAAAAATCTATATGACAACTTCAATAACGTTTTTTATATGTGCTGGTTTATTAGACGCTGTTCTCAGTTCTGGATTGCGTAATGATGATGGCGATATACCTTCCGGATTAAATAATGAGGCCGATAGATGCGAAGCACTTATTGATCAAGCTTATCTTCATGAGCATAAAATTAAAGCTACCTGCATAAGTTTAGTAGGAAATTTGCTATCCAGTTGGGCCTGTATGGAGCCTCATTCAAGAAGTGAAATCGCAAGAGACATAAGCAGGCACGGAACCTGTCGGGACTATATTGAGAATAAATATCCGCCGGAGCCTCCAGAATGGCAACCAACCCAAAGTTGGGGTCTCCGATAATTATGAACCACTACATCTGAGTGAGAATCAATAATGAAGTTTGGTTGAATTACAGCAAGCCTAGGTCGGGCTCTGAGGGATCGACCTACATTTGCTAATGAGCATTTTATTTTTGCGGCACAATAAACTACTGGGCCAATTTAATGACCTCTTTTAACCCATAAGATTAAATGATAAAAGGTGGTGGTTTTTCTGGTTCTGTCGAAAATAGAAAATACAGATTATGCCATCGACTAAGATACAAAAAGCATAACTGATGAGATTAGGAAATCCAGAGTTATATCATGTAATGGGAAGGAAGCTCTTATTTTCTAACAGTCTAGTTAGCAAACGTATGCTATGGGGAACGATTACGCAAAGAAGCTAAAGCACTTGCGACTATATCATTATCGTCTTCTGCTTGAAGCGTATCTTTTTTAGCATGAATGTTTCTCGTTGTATACTCAATGGAAATTTCTTTATTCTCATTGAGCCGGACAATTACATCCGTATTTTCACCCTGACTATTTACCTCAAGCTTAGCTTGTTGAATAATTTTTCTTTTTACTAAGGAATCAATTTCATTCGTCATGTCAGAAAAATCTTTTTGGCCGCCGATAGCAAAACATTGCATCTCAGATGTTACGCCTCCTTGAGACTTTAGGGCTTTTTTCATACTTTTAATTGTATCTTCTGCAGATAGTTCATCGCCAACCCAGTGATTAAGTGATGCTATAGGAGTCCCATTTGCAGTTTTACCGACAACAATTAGTGCATAGCAAGATGCAAGAGCTTCAGTGCAAACCATCTTATTTTTATTATTTAAGTAACCAGTACTAGCCATTGGAACTTGATTTTTTTTATCCATTTCCATAAGGTCAATCGTTTCTTGCTGTATCATTTTTATTGGCGCCATTGCATCTTTTGTTTTTCCGCCACTTTTTCTTTTGGAACAAGCACAGGAAAATAATTTTTCCATAAGACTGGTTGAGGATTCAGCTAAGTCAGTAGAATCTTCATCAGCTTGTTCTTGTCTTATTTTGTTACTAATCTCATCTTTATTTCTAGAGTCCATGGTCATCTCGTTAGATATTGTTAGATAACAAGCCCCCCCTCTTTCTTTAATTAATTATAGCAATTAACTAGTCATCCTTAGCGACACACCATTTAAATCAATAAAAATTGCTAACAACATTGGTTAAATATAGGTTGCGGCATTTAAACTCTCAACTTCTGTATTTAATTCCTGAGCCTGATATTGCATATTTTTTATATAGCATATTCGGCGTGCTAGAGAACCAGTAGGGTTAAAATTTTCTTGCATTTCTATCCTGTTTAATCTTTTTAATAGATCATCTAGATTGTTACTTTTTTGAAGTATTTCATTAACCTTATCAGCATAATGCCGATTCCAGTGAAAAGTAGCAAAAAGAGCAAATCCCGGGCTCCAAGAGTCATTTTTTGTATAATCCTTTAAAAGATTTTTTGCCTTCTCAAATAAATCTTCTGAAGGCGAATGAGTCAGTTCATTATAGCTATCAGGGAAGTATTCTTTTTTCCTGTATTCAATCAAATCTATTGTTCTTTCTGATGTAAGAGAGAAAAGACTCATATCTTTTGGAACGGTAAGCGTTTTAACAGAAACAGGTAATCTAATAATCAAATCACGCAATACTTTATCATCGATAGCCTGTTTTTTTTGTGGGTTCCCTCCTAAAAGAGAAATTTCTTTTATATTATTTGGAAAACTACTAAAAAAAGGAATCAGTTCTTCATAAGTACAATTTTCAATCACTTCCGCATTGATGGTGAAATGAGTTATGTGCTTTGGAATAGCCTTTATCACATCCTCTGGATTTTTCAATTTTTTTTGGAGATTAAAATTAACCTTATTTATAAAATTTGGTAGCTGTTTTAAATACTCAATACAATCCCTTTTAGATTGCTCAGAAGCGATTACCGAAGGAGGATAGTTAAACACCCGAAATCCATAAACAATAGAAGTCGTGAATTTATTGGGGAAAAGATCAATATTTTCGGCCGCTTCCCGGCTCTCGATAATAATATCATCGTTTTTGCGCGGCAGCCCCTCCATCATATTAAAAGCTTCTTCCAAAAGCTCTTTTGTGATTGGCATTTCTTTTTTTCGATAACAATAAACCTCGTCTGAACAAAATTCATCCGGCTTTATCCTTATATCTCCTGATTTTTTGCTAGGCGTTTTTTTAGTACCATTAAATGTAAATAATATCAAACCACCCATAAGCCATACCTCAAAACTATTTATATCCCTTTAGATTAAAGAAGTTATATTTTGGTATGCTTAACTCCTATACGTAAAAATCGCAAATATAGCGGGGACGGTCCGGGACGGCCCCTGTAAAAAAGAAGCAAATTGCCATTAATTACTACAATAAGGAGATTGGGCAATCCTATCGAGAGATTGACTATTTCTGGGCATGCCATCACTGTAATAAATTGAAAATCCCTCATCGCACTTTTTCTAACTGTAATAATTTAACTCTTTCACCCGATTTCTCTAAAAATCATTACAGGAAACTCCTTGAAGCTTGATTGCAATGCACCTTAACACGACGTTATTTGAAAAGGTCAAAAATAAATCTTTTTGATCTCAACCCACTTGGTATGATTTCATTATTATTTGACCATTTTTTAGGCTTCTAGATGGGTATTTATGCAGCATTTGCGATATTTCCTTAATCATCTGGTAAGAAACTGAATGTTACTCTTTAACATGAATTGCAAATTTAATTCGCATTTTGTCCAATATTCGCGACCAGGAGCTGTCATGCAATCAAAAGAGACTTATTTCGTGCCTATAGATGTGAAAACATTTACACCGTTTATTGAAGAACAAGTAGACACAGGCAGCCACTGGACGCGTCGAGGAACCTTACCTGACAGCCAACAAACCTGGTTTTGTAAGACAATGAGAGATCCTATGGCAGCAAAGATAGAACTTCTGGCCCAGGAATTTTTTAGGTTCCTCATCCCTCACCAACCAGAAACACGTCTGGCGGCAGATAAGAACCACACCCTTCACGTTCTGTCTCAAGAAGTACCCGGTTATAAAAGTTTGCCCTTAAACCAACAAAACAATTTTAGCAATGGCGTCTTCACCGGCTTGGGGCAAGCTTTGGTTTGCTCCGTATTCTTAGAGGAGGTTGATTTAAAAAACGGAAATATATGTCTTGATGAGGAGAACAGGGTCATCAAAATTGATGGCGATTGGTGTTTTGCAGAATTAAAAACTGATTATACTGAGGACCGCTCATTTAACCTGTCTCCAAAGACAATAGCATCTCTGCCATACCCAATGGATTTCCCAGCCTTTGAATGGTTGGACTATACGGTAAAATGGGTCAAAAATAGAGAGAGCAAGATAGTAAATCCGACTCTGTCTAACTCAAAACAGTTTCGGACTGAGGTGAATGAAGCAATACTGAAAATTTGTTTACTGCCAGACAGCTTTATTGAAGCCTTTACAGAGTTCTATCTTCCTTCCGAAGGAAAGCGCTTTAGTGACTTAATGAAAGCTCGCCGTGATATCTTAAAGCAAAGCGCCTTGCAAAATAATTCTTTTAAGGACTATTTAAAAACACAGGAAGCTAAAAATGCTGTGAATGCTGTTCTGGAACAAATTAAAACTTTCAAATCAGCAGGTGTATTTGTATTCAACCCTGATCTTCAAGCCAAATTGACAAAAGAAATTTCTCAATTAGATTGGCTCTCTGTGATTTGGCCGGAATACAAAAAATGTTATCAATTAATTCTATCCCTCGAAGGTCAGTTGAATCCTAAAGATACACAATTAGCACAATTTATTTTAGATACAATTGAATCTATTGAAGAAAAAAAGAATAATCCTAAGAACCTTCAACAAAATATAATAAATTTAAACGATGCATTCGCCGCTATGGACTCCGCTGAATTTAAAGCAGTGATAAATGCTATTGCGTCATTTAATGCAAATATTGGTTTTTTTATGGAGTCAAAAGCAGAAAATATAACAAAAGCATTATACAATACGCCCCTTAGTGAACGCGATAAAGTTATTTCAAATCCCACTGCCAATGATGTTCAACGAGCTTTAGCTTCCCATAGGCATCCATTAAGGGATAACCCCATATTGTCTGGGGGAAAGATTGATTATGACAAAGCAGCTAATGCTTATAAAAACCTGAAGGACAGATTTACTCCCATCGAAGAATTATCTGATGAACAAGAAATAAAGCTAAATTTAAACTGAGCACTAAAAAAGGACAATATTATGTCAGAAAATAAGTTTAATATATTCAATCACTTACAAAAAACCAAGGGTAATTCAATACCTAATCGGATTAAAGAACTTCGATTACTTGTAAAAGAATTAAACAAAGAAAATAACGAACTCGTGGAAAAAATATGGGATATCAATCTCAAACTCGATGAGTTTAGGAATGAGGAAGAGACTAGAGAATTACTAAATAAAAAATCTAACCTAGAACAGCAACTTGATAATGAGGATTATGCCTCAAGGATTGCTGAACTGACTAAAACGATTCATGATCTCGAAATACAAGAATATGGCAGCTCTGATTATGGCAGTAGATCAGTCTTTAAACTCTAAAGAATGCAGAAATTATAATGATCCTGACGCGTCATTTTTTAATAAGAAACACTAAAAAAATAGCAGCTCAAATATTCAAAGTTGAATGAAACGGATGCCCATGAAATTTTGGGATTTGATGCTGCTACATTAATCGTCTTATTGATTATTATCCTATTACTTTATCTTAAATAAGCAATTTCAAACTGTACAACATTGAGATAAAGATTGCCGCTATTCAACTGATCTCCATCTATATTCAGATGGGTTTGCCCAATATATTTAAATTGATAACCTACACTTAACAACCAATGGGTATTCAGCGCCTCATGCAACCCAGCACCAACCTGATACATAAACGAATTTGAACTCTGATTTTCGACAAAAGGATTGTAAACTTCATTATTATCAAGAGAAGAAATACCTAGTCCCAGAGCTTGGTTAAAGTTCATTCCAATACCGGCACTAACGTAAGGATTCATAGCGAATGTTGAATCATAAATCAACTTTCCTTTGACCCCAACATCTATATGACTTAGCCTGAATTTATAATTGAAATTATGAAAATTAGAATTAATCCCATTCCATATACTGCCATTTAAAGCAATGGTACTGGTTTCAGCAGCAACCAAGCCTACCTGTCCCATTAGGTTTGATGTAACTGCTTTTTGAACTCCAAGAAATTGTTCACCATTAAATACAGGAGAATTGCTGCTTTTATTATGAAGAAACGTTATTTCTAAGTCTGTATGTCGCTTGAATGTCTGTGGATTTTGCTTTGATCCACTTATCCAAGCAGGTCCAAAGCTTAAATCAAGCAAGTAGTGAGAATCCAAAGGCATTGCGTGCTCTGTAGCAGCTAAGGCAAATGCAGAAAATACACATAAAGAGGCGTAAGAAGTAACTTTGACCCCTGAGATCCAGACTCTTAAAATAAGTTGGTATAGTTTTTTTAAGGTCAATGATACAATTTTATTCATCGTAAAAATATCCTTTTTGTATTTACGTTTCATGATTATTCCTGGCAAATCATATAGAAAAAATTATAAATATCAAAGAGTCAACTCATTCTGCTAAGCAATATCCCTAAAATTTTTCTAGAGTATAAAGTTCGTCATTATTAAATGAGCTAATCCCCATTTTCAAGACGGCACAAATAGTCAAGAGCACAAAGCGCTAACTTTTAACCCGTAATTTCGATTTTCTAAATTGCCTATTATTTATCACAGCGAATCAATTACAATATATATTAATGTTTAATTAACAAATAAATGGTAAAATAATGAACAATTACTTAATTTGTTCTTGTATTTGGCTATTAGTTAAAACTAGTGCGCAAAGATTATTAGAGGTTATAGTCTATGAAAATCGATATCAGTAGTGACTTACTCATACGTAAAAATCTTAACGGTGTTCAACTAATTAGACCTGATATGGTAAGTAGAAATGAAAGAGAACGGTTGTATACTGTTTCTCATCTCTTGAATATGCCCTTTTGCGTTTACTTTATGGATACACAAAGTATCCTTAAAAACGTAAATGAGTATTCTGCTAGTAGCTGTGGTTTTACATCTTCTCATGATGCAGTTGGCAGATCAGCTCGTGATATTGCAACAAAAGAATCCGCCGAAATGATCATCAAACACGATCAAATAGTATTACAACAAAAAAAAATGATAGTTCAAGATGAACCTTTTGAACAATTAGAACATCATATTAAACGTCCCAGTGTGGCATTCAAATTTCCTTTACTAAATAAGGAAAATAATATCATTGGACTATTTGGCTGCTCTATTGTTCTTAATGACCAACAAAATTCTTTTGCCAATGCTTTAAGCTTATTTATTCAGTCAGGGCTCTTAATACACCCTGATGAAATAACTTCGGCTGGGCAAGATAACACAAATTCAGCTCGCTTAAAGCAACAGTGTACTCCAAAAGAACTGGAAATATTAACCCATATTGTTTCCACAAAATCGGCTAAAGAAATTGGGAAAGCACTTAATATGTCTTACCGTACTGTTGAAGATTATACAGAGAAATTAAAGCTCAAAATGCATGCAAAAAATAAAATTGAATTAATTAAAATAGCTAGGGAATTTTTACCAAGATCTTAATAGCATCTCCTGATTGGGTTGGCTCTGGATACCCTCCCTACCTATGAGTCCTTTTCGCTATTGGCACTACTGTCATCCCCGCAAAATTAAGCACGCTTTGCTCCTGAGTCAGGTCCAAGCCATAAGGATTATCCTCTTCCTTGCCTACCACATCACGCATCGGTGTTGCAGCAGCCGCAAAAAAGCGCACGCCTTGGGTTACGGGCATAGGCGGATTAAGCAAGGTCTCCAAATGTAAATGGCCAAAGTTTAAGAGATGGGCATCTGGTGTCTTCTTAAAGGCAAACATCTGCTCCATCAGGCGCTGAAA
>NZ_LNYY01000019.1:839119-839677 GCF_001468005.1 Legionella steelei
AAAGTTTAAGAGATGGGCATCTGGTGTCTTCTTAAAGGCAAACATCTGCTCCATCAGGCGCTGAAACTGCATATCGCCTGTAAACGACATTGCATATTTTTGCTTGAGTGTAGAGATGAGTTCTTCTTGCTTGGCCTTGGGCACATCCAGCTGTTTTAATGTTGCCCAATCCGCAGCGGTTAATGTATCCCCAGCAATGCACTTATCCCAGACCGTTTTAATTGCCTGACGATTGTGCTCCTGAATCGCTGCTTTAAAATAATCGCGGATAAAGCCATTGGCCTCTTGGGTTAACAGTTCCTTGGTTAAAAAAACCAATAAAGGATGTCCTTGTACCGCTTGAAATAAACGACGCTTAACGCCGGAAAAGCAACTGGGTCTATCGCCTTGGAGATTGTCGTATTCCTCTTGAATTGGATTGCCTTGTTTATCAAGTTTGCTGCGGGTGTCATCCCAATTATGCGCGCGGCCAATTAGCGCCAGCTCATCAATAAAATGGGTGAGCCTGGTTTCCAAGGTATAACCATCGCTAGCGGCAGTCTCATGGTCAATGGCTGC
>NZ_LNYY01000019.1:839687-1037187 GCF_001468005.1 Legionella steelei
CTGCTTGGCCTTGGGCACATCCAGCTGTTTTAATGTTGCCCAATCCGCAGCGGTTAATGCATCCCCAGCAATGAACTTATCCCATACGATTTTAATCGGCTGACGATTGTGCTCCTGAATCGCTGCTTTAAAATAATCACGGATAAAGCCATTGGCCTCTTGGGTTAACAGTTCTTTGGTTAAAAAACCAATAAAGGATGTCCTTGTACCGCTTGAAATAAACGACGCTTAACAAATAGCGAAGTACTTCGAGATGCCCATTTGCTGCAACCAATCTGAAAGCCAAAAAATCATAAGCAGCAACCATTTCTTGTACTTTATCAAGTGACACTTTTGATGCCAAATAACGAAGTACTTCTAGATGACCATTTTCTGCTGCCAATCTAAAATTTCCAAAATTATAAGCAGTAATCATCTCGTGTAATTTCTCAGGCGACGCTTTTGATGCCAAATAAGTGAGCATGCCAAGACAGCCATAACCAGCCGCCAAACCAAAGAAAGCTCTTACCTGCTGCTCAATGACTTCTGCATAACCTGGCAGGTCTATCACATACGCTAAATTATCCTGGCGGTTAAGCATGATGCTCACCTCAAGATACGCCTTGGGCGATAAGTCTATCTGCTTCGCAAGTGCCACCAATTGTTCTTTACTAAGATTGGGATGACTGTACACCACAGCGAGCCATAAACATTGTCGTTCTCTCATTCCTTGGGGCATAACAAAATCACGTAAACAAGCAAATAATTGCTCTGGCGTCTGGGTCTGCATCACTGGAATGAAACCATCCAACAATTCATTCCTAAAGACGCTGAAATCGTTCATGAGCGACTTAGGAATTAATTGGGCTTGAGGATGGGTGAGACGTTGTGCCTCAGTCATAATACGCACAGTTAAGCCTTGCGAAGTTACACTTAGTTCAAATTATGCTCAGAACAACATCCTAGAGCAATAAGGCTCGGCTTATGACAAAAACTAAACAAGATTGATTTTTCTCGTAACCAGTTGATTTAAATAATAATTTATTAAAAAGTAATGACGAAAAATGCAAATACGGCCGTATTTACAAGAGAGGCTACGCTTGCTGGTAGTCAAAAAGTAGCCTGGGTGCAGGCACCGATCCCCGGGTTCCGCCTCGCTGCACCCAGGCTACAATTTAGCAGGTGTAGGTTTGGATATTGGCCAAACTTGTGAAATGCAAACAGGTCCTAGTCAATTTATGGATTATTAGGTTAAAGTAATACGTCCGATTATTTTTCAACTAAGGGAATGGTAATGAATATTTTAGCAAAATCACTTTTTTGTACTCTCTTTCTTTCTAATCTTGCTTTTGCTGATGATCAAGTCTCGCAATTTAATACACAAATCCAAGGTCAGTTAAAACAATTGCAAACCCAACAGCAAGAACAAACGCAACAAATGCAGAACCAAATTAAAAAAATACAAACTGATTTACAAGAACAAATACAATCAGTAAATACGCAACTGCAAAATCAGATAAAAACGGTACAAAGCCAACTACAAACGCAAATACAAACTGTAAATTCACAAGTGCAACAATTAGCAAGCAAACAAGCCGCGCAACCAATACCCGCACCAGCGGCTCCCCCTGCACCAAAATAATTGATGTCATTTCCCGCAGAAGCGGGAAATCCCTATATCTCAAAAACCCTCTTAGTAGGGGCTAAGCAAAAAATACATTAACAGTATATACTTTAAAAGGAACTGACTAAGAGCAGCAAATTGATACATCTGTACGAAGTTGAGGGGAATAGTGAGGGATCATGACCAGACGCCAAATAGATTACCAAAAAGTGGCTAAAGCTGCGGAAAAGGTTAAGAAACAAGGCCGAGAACCATCGCTTACTAATGTATGTGACGAATTAGGAATGATTACGCCAACATCTAATTTATCGACCCTTCTTGAAAAATGGTATCACACACAACCTGAATTTCAGCGCTCGATTAAAGCCCCTTTGTCCGAAAATATTAATGTTAAACCCCATAATATTCTCGAAAAAAATATAGAACTGGAAAAATCCTTATCTCTATTGCGCGCGACACTTGAATCCACTGCTGATGGCATCATGATGGTAAATGGCAAGGGACAAGTGGTGGATTGGAATCAAAAGTTCGTAGAAATGTGGCGAATCCCTTCTCATATGTTGGAGTCGGGGACCGAAAGCATCGGTTTTGAATACATTTTACAACAGCTAAGTAACCCAGAAGCGGTCATTGCTGATGTGAAATATCTTTACGAAAATCCCAAATGGCAGGGAGAGCTACCTGTTTTGCATTTTAAAGATGGACGCATTTTTGAGCGCTTTACGCAGCCACAGCGCATAGGCTCCGAGATTGTTGGCAGGGTATACAGTTTTAGGGATATAACCCAGAAACTCATGGAGGAAGACGAACTGCGCATTCGCGAGCGTGCGATTGAAGCAGGTACTCATGGTGTAGTCATTCTTGATATTTCCAAGCCCAATCTACCTATTATTTATGTAAATAAAGCATTCGAGCGCATCACTGGATTCAGCGAACGACAAATATTAGGACAAAATCTTTCTTTTTTGCATGGCAGCCAAGTGGAGCATGTGAATCAGAAACGCATTAATCTGGCGATTAAGGAATTACGTGAAGAAACCGTAGAATTAGAAAGTTATCGACGCAACGGCGAAGTGTTTTGGGTCGAGTTGAGTGTCGCCCCAGTTAGAGATTCATTTGATAACGTGAAGCATTATGTCTGTATTCTTAACGATGTCAGTCAACGTCGTGAGATGGAACAACAATTAATTCAACAAGCAACTCATGATTCACTCACTGAATTACCTAACCGAGTTTTATTAATTGACCGTGTGGATCAAGCCATTTTACAAGCAAAGAAAAAAGGTTCTCTGTTAGGCTTTTTATTCCTTGATCTGGATCACTTCAAAATGACCAATGACACTTTGGGACATAGCATTGGCGACCGATTATTACAGGCGGTGTCCAACCGCTTGCTTATTGCTACGGATGATTTTGATACCGTTTGTCGCTTAGGCGGCGATGAATTTGTGATTTTACTACAAGATGTTGCAACTGAAATGCAAGCCCAACAAAAGGCAGAAGAAATTCTCACCTCAATCTCCAAACCCATTCAGATTGATCAGCACAATTTAAAAGTGACTGGCAGCATAGGCATCAGCTATTTCCCTAAGGATGGCGATAATTATGAGTCCTTAATGAAGAGTGCCGACTTGTCGATGTATCATGCCAAAGACAGTGGTCGTAATACGTTCCGCACCTATGATAAAGAAATGAACATGCGCATCATTAATCGCATGCAACTTGATAATGCGCTACGTGATTCCCTCAGGAAAAATGAATTTCATCTGGTGTACCAACCCTTTATTAATTTAACGACGAATAAAATTATTGGATTTGAAGCTTTATTACGTTGGCACAGCCATATTTTAGGCAATGTCCCACCCAATGATTTTATAAGCATGGCTGAAGAAAATGGCTTAATTCTTGATATTGGTATGTGGGTTTTACGAGAAGCATGCAGCCAACTCGTGCGCTGGCATGCTCAAGGCTATGACCAGTTAACTGTTGCAGTCAATATTTCTGGCAGACAATTCCGTCAAGTTCATTTATCTGAAGTTATTGAAAAAATCCTTCTTGAAACAGGCTTGCCCGCCAAGTTCCTCGAATTGGAGCTTACTGAAAGTTTGCTTGTTGATAATGTAAAACATGCGGTTGAAACCATGTATGAGTTAAAAGACATGGGCACCAAATTAGTCATTGATGATTTTGGTACTGGCTATTCCAGTCTATCGTATCTCAAGCAATTTCCAGTTGATAAATTAAAGATTGATCGTTCATTTATTAGTGAGCTAGTCAATCGAGAAAATGATGCCGCCATTACACGTGCAATCATCAACTTGGGCCATAGTTTAAATTTGGAAGTGCTCGCTGAAGGAGTAGAAACAGATTTACAACGTGAATTTATTGTGCAACATGGTTGTGATTACGCCCAAGGCTATTATTTTGCAATGCCACAAAAACCTGAAGAATTAAGTAATTTTATTATAGCTCACATTTAAAGTCTCTTTCTTTGAGGTATCCTCACCTTTTTGAATTACAAGAGTTTTTAAAATCACTATTAAAAACAAGAATTAATTCTGCAAGCGCCGACTTAACAGTCTAGCTTATGTTTGCTTGATTCAAACTATCCTAACTTCAGTGCACAGTACCTCTGTCATCCGTTTAAATTAAATTTCCGGCTCTTTCTCAAACCGGTATGATTTTTGCTGGTAAAAATTATGTTGTGATATATTAAGAGTTTTTATGTTGAATTAATTGATTTAAATAAAAAAAACAGTCGTAGCAATTGTGTCTAAGGTGATTTAGGTACCGGTTGCGCTATTGGAAAGCTCAACGCCCACACAAGTGGGAGAGAGGCAGAGGTGAACGAATCCCTCATCCGCCCTCTTCACCCTTATAGGGAGAAGGGATATTTTCCTAAATAGCCATATCATGCGGGTATATCCGGTTGTTTTATACAATCTGGATTTTATCCCTAACCTCACCTATGGCTGCGATCGTTCTAAGGAGATTGGAATGAAAGAAGTAACCATTATTGGTTCGGGTTTGGCAGGGACCTTACTCGCACTCTATTTGGCAAAAAGAGATTACAAACTAGAAGTATTTGATGCACGACCCGATCTAAGGCTCTTGCTTGCAGATGATGGGCGCTCAATTAACCTAGCATTGTCATGCCGTGGTATTACTGGCATGGAGGGTGTGGGCATCATGCCGCAGGTGAAAAAACTCATGGTGCCTATGCGTGCACGTGCGATACATGAGCTTGAAGGAGCTGTTAAATTTCAATCGTTCGGACGACATCATAATGAATACATTAATGCAATTCAACGCAATGAACTCAACATGTTATTGCTTAACGAATTAGAACAATATCCTAAGGTAAAACTCAATTTCAACACGAAACTTATTGATTTGGATGTGGATAAAAAAATTGCCACTTTTGAGCTACAAAATAGCAGCTTCTTAAAACACAGCTATGAGCTATTAATTGGTGCTGATGGTGCGGGTTCATGCGTTCGGGAACAATTACAGGCAAAGCATTTGGTGCATGCATCACGTACGTTTCTACCTTATGGGTATAAAGAGCTTTCCATTGGCGCGCCGTCGCAAAATCGCCTCATTCACGAGCATTTACATCTTTGGCCTAGAGATGCCTTTTTATTATTAGGCAATCCCAATTTGAACCAGTCAATTACAGGTTCCTTATTCTTGCCCTCTGAAGGAAAAAACAGTTTTGCTGAACTGGAAAATGAATTGCAAATCAATACTTTTTTCAAAGAGTCCTTCCCAGATGCTTATGCGCAAATGCCCAACTTACTTACAGAATTTACGCAACATCCTACCGGAAATATGAGTACTATAAAATGTGATCCTTGGTATTACCAAGATCAATGCCTATTAATAGGTGATGCGGCGCATGGCGTAGTTCCATTTTTTGGTCAGGGAATGAATAGTGCGTTTGAAGACTGTCGTATTTTGAATGAGCTGCTGAATCAATATCATGATGACTGGATGCAAGTATTGCCGGCATTTTATCAATCAAGGAAAGTTAATACTGATGCGGTAGCACAAATGTCTATGGATAACTTCCATGAAATTCAAACCGACATCAGAGACAAACAATTTAACTTAAAGAAACAACTGGAACATGAATTAATGCATCGATATCCAGAGGATTATGTTTCAAAACACGTTTTGGTAATGTTTACCAATACCCCATATGCTGAAGCACAAGCGCATGGGGAGTTACAGGCAAAATTTTTAAACAAAATATGCGACAAAGTGGAGCGAATTGACGAGATTGATTGGAATAAAGTAGAGAAAGAACTTAAACAGTATGACAAAAAATTGGCATAATTAAGCTGGATTTTAAAGTAAGCTAAAAAATTCAAGGGATTGCTTTGTCAAAAATTTGACTAACAGGTGATTTTTTTATTCATTTTTATTGACGGACATGCACTTTATTGCTGAAAAAGAAAGTCTAAATACTCATTTTTCAGGTTATTTGCACAAAAAAGAGAAAAAAAGTTGGTATGCGGCATGCATTGTTAAATCTGTCCAACAAATTATTCTCATGGAGATGGCTATGAAAATCATACAAGATTATATTGATTCCAAACAACAAGAATTCATGAATCATCCTTTTTTTGAAATACTTGAACAATTAAACAGTTTACAAGAATTGAGCTACTTTGTTCCTGAACTGACCTTTTGGGCTATGACCTTTCAAGATATATTAAGAATAAACGAAGAACGAGTAAACGACCCTTATTTAAGAAAAGTTGCTCGTCATCACAGACTCGAAGACGCTGGCCATGAAAAATGGTTCCTGCATGATAAAAAATATATGGAAGCAGTGAATATTGATCCAACAAACGATACAAATGATGTAAGTTGGCTTTATAGCAAAGAAACTCAATTAACTCGTGATGCCGCCTATGCTATTTTAGCTGAGGTGTATAAATCAAATGATGAAATTCTCAATATTGTTCTCCTTTTAACAATTGAATCATCAGGACATGTTTTCTTTGAAAAAGTTTCCAAACAAGTAAAACAAACAGGCGAAGATAAAAACCTCAAATATTTCTCTTCATCACACTTGGAAGTAGAAATGGCTCATGCCTTGTTTGAAGAAGAAATGGAACGCTCTTTGTTTGCAAGAACAATACCAATCCAAACTCGACGCGAAGCATTAAAAATGATAGACCGCTGCTATGATGCGTTTAACAAGATGTTTGATGGATTGATTATTGCTTGTAATCGAAGACTCGAATTGGCAAAACAAAGGAATCATCAAGATGCCGCAAATAAAGAACCAGTGGAGCTCATTTCACATAAAGCAGTGTAAAAAAGCGTTTGGACAAGCGGTGCTCAGCGATGAGCACTCGCTTTTTTTATTTCAAGAAGATTTTGGCAAACTAATACACTCTAATCCTGTTGCAGTCTTCGAACCTAAAACCATTGTAGAAGCCCAAGCATTGATACGCTATGCCCATGAGCATCAATTGCCGATTACTGTTCGTGGCAATGGCTTGAGCCAAAGCGGACAAGCGCTTGCAGTTCCTGGTGGACTAATCTTAAGTATGAAACACTTTAACAAGGCCTCAGAAGCTGATGCCGATTCGATCTGGGTCGAAGCCAATACCACCTGGTCTTCTTTATTAGAGCACTCGTTAAAACAGTCCATGGTTCCTTATGTGCTCCCTCATAATTGTAATTTATCCGTTGGTGGGGTGCTTTCTGCTGGGGGGATAGGTGCTGCATCATTCAAATATGGCAGCGTTGTTGCACATGTAAAAGCCTTAGACGTGATGCAAGCCAATGGAGAAATACTACAAACAGAAAACAAATCGCCGCTCACGCAAGCGTGTTTGGGGGGCCAAGGACGTTTTGGCCTTATCACTAAAGCGTGCATTGCATTAAGACCTTGTTTAAAAAATGTTAGAACCTTCTTTTTACTTTATTTAGATAAGCAACAATGGCTTGATGACTTGCTTTTGTGTCAAACAAACGCTGATTATGTGGAATCCTTTTGCACACCCGCAATACAAGGGGCAAAACTATCAGAAAAAGGCCGTTTACCTTTTGCGCAGTGGTTTTATGCACTGCATGTCTCTGTAGAATATGATAGCGAGCTTCCTGATTTTACTCACTGGGGATTAAAGCCTTGGCAACTCCTACATATCCAGGATGAATCTATTCAGTCTTATTTACATCGTCATGATTCACGCTTTAATGCAATGAAAATGACGGGCCAATGGGAGCTGCAACACCCATGGTATGAGTGTTTTATATCCGCTGCACAATTGGAAAATCTGGAAGAGTTATTAGCAACTTTACCATTACACTATGCTACCGTAGTCCATATTGCACGCGTTGCTCCGCTTGGCCCTAATGGATTTTTCCAACTCCCCAAAGACAAAGAGATTTTTGCACTGATGATCCTGAATCCAGGTTTGCCAACAGCATTAATTCCAAGTTGTTTGGAAACTATTAAACGCTTGGATGCACTCTTGCTCTCCCAAGGTGGCAAACGTTATCTGTCTGGATACTTAGGTGATACCCCGGATAAAACATTTTGGCAAAATCATTTCGAGGAACGGTATGATGCGTGGATGCAATTAAAAGAACAGTATGATCCACAACATATTTTTTGTTCGGTGCTACATCCTGAATAATGAATCGGATGCTTTGTAGCCTGGGTGAAGGCAAAGCCGTAACCCGGGATCGCAAGATTCATTCATGTTCGCAAACCCGGACTCCGTTGCACTGCACCCAGACTACATTGACGTCTTAGGTTTAAACTCCATCAAAGTAAATAAGCTATTTGTTGGATAACTGTTTTTAAAGGTAAATCCTGTGGGCTCAATTGATTTTTGCCATTCAGATAAGGTCCGTTGTCTGCCACCTAATAAAACCATCATCACCAGATCCATCGTTTTATTGGGATGAGGTTTATTGTCATCGGGCATGACTTGTTCCACAATAAACAAAGTAGCATGTTGAGGCATTTGTTGTGCGCAATTCTTTAATATTTTATGCATCATTTCATCATTAAAATCATGCAAAACGCCTTTAAATATATAGGCATCTACTTGCGGTATTGTCGCAAAAAAATCCCCCTCTTGTAGGCTAACTTTGTTGGAAAAAGCATGGGGATCCAATTGGCCAATCACTGCCGGGGTGTCAAAAAGAATTGCGGTTAACTCAGGATGTTGGGCAGTGATGGCTTTTAAAAGTCCACCGCGTCCACCACCCATATCGACTATGCTGGAAAAAGTAGAGAAATTGAATGCACTACTGATTGCCTTTTCATCATAAGAAGATAGCTTTGCCATCCCTCTATCAAAATTTTGTTGTTTCTCTGGGTGTTCGCTAAGAAAACTAAAAAAATCATCGCCATGTTGTATTTCAAACGCAGGCGTTCCAGTCTTAAGACTGGTATCTAATTGCGAAAAGGCTTGCCACCAAATATCATCAACCATACATAACACATCACGCATGGAATGAGGATCATCATCCCGAAGCGGATTGGATAATTCAGTCAACGAGTAAAAACCATTATCGAAATTAAATAGATTATAACTCGTTAGAAATTTTAATACTCTATCCAATAATTCGGGCTTGCTTTCGGTGAGTTTGGCCAACTCATCAATTCGTTTAGGTCCAGAGGCAAGATGATTTGCAATACCTAATTTGGCTACAGCTTGTAACGCTCGTGAAACCACATACCAGCGTGACATGATTGCTAATTGAATATGAGGTGTGTCCATTTGAGATTGCATTTTATAATTCCTTTTAACTCAGTTTAAATTCTGTTTATTCGTCATCCCGAACGTCGCGAAGGATGGCATAGGATAGCAAATCGTGAACAGAACTTATTTATTATTTGTTAATTAGATCAGAAAGTTAAGTGTTTTTTTATTTAAATTTATCCCCAAAATAAAACGTACGCATTGATATAGAACTGTTCTCAATTCCTTCATAAATAAACACCAGTTCATCGTCATTGTGTGTTGCGCCTAAGATATAGAACAAAGGATAATAATGATCCGTTGTTGGCACACTCAGTTGTCCTGCAATTGTATCACGATAATGAGTACGCAACGCGACAAAATCCCTGGATATGAGCTTTTCTTTGATCCATTCGTCAAACTCAACTGCCCAATCATAGGGTTTTGATTTACATTCCCAACTAATTTTAGAAAGGTTATGTACTAAATTGCCACTACTGATAATAAGAATGTCTTGTTCTCGTAGCAATTGTAATTGCTGGCCAATTTGATAATGAAACTCTTCGGGTTGTTTTAAGTCGATACTCAGTTGAATAATAGGAATATTCGCACGCGGATACATATGCCGCAGCACAGACCAAGTTCCGTGATCCAATCCCCATTGCGTATCATCAAAATAAATTGGGGTTTTGCTGACAATCCTTTGAATCAATTCCGCCGTTTCAGGAGAACCAGGAGCTGGGTATGAAATATCAACAAGCTTTTTGGGAAATCCATAAAAATCGTGAATCGTTTTGGGATGAGACATATGAGTGACCCACGTACCTGTACCTGTAGTTAGCCAGTGTGCTGAAATGCAGACGATTGCCTTGGGTTGCGGTATTTTGTTACCTACTGCATGTAAACTCAATGTAAATTTATTGGTTTGCACGGCATGCATAGGGCAACCATGGCCGATAAAAACCAATGGCATTCGCGTTTTTCTGTCTAAATTATCCATAACTTCCATGATAAGCACCGCTAATCAGTACTCGCCTAGTATCAATATTAGTTCAAAAAAATTGCAGCGGTTTAATTTTCAACCCTAGATATTGCAAAAAGTGTCAATTCGATTTGGTTGTCTATTGGGAGTTAAAGGACTATCCATCGCAATTTTACTATGTTCAACTAATAATCACTTAATCCGGTTTTCATATAGTTCGCCATGTATTAATTAAAATGATGGTGATCAATTATGTGGTATGTGGAAATAATGAGTAAATTATTACAGGTCCTTCCTACAGAGAACAGAGAGGATGGAAAAATTTTTTTAAATAACCTTTTTTTCCATGCAGGCATGGTAACAGGACCTCAAACGGAAATAGAATTTGTTCTAGGTCTTATTGAGAAATCATTTTTAAAGTTTGAGGAGAACGCACCTGGCTCAGTCGCTTTAAGCGAATTCTGCAAACATATTTTTGGACTCATGCTACTCTACAGTAAATCCAGTACCGATAATGCTATTTGGAATGAGGATTTTATTCCAGCATTAGAACAAGGCCAAATGACGCGCTTTTTAATTGAGGATGCGAAAGAGCGAGCCAAAACACCATTGCTTAGACTTCTTCGTGATATTGAAATGGATGCCATCGCCAGTCTAAATCACAAGGTTGATATTAACTTCGCTCATTTAAGGCTCATTTTCAATAAATATGGCACCGAAAAAACAGCTCAATTTTTCTTTAAAATTTACGCGACAGAATTAGATAATGAAGACTGTAACGAAGGTTTTAAACAACTCGTCCAAGATGCAAAAACATTTGTTGAAAAGCAACCGCCGATTGTCCCCCAACCGTCTCTGGCTAAATCACGACGATTAAGCATATTTCAGTCGATTACAGAGCATCGTGATAAAACAGTTGCTAAGCACGAAGACTTAAAAATACAGCATCAATAAATTCAGGGACATATGAGGTGTTAGGTAATCGTTGACAAAAAAGGTACTTGTAGGCTGGGCTGTTAAGTCCAGCATGTAACAATGCCAATAATAATTCTTTCTTAAGACCAATGGATAAGCACTTGTTCATTGGGGTTCCCGTGAGGTTTCATAATGGAACTTTGGAGAATACGAATTAACTCAGTAGATGCTGGGCTTAACAGCCCAGCCTACAGCTATTGAGCTTTGTCAACGAATTACCTAACACATCCTGGGATGACAACACCCTTCTTTCTTGTAAAAAGTGTGTCTCATACAAAACATGTTATTATGGGGCTCAGCTCAGATAAAGAATAATCATGAATAAAGCTCAATATAAAATTGTGACCCTTACTGCGCTTGGCGGTGCTTTAGAGTTTTATGATTTTACGATTTATGCGCTCTTTGCCTCCTACATTAGTCAGAATTTTTTCACAAACAACAATGCGCTTATTGGATTAATAAATACTTTTGCCGTCTTTGCACTGGGTTATTTGGCTCGGCCTATAGGTGGGGTGGTATTTGGGCACTTAGGTGATAAATTTGGTCGAAAATCTGCTTTTTCGTTAGCTGTTTTTATGATGGCAACAGCAACCCTGCTTATGGGGTGTTTGCCTAATTATCAATCCATTGGCATTGCCGCCCCCATCATCCTCATTGTTTTACGTCTGCTTCAAGGCTTCTCTGTGGGCGGTGAAATTCCGGGAGCTGCAGTGTTTACGATAGAGCACATTCCTCAAAAAAAACATGGATTTGCTATCGGCCTGGTATTCATGTGCATCACCCTTGGCAATAGTCTGGGCGCCTTAGTAGGATTTATTCTTACCTCCGTATTAAACCAAGAGCAAATGATGTCGTGGGGCTGGCGCATTCCGTTTGTGATTGGATTTGGTTTAGGAATTATTAGCTATATTATTCGTAGACAATCGATTGAAACCCCTGTTTTTCTTACTATGGCAAAAGAAAAAAAACTACATCATCAACCATTTCGGGGACTGTGGACTTTATCTTGGGAAAAATTATTGCGTGCATTTTTATTCACCGCGGTCTCTTCTAGTATTATCTCACTGTTTTTGTATTTACCCGCGTATCTTACCTCTATAGTCAAACTCACAATCACACATACCTATTTGATTAATTTAGTAAGCTTTTTAAGTTTTGCGATACTCACTGTCGTCTTTGGTAGCTTATCTGATCACTACAATCGTAAAAAATTACTGATGGCTGGGGCCTTACTTTTGATTTTATCCTGTTATCCACTTTTTTATGGACTCAATCATTTGGGTGAATCCTTTGTTTGGGTTTTCACATTATGTTTTGCTTTGTTTGGAGCCATGATCAATGGCAGCTACGTAGTCCTTATTAGTGAATCATTCCCCGCACATTTACGTTACTCAGGGGTTGGATTCAGTTACAGCCTTGGCATCGCATTATTTGGGGGTATTGCCCCACTTGCCTTTACGCAACTCATCCATATCTTGGGAGCACCTGAAGCGCCGGCACTATACATCTTGGCATGTTCTTGCTTCACCCTCATCGCTATTTTGCGTTCGGGTCATTCAGAGCAAAAACCTGCTCCCCTGCAAGGCAATGAACAGGCCAATCTTTTTTAGTATGCGCATTCACTTCGGTATAGTTCTTTAATTACTACGTTCCGTGGACAAGCCACAGGACATAGTAATTGGGTGGGAAGCATTCTATAGATGTAATGCTGTTGCCAAGGCGTTTTGTTCTTCTACTACAATTTGTTCTTGCTGTGGGCGTTTAAAACCTCGTTGTTCAAGACCAGATGAGTCTACAGGAATGATTTTACCCCAATGACTGATATGAATATTTTGTGCCGGATGGGATTTAGCAAGTAATAGATTCACGACATCATTTTCAAATCCTACTGGACCACAAACAAAGATGGAGGTTTCAGGCTCAATTGCTTTTGTTTTTAAATGTTCTGAAACACGGCCTGATTTAAACCGATGGTCTCGTTCTTCTGTAAATGTAATATAGTGTTGCTCATCCTGATTCAGCTTCAAAACTAACTTTGGAAATGGGAGATCTGCAAGCTGTTTTGCAGAATAAATAACCGCGACCTCTTTTCCTTCGCATATTAAATTTTTATACATGTTTCTCATAACCGATTCTGCAGAGCCTGCACAAATCAATAATACTTTTTGCCCTGTGGGTTTAAATTCATTACCACAGGGAGCATCAATATCAAGATGCGAATCGATTAGGCTTTCAGAAAGACAATTTTTAGCTCCTTTTTTCATCAATTGACTGATCTTAATGTACGAATCACTTTTAGCAGATGCAATCGCTAAATAAATGGGTTTGTTACCCCCATGAACAACCACGTATTGGCCATTTCCACAATCTTTTGGACTAACACCTTGCACTTCTAAACTATAGACTTCGCTTTCTCCGTGCGTTCTCTTTTCTTTGATTGTCGCTTGATGATGTAAGCCCATGGATAACCTCTAATTAAATTGAATTGCAATAAATAACGATATGTCGTAAACGATTTCGCGACCTCCAAGTCATCGAAATGTCCACTGTTTGAGATGTTTAGACCGCAACCGCCTTGTATCCGGCAACACGCCTTTCACAAGGACTCCAGGCTAAAGAAAGATTTTTTATCATCACTTTTTGGGGACTGATCAAAAAATCGCAACCTCAGAGCTCTGTATTTAATCCTCCCTGAGAGCGCATTTATTATACAAATAGTTTCTTAACAAATTATTATGTAACTGAAAAAAAGCCTTGAGGTGCACAAAGATGGATGTGTATCTGAAGTGATAAGTATGGGCATAGAAGCCCATACCATGAAACAGTGATCAAACTACTCGGCTAATGCTACAGGCAGCATAGCCGCATGACTCAAGCTTGCTATTCTTACGCCAAAAGCAACGAGTAATCCGCCCATAATTTTAACAATATAATACTGCAAACGATTCAAGTTGGTTTTGACATACTGATGCGTCAGCATATATGAAAGGCCGGAAAACCAAATCATGTGAATTAACGCGATTTCTACCCCATAACCTAACTCAGTAAAAATAGAATGGCCTGGTTTTACAACTAAAGTGAAGAAAGCCAGTAAAAACATAATCGCTTTGGGATTTAAAAGATTACACAACAAACCTTGGTTAAAAGCCTGCAAGCCAGTAATCGAATGCGTTGCATGATGTGCATCCAGTTTCATCATTTCCCGTTTGGCCAATAAGCTTTTGATACCAATATAAATCAAGTACGCCGCCCCCAAATATTTGATAATACTAAACGCAAGCAATGATTGCGAAATAACAATCGCCAACCCTAAAATACAATAACTTGCATGAATTAAAAGACTTACTGAAACCCCAAGGGCCGTATAGATTCCTACTCGTCTTGAATAAAGTAAGGAATTTTTAGTAACTAGGGCAAAATCAGGACCAGGAGAAATTGCCGCTAACAGAATCAACACGCTTATCGATAAAAACTCTTGCACAATATTCTTCCATAGAATCATAAAAATATAATTATAACATGAAACTCATGACGCGAACGTGAGCGTCAATGAAAGTAATCGTATCAAGATTCTCTTTTCTTTTTTTCAGCAGCAACTAAAGACTCATACCACTGCTGATCCTTATTATCTCGATAATATGTGGTGAAATTTTTATCCGCGCTCAAGGATTGCTGTGCGTAGGCTTCTTGAGTTAAGGAACACTGAGAATCAAAAATGGAGCCAATATGCTCTGCAGTATACCGTGACGCATCTTTCCCACCATGGCCATCATAAATCCCTATCAAAAAGGGAGCAGATGGAGAAAGTGTTTGTACGGCAATTGAAATATTATCTTGTGAACCCGATGCCAGCGCCTCATTAGCGAGCGCTTTTGCTAATAGATGTTCCTGTTGTGTGCTGACAAATGATATTTTATTGAAACAATGAAGAAGCCATTGTTCATGTTCTTTCTGGGTCTGCGAAGCTAAAGGTTCGGTAAAACCATCACACGTAACAATAATTTGCACTTTCGCTACATGTTCTGCAGCAATATCGAGATATGCATAAATTTTATCGAAAGGATTGATGTCGATACTCGCATCAGCACAAACGACTTGGGCATTAAAGTCAAAATCGCCGATTGCACGCGATACTGCCAACTGACCGTTGATGCGATCAAAAAAGACGACACCACCAGCACTTTGTATACGATCTAACTCAAATCGAGGATTATGAATCATACTATTTAAACGCAACACCCCGACCAACTGCTCCTGCGTATCATAAACCACCGCAAAAGAAACTGAATCGGCTAAAGTTGCGGTAATTAACGTGCCTTGCCCATCATATACCGTAGTTGATGCTGTAGTACCTCCATGTATAAAGTGATGACCTGAACGATTAACCAAGTGATAACTGGTCCACAAACGACGACCAATTTCTGGAGGGGCAAGCAAATTAAAATGATCTGGCGTATACCAAGAGGCAAAGGCAGCATCTTCTTGGCTTGGACGCGCGCCCATAGTCTCATATAAACCGAAACCATGCTCTTGCACCCATTCACAAACATCAATCCCATCATGCGGCAGTGATGTAATTTGCTCAATGCGAGTCATACGCTGTCCTTATCTATAACCCCCTGTAGAACTATAGCATAAAGAATCCATGCACCAGGATGCTATCCCAAGCGTAAGCTGAGCTTAACAGCCTACACTTACTTTATCCATCACTATGTTCTGCTTCTGTTATTTGCGTTAAGTACCCGCACTGCAACAAATAATTAAGGTATCTATTGAATAAAACATCATCTATTTTTTCACAATAAATTCCATGTGCAGCTAACTGAGTTTGAGTATAAGTACAATCAATTTTCGCTTTATTATTATGAAGATATAACTCAAATAATGACCGATCTTTTTGTCCTACTTTTTCCGTAAAAAAGGGGCGTAATGGAGAAAATGAATGATCCAGATGGCGACTATTTTGTTGAATCATTTTTTCCCAATCAGGGTAAGCAACCTCTTTTATCTTAAAACCTTTCGCCTGCACATAGCCAAATAATTGCGCTACACTAACCTCTTGGGGATTGATTAAATGATAAGTGTCCACCTGATAGGGTTTTTCCTTGGCAAGATGAGTAATCGCCTTAGCAACGTAATCGACAGGGACAAAATTGAACCCCACATCCAGTGTGGGCCTAGCTCCCAAATCGATACAGCCCTTGAGGATACGACATACTACATCATCATGGTTCCAGTGCCCCGTTTGACTTTCTCCTGTAATCAAGCTGGGCCTGTACACGACCGTTGGAATATTGTAACTGCGTGCATGCAGTACCAGTCGTTCTGCCAACCACTTTGTTTGATTATAGCCACCATAAATTCCGTCCTCAGGTACCAGCTCATTATGTTCATGAATCACTGCCTCATCTGCCAAATCAGCGGACATAAAATAGCCCACTGTTGAAATATAATGCAGCGCTTTCAGACGCTTATATCCGGCCAATTTAATGAGTTGTTGTGTGCCGAGCACATTGCAGACCATCAGTTTTTGATAAGGATAGATAAAGTTAAGTACTGCTGCACCATGGAAAATAAGATCAATAGTGTCGGCCAAATATTCCCAATCTTGTCGGAAAAGACCTAAATTGTTTTTTTCCAAATTACCTAATACGACCTTAACGCGCTCATGAAAAACCACATCCCATAAACCATAATGCTCCATGTTTTTAATCACGCGGCTCATACCTGCAGTGAGTGAACTGGCCTGCACAAGGCAGGTAATGCGCCAATTGGTATGGGTTAGAAGTTCATGCAGTAAATAAGCGCCCAAAAAGCCTGTGGCTCCAGTGAGTAACACGTGTTGTGGTATCGGTTTAGGCTCACACGTGATATGAGGTCTTATATTCTTATATTGATTAAACTCAGCAAGCAAATCGATTGCAGAATGTAGTTCCTCCTGCTTTGTGGTGCCTGTAGCGAATAAATCCATCATGTCGCTCAAGCTGGGATCCCCTAATAAAAACTCAATGGATATGTCTTTATCCACGTGGGTTACAAGAACATCATGTAACTGTCCTAGCTTCACTGAGCTTAAGCCTAATTCACTTAATTTTTTTTCTTTAGCTACTGCGGTAATATCGCAATTGAAGATCGGTTTGAACAACTGGATAATATCTGCAGTATCAGCCTCCTGCTCCCCTATTTCATCCCCAGAGTTCTTATCGATACAGATAATATCTAAACCACCCTCTAAATATTTTTTCTTACATAACAGGCGTTGTGTTTTGCCACTAGTGGTTTTGGGAACCGAATTACGGCCGACAAGCGCTATAACATCGGCATCAATTCCATGTGTTTGCAATAACTTGTTGCGTAAGGTTCTGATAATTTCTTCGAAATTCAGTACCTGAACGTTCTTTTTAATTTCGTGGACAACCACCAATAAGTCACAATCATTTTCTTCTATCGAGAAAATGACACAACAATGCGCACGTAAATGAGGATGGCATGTATGAATGGCATCTTCCAAATCATGTGGGTAATAATTACATCCACGAATAATAATTAAATCTTTTAGGCGCCCTGTTACATAAAGTGCCCCCCGATCAAGATAACCCAAATCTCCCGTGCGTAAAAAAGAATGTTCTTTATTCCCAATGCGCGCATTAAAAGAATGCTTGCTTTCTTTAGGTAATTGCCAATAACCTTGGGCAACACTCTTGCCCGCAACCCATATCTCACCAACCACTTTCTCCGGACACTCCTGTAGCGTGTCGGGATTAACAATCGCAAGATGACAACTATCAATGGGCTGACCACAATTAATCACACTGCGGGCATCAGGATGTGTTTCATCACAAAAAAGTACTTTGCCCTGATTGAGCATGTTTTTATCTACACATTGGCTGCTGACTCCATGCTTACGACACCCTCCAGTAACCATCAATGTTGATTCAGCAAGCCCATAACACGGATAAAAAATCTCAGGCGAAAATCCACAACGAGCAAAGCGTTGAGTAAAGCGCTCGATAGTTGCTTTACGAATAGGCTCAGCACCACTCATTACGAATTGCAAACTGCTTAAATCCAATCGACTGAGTTCTTCTTCAGTGGTTTGACTCGTACATAAGTCATAAGCAAAATTGGGGGCTACCGTTGCCGTAGCGTGATAGTGTGATATGGTTTCCAGCCAAATTGACGGGCGGTGCAAAAAAGCCAATGGTGACAGGAGTTTTGCGGGAATTGTGCTGAAGACAGGTTGTAATATCCCGCCAATAAGTCCCATATCATGAAAATGAGGCAACCAAGACACACTAATATCCTCTGGAGTGATATCAGTTGCTTTTCCGATTACGAATAAATTATGCAGCAAATTGCCATGACTGATCATGACTCCTTTAGGTGTTCCAGTGGAGCCTGACGTATATTGTAACAAGGCGAGGTGATTCTCAGTCAGCTTAGGATAATGCCATGTATTCGTTGCATTAAGCCAATCTTCCGTAGTGATGAAGTGTAGTGCGTCATCATGCGAGAGTTGCTCATTTAATTTTTTGCTTTGCTGCATTAACTCTTTTGTAGTTAAAACAACATGGGCCCCTGAGTTTTTAATAATCTGTTGGAGTTTTTCAGCCCAATCTTTGGTTGTGGGAGAATAAGTAGGCACCGCAATGGTTCCTGCATACAAACAACCAAAAAAGGCCGCAATAAATTCAAGGCCAGCAGGATAAAGAATTAATACACGAGCGCCAGGATGTGTTACTTCATACAGAATACTTGCTATTTTTTTTGCTTGTTCCGCCAATTCACTATAAGTCAGACTGTTGTTTTCCTTTATTTTTCTGTCTATGAACGTATAGAGCGGGAAATCTGGATTGTCCTCTGTTTTTTTTTCCAGTAAATCGACCAAACTTGTGTAATAACTTTCCAATGCCAAACCCCTAGTCACATTTTTTGCAATGGCCTCGAAGTACATAATACTCTTGGACGCAATTTATTATGGAATATCTATTTGAAAAGTACAGCAATCTCAGACAAACTAAAAAGGTTTTAAATGACGTGGTAGGATTAATTGCATGTTTCAGTTCATAGTTAAAGCCATTTTAAAAATAAAAGAAGCCAGTCTTTATTCTTTTGCAGGGTTAAAAGCCGCCTTTCAAGACGAGTTTGCATTCCGTCTTGAATTGTTAGTCAGCATTGTTGCCTTACCTGCTGCGTTTTTTATCGGGAAAACATCCGTTGAACGCGCTTTATTAATTAGCACATTACTCATCGTAATGGTCGCTGAATTATTAAATTCCGCTGTAGAAACCACGCTAAACCGCATTGACCGCGCCTGGAACCCATTAACTAAAAAAGCAAAAGATCTAGGTTCTGCGGCAGTGTTCATCACCATTGTTAATGCACTTGTGGTATGGATCTTGGTGATTATCTCTCGGTTTTAGAATAAGGTCGGGCCTTGGCCCGATAATATATTGCCCTGTACCCAGGCTACGAACTATATTTAAATTAATGCGTAAAAGAATTCGTACCCTGAATAAATTGTGCGATTTCATCCAATTGTTTTTTTGCAAAATACTCTTTTTGATCTTTTTGCGGATCAATTTGCGCCAGTTTTTTATAAAGTTCCTCTATATTTTGATGTCGGCCTTTACCCACAACTTTGGAATGGCTAAAAAAGTAAAATAATCCGGGAGCAATCTTAACTTGACCAATTTTGTGTAATTGTTCAATTTGTTGTAAAGGTGATAAATTAGAACATAAAATACTGGCAATCTTCCTCATCCCGGTGCTGTTTGTATTTGTAAATTTCTTAGCTAACTGTTTGTTGTCCATAAGGCCTTTAACACAATCCTGAAAACTAGTCATTGCTTCTTTAAATTTCAAATTTTCCTTTTGCAACTTGCGAATTACTTTTTCCACGTTGGGATAAGGATTATCTTGATCCTCAAAATCTGCCCTTCGATTTTCCTTGATTAATCTTTTTGCCAAGGCGTAATGAGATTGGGGTAACGCGAATGTGGCAATTTTTTTATAAATTTTTGCTCGTTTATGGAGCATAGTCTGATTAAATGCATGGCTCAGTGGACTCTTTTCATCCAATAGGTTCGCTCTAAATGGAACTAAATCATGTTTTGATTGTAACAAATTCATTTGTTGATGATAGGCTTCAAACTCTTTAAAGAGGCGGACCATTTCCTTCCAATTATCATTAAAATTTTTATAGACATCCATTCTCGTAGGTAGGGTAATTAGAAATTTATTCAGTTCATCAATTGTTGGGCGCTCTTTTGGTTGTTGACTTTGTAGATGCTTGAGTAAAGTTTTTATATCGTCTAAAAGATAAGGGTCGATTTCAGATACATTATAACCTGTAAATAGGCCATCAAAACAATAAGACGCTGCGGCTAAGTCGGGTAAAGTTGCCGCTAATTCTTTATATTTTAAAACATTTGTGGCCCCGAAAATTTCACCCAATATTGCAGCCAAAGCATACATATCAGACTGATAAGTACTGCCTTTGCCAAGAATCACTTCCGGAGACATATAGGCAGGTGTTCCCGAAAAAATTAGATTATTTTTTGAATGAACATCTTCGGCCAAGCCAAAATCAATGAAAATGATAAGAAATTGACCATTTTCCAGCTTTTTATAACATATGTTTGCAGGCTTAAGATCGCGATGTACCACACCTTTTTGTTGTAATAACAGCATTTCACTGGCTATGTGCGCAGCGACTGCCAAGCGAAACTGAAACGAATATTTGTGACTGGGCTGAAAAGGCAACAGCTTATCCAGACTGATCCCACAATCCTCAAGGATTGTAATGACTCTATCTCCGGCCCCAACAACAGCAACAACGTTCACCCCATGCTTTTTTTGCCTAAGCGCTTCTTTTCCTGTTCTCTGCAATAGCACGGAATAGGGGGTTTCTTTAGATGGAATCTGTACCTTGACCACATCGTTTACAGGAATGAGTTCTGCTTGATAATGCTTCTTTTTGGCGTCATGCGTTACCACGATTTTATATTTTGATTCATTAACGGTAGCAAAACCACCTCGACCTTTGCGGGTGTTATCAACGATATGCCATTGATTTTTACCTGAAAGAACCAAGCTGTGACTAAAAGTAAATTTAGGTTCCTTCTTAAAAATACTTACTTTTGATTTTGACAGTTTTACTGGAAATGGGCTATCAAATAGTGTGGGTAGAAAATTTACACTCTCATTTTGCTTAAATAAATATTTAGCAACTTTTTCATCCAGAAAAATTGGCTGCTTCGAACTACTCCATAATGCATCGAAATCAATGTGCTTCATAAGTCCATAATGCTAAAGCCCAAACAGGATACCCATACTAGCAGCTTATTTCCGAATAAGAAAAAAAATTTAAATTCACTTACGAGAATTCTCAATTCGGGTTAATATAAGCGCATATTAAAGTAGCTGCATACCACTAAATCCAAACATGTCCAAACCAATAAATCATACAAAACGCGTCTCCTATGTTGTTCCGGTTTACAATGAAGAAGCAGGCATAGCCGAATTTATTGCGGCATTAACTGATACGCTAAAAAAACTTGGTTACGCTTATGAAATACTACTTGTGGATGATGGCAGCCAGGATAATACACCGACAATCATTCAACAATTAAGGGCACAATTCTCTCTGCGCTGCATTCGTTTTAGCAGGAACTTTGGCAAGGAGAATGCTATAAGTGCAGGCCTTGACCATGCTCAAGGTGATGCGGTGATTATCATGGATGCTGACTTCCAACATCCTCTGGAACTCCTCAGTCAATTTCTTGCCAAATGGGAGGAAGGCTATGATATGGTCTATGCTGTTCGGCAAAACCGTACTAATGAGTCTTGGCTAAAAAGGACCTGCGCTAAAGCATTTTATCAACTGACGTCGCGAATAAATCGGATTAATATCCCTGCAAACGCCGGCGATTTCAGACTGTTGGATCGCAAGATTGTTAAAGCGCTGCAAAAGTTACCCGAACGCAATCGCTTTATGAAGGGTTTATACAGTTGGGTCGGTTTTAAACAAGTTGCCATTCCTTTTGAAGTCCAACCGCGTAAGACAGGCACTTCACAATGGAATTTTTACTCGCTTTTAGATTTAGCAATCACGGGAATTACTTCATTTACTGCCTTTCCATTACGGATGATTGCGATTGGCGGAATTGGTGTTGCAACTTTAGCCATATTGTATGGAATTTGGATTGTAACCAGTACCTTGATATTCGGTATAGAAACCCCTGGTTGGGCAACTATAGTCACAACGATTACTTTTTTTGGTGGCTTACAACTCTTTGCTCTGGGTGTAGTAGGTGAATACATTGGTCGCGTTTTTGATGAAGTCAAACATAGACCCCATTACGTTATTGATGAGGAATCCAGTTTTGATGACAGCTCAACTTAAATTAGGGCATAGGCTAATTTATTTTGCCGGTATAGGTGGCACTGCTGCTTTGATACATCTCTTTACGGTATTCAATTTAGTGAATTTTATGCAGCTACAAGCACTCACTGCCAATGTTTTTGCCTTTTTAATTGCTTTTAATGTCAGTTTCTTGGGGCATAAACACCTTACTTTTTCTCAGTTACATGATGAAAAAATTTTGAGCTTGCCTCATTTCTTTGGCGTAGCAGCCTCGGCTGGAATCATTAATGAAATACTTTACTTCTTACTTTTACGCTACACCAGTTTGAATTACCTGTTTGCTTTATTTCTCGTTTTGGGATTTGTTTCTGTTTATAGCTTTATCATCTCCAGATTTTGGGCCTGTCGGTAGATTCATTAGTGATTAGCCCCCAGCCTACGTTTAGGTATTTTTGAGTCATTGAATAAGGTGAAGTGTATTGCTTTAAATATCCACGTCACCATGTGCAAGCGCAATTTCATTTTCACCACGAATGCATTGAATTTTCTTCTTTTTTACGTCAAAGACATATTGTAAGCGACAATATTCTCTAGGGTTAGACAGTAAGTTCGCATTAAAAACAACGAGATTAACTCCTTGCAACTGCCTTGCTGATGGAACAATCAACAAAGGATGCCCCTCCTGAGCTACCCTTCTACCTATTTCTTGGCATTGCGTGTAATTAGTCGGATCAATTAACCAAGGAAACTCTTCTTTTTTTTCTGTTAGGTCCAGCCCCAATCCCTGGCAGTATACTTTTGCAACTCGCCTATCAATAATGACCGTATCTTGAGTTTGAAAAATGTCCCAGGAATCTTTTATTTCCTGAACAAAATGATATCGGGTTTCATAAATCGTTGTGTTTAATGTTTCTGAACCATACCAGCACGCAATGGAGCCATCGCTGTAACGTGAGCTGGTTATGTTTTCAAATGGGTAATCAATAAAATCATTTTTACTGTAATCAAATCCACGCTGAATTAACGATTGCTGGGTTAACACCGGATGGGTATGGCTTTCTATAGTATTGGCGGCCTCCCAATTGATGGGATCATCGCTGAGATCATCAAATAAATCCTGGGATACTTTTATGCCTCTGATGTTTCTAAAAATATCCTGTGCGTATTCCCTCGCAGTATCAAATAAAGACACGTTTATTGACCTCGCATAAAATCAGTGAGCCGTCTTATTTGCGCAATTCCTATATAGCCTTGCTCAAGCATAACATCCAAAGGACGAAGATTATGGAGCTTTAAATTTCTTCCTTTTATCCATTGATAAACGATTTCGCGATTATATGGATAAAGAATTCTCAGATTTTTATGAATTCCCAAAAGATTACCGACACGTTCAATGGTATCTCTACCCGATATATGAGCCGTCCCTCGCTTAAATTTGGCAAGTTGCGCAGGACTTATACCACCTAACAGTTCGCACTCTTCTTCATTTCTTAATTGCCAATGCTTAAAAAGTGCAATGACATTCTGGGTATTACGTTTTAGAACGTCTTCACTTATGTCTTGAGCTGTATTAAACGGAGCCAAATGTAAATGATTCATGTTTTTAACCCTCTATTTATAGATAATAATAGTATAAAAATAGATTTTTTACAATGAATCACGCAAAAAAGAATAAATATTCACCAAATTGGTTTTTTAAATTTAGAAAAGATGATTGATTTTTAATGCACATCATACATGAGCTGCAAAAAAGCTTAGCTCATTAACCCCCAGGGTAACTGCCATTAACCACTTCTACAGGTTCACGGATGATGAGGCGTATTCCAGCCATTTCTTGCACTTTGGGTAATACAGCATCCACTTTCTCAACTGTATCAACGAATTGGACTACTAAAGGAAGTTTGCTCCCTATATCAACCAATGATGTAGTTACAACAGGACCTCCACGTGTAAATCCAGCAATGGCGCGCAACACGGTACCACCTGCAATTTCATTGGTATCAAGCATGCTTAAGAGTTCGAGATGCAGAGGACGATGTTGCCATTTATCTGCTTCATTAATATAGACAGAAACTTTTACATGATTCATATCAGATTGCCCGAGCGAGCACGACGCCCGCAATAACTGCTGCTATTGAAAAAACATTATTACAAATAATATTTAGTGCAGCAAGTGCGTAATCACTTTGTTCTAACAGCACAAAGGTTTCGTAACTGAAACTTGAAAACGTTGTATAACCACCACAAAATCCGACTGCTACAAATAATCGCCATCGTGGATCAACATCTACTCGCTCTAAAGTCCAGGCCATAAAAAACCCCAGGATGAAGCTTCCTGTAAGATTCACAATAAATGTTCCAAAAGGAATATCTGCTGATAAATATTTGACGGAAAAACGACTTACTAAATAACGTAAATTCGCCCCAAAGATCGCTCCGAAGGAGACCCAAAAAAAGTCACTCAAGGTTTTATTCCTTTTTATTCAAACAGCTCATAAGTCCTAAAAAGGATAATACATAAAAAAAATAGGCGCGTAAATTTACCCTAAATTGCTTGAGGGGCGCTTACGAATTTTCTTGCTGAGCCATATGAACCTGAAACTCATCACAATCTTTTAAAAATTCATCACTTAAAAAATAATTAAACTCATTCAAACGAGCATGGGCGATAGGATCCTCAGGGTTCACTTTTTCCGCGGGATGACACATAATTAATGTGTCTTCTTGAATTAAACTCATCCACGTCCTGAACAACTCCCTATAATTTGCAT
Organism: Legionella steelei; assembly: GCF_001468005.1. GTDB lineage: Bacteria > Pseudomonadota > Gammaproteobacteria > Legionellales > Legionellaceae > Legionella > Legionella steelei. Next base: position 865,102 of record NZ_LNYY01000019.1, read on the forward strand.
CAGGGGCAAAATCATAAATGCCTGAGAAATAACGATTATGAGGAATGCCTAATTTGATAAGCTGCTTCAGTAATGCCTTACCTCCCGTAACACTCAATACTTTTGCTTTAAATCGGCTTTGTGGCAAATTTATAGATGGCCAAGTGGAGCGAATCAACGTTCCATAAGGTTTCAATCTTTGTTCATAAAGATCTAAAATAACATTGCGAATCACGGGAAATTGATGTACATGCTGGTGACCATCAATAAAATCAGGTGGTTGTTGCATGATATTTATAAATCCATCTAATTGAGCTAAAAATTCTTTTGCTATAAACGATAGTTTTACCGAGCGCATATGTGACTTAATCAACAATTCATGCAGAGTAAAACCCAACTTTTCTGGGACAGATGCCAGATAACCTTCAGTTAGATTAAAATGCAAACCAATTTTAATGTGTTTACTTTCTTTTAAAGAGAGAAGTTCTTGGGCATGATGAATAAAACCCGGCATATTGACCATGCAGCTTACTGCGGACAAGCGCTCCATGCGTACTAATTTTAAAATCCCTTCAGAAACTCCAGAATCCAAGCCAAAATCATCGGCGCATAATATTATGGTTTTTGAGTGCATCAATCTAAAGCCACTACGTTGCAAGAAAAACATATCATATATCATTTTCTCCATACTATTGTAGCCTGGGGGCAACGTAGCGTGGCTTATCCGCAAGTGAGATAAAATGAAATCCTACCTTAAACAGCTTCTGACTGGGCCTTCACCGGGAAAAAACGAGCGCCCAAGATATTGATGCACAAACCACCAATCACTAATAATCCTGCAGCAAGCTTCCAATGCTGGAATGGTTCGCCTAATACTAAAGCCGAACTAACCATTGCAACAATGGGGACTAATAAGGTAAAGGGGGTAACCATTCCCACAGGATAACGTGCAATGAGCCAATTCCACACACCATAACCTATCCAAGTCGAAGCAAAAACGATATACAACAATGCCAAGATACCTCGCCAACTGATATGTTCGTAGGTATAAACAAAGCTCGCAGTCCCCTCAAACATCAAAGCAAAAAGAAACATAGGGATACACGCAACAAAACTCCCCCACACAATAATTGTCATCATGTTGCCATTATTGCCTTTAATTTTCTTGGTAATCAGATTTCCCAATCCCCATGTCGCAGCTGCTGCAAGAATAAAAATAAAACCCAGCAAAGAGATGTCACTATCAAAATGCATTGCCACGATACCAATCCCCGTAAAAGCGACCAGCGCCCCCATAACCTGGCCTAAATTGGGCTGCTCGCCTAAAAAAATCACCGCAAAAAACATACTAAAAAATACCTGCGTTTGCATGAGTAAAGAGGCCATTCCAGCAGGCATACCAACATTCATACCAATAAATAAGAACGCAAATTGCAAAGCAAACATGACAAAACCGTACAGGACAATTTCTTTGAATGAGGTTTGGGGAATTTTGACAAAAAATATAGCCGGCACACTTGCAAATAAAAAACGTAGTGAGCAGAGTAGCAGAGGCGAAATCTCTTCGAGTCCAATGGAAACAAAAAGAAAATTTACCCCCCAAATCACAACAACTAAAAGAGCCAATAAAAGATGTGTAATCGGCATCATCAAGTGCTCCGACAAAAGCTATATTTTAGCCTAAAGTCTGTAATATAGCTATTTAAACCGTTTATTTTTTAATCAAAATAATGTTTAAAAAATGAAAAAGAATGACTGCACTACAACCAAGGTACAGCTATCATAAACGTCCGTTGTAGCCTGGGTGCAGACAAAGCCGTAACCCGGGATTCACGACGCTGCACCCAGGCTACAATGATCACAAAAAACAGCCTAAATTTTCGTTAAAAGATTGCATTTAAAGACAGTATCTACGATATTCTCCTTTTTTGTGGACTAAATGATGAAAGAAATTATTCTCGCTACCAGCAACTTAGGTAAAATTAAAGAATTACGCGATTTATTAGCACCGATAGAATGTATCCCACAATCCGATTTAGGGGTTACAGATGCCATAGAAGATGGCTTAAGCTTTATCGAAAATGCGCTCATCAAAGCCCGTCATGCCAGTTTACATACAGGAAAACCCGCTTTAGCCGATGACTCGGGCTTAGTAGTACCGGCTTTAAATGGTGAACCGGGTATTTATTCCGCGCGTTATGCGGGTAATGATGCAACCGATGAAAAAAACATCCATTTATTATTGGAAAACATGGCTCATATTCCCGAAAACCAACGAGAAGCCTGGTTTTATTGCGCCATAGCATTAGTGCAACATGCAAACGATCCTACGCCAATCATCGCCACAGGAATATGCAAGGGAGTGATTCACACCCAAGCTGTTGGCGAAGGCGGATTTGGCTATGATCCAATTTTTTATATTCCAGACTTTCAATGCACGGCAGCACAATTACCTGCTAAAATTAAAAATAATATCAGCCACCGCGCACAAGCATTAAAGCAACTGCGTGCTCTAATTAAGAATTGATGATGGACACTGATGCACTCTTTGCTCAAGCATATAAACTCCAATATGAAGGTCACTTACCACAAGCCATTAGTCTTTATGAGCAAATATTGCTACAAGAACCCAAGCATCTGAATACTTTGCACTTTTTAGGACTCACTTATGCGCAATTGGGAGACATGGATAATGCCATTCTCTATCTATTACAGGCACTCTCCTTAAGCCCTGAAAATGCGAGCCTACTTAATAACATAGCAAATGCGTACAAAAAACTGCATCACCTTGATAAGGCGATCGAATATTACCAACAAGCCATAGAACTGAAGCCAGACTATGCTCAGGCGCATAATAACTTGGCCACAGTTTATGCGTTACAAAAAAATTATGCTCAAGCCCTTTTACATTATACTCGCGCAGTTCATGCGGAGCCTGATTTTAGCGCGGCACATTTTAATTTAGGCTTATTATTGCTGCAAAATAATCAATTAGATGCGGCTAAAACTCAATTTAACAATGTAGTATCCTTAAATCCTTTTCATACCGAAGCACTATTTTATCTCGGTGTGTTACATCTAGGAAAAAATGCCCTTGCGGAAGCCGAAGAGGCATTTCAAAATGTTTTAGAGCAAGACAGTAAGCAAATAGAAGCGCTTTCCAACCTGGGGGTCATCGCCTTAAAAAGACAACAAAACCAATTGGCAATCGATTATTTCAGTAAAGCTTTGGCCTTGGACAATGAGAACATTGAAGCACGTAATAACTTAGCGGCAACATTCATGCATCATGATCTTTTTGAGAATGCGCTCATGCATTATGATGTATTACTGCAAAAAGATCCTGATAATATTGAATATTTATACAATTCTGGCGTAGCACAAATGGCTTTAGGTCATTTAAATGAAGCCATTCTTCTTTTTGATCACATCCTTGAGTTAGAGAACACACATACGTCCTCACTCAATAATCTGGCCGCCATTTATCTTAAGCTGGAGCAAAAAGCTAAAGCCAAAGAGTACTTAGAACGTGCACTGATGATTAATCCTCAAGATACCATAAGTGCCCATATGCTCCACGCCCTTAATAAAGACAAACAGGCGGCAACGACTCCGGAGTATGCACATAATTTATTTAATAACTATGCCCTTTATTATGATCAACATATGAAAGGCACACTCAACTACTCCATCCCACAACACATAGCACGTGTCGTCCACCAATTGGAATTACCAACCAACAGCCATACTTTAGATCTAGGCTGCGGAACCGGTTTAACTGGAGTTGTTTTACGTGAACTCAGTAAACATTTAACCGGTGTTGATATTGCTGCAAAAATGCTTGCCCAAGCTAAAGCAAAGGAAATTTATGACAATTTGGTGGAAGCTGAATTAAATCAATTTCTACAGCAAAACAAAGCAACCTATGATCTGATTGTTGCAGCCGATGTCTTGCCCTATTTTGGTGACCTTAACACCCTATTTCATAGCATTCATCAACACCTGAAGTCCAAAGGCTATTTTATATTTACCACTGAAATCAGCATGGAAAACCCGTGGTCGCTTGAAACAAGTGCCCGTTTCAGCCATCATCCGGACTACATCAAAGAATTAGTAGAACAACATCAGTTTCAACTTGTAAAACAGGAAAAAATTCCTGGACGCATTCAAGAACAACGTGTTTTGGAGGTCATGCTTTATATTTTAACAATTTGATTAATTTGAAGCAATTAAACAAAATAGTAATATACTTATATATAGGAAATGGGAAAGTGACTCTGCCACTTCTTAGAAAGCAAGGAGCTTATATGTCGAACCCCATCAAGGCACATAAATTTGTCGAGGCACCGCAACTAACCACCGACGAACAACACGAAATCAATCGAAAAATTGAGTTTGAAACCGCAAAATCATTTCACAGCATGGTTAAGCTAGGTGCCTTTGCTAACATTTTTGGTGCATTTCTTTATGTTCTTGCTATATATAGGACAACCCAGCCTACATTAATTATTTCTTGGTATACTCTTTTAGTGATTGCAAACTTACTCAACGTCTTATGGGCACTCCGCTTTGAATACAAACATATAAACCGCGAAGAAATCCTTAAATGTCGAAAAGGTTTTCTCTATATTGTCATCTTAATCTGTCTGATATGGAGCAGCATTGGCATCTTGTTTATGAATGATGGAATACCACAACAGATGACCACCATTGTCTTTTTATCTGCTGTTTTGATTTGTTTTTGTTTCTCAACTGCAATTGATTTAACCATGGGAATCATCAGCATTGTTTGTTTGCTCACTCCCACGCTGTTATATCATCTCTATTTGAGCATTGATTCATCAGCTCATTCTGCGACCAGTCAAATCAGCATGTCAATTATTGGCTCATTTGTAGTACTTGGAATATTTATGCTCTTTGCCTGCTTTGTAGGAAATAGAATCATTTTAAAATTATTTCGTTTAGGTTATGAAAATGCTTTACTGAGTCGTAAATTGGAACACATGAATGCATCCTTAGAACGACGAGTCAAAGAGCGTACTATGGAATTGGAGCAATCATTGAAATTGGTGACCTATCAAGCAACGCATGATCTCTTGACCGATTTGCCTAATGAACGTTTTCTTTATGAGCACATTAACAATGTAGCGGAAAAAGCGGTTAAGGATCATCACAAATTTGCCATTGCCTGCTTTTCGCTAAACAATATGATGAAAATTAATGACAGTATCGGTCATCAAGCATCCGCCACTATTATCCATCGTGTTGCCCAACGTTTTGCGCGACTTGCAGAAAAAAATACAAAATATTTCTTTTCCCTATTACGTAAAGATGTATTTGTTATTTTAATTGATCCAATCATCGACATGCTGGAAATAGAAGAGTGTACTCAGGATTTATTTTTTGTCTTAGAGAATCCTGTCTATGTGGCACAACAAGAATTGAATTTAACCGCAAGTATTGGTATCAGTGTATTTCCAACTGATGGTCGAGATGTCGATACGCTGATTACCCATGCAGAAGCAGCGCGTACCCTTGCAACCGAGCGCGGAGGCAACAGTGTTCGTGTGTTCAATACAGTAATTACCGCAGATGCGTCCAGACAACTGAACATTGAAAACCAACTCTATCGGGCAATTGAAAATAATGAATTAATTCTGAATTACCAACCCTTCATCGATTTAAGAACCGGAACTGTTTGTGGTGCCGAAGCCTTAGTACGCTGGAATAATCCCGTGTTGGGAATGCTTTCGCCAATGGAGTTTATCCCTTTGGCAGAAACAAATGGCATGATCCTCCCTATTGGCGAATGGGTATTAAGCACTGCATGTCGGCAATTGAAAAAATGGCATCATAGCGGATTTAAATTAAATATTTCCGTTAACTTGTCTGCAAAACAATTGGTACAACATGATCTCGTCGAGCGGATCGGACAAGTTTTAAATAGTCTGAAACTCTCGCCTAAATATCTTGAGCTGGAACTCACGGAATCTAACGCATTTCAAAATGAAGCCATTCCCATTATTAATAAGTTTACCGAGATGGGTATCGCACTGGCCATTGATGACTTTGGTACGGGTTACTCAGAATTTGGTAATCTTAAGCTCTTTAAAGTCAATAAAATAAAAATTGATAAAACATTTATTCAAGATATTGAAGTCAGCATCGACAGTAGAAATATCGTGAGCAACACCATTGCCCTGGCGCATCGAATGAATATTGATTGTTTGGCAGAAGGTGTGGAAACACTAGAGCAAATTAAATTTCTAAAAGAAAATGGGTGCTACATCATGCAAGGTTTTTACTTTAGTAAACCACTGGATGTCAAATCATTTTCCGCGTTTTTAAAAGCACACGCCAAAAATACCTACGAAGCGCTAACCAATTGGTGACCATAGTGCATCCATTCAGCCTGGTTGCTTACAGCCAGGATCATGGGATAAATCCTGGTTACAAGCAACCAGTCTACAAACCATCCCTATTATACAGATGACATTACCCAAGAGTATTGATAGCATGATGCAAGTTCAAATGATCGATTTAGCAAATGGAAGTTGCATATGCAAAATATTGTTAATGTAGTACAGAACCGCGCCCAAAAGCATCCTCAAGCCAAAGCAGCACTTTATTTAGAAGACGGACAACATCCGACAGCAAGCCTCACTTTTGGTGAACTGGATCAGCAAGCCAAAATGATTGCCGCCAATTTACAATCCCAGCACATGCTAGGCCAGCGTGCACTCCTTATTTATCCTACGGGAATTGAGTTTATAACCAGTTTGCTCGGATGCTGGTATGCCGGGGTAATTGCTGTGCCAGTACCATGCCCTAAAATCGATGAGTTTGCAAAACACGAAGCATTTCTGAACACCATAGCCGATGATGCGGACATTGCTGCAGTCTTAAGCTTGGAGCAGTATCGCTCTAGTATTGAAGCGACGCTAACACACAAAGTACCTATATTGGCTACAGATACGCTAAAAACCCACGCTACTGGAGAGTATCAACCCATTGAGATTATCGCGGATACTATTGCCTATTTACAATACACATCAGGATCCACCTCTACGCCCAAAGCAGCCATCATCACGCATGGTAATTTGCAACACAGTTTGCAAGAAACCATTAAAGTTTGGCATTACACCAAGAAAAGTGTCACCTTAACTTGGGCTCCTCATACCCATGTATACGGATTGGTATGCGGTATCCTGGTACCTTTATATCATGGCACCCTGGCCATTATTATGTCGCCCGCAGCCTTCATTAATAGACCCATTACCTGGTTATCAGCAATTACAAAGTATCGTGTCACCCATAGTGGGTGCCCTAATTTTGGTTATGATGTTTGCGTACGTAACATTCCAGATGAGGCGCTTGCTGCGCTTAATTTAAAGCATTGGAAGGTAGCAATTAATGGTGGGGATATTGTTCAATATCAAACACTTACCCAATTTATTAGCAAATTTAAAATATGCGGCTTTGAGCTTAAGCAATTTTGTTCTGCATACGGGATGTCCGAATTATCGGGAGCAATTGCAGTAACGTCTTATGGCCGTGAACCATACTCATTGCCTCTGCAAGATACACCGCGACAAATAGTCAGTAGTGGCAAATTATTAGCAGGGCTACACGCCCTTGTTGTAGATCCTGAAAGCAAACAGCCAGTTGCTCCCGGAGAAACTGGTGAAATCTGGTTATCAGGGGCATCACTCGCCCAAGGTTATTGGCGACGCCCTGATGAAACCCAAGAGGTATTTCAGGCAACAGTACCTGGCAGTACGCTGCACTATTTTAAAACCGGAGATCTTGGATTTATCTCGGATAACGAAATTTATTTAACTGGCAGATTAAAAGAAGTCATTGTCATTTATGGCAAAAAATATTACCCGCTTGATCTAGAAATCACTGTCGCCAATACACTGTCTGCATTTCCAATCAAACTACCCCAAGTAGCCTTTTCAACTGAAATTGCAGGCAAAGAAAAAATTATCATTGTCCAGGAGTTATCCGAAGAAACGCATCCATCACTCTATCCTGAGATCAAAAATGCAATTAGTCATGCGATCACCAAACATCATGGTGTGGATATTTACGACGTCGTTTTAAGCCCTAGGGGGGCAATTCCTAAAACTGGGAGTGGCAAATTACAACGAAAAAAAGCACAATTGCTATTTAACGAGCAAAAGCTCACCCGGTTAACCAATGACTCGCCCATAACAACAGCACATGAGAATTCGCACACTGGCTCGACGAAGCAATTCGCCAATCTAGTCGCGCAAGTATTGAACATAGATGAGCAAGAAATTGATCTACATGCCCCGTTAAGTCGTTATTCTTTTGACTCAATTAATATCATTCATCTCACCAGTGTACTGAATGAAACTTATGAGCTCGCCTTATCCCCTGCGACTTTGTATGAATACGCTACCTTAGCAGCGTTTTATAACGATTTATTAGCGACACAAAACGTTGCCGTGGTACATCATGAAAAAAGACAACATACACATGAGTCCAATGACATTGCAATCATAGGGATGAGCGGTATTTTCCCGCAGGCTCCCGATGTGGATACCTTTTGGGATAATTTATCTCAGGGAAAAGATTGCATCAGTGAAGTACCTTTATCGCGCTGGAACTGGCGTGATTTAACCGTGAGATGGGGTGGGTTTATTGATCATGTGGATCAATTTGATGCTGCGTTTTTTAATATCTCGCCTCACGAAGCAGAACTTATTGATCCACAACAACGATTATTTCTGCAAACCGCGTGGAAAACCATTGAAGACGCGGGATACACCGCAGCAACTCTTGCCACAATGAAAACCGGTTTGTTTGTGGGAGTATTTAATCATGATTATGCCGAATTATTGCAAAAAAATGAGGTCATGGATGCCTACCTGACTACAGGCACAATGCACAGCATGATTGCCAATCGTATTTCGTACATTTTAAACTTGCGGGGGCCAAGTGAAGCAATAGATACCGCTTGCTCCAGCTCCCTGGTTGCCATTCACCAAGCTGTGCAGGCAATTTTACATAACGATTGTGAGTTGGCGCTTGCAGGTGGAGTGAATACGTTAATTACTCCTACTTCATTTATTGCCGCTCGACAAGCAGGCATGTTAAGTGAAGACGGACGCTGCAAGACTTTTGATACACATGCCAATGGTTATGTGCGTGGCGAAGGCGCAGGCGCTATTTTATTAAAAAAATTATCCCAGGCATTACAAGATGGTGACCACATCTATGGGGTAATCAAAGGCACTGCGGTGAATCATGGAGGACATGTTAATACGCTAACAGCTCCCAACCCCAATGCCCAAGCAGAAGTCATTATTGCAGCGTGCCAACGCGCTCAAATTCCCATCGACAGCATTCAATACATCGAAACCCACGGAACGGGGACACCATTAGGGGATCCCATTGAAATCAACGGCTTAAAAAAAGCATTTCAACAGTTAGCCGTAGTGCAGAACATTGAATCCTTACCAACACACTATTGTGGCTTGGGGGCAGTGAAAACACATATTGGCCATTTGGAATCTGCAGCTGGAATCGCGGGCATTATAAAAACTTTATTAGCCATGCATCACGAAATGATACCGGCTAATTTACATTTAAATGAATTAAATCCTTATATTGAGATTGAGAACAGCCCATTTTATGTTGTTGATAAACCCAGGCAATGGCTCAAAGCTCCAGGTAAGCAGAGAAGAGCGGGGATAAGTTCTTTTGGTTTCGGTGGTGCAAACGCGCACATTATCCTCGAGGAACGCCCTGAACACCCACCCGTTCCCTCTCCTGCTCACCCCGCTTATCTGATTAGCGTATCGGCAATGACACTATCTGCATTGCAACAACGTCTTGCAGATCTGCTTACGTGGTTGGATAAACAAAAGGATTTACCAAGCCTGGCAGCGCTCAGTTACACTTTAAATGCAGGAAGACAACATTTTAGTAAACGTTTTTGCGTGATTGTGGCAACAATTGCTGAGTTACAGGAACAATTGCAGTCCATTTTATCCAGCAAAGATATTGAGTCTCATTTGCTAAACGACGAATTATCCCCTAATCGTTACCCGGCTAATTTAAATCAACTACGCACTAATTATCTGCACGGAAAATCCATTGATTGGCGCACAGTGTATGGGGATTATCAGGAAAAAATATCGCTTCCGACCTATCCTTTCGCCAAAGAGTCCCATTGGCTGGAAATCAAAAACCATGAGCAGCAAAGTGCGCATACATTGATTGATGAGAATATTTCTACATTCTCTACGTCTGCTTTTAGTAAACGCTTTTCTGGAAATGAATTCTATTTACGGGATCATCAAATCAACAAGGAGCGCGTCTTACCCGGGGCGGTGTGTTTGGAAATGGCCCGCGTTGCTGCCAATATGGCATCAAGTCACCAACAAGTGACCACTCTAAGCCAGATCACCTGGAACAGACCAATAAAAAATCAAGATCTGTCCACCCCGCTACATATCCTTTTATTTCCTGAAAGCGATTGTGTCTCCTTTTCAATAACAGACCAAGAAGAGGCGGTTTCTTATGTGCATGGCATGCTGCATTATATGGATAATTCTGCCTATGCCCCACTCCCCCGATTAAACCTACACGAATTAAAAACAACATTGCCCTATACCCAAGAGCCCAATGTCATTTACAACCATTTTAATCATGTAGGCATAAGTTATGGGCCCAGTTTTCAACTCATTCAAAGCATACACTTCGATGAGCATAATCTTTTAGCAGAGGTTGCCCTGCCTGTAGATCTACCTACCTCTGCTCATGAGTTTGTATTACATCCGTGTTTATTCGATGGCATTTTACAGACAACCCAGGTTTTACTGAAAAATCGTGAAGTGCTGTATCTACCTTTTTCTATCGAGCAAGTCGATATTTATAAAGCATTAACAAATACCTGTTATGTCCATGCGCAGCTGACTGCCAACGAAGACACCCTACATATGCCCGTATTTAATCTGCACGTTACTGATACGGAAGGAACGCTCTTATTAGTCATTACAGGATTTACCTTATGCGCAGTGCATGAGCCGGTACGCCCTGAAGCACATGTTGTTTATTACACTCCTCAATGGATGATGCAAACAGCACGTACAACAAGCAGAACACATCCAGACTCCATTCTGATTCTAGGAAGCAATGAACGGTCAATACAGGCAATAAAAAAACAGTTCCCAGAGCGCACCGTTTCATCTCAACTTCTACACACATCCTCGCTTACCGATATACCTATCAACACACTCAGCGAGTGTATTATTATTGCGCTGGAAGAGTTAGATGATGAGCGGCGGACAACAACAGAAATTCAAAAAAACCTCGAACAGACTTATTATCTGGTGCACACCATAGTAGCCCAAATCAGTAAATTAAGCCTCAAACAGCCAATACAATTAATTATTACCAGTAAAAAACGCTCCATTTTTTCGCGCGCATTGGATGGTTTTGCAAAATGCGTGCACCAAGAGCAATCGAAAATTTCCTGTCGCTTTATAGAATTAGATGATTTAAGCCAACTGACACATGAATTAACGCAAAATGAAATTTATGTACGCTATGAAGGGAAGCAGCGCTATATCAAACACTATACGCCGCTACCGCCACTCGATGTAACAACTCCAATCCTCAAAAAATCCGGTGTTTATTTAATTACTGGCGGCATGGGTGGACTGGGATATTTGTTTGCAACCTATTTGGCAAAACATTATCAAGCCCAAATAGTATTAACAGGTCGTACAACACTGTCTGCGCTGCAGCAAAAAAAAATCGCCACACTGGAGCAACACGGCGCCTCAGTCGTTTATATCTCTGCCGATGTATCGTCCTTGCCCCAAGTGCAAACACTAATTCAAAAAACTAAAGAGCATTTTGGTGTACTCAATGGCATTATTCATGCTGCAGGAGTGACTCACGACGGCTTGATTGTCAATAAAACAATCCCCGAAATAGAGGATGTTATAGCACCAAAAATTTATGGTGCCAGTAATTTACATACAGCAACGTGTCAAGAACCTTTAGATTTTTTCATTCTCTTTTCCTCGGTTGCCGCAGTGTTTGGCAACCTTGGGCAAAGTGACTATGCCTACGCGAATTGTTTTCTGGATGAATTTGCCTACGAACGGGAGCAACAAAGAGCACGCGGGAATTGCCACGGACAGACACTATCAATGAACTGGCCGCTTTGGGAAGAAGGGGGATTGCATATCGCTCCTGAATATCAGCAAGAGCTAGAGCAAACCTTAGGCATCTTAAGTTTAGCTACTGAGCAAGGATTGAACGCATTCTTGCAAGCATTACAGCATAAAGTTGCGCAGTGCATTGTTCTCCCAGGCTATCAGCAAAAGCTCAGGCATGCATTACAAAAAAATTCGCTGCGGCAACAACCAGTGACCGCCCATGTATCCAATCCCAATGTAGGTGAATTCGCCGAAGACTTTTTGAAAAAGATACTCGCTGAGACATTGAAGTGCTCGCCAGAGCGAATTGAGCGGAACCTGCCTTTCGAAAATTATGGCATTGACTCGTTGATGATCATTCAACTCAATCAACGCTTGGCCAAAGAGTTCACCGCATTACCCAAAACCATATTTTTTGAATGCCACAACTTGGCGGATTTAACCGAATATTTCATAGCGCATTACAGCAATGAATTGAGTCTGCACCTACCGCATGCGGAATTGTCGTCCCTACATAAGCAAGACTCCATCCTGAGTCATACACCAGTGCTAACTCAAGAAGGGATTGCCGCCTACGCGGGAATGACAAAATTCCTTACCGCGCCCAGAAACATAATAGCAGCCCCCAGACGTCTTGGTTTCACCAAAAACACCTCGAAATCATCTGATATCGCCATTATTGGCCTCAGTGGACGCTATCCTGAAGCGAGGAATATAACAGAGTTTTGGCACAATCTGTGTGCAGGCAAAGACTGTATTACAGAAATCCCCAAGGAACGCTGGACCTTGATAGATTATTTTGATACCAATCAAGAGCGTCAAGGCACAATGTACAGTAAATGGGGCGGTTTTTTAAAAGACGTAGATCACTTTGATCCTCTGTTTTTTAATATTTCGCCGCGTGAAGCGACATTAATGGATCCACAAGAACGATTATTTTTAGAAACTGCTTGGCACACCATAGAAGATGCCGGATATGCCCGTGAAACATTAGCCGGCAGCAAAATTGGGGTTTATGTAGGCGTTATGTATGGCCAGTACCAGCTGTTTGCTCATGAAGCAGCACAACCCAATAAGTTTGTCCCCACGAACTCGGTGTTTGCATCAATTGCCAATAGGGTTTCCTATTTTTTTGATTTTCGTGGTCCAAGTATCGCGCTGGATACCATGTGTTCCTCTTCACTCACAGCAATTCATTTAGCCTGTCAAAGCATCCATGAGGGCGAATGTGACATGGCGCTTGCGGGTGGCGTCAATCTGTCACTGCACCCCAATAAATACCTCTTGCTCAGCCACGGAAAGTTTTTAGCAAGTGATGGGCATTGCCGCAGTTTTGGTGATGGCGGCGATGGCTATGTACCTGGCGAAGCCGTCGGTGCCGTATTGCTCAAACCCTTAGATAAAGCGCTGGAAGATGGCGACCTCATTTATGCAGTAATTAAGGGCAGCCATCTCAATCATGGCGGCAAAACAAACGGTTACACTGTACCAAACCCGAATGCACAAGCTGAATTACTTGCAGAAACCTACCAAAAAGCTCAGGTTGATCCTGCGCAAGTCAGTTACCTTGAAGCACACGGCACTGGAACGTCACTGGGTGATCCAATTGAAATGGCCAGCCTAAATAAAGTATTTGCGCAATCCATGCAACAGCACTGTGCTCTTGGCTCCGTAAAATCCAATATTGGCCATTGTGAGTCTGCCGCAGGAATTGCTGCCGTTACCAAAGTGGTATTGCAATTACAACATCAAACCTTAGTGCCTTCGCTTTTCTCTGAAACCTTAAATACCAACATAGACTGGTCGCGCACGCCATTTCGTGTGCAGCAAACCGTCAGTGAATGGAAACAACCCCTAGCTAATGTGCCACGAATTGCAGGAATCAGCTCTTTTGGCGCCGGAGGCTCTAATGCCCATTTGATTTTATCTGCGGCACCGGAAGTATTGTCCTCTTCGACACAGAACAAGTCACATTATTTGTTCACCGTATCTGCCAAAACCGAACTCGCCTTAAATCAACGCTTGGACGATTTACTGATTTGGCTGGAAAATAATCCCTCGGCGCAGCTCGAACAGGTTAGTTACACCTTAAATGCGTGCAGAAGTCATTTTGAATGCCGTTGTGCCATGGTTGCAAGCTCGCTTGCTGAAGTGGGCGATTTAATACAACAATTTAAAGCGCAGCAACACCCTGCTCACTTGTTCATGCAGCACAATGCAGACAATAAACCTGAAAACAGCTTGCTCAATACGACGCTTTTACCAATAATGATGCAACAATTGTCCCAACCCACTCACTATAAAGAAGCTTTGCTGACATTAGCAAAATTTTATGTAGAAGGTCAGACTTTGGATTGGCAGCAAATACATGCCGATGAATCCAGGAAAAAAATATCCTTACCGACTTATCCTTTTGCCAAAGAACGTTATTGGTACTCTGATATAGCACAACATAAAAGCCTGGAAGCGCAACAAGGCAATGGGGTATTAACGTCAAACGGACTTACTGACAAGGTACATTCTTTTCTGGTTCGACAAGTCATTCACATTTTACAAATGACACAACACCGAATTGCGCTAGAAAAAAATCTTGGCGAATATGGGATGGATTCGGTCCATTTTATTGAATTAGCCAAAAAGATTACGGAGCAATATGCAATAGAATTTACCCCGGCCCTTTTCTTTACCCACAGTAGCGTCTTATCAATCAGTCAATATCTTATCAATCAGTTTCCTGAGGCAGTAGCGCAAGCACACCATGAAATAGCCCAACTGCACGACCATACTCGTCCAGTGCAATCCAGACCTGTTGCAACCGATACAGTAGATACAATTGCGATTATCGGGATGCAGGGGCTTTTCCCCCAAGCCGATGATCTTGCCACATTCTGGCAACATATGCTTGATGGGCATGATTTAGTAACTGAAATCCCTATAGAACGTTGGAATTGGCGTGATCATTTTGGCAATGAAACACATCAAAGTAATTCCAAATGGGGTGCTTTTATTAATGCCTTCGATCAATTCGACGCAGGCTTCTTTAATATTTCAGCCCGCGAAGCGAATCTTATGGATCCGCAACAACGGCTCTTTTTGGAAATTGCATGGAAAGTCATTGAAGATGCCGGCTACGATCCTTTTTCGCTACCCTCACGCAACATTGGGGTTTTTGCAGGAGTTGAGTTTAGCGAATATCAGACCTTAATTGCCAAACAACAAAAAGAACATCACGGATTTATTGCGACAGGGAACTCGCATAGCATGATTGCCAATCGCGTTTCCTACTTTTTCAATTTCCAAGGCCCGAGTGAAGCCATAGATACCGCTTGCTCAAGCTCCTTGGTGGCGATCCATCGTGCAGTACAGGCTATTCGCCATGGTGAATGTGAGTTGGCAATCGCAGGTGGCGTAAGCCTTCTATTAAGCCCTGATACGCTGATCGTCACGAGCCAATTGGGTGCCTTATCCGCTGATGGTCGTTGCAAAACGTTTGACAAGACGGCAAATGGCTACGTTAAAGGAGAAGGCGTGGCTGGCCTTTTATTAAAAGCATTAAAACAAGCGCAAGCAGATGGTGATCATATTTATGGAGTCATTAAAGCCTCCGCAGTAAATCATGGCGGCAAGGCACAATCGCTAACCGCACCGAATGCAGTCGCACAAAGCGAGCTATTAATTCGAGCTTACACACAAGCTGATTTTAATCCTGAAACAGTGACCTACATTGAAACGCATGGTACAGGAACCGCTTTAGGCGATCCCGTTGAAATCGAAGGATTGAAACGTGCATTTTCAACGCTACTTACATCAGAAATCACACAAAACTCCATTGCTTTAGGTTCGGTCAAAACCAATATCGGTCATTTAGAACCTGCATCAGGAATTGCGGGAGTCATCAAGTTGATTATGGCCATGAGCCATGAAACCATACCCGGTATTTTGCATTTCAATGAATTAAACCCGTACATCAATTTAACCAACACACCTTTTTACATTGCCAAAGAAACACAACCCTGGCAACGCAATAAAAACGAACGCGGAGAGGATATTCCATTGCGTGCGGGCGTGAGCTCTTTTGGATTTGGTGGCACTAATGCGCATATTGTTCTAGAGGAAGGTCTCCCCCATCAGACGACCGTGACGAACCAACACACGAAACCCTATTATTTAATTGTACTGTCGGCTAAACACCAAGAAAGTTTGCAACAAAAAATAGCAGATTTGCAGCAATGGCTTAACTCAAATAAAGAAACAGTCTCCTTAGCTGCACTCAGCTTTACGCTTAATGCCGGTCGTGCGCATTTTATTTACCGTTGCGCTCTAGTAGTAGACTCTATTGACGCCTTATTGCATGCATTAACCTTGTTAAGTCAACATGAAGTCCCTGAGTATTGCATGTTAAACGAAGGCCAAACCTTGACTATCCAAGGCCCCGTATTTGATGAAGTATACCAGGCAGCGATTAACGCATTACAGCAGCCAGAACACCCAGAGCAATATCGCCACAAGTTATTTATCCTGGCTGATCTCTATACAAAACATTACTTAATTGATTGGCATGACGTATATGCTGGAGAAAACCTACAACGCATCGCGTCGTTACCGGCATATCCCTTTAGCAAGCAACGTTATTGGTATGATCTGGAAGCAAACGCCATACCACCCAAAGTTATCATACCAGCGACTAATCCGAGTATCCCAGTAACAATGGACCGCTCCAGCCAAGTATTAAGCTATTTACAGCAAGTCTTTGCGGAAAAACTACGGACGACCCCCGAACGTATTCAACTGGATGAAACCTATGAAGTCTATGGCGTTGACTCATTGATTGGTTTGGAAATTACCAATCGCCTGGAGAAAGATTTCGGCACCCTACCTAAAACCCTACTCTATGAGCGCAATCGATTAAATGATTTAGCCAAATATTTTATCAAACATCATCAAGAGAAATTGTCTGTGCTGATGCCTACCATCGATGCTAAGCCGTCAGTTGCACCACTTGAGATAGAAGCGGTTAAACCCATAACCACCGCCTATGAACAGATGAGCCATACATCGCGCGACATTGCCATAATTGGCTTAAACGGCACCTTCCCAATGGCCAATTCCATGGATGAATTTTGGCATAACTTAAGCTCGGGGCTTGACTGTGTGGGCGAAGTACCGGTCGAGCGCTGGAATTATAAAGACTATCCTGTAGTGCTCGGCGGCGAGGAACACTATTTCCCCCATGGAGGCTTTATTCCTGATGTCGATAAATTTGATCCGCTGTTTTTTAACATCTCCCCACGCGATGCAGGACTTATGGATCCACAGGAGCGTTTATTCATGCAATCCGTATGGTCTACGCTGGAAGATGCGGGTTACACACGAGATAAATTAAAACACAAAGCACAAAACTCAGTTGGCGTATTTGCTGGTGTCACGTATAACTTTTATCCATTATTTATTGCGGAAGAGTGGCAAAAAGGCAATCGTGTGCCACTGGATATCCAATCGTTCTCAGTAGCAAACCGCATTTCTTACTTTCTTGATGTACATGGTCCAAGCTTTGTTGTCGATACAGCCTGCTCATCCTCTTTGGCAGCAATCCATTTAGCCTGTGAGAGCCTGTTACGAGGTGATTGCAAAATGGCAATTGCTGGCGGGGTTAATTTGTCCTTACATCCTAGTAAATATCACTTCCTGGGCAGTTTTAATTTTATGTCCGAACAAGGGCGTTGCGCCAGTTTTGCTGAAGGGGGAACTGGTTATGTGCCTGCTGAAGGCGTTGGTTCTGTATTATTGAAGCCTTTGGCTGAGGCAATAGCCGATAATGATATGATTTATGGGGTAATTAAAGGAAGCAGTATGAATCATGGGGGTAAAACCAGTGGCTATACGGTCCCCAATCCCAATGCGCAAGCCGCGGTGATTCTCCAAGCCTTAAAGAATGCGAATATGGATGCGCGAACAGTATCGTATATTGAAGCGCATGGCACAGGAACATCTCTAGGCGACCCCATAGAAATTCGTGGTTTGCAAGATGCCTTTGAACACTATACGGAAGACAAACAATTTTGTGCAATTGGTTCTGTCAAATCCAATATTGGACATCTGGAGTCTGCAGCAGGAGTATCGCAATTGGCCAAGGTGCTCTTACAGATGCGCCACCAAAAATTAGTCCCGACATTACATAGCGCCCAATTGAACCCCTTTATTGATTTCAAAAACTCACCTTTTTATGTACAACAAGAACTCACTGATTGGCAGCCTGGGTATAATGTACCTCGTCGTGCTGGCGTCAGCTCTTTTGGTGCGGGTGGCGCAAACGTACATATGATTATCGAGGAATACCTTCCACCAATAAAACAGCAGAACATGAGCAATGGCCCATATATCTTCTTATTATCTGCATTAAATGAAGAGCGATTAGCGGCACAAGTACAACAAATGCATCGCTATGTGCTGCAACATCCTCATACAGCAAACAAAGAATGGCTCAGAGATGCATGCTTTACTTTGCAAACAGGCCGAGAGCATATGAGCGCGCGACTGGCAGTGATTGTTAGCAACCCGGACGAATTGCTTGCAGTCTTGGCGAATTATCCTCAGAGTCATCATTCTCAACTCTGGATAAATCATCAAACACAAAACACACCGCAACCCGCGCATGCAGCAGAATTAATCGACAATGCACGCTATGAAGAATTAGCCCAACATTGGATTAATGGAGGAAAAATAGACTGGGAACAATTATACAAACAAACCCTTCCTAATATTATTTCGTTACCTACCTATTCTTTTACAAAACGACGCTGTTGGATACCAACTAAGGACATCGAACCCACGGTGCAGCCAACGCCGCCATCTGTAGTGTACACCCCTGACGTAGTTGACGCCCAAGATTGGCTTTACCTCACCCAATGGGAGAGAAATCCGCAGCTAACGCAGTCTGGATTGTTAAAAAATGAAGGAACATGGCTTATTTTTTGTGAGCAAGAGTCAGTACCCTCATTAAAACAAGAATTTGGTGACAGTATTTATTGTGTTACAGGCAAGCAATTTGCATCAATTCGTGCAGATGAATACACCATCAATGGTTCTCAAAAAACAGATTATGAGCAATTATTTGCTACTATTCATACACGACATAAAGAAGATTTAAGAGGAGTTATCTATTTCGGCTCGGCCCAGAACTCAAATACAGGAAACCAAGCAGATCCTGCACAGGAATTATTGTATCTGTTCCAAGCCCTGATCCAACATTCGTGGTCACAGCAATTAATCGTTTGTCTTGCCTCACAATCTGCTCAGTATGTAAATCCCAGTGATTCCGTGAATATCTGGCAACACCATCTTTGGTCTATGACCCGTATTTTTGCAGCCGAACAAGCAAAATATCAAGCCCTACTCCTTGATCTGGAGATAAATGCAGGTATGGAGCAAAATGCGAAGATCCTAGCTCAAGAATTAGCTCAGTACCAAGCCCAACAAAATCACGTTGCCTATCGTGCTGCGGAACGTTATACCATTCGCTTCATGCCTTATGAAATGCCGCACAATCAGGAGATACCCTCCAGGAAGACTCCTGTTGCGGCATTAATTACTGGCGGTTTAGGTGCTTTAGGTTATGAAATAGCAGAATTTATTGTCGCCCAAGGCACGCGTTTTATTTTGCTTACGGGAACTACAGAACTGTCCTCACAAACTCATGAGAAAAATACTTGGCTCAAACAATTAGAAGCTAAAGGAGCACAAGTCCGTTATGCAGCAGTCGATGTCGCTGACAAAAACCAAATGCATCAGGTAATCAAGGATGCTGAAAACACATGGCAACAGCCGATTGATGGCGTTTTTCATTTGGCGGGAATCACTACGGATAACGTCACGATTGCCGAGATGGATGAGGCATTATGGCAGAACGTGTTGCGCGTAAAAATACAAGGCTCACTGGTATTGCACGAACTCTTTTTACACGCCCCCCTGTCTTGTTTCGTTTTGTTTTCTTCTATTGCCGCAGTACCTCATTTTGGCATGGCTGGACTCAGTGCTTATGCCGTAGCAAATGAATTTATGAATGGTCTTGCTTTATATCGCCGCAGTATGCAATTACCTGCAGCAAGTATTAACTGGGTGGCCTGGTCGGAAAAAGGGATGAGCCACCGACATAATCATGATGCATTTTTAGATGCCGTAGGTATGGCTTCCTTGAGTATTAAAGAAGGAGTTGCTTTGTTTCATACTTTACTCCGCCTCGATCATGCTGAAATGACCGTATGTAAGATTCAATGGAAGAAATTTTTACAAGTGAATCCCACGGCCAAGCAGCTTGATTTCTTTAGCTATTTTGTTGCTGAATATGCTGCAAACACACAAACAGCAGTCGTTTCCTCATTAAGCCCCGAGGAAATTACGGCATTAGTTCTGAATCTTTTTGCAAGCGTATTAGGATTAGACGAGGCAGAAATAGAACGAGATACCCCCTTCCAGCAATACGGTTTGGACTCCATATCCGGAATCGATTATACCGAAGAATTAGGTAAACACTTCCCTGATGTGGTCGCACCTATGGATTTATACCGCTACCCCACTCTCAAACAATTGACTGAATACATCATGCAACGTGTACAGATGCCCAGCGAATCAAGTCCTACCCCCTTTTTTAGCGTAGAAGAAACGCATGATCTGGATCAATTAAACGCCGCACAACTTAATGAACTACTTGAATTGGAATTAAAAGAGCTAGAGCTTGCCTATGAATGACACAACTACTTTAAAAAAATCATTGTTAATGATTCAAAAGCTAAAAAAGCTTTTGCAGGAACAAAATAAGCACTTATTTGAACCGATGGCGATTATCGGGATGAGCTGTCGTTTACCCACAGCAAATACTCCGCAAGAGTTTTGGGAATTACTCTGCCAAGGTAAAAATGTCATTTCCTCAATACCTAATACACGTTGGGAACTCCTTAAAGGTACTCGCGAACCAGAGCAACGTGACGCCAATTTATCGTATTGGGGAGGCTATTTGCAGCATATTGAGGCATTTGATGCGTATTTTTTTGGCATTAGTCCCCGCGAAGCAATGCGCATGGATCCACAACAACGCATCTTATTGGAAGTTGCTTATGAGTCGCTTGAAGATGCCGGCTTAACGATTGAGGCTTTAGCTGGATCCAATATGGGGGTTTTTTCCAGCCTCTATGCAAGTCAGTTTAGCCATCTGCAAAAACTGGATTCGGATATGGATGCTTTGTTTATTCCTACCGGAAGTGCCATCAGTATGGCAGCAAATCGCTTATCGTATTTATTCGATTTACGTGGACCCAGTCTGGTGTTAGATACTGCGTGCTCCTCATCGCTGATTGCCATTCAATTAGCTTGTCTTAACTTGCAGGCAAAATTATGTGATACCGCACTGGTTAGCGCTGTAAATATCAATTTATTACCGTCTATTCATTCTGTTTTGGCCAAAGCAACGATGCTTTCGCCTACTGGACAGTGCCACACTTTTGATGCCAATGCCGATGGCTATGTGCAAGGAGAAGGAGCTGGATCCATTGTGTTGAAGCCACTTTCGCAAGCATTAAAGGATCAAGACAAAATCTATGCCGTGATTATGGGGGGGGCAATAAACCAAGATGGCAAAACAAATGGCTTAACTGCACCGAATGGCTTACAACAAGAACACTTATTACGCTCGGCATATAAGGCAGCGCAAACCGATCCGGCAGATGTTGCCTATATCGAATGTCATGGAACAGGTACCTTTCTCGGAGATCCCATTGAAATTCAAGCCTTGGGCGAAATTGTCGGCAAAAATCGCGCGCCTGAAAAACCCTGCTGGATAAGTTCAGTCAAAACCAATGTAGGGCATCTGGAACCCGCAGCAGGTATTGTGAGCATCATTAAAGTGGCGTTAGCTTTAAAACATGGTTTCATTCCACCCCACCTTAACTTCTCGCAGGCCAACCCACATATTCCATTTGAGCGTTACGCCTTGCGTATTCCACAACAAACGGAGCAATTACCTCGATATGGTGATAGCTGTATTGCGGGAGTCAGTGGCTTTGGTTTTGGTGGTGCCAATGCACATCTTGTGTTGCGGGAACTCTCTTTACATGAGCAACCCGATTCGGCACCTGTTGCCCGGGATAACGAGTTATTCACTATTTCGGCAAAAGAGCCTGCTGCATTATCGGCTTTGATTGAGCGTTGGTGTGCTTTTTTAAACAATAAACCAGAAACAAACCTGGCACAGCTCTGCTATAACCTCCATGTCAGACGTTCGCATTATGTGCATCGTTTAGCAATAATTACTGATTCAGTTGCAGATCTGTATCAAAAACTAGAGGCTTTGCGTGTAGACCCTCACAGGCAACAGGAACATGTATTTATCAATCATGACCTAAAAAAATCCAACAACCCCTTGAGCATATCCGAATTTGTGAACATGGATTTGTCTCTCTTAGCAAAAAACTATATAAACCAAGCTCAGGTCGATTGGAAAAAATTTGAAGAAGAACGCATTTACATGCCTTTGGATATGCCGTTTTATCCATGGCAACACAAAGTCTATTGGCCAAGCTTTGGGCACACATCCAATGCGCGTGTTAATCCAAGCTACCCAATGCGCGGAAAGACCCTAGCCTCACCTTTAGCAGCGCGCCAATTTGAGTTTGTCTTTGATACACAAACAATGCCTGAAATCCAGGATACATTTTATGTATTGCATGCAGGTTATTATCTGGAAATGTTGGCGTATGCCACACAGCAACTACAATCTACAGTTTCCTTTAATGTGCAACAACTTAATTTTTTATCGCCTATATTAGTTCTGGATGGAAAAACCGTTTTGGTCCACTTAATCATCGAAAAAGAAGAGCACAATGGCTTAATATTTCGTTTTTTCAGCAATGATGGCAAAGACAATTGGATAGAACATGCCACAGGCGCTTTAGCGTTGAATACCTCACCTCTCAGTCAACTTGCAAGCAAGAACGAGTTGCTCAAACGACTTCCGGCATCCGGAACTCAGGAATCATTCTACAAACGCATCACCGGTATGGGTATGCCCGCAGGCGATACCATTCGCTGGGCACATCAATATTGGACAAATGACAATGAATTATTTTGTGAATTACGCGAACCTAAGGCTTCAGAGCGTGGGACACAATTTATAACGCAAATGCATCCAGGGATCTTTGATGCCTGTATTCAAACACTCTTCTTACTGCTTCCAGAACAATTTACTAAACCCTATATTGCATCGCATATGGGTACTATTGAATTTTATGGCGCAGCAGAAGAGCAAAAGTATATATACACCGTATTAAAAAAACTGCATCCCGAAGGAAAGCATATAATTGCCGATTGGTATTTATTGGATAAAAATTATCGTTTGCTCGCTCAATGCCATGGTCTACAGATGACCATACTCAACGATACCCTGCAAATCGATAAAATAATGGAAATTCAATCTCAGTTTCAACTTGATTTATCTTTGCCTTATACAACATGTAAACAGCAATTGATCCATTATTTGACTGAGCAATTTGCGATGATTTTTGCGATGCCCCAAAATGATATTAGCCCCTTCCAGTCCTTGCATGAACTGGGGATGGATTCTCTCATGGCATTAGCAGTAATCCGCATCATAGAAACCAATTTGAACGTGACATATTCTTTACCTTTGATGATGCAAGGCCCGTCAATTAATGAGATTGCAGAGTATGTGTTATCAAGCCAATGGATAGGAGCAAAAGAGGAACCCACACCAGCAACCCATTTCGATAATATATGGATCGCCAATCGAAAAATACAAGAGCATGCTCAAATACGCTTATTTTGCTTTCCGTATGGTGGTGGAGGCGCCTCTATTTATCGCGAATGGCAGCAGGAATTTCCTGATTTTATTGAAGTATGCCCAGTACAATTGCCAGGTAGAGAAAATCGGATGGAAGAACAGCCTCTTGATAACTTGGATACTTTAGTGTCTTTGTTGGCCTATCAACTAAAACCTCAATTTGATTTACCTTTTGCGTTTTTTGGTCATAGTTTTGGTTCACTAATTGGCTTTGAACTGACTCGCTATTTACGTACACATCACCTACCAACGCCTGCGCATCTTTTTGCATCAGCATATCCTGATCCTCGTGTACCCTCCAAAAGTTTGCATAATCTGCTGGCTAAACTACAACAAATGAACATCAATTTATTTGATTTAAACTCAGAGCACATTGGTGAGTTAGATGAGGCACAATTAACTGCTTTATCCAGTGTATTTCAAGAAAACGGCATTGTTGATTACAGCGATGAACGCATGAACAAAAGTATTATCAAAGTTTTATTACCTATTTTTATTGGCGATATGAATATAGTAAAAAGTTATACTTACCGCGATGAATTACCTTTAAACCTAAGCACTACGGTATTTTTAGGAAAACAGGATGCGTGGGTCTCTCCAGAAGATCATTTTGGATGGGCTGAACACTCCTTAGAACCGTGTGAATTCCAACAATTTGATAGCGGGCATCTGTTTATAAGAGAAAAAGAAATAAGATCGAAAGTAATTCAAAAAATTACCGAAAAGTTACAGCGCTTTTGTAAAGAAGAATGTGATGCCTAATGTAGCCTGGGTGAAGGCAAAGCCATAACCCGGGTTACACTATGCAAAACTCCAGGTAATTTGTCCACCGATTGCTGTCGTTTGTGTGTTGGTATGTCCTGAAAGGGATGTCACAGGAGTAACGAGATTCACCGGCATTTGGTTGAAGAAAGAATGACCAATCCCCACATCATAACCTAAATTCTCTGTGGGTTGAAAATGTGCTCCCACAGCCAGAATCGTTGCACTTCCAACAGGATCTGCGATGCCACGATCCTGATCGTTAGAAGGAGTACTCATAAATTGAATACCACCTCGTAATAACATTTTTGGGGTTGCCTTAAACGTAGCACCAACTGCGTAATCAAAACAGTTGTGGTAATTGAAAGGAATCGTTACTGGAATGGTTACTCCCATAGGCGTTTCGGTATGATCCATTGTTATTTGATTAAACGTTCGCCAATTGGTGTAAAACACCGTGGCCATTCCCGTCCATCGCTGTGTGAAATCATGTTGTAAGCTCAATTGAGCGCGAGCAGGTAAAGCAGCTTTAGTTTGTTGTTGATTGGTTCTGAAGACGCCTTCCCATGGTACATGCACCGTACTATGCCCATTGGTCGTAATCGAGATTTTAGAGTTATAACTCAGCCCTATCCGCGTTTCTGGTGAAAAATCAAATAATAACCCACCATGCCAACCGTATCCCCAACCGCTCAAATGATTTTCGAGTCTTGAATCCAAAGGAAAAGAAATGGGTGGGCCATACATATTATTCAGGGTAAATGCCAAATGTAGTGCATCAAATCCTGCACCTACAGAAAAACGGTCTGTTATTTTCACGCCTACGCTTGGACCAACATCAATCCCCACAACTTGTGAACGCGTGGATGCATAGCGAGCAATCGATGAAGATGAAGAACCATAATTCGTACCCAGCCCAAATGGGGTTGTAAAATTAAAACCAACAGTAATGCGCTTGTTAATTGGCTTAGAATAATAAAACGATGGCATGAACGCCTTAATTTGACTACGTGCTACCCCTGATTGTACGACCGGAAAAGGAAATGGAAATGACGGTGTTACTGCAGTGCCTGTAAAACGTGCCGTACCGAAAATACCTAGTGCATTACCCACAATTTGTTGATGGGCTAGCTTCACCAAACCCGCGGGATTCGTATAACTCGTACTTGCATCACTAGCAGCAGTTGCCCAATCGGCATATGCCACCCCCAAGCTTGCGGTGTTTACAAAAGGCAAACTAAAATCGGAGCTTGCCCAATTGGGTGAAGAAAGACTGAGTACAGAAATCGCAAGGTATAGATGAGACAATTGGCGCACGTTTCACTCCCTTAAATTTTGTCATCCTTTAATAAAGCAATAATCAGTTCAATTTCTTCCGACATAGGTCTGCAATGTTCTATTTTTGGAGAATATTGACGAACAGTGTGATAAATAGATTGAGCCTTTTTACTTGCCTTTTCAATACCACGTAATTCAAGCGCTTGGGTTGCTGCGAGCAGTAAAATAGCGGTAAGGCGCTGCAAATTAGCAACTGACTCTTGTAAATCAAAAGCTGCGTGCGTGCCCAAACTGTTCACGTCTTGATTATCACCCTCAGTCGGTAACGTAAAAGCCTGATGTGTCTGCGCTAATTTGCGATTTTGTACTGCAAGGGCTGCCGACAGAAGCTGCATGGAACGAAATCCATTGTGCTTTTCTGGATTAGGTACTAAATTCACCGGTAAATTCTGATTCTTACGCGGGTGCACTAAATTGGCGAGCAATGCATGTATCCAAGTCGACGCTTGAGCGATATCCATTTTTAACATATCACAAGCATCAGTCACATAATAACCCATAAAATTCGCACTGTGATGAATATTATTCGCAGCGGCATCAATAACAGGATTATCGTTAACGGAATTCATTTCATTTTCTATCCAATGAATAGCGCGTGCCAAATTTTCTTGGAACGGACCAAATCCTTGTGGCACAGAGCGAATAGAATAATAATCTTGCACGGGTTTATAGGCATAATCCTTTGTCCGTAACTCATCTAAATCAGTCAACAATTGGCTTCCTTCCCAGAAATCAATGAAAAATTGATTGATTTCCATTTCACCCTGTTGTTTTTTCAGTTGATGAACCATTGGATGATAAGCACTATTAATCACCAGTAGGGATTCTAATGTCATCGCAATCGCTGCCAACATACGTTTAAATAAATGATGCAAATCATAAATGGCCAGGCTGGCAATCGCGGTCATAAATGACGTGCCATTAATCAAAGCAAGCCCATCGCGCATCACTGGTTTATACGCTTTAAGACCCGCTAATTGAATTGCTTCAGGAGCCAGCATCACTTGATCCTGATAGGTGACTGCGACCCGCTCACCAATAAGTGCTGCTGCAATCATAGACAGAGGAATCAGATCGCCGCTCGCACCAATAGAACCATAACAACGGACAACCGGGGTAATTCCCGCATTGAGAAAGTCTAATAGGGCATTGATTAATTCGGGATGCACACCTGAATACCCTTGCGCCAAGCAATGAGCACGCAACATCATTGTCACACGTACAATATGCGGTGAAACAATGTTGCCTAAGCCGCAAGAAAGAGAACGAATAATGTTTTCTTGTCGCTCATTAATCGAATCATAGTAATCCTGTGTGTCAGTATCTTTGAGTGCTGTATCGATATAACGCACCTGATCACCAAAGTTTGTATTCACGCCATAAATAGGGACTCTTGAATCAACATGAATTTTCAAAAATTGATAGGACGCTTCAATTGCCTCCATCGCCTGTGGTGGTAAAGCCACTGGTGATAAGTAATGCGCCAGTGTTTGAGACGAGGCAATCGTCAATTGACAACCATAGCCGATCGTTACAATAGGTATACCTTTTCTATTCACATCTACAGCATGAGACGTTTGGGAGGTATTGAAAGACTTTAGATGTTCCAACCGTAAACTCCATTTATCATAATAAAAAAATCATCATAGCCTAACTTTTTAAATGTGTCCCTTTTTATAAGAGTTTTCAATAAAATGTTTTATTTCAGAGAAATGATTTAAGGCCTTTAACCTGGGTTACAGCTACGCCTTCACCCAGGCTACAGCCTACCTTAAAATGGCAACTCTAATTTATCATCTAATAAATGCATTTGTTTCTTAAATAATTGTTGGATTTTTTCCAAATAATCTTCATCTTCTGCTTCAAAACGAGCAACCAGACAAGGTGTTGTGTTTGAGGCACGTAATAAGCCCCAACCTTTAGCAAACTCAACGCGCAAACCATCGATGGCAATAACTCGTGCCTGAGGAAACTCTGCCACTTCATTAAAGCGCTTCATAAACTGAAACTTCTCATCATCTGCAATAGCAATTTTCAATTCAGGAGTGTTAATGCTATTAGGAATCGCTGCAAATTGTTCACTAACCGTTAGATTCGCTTCGCTAATAATTTCGAGCAAACGACATGCACTATATAGGGCATCATCAAATCCATACCAGCGATCTTTGAAGAACAAATGTCCGCTCATTTCACCGGCCAGAGCAGCTCCCTCTTCTTTCATCACATGCTTCACGATAGAGTGACCTGTGGGACACATTTTAGGTAACCCACCAGCCTCTTTAATCACAGATTCTAAATGGCTGGAGCATTTCACATCAAAGACTATAGTCGCACCGGGAAGACGAGCCAATAATTCACGAACATAGAGCATCATCAAACGATCAGGCCAAATCATCTCACCATTATTTGTAATTAAACCCAATCGATCTGCATCTCCATCAAAAGCTAGACCTAAGTCTGCTTGATGTTCTGCCACTGCAACTTTTAAATCAGCTAAATTAGCCTCTATGGTTGGATCAGGATGATGATTAGGAAAGTGGCCATCGACATCACAATAAAGCGCTATCACCTCACAACCTAATTCAGTCAGCACTTCAGGGATAATAGGACCTGCAATACCATTCCCGCAGTCAACCACAACTTTCAATGGGCGTTTGATTTCTATATCGCTTAGAATGCGTTGCTTGTATGTAGGTAACACATCAAAAGCGACTTCTTTGCCTTGACCAACAACTCGCTTCCGTTCAGAAACCAACTGATACAAGATATCAATATCTGCTTGCATCAACGTTTTACCCAACAATACCATTTTAATCCCATTGTAATTTGCTGGGTTGTGACTTCCCGTTACCATCAAACCACAGTCAAGACCTTGGGTATGAATTGCAAAATACATCACTGGAGTGGGCACTTCACCTAAATCAGATACATCAATCCCACTATCAAGTAGTCCTTGCTTTAAAGCCGAAGCCATCGCCAAACTAGTAAGACGACCATCACGTGCCAAAAAAATTTGTTGTCGTTTTAAATCACGCAAATGACATGCTAGAGCAAGTCCAATACTATAAAAAGCATGTTCATCTAATTCTTGTCCGATTATGCCGCGAATATCGTAAGCACGAAACACAGAACGGGAAACTTGTTTTTGCTGATATTTCATTTAATGCCTCCCTGAACTGCCAAATCCACCTTCACCTCTGGAGGTTTCGGTAAATGAATCAACCACTTCAAAAGCAGCCTGCACAACGGGAATAAAAACTAATTGAGCGATGCGCTCTCCTGGATTTACGGTGAAATGCTCAATACCTCTATTCCAACAAGAAATCTTCAGTTCGCCTTGATAATCAGAGTCAATTAACCCCACCAAATTACCCAAAACGATGCCATTTTTATGCCCTAAACCAGAACGGGGTAAAATCACTGCCGCCAATTTAGGATCAGCGATATAAATTGATAAGCCTGTAGGGAGTAATACGGTTTCTTGTGGCGCAATTTGCATAGGTTCATTGATACAAACTCGCAAGTCTAATCCTGCCGCACCATGGGTCGCATAAGTAGGTAATGGAATTGTATCGCCGATTCGTGCATCAAGAATTTTTAACTGAATTGCCTGGGTCATAATTTTTCCTATTAATCTCAATGCGCATCATTTTGCAGAGTTGCAGCAATGATTGCAATAATTTGTCCTGCTAAGCGTGTTTTATGGGTTAAGGGCAATTCGATTTGCTTGTTTTTTGTAATGACAATGACTTGATTCTCTTCACTATCAAACCCAAGTCCTTTTCCTACTGAATTCGCGACAATCATATCTAATTTTTTACGTTGTAACTTTTCAGTAGCATAATGCACAACATCCGTGGTTTCAGCAGCAAATCCAACCACGCAAGAAGCCCGAGTTGAATCAGCAACACGACTTAAAATATCGGGATTTTTTATCAGTTTAAGCGTCATTTCTTCATGATTTTTTTTCTTCATTTTCTCTGACGCAGGCGACTCAACCCGATAATCTGCAACAGCAGCTGTTCCTATAAATATACCACCTGTAGGCATTTCCTGCATTACGGCATCAAGCATTTCTTGTGCAGACTCAACCTGAGTGCGTTTAATTCCAATTGAAGCCTGTAACGAAGTTGGCCCACTAATTAAAGTAACTTGCGCCCCGGCCATCGCCGCAGCTTCAGCCATGGCGTATCCCATCTTGCCAGAACTGTAATTACTGATATAGCGCACTGGGTCCATGGGTTCACGAGTAGGTCCCGCAGTGACGAGCACTTTTTTGCCCACTAATAACTGATGTACATCATATAAACGTAATGCACTCATGATTTGTTGCACATCACTCACACGCCCCAAACCATACTCACCACAGGCTTGCGATCCTTCTTCAGGACCTACAAAAATTACCCCTCTTTCTCGCAAAATCGTACAATTGGCTTGGGTTGCAGGATGATGCCACATGCTATGATTCATAGCAGGGCAAACAAGTACTGGCACTTCTGCAACGAGATATAATGTAGACAGTAAATCATCTGCAATACCTTGAGCCATTTTCGCAATCATGTTTGCAGAAGCAGGAGCAATCACTAAATAATCAGCCCAACGCGCCAGCTCAATGTGTCCCATAGCACGCTCTGCCTGAGCATCAAATAAATCAGTTCGGGTACTGTTGCCTGATAGCGCTTGCATTTGCAAAGGACTCACAAACTCCTGAGCTGATTGTGTCATCACTACGTTGACCTCAGCACCAGCACGAGTTAACTCGCGAATCAAGTATGCTGATTTATACGCAGCAACCCCTCCACACACCCCAAGAAGTACTTTTTTCCCAATAAAATCTTGCATGACTGGTCTTTTTTGATAAGAATAGCTTCGATCAAAGCATAAACTTCGCAATAAAGGAATAGAAAAATGACGGTTGTCCAATCAACACGGCAGTTGAACTTGCGTGAAAAACTGCTCACTTATGGTGCACAAAGCCTCTCAGATACTGAATTACTCGCAATTTTTATCAGCTCTGGTACTCGTAAAAAGTCCTGTGTCCACATAGCATTTGACCTCCTCAAACATTTAGGGGATTTACGAGCGGTTCTTAATGCCGATAAACAACGTTTTAAACAAGTACCTGGTTTAGGCGAAGTTCGCTATGCACAGTTACAAGCAGTTAAAGAAATGTGTCGACGCAGTGATTTCATTCAATTACAAAAAGACACCCAAATCACAAACAGCAAACAAACCTATGCTTATTTAAAAAAGCGTTTGCGCGATTATAAAAATGAAACCTTTGCTGCATTGTTTCTCGATAATCAGCATCGCATCATTGCCTATGAAGAGCTCTTTTCCGGCACAATCAATACAGCAACTATTCACCCTAGACCCATCATAGAGCGGGTCTTACAACTTAATGCAGCAGCCCTCATTCTTGCCCATAATCACCCCTCAGGAATATCCGATGCCAGTCATCAGG
Source organism: Legionella steelei (assembly GCF_001468005.1). Taxonomy (GTDB): domain Bacteria; phylum Pseudomonadota; class Gammaproteobacteria; order Legionellales; family Legionellaceae; genus Legionella; species Legionella steelei. The sequence goes on from NZ_LNYY01000019.1 coordinate 896,696, forward strand.
ATATTGTCGTTACCGAACGTATCCGTGAGGCCTTGGAATTAGTTGATGTTCGTTTACTTGATCATCTCATTATTGGCGATAACGAAGTCTATTCTATTATTGCCGAAAACAAATCGATATGTGCGGAATGAGATTGGGTAAATTCAATCCCCTCACTCGTATATGGGAGAGGTCATCGCAAAGCGACGGGTGAGGGTGCGAAAATTAATAATCGTTCTAACCAAAAAATCAAATGTTCCAATATAATTAAAGTATCCTCACTTACTTCATTTTCCCATGACAAAATTCATCTTAGCGGTACTTTTTTCTCTTAGCATGGGCACTGCTTTCGCCGAAACAGACTATTGCCAACTGGCACGAGACAATTTATACGCTGAAAAAAGTGATTTAATTTCAGTAATCAAAATCAATACCAATAAAACATCACTTTATTCATCTACCGTCGCAACAAGTAAAGATTGCGCCAATTATTCTCCCTTGTTTTCAGTCAAAAACCCTGATGTGATTAAAACACAAGGGGGGTTATGTGCAGTATTGCCTGCTGGCGAAATAAAACCGGGGTTATGTGCCCTGCACTTAACGCTATGTATCTCAGAGAAAGATTGCCAAAATTTGATTATAAAATTAACTACAGAGAATAATCATTATACAAAAGCAGATCCTGCTTATTATGAAATGAGCTTCAAGTAGCTAAAGGCCGCCTTAAACTATTGAGTACCAACGCCCAAATATTTGCAGACATTATTCCTAAAGCAGTAAAAGCATCGCCACAGGCAATCATTATGATTGTCACGGATCCTCCTGACCCATTGGCAGATGTTGCGCGTAAATTGGCTGGACATGATCGAGTCATTAGCACAGGAACTTATCTTGATACACTTCGTTTTCGTTTTCATATTGCCAAACACTTTAATGTCAGCCCAATTGATGTCAATGCACACGTCATTGGGGAACATGGTACTTCATCTGTATTTTTATGGTCCTCAGTGCAAATAGGCGGTAAGCCTTTATCCTCTTTATTGACACAGAATATAGAACAATTTAAGCAACGCATGGAACGCGAGGTAAAATTCGCCAACATTACAATTATTGAAGGAAACAATGCCAGTCAGTATGGAATAGGCATGGTTTGTGCGCGGATTGCAGAAATCATTGTCCGTGATGAACGCGCTGTTATTCCTATTAGCTCATACCACGAGCAATACAAAGTAACATTTTCGTTGCCCAGTGTTCTAGGCCAACAGGGTATAAAAGAAGTTTTTATCCCTGAGATGTCTCCTGCAGAAGAAGATGCTTTACAAAAAGGTGCAGAGGTTTAAAAAAAAGCCTTAATGTTCTAACCCCAGGCACTACAAGTCATCGTCCCTCCGGATTCACATACATTTATACGGGGTAATTTATTTCTATTGCTATTTCATGATCAATTTTTATATAATGCGGGCAATTAATATCAGGATGAGTTTTTGTAGTATGCCGTTTTCAAGTAAATTAAAAGCAGATTATGTTGAAATGATTAATGGGGAATTGGATACCATTCCCATAGAGCGACGAGAGGAATTTAATTTAATTGCTCAAGAATTAGAAAATATTATTAGCTCTGCTTTTTTATTAGTTCTTAAAAGTATTTTTTGTCCCAAAATTACCCTTCCAAAAGCAACGCAGGAACAACTAAGCTACATACGTTATTGTTTTAATACCCCTAAAGATTTTGTGGCGTCTGCTGCGGATTATTCTGAGTATCAACAAATTCTTACGGAAAGAATTACCGCGAAAATAACTGAATTTCGCACGTTCACTGCAAAAGAACAAAAAGAATACCTCGAGTTTCAGAAAGGAAAACATAACTCTTCAGTACCCTCCATAGTTTAAACACATGTGCCTGGGTAAAGCGCAGCGAAACCCAGGTTATTGTTTTTCCATGACGAATACAAATTCTGGGCTACGCTCTAGCAAAATCAAAAGAAATAATTTTAGCAATTTCAGCTTGTTTTAAGGCTAAAGCCAATAGTCGATCAACACCCAAAGCGACACCGCTGCATGCAGGCAATCCATACTCTAACGCCTGCAAAAGATAGTGATCTGCATCCACCGAGGGAAAGCCTTTGTCGCTTCTTAGTTTTTGGTCTTGAGCAAAACGTTTTGCTTGGGCGTCCGCATCGGTCAACTCATGAAAACCGTTTGCTAATTCCACGCCCTGATAATACACTTCAAACCGTTCGGCCACCCCGTCATTAATTTTTGCTAAAGCAGCTTGTGAGGCAGGAAAATTATACACTGCAACTGGCGCATGTTCTTTTCCTAGAAAAGGTTCAACGACATGGCTCATCAGTAAAAATAGATATTGATCTCTATCTTCTTCCTCAGGAGGCAATACATTATCCAAATCAAAACGTACCAAGACTTGACGAAGTTGCGCTATGGTCGCCGCTAATGGATCAATATCACACGCCTCAAGAAAAGCCTGTTGATAGGTTTTTCTAATCATCGATTCAGATTGCATTACCATTTGCAGAAAAAGGTCCATTTCATCCATCAACGCATGATGATCAATGCCCAGTTGATACCACTCTAACAATGTAAATTCTGGATTATGCCAACGTCCTAACTCATCGTCACGGAATACTCGTGCTATTTGAAAAATAGAGCCACTTCCCGCCGCAAGCAAACGCTTCATATGATATTCAGGGGAAGTTTGTAAACAATAGGTTTCGTCACGAAAAGTTGCTTTGATATTACTCAAATAAACATCGGTTGTGCCATAGCGGGCCATAATTGGCGTTTCAACTTCCAGATAACCGCGTTCAGAAAAGAAATGGCGTATTTTGGTTACTAATGCTGCACGTTGGCGCAACAGCTCAATAGGCGCTGAAGGTTGCCACATTTTAATAAAAAATTCCCAATTCAAGACGCGCGGCTTCAGTCATTCGCTCCTGAGACCAAGGCGGCTCCCAAACTAATTCCACAGTACAATCACGCACCCCTTCAACTTTATTAACTGCTTGTTCTACGGTTCCTGGAAAAGTTTGGGCAACAGGACAACCAGGAGTAGTTAACGTCATTTGAATGGCAACGTGGGCTTCATCATCAATGGACACATCATAAATTAAACCCAAATCATAAATATTAACGGGAATTTCAGGGTCATAAACTTCCCTAAGCGCATTAACAATGGCCTCTTTCAATAATTCTGAATCCTGTTTTTTCTTAAAACCAAACATAAAGTACCTACTTTTTTGGTATGTAGTAACGTAGTACATAGCCTGGTTGCTTGCAGCCAGGCTACAATTCTTTCTATTCTGTTTTCACCACGTTACTGTCTTTATTCAACGCCGCTTCCAAGGTATGCCAGGCCAAAGTAGCACATTTTACTCGGGCTGGATAAGCCTTCACTCCGGCAAGAACCATCAGCTTGTCCATATAGAGCAACTGGCTTTCTTCGTTTTGCGTCAACATATGATGAAAGCGATGGAACATTTCATGTGCTTCCTCTATCGTTTTGCCTTTTATAGAGTCCGTCATCAGAGAAGCCGAAGCTTGAGATATGGCACAACCACATCCTAAAAAGCTTAACTCAGTGATCAAATCTTTTTCGATTTTGGCATAAACAGTTAATTTATCACCGCATAAAGGATTAAAACCATTCGCTTGAACCGTTGCATCTTTCATTTCATAATGATGACGTGGATTGCGATTATGATCGATAATGATTTCCTGATAAAGCTCACGCAGTTCTGCACTCATGCAAATACCTCTTTAACCCGATGCAACGCTTTGATGCACCGATCAATTTCCTCTTTGGTGTTATAAAACGACAAGGAAATTCGTGACGTAGCAGCAACGTTATAAAAATCCATCAATGGCATAGCACAATGATGGCCACTACGCACTGCAATTCCTTCACTATCTAAAATAGTTCCTACGTCATGAGCATGGATTGTTCCATGCACAAAAGAAACAACCGGTACTTTGTGTTGTGCAGTCCCAATAATATTAAAACCTGCAGCGCGTACCCCGACAGTTGCATACTCTAATAACTCAGTCTCATAAGCAGCAATCGCGTCCAAATCTAAAGACTCTAAATAATCTATAGCAGCACCTAAACCAATCACACCCGCAATATCCGGCGTACCTGCCTCAAATTTATGCGGAAGGGGTGCATATTCTGTTGCATCAAAGGTCACGTAGTTAATCATCTCGCCCCCTCCCTGATAAGGAGACATGGCATTCAAAAGCGCCTCTTTACCCCATAAAACCCCGATACCTGTAGGGCCATATAATTTATGCCCTGAAAATGCATAAAAATCACACCCTAAATCTTGTACATCTATAGGCAGGTGAGGAGCAGCTTGTGCGCCATCAAGTAATACTTCGGCACCATACTCATGAGCCATCTTAATCATTTCTTTTACAGGATTAATCGTCCCTAAGGCATTAGAAACATGCGAAATTGCAACAAATTTTGTATTTTTATTTAATTTTTTGGCAAACTCTTCTAATAAAACTTCACCATCAAGAGAAATAGGTGCAACCTGCAGTTTAGCTCCTGTTTTTTTGCACACCATCTGCCAAGGAACAATATTGGAATGATGTTCCATATGGGTAATTAAAATTTCTTCATCAGGTAAAATACGTGGTGCGACCAAACTTTGCGCGACCAAATTAATTGCCTCTGTGGTGCCGCGAACAAAAATACACTCCTGTGGTGCATTGGCATTAATAAAGCGTTTTACTTTAGAACGAGCCGCTTCAAAATGCTCTGTTGCTCTGACACTTAAGGTATGCACACCACGATGGACATTCGAATTATCATGCTCATAATAACGAGACATCGCCTCAATCACTGCTTTAGGCTTTTGCGCCGTTGCAGCATTATCAAAATAAATTAAATCAAAATCGTTTATTTTCTGATTGAGTACAGGGAACTCTTTACGAATTGCTTGAATATCCAAAGCGTCCATTAGCTTATCCCAACTGTTGTGTTAATAAATGCCCCATGTAATCTGCCAATTGCCTATGGGGAATAAGTCGCAAATTATCACTAGCAAAAGCATGGATTAAATAGTGTGATGCCTCAAGTCTATCTATTCCACGGGTTGCTAAATAAAATAATGCGTCCTCATCCAATTGTCCAACTGTCGCCCCATGCGAACACAATACATCATCAGCAAAAATCTCTAGCTGCGGCTTGGTATCTATTTCTGCATTTGCTGAAAGCAACAGGTTTTTATTTTGTTGTTTGGCATCCGTATGTTGTGCATCTTTCGCAACAATCACCTTACCATTAAATACTGCACGCGAACGACCGGTGAGGATACCTTTATAATCCTGCTCGCTGCTGCAATAAGGTACTAGATGCTGTACCGTTGTATGATGGTCAACATGTTGTCCATCAGCAGGAGCATAAATCCCATTCATCATGGAGTGTGCTTTTTCTTCTTGCAAATACAAACTAATATCGGAACGCACCCATTGCCCACCAAGGCTTAGAGAATGATTAGCAAACTCACTGCCAGCTAGTTGTTGTACAGATAAATGACCAAAGTGAAAAGCGGACTTACTCTCTCTTTGAATCGTACAATGTGTTAATTTTGCTCCGGTACCAACCACCACCTCAGTGATTTTATTAGTCAAATAGCAACAATCAGCCAAACCTTGATAATCTTCAATGATTGTCGCTTGGCTGTTTGCTTCGGCAATAATCAAATGGCGCAAATAAACCGCTTGATTCATGCGGTCTTGTATATGGGTTAGCGCGATAGGCTCTTCAATAACGACTCCTGCGGGAATATAAACCAACACGCCGCTGTGAATCATCGCTGTATTTAAATAATGAAAACCATGCTCTTGTTTTAAAATAGTACCTAAATAGGGTTTCAACAACTCAGGATACTGAGCTAACGCTATGGATAAAGGAAGGACTAATACGCCCTTAGGTAGTGCTTTAGTCAGCTGCTCCTCACCGGATATACATCCGTTTTGGATCAATAAATTCTGCTTTATTGGCAAATCAAAGTATGCTTTCTCATCAAATGCCGCAGTCACAGAATCTTGAGAGCGCTCTACAACATCAGCACGCATAAAGGGTTGATTTAATAAAGCATCAACACTGGTATATTTCCAATTTTCATCATGCCGTGTTGGAAAACCATGCCGACTCAGATCCATTAATGCTTTAGTTTGCAACTGGGCAAGCCAAGGCAAGCTAGAAACACTGGCTTTTGCCCGTTGTTGGTAAAAATCCACAATCTCGCTCATCACTACACCGTTTCCTCAAGCCAGCTATACCCTTTTTTCTCTAATTCAAGTGCTAATGATTTATCGCCGGACATAATAATACGGCCATTGACCAACACATGAATAAAATCTGGCTCAATGTAATCAAGCAACCGCTGATAATGCGTTACTAAAATAATAGAACGTTCTGGGGAACGCATCGCATTAACACCCTGAGAAATAATACGTAATGCATCAATATCCAAGCCTGAATCAGTTTCATCAAGGATAGCAAGCTTTGGTTCCAGTGCAGCCATCTGTAAAATTTCATTACGCTTTTTCTCACCGCCAGAAAACCCTTCGTTAATACTGCGGTATAAAAAGCTTTCATCCATTTCCAGTAACTGACATTTCTCGCGAATGAAACTCAGAAACTCAATCGCATCTAATGTATTTTTCCCCTGGCCTTTACGTACTGCATTAACAGACGCTTTGAGAAAGTTAACGTTGGTAACACCTGGTATTTCTACAGGATATTGAAACGATAAAAAGACACCCGCACGCGCTCGCTCTTCAGGCGCTAGGGGTGATAAGTCTTTGCCTAGATAGCTGATTTCTCCACCAGTCATGCGATAAGAAGGATGACCAGCTAATACTTTAGACAGAGTACTTTTTCCCGAACCATTAGGCCCCATAATGGCATGAACTTCACCCGCATTTACTTGAAGATTAATGCCTTTTAAAATGGCTTGCTCATTTACTTCAACATTTAAGTCTTTAATTTCTAACATATTAGCCTACTGCCCCTTCTAAACTCAGACCTAGCAATTTAGTTGCTTCCACCGCAAACTCCATAGGTAATTCTTTTAATACCTGTTTACAAAAACCATTTACAATCATCGACACAGCATCCTCTGTATCAATTCCTCGTTGCTGGCAATAAAACAATTGCTCTTCGCTGATCTTTGAAGTCGTTGCCTCATGTTCTACTTGTGCTGTAGGGTTTTTGACCTCTATATACGGAAAAGTATGTGCAGAACATTCAGAACCCATAAGCATAGAATCACATTGAGTGTAATTACGCGCATTTGTCGCTGTTGGTGCAATACGCACCAAACCACGATAAGCATTATGTGCACGTCCCGCACTGATTCCTTTGGAAATAATGGTTGAACGCGTGTTTTTACCAATATGAACCATTTTCGTGCCTGTATCAGCTTGTTGATAGTTATTGGTTAAAGCAACAGAGTAAAATTCGCCCACGGAATCATCCCCTTGTAAAATCACACTAGGATATTTCCAAGTAATCGCCGAACCTGTTTCAATTTGCGTCCAGGAGATTTTAGACCGTTTACCACGGCACGCCCCACGCTTAGTCACAAAATTATAAATACCCCCTTTTCCTTCCTTATCACCAGGATACCAATTTTGGACTGTGGAATATTTAATTTGCGCCCCATCCAAAGCAACCAGCTCGACCACTGCGGCATGCAATTGATTTTCATCGCGCATAGGTGCGGTACACCCTTCAAGATAAGAAACGTAACTGTCCACATCCGCAACAATCAAGGTACGTTCGAATTGCCCTGTAGACGCCGCATTAATACGGAAATAAGTAGATAGCTCCATAGGACAACGTACCCCTTTGGGTATGTAAACAAAAGAGCCATCACTAAAAACAGCAGAATTCAAAGCTGCATAAAAATTATCACGATAAGGTACTACTGAACCCAAATATTGCATGACCAATTCAGGGTATTTATGTACTGCCTCAGAAATAGGACAAAAAATGACGCCTTTTTCAGCGAGTTTGGCTTTAAATGTCGTAGCGACAGAAACGCTATCAAACACAGCATCTACGGCAACACCTGCCAGCATTTCTTGTTCCCTTAAAGGAATGCCCAATTTCTCATATGTTCTTAGTAATTCGGGGTCCACTTCATCCAGACTTTTGGGTGCATCTTTTTTCATTTTAGGCGCTGAATAATAAGAAAGTGCCTGATAATCCACTGGTGGATAATGCACACTGGACCATTGGGGAGGAGACATGGTTAACCAATGCCTATAAGCTTTTAAACGCCACTCAAGTAAAAACTCTGGTTCACCCTTCACTGCGGATAAACGGCGAATTACCTCTTCATCCAGCCCGGGCTCAAAAGTATCTACTTCAATGTCCGTTGTAAACCCATGTTGATATTCTCTATCGAGCAGAGAATTAATTTGCTCACTGCTTTTAGCCACGATTAACTCCACTTGCCAATTGTCGAACTCGCTCCACATCATGTGCTTGTAACGTTGGTTTAGCCAGAGTCGCTAAACTGACACTATCCAAAGCCGTTTCAATTGCTTGGCTAATCAATCGCCAATTACCCTGAATCGTACAAACATCTTGTAACGAACACTCATTAGGTTGTAAACGACACTCTGTGAAACCACGATGTTCTTCCAATGCAAAAATTATTTGCGACACTGAAATCTCAGTTGCAGGTCGTCGCAATCGATATCCTCCAGTCACTCCACGCACCGAAGTTAACAAACCTGCGCTCGTCAAACGTTTTAAAATTTTACTTACCGTAGGTACAGTCAGATGAGTATGTAATGCAATATCACGAGCATTACATAATTCTTGCGCGTGTCTGGCGAGATAAACCATCACAACTGTTCCATAATCGGCCAACTTGCTGATGCGCAGCATAACACCTCAAAATCGAATAATCTAGTACTAAATAAGTCTTAATTAGAGACAAAAAACCGGCTTAATTACTTTTTTATCTATATTATAAATATAGTACCAAATTAGTTCTATATCTGGCAAACACGAATAGTACCTTATTGTTAAGGAATGATGCAAATAAATTATTCAGATTCAGTCTTAAAGTGTGGCCTAGGTTCGGCATGAACAGGGCTGAATTTGCTGTAGGTTGGGCCTTGGCCCAACATTTCCTTAAATGCAAATATACTATAGTCTTTTGTTGGGCCAAGGCCCAACCTACATTTTATTTATTCAGCTCATTATCCATGTAAGAGATTCCCATATCATCGAGCGTGATCACTTGAACTCTGCGCGTTATATAACGTATCATCTTCTTTTTACATTAGAGTGTTTGCACTACGATTTCATGCTTGAATCAAGACCCATTAGGAGCACGACCATGACAGTTGCGCATTATCCAGCCTCACTGGTCAGCAGTCACCTTGTAAATTCGGGATCCATGCTTGCCCCGCAAGGTTACTATCGCTCAAAATTATTCATTGCTCCATTTTCTAATAATGCCTTGGTTGCTGCAGCAGGCCCTCTATTATCGCTATTAGAGCGGCTTTGTCTTAGTCCGTCACTCCCTGCTATTGAGAATATCAGAGACAACATTGAGCATGAATTACTTGCTTTTCAAAGCAAAATGGATGCATCGAAATATCCCGCGGACTTTGCTGCGATTGCCTATTATTTAATGTCAGCAACCATAGACGAAATAATTGGTAAAAACTACATGCGCGTCTATCAAATTAGCGCTGAATTTAAAGCATTTACCCCACTAACGAATGATGATGCGCAACCGCAACATCGTTTTTTTGAAATCCTTAATTACATTAAGGAGCGGCCAAATCAATACCTAGACCTTATTGAGTTGGTTTATTTTTTCCTGATTGTAGGTTTTGAAGGCCATTATCATCTCAAGGCTGATGGACGACAGGCTTTAGATAATTACATTGAGGACCTTTATCAAATAATCCAACAAAATCGGTTTAATCAACCACGCCGCTTATTTAATGAAAACCCGATACCCCAAATAGTTAAAAAAAATTATAAAGCCGTCATAATAACGCTGATTTCTGCGGTTGCTGTAGTAGCACTTGCTTTTTTTACTAGCCAATATTTATTGGAGAATAAAGCAAAAACCGTTTTATTTGGACATACCCAACTTGCTCTTCTGGATAGCTAATGGACAACTCGTTACGCGCATTATGTGATGCTATAAAAAAAATACTTTCACAATTAAAACCACAAAGCAATCCACTGTCTTTTGTAGTAATTACCGGTAGAAACGCCCAAGGTAAATCGGCCATATTAAAACAAAGCAATATGGAAGAAATACCCGTTTTCAGCGAGCAACATGCAAAAATTTATTTCAACCAGAAAGGCATCATCATTGAGCTTGGCGAAAGCTGGCTGACCAACAGCAAAACCTTATTACAAGCTACGCTGAAGCAATTAAACCGCTGCAACGCCCATCTAAAAATTACTGGCCTTGTTTTATGCATTGATGTAAACGAATTACTTATTGCCGATTCAGGACAATTTGCAGAACATAAAAAAGCACATCTGCAATTGTTAGAACGATTTGGAGCCAATCTAGGTTACTCCGTCAATCTTGCATTAATATTTACCAAAATGGATACCCTCGCAGGCTTCACCGAATTTTATCAAGCAGACCATGCAACGGATTTATCGAAACCTCTAGGGTTTTCACTCGATTGTAGAAATGAGCTAAAGAAAAAAATAGAAGCCTATTCATTACAATTCAACCAACTTATAGAACAAATTGGTCAGCAAGTAATTAATAAAATGCACCCTGCTCGCTCAACCATGAGACGCAGTTTAATTCGGGAGTTTCCATTGCAGGTGGCGAGTTTACGAGCCCCTATTCAAGCATTAATCCAAGGGATCTCTCCTAAGCTCTTTAATTTACATTCCGTTTATTTTAGCAGTGCAGAGCAAGGCGGCGTGAGCATTGATCGCCTAAATAAAAAAATTCAACATGAATACGCCTTAATCGTGCAAGATACCTTCCCTCAAGCTACAAATTTCAGGGCTTATTTTGTTGAAGGCGCATTAAGAACTATTCAGGAACACTGCAGCCAGGTCCCGCAGACTAGACGATTTTCGCAAAAACCCATTATTGCCGCGACTGCAAGTATTGCCGGTATCAGTTTACTCCTCTTAAGCTACAACCATTACAAAACAGCGCATCTCCTGGATGCAGCAAGTAAAGAGTTACTGGCTTACGATATCCTCAAGAGTCAAAAAAATAAAGAAAAGCAGGCGCTTTATCATTTATCTAATGCCGCCAAAACAATGAATAACATTCCGAGTAACTCCTTATCACTGCCCACAGTACACCAATTAAAATCTAACTTGCACCACAATGCCCAAAATCGCCTGCATGGTGAGTTTTTACCTTCATTAACTTATGAATTAGAAGAGGTAATCAATAATCCAGGGAATACACCTATTGTGCGCTATAACGCGTTGAAAATTTACTTGATGCTTAGCCAGCCAGAACACTTTTCAGCAATGCAAGTACAAGATTGGTTTGCCGCACAATGGAAAAATCAACCGGAACCTGCTTTAAAGAAACAATTAGCACTGCTTAAACTTCTGTTAAGTAAACCTCCTAAAAATATCATTGTGAAGCAACAGATAATTAGTGATGCCAGAAACTATTTAAATGCATTACCCAGCAGTTATCTCTATTACTCCATCGCCAAAGAGTTTTTCCCGACGGCAAAACAAAAAATTGAGGTTAATGGTTTTGTATTGGCAACCAGCGAGCTGCCCGTTTACTTTACCCGCGCAGGCTTTAATGACGTGATGCAAAGGATTCCTGATATTAGCCATAGCCTACAACAGGAAAACTGGATACTTGCACGCAATGATTCAGTTCAGTTACAGGAAATGATAACTCAAGCGTATTGCTTTGATTATGTTACCTGGTGGCAAACATTCATGCGTAAATCGCAACCGTTACATTACCAGGATTATCAAGCAGGACGACAAATAGTTAAAAACGTTGAGCAATCTCATGCACTGAGTAAAATAATCAGCTTAATTCAACAAGAAACTAAAGCAGATCTATCCAATAACGCATCCCCCTTTAATCATTCTATAGCCAATCAGTTTACTGATTTAAACTTAATGAGTCATTCCAGCACTAAAGAACTTGATCTAAAAATCGTTGATTTAGAACGCTTTATTTCAACTTTATCTATGATAAATGATGGTGGTAAAACTGCGTTTAATATTATTAGAACACGCTTTGCCAGTGATAGTGCGTCCGATCCAGTCAGTTTGCTTTACAACCAAGCGCGACAATTACCTGAGCCATTAAGTACGTGGACAAAACAATTAGCAAGCGACACCTGGGGCATTTTAATCAAAGACAGCCGTCAATATATCAACCAACAATGGCAACAAACTGTTTATAGAGAATTCCAAACCACTATTGCCAAACGCTATCCTTTTGACACATCACAACCAGAAGAAATAGCAATTAATGATTTTAATCATTTCTTTTCTACTCATGGTGCATTGAACACATTTACTGAAAATTTTGTGAAACCCTTTTTAGATGTATCCAGTGCAGAATGGAAACCTAAAGCAGTCAATGATTCGGTATTACCCATCGCGACAGAAACATTAGATGCACTCATACGAGCCAATATTATTACCAATATGTTCTTCCCTGATCATGGTGAAGAAAGCAAAATTGATTTTAGTTTACAAAAAATCAGCCTTGACCCCGTAGTCGCTAATCTAGAACTTCAAATTGGCAGTATCAAATTAACAGACAATCAAGGAAGTGATTCTCTAACCCGGTTTACCTGGCCACTACCTAATGCAAAACTTGCACTGGATTCCATTGAAGGCAATCATTATGAGCTTGCAGAACAAGGAGCCTGGGCCTTATTTAAACTGCTAGAAAAAGTAAATGTTCTGGTTGATGAGCAAGACAGCTCCAACTTGCAAATTCTCTTTGAAATTAACAGTAATTCAGGACGTTACTTATTAAAAACAAATAATCAAGTAAATCCCTTCACTCCAGGAATATTGAATGGCTTTACATTGCGTGACTCTATAGTCTAGCTTTACAGGAAGTATGCTTGAATCTTGACCAAAGGTTCAAGCATGAGCAAATACCTTCAAAACGCACTCGTTAACCATTTATTTCTAATCGCATCGAAGCGGATTATTGCGGAACGCTTTTAAAAGCAATTGCTTCATGAATCAGTGTTTTTGCATTGGATTTTTCAAGACTTTTATCCCACTTAGGGTATACTCTCATATATTCTTCTAAAAGATCAAACCCGATATTGCCACAAAGATAACTCTTGGTAGCATGTAAAACCGATACTTTATCCGCATATAGTTGCATCCTTGGATATTTTTCCTTTTGCTGCTTGCAATGTATTATTTCCTCGTCAATACGACTCACTAAGGCCTGGAGTTGAATTGAAACTTCTGACTCCGCAATTTTTTTTTGCAGCGCGTGCGCAGAAGCAACGAAACGTTCACCCCCATCTTTTTGATGCTCAAACATAATCAACTCCCTATGATTTAGATAAAGTAGGAATTAGCTACCTTGGATTTTAGGCCATCCTATTTTCATGAGCCTGCATTTTAAAAGCGTCCAATTTTTTAATTATAGCTAAAATTTTAGCAACAAAGAGGCAGATTTATTTGAATTCATATATACTCTTAATCTCTATTGAATAAGAAAGGTCAATGCTATGCGTACGTTTATTTCCTATTTGCTTATTACATTATTAAGTTTTGGACTGTTTATTAACGAAGCCTCTGCCAAACGTTTTGGTGCAGGTAGAAGTTTTGGTATACAGCGCTCACAAAGTGCTCTGTCCCCCAATAAAGTACAGAAATCCAGTGTTATGGGGCAAAGCACAAAAAATCCAAGCAGATGGGGTGGAATACTCAGTGGTTTATTAATTGGCGGCTTGCTTACCAGTTTATTTATGGGACATGGTCTTGGTACCGGGATCCTAACATGGTTAATTTTAGGAGCGGCCATTTTCTTTATTGTCGGTTTTTTCCGCAAAAGAATGCAACCTGGTTTTCAATCAGGACAAGGGCAAAACCGCTCATTTAACCAAAGTCCTTTTAGTAACTTTAACCAGTCATTCAATAGCAGCTCCATGGGTGCTTCTGGTAATGCCGATAATGACGTTGCCGAATATCCTGCAGGCTTTGTACCAGAAACCTTTTTGCGTGAAGCCAAGGTGACATTTAATCGCTTGCAAGCGGCGTACGATCAAAAAAATCTTCAGGATTTGGGCGAATTCACCGCACCTGAAGTATTTGCAGAAATCAAAATGCAACTGGATGAGCGGGGTGATGCACCCAATAAAACAGACGTCATCACTTTAGAGGCCGAATTACTAGATGTTTCAAGACAATCTAATTCTCTAATTGCGAGCGTTCGATTTACTGGCTCTATTAAAGAAAATGATGAGCCTATAAGCCCGCTTGATGAAATTTGGCATTTTCGTCAATTCTCTAATAGCCCTCAATGGGTTGTCGGCGGAATCCAACAAGACGTATTTCAACCTTAACCTGTGTAGTGTAAGCTGGGCTGTTAAGCCCAGCGCACATTTATTCAGTTATTTTGCCTCTTAGCTCCAAAAAAATACAATCGCAAACTAACTCAAAATAACCGTTTCATCAAAGACAACTACTTGATTGCGGCCATTTTCCTTGGCCTTATATAAAGCCTTATCCGCCTGAATTACAATACTGTTAATATCATTGCTACCATTAAAATAAGAAATACCGACACTAATCGTTACATGTACTTTTTGCTCATTCACAGTAAAATAATTTCTAGAAAATTGAAGGCGCAAGTCATTGCAAATTTTTTGACTGCTTTCAAGATCAGCGCCCGGCAATATCAGCGCAAACTCCTCCCCTCCATATCGTCCGATAATATCTCGATTACGCAAGCTCACCATAAATAGAGAGGCTAGCTTTTTAATGACAAGATCGCCGAATGGATGGCCATAGGTATCATTAATCGATTTAAAATGGTCAATATCGATCATGATAAAGGATAAAGATAAATTCTGTTGTTTTGCCCGCGCAACTTCAATGTTTAAACGATTCAAAATACTTGAGTGGTTTAATAAACCGGTCAGACTATCTGTTGTCATGTAGTAATTTAAAATACTCGCTCGATTGGAGCGCGAACGAACTGCTGAAACTAAATCATGAGGAGAAATAGGTTTGGTTAGAAAGTCGTCGCCCCCCAAACTAATGGCGGCTAGTTTTTTATTTTTATCATCCTCTGTGGAGAGGAAAATAATAGGCATTTTTGTGTATCTTCTATCCTTCCGCAATAGCGTTGCAAGCTCCAAACCAGAGCATTCTGGCATGTACACATCCATTAACAGTAAATCAGGCTGAAAGGTTTCAAGCTCTTTTAATAAATTTAATGGATTGGTGATGGCTCGCGTAATCATATCCGCTTGCTTTAAAATCAAAGAATAATATTCAGCTAATGATTTAGAATCATCGAGAATGAGAATGCGGTATGCTTCGTTCAGAGCCGAACTACAATTTATATTTAATTCCTGTACCAGATAAGATACATCAAGGGGCTTTTGGAAATACGCCACACAACCCGCACGAATTGCGGTAAGTCGCGGCAATAAGTCTGCATTAGGCACGATACAAAATAACTGTGTTGGTGTTTTTTGATTGTCTTGTATCGCAACCAGCTGTTCCAATGCCGGTTTTTCCAAATAATTGGTATCAATAATGATTGCAATGGGTTGTTTTTCTCGAACTGAAGTCAATAATGACGTGATGTCTTTTAGAGGTTGTGCGTGATAACCTGCTTGGTTCAGATTGTCACTAAGTTCATTAACTAACTCGGTTTCCTGCTCCAATACATACACTAATTTATTGTCTGTATGTATCGATTCATCTGCAAAAGCTAACGGTTTTTTAGGCGCCTCATGAGCCAATACGCTTTTGAGTTGACCAAAAAAGACATGAATTTTTTCTTGATCGTCATGTGTTAGTTCCCCACGCGCTAGAATTTCCTTTAATAATATTTCCATCTGACGTGCTGTCTTACCCAATTCAGTATAACCATAGGTTCCCGCTGAGCCACACAAACTATGGACATCGCGATGAAAGTTTTGAAAACCCGCCATATCCCATTGTTTGAGTTGCGCATGCCATTGTACCTCTATACTATGAATTTTCTCCGGAAGATTCTTGCTATAGAGAACAAAAAGATCGTGTAATTTTTCCTGTATTTTCTCATCCATTATAGTTCAACCATGCATTCTTTATTGACGTCGCCAGGGTTAAAGGGTCAAAAGGTTTTTTAATTACATCAATTGCTCCGATTGCTTTGTAATCTGCTATCTCATTAGCTTGTATCTTCGCAGTCATAAATATAGCAGGTATTTTTATAAAATTTGGATTCTTGCGTAATTCTCGTAAGGTCGTAGGCCCATCCAATTCAGGCATCATTACATCCAATAAAAGCAAGTCAGGAATGTATACTTCAGCGGCTTCGAGAATTTTTTTCCCATTAGCACAATACCTTACTGTAAACCCACCAATATCTTCCAAAGCAATTTGCGCAATCGCTCTTATATCTGCTTCATCTTCAGCATATAAAATCTTTTTTAATTCTTTATCAATCATCCCTATCTCCTTTAAATTAAACCGTTAAAGAAGGTTTTTAATTGTGTTTAATAAAATGTCATTTGAAGAACTCGACTTAAGCAATGCCTGGCTCACATACTTTGAATAATCTTCATTCAATTGGGTATCAGAAAATACAAGTACCGGCGCATGATATTTTGATATCAATGGTAGAATGTCTGCGCCATTTCCATCGGGCAGCAATAAATCTAAGATAACCAGATTATATTTTTCTTTTTCGAGCATTTTTTTTGCTTCATGCAAATTATTCGCGGTTGAAACTCGCGCATGTTTTTCTAGAAGCATCTCTAAAATTTTTTGCGTATCTTTATTATCTTCAACATGTAATATGTGTGGTTTACTCTCAGAATTATTTTTTTGTATTTTGCTGATTGTAAAAAGTAACTTATTAAAATCGATTGGTTTATCCAACCAATCGACGATTGAAACAGCATCCCCGTTTGATAATTCCCTTCCCGTTTCCGCAATAACAGAAAGCACGATGATAGGCAAACTCTTTGTTTTTTTATCGGCACGTAGTTCTCTAATAAATGAAATTCCATCTTGATCTGGTAATATGAGATCCAATAAGAGTGCATGATACTCTTGGCTTGCTAACAATTTTCGTGCTGCTTCAGCAGTGTTCGCTACCTCAACAATAAAACCTGCTGACTCCAAAAGTAATTTGATGTAATTTGATTGATCACTATCGTCATCACAAATAAGTAATCTCTTTCTAAACTCCTGGACGACTATTTGATTTTTTTCTTGGCTAATCAGTAATTGCTCTGCTAAGGGTAAGTCAAAATAAAATGTTGTGTGCTCGTTAGGTTGACTCTCAAAGTTTAATATACCCCCCATTTTCTCGATAATCATTTTACTAATGTTTAATCCCAAGCCAGTCCCTCCCTTACCACGGGTAGTTGAGGCATCTCCTTGAGAAAATTTTTGAAAAATTCTCGGTTGAAATTCTGGCGATATTCCCTCACCCTTATTGGTAATGGATACACGCACCGAGGACTCAATCCGTTGGATCTTCAGAGAAACCTTCTCATTTTTATCAGAAAACTTACAGGCATTCGAAACCAGATTTGCTAAAACCTGCATTAACCGGTCTGGATCAACAGTGACTAAATATTTTTGTTCGGGGGGTATAAATTCAATTGTTACTCCGAACTTATCTGCATACATTTTATTAACGTCAACTGACTCTTGTACTATTTTATTTAAGTTTGTTACTTTTAACTCAAAATCCATTTTTCCGGCTTCAATTTTTTCAATATCCAAAATATCATTAATTAGCAGCAGCAAACGTTCACAGTTATTATTTGCTATTTTTAGCAAGTTCATTACCTTTTCAGAGAATTTGCCCATGACACCACTGACTAAGAGTCCTAAAGAGCCACGTATGGACGTAAGCGGCGTACGTAATTCATGGCTGACTATAGAAACAAATTCATTTTTTAATTTTTCAGTCTGTTTCAAATCCGTAATATCATGGATTACAATAACTGCACCTAGGTTTTTCCCCTCTGAGTTAATAATTTTTTGCCCATCAATGATTACATTACGGATCCCATTTGTTTTAATATGCATCATAAATTCAACACCGCGTACACGTTCTCCATTTAAGGCACGTTTAAGCGGGAAATCATCGGGATTAATTGGACTATTATTCATTGTATAAAGGCAAATGTAATCCAATATGTTATTTATGTTTTTATTTGCCTTATCTGAGTTAATGTATTTTTGAATCGTATGATTCAATACAGTAATTCGCCCGTCGGCATTACATGCGATAATGCCATCCTCTAAGTTATCAAGCATTGCATTAAGGAATTCTTTCTCATTAGAAATTGCCGTAACCATTTTCTTGTAATAACCCGATGCAGTTAATGCGATCGCAAAAATCAATCCACTAATTCCCGCAATAAAAAAAGCTAAATAACTGGGTTGTACTGCCGCATTGATGCTTGTCATCTCGTGAGTTAAATGGGGAGTAAATACTGCAGCAGACATTCCGGTATAATGCATACCGCAAATTGCCAGTCCCATTAATAAAGAGCTAATGATTTTTAGATTAAATTGCCTTTTACTTGAACCATAATTACTTTGCAATGCTAACCAAAGGGCACTTTCTGCTGCAGCAATTCCAATGAGAATAGAAAGAAAGAATAAACTCGGTAAATAATGAATCGTTACATGAACTTTCATTGCCTCCATCCCCATATAATGCATACTGGAGATAGCAAGCCCTACGATCAAACCACCCAAAGCAAGATGGACAATAGAGTAATCTTTTTTCTGTAAAATAAATAAAGCTAAAGCGGACGCAAGTATGGCGGTCATTAGTGAGGCCGCAGTCCAACTGAAATCATATTCCATGGGCATAGGCATGATAAAAGCGAGCATACCAATGAAATGCATTGACCATATTCCTGCCCCCATTGCAAAAGCACCACCAGCAAGCCAATAGATGCGTGCATGCTTATTTTTTGTAGCGCGCAGTCTCCCCACAAGATTCAAAGCAACATAAGAAGCAAACACGGCGATAACATAGGATAAGATCACTAATTTTAAATCATAATGACCTGTTATTACATCAGCAGGAATTGTAGTGGTTTGAAACCATTCAGAAATAAAGTCCATTATTACGTCCTGTAATAGTAAGACAAAGATTAAGATAAATTTTTACAGTGAAGCACTCAAAAGCATTAGTTCAAAAATGCTCTCTTTAATTATAGACCTTTTAGTCACGTTTTAAGTATAGAAATATATCATTGATTGGTGAAGTACATTCATTTCCGTGAACGTTCCTGTGGGCACGCTCACGGAAAAGTAATTATACGTACTGCACCTCAATTATTTCGTACTCTACCAGGCCACCTGGTGTGTTGACAGTGACTGAGTCATCCAACTCTTTACCAATTAAGGCACGCCCCATAGGCGAACTATAAGAGATTTTATTCTGTTTAATGTCAGCTTCATCTTCACCAACGATTTTGTACGTTACCTGAGCATCCGTTGTTACATGGCTGACAGTAACTGTTGCACCAAAAACGACCTTGCCATTGTTGGGCAATTTACTGATATCAATAATTTGTGCGTGAGATAATTTGGCCTCTAACTCCTGAATACGTCCCTCATTAAAACTTTGCTGTTCGCGAGCAGCATGATATTCAGCATTTTCTTTCAAATCACCATGAGCCCGTGCTGTAGCAATCGCTTCAACAATGCGGGGTCTATCAACAAACTTTAAACGTTGTAATTCTTCATTTAGTGCTGCTGCACCTTCTACTGTCATGGGGTGTTTACTCATATCAACCTCAAAAAAAATTCCCTGGTAATTCTAGGGCCTGTTTACACTTCTACTATCTTGGTCAAACTGCCCTGATTTTCTGCGCTCCGATGCTCACATACTTTGTGTATGCTGAAGATCAGGCCATTTTGACTCAAGCTAGCGAATTGTAAACAGGCCCTACCTTTTCTCCAAAACAACAAGAAAAGAGCTTAACGTATTAAGTTAAAGGCTATTGTAACCTAGATACAGCAGAGAGGAACTCAGGTTTTCCTTTCTTCAATCGCTCAAGGCTCTGCTTACTCCTTCATCCAGGCTACAATTTTTATTAATGTAAATCCTGCAGCCGAGTTACGGTCTCTCTATCTTCATATTTCATAGCCAAACAAGCAGCCTCGGCACCTGACAAAGTCGTAGTATAGCTAACCTTGTGCTGTAATGCATTGCGTCTGATTGCAAAAGAATCAGCAATTGCTTGCTTGCCCTCGGTTGTATTTACAATAAAATCTATTTCGTTATTTTTTATAAAATCCAAAACGTGTGGTCTGCCTTCGTTCACCTTAAATACTCTGCGACAATCAACACCAGCTGCCTGCAAAGCCAAAGCAGTACCACGCGTTGCGATGATTTCAAAACCCAATTCAATCAATCGCTTCGCAATTTCACCTACTCGTGTTTTATCTGCATCGCGAACGGAAACAAATGCACGTCGTCGCTTGGCTATATTACAACCAGCTCCTAATTGGGCTTTAGCATAAGCTTGCCCAAAACGTCTGGCAATACCCATTACTTCACCTGTTGATTTCATTTCAGGGCCGAGAATAGAGTCTACACCAGAGAACTTGATAAAAGGAAAGACTGGAAGTTTAATTGAATAAAACGATGGCATATGATGATTTTGGCTTAAGCCTTGTTCTTTTAAACTCACACCCAGCTTACAAAGAGCAGCAATTTTCGCCAAAGGCAACCCTGTTGCTTTAGAAACAAAAGGAACTGTCCTTGATGCTCTTGGATTGACTTCTAGAACATAAATGTCATCTGCTTGAATCGCAAATTGTGCATTAATCAAACCAACTACGCCTAACTTCAATGCCATTTGGCGCATTTGCTCCATTAAATCTTGTTGTACCACAACACTGAGACTAAATGGGGGTAAGGTACACGCAGAATCGCCCGAATGTATACCAGCCTGCTCTATGTGTTCCATTACTGCACCTATCAGTACTTCCTTTCCATCGCAAACCGCATCAATATCTACTTCAATGGCATCATTTAAAAATCTATCCAACAATACGGGTGAATCATTAGATACAGCAACTGCGTGGGACAGATAATGACGTAAATCATCTTCTTGATAAACCACTTCCATTGCTCGTCCTCCAAGCACATAGGAGGGTCTAACTACTAATGGGTAACCAATCTTATTTGCTAAAGCAATCGCCTCTGCCTCACTACGTACTGTACCGTTTTCGGGCTGATGTAATTTCAACTCAGTGACTAATTTTTGAAACCGATCTCTATCTTCGGCTCTGTCGATGGCATCAGGAGACGTACCAATGATTTTAACTCCGTTTGCTTCTAAAGCACGTGCTAATTTTAAAGGGGTTTGGCCACCGTAATGAACAATGACTCCATCTGGTTTTTCTACATCAACAATACCCAATACATCCTCTAACGTCACCGGCTCAAAGTACAGGCGATCGGAGGTATCAAAATCCGTAGATACGGTTTCGGGGTTACAATTAACCATGATGGTCTGACAGCCAGCATCTCTAAGAGCCATAGCAGCATGCACACAGCAATAATCAAACTCGATACCCTGACCAATACGATTGGGCCCTCCGCCGAGGATCATGATCTTTTTCTTATCTTTATCTGGCCGTACTTCGCATCGGGTCTCATAACAAGAATACATATACGCCGTATCACTAGGGAATTCACCAGCACACGAATCAATGCGTTTATAAACAGGAACAATGTCTAGCTCCTTACGACGAGTACGTACTTGTTCTTCAGTACACAACAAAATTTTAGCCAAATAGGCATCAGCAAAACCACGTCGTTTCAGCAGACGGAAGGTCACAGCATCCACATCGGACAATTTCTTACCGGCTATAGAACGTTCCAGAGCAATCAATTCTTCGATTTGAGCCAAAAACCAAGGATCGATACGGCTTTCCTGATGAATTTCTTCAAGCGACATATTGTTTCTAAACGCATCGGCAATGTACCAAAGTCTATCTGGAGTCGGTTCGCGTAAATGTCCTCTTAAACGCGCTAAATCACCCTTTTGAAATAAAGGGTGCAAACCACAACGACCTATTTCTAAACCACGAATTGCTTTTTGTAATGATTCCTGAAAATTAGAGCCGATAGCCATCACTTCCCCCACTGACTTCATTTGCGTAGTCAGCGTATCGGAAGTTTGTGGGAATTTATCGAAATTAAATCGAGGAACTTTGGTGACCACATAATCAATACTTGGTTCAAATGAAGCCGGCGTTTTACCACCGGTAATTTCATTTTTTAACTCATCAAGTGTGTAACCTACAGCCAATTTTGCAGCGATCTTCGCAATAGGGAAACCAGTTGCCTTGGACGCCAAAGCGGAACTTCGTGACACCCTTGGGTTCATTTCCACAACAAGCATGCGCCCATCTTCTGGATTCACTGCAAATTGTACGTTTGAACCTCCAGTATCAACTCCCACCGCTCGTAACACTTTAATCGCTGCATCACGCATGCGTTGATATTCTTTGTCGGTAAGTGTTTGTGCAGGAGCCACAGTAATCGAATCGCCAGTGTGCACCCCCATAGGGTCAAAGTTCTCGATGGTGCAGACAATAATGCAATTATCATTTTTATCGCGTACGACCTCCATTTCATACTCTTTCCAACCCAACACTGATTCATCAATCAATAATTCATGCGTTGGAGACAATTCCAAACCGCGCATACAAATTTCTTCAAATTCTTCGCGGTTATACGCAATACCGCCACCGCTGCCCCCCATAGTGAATGAAGGACGAATAATCGCGGGGTAACCTAATCGCGCTTGCACCTGGATTGCCTCTTCCATACTATGAGCAATTGCTGAACGTGGCATATCCAAACCAATTTTAATCATCAATTGCCGAAATTTTTCTCTATCTTCAGCACGATCAATTGCCTCGCGTGTTGCCCCAATCATTTCAACATTATATTTAGCTAAGACCCCTTCGCGCACAAGATCCAGAGCACAATTCAGCGCGGTTTGTCCGCCCATAGTCGGTAAAAGAGCATCTGGACGCTCAATTTCAATGATACGCGCCACTTCTTTCCAGGAAACAGGCTCAACATAAGTTGCATCAGCAAGTTCGGGATCGGTCATGATAGTTGCGGGATTGGAATTGACTAAGATAACCCTATACCCTTCTTCTCTTAGAGCCCGCACCGCCTGGGTGCCAGAGTAATCAAATTCACAAGCTTGTCCTATCACAATAGGACCTGCTCCGAGGATAAGGATGGATTTAATATCGGTTCGTTTTGGCATATTGACAACAAAAAAGAATAAAATTGACGTATTTTACCTACTTTTGCTTAAAGTTTATACCCTTAAGAGCAATTAACTGTATCGATTTGCTAAAATAATTTGTAACCCCGCCTCCGTTAACGATAAATATTTATAATGCGGATCAGCTGTTGTCCGTTCTAGCCATTCATTGGCAATGCATATATCCGTTAACTTTTGTACGTCCTCCACGGATACAGGCTGTTGTAATTTTTGAGAAAGCATCGTCGCCGCCTCCTCCTCCATACTTAAAAATACTTGATCTCGAGTAGTCCCACGATTTTTCATCTCATCATAAAATAATCGTAAAATATCAAGTTCATTCATGATCTTGGTCCTTAAAAGAATCATTTTGTATATGTACAGTATAAGCTTAAATTGATCTCCTAGTTTTAAAACAAGAAGAAAAAGAGTAGGCATCGGACCTTAGAAATAAGAATGTACCATTTTGTATTAGACATTTCCCATGTTAACCAAGGGAATGATTGAATGGCTCTCATCCTGAGGCAGGTGAGGATTATCATCAGGTGCTAGAGCAAAAAATGCTTGTGGTGAAGACCCTAATCCTAAATTTAATTTTTGCTGCCCTGATAATAAAGGAAATAACGTGTTGACCAAAATACGCATCTCAGCCGCAGCCTCGTCTAACTCTTGGGAAGAACAATCATCTTTGGTAAGCTCATACCAAATATATTGGGTTGCCATTTTGTTGTAAGCGTCAGGTTTTTTCAGAGGGTCTTTAAGTAAAGTATGTTTAGGGTTGAGCTTTAACCAACGTAATAAACTTTCTTTATCTGTCACATAACTGGCAGCAGGAACGTTACGCCATACCCCTGCATCGTTATATTGTTTAACCAGCAAAATAGGTGTATCTACCTCATTATAAGCAATCATTTCATCTTTAATTTTAGACTTATCCCCCCCAATTAAAGCGCTACGTACATCCTCCAATTTCTGTGACAAATCTTTATATTGGATATACAAAGTTTTTAAAGCATCTAATTGTCTTTTTATCTCTGGCTGTAAAGGTTCTTTAGAAAGGCTAAGTTTGTTTATTAATTCATCGATTTTTTTATATTCAATATCACTCAATAATTGAGTAGCAGCCTTTGGATTTTTATCCTGCAAGTCAGGGACTTCCAAGTCCTCGCGTACTACAACAACATCTTGCAATTCACCTCTAATTCGTTGAAACCCATCAAAATCGACATCATCAATTAACTCATCTGGGTTTACTCCCGTCTGCAAAGCACTTAGATATGCAATTGGATCGAAAAGAGATTGCGATGCTAACGCACTCCAAAAACCATCCATACCATAAAATAGGCCATTTTTAAAACCAAGCCAGAATGACTCAAGCATATTGATGACTGTATTGTAGGTTAGATAAGCAGTGACAACAGCAAGAGCACTGGCGATTATTGAAGCCACTAATGGAAAAACAATGAATGTAGAGAGTAGAAAATTCATCACACTCGACATACCTTTATTTTTAAAGGCATCCGCCAAACTAAGCGAAAAATCGATTACAAGCACTCCTCCCAAAAGAACTGCAGCCATTAAATAAAAAGCATTGTTTCCCAGGATGCGTAAGGGTAATAGGGTACTACCTAATACGATTGCTAAAAGATGCCTCAAAAAAACCATAAAATCCATTTACGAAAGGGTGAATGAATCATCGTATAAAAAAATCTCAATCCGATCAAGGTTCACCCTTTGAATTACTCTTGATGCATGGTACCCTTGCACCCGTTTATTTATTACAAGTCACTCCGATTATGGAAGAAGTTGATGTCGTTATTATAGGTGCAGGTGCCGCAGGTTTAATGTGCGCCATCGAGGCGGGCAAACGCCGCCGCAAAGTCTTGGTGCTTGATCATGCCAATAAAGTTGGTAAGAAGATCTTAATGTCGGGCGGTGGCCGTTGTAATTTTACTAATTATTACATTGAACCTGAAAAATACCATTCCCATAATCCCCATTTTTTCAAATCCGCTCTAACTCGCTATACCCAATGGGATTTTATTGAACTTGTAAAAAAACATAAAATTCCCTTTCATGAAAAAACCTTAGGCCAATTATTTTGCGATAATAAATCAAAAGATATTGTCGATATGTTACTTAAAGAATGTGCTGCAACGGCAGTGACAATCCAATTGAATACCGGCATAGAGAACATTCAAAAATCACAAAGTTTTAAAATACAAACCACCCAAGGAATTGTTCATTGTCAATCACTGGTTATTGCCAGTGGTGGATTGTCCATACCCACTATGGGAGCTAGCCCTTTTGCTTATAAGGTTGCCGAACAATTTGGTATCAAAGTGTGGCCGACTCGTGCCGGACTCGTGCCACTGACTCTGGATGTTTTGGAAAAGGAAAAAATAGCCTTATTATCTGGGATTGGTGTCGACAGTTTAGTTAAAAATGCACGTATTGAATTTCGGGAAAATACTTTATTTACTCATCGAGGTTTGAGTGGTCCCGCAATTTTGCAATTGTCTTCTTATTGGCACGCAGGAGAAAGTATTTGTATTGATTTATTGCCTGAAATCCATCTTCTAGATTATTTAAAAACTGCACGCTCAGAAAAACCACAAAAACAATTAAACTCAATTTTGTCTATACACTTACCGAAACGAGTCATTGAACTCTTCGTTGCGCCAGGGCTTGCTGACAAGAAACTTGCTGAACTCTCTAATCGTGATTTGGAATCTGTAGCGAAACAACTCAATTCTTGGCAGATAAAGCCTAATGGTACAGAAGGCTATCGTACTGCCGAGGTAACTATTGGTGGCGTGGATTGCCATGCAATTTCCTCAAAAACAATGGAAACTCAAGATATCCCAGGGCTTTATTTCATTGGTGAGGCCTTAGACGTCACTGGTTGGTTAGGTGGTTATAATTTTCAATGGGCATGGTCATCAGGATGGGCCGCGGGACAAGTGGTGTAGTTTTATAGCTCTGTAGCCTGGGCGGAACTCGGGGGGTTTAAATATAAATCCCGGGTTCCGCTACGCAGCACCCAGGCTACAATCACACAATGTGAGTCGATAACCTCTTCATTTCAAAAAAAATAAACTATGATTGTTAAGATTAAAGATAAGATAAGGTATAAAAATTTACCGAGATGCATCTCATGCAAAAGATTTTTCACTTTTTCCCAATAATCAATCAGTTCAATGATAAACGAACTACAAAACCATAAATATACCGGGCGCTGCCAAAATGGTTTATCAAGGAAACCACCTAAAACAAACAATTCTTTTTTGCATAAACTGCAATAATAAACTGCTTGATCTGTAGTGACGAATCTTTTTTCCCAACACACAGTAGGCTCCATGTGCTGGCGGCAAAACTTACACTGGATTTTCATGGGATTAGAACGTTAATATTTATTGATCAATATCTTAGCACAAAGAAAAAAGGAGCAAAATCGTAAATAAGCACCTCAAAACCGCCCCATTTATCTAACCCTTCTCATTAAATACACACCCAATAAAGCAAAAATAACGGTGGGCCCTAAAGCAGCTAATTCAGGCGGTAATTGAAAAACAGTGCTAAGCGGACCAAAAAAACGGCTAAAAATATGAAAACTAAATCCCACTGCAGCGCCAACCAATAGCTTCGCTCCCATAGTCGTTGAACGCAAAGGACCAAAAATAAAGGGGATGGAGAGAATCATCATGACTATGGTGGTAAACGGTTGGATAATTCGTTGTAAAAAAGCAAACTGATAAGTATGCACATTTTGATGATTACGTTTTTGTTCCCGTATGTAACGATTTAATTCTCGTAAAGTCATTTCATCTGGTTCAATACTGCTAATTGTCAAAATTTTGGGTTTTACAGAAACATCCCAGGGAAGAGTATCAAAAGTTTGGACTTTGGTTTTATCCGCTGCAAAATCTGTTTGCTGCACTTTATACGCAACCCAACCTGTTGAGGTATAGCGCGCTTCGCTAATAAAACGAGACATTTTTAAATGATGATGCTCATCAAAGCGAAATTGATAAATATTACTTAAAATATTGTTAGGGAGTATGGTTCCCACCGAAATAAAATCATGGCCATAACGCAACCAAGATCCCTTTGAAGTTCTTAATGTTTGTCCGCCACTGACTGCCGCCGTCTTATAGTCATTAGCATAATGTGATAAGTATGGAATTATCGTTTCTCCTAAGGCAGTAACTAACACAATGAGCACCATAGATGCTTTTAAAACCGCCCACGTGATCTGTCCTATAGACATTCCTGAAGAACGCATAACCACCAACTCACTATGGTTAGCCAAAATCCCAAGACCAATCAAGCAGCCAAGGAGGCTTGCCATAGGGAAAAATAAATAGACTTGATAGGGCATTTGTAATAAGACAAAAAAGGCCGCCTGGCCAATTCCATAATCCACCCGACCTAAATCATTAATTTGATCGACAAATAAAATAAAAACTTGTAATCCTACTAGCATGAGCGTGACAAGACCAATAGAGCCGAGAACAGTTTTCGCAATATAGCGATCTAATATCTTCATGCCAATTTCGCCTGATTACGTTTGATTAAAAATAATCCAAAAGCCACCACTACAAGATGTACCCACCATAAACCGATCCATTGTGGGATTTTTCCAGAAACCACTGCATCACGCGCAATAAACAATAAATTAGCGTATAAAATGTAAATAATAATTGCGGGTAATAACTTAGCATATTTTCCTGAGCGTGGGTTAATACGACTCAAAGGAACCGCGATTAAAGTCAAAGTAAATACCATAAGAGGTACCGATAAACGCCATTGTAATTCAGCAGCTTTGGCGGGGTCGTCATTAATAAGGGGTAATAAACTGGCCGTACTCATTGTGCGTAAATCTTCCGATATCTTTATGACAGGATGCGGTAATCGTGCTTTATATTGGCCAAACTCTGCAACTTGATAATCCGCATGCCCAGGAACTCCCTGGTATTCTTTACCATTTTGCAAAATGATGTAGTCTTCTCCTGTTTTTGCATCAGTTTCAGCAAAAGCTTGATCCGCCCATAATACATCCCAACGAATTTGCTCATTGACGGTACTCCGTTTTGCTAAAAATACCTGTTCCGCCTTGGTATGATCACGGCTCATGGATTGAACATAAAACACTTCTTGCCCTTCATTAATCGCATGAAAACGTCCAGGCATAATTGTTTGCACTAAAGTTTTTATCCCTGTGGTTCGCAACAATTTAGCGCGTTCAATATAAATTAAAGGGCTCCCCCAAATCATGATCACCGCGACAATAATGGCGACAACAGTCGCCATGATAAAGCTGTGTTTTAATAATTGATTGGGACCATAACCACAAGCACGCAATACGGTCATCTCACTTTCAGCATACAAACGGCCATATGCAAGCAACATGGCTGTATAAAAACCTAATGGAACAAGTAAACTCAGTAACGTGGGCAATTCAAGCATCATTAGCTTCATAATAATGACACCCGGGATATTTCCAGAAGCAGCTCGATTGAGGTATTGAATAAGCTGATTACTCAGAAAAATTAATACCAGTATGGAGGTGAGCGCAATGAGAGTGAGGAACACTTCTTTAGCTAAATAACGAAAAATGATCACCCAATGACCCCTATTTCAATAATTTTTTCTGAAGTTTTTCCAGAATTTTTCTGAATCTTTTTCTAACTATTTCTAACCTTAGAGCATTGTATCCTCTTGTAAAGAACTAAAAAAGCCTTTTCTATCCACTCTCAGAACGATCTTGCATGGAATTTTATTTTATTGAAATTTAATCAATTGATTAATAAATTTATATAGGAAACATCTTGGAGTAAGTCGCTATGAAAATCGCCGGTGTTGATATATCTCATGCAGATAAATTGCTTTATCCAGATGATCAGATTTCAAAAAAAGACGTCGTTGAATATTTTTATAAAATTGCAGAGCATCTTCTCCCTTTTGTACAAAATAGACCGATATCGTTTAAACGATATCCTAATGGAATTAATGAGAGTGGTTTTTATAACAAGCATCGACCGGCATATTTTCCAGATTTCATTGAAGAATTGACTGTGCCAATGCTACAAAATAATTCTGAAATGAAGATGGCAGGCATTCGCTCTAAAAAAGCTTTGGTTTATCTGGCAGGACAAAATGTTCTTGAATTGCATACCCCACTGCCAACAATGTCTTCCATTGAAAAACCCGATCAACTGATTTTCGATTTGGATCCTCAAGATAATGATTTTGAAAAAATTCGTACAACAGCTTTTGCCTTAAAAAAGATGTTAGATGAATTTGCAATCACGACCTTTGTTAAAACATCTGGATCTCGTGGTCTACATATTCATCTGCCAATTAAAGCGGATTGTAAGTTTGTCCAAATTAAAGAAATTTCAAGAAAAATAGCTGAAAAGTTGCATCAACAAACCCATCAAATCACCACTTTAGAACAAAGAAAAGACCAACGAGGAAATAAAGTATTCATTGATTTTCTGCGCAATGATTATGCCATGACGGCAATTGCCCCCTATTCTTTACGTGCTAAAAAAGGAGCTCCTATAGCAACTCCACTTACGTGGGACGAATTAAATGACCCTTCGTTAAATCCACAATCTTATCATTTAAACAATATATTTCAGCGTTTGGGAAAAATAGAGAACCCTTGGAAAAACTTCAATAAGTGTAACCGACATATAGAATTAAATACGCTATTCAATTGATATGGTGAGAAAATCAATTTTTGAGTAGGGAAAAATAAGATGGAACTTCGCCAATAAACTCATAGAATTACGATAAAATAAAAAAGCAGTTCAAGCGTAATTGCTTCAACTGCTTTCAAATAAGGTATTGAATTAATGCTTTACGTCAGTAGCTTTTTTAGCTTCTTGAACAAAACCTAACATGGCCTTCTCAATAATTTGAAAAGATTTTTGCATGTAATCTAAAGCCTTATGGCCATTTTCAACAGCAAGATTAACTTGCTTTTCTAATAACTCTTCAGGCTTTTTAATACCAGAAAGCTCTTCAGGTTTGATATAATGTAAACCTTGTAAGGTTTTTACATTCAATTCAGCCATGGCTTGAAAAGGTTCTTGAAGCTTTTTAGCCATTTCAGTCCATCTTTCAAAATTTTGTTGAGTCATGATATTCTCCACTATGTTGCATTGCACAATTTAATATTAGTATATAGATGGCAAATTTGTCAATGGGTTAACCAATATTTTTTTTGCAATGCACCATAAAAAATAATCTTTAAATCTCTAGGTCATGAATCATCAATTTAAAATGATGTTGTTAACTTTTAAATAAACTCTGCCATTGTTGCATCATCTTTTGCATTTGTTGGTTCCAATTTTCAGTTGCCTGCAAATAAGGATTATTTTGTAGTGGTTTTTCCATAACTTGGAACATTTGCTCCATCATTTGTTTTAATGAAGCATGCATGGGATGATTTGCCAGAGAAATGATTTGCCGCAAAATATCGGAAGACAAAAATTGAGTCTGACCAGCCTCCATTTCCACAATAATTTGTAGCAAGATGGAATTAGTTAAGTCATTCCCAGTTAGGGAATCCTCTACTTTGAATTGCGTACCATCTACAACATAACGCTGTAACTCTTCAAGCGTTATATATTGACTGGTCTCAGTATCATAAAGCCGGCGATTTTTGTATTTTTTTATTAATCGAGTCATATTTTTTCTCTTAATATTGGGGTGATTTTAAAATTGTAAAAAAGCGCACCCTATTTCTTTACTGTCATTAAATTAAGGGAACATCCCTTCTCCTGTGCTGTTCATCCCGAGCGCAACGAGGGTCTCTATCGTAACACTAAACGATACTCCAGCGCAGAAATCCCTCGTCACTCTCGGGATAATGGGCCAAGGAGAAGACGCCAGGAGAATCAATGAGGGCATTGATCGTGGCCGATAAACCCTCAACCTTACTACTCTCTTACTTATGGGGAGGGATTTTATATATAGATCAAATGGTTTTAATACATGTGGAGGCCACCGTTAATACTTAGATTAGCTCCAGTAATATATCGACTCTTCTCGCTGATCAAAAACTCCACGGCCCAGGCAATTTCTTGGGTTTGAGCCAAACGTTTTGCAGGAATTTGGGCAATAATCGCATCCAAAATATCAGGTCTAATGCCTTTCATTAATCGAGTATCAACATAACCAGGCGAAAGACTATTTACAGTGATATTCTTATTCATTAATTCCTGAGCCAGACTTTTGGTAAAACCATAGACGCCCGCTTTTGATGCAGCATAATTTGCTTGCGAAAATTGTCCTTTTTGAGCGTTCACAGAAGAAACATTAACAATTCGCCCCGATTCGTGTTCTCTCATGTTTTCAACTACATGGCGGGTTGTATTAAACATACCATCAAGATTCACAGTTAATACTTCATCCCATTGTTTTTTAGTCATTTTTGTAAATACCGCATCACGAGTGATACCGGCGTTATTAATTAACACATCAATATTGCCAAACTCTTCAATAATGGAGGAAATAACTTCACCGCATTGCTCATAATCAGTTACATCCATATGGCGGAAATAGATATTCTTATATCCTTGTTCTATAAGAGCTTTTTGCCATGCCTTGCCATCCTCTTCAGAAACTAAATCAAGAGAAAAAATATGTTTGTATGAAGAGTTCAACTCTTTCGCAATTGCCGTGCCTATATCCCCAGTACCACCAGTTATCAAAACGATATTATTATGTTGCATAAAATTCTCTATAAGTTAGAAGTTTTGATCAACGACAATGCCCAGATTCTCAACATAAGGCCTGGGCATGCATTTACATGTATTGTCCGCCATTAACATCCAAATTCGCACCAGTAATAAATCCACTATCTGGAGAAGCTAAAAAAGCAACTGCATCAGCAACTTCTTTTGCATGTCCCAAACGACCGACAGGAATACTTGAAATAATAGACTTCAGTACTTCTTCTTTTAAAGAAGCGAGCATGGGGGTTTCTATATAGCCCGGAGAAATTGTATTGACGGTTATACCTTTATTGGCGACTTCTAATGCCAGACTTTTGCTAAAACCATACAACGCAGACTTGGTAGAAGCATAGTTACATTGTCCAAACTGACCTTTGCGACCATTAATTGAAGAAATACTTATGACACGGCCATAACCTTTATCGATCATCACCGGAATTACATTGCGGGTCATATTAAATACGCTAGTCAAATTAGCATCGACCACATGATGCCATTGCTCAGGAGTCATTTTACGTAAGCTACAATCCTGGGTAATGCCAGCATTATTAACGAGAACATCAACACGGCCATAGCGCTCCATGATTAAGGCCATTATTTTTTCACAATCTACAAATTGTGCGATATCTCCATAAACGATATCGATATCATACCCTAGCTTTTTTTGCTCTTCCTGCCATTGCTTTGCTTCGTCATGTTTTCCATGTTTGAAATAACACGCGACAACTTGAAAATCGGCAGCTAAACGTTGACAAATGGTTGTGCCGATACCACCAGTTCCTCCAGTAACTATTGCTACACCTTTCATCATAACCAACTCCCTGTTATTGCGATAATAAAATACTACTATAGAAAATCGAAATTAAAAGTCAAATATCGTCACCATTAAGTTCATATCTATATAAAATTGTCATCCCCGTCTATGCGGGAATGACATAATATTCTGAAAATTAATTGCGGTTCTCCTCATTTCCTCTCCGTGAAATGAGAAGTGCGTGAATACGCAAAATTATCAAAGAATTACCTATATACAGGAACGTATCCTTTTAACTGTTGCGCAAATTGTCTCAATACTTCAAGACCTGACTCTTCTGCTTGTCGGCACCATTGCTGTAATGCTTCGATTAACTCTTTTTGAGTCGATGCAGTTTTTAACCAGATATTTTGAAGTGATTGCTTGTATGCATAAACAACACGTAATTGTTCACGGGCTTCCAGCAAATTTGATAAACGAAGTTTTGCTGCCGCATTCAACAAGCAATTCTCACGGCGCAATAAACTGCCAGCACGTGCAAAAAGCTTCTTTTCTGCCTTATTTTCAAGACTGGTATTTTTCTCTTGTTTGAGTATAGGGCGAATCACACTTTTATAGTAATTAGACATCACCTGGAAGCGATTGCCTATGACCGCTCTTACTGTATCCAAATCGACGTGCAACTTACCCGCGTCCATAGCCAGTTTTGGTGGTAATTTTTTTACTTTGGCAAGGCCTAAAAAGGAAAGAATACGAATGTACATCCAACCGATATCAAACTCCCACCACTTAATAGAAAACTTCGCTGAAGAAGCAAAAGTATGATGATTGTTATGTAACTCTTCGCCACCTATCCAAAAACCCCAAGGGAAAATATTTCTTGCAGCATCTGGACACTCAAAATTTCTATATCCCCAATGATGGCCAATTCCATTAACTACTCCAGCAGCATGAAACGGTATCCACATCATTTGAATTGCCCAAATGGTAATCCCAGGAATACCAAATAAAAATAAGTCGACGAATAGCATGAGCAAAATTCCCTTAGCGGAATGGGGTGAATAAATCTTTCGCTCTAGCCAGTCCTTAGGAGTACCATGGGAATATTTGGCAACCATTTCTTTATCTTTACGCGCTACTTTATAGAGTTCAGCACCTTCCCAAAATACTTTTTTAATGCCGAAAACAACTGGGCTATGTGGGTCGCCCTCAACGTCTGCCGATGCATGATGTTTGCGGTGAATAGCAACCCAATCAGCGGTAACCATTCCCGTAGTTAACCACAACCACAAACGGAAAAAATGACTGACAATAGGGTGCAGTGTCAATGCACGATGGGTTTGATTTCGATGAAGATATAGCGTTACTGCCGCGATAGTAATCTGTGTTAAAATCAACGTTGCAACCACATATCCCCAAAAAGACAGGTTTAAATAACCAAAAAGCATAATAGCTCCACTTCAAATGCAAATTAAGAAAAAACTCATCCTTTAGTTGCGTAAGAATTCAAAAATAACCCTTACCTCATATAAGGATATCACAATTTTACTCTTTACGTTGCAACATTTCATTATGTAGCCGATAATTAATAAAGAATAAACTATGGAATCATGTTATGAGCGATAAATTTCCTCTGGGTAAAATCTTTGAAACCTTGGTACCATTTATCATAGCAGGTTGTGCCATCGCCCTATTTTTAGGTCTGTTATTTATGTTCTCTTACGTTTTAGTTTGGGGGCTCATTATAGGGGGTATCCTCTGGCTAGTTGCCACCATAAAACAATACCTATTCCCAAACAGCTCGACTAAAAAGGAAGTGATTAAAAAAAATGAAGGACGCATCATTGAGCATGACGACCAAAAATAATGCCTGAATTACCTGAGGTTGAAACGACAAAGGAAGGAATTAAACCCCATCTTGAAGGACAAACAATCCAAGGGGTTATTGTCCGTAATCCCAAACTGCGTATACCGGTGCCTAATAATTTAGACACCCTTTGTGTCGGTAAAAAAATAATCACCATTTCCCGGAGAGCGAAGTATATTTTGCTTCATTTATCAAAGGGTTATCTTTTAATTCATCTCGGTATGTCAGGACACTTACGCATTGTATCAGCTGAAAGCAACCCCGAAAAACATGATCACATTATGTTAATGCTTGCCAATGGTCTTATGCTTCGTTTTTGTGACCCCAGGCGTTTTGGTTTATTTCTTTATATCGATGAAAATCCATATCAACATCAACTACTCGCACATTTAGGTCCCGAACCTCTTTCTGACGACTTTGATGGTCTTTATTTATTTCAAAGAATTCAACATAAAAGTAAACCCATCAAATCATTGATTATGGATAACGATGTTGTGGTCGGCGTCGGTAATATTTATGCCTCAGAAAGTCTATTTTTAGCAAATATACATCCTAACACCCCGGCAAAAATGCTTTCCGAAGCGATGTGTTATAGTCTCACTACACATATTAAAGAAGTATTGAAACAAGCGATCATTTCAGGTGGGACAACACTACGAGACTTTTATTCTTTTGATGGCAAGCCGGGGTATTTCAGTATATCACTCAAAGTCTATGGCCGAAAAAACCAACCCTGTATGTGTTGCCAACATCCTATTGAGTCCATCATGATTGGCGGACGTAATTCTTTTTTCTGTCCCACATGTCAAAATTAATCTTTAAAGTACTCTTTTAACTTGTTCATTATATAACTCAATTGCCCAAGACTTGATTTTCAATTACCATACAACGGACTAATTTTGCTGGGATTTTTTTATGTTGCGTCTAAGATTAGCTCGACATTTTATCGAAGAATATCAAGAAAGAGGGATAGTCCATCGCCCTGATTTTCTACTTTATGATTTTGATGAAGATGAATATCAAACATTTTGGCAAGAAATTGCATCATCTCCCAGGCAAAGATTATACACCGATGGCATTGACGTCTTTCAAGTCAGTTGGTTCCGCACTCTTTTTGAATCATTTAAAGGTTGGTTAGGCTTTGAGGATCATTGCCATCCTAGTAGAGTTGAAATGACTTTGGGTAAAATTGCCTATGCAGGGTATGTCAAAGGTTTTAAAGCCCCTGCATTGCCAAAAAGCATTGATGCATTCCCAATTTCCTCACGCTTTGTAACGCTCGTCAACCAACCCAGAACGAATCAAACCTCTAGCAACCTACAGCGATTATTAATGAGTTATTCTATAACTCACTCAGATGCCTTCCCAGAGTTCAATAGTTTTATTCGTAGTGGGTACCCCTTTGGGCAAACTTTTATACAAGAATATCTGGCTCATTTAGCGCCATCAATCGATCCTCAAGATAGCCAAATTATTAAAAAAGCAATTGCCCAAATCGCCTACAACAGACAATCAGTCAGCAAAACCAATTGTTATCCATCCAGCCCTTTCGCCGAAGCTTATGCAGAATATCTAGTTGGCCAGGAGCGATACCAAGAGGCATTGGAGTGGTCTCCTGAGATCAAAAAAAGATTCAAAGAGTCCTTTATCGAATTCTATTTTGAACAGGAACAATCTGCCCCTGAAGCATTAAAAATCGCTGTAGAACTTATTGCTGCATTATTCTCATCAACAAAAGCAGAAGAGCAACTAAAAGCAGTTGATTACATCAAACAGAATTTTAGTTATGAAGAGCAAGCTAGCTACTTAACCCCCTATCCTGCATTACGCACTCAAGTAGCCCATGCTTATTTAGAGGATGCCAAAAGGGAAAAAAGCAAGTGGAGTATAACGAAAAAACTCTTCGGCAATCAAACAATTGAGTTTTTAGCCCAAGCAGTGAGGCTGCATCCTCAAATCCTCGAACAAGACGATTCCATGCAAGACATCTTAATCAGGGAAGAATGGTGGCTCTATCAGTTTGACCTTGCAATAGACAGCAATCGTTTTCAAGATGCTGATGCGATCTATGTGAAAAATCCAGACCTCAAATATAATAAAAGCACGCTTGAGCGTTTACGAGAACATTACTTTGACCAATTTCGTGCAAACGCTCCTAAGATAGCGGAAGCATTATTAAACCCAACGAGCGCAGTAACACAATTAGCCGAAGAACAAATAGAACTAGCAAAAAAAATAGTTCGAATTAGACCTCATGATTCACTTGTTATGGATGCAACGATAAATTATGCGTCTACGCTTCTAGCCGTTGATGTGTTAACACACCCTGCAAAAGATGCCGATCGCACCCAATTGAGTAAGGCACAACATCGGCTCGGTGAATATCTATTCCTAAGCAGCAATACTGCGCTAATGGACGTTTATAATAAATTGTTAGTACGAAAAATTGATTGCCTTATTGCACGGCTTGGTGTGCCGATTGACTATAACGATTATTTAGCTGCTCGAACAGCTTTTGTGAAAGAGCATTTAAGCGAAATAGAGGATTTAAAAAAGGAGCTTAGAGCATTTATTGCTACTAATGAAACAAGATCAAAAGAACTACGTCAAACTCTAGCGAAAATGTATTATTTATTGGCAGATACCCTAGTTTATTTTGAGGAGAAAAAGCAAGAATCAATCCCCTACTTTAAAAAAGCAAAAGAGCTCATGCCAGAAAATCTTTATTATAGCGTACGTTATTTGGAGCTGATTGACGATGAAAAAAGGCATGAGGTTCGAGAAAAAATAAACGCGATTGGCTTCTTACATGGAACTCATTATCGTTACTACATGACTGAACGTTGGGGTGAAGATAAAATTATGTCCAATGGTTTTGATATTCATACGGTCCCTCCAGATGATTCATTCTTTAGTTCTTTAGGGCGAAGCATAGGATTTTATTAAATCCAGTGTATCATTTTCTGTCTAAACCACCAAAATTGAGCCGACATTTTCTTATTTTGAACCAAGCTCTTTAAAAACTATCTGGGCAATCGAATGAACTTGCGCTATATTTAGCGCTAATTTACTTAACCTTAATGCTAATGAAGA
This sequence comes from Legionella steelei, assembly GCF_001468005.1. Classification (GTDB taxonomy): domain Bacteria; phylum Pseudomonadota; class Gammaproteobacteria; order Legionellales; family Legionellaceae; genus Legionella; species Legionella steelei. Next base: position 934,650 of record NZ_LNYY01000019.1, read on the forward strand.
TAAATCGAATACGAACTGCATGGGTTCTTGCTACTTTAATGTTTTATACAGCTGTAACGAGCATACTTTGTCTCTTTAAATATTTTTTTAGTACGATAAACCGTTCATGGACGGATAAAGCGCTACATCGCTGGATTGATCAACTACTTAATGCAGTAAAAGTAGAATATAAAGTGATAAATCCCCATAATGTCCGACCGGAATCAGGAAAAGCCACGATTCTTATGTGCAATCATTCAAGCGCATACGATATTCCTCTTGCCTTCAAAGCATTTCCAAACCATTCCATTCGCATGTTGTCTAAAAAAGAACTGGCAAAAATTCCTTTAATGGGTAAAGCAATGGCAGCAGCTGAATTTCCGTTTATTGATAGGAAAAATAAATACCAAGCCATCAAAGACTTAGCGTATGCTCAGCAATTAATGGAAAGCGGGATCATCATGTGGATCGCTCCCGAAGGAACTCGCTCTAAAGATGGAAAGCTGGGCCCCTTTAAGAAAGGGGGATTTATCACAGCAATTCAATCTAAGGCAACAATTATTCCTATAGGAATCCGTGGTGCCAACAATATCTTACCCGCAAGAACCTTTAATCTGCATCTGAAACAAAAAGCAGAGATACATATAGGCCAACCAATCGATGCATCACAATTCACTGTTGATAATAAGGAATTATTGATTCAACAAACTTATGAAGAAATCAAAGAACTAGTCGGTGAAAATCCATCTCATTAGTATGGTTGTAACCCGAATTAGAACTTCTTTTTATTATCCGTTATTACTACGCCCCACAGGTCGTAGTAAGCAATGCAAATCGAATCAAAACCAATCCTAGCTCCCAGCCCCTTAATCATCAATAAAAAAATGAAAAAAAGTCAGATTTTCACTCAAGATGCGCCAAATATGGCTTTTCGACTAGAATCTAGCCCCGTGTCCATACCCACTTGGAGCATTCACAATAGACGCAGCTAATCCTATAGCCCTCGGATCGGAGGCCGCAGTAAGGATATTTGTTTGTTTATCCCAGGTAATCGCTTGCATATCGCCATAGTATCGCTCTAATTGTATGAGATGATACCCCATAGCTTTTAGTGCTTCTTGAATTGCCGGAGGAAATGTGTCTGGTTCAAATTGCAGCACATCAGGTAAATACTGATGATGGAAGCGCATCGCGGAAACCATACTAATCGCACCATATGCATCGTGAAACACTAACGAGGCAATTAAAACCATAGTAGGGATACGACTTCCTCCAGGTGTGCCCAAAATGGCCACACGATTGGGTAATTCAAGGAATGTAGGGGTCATGCTGGATAATGGTCTTTTTCCAGGAGCAATTGCATTTTTATCGCCACCAACCAGGCCAAAAACATTTTCCACGCCAACTTTGGTAGAAAAATCATCCATTTCATCGTTGAGTAAAACACCAGTACCCTCGGCGACAACACTGGAGCCAAAAATATAGTTTATGGACATAGTCGCGGCAACACGATTACCTTCAGCATCAATAATAGAGATATGCGTCGTATTTGAAATATCAGTTTGCTTGGCTGGGTGTTGTTTGGCTTGTCCTTGTAGCACCATACTAGGCAGTGCTTTATTGGGTGAAATTAATGTACTGAGCTGCCTCCCATTCTCTGCAGCAAGTAACTTCTCAACAGGAATCGTCACAAAATCAGGATCTCCCAGGAAGCGCTCACGCTGCCAATACGCCAAACGCATAGACTCTACCAGGTAGTGTACCCATTGTACTTTTGAGAATGAAGACAGAGGATAGTGAGACAATATATTGAACATAGTCAATAACGCAATGCCTCCTGCTGAAGGTGGCGGTGACGTTATGATTAACATGTTATGAAACGCGCCAATCAATGGCTCACGAACTTTGATCTGATATTTAGTTAAATCCGTAAGCGACCAAATCCCTCCCGCAGCATTGACTCCCTGAACCAGACGTTCTGCAACCTCTCCAGCATAAAAACCTTGTTCTCCTTGTTCAGCGATTAACTGTAAAGTATGAGCCAAGTCAGCTTGAATTAAACGTTCCCCAATACGATAAGGGCGGCCATTTTTCAAAAAAATTTTCGCGGTAGAAGGATATTTTTTGATTTGTTCTAATCGCTCTTCGTTCTGCAAAAATGCATTTAATTGTTTATCAACCAAAAAACCTTCTTGTGCTAACTTAATGGCAGGGGCTAGCGTTTTTGCCAATGGCAAGCGCCCATAATTTTTTGCAATGTACACTAACGCTGCTGGCTCACCAGGAATCGCAGCAGCAAGCCCGCCATTTAGGGATAATCCGGGTATTACATGGCCATCAGGCGCCAAATACATATCTTTCTTTGCAGCCTGTGGTGCAACCTCTCTTCCATCAATAAAAATATTTTTATGCTGACTTTCGTGATGCAGTAACCAAAATCCTCCACCACCCAGCCCACTGTGGTATGGTTCAACTACAGCCAATACAGCTGATACCGCAACTGCAGCATCGAACGCATTGCCCCCGTTGGCTAAAACTTCAAGTCCGGCACTGGTTGCTAATGGATTTGCACTGGCTATAGCATAACCAGGCGGAAGAGTGTTATTTTGTCCGGCAACAGCATGCGTAGGAAAATATAAGAAATTGATGCTACTGGTAATCAGGCAAAACCCTTGAAAGAGCTTTCTAAGATTCATGTTCACTTTGTCTTTTTTGAAGTTCTCTAACGACACAAGAAGGAACGAACTGAGAAATATCTCCATTCAGAACTGCAATTTCACGTACTAAAGTAGAAGAAATATACATAAAGTTTTCTGAAGGGGTTAAAAATATTGTTTCTATTTGCTTCGATAATTTTCGATTCATTCCAGCCAATTGAAACTCATATTCGAAATCAGACACTGCACGCAGACCACGTAAAATAATCCCCGCATTTTGTTCTAATACAAAATCGATTAAAAGGTTATCAAACCCAAGCACGCGAACACCTGATAAATCAGCAATTGCTTCTTCTACGAGTTGAATTCTTGCCTCTAACGGTAAAAAAGGACGTTTTGCCTTATTACTTGCTACGGCAACAATAATTTCCGGAAAAATCTTAGCTGCACGTCGGATAATATCAACATGACCGTTAGTGACGGGATCAAAAGTACCGGGATAAATTGCCTTTAATTTCATATTGATTAAGACTGATTGCATATGTGGACAGTCTAGCGTATTGTTAACTGAAAAACTACAAAAATGGACTTGAGGTGATAAATGAACCATATGAAACACTTAATAATAATTCCTTTTTTCTTGTTAACCGCCTGTGCTCCTCCTCGACCTGCAGCAGAATTGCCCGAAAACAAAGTGATGCCTGTTGAGCAGCGTAAAGCAAAAACAGCAACTGTTTCTTCCTGGGAAATTCGTGGTTCTATGGCTGCAAAAAATAAAAATAAAGGATGGTCAGCTGCCATGAACTGGAAACAAAGCGGCCCAGGTGCCTATCAAATCCGGCTAATGGGACCTTTAGGTTCAGGAGCTGTACTTATTGAGAAACAAGGTGGTGCCATTACATTCCAAGATGGTCCTAAAAAAATTACCTCTCATAATGCCGATCAATTATTAGTGGAACAAACTGGAATCAGACTTCCTGTAAATAATCTTTACTATTGGGTGAGAGGACTTCCGGCTCCAGGCTCGGTTCAGTCAGAGAAACGCGATGATTACAATCATCTAGTCTTATTGAAGCAAAGTGGCTACACCATTAATTTCGCTAAATATACTTCTGCCAAAGGCATTGATCTGCCAAGTATGATCCGTCTTGAAGGTAATGGCGTCATGGTCAAAGTCGTTATCCAGAATTGGACAGTTTAAATCCAGCACCAATACAGCTCCAGATAAAAGCAAAGTTAGAATTTTTTCTAACTTTTGCTTTTTATAGGCTAAAACCCCAAGCCATATGATATTCTCTTTGTAATGTCAACTACTGTCTCTACTTAAAAATAAAAAAAATTATTGCTTTCAAAGTTGACATGTACCCAAAAGCACTGCAAAATACGCAACACATTTGCACGGATGAACGCAATTTTTTTATAATGGATGATTGTAAGAATCTGCAAATTTTAGGGGTGTCGCCAAGCGGTAAGGCACAGGGTTTTGATCCCTGCATACCTAGGTTCGAATCCTAGCACCCCTGCCACATTCTTGTTGATTCAAGTAAACAGACAGCAGAAGATAACCTGGAAGGATGCGTTCTCGTAATGCTCAAATAATAATAATATCTTTTTGGCTGTCTTCTGCTATGTGTTTAAGTTAATGATTAAACCTAAATCTAAAGGCTTTTTACACATGTCCACAATGATGATTTTTGCCGGAAATGCAAATCCGGAATTAGCTCGACAAATTTCTTCTCATTTACAAATACCTATTGGTCAAGCCACTGTTGGTACTTTTAGTGATGGAGAAACAATGATTGAAATTCTTGAAAATGTCCGCGGTAGAGACGTTTTTATCATTCAATCAACCTGTGCTCCAGCAAGTAATAACCTAATGGAGCTTCTGACCCTAGCTGATGCACTAAGAAGATCTTCCGCTGCTCGCATCACTGCGGTAGTTCCTTATTTTGGTTACGCCCGCCAAGATCGTCGTGTGCGCTCTGCTCGTGTGCCGATTACTGCGAAAGTCGTTGCTGATATGATGGCTTCTGTGGGGATTTGCCGAGTTCTTACTGTGGATCTTCATGCAGATCAGATCCAGGGCTTTTTCTATATGCCTGTAGACAACGTTTATGCAACGCCGATTTTGCTTGATGATATAAAAGAGCAGAATCTAAAAAGCATTATGGTTGTATCTCCTGATGTAGGCGGCGTTGTTAGAGCAAGGGCTGTAGCAAAACGTCTTGACCATGCAGAGTTATGTATCATAGATAAACGTCGTAGCGGCCCTAATAAATCTGAAGTAATGCATATTATTGGCGAACCAAAGAATAAAGACTGCATTATTGTTGATGATATTGTTGATACCGCAGGAACCCTTTGCTCTGCAGCACATGAGCTTAAGAAAAATGGGGCGCATAGTGTTAGAGCATATATAACGCACCCCGTTCTATCTGGCCCTGCAGTCAATAATATTAAAAATTCAGTCCTTGATGAAATCGTAGTCACCGATACAATTCCTTTATCCGATGAAGCACGTAAATGTGAAAAAATTCGAGTTGTCAGTTTATCAGACATGCTTGCACAGGCCATCAAACGCGTGAATATTGAAGAGTCTGTAAGCTCTATGTTTGCTGAGTGACGCAATCACTCTGTATTGAATACTGACCGTTCTTGAAAATGCTCCACTTTAGGAGCATTTTTTTTTGTTTAACCCATACTCAAACTCTGCTGCTCACCAAAATGTCTCTCTCGAGACCTATTCAAAACCTTATAGTATGTGTGGATTGTAGGCTGGTGAAATGAAGTGCAGGCCGAACTCTTTCTTTTTCATGACACGCTCACGATGCATACTGTGGATTAAAAACCCATAAAACAAGGTAAAAAAAAGGAGCTTTATAGCTCCTCTTTTCTTTTTAACTAAAATTTCTGTTAGTCTCTAGTACCAACATATTTATCATCGAAATATCGACGTAACTTAGTTCTCAAAGTACCACGACTAATCCCCAGCATAATTGCTGCACGTGACTGATTGTACTTGCAATGTTCCATCACTGCACGAAACAATGGTGTTTCAATTTCTTCAAGTACAAATTGGTATAAGTCAACAGGATCAGTTCCCTTAAGCTCTGAAAAATATTTTTGCACTGAAAGAGTTACGCTTTCGGCCAGAGAAGCGGTGTTATCCACTACCTCGTTACTGATTGTTGTCATTATTATTAGCTCCTCCTTTTAAAAACAGTATATTACCGAAACAAGTCCGTTGAAACAAGGGTAGAACACAAAAAACTGTATTAATAATCAAGATATAATGTTCACTCTTAGAGCAAGAAGTTCTTATAAGGAGTAGGTTGTTTTTTGCAATCTACTCCTTGGATAATTACTTCTGTTGCAGTCTAAAATTTCATCATTGAAGGGTCGTATGGTTTGCCATTAATGGTGAATTTACCTTGGTCCAAACTTGCTTCAATAACAAAATCTGTGCCTTGAACAGTAATCAGTCCACTTTGCTGTAATGCATTGATTTGTTTATTTGTTTGCATTTCAGCTAATTGTTCAACAGTTGGAGCTGGTTGAGTTGTTTGAGCAGCAGTCTGGTTTGCTTGCAGTTGTTGTGTCAAAGTTTGTTGCAACTCAGGTTTTTTAGCAATTTGTTGAATCACTGATTGCTTCATGATTTCTTTCACTGCTTCTGCAGGAACTTGTAGCTTCGCTTTACCCTGGATCTTTTGCATCATTTCAAATGGATTAGCATTTTCGCCCTTAGGCAATGTTACAAAAAGGTTTCCTTCAATCTGTCCTTGGGGAATTTTGAAGCTCAGTTTAGAGATTTCAAACTCCGCACCTTTGTTAAACAATTTAGGCAGCTCAGGAAGCAAGGCAAGCATTGCTTGTTGGCGTTGCATATCATTACCATTTTGCATTGCAGTTGTTTGCTGATTAATTTTCGCCAACACATCTGCATCAAGATTTCTTAAAGCAACCTCCAGCTCACCTGGGCCATAATTTTGCCCATTTGCTAACATGGATTTTATAGCTACGTTAAAATGGGTATTAAACAGGTGCTGTTCGATGTCACTATCTGACTTAATTACCAGATCGTTAATTTCAAACAGTTTTTGATCCTTAACTAAAACATAGAAAGAAGGGAGTGTGAAGTTTGCATCGCCCAGATACAGGCCAGCAGGTGTTTCATGCAAATCATAGTCACTTGATACCTTACTTAAGGTAATCTTGGTATCATCTTTAGTAGCATTTAAGCCATCTAGCTTAATTTTGCCTTCTACTTTGCCCATACCAGAAGACATCGTTGTGCTTGAGTCCATACCTAACCATTCGAAGCTACCAGAACCATCTTTTGCAATAAGCTTAAAGTTAGGAACTTTGAAATCCACAGTGCTTTCGTTCAGGTAATTAACGAAAATACTTAAATCCAACTGGGGCTTAACGGATTCTTTAGTGAATTGAGCATCAAATTGCTCATTATATTGTTCTGGAAATGGGAAAACTGATTCAGCATACCCCAACCCAAAACGTAAACGGTTGTTAGCAAAAATAACAGGACCATGATGCACAGTTAGAGGCATCTCCATATTAAAGTCTTGAGCAGGAAGAGTTTGCGGTTGTCCATTTGCATCTTTTACTACACGTTCTGGAATATGTAAGCGCCATTTAATTTGGGCATCAGAGCTAAATAATCCTTTATGGTATTGCTCGATTTCAGCATATAATCCATTAGATTGATCAATAACTTCTATATTTTTTCTGATTGTTCTTTCAGTAAGAACCCCCATACCATAATATCCGCCTAAAATTAGAACGGCCAGGATAATTACCAATCCTGTAAATTTTTTCATTCTGTTCTCCATGTTATTAATTCGCACGCAGCAAAACTGCAGCTGAAAGTATAACAGCAAATAACATTGGAGTGCGATAAGCTTATAAAAAAACAGTGATAACTATTTTTATATCAATGAGGGCCGTTCGATTGAGTTAAAATGGGGTTTTCATTTTAGAGCACCGAACCGCAGCATACACGAACTATGTGGGTATCGGAGCATATAAAACCATGTCATTTTGGCCAAGAGTGTCGAATTAGAAACAGACCTAAAACGCCCAAAGCCTTAAGCCTGCTTAACTGGTTTACAATATGTTTCTTTAACAGTAAACGCTAAAATGAGTGCAATAACGGAACAAACTGGCAATAGCTTTAAGCCCGCTTGAAAATCAGAAAGTAGTAATGTTTCAACATTATAGGCACGAGCACCAGAAACCATATCGACTAATCGACCAACCAAGGGCTGCATTAGCGCTCCAACAAAAATCGATATCATATTAGTAAATGCGATAGACGTTCCAATCACATTTCTATCATGTATCTCAGTGGACACCGCATAGGCAATAGCAACACCAGTGTTCGTTAAACCGAAAAGGAAGAACAGTAAATATGCTGAGTTTTGACCTAATGTAGGGGTAAATACAAATAAAGTTGTGAAAATTATGCCAAAAACTGCTGAAATAATCATTAAAGGTTTACGGCGACCCATTTTATCAGAAAGCCAACCGGACAAAGGACCACTGATCCCCCAACCAATAAAAATTAATCCTGTAGCAAAAGCAGCAGCATGAGCACCTAGTCCCCGACCAAATTGTAAGTATGCAGGGCCGATTGCTTCACCAATCACTGCTGTTGGTCCAAATAAAAATCCAGCATATAAAGCATTAAGCCAGGTTTGTCTGCACGATAATATAATTTTTAAACTCTGGAGTATGCTGAGCTGATTTACAGAACGTATTTCACTTCGATGCTCTCCCGGTTTATCTTGCACAAATTGATATAATAAAGCTGCAAGTGCAATAAATAAGAAGGCAATGATCAACATACTGTGGCGCCATCCCACATTAGTCACCAGGAATGAAACTGGCGCTTCCCCTGCTGCCGCACCAAGCATACCTAAAGCTTGCGTTAAACCAGCCAGTAAACCCAGCATTGTTGGAGGGAACCAAGATGTAGCTAATCGCAGTGAACAAACAAAAGCAAAAGCCGCACTAAAACCTATGAGCATTCTACCTATTGAGCCCATTAGCAAACTATCTGCAAGACCAAAAACACAACAACCAAATGCAGTAACTAATGACATCACTGTAAGTAGCCAACGGATGCTTATGCGGTCTACTGTGAGTCCCACAGGGATTTGCATTAAAATATAAGGGACATAGAATGAAGCGGTTAAGATACCAAAGCCTGCTTCGTTAATTCCAAAATCAATTTGCAAGTAGCGATGCATTACTCCGGGTGCAACACGAGCCATATAATCAGAAAAATAGAACGCAGCAGCCAATCCCCATACTAACCAAGCAAACCCTAAATAGTTTTTTTGGTTATAAACTTCTACTCTAGACTCATGTATTTTGTTCATAAACTCTCTACGCTAATAAAAATCCTAATTGGCTTTGTTCCATTGAAGGGGTACTAACAGGTAGACACATCAAAAAACAAATCTCCAGGATAGAGCTTGTTAATATTCTATTTGCATTCCGAGTTCACTAGTACATCGTTAACGGTATGAAATAGAATCAAACCCTAATATACTTATCCAAAAAATGAGCAATAATTCTGCAAAACAAAACCTACATTATACTTGTGTTGTCATTTATTTCAACACATAGTTTGATTTCATTTTCATAGGTACAGAAAATGGTTATAATTTACTGGCATAATTTACCCGCATTTACGTAAAAAAAATGTGTTATGTGTAGAAAGCCTTCCGAGGCAAAAATGCTGACAATTTGATCTAAATATTACTAAGGCTTAAAATGAATGCTCTCGACCTTGCAATAAAAGAAGCGCTTAACTCCTCTGGAAATAACAAAGAGGTGAATAAAGCCTATATTGAGTTTATCAAAGCGAACTTTATTGTACCTATTGAAAAAAACTCAGAAGATGATCAGCCTAATGTCTTGTTTTTACAAGAACAAGAACACCTTTTCCTCCCAGTTTTTTCTGAGATAAGCTATCTTGATACTTGGGCTGCTGACATAGCAAGCGAGATAAAACTTCTTAAATTATCGGGTGTCGATTTACTTAAGGGACTTGGTGAGAACGTAACTGTATGCCTTAATATAGGCAGTGAAATATATAAAGAATTTAATCCTTCGGAAATTGCACGAATGCGATCTTTAGTACTAAAGTTTTTCAAGGATTAGTATATATCCTTCTCCCTTATGGGAGGAGGATATAGCAGAGGTTAAGCAGCATGAAACGACAACATGATGAAGCTACGTCCTCTTTAAGGATCCGCTAACTCAGAATCTATGCCACCAATTCAAATAATTGATATCCAACGATTGCTGAGGCTGCTATAGCGCCACTAATTTCGATAACCAGTGATAAAAAACTATGCTTATGATGGTGATACTCTTGATCATTTGCTGCACCCTCTTCGCTGACAGACAGTTCTTCAGCTTCGACAGCATTTAATTCAAATAAAGGCTGTTCACCTTCAATTGCGTCCCACCAACCTTCTAGCCAATGCTCTGCTTGTTGAGTTCCTTTATGGAAAGGATTGTCCTCTTCAGCAACATCGGCACGTGCACATTCATAACCAAATGCATAGCTGTCTTCATAGGTTGGATGTTCAATGTTAAAACGTAATTTAATATGTGGTAGTAAGGCTGTTATGTCGTTCATGATTATACCCTCTATTTATACAGTATTTTGCAAAATTTATACTGTTAATAATTTCTACATTTAAGTTAATTTTACGACTTTATGTTAACGCTTATTTACCAAATAAAAACATTTACTAATTCTTGACAAATTTTTTTTAAACCTAGAAAAAATAACTTTGAAAATGAGTATAGTTGTTATTTCTAATATTAATGTTGCAATTACTATGCCAAGTTTTTTTTGTCTCTTTAAAAAGCACAAAAAATAGAGTAAGAACAAAAAGAAGGAAAAAATAGATACTTGTGGCAGAACTTAACTTCTTGCCGGCAAATTTTGCCGCCAGTACCGTTTCTACTTAATTTTGCTAAGTAGCGTTCAGATTCTATTACAGATTTTATGCGCAGTAAAAAATATATACAGAGCGAGATAGTAGTTGTCAAAATTAAACCACCACCTCTGGTGCACTATCTACTATGGAGCCAAACGATGATGCTTCCATTGCCCATCGTGTTGATAATAACGAATTCTATCATGTAGACGATTATCTCGCCCTTGCCAAAACTCGATTTCATCAGGAATAACCATATACCCACCCCAATAAATAGGGCGGACTACAGGCTCTTGTCCATGTTTTTGAATTAAATCATTAAGGGAATTCTCTAATAATTCTCTTCCCTCAATTTCATGACTCTGTGGCGAAACAATCGCGCTGAATTGGCTTTTGATTGGCCTTGAGGAAAAATAAAGATCGGATTGTTCTGCATCAACTTGCTTGATTTGACCTCGAATACGGACTTGTCTTGCCATTTGCGGCCAATAAAAATTAAGTGCTACATGAGGATTATTTTGGATATGTTTTGATTTTGTACTTTGATAATTTGTATAAAAGACAAATTTTCCTGCATCCAGTCCCTTTAACAAAACTACTCTAGAGTCGGGGTACCCACGATCATCTACAGTAGACAGAACCATAGCGGTTGGATCATTTTTTTCATTTTTTAAAACATCTTCAAACCAAAGCTTAAATTGGACAAGCGGATCTTCTGGAAGTGATTTTTCACTTAAATTCAGATCACCATATTCACGTCTTATATCAGCAATACTTCGAAAATTTGTCATGAAATACCATAAAGTGAGCTCTGAATAGCGAAATCATGTAAATCCAGAGTTATAGTGGGTAAGTGATACACCTGGATTAAGGCTTTTGCCTTAATCCAGGTGTATCTGCATCAACTACCAGCCTGTTACTTCGGCAATTGCATCACCTAAATCCGCTGGTGAACGAACTGTTTTTACACCAGCAGCTTCTAGCGCTTTGTATTTTTCAGCCGCAGTTCCTTTACCACCAGAAATAATCGCTCCAGCATGTCCCATACGTTTTCCAGCCGGTGCAGTAACACCTGCAATATAAGAAACTACGGGTTTACTTACATGTGATTTGATGTATTCAGCAGCCTCTTCCTCTGCAGAGCCTCCGATTTCACCCACCATGATAATGGCTTGTGTCTGAGAGTCTTGCTCGAATAAAGCTAATGCATCAATAAAACTAGTTCCAGGAATTGGATCGCCACCAATACCAATACAAGTACTTTGACCAAAGCCTTTATCTGTTGTTTGCTTTACTGCTTCATAAGTTAGAGTCCCAGAACGTGAAACAATACCTACTTTACCAGGCAAATGAATTGAGCCCGGCATAATTCCAATTTTACATTCGCCTGGAGTAATAATCCCTGGGCAGTTGGGGCCAATTAAACGTGCTTGAGTATTGTTTTCCAAATAGACTTTTACTTGTAGCATGTCTAATACGGGAACACCTTCTGTGATACAAACAATTAATTGAATTCCTGCCTCAGCAGCTTCCAAAATAGAATCCTTGCAAAAAGGAGCTGGTACATAAATCACGCTGGCTTCTGCTTTAGTTTCTTCAACAGCTTCACGCATGGTATTAAATACCGGTAAACCTAGATGCTTCTGCCCACCTTTTCCTGGTGTGACCCCACCAACCATACGTGTGCCATAAGCTATCGCTTGCTCTGAATGATAGGTGCCTTGTTTTCCTGTAAAACCCTGGCACAGTACTTTAGTATGTTTATTGACCAATACACTCATTGTTAACCTCGAAATTTTTAGTAATTAACCTAAAAAACACCGTTGAATCTTAGTAAGCACTGTTAATGTACTTCATAGCTCGTAAATTCAACTGAGTTTTTTATGATTAGGCAACAGCTGCCACAATCTTCTTCGCAGCATCAGTTAAACTGGTTGCAGCAATCACATTCAAATCACTTTTATTTAAAATATCAGCGCCGAGTTGCGCATTATTACCTTCAAGACGTACTACCACAGGAATTTTTACATCCACTTCTTTCACTGCAGCAAGAATACCATCGGCAATGAGGTCGCAACGAACGATACCACCAAAAATGTTGACTAAAATACCTTTAACTTTTTCATCAGAGACAATAATTTTCAATGCTTCACTGACTCGTTCTTTAGTCGCACCACCACCTACATCTAGGAAGTTAGCTGGCTCGCCACCGTGAAGCTTAATCACGTCCATAGTCGCCATAGCCAAACCTGCACCATTTACCATACAACCAATGGAGCCATCTAAAGGAATATAATTTAATTCCCAGTCACTGGCACGATTTTCTCGTTCATCTTCTTGAGTTGTATCGCGCATACTTTTTAATTTAGGTTGACGATATAATGCGTTACCATCAATGTTAATCTTCCCGTCCAAACAAATTAATTGTCCTGGCTTTGTTACAACTAATGGGTTGATTTCTAACAAACTCAAATCACACTCAACAAACATTTTACCCAATCCCATCATCAAATGAGTAAATTGCTTAATTTGCTCATCTTGTAGGCCCAATTTAAAACCTACTTCACGGCATTGGAATGGCATGACACCAACTAATGGATCGACAATAACCTTGAAAATCTTCTCAGGGGTCTCTTCTGCTACTTTTTCTATTTCAACACCACCTTCAGTCGACGCCATAAACACTACTCGTCGAGTTGCGCGATCAACAACAGCGCCAAGATATAATTCTCTACCAATATCACATGTTTCCTCAATGAGCACTGCATTAACTGGCTGACCATGAGCATCTGTTTGATAGGTCACGAGACGAGTACCTAATAATGCTTTTACTGCTGCAGCGAGTTCATCTTTGTTCGCTACTAATTTCACACCACCAGCCTTTCCTCTACCGCCCGCGTGAACTTGTGCCTTAACAACCCAACGATCAGTAGATAGCTGTGAAGCGACTTGTACTGCGTCTTCAACACTATAAGCTACCTCGCCCTTAGGAACGGGTAAATTGTAGCTAGCAAATAATTGTTTAGCCTGGTATTCATGTAAATTCATTGCAATTACCTTTCTAAAAAAAAGCAAAACCCGTCAAAGCTCATAAGTGTCAATTGATGCATAGTAACCTGGGCAAGTATAAAAACGCTCCCAGACTGACTATCGATGAATTAAAACTGCTGGGATCCAACATTGTCTTCACCCAGAGTACATTTATGTGTCAATACGAATCTCGCTGTTACATTTCATTAAACATTAAGTAAAAGACGAGCAGGATCTTCCAATAATTCTTTAACACTCACTAAAAACTGTACCGAATCTTTACCATCAATCAACCGATGGTCATAAGACAAAGCAACATACATCATAGGACGAATCACGATTTGTCCCTTTTCTACTACAGGTCTATCTTCAATTTTGTGCATTCCCAAAATCCCGGTTTGGGGTGGATTAATAATTGGCGTAGCCAATAATGAACCAAATACCCCACCGTTAGTAATGGTAAAGGTACCTCCTTGCATATCTTCCATTGCTAATTTGCCTTGTCTCGCTTTTGTTGCTGCATCATTAATCGCCAACTCGATATTAGCCATGCTCATTTGATCTGCATCACGGATAACTGGGACAACCAAGCCTCGTTCAGTGGATACCGCAATCCCGATATCATAAAAGCCATGATAAACTACATCCTGACCATCAATAGAAGCATTGACTGCAGGAAAACGCTTCAATGACTCAACAACTGCTTTGGTGAAAAAGGACATAAACCCAAGTTTAACGCCATGCTTTTTCTCAAAAGTATCTTTGTATTGAGCGCGCATATCCATTACCGCTTTCAAGTTGACTTCGTTAAAAGTCGTCAACATGGCTGCATTATGCTGTGCTTCCAATAAACGTTCAGCAATTTTAGCTCTTAAACGAGTCATCGGCACTCGGCGTTCTTCACGTAACCCCATAGGTGCACTTTGTGTTGGTTCTTTTTTGCTTTCTGCTGATTTAGATGATTTTTCTCTACTAGATTCTATATAAGAGAGGACATCTTCTTTGGTGATACGACCATCCTTGCCACTACCTTGGATTTGTCCTGGCTGCAAATCGTGTTCTGCCATCATGCGACGTACAACAGGGCTAGTTGATTTATCTTCCTTAGCACTTACTTTATCACCTTCTGCTTCATCACGCTCCTTCGCAGTTTCCGTTTTCTTTTCTTCTTTAGCTTCAGAGCCAGAACCTTCTTTTATTTTTGCTAATAACTGGCCAGAATTTACTGTATCACCTTCTTTAAACATGATTTCGGCCAGTATCCCATCAGCCGGAGCAGGGACTTCTAATACGACCTTATCTGTTTCTAGATCCAGTAAATTTTCATCACGGGTAACTTTATCACCTACTTTTTTATGCCATGCAGCGACAGTTGCATCAGCAACTGATTCAGGCAAAACAGGTACTTTGACTTCAATAGACATGGTTATACCTTCTTATTTTATTAAATTCGTTAACACACTGTAATCTGAGGTCAAGACAAATCCATAGCTCAGACTACGATAAACTTAAATTCAGTCCAATAAAGCTTGCTCTACTAAAGCTTGTTGCTGCTGGGCATGCAACGCCGGACTTCCTACCGCAGGTGCCGCAGCAAACTCTCTTCCTGCATAGTGTAAAGTTTGTTCAGGAAGCAAACAGTCTACTATATTATGCTGAGAAGAAAACCATACACCCTGGTTTTGTGGCTCTTCTTGGCACCAAATCACCTTCTTGGCTTGAGGATATTTATTGAGTTCCGCAGAAAGTGCTTTTTTGGGAAACGGATATAATTGCTCAATTCGGACTATAGCAACGTGATTTAACTCTTTATCACGACGCATTTGCAGCAAGTCATAATAAACTTTTCCACAACACAGCACTACTTTTGTCACTTTTTTTGCATCCAGAACATCAATTTCCGGAATAATAGTATGGAATTTACCTTTAAATAAATCCTCTAAAGGAGAAACCGCTAACTTATGGCGTAACAGACTCTTAGGGGTCATGACAATTAATGGCTTTCTGAAATTACGAATGACTTGTCTTCTTAACAAATGGAATATTTGAGCTGGTGTAGTTGGTGTACATACTTGCATATTATGCTGAGCACAAAGTTGCATGTAACGTTCCAGACGCGCAGATGAATGCTCAGGCCCTTGACCTTCATATCCATGGGGCAATAACATGACTAGACCACATAAGCGGCCCCATTTTTGCTCGCCAGAACTAATGAATTGATCGATAACCACTTGCGCACCATTGGCAAAATCACCAAATTGCGCCTCCCAAAGTACTAGGAAATTTGGCGCAGAGGCAGAAAAGCCATATTCAAAAGCTAACACTGCTTCTTCTGAAAGCACTGAATCGATTACAGAAAAAGGTCGGTTCAGTTCATTAGTTATTTGCTCGATAGGAACAAATGATTCGCCCGTTTCGACATCATGTAGTACCGCATGACGATGAGCAAAAGTTCCTCTTCCAGAGTCCTGACCTGATAAACGTACGCCATAACCTTCTTGAACTAAACTAGCATATGCCATCGTTTCAGCGTAGCCCCAGTTCATCGGTAATTCACCAGCAGTCATTTTATCGCGTTCACTTAATAAACGCTGAACTACTGGGTGTAATGCAAAGCCCTTAGGTAATGCATTTAATTGTTTGGCTAAATTTTTTAAATTCTCTTTAGAAATTGTGGTATCTACCTTATCGGTCCATTTTGCATTGACATAAGGAGTCCAATCCACAGCATATTTGCCTTCATAATCCCCATGAACTAAATCAACGACTGCTTTACCCTGATCCAAAGAATCACGATAAGCATCAACTAGTTTTTCAGAATCCTGACTGCTTAGTATGCCTTCTTGGATCAGCTGATCGGCATAAATTTCGCGTAATGGACGCATGGATTTAATTTTTCGATACATGGACGGTTGAGTTACTGCAGGCTCATCTGCCTCATTGTGACCATGGCGTCGATAGCAAACAAGATCAATGACTACATCTCGCTTAAATTTCATTCTGAAGTCAAAAGCCAGGTTAGTCGCAAATACAACTGCTTCAGGATCATCACCATTCACGTGAATAACAGGTGCCTGTACCATTTTCGCAACATCGGTACAATATAAAGTAGAACGTGCATCCAAAGGATTGCTGGTAGTGAAACCTATTTGGTTGTTAACCACAATGTGAACTGTACCGCCAGTAGAATAACCGCGTGCCTGAGAAAAGTTAAACGTTTCCATGACAACGCCTTGTCCCGCAAAAGCAGCATCTCCATGAATCACCACAGGAACAACTTTTTCCTTTTTAATGAGATCATTACGTCGACCTAAACGTGAGCGTACAGAGCCTTCTACCACTGGCCCAATAATTTCTAAGTGTGAGGGATTAAAGGCCAAAGCCAAATGAACTACTGAACCCGAACCTGTTTTTATATCTGAAGAAAACCCTAAATGATATTTCACATCACCAGTACGTTCGTATTTTATTTTTCCTTCGAACTCTTGGAACAGCTGATTAGGCTCTTTACCTAATACATTAACCAGCACATTTAAGCGGCCTCTATGAGCCATACCGATGACCACTTCCTTAACATTATCTCGTCCAGAACAGGCAATGATTTCTTTCATCATGGGAATTAAAGAATCGCCCCCTTCAAGAGAGAAACGTTTTTGCCCCACATAACGGGTACCTAAATAGCGTTCTAAACCGTCTGCAGCAATTAAGTCCTTTAAAAGGTTGAGCTTTTTTGTTGCATCTAGATTAAGGCGACCACGAACAGACTCCATTCGTTCTTGTAGCCATTCGACTTCTTCCGTATTAGAGATGTGCATGTACTCAATACCAATACTGCCACAGTACGTTTGGCGCAAGGCTTGGTATATATCATCCAGAGTCATTTCTGGGCCATTAAATGTTGTACCTGCAAAAAACTTACGCTTTCTATCTACATCAGATAAGTGATGATAATCCAATTCCAATGCGGGTACTGGAGTACGCTCCGCCATTTCAAGAGGATCAAGTTTCGCCGCATGATGTCCTAATGAACGGTATGCGTTAATTAAATCTGCAATTCTAAATTGTTGGCTATCTGAAGATTGGACAACCGGTATTGCTTTTTTATCTGCATTCTGCAAAAAATAATCGCGAATTTCTCTGTGTGAACGTTCCTTTTCAGCACCATTAACCTTGGGTAAAGCACTAAATACTGCTCGCCAATCGGATGAAACCGAACTAGGATCAGCAAGATAATCTTCATACAGGCTATCAACATATGCCATACTTCCACCAGATAAATAGGAAGAAGCCCATTCTTTTTGCAGATCGGAACTGCTCATTTTCTTTCTCTCCAAAGGGTATTAATCACTACCACCATTAAATTGGTAAGTACTCAGCCCCTATCAGGTAGCGATTGTATTTGACGCATCTTGCGGGAAAGTTTTCCTAATCAATGCTTACATTTTGGTGTATGTGGCACTTGCTTAGAAAAATTTTCTCACAACCTGCGCTCAAATCCAAACATTCACCCAAACATTAACATAGAGGACCTGAGTTACTACTTAAATTGGCTATTCCACTCATCCCCGTGGATAAAACAGCTATCCCCGCAAAAGCGGGGATCCATCCTTATTCTGGTTTCGAGCTCATTTTCAAGGTAATTCTCATTTTATGAAAATGAATTGCCCATTTTAACGGCTCTTACCAAGTACCTTAAAAGTACCATTAGGTTTCTTGTGTCAGCATCTGCAAGCGAATATCAGCAATTGCTTTCATTGGATTGAGACCTTTCGGACAAACGCTCGTACAATTCATAATGCTTCGGCAACGGAACACACTAAACGGATCTTGTAATTTATCTAGGCGGTGCGCTGTTGCAGTATCACGACTGTCTGCTAAAAATCGTCGTGCCTGTAATAATCCAGCTGGGCCGACATATTTTTCTGGATTCCACCAGTATGAAGGACATGAGCTGGTACAACACGCACATAAAATACACTCATACAAGCCATCAAGCTGCGCACGCTCTTCCGGAGATTGTAAACGCTCTTGAGCTGGTGCCACGTCATTATTTTGTAAATAAGGCTCTATACGCTCGTACTGTTGATAAAATTGAGACATATCAACAACCAAATCACGAATGACTGGAAACGCGGGTAAAGGACGAACAACTATTTTGTCTGTGTTCAGCTGGGACACATGCGTAATGCACGCCAAGGCATTAGTCCCATTAATATTCATACCATCTGAACCACATACCCCCTCGCGGCATGAACGTCTATAGGTTATGGAGGGATCCTGCTCTGCTTTCAAACGCTCAAGTAATGTGAGCAACATAGGATCACTTTTAGCTGGGATCTCCAACTCATAATCTTTCATATAAGGCTTAGCATCCACCTCAGGATTATAGCGATATATTGATAGGGTCAATTTTCTACTATCTGCCATGTAATCTATCCTCGTTAGTAAACGCGTTCTTTCGGCGCAAAAGGCTCGACATGCTTAGGTGATGCATTAACTGGACGAAAATCAATCTTCTCACCTTCCTCAAAATATAGCGTGTGTTTAATCCAGTTTTCATCATCGCGTTTTGGATAATCTTCACGGCTATGAGCGCCACGACTCTCAGTACGCACAATCGCGGACTGCGCTGTAGCGTATGCAGTTGCCATTAAATTATCCAGCTCTAACGCGCTGACTCGTTCTGTATTAAATACATTGCTTTTATCTTCTAATTTGGCATGGGCCAAGCGCTCACGTAAAGCCTGTAAACGTTTTAAGCCAGAGGCCATCACTTCACCGGTGCGGAATACACCAAAATCTTCTTGCATCACACGTTGCATTTCATCATGAATCACCGCAGGGCTTTCGCCATCTGTTGAATTATTCCATCGATTATATCGTTGCAAAGATGAAGCAATATCATCATCACTGATATAAGTCATTTCCGGTAATTGATTTGACTGCCATAACTCTTCAACATGTATTCCCGCCGCACGACCAAAAACAACCAAGTCCAGTAACGAATTACCACCCAAACGGTTCGCACCATGTACAGAAACACAAGCACATTCTCCTACCGCATATAAGCCTTCTACGATATGTTCCGCACCATTAGTTTTCGTAAGCACTTGACCATACATATTTGTTGGTATTCCACCCATACTGTAGTGGCATGTAGGAACTACTGGAATCGGCTCAACAATTGGGTCAACTCCAGCAAATTTCATAGATAATTCACGAATTCCTGGCAAACGCGACATAATGAGATCGGCTCCCAGATGATCCAGTTTTAACTTAACGTAATCAACTCCTTTAGGATCAAAACCTTTACCTGCACGTATCTCAAGAGCCATGGAACGCGCAACCACATCACGAGAAGCGAGATCCTTAACTCGCGGTGCATAACGCTCCATAAAGCGTTCACCGTCTTTATTAATTAAATAACCACCCTCACCGCGACAACCCTCAGTCACTAAAACGCCTGCTCCAGCAATACCGGTAGGATGAAACTGCCACATTTCCATGTCTTGTAATGGAATGCCTGCTCTGAGTGCCATCCCAAAACCATCACCAGTATTAATAAAGGCATTGGTTGTAGATTGGTAAATACGGCCTGCGCCCCCAGTTGCCAAAATACATACCCTGGATTGGAAAAATACTACTTCACCAGTTTCAATACACATCGCAGTAACACCGGATATGAGACCATGAGCATCTTTAACGAGATCAAGAGCATACCATTCGCTAAATACGTGCGTTTTTGCTTTTAAATTTTGTTGATACAGTGTATGCAGCAAGGCATGTCCTGTTCTATCTGCTGCAGCACAAGTACGCGCTGCTTGCTCACCACCAAAATTTTTTGATTGGCCACCAAACTGACGTTGATAGATTCTTCCATTATCCATACGCGAAAAAGGTAAACCCATGTGTTCGAGTTCATATACCGCTTCTGGACCTGTTTTACAGAGATACTCAATTGAGTCCTGATCACCAATGTAATCAGCACCTTTCACTGTATCATACATATGCCAACGCCAATCATCTTCATGAGCATTTCCCAATGCACAAGTAATCCCGCCTTGAGCTGATACTGTATGTGAACGCGTTGGAAATACTTTGGATAAGAGTGCGACTTTTAAACCAGAATTTGCCATCTGCAGTGCAGCACGCATTCCCGCTCCGCCTGCACCAATAATTACTGCATCAAATGTGTTACGTGCAATTGCCATGCTACTGCCCCCAAAGGATCATTAAGCCCCAGACAAATTGACTAAGGAGCCATAAAACGACTAACATTTGTACTGATAAACGCAGAGCAGTACACTTCATATAATCTGTAGTCACTGTCCAAATACCTATCCATGCATGCAATGAAAGAGCAAACAATGCAATCAGTGACGCGATCCGAACTAATACATTAGAAAAAAGGGCATGCCATTGTGCAAAACCTAGTTCCGGATGCGTTAACAAGAATCCAATAATAAAAAAAGAATAAACAGCAAAATAAACTGCGGTGACTCGTTGAATCAACCAATCTTTTAGCCCATTACCTGTTAAGCTGGTGACATTATTTACCATATCCAGATTCCTAGAAAAATTGACAAAATAATGGCAAGAATAATGACTAAAACAGCGGAACGCCGACCGGCATCAAGATGCTCACCAAACCCCATATCCATCACAAGATGCCTAATCCCTGCAAGTAAGTGATAAATCATTGCTGCACCAAATGCCCACATTATCATCTTATAAGCAGGATGCGACAACAAACTTTTCACTTGGGTAAAGGCCTCTTCTGATTGCACTGATTGGCCAAAGATATAAAGCATTATGGGTAACAGTAAAAATAAAACCACCCCTGAAATCCTATGTAAAATAGACGATATCGCCATAGGGGGATATTTTAAACTACCCAAATCCAGATTAACGGGTCTTTTTTTGTTCACTGTGAGTTTCTTCCTTAATGAGAAAAGTTAATTAAATAAAGCACAAATGCGAAGTATAGCACTCTGTTTTTATCACGCAAGATTAAGTCGATACGGATTCTTAACTTACCGCTATCTAATCCAAATAAATTCGTTCACTGCTGCTATTTTTTAAAAAATCTTTTTACGCGAAAAAATATTTAGTAAATTGAAGATAAAAAATGAATCAATGTGATTTTGGTTGTATAATTAACATACATTTATTACGTTTAGGCATCACTTATGGCAATATCTGACGATCCAAATGCACGACTTATCTATTGCGTCTCCAAAGGGCTTGTTAAAACCGTACACAATATTGTAAATGATAATGATATAAAGCGAATTCAGAGAATTCAACCAAAAGTCATTGAGCAAGCAATAAAAAATATATTAGATGCAACAAAATCTGGGCACTTAACTATTGAACAAATCAATAAACAAGGAGAAATTCTTACCTTACTATGCAACCTACCAAAAAATGTTCCTCAACCCAACCCTAAGATTGCAGCAACTGCATTGGCAAAATATGCTGAATATCGACAGAATCAACTAGATGAGGAACTGACAAATTTAATTCCCAATGGGAAGGTAAAAGAGAGCGATTGGGCTGCTGTCTTTGCGTATATTCAAAAACATAAGATGCAACCTTCTCAGGCATCCATAGGGTATTTATTACGCGTGGCAGGAGCCAACGGGCAATGGGATAACGTTAAACCCCTATTAAGCCATCGAGAGCCTGATTGGAGAATGGCAGGTGAGTTACTCTTTATGGCAGTAAAAGCGGGACAACTTGATGTGGCGAAGCAGCTTTGTGATTTGTCTCAAGAGAATATGCCCAATGTGAATGGCATTAAACGCGCATTGAAAGAAGCAAAAAAAGAAGGGCATCATGAAATTGCCAGTTATCTATCTTGTGAACTCATACATCAGAGTAATTTAGAAAAAGATCCTTTAGTACTGACACAAGCCCTACTTCAAGATTATGTGGCGCATTCATTTGTAGGAAGTAGTTTATTCAGTACTCAAGTAAAAGCGGTGAAAAATATCCTGTCACAAGTAAAACGTGCAGCCGCACAAGAACATGATGACACCTCAAGAAATCAAGCCGTACTCGATAGTGTTCAATTATTACAAAAAGTTGTGGGTGATAATAAAGAATTACGCGGGTATGTTGATTACATTAAAGCACACAGTGATAAGCCTGAAGAATCTCCTTCTCTAAAAGCTGAACTTTGATTGCTTAATATTCTGAACTGAAAGCCCTCATTTCAATAGGGCTTTTATTTAGTAGGCCGCATAGAAGAGCCTCTTGGTTGCTTATAAGTGTCACGTGGCGCTTCAAGCGGATACCCGTATTTGTCTGCGTTCTGTTTAACAATTTGTAAATAGCGTTCACCCCATGCGCCCGGATCAAAGTTAGTTACTACAACGTTATAGGGTAAATTGATAATCGATTCAAAGGCTTTTCTTTGAGGAAGTAAATGTCCACCAAAAGATACTTGCACTTCAGTTTCTTTATCAGTACCCCCGTCTTTTAAACGCTCAACCAAGATATAAATCATTTTTTCTATGGTCATATAGAGCTTATACATGGACATCCCAGCAGACAACATCTCTTCACTTTTGGAAGTCGACAATTTTGATCCTGAATCAAGAATAGGATATACGAATTCGTACTCATTTGTTCCTTGAATTAGTTCTGGCTTGATAACGATTGGAGGTGAAATAAGATCTACATATGGAGACACAATATAAAGTTGAAAATCAGCCCAACGCCACCAAATTTGATAAACCCGCTCAACTAAGGTTATAGGATCATTTAAATCCTCTTGCATTTGCAGTTTACGCAAATCAATACTGTTCTCAGCGTTCTCATCAAAACTTTCTAGATATTCTGCGTTTTCGTCAGTAGTGGGGAAATCTGGTTCATCAGCCATTTGCATACCACATATAAATCAAGCCTATACGTCTATATTAGCCCAAATTTAATGAATGAGCACGAAAGTTAAATGCGCTTCGGTAAAAAATCCGAAAAAAATGTGACTACATGCGCATAAGGATTTGATTTAGCTCAATAAACCTAGGCTAGGCTGCTAAGCGCAGCATGGAGATACTTGTTAATTGGTCTTCATAATGGAGTTTTGGCAGTACAAATTAAATTCAGCAAACGCTGAGCTTAACGGCCGGTAGGATCTGTTTTCATTTCGCTAGCTTGGGTCAAAATGGCTTGATTTTCGAGTAGCGAAGCGCAGTATACACAAGTATGTGAGCATCGGAACGCAGAAAATCAGGTCAGTTTGGCCAAGATAGTAGAAATGGAAACAGCTCCTAAAGGTATTGATAATATTCAGGGGCGTTAGTACGACACTTAAAGCATGTACTTTGGCAGTTTGCTTTTTCCTGGCATTTTCGGATTACTCCCTTGCCAATCCATAAATCAAGCATAGGTTGTAGTGCAGGGAGATCCAAACGAAACTCTCGAGTCAATTGCTGAGTACTCACGACTCCTTGACGGCAAATGTAATCACGTATTTGCAACAGCATTATTCCTCCGCATATTTCGTTTGCTGTATTGGCGTAATCCAATTACAAAAAACAGAACCAATAAGAACACAATGATTTCAAGAGCACCTTGTTCTGAACTCTGAATCCACTTAGCAGATTGATAAAACAAAACGGCTATACCATAAGCAACAACAAAAGACCAAGCCACCGAAATCCACATATACTTTCTATTGGCTTCTTGTCGAATTACTGCCATTGTCGATACACATGGGATATAAAGAAGTACAAACAACAGATAAGCATAGGCACCTATTTTACCGTCAAAACGTTGTGCCATAATGCCATATACAGATTGAGATACTGGACTATCCGCAGCACTAGCCAATACAGGATTTGCTAAAGCAGAGCCCAATTGCGCCAAATTCTGCGGCACAGACCAAAAAGCGGCTTTGATTCCTGCCCAAAAATCAAAATGAACGGCAGCGATTTCTCCCACATGCCCTACCTGAGCATAAAGTGAATTTAACGAACCCACCACTACCTCTTTAGCCAACATCCCCGTTAACAAGCCCACTGTTGCTGGCCAATTGTCTTGATGAATTCCCATGGGTGCAAATAAAGGGGTAATCCATTGTCCCATTAAAGAAAGCAATGATTGAGTACTGGCTTCACCTGAGTTAATCCCACCACCCAAAGTAATGGCATTCAAACCACCTAAAATAACACAAATAGGCACAATTAATTTTCCTGCCCGCATCACAAAAAAACGCAGTCGCATCAAAGTTTCTTTAAATAAGCGCTTGAATGTTGGCCTATGATAAGCAGGCAGTTCCAAAATTAATGGGGACGCATGTCCTTTTAAAGCGGATTTGCGCAAAAGGAATCCTGTTAAGACAGCCATCAAAATCCCTACGAGGTATAAAGAAAACACTACGTTTTGTCCACCCGATGGGAAAAAAGCAGCGACAAATACGGCATAAATCGCCAAACGAGCACTACAGGACATAAAAGGACTCATCATTACCGTAAGTATGCGATCACGCTCTGAATCCAGAGTTCGTGCCGCCATAATTGCCGGAACATTACAACCAAAACCAACAATCATTGGCACAAAAGACTTCCCGGGCAACCCCATCATACGCATTGCTTTATCGACGACAAAAGCTGCTCTGGCCATGTATCCTGATGTCTCCAATAAGGACAAAAAGAAGAACATCGCCGCAATCACTGGGATAAAGGTTAACGTAGTATTTATGCCTTTACCAACTCCGTTTGCCAATAAAGCAATCAACCAATTGGGCGCATGAATCTGTTGTAATAACCAAGCCGTTCCTTGAACGAATATCGTATCCGTGCTGATATCGAAAAAATCCTGAAACGCACCACCTATATTGATCGCGAATAAAAACATCAAATACATCATGGCAAAAAATATAGGGAGAGCAAAAAAGCGATGCAACATAATCTTATCAAGCTTTGCAGTAAAATCTTCGCTGGCATCGCTTCGCTTTTTCTGTACGGTTGTTACCATGTCATGTATTTTCTGATATCGGGCATCAGCTAATAAGACATCGAGATTAGGCTCTGCTTCGCTCAGTAAAGTTATATCTTTGGTAAGTGCCTTATCTAATAACAACTCATCTCCCTCTGCCAGCCTGCGTGCATAATAATAAGCGAGGGGTTGGCTATATCCTGCTTGACTTAACGTATCTTCCAAAGTCATTAAGGTGTGTTGCACCGTTTTGGGCACAGGCAGTGTCCAGGGGGTATGCTCTTGAGGTAAGTGAGTTAATGCCTGCATTAAGTGCGAGAGACCAATCTTTTTATGGGCTTGAATGGGAATAACAGGACAACCCAATTGTTGGGACAACAGATTAATATCTATAGAGATCCCACGCTGCTGAGCAATATCCATCATATTTAGAGCCAGCACTACGGGTTTGCCCAGCTCCAAAATTTGCGTCGTTAAATATAAGTGACGCTCCAGATGACAGGCGTCGATCATATTAACAATACAGTCTGCCTCCATAGTGACAACCGAATGAGCAGCAATGTGCTCATCCTGACTGATGCCATTGGCATTAGCTACTAAAGAATAAACCCCCGGCAAATCAGTCACTTCAATTCGCTGTTGCCCTACAAAGAATTCTCCGGTTTTCTTCTCAACCGTAACGCCGGGCCAATTTCCTATTCGCTGATTGTCACCGGTTAATGCATTAAATAAGGTGGTTTTGCCACAATTAGGGTTTCCTACTAACAGCACTTGAGTCATATACGCTCCAAAATCAATTGACTCGCTTCTTCCTTACGCAGGGTTAAAGCAGTTCCTCTGACTTCAATTTGTATAGGACATCCTAAAGGTGCAATGCGGACCACTAAAAGTTCCGTACCGCAGGTCACGCCCAAAGACAAAAGCCTGCGTCTATATTGCATATCAGTTGTACCAAAATCGGTTAACCGTACTCTATCACCAGGTACTAACTCTGTAATTTTAATCATGTCCTAACAGCAAATAGTGAAATAAATTTGATCTTAGCACAAATGAAATCGAGAATCATTCTCAATTAAGAAAAAAATTATACATTTTTCCTGTCAGAAAAAACCTGTAGCCTGGGTGCAGCGCAGCGAAACCCGGGGTTACGAGATTGATAAACTGCTGCGTTCCCGGATTCTGCTGGCTCAGGTTACGGTACTTGCCATAATCAAGAATTATCAGCAAGTAACTCTTTAAGTTCTCTTTTCGGATGGCGTGCCAAATAATCTACTGACTGCATTTCCTGTAAACGACTTAATGTGCGCATGTAGGTTTCTTTCATTTCCCCTTCAACATACAACTCGTCTAGCGCAACTTCTGCAGAAATAATAATATTGATGCCACGGTCATACATCACATCGATAAAGTGAATGAACATAATGGTTTGCAACGTATGATTTACCGTTAAAGACGGTATGTTGCTTAAAAAAATTGTGTCGAATTTATCTGCAAGCTCTAAATAATCCAATTGGCTACGAGGTAAATTACACAAAATATCAAAAGCAAACCAAATCGACTTTTCGGCACACTTAAGATAGGGAATATCACGATTTTGTATTGTGATAAAACCATTTTCTCTAAATTCGCTGGCTAAAAGCGCAAATTGTTTCTCCATGATCAACGACGTTTGCTCATTTAAAGGAAATAAATAAGCATCGAGTAAAGGAGCTCGCCCAACGCGATAATCTCGTTGCTCATTTAAATGCAATACTTCGCAATTTTCTTTAATGGCAGCAATAGCTGGTAAGAATCGTTTTCTATGAACCCCATTTCGATACAAATCATCCGGAGGTATATTCGAAGAAATAACTAAAATAACCCCATGCGCAATCAAAGCTTGTAGCAGTTCCGCTAAAATCATGGCATAGGCAACGTCATGAACCATAAATTCATCAAAACAAAGTAGTCGTGTTGTTTTTGCCAACTCTTTGGCGATTTTGCGAAGTGGATTTTTTTGTCCTTGTAATCGTCTTAACTGAGAATCAATTTGTTGCATAAAATGATGAAAATGAAAGCGTGCTTTCTTTTTTTCCTCAAGACAATCATAAAATAAATCAATTAAATAGGTTTTTCCCACCCCAACAGGACCATAAAGATACACACCCTTAACTCGGGTTTTCATGAATGGATAAAACCAAGATGAATTCGACTTTTTTACTTCATCAGCTAAATATTGCATCCGCGCCAATATCTCTCGTTGCAACATATCATCATCAATTTCGCCACGATGAATTGCAGCCTCATATTGGGTAAGCACATTCGTCATAAAACAACCTGAGAATGAATATACTCCGTGAGTTTTGCTTTCAGTTCGATTAGTTTGCCATGAAAAAAATGGCCCGTATCGACAAAACGAATCACCGGGATCTCGGGATTAGCCTGAGTAGCAAACTCAAAAACCATATTGGAAGGAACAACCTCGTCGGCATCTCCTTGTAGCACAAGCCAGGGATAAGGTGCCGGGTTAAACTCATGATAATTATAATGATGTACTGCAGGAGCCACTGTAATTAACAATTTTGAGTCGACTTGCGATGCGGCCCGATAAGCCACATAAGAACCGAAAGAAAAGCCAGCAAAAATAAGTTTCTTCTCCGGCTGTTCCTTTTGCCATTCACGAACTAAAACCAGCATATCCTCACTTTCACCAAGTCCTGCATCATATTCTCCTTCAGACTGACCTACTCCTCGAAAATTAAAGCGCAATGAAGGAATACCTAATTCTCTAAAGGTACGCGCCAAGGTGGTAACAACTTTATTACTCATTGTACCGCCTTGCAGTGAATGAGGATGCCCCAGAAAAGCGATAAAAGCAGAATGATTTTCTTCTGGAACAGTTAAAACAGCTTCTAATTTCCCAACGGCCCCCTGCAAAAATAAAGCATGTTCACCAGGGCTCGCTAATTTTTCAGTGATTTGCATAAAAAACCTGTTATTATAAGTACACATTTCACGCAGCTATTTCAGTCTTCGCGACTAAGTGTTTCACAGAAGAGGACACTGCTTGAAGCATGAATGATAACTCGAATTATAGATGAACAAAATGCATAAAGAGCAAAAAGAAACAATGCCAATAACGAAATACCTCCCCTTTTCTAAACGTTTTGTTTTTTTAATTGTAATTCCAGCGGTGTTTGTATTCACCGGAAGTATTCTTTATCTGCTTGGGGGCCGTTATGTTGCAACAGATAATGCCTACGTCAAAGCGGATATGGTTCCTTTAAGTCCGCAAGTATCAGGGGCAGTTCAAGAAGTCTTTGTCATCGAAAACCAAAATGTAAACAAAGATCAGCTCCTATATCGCATTGATCCAGAACCGTTTAAAGTCGCGTTGACCAAGGCCGAATCTAAGTTAGCCCAAGTCCGCATTGATATTTTGGCGATGA
This sequence comes from Legionella steelei, assembly GCF_001468005.1. Lineage (GTDB taxonomy): Bacteria > Pseudomonadota > Gammaproteobacteria > Legionellales > Legionellaceae > Legionella > Legionella steelei. The sequence goes on from NZ_LNYY01000019.1 coordinate 963,669, forward strand.
AAGCCAATTATCTTGAAAAACAGGCTGAATTGGATCTCGCTCGTACTAAATATAATTTTTCTCTACGCACTAAAAAGCGCCAGACGGATCTCGCAGCAAAACATTTCGCCTCCTTATCTAGTTTAGATGAGGCGAATGAAGGCGCCGAACTTGCGGCGCAACAGATAGTTACTTCAGAGCATAATCTGCAGGGCCTGGCAGCATCTCTTGCGGGTAGTATTGATGAGCCTGTAGAGAACCATCCATCTTATTTAATAGCAAAAGCAGAATACGAGCAAGCCAAACTGGATTTGCAGCGTACTGAAATTAAAGCCCCGGTCTCTGGAACCATTAGCACGCCTCCCAAACTAGGACAATTCGTCACTAAAGGTTCCATCAGTATGACTTTAGTCGCTAATGAACATCCTTGGATTGAAGCAAACTTTACTGAAAAAGAGTTAACCTATGTGTATCCAGGGCAAAAAGTCATTACGACCATTGATATTTATCCTGGCAAAAAATGGAAAGGTACGGTCCAAAGTTTAAGCCCAGCAACCGGTTCAGAGTTTTCAATTATCCCAGCTCAAAATGCGACAGGAAACTGGGTTAAAATTGCTCAGCGTATTGCAGTACGCATCCAATTGGAGGCAGATCCTAACAGTCCGCCACTTCGTTCTGGACTGAGCTCCTGGGTGGAAATTGATACAGGACATAAAAGATATTCGTTTAAAAACGCTCCTCTTCCTAAAGTAGGGCAAGGTTAGAACCTTTGTAGCCTGGGTGTAGCGCAGCGTAACCCGGGATTATGAAACTCATTTACATGTAGAAACCCGAGTTACGCTGCGCTACACCCAAGCTACATTTTATCGATAAACTGATGAGCTCTATGGCAGAAACATATCAAGCGCCCCCAGGGTCACAAAGAGTATTTATTACATTATCCGTCATGCTTGCAACCGTAATGCAATCATTGGATACAACCATTGCTAATGTGGCCTTACCTCATATGCAAGGTGGGATGGGAGCAACTCAAGAGCAAATTTCTTGGGTTCTTACCTCGTACATTGTTGCAGCAGCCATCTTCACCCCTTTAACTGGTTTTTTGGGAGACCGCTTTGGAAGAAAACGAATTTTTATTTGGTCAGTAATTGGCTTTACTATTGCTTCCATGCTTTGTGGCGCTGCTCAAAATTTGTCGGAAATTGTATTATTTCGCCTACTCCAAGGCATTTGTGGTGCCAGTCTGGTTCCCATATCCCAATCCATACTTTTAGACTCTAACCCTCCAGAAAAGCAAGGCTCGGCTATGGCGATTTGGGGTATGGGGGTCATGGTTGGCCCAATTCTTGGTCCGTCTCTTGGTGGATGGCTTACTGAATATTACAACTGGCGTTGGGTTTTTTATATTAACCTACCCTTTGGAATACTTGCCTGGATCGGTTTAACCATGTTTCTTCAGGAAAATAAATTAAAAACCGAAAAACATTTTGACTTAATGGGATTTGCATTTTTAAGTATCGCAATAGGTTCATTACAGCTTTTTCTTGACCGAGGAGAGTCACTGGATTGGCTTAATAGCAATGAAATCATCATTGAAGGATTCGTTGCGCTTATCTGCTTGTATTTGTTTATTGTTCATATCCTCACTTCCAAGACCCCTTTTATCGATCCAATTATGTTTAAAGATCGTAATTTTAGTGTCGGGCTTACATTTATTTTTATTATTGGGATTATTTTGCTGGCAACGATGGCGCTACTCCCGCCATACATGCAAGGTTTAATGAATTATCCAGTCATTGACGTTGGACTACTCTTAGCTCCTAGAGGAGTAGGCACTATGACTGCGATGATGATTGTGGGCCGATTATCAGGAAAAATTGATGCACGTTATCAAATTGGTTTGGGATTAATTTTAACTGATTACTCCCTATGGCTAATGACCTTATTCAATACGGACATCAGCAGCAGCGACATCATTTCCTCAGGAATCATTCAAGGACTAGGTTTGGGCTTCATTTTTGTTCCCTTATCTACACTCTCCTTTGCCTCGCTGCCATCACAGTATCGTAACGACGGTACTTCTTTATTTAGCCTACTCAGAAATATCGGGAGCAGTATTGGTATTTCCATTGTCATGACCAAGTTAGCGCAAAATACACAAGCAAATCATTCAGCGTTTTCCCATTTTATTACTCCATTTAACATCAGCTTAAATCATGCAAATGAATCAGGAGTTTTTAATCTACAATCAACACAGGGGCTCGCTATTCTTGATGCAACAGTGAACAAGCAAGCTGTGTTACTGGCTTACTTACAAGATTTTCGCTTCATGATGTGGTTGGTATTATGTGCGTTCCCTCTTTTGTTTTTACTTAAACCCCCATCCAAAAAAGCTACTACTTCTCAATTATCTGAATTTGAAATATGATAACCCATGTGAGCCAGTATAATGGCTGCACATAACGACCTCCTTCCTAACTCGCTGAGGAGAGTGAAGTGCAAGAAGCCGCGAAGCATAGAGCTGAAGTGTACATAAGTACATGAAGATTCGAGCACCGCATCAACGAAGCAATTCATCTCATCAGAAGCTTTAGAATAAGGTCAAATGCATTGACCCACGTTGGCAGTGACTTTTTTAACTTTTTTTGGAGGACTTGATCCATGCGACAGGTACCTAGAGTAGTGTTTCTCGCTGTTCATAATGCTTGCTTCATTTTATTAAGGGGTAAGGCAATATGAAAATCCATGATTTCAAACGTAAAAAAGAAGAACAACAAAAAATTTCCATGATTACCTGCTACGATTATCCATCTGCCTGCATTGTAGCTGAATCGAACATTGATTGTGTTCTGGTGGGTGATTCTGTAGCTATGGCTGTCCACGGCCATGAAACAACAGTTACGGCAACTATGGAGATGATGATACTTCATACACAGGCCGTAGCACGTGGGATAAAACAGCAATTTTTAATCAGTGACCTCCCTTTTTTAGGTCATAAGACCTCATTACCCCAAACTGTAGAACATGTAAAAAGTCTTTTGCAGGCAGGTGCACATGCAGTGAAAATTGAAGGAGGTGATACCGATACGTGTCACACTATTTCTTATTTAGTCAATGCAGGAGTTCCCGTTATTGGTCATATTGGTTTAACACCGCAATCCATTCATCAATTAGGTGGCTATAAAGTCCAAGGGAAAAATCAAGAACAAGCAGAAAAACTAATACAGCAAGCACTTGATTTAGAGGCGGCGGGTTGTTTTGCTCTTGTCATCGAATGTGTCCCCCAACAATTGGCACAAGCAATCACCCAGTCTTTGGATATACCTACTATTGGAATTGGAGCAGGATCTAATACTGATGGTCAAGTACTTGTTTGGCATGACATGTTAGGTTTACAAACTGATTTTAATCCAAAGTTTGTTAAACGCTACATTCAAGGTAAAGACATTCTGCTGAATGCGTTAAATACTTATGTGCAACAAGTTCAACAACTGAGCTTCCCAACAGCCGAGCATTCATTTTAATTAGAAATTGTAACTATTCACATAAAAGTGTCTTAATTGTAGCGTAACCCGGGTTTAGTCCTGACTTCTCGGGTTACAGCAGACGCCTTCACCCAGGCTACAATGCCGATGACAACTCTATTGTGTGAATGCGTCCATAATTTCATAGGAGTTACCATGCAAATTTTCCACAATCTTGACGAATGGATAAGCTTTCGTAAAACTTTATCTCCCCAATTAACACTTGGCTTTGCACCAACAATGGGTAATTTACACGCAGGACATGCGTCATTGTTTTTAACCAGCAGCAAAGAAAACAACCATACTGTTTCAAGCTTATTTGTCAATCCAACGCAATTTAATCAAGCTGACGACTTTAATAATTATCCTCGCACTTTAGAAGCCGATCTTAAGATTATGGAAGATTCTGGCGTTGATTTTTGCATCCTTCCTAATGAACAATCAATGTATGCTGATAAATACAATTACCAGATTCAGGAAAAGCAACTTTGCCAACTGATGGAGGGGACGCATAGACCAGGACACTTTAATGGAGTATTAACTGTAGTAATGAAATTGCTCAACTTGGTCAAACCGCATCGAGCTTATTTTGGGGAAAAGGATTATCAGCAATACCTCTTAATTCAAGGCATGGTTAAGGCCTTGTTTATGGACATCGAAATTAAGGCCTGCCCAACCATTCGTGAATCAAGTGGCTTGGCTTACAGCTCACGCAACAACCGCCTTGATGGCGCGCAAAAAGCGTTAGCTGAAGAGTTTGCCGCCTTATTTCAACAAAAAGAACTAACATGTGCGCAAATCATCAACCAATTAACAGCAAGAGAGATTGTTGTAGAATATGTTGAAGAGCACCTAAATCGCCGTTTTGCGGCAATACGAATTGGCAACATAAGACTTATTGATAATTACTTATTAGGGTAAGGGATTAGCTGAAAATTGAACTTATCTTAATGCAACGTATTCTGGCTGTTTGCAGCCAGGATCCAATAAATGCATTTCTTGAAATCCTGGTTGCCTGCAATCAGGTTACAACAACTCGGGAATTGCTTCGCCTGAAACGCCTTCAGTAACCGCAGGTTGTCGAGCAACTTGCTGATGTTGGGTTCCAAGAGCAGTCGATTGAGCGGGAATTCCCGACCAATGGGTATTTTCAGGTAAACGCTCACCTTTCATCAATAAAGAAAGGCTGCCGAGAGAAGAGTTTTCTTCCATTAGCGTATTGTAGAGAACAATTGAACCAACCCCTACATTACAACCCGAACCAATAGTCACATTAGAGACTTTAAATATTCTATCTTCATAAAGGTGAGTTTGAATGATTGTCTCAGCGTTAATGCATACATCATTGCCTATCGTAATTAAATCAAACTCTGAAAACTCAGCACTGTCTGTGAAAATCCTTTTACCGGCTTTAGTTCCTAAACAACGATGTATCCAAAGTGCAAAAGGAGTTCCTAAAACTTTGTTCGTTAAATGCGGGTTCGTATAATAGTTATATGAATACTCAATAACATCATTTTTCCAAATAAAAGGATCCCAAATAGCCTTGGTTAAAGGTTTTAATTTACCGAGCATAAGCCATTTAAGCGCGACCAATACACCAACAAGGCAGACTGTAAAGAACATTTCAGCTGGAGGTAAAACCAGAGCTGTAGTAAGCCAAGAGTATTCGCTTAACATATAATCTAAAACATAAAGCATATTGAATAACGCAATCAATGAGAATGTTGATGGTAAAATAATTCGTATAAACTCAATAGCTAGACGCATACGATAGAGTTTTTTAGAGGGATAAAACGTATCCTTATCAGAAAAACCAACAAATAACTCTCGCTTTGGCAGAAAGACTGCCGGCGAACCCAACCAAGCAGAATGAGGCTCCTTTGCTTTGTCTCCTGGTGGCGTCACAGATAAACATCCTAATAAGGCACCTTCTCCCATCGACTTACCTGAAGACAATAAACTTACATTACCTACGAAAGCTCTTCGTCCAACAGTTACTGGAGCAAAAGAAATAAAACCATTGCAAACGCTAGGCCAAGCTAAAGCGACGGAACTGGCGGTAAATCCACCTTCTTCAATAGTTACTAGGTCAGGAATAATATGGGGGGTTTCTCCCATCTCGACCCCTTTGCCTAGCTTTGCACCAAGTAAGCGTAAGAACATAGGTAAATACAAGGTGTCCGCCATTACTGAAATTTCATCACCATCCAATAATTTCACCATGATCCAGTGGCGGAAATAATAAAAGCTCTTTAAGGGATATTCGCCAGGTTTTATCTTATCCATAATGATCTTTTTACAGATCACTATGCATAAATAGTATAGTACTAAGAAGAGTATTGCCCCTAAAGGTATTGCAAAAAACATCGTAGTAAAATAATGGCTTTGATCGTAGTAATAACTGATCAAAGAGATGGAAGGAATTAAGCATAGGTAATACACTACCATCACAAAAACGACGCCTAAATAATGCAAAATACCGAAAAGAGTATTTTCCAACATAGTAGACTCTTCTACCGCAATCTTTTTCCGGGTTATGTGGTCAACCGGAGCCATACCAGGCAATGCAGGAGAACCAGAAAAATAAGCCCCTTGAGGAATTAAACCTTGATCGTGAAGCATGGACATGTCATCCAAAATCCCATTATCTTCGATCTGTGTATTTAAACCCACAACCGCACGTGAGCCTACAAAACAATTATTGCCTATGTTGATAGTACCTATTTTTAACCAGCCATCTTCAACTATATAGCCGTTAAGTCTACAGTCGGCCCCTATAGAAGTATTATCTCCTATAGTTAACAAATCATGAGCAGAAACCTGCATAGAGCCCAAATGGCAGTTCTTCCCTATTTTGGCTCCTAATAATCGATAATATATAGCTGCTAATGGGGAACCAACCAAAAATTTACCTAAAAACAAATTCTTAAGCAGCCTTTGTACTAGCCACCAGCGAAAATAAAACCACCCCCAAAGCGGGTATTCACCTGGTTTCACTCGCCCAAGTAATATCCACTTCAAACAGATCGTAATAAATAACGAAATGATGGGCATAGATAAAAACAAGGCTAAAAATGCAAGCTGTGACTCTCTGGAAATAATTGAATACTCAGAGCTCACCCAGCTATAACACAAAATAACGGCCAATAGTTGTAAGGTACCTACTGCATATTGCAACAAGCATCCAAAAAATTGACCAACACCACACAAATAATACTTCCACTGCGGTGCTCTATATTTTTTCTTGGCCGCTTGTTCTTCGCTTACTTGTGGATTGGCATTAGGGTCATTAAATTTCTGCTCTAACTGGCCAATTGTTGGATTTTTATACAAATCAAGAATTGAGATATTCTTTAACGCAGGTATTTTGCGTAAGTTAGAAATCACTTTAGCCGCATGTAACGAGTGCCCACCTAAATCATAAAAAAAGTCTGCAGTTACAGAAATATTGATACAATCAAACACCTTTTCCCAGACATGAGCAATTTCTCGAGCAAGTTCAGACTCAGGTGCTTTATAAATACTGTCTATCTTTTGCTGTGCCGGTTTGGGCAACTTTTTTCGGTTTACTTTGCCGCTCGCTAACACAGGAAAATTGTCTATAATTTCAATTAATGCAGGTAGCATATAATCAGGTAGGCGCGCTCTTAAAAAGATTTTAAGTTCATTTGCATCCAGCACATGATTGTTATCAAGGAGCACATAAGCAACAAGGGTAGGTTGTTCCAATTCTTGTAAAGAAACTACCGCTTGCTTAATTCCAGCATATTGCATGATCACGGTTTCAATTTCGTTTAGTTCAATACGAAATCCACGTAATTTTATTTGATCATCCACTCGCCCTGCAAAACGCAGGTTCCCATTAGGCGCTTTGGAAACCAAATCACCTGTGCGATATAAACGTTGATTGTTGTTTGCTGGATTGAGGACAAATTTTTCCGCCGTACTCTCGGGACGATTGACGTAACCACGCGCCAAAGCAATCCCTGCAATACACAACTCACCCTCCTCACCATCCGCCACTTCTCGCAATTGTTCATCCACAATCAGTACTTCATAACCTGGTAAAGGTTGTCCAATAGTGATTTCTTTGTCGGAATGACATTCTGCATAAGTCGCGATGATCGTTGCTTCAGTAGGACCATACGTGTTGACTATCCTTAGACCGTCTCTACTCCAACGTGCGACTAACGTAGCCGGGCAGGTTTCTCCGCCCAAAATTAAAAGACGCAAATCAGGCAATTGTCCCTCTAACGTAGACAATAGAGTAGGCACTGTTGAAAAAACACTAACACGGTGTTGTTGTAAAAAAGAAATTAAACCTAAGCCTGAACGGATTTCTTTTGTCGTACACGCAATAAGAGCAGCACCATTAGCAAAAGCCATCCAAAACTCTTCTAAAGAAGCATCAAATGCTAAAGAAAATCCTTGATATACTCTATCATTACTGGTTATATCGTAAAGTGTGCTCGCAACGTCTACATAGTGACAAATGCTACGATGCGTAATTTCCACTCCCTTAGGTTTTCCTGTTGAACCTGAAGTGTAGATGATGTAACACAAATCATCGGGATTCAAATCATCTTGAATCAACCTTTGTGCAGGGCGTTTAGAAATTTCGTCAGCAAGCGCATCAACTCTATAAGTAGTAGGCCATGTCAGATTTTTTTGGGCTTGCACGGAAGACGTTAAAACTGCATTGAAAGGCAAATCAGAAAAAATGTGGTTAATACGCTCATCAGGATAATCCACTTCAATAGGTACATAAGCAGCACCTGTTTTCAAAGTAGCGAGTATTGCAACATAGCATTCTACAGAGCGTTCTAATAGAATACCAACAATACTTCCTTTGGATATTTTGTTCTCGGAAAGGAAATGAGCTAATTGATTTGCGCGATGTTCTAATTCTTGATAAGAAATAAAAGCGTTATCACAAATCAATGCGATGTTGCTTGAGTAATTATCAACTGTTTTTTCAAAAAAATGATGCAATTGCATAGTGTTATAACCGGGTGAAAAACTCAAATTGGTTGACTCCTACTAATTGCGCTATTTTTCCACAGTTTAATTGATTTAATTGCTTATTTTTAACAAAAAAAGCGAGCAAGAGCGTTTATTCTCAATATATTATATTTAGCATCAATAGTAAAAGGCTTATGGAAAAAAACACAGAAGTAAGACTATAATTTTGGGGATTATAATTGTTTGTCGAATTACAATCGAGCCTATTGAAATAATTTTTTTCAATATTTATTTTCAATGCTACTAGGGCCTGTTTACAGACCCTAATCTAGTCCTCTCTCGACTAAGAAGAACAACTCATTACCTAAAAATTTCCTGCAGAAAATGGGTCATGGCTTGCCAAGAACGGTGTGCAGCAACCTCATTATAAATGGTGCCCAATTGCATATCATGCGCCAGCGGATTCGAAAAAGCATGTTGTACATGCCCATACATATGCATTTGCCAATCCACATTGGCATCAGTCATCTCTTTACAAAATGCGTGCACTGTTTCAGGCGGAACCATAGGATCGTCGTAGCCATGCAGAGCTAAAATTTTGGCTTTAATGGGTTCAGACTTTAGACTACCAGGTTTATGCAACAAACCATGAAAACTTACCACTCCCTTAAGATCAGCACCAGAACGTGCTAACTCAAGAGCGCACAAGCCACCAAAACAAAATCCAATAATTGCAACTCGCTTACTATCCACTTCAGGCATAGAACATGCAGCGGTTAATCCCGCTTGAATACGACGACGTAATAAATTTTGCTCAGAAACTAATGGATTCATGAGTGCTTGTTTTTCCTCAGTAGTGGAACCAAGTTGACCATGACCATACAAATCTATCGCAAAGCCAACATACCCCATCTGAGCGAGTAATTTGGCTTTCTCACATGCAAACTCATTACGACCAGACCAGTCATGAGCGACCAATACCGTAGGGCGAGGACCAGAAAAAGCCTTATCATAAGCTGCAAAACCATGACATTCCAACCCATGATCATGATAAATATAATTTGAAGTGTGCATTCCAAGCTCCCTAAAATAAACCAAAATTAAACGCTTAATGTGCCCTAGTTTATTAAATTGAGCCCAAGAGATAAAGTTATGAAATACATTAATTATTATTTAGGCAGATTATTTTATATCTGCTGATTACAGATTCTCTTGATTTATTTTTTTGAGAAAAAACATCATCTTCTGTGTATCTTGCTTGGTATGAACTCATCGTGGACAATGCATAGAAAAAACAAAGATAATTTATTCTTTTTTGGACTAAACTTAAAGTAAACTCTGAAGGGAATATAATCATGATAACTTCATCATTACTTCATGTACGCGATATTTTACATGCACAGTTGTGTTATCAGGCTTTTATTACACCTATTTTTTTCCCGGTGGAAAAACAATATAGAGATTTTGCAAAATTGGCTTGTGAGTTTGTGGAGGGAAGACGTACCGAGGTAATACATAATGAATTTCCACGCCATCATGTATTGCATCGTTTTGCGGCACAAAAAAATGCAAAAGGGAAAAAAATACTGATTACCCATGGATGGATATCTCGCGCAGCTTATATGGCACGCTTAATCCATACGCTACATCAACAAGGCTATGAAGTATATGCTCTTGATTTTCCAGCACATGGCGAAGCCAAAGGACTTCAACTACCATGGACTGATGCGGTTGCGATTTTAAAGAATACAATCAATCAATATGGTCCTTTCTATGCAGTTATCGGGCATTCTTTTGGCGGCTCTATGTTACTCAATACCTTGAATGTCGCTGGCCAACTTCCCGAATGGCAGCTAAAGCATAAGCCCGAACGGGCGATTTTAATTGCATCACCAACTCAAATGCGTAGCCCCGTTAACCAAATTGCCAAAAAATTTAAATTAAGTGGACATGGATATCTGCATCTACGCCAGGTAATGAAGCAGCAAGCACGCTTTGACATTACGCTGGTGCGCTTACACAATTTCATCTCTCAATACCCCCATATCCCTTTTTTATGCATCCATGGGGAGCTTGATGAAACGATAAGTACTAAAGAATCGATAGAATTCTGTAAAAAATACCCTGACTCCAAACTGTGTCTGCTTCCTGATGCAAATCATGTGAGCGTCTTATTGGACGAACGAGTAGAACGGTTGGTTTGTGATTTTCTGGAATGACTCTGTGGTGTTGGGCCAACACCACATGATTTTAAACACTTTCTATATATTGTCGCAATTTTTTCATTGCATTTTTTTCAAGCTGTCGGACTCGCTCAGCAGATACGCCATATTTTTTAGCCAAATCATGTAATGTCAGTTTTTCTTCAGCTAACCAGCGTTGTTGTAAAATATCCTGGCTACGCTCATCTAATTGCTCTAGAGCAAGCATTAACTTCTCACGGCCTTGTTCTCCCGCACTTTCTTTTTCCAACATGACTGAAGGATCATCATTCGCATTAAACAAATACCGCTCAGGTGCCGTATAGAATTCATCATGCTCATCAGCATCAGGAGCATCGTAAGGTGTATCCATCGCATTTAAACGTTGTTCCATGAGTAACACATCTTCACAGGTTACACCCAGATCTTGTGCTACAGCGGTCACTTCTTCGCGACTCATCCAGCCCAAACGATTTTTCATTTGGCGAAGATTAAAAAATAACTTGCGTTGTGCTTTGGTTGTCGCAATTTTAACAATACGCCAATTGCGTAAAACAAATTCATGAATTTCTGCTTTTATCCAGTGCACTGCAAAAGAGACGAGGCGTACGCCCATCTTAGGGTCAAAACGTTTTACTGCCTTCATCAAGCCAATATTACCTTCCTGAATTAAATCATTCAGAGGCAAACCATAGCCTAAATAACCACGGGCTACGCGAACAACATAACGCAAATGCGCAAGAACCAAATGACGTGCGGCCTCAAGATCCCCTTCAGAATGAAAACGTTCGGCATAGGCAATCTCTTCCTCTAAAGTTAACATAGGAATTTGATTGACCCTGTGAATATACGAATCAAGACTGCCCACAGGTAAATTCATTTCGGCAAGTTGCAAATATTGACTCATGCTTCTTCCTCTAAAATTTCTCTGTACAAATTAGGTGAGAATAAGACAAAACTCATAATTGAGGTTCTATGGAGGCTAATTGACGTTTTACAGATAAACGCGCTCCCATCCATCCTAGTATAATTGCAAATAAAACAAGTAGCAAGATCTGCCGCATTGACAATCCGGTTAACGGATAGTGCATTTGGTAGGCAACTGCTAGCTGGTTTACAGCCGCTCCCAGGCTGAAAATAAAAATATTAACCATAAAAATAGCAAAAATAGCCCCTAACGCACCGTACCACACTCCTGAATACAAAAATGGTCTGAGAATAAAAGGATCTTTTGCTCCAATTAATTTTAAGACTTGAATTTCTTCTTGTCGGCTATGCAGTGCCAAACGCAAGGTAGTACCTACAATCATAATTACAGCCATTGCTAATAAAGCCAATAATGCATCTGCAAACTTAGCAGCAAACCCTAACAAAGCATGCAAGCGACTTATCCACTCCATATCGACTTTTGCATTTTCAACATGCGATACAGATTGTAATTGCCGCGCTAACATATCCAGTTTTGCAGGTGAATCTATAATCAACGCCGGTACAACATCTATTAGCGCAGGCAAAGGATTCTCAGGAAGATAGCGCATAATATCCTGCATGCCCTCTTGCTGAGTTAACTCCGACAAACCATCAGCGGATGATTTTAAGGTTACTTGAGCGACACCATCTGTTGCGCGCACTTTTTGAAGAACAAGCTGCTGCTCCGCTTCAGATAAACCAGGTTTTAAATAAAGAGATATATGTCCGCCGCGCTGCCAGTTTGCAGTTAATTTGGCTACATTATCAGAAAATACCCAAAAAAGAGCCGGCAATGCTAAGGCGATCGCGATCACTATAGAAGTCATCATCGTTGCCAAAGGTTTGCGGCATAATGAATTTAAACTTTGTATTGCCGCCTGCAGGTGATAAGAGAGGATTGCTTGTGCTCGCTTTAACACATTCGGCCTCCTTTTAACATGACAATACGGTGTTTCATTCCGGCAATCAATGCCAAATCATGTGTGGCGATTAAGATACTTACGCCTACTTGATTAAACTGTTCAAAAATAGCCATGATTTCTGTAGAAAGTTTGGGGTCAAGATTTCCTGTTGGCTCATCTGCCAATAATAATGAAGGCTTATGCACAACTGCACGTGCAATGCCCACCCGTTGCTGCTCACCTCCTGATAAATGGGCGGGAAGCATTTTTTCCTTGCTTAGTAAACCCACCATATCCAAGGCTGCGTGCACTCTTTTGGCAATCATGGGATGTGCCATACCCTGAATTTGTAAAGGTAGGGCAACATTATCAAAAATGGTACGATCATTAAGTAAGTAAGGTGATTGAAAAGTAATACCCAGTTGGCTGCGATGCGCAGCAACATCACGTTTTTTTACTTGATTCAAACGTAAACCATTTACTGTGAGTTGGCCCGAAGTAGGCCATTCTAAAAGAGCAATCAATTTCAGTAAGGTGCTTTTCCCTGCTCCTGAATGTCCAGTAAGAAAAACCATTTCTCCCTTCTGCAAGGAAAAATTCACTTGACTTAATGCTTCAAAACCACCTGGATAACGTTTAGTTACTTGGTCAAATGTGATCATTGAATAGTGCACCAACAAATTGCGCTGCATCAAAGGGTCTTAAATCCTCAATCCCTTCACCAATCCCTATATAACGAAAGGGTATTCCTAGTTCATTCGCAATAGCAAACAAAATTCCACCTTTAGCTGTTCCATCCAATTTAGTCATGGTAATCCCAGTCAACCCAACTGCTTCATTAAATTGCCGCGCTTGAACTAGAGCATTTTGCCCTATGCTTGCATCCAATACCAACATTGTTTCATGAGGAGCCTCGGGACAAAGCTTCTGTAATACCCGTTTTACTTTCTTTAATTCGTCCATGAGATTACCTTGCGTATGCAACCGACCAGCAGTATCAGCAATTAAGATATCTACTTTACGCGCTTTTGCTGCTTGCAACGCATCAAAAATCACTGAGGCACTATCTGCGCCTGTATGCTGGGCAATCACGGGGATATCATTTCGCTCCCCCCAAACATGCAATTGCTCCACTGCAGCAGCTCTAAAAGTATCTCCCGCCGCTAACATGACTTTTTTACCTTGGCGCTGAAATTGTTTCGCTAATTTCCCTATAGTCGTCGTTTTCCCAGCACCGTTCACGCCCACCATTAAGATAACAAATGGCGAATGGTCAGCAGTTTCTAAAGTTAGCGTTTGGTTGCTTTCACCTAGAATGGATTGTAAATGAGATTTCAACGCATCATAAACAGCATTGCCATCTGATAACTGCTTACGAGCCAAGCGTTCAGCCAATTGATTTAATACAGTTTGAGTAGTCTCCATACCCAAATCAGCACTGATTAAAAGCGTTTCTAGCTCATCCAACAAATCTTGGCTGATTTCCTTTTTACCTAACAACAATCGCCCAATTCCATCACCTAGCTGGTGACGTGTTTTACTTAATCCTTTTCTGAACCGTGCAAAAATCCCCTCTTTTACAAGCTCTTGTTCCGGTTCCGTTACATCCACAGAAACTTGAGGCAACGAGTCAGCAGCACTTTGTGAATTATCGGGCTCTGCAGAGGTGGAATCATGACTTCGCTTAAACCATTTAATCATATAGTATACAAATCCTGAAAAATATGAAATTCTATCATCTTTTTTACTTTGAGGTTAAGTTGTGCGCAAAATACTGTTTACTTTACTCATGATACTATCTTGCCAGACCTTTAGCCAAGTTCAAGAGTTTATCTTGAATAATGGATTAAAAATATTAGTGAAAGAAGATCACCGTGCTCCTATTGCAGTATCAATGATTTGGTATAACGTAGGTTCCGCTGATGAGCCTGGTGGGATTACAGGCTTATCCCATGCAATGGAACATATGATGTTTAAAGGCACTGAAAAATTTCCTTTAGGTGTTTTTTCCAAAACCATAGCGGAAATTGGTGCTCAAGCTAATGCATTCACTAGTAATGATTATACCGCTTTTTTTGAAAAAACAGATGCATCAAAACTCGCTACCAGTTTTGAGCTAGAAGCAGATCGTATGAATCATTTGCTTCTTGATACTAATGAATTTGCTAAAGAAATTAAAGTAATCCAGGAAGAGCGGCGCCTGCGCACAGATGACAATCCACAAGCACTAGCCTTTGAGCGCTTTTTAGCTACTGCGCACTTAAGTGCTCCTTATCATCATCCAGTGATTGGCTGGATGAGTGATTTGAGACAGATGAATGTTGAGGATCTAAGAGCGTGGTATAAAAAATATTATGCGCCGAATAATGCGACTTTAGTTGTTGTGGGAGACGTTAACCCAGAACAAGTTCGCACTTTAGCAGAACAGTATTTTGGGGCGTTGCCAAAACAACCTATTCCTGAAAGAAAATTAAAAAAAGAGCCACCTGAGTTAGGCCTGAAAATTGTTCATATTCAAACAACTGCAGCAAAATTACCGCTACTCATGATGGGCTACTCAGTTCCCAGTGTAAATACTGCAAAAAAAGCATATGAACCTTACGCTTTAGAAATTATCACGGGAATTTTAAACGCAGGTGAAAGCGCGCGTTTTTCTAAAAATTTAGTTCGCATCAAACACATTGCTAATGATGCAAATAGCTATTATAACCCCTACACAAGATATCAAACTCAGTTTATCGTATATGGTTCTCCTAACCAAAATCATACGATTGGCGATTTACAAAGCGGACTTCTTACTGAATTAGATGATTTGAAAAAAAATCTGGTTAGTGAAACTGAATTACAACGCATAAAAAATCAAATCATTGCACAAAAAACTTTTGAAAAAGATTCCATTTACGGGCAAGCCTCAGAATTAGGTCTTTTAGAAACAATCGGAATTGGTTGGAAAAAAAGCGAGGAGTATACGCAAGCAATCAATGCGATTACGCCACAGCAAATTCAACAAACCGCCCAACGTTATTTTCAAGAAAAGAATATGACTACTGCAATATTAGAACCTCAAACACAAAAGGTGGCACCATGAGAATTTTTAGCGCATGTATTTTGGCAATAACGATTGGACTGTCACATTCAGTAGCTGCAAGTACATTTAAAACCGAAAAATGGTTAACTAAAAATGGCGTGCAAGTTGTTTTTTATCCGGCGATGGAAGTACCCATGCTGGATATATGCATCGCTTTTGCAGCAGGATCCGCCTATGACGAAAACCAATATGGGCTCAGTGCCTTAACCAGCAGCATGATGAATCAGGGAAATGCTGGCCAAAATGCAACAGCCGTAGCTGAATCTCTAGCTGATGTAGGCGCTCAATATAAAGTCGAAATCAACAGAGATATGGTGGTATTTAGTCTTAGAACCTTAGTTACCCAAGAAGCTCTATCCAAAGCAGGTTATACCTTTACTCAAATTATTAATCATCCCGACTTTCCTGACCCCGCATTTTCCAGAGAAAAAAAACAACAGCTTATGGCAATCGAACAGTCTCAAGATGCTCCCGATGACGTAGCACAGCTCAATTTTTTCCAGGCTTTATATCAACAGCATCCCTATGCACATCCAGTTCGTGGGACAGCTGCGACGGTCAATGCACTAAATAAAAGCCAAGTGATTGAATTTAATAAACGTTATTACGTTGCAAAAAATGCCATTTTAGTTATGGTCGGAGCAATGAATAGCAAGACGGCACACCAACTTGCCGATCAATTGACTCAAGAACTTCCAGAAGGACAAGCAGCCCCTGCTATCCCTAAAGCCCCCCAACTACCCCAAGCAAAAACAATAAACATTCCATTTCCATCATCACAAACGATGATACGCCTTGGTCAGATCGGTATTGATCACCATAATCCCAACTATTTTCCTCTCCTAGTAGGAAATTATATTTTAGGAGGAGGAGCTTTAGTTTCCCGACTTGCAGTCGAAGTAAGGGAAAAACGTGGCTTAACGTATGGGATAGAAAGTCAGTTTGCTCCTATGTCGGGAAATGGCCCTTTCCTTATTAGCTTATCAACTAAAAATAAACAAACTAAAGAAGCCTTGAATGTGATTCAGAATGTTTTGCGAACCTACATTGATAAAGGTCCTACTGATGCAGAGATGAATGCTGCGAAGCAATACCTTATTGGTAGTTTTCCACTTTCGTTATCCGGTAATCGCAGTATTGCAACGCTCTTATTGCGAATGACTTTTTATCATTTGCCGGAAGATTTCCTTGACAGCTATACTGCTCGCATTAATGCAATAACCAGTGAACAAGTAAAACAAGCATTCCAACAACAAGTCAATCCCGATAAATTGTTACTCGTCACTGTGGGTAAATCGTGAAACAAGTCATTCGCATTATTGGTGGGATGTATCGAGGGAAAAAACTACATTTTCCAGATGTAGAAGGCCTACGCCCTACCCCGGATCGTGTACGCGAGACGTTATTTAATTGGCTGATGCATGACATCAGAGAAGCCCACTGCCTAGACGCTTTTTCAGGGAGTGGTGCTTTAGGCCTGGAGGCATTCTCCCGAGGGGCTGCGCGCGTTGTTTTTCTTGAACAATCACCCAAAGCACATGCCAGCTTACAGAAGATAATCGCTGCATTTAACAGTCCAAAACTTAAACTACTACAGACCGATGCGATACAGTATCTGCAGCGTGTTCAAGAAGAGTTTGATATTATTTTCTTGGACCCTCCTTTTGCGCAAACCTATCTTCCCCAATGTATTGCTTATATAGCACAAAGCAATATTCTCAAACGTGGAGGCCTTGTTTATGTGGAGTCCCCTTCTATGCTGCATTTGGATGAAAAAATATGGAGACAAATAAAACTCAAACAAGCAGGACAAGTTGTATATGCATTATTTGAGAAACTAATTTGAGCGCTAAAGTTGCATGCGATACCCCTGGTTCACGTTCCTACAACCAGGCTACAAAACAATTAAAGTCAAAAATTTTCTGAACTTATTTTCATTTAAATTCATACAATTCCTTATTTATAGGCTTGACAAGCAGCCTAGCTCCTGTTTCAATCAAACGAATAATTCCAGACATTAAAGAACATTGAATGAACAACAAGCTTGTCACGCTGTTTCTTGCCTCAATCCTGCTTGTAGGTTGTAAACATGGTGCTGTGCTCTTTAAAAAACCACCAATGAACAATCCTAGTGATGATGCTACAATTAAACTAGCAGAAGCAGCAGTATCTGTAAGCGATTCCATGCATGAAATGGCACGAGTCCAAAAAGTCATTCAACCGCCGCCTGTAGACAACACACTGACCATACCTAATGCGTATAACTTACAAGCCAGAGCAAGTGTAGACTGGTCTGGTCCTATTGAAGAGTTAACTGCCCGCATTGCCAAGTCCGCACATTTCAGGCTTCGTGTTTTAGGAAAAGCCCCTTCAATTCCAATTTTAATTAGTCTTAATACTAAAGATGAAAGTTTAGCTGAACTCCTGCGTGATATTGATTACCAAGCTGGGTTGAAAGCCAGTATTCACGTATACCCTAACAGTCAAGTTGTTGAATTGCGCTATGCCAAAATTTATTCATAGTTTAATAGTTGTATTGTCTGCTTTATTAATTGCATGTCACTCATCAAAATATATGGGCGATACGAACTCATTAGCAGGGCTACAGGCTATGGCCAATGTAACCCAAAAGGAAAGAAATAAAAAACAAAACGGTAGAATACGCCAAACAGCACTACGAGAAACTGCTTTAAGTCTTGGCGCTCAAGCAGGTCTGGCAAATCGTGCCAAAGCTATTGATGAGCAACTTATCAAACAAACGCGCAGACTCGATGCCATTTATGATTTTAATTCTTTGATTCTAGAACATAACATTTTGCCCCCAGTACTCTTAGAAGGCAGAAATACCCTTAATCTTGCCGATGCGCAAACCATCCGTATTTCTGATCGTACTTATAGAGTAGCAAAGCAAGCTCATTTTGTTACCACGCCACCAACTTGGCGGCAATATTTATGGCTAGATTATGTAAAACCAGAATACCCTCACTATACTCTGTTGCCTAAGAATAAGGTAGAGAAGAAGATATGGTGCCTGTACGTAGCAAGAGGCTGGAAAAACGGTATTGATCAAGCTAATACCATTCTTGAGGAAAACATAGCCCGTATCAAAGAAGATTTTAGTGGAATGATCCTTTACAGAAAATTATTAGCAATGAATATGGTCACCCCCCCTTATGTCTCTCATACAGACTTGGGAATCACCGGTGATGCGTCTGAAATTCATATTGACGATAGAGTTCTGAGAATTACGGCATTGCCAGCCTTGAATGTGAACAGCGACCAATGGCGAGCAGCAGTTTCTAAAGATGAAAATGCGCTAGAGCAGTTCAAAAACATGGAAAAATTAGCAAATCGTTCTAAAATTATAATAACAGATAAGTCCTGGCAGCCTACAATTGCCCCGGTTAACGACAACAATAGTATTCACTGATAATAAGTATGAATAATAAAACTTATTTAATGCCTGATGA
Source organism: Legionella steelei (assembly GCF_001468005.1). Classification (GTDB taxonomy): domain Bacteria; phylum Pseudomonadota; class Gammaproteobacteria; order Legionellales; family Legionellaceae; genus Legionella; species Legionella steelei. The sequence goes on from NZ_LNYY01000019.1 coordinate 982,767, forward strand.
GCCAACACGTTTTACTCCTTTATTTATGGATAAAATGTTGGAACATACTGAGCGTTTAAACGCTTCTGATATTACAATTCAAACCGGCGAACCCATTTACGCTGAGGTTTATGGGAAGCTTTTACGCATCACAAATCGTCGTTTATCTAATACAGAGCTCGGTGATTTAATTAATGCGATATATGGCCCTAATGCCACAACCCAGCTCCTTTCAGGTAAGGATATTGATACGCACTATGAGTTTCGTCCTAATCGTGGAGTCAGATACCGTTACCGTGTCAATGGTACTGCTTGTCTTGTCGAAGGTCATGATGCAATCCAGATTACTTTAAGAACGATTCCTACAACCCCCCCCAGACTGGCGACGATGAATCTACCCGATAACGTGCTGGAAGCTGTTGCCCCACAAGAAGGAATTGTATTTATCACCGGGGCAACTGGTTCAGGTAAATCAACATTATTAGCGTCCATCATTCGAGACTTAATCGAAACAGAGGATTCAAACCGTAAAGTGTTGACCTATGAATCTCCAATCGAATTTGTCTATGATGAAATTGAAACCATCTCTGCCGTCGTGAGCCAATCAGAAATTCCACGTCACTTACCAAGCTTTGCAGATGGAGTAAGAAACGCTTTACGGCGTAAACCACGTTTAATTATGGTGGGTGAGTGTCGAGATGCAGAAACAATCAGCGCGGCTTTAGAGGCAGCACTTACTGGACACCCAGTATATACAACTTTACATACTTCCGGCGTGGCCGAAACCATGCGTCGTCTTGTCACTTCATTCTCTGGTGAAGAGCGTTTAGGACGAACTATTGATATTTTGGAAACAATAAGATTATGTATTTGGCAAAAACTTGTGCCCACCGTAGACGACAAAAGGGTTGCATTAAGAGAGTATCTCGTATTTGATGAAGAAGTCCGAGATATTTTACTTGAAAGCGATCCTAATGACGTAACCTCTGCTACTCGTAAATTAGTACGCCAAAAAGGTCAGCTGATGACCTGGGATGCAAAAATGAAATTTGAACAAGGCATTATCAGTGAGCGGGTATACAAATTAATTATTGCTGGCGCTAAAGATTATCAACAAACAGAGAATCTTTAGTAAACTAGACCTGGCTTTTAATATGACACCCACCGAGTCCCTTATCATTGAAAGGTGCAAGCGGCAACACTGAAGAGCAATACGCCTCAGAACAACAATACGTCATCCCGAAACCTCTAACTTAATAATAGACTGCTGCTAAGTCGAGCGCCTAACAAAACGCCAAGGTATTGCTTTCTTCAGAACGATAAGCACTTGTTCATTGAGCAGTGATAGCTTAATCAAATTGTCATCTTACATAGAGCGCATGGCAACTGGTTCTTGATGATCAGAAACCGCTGCTTGCAATATATCCGAATGCTTATGATTGGGTTTGTCCATAAACCCTTTAGCCAGACCTTTTAGATCTATATTTCCTGGATCGGCTTTTATCAATTTTTCCAATTTTTGGACGCACTTATCTTTCATATCACTCGTAAATTCTTTATAGCGTCCTTTGACGTCATCTCTCACCTCTTGAGTCATATTCGCAAAGCCACCTCTGCGATTGGCCTCTTGGCATAGAAGAACACCATGAATATTAGAACGTGTATTTGCTATAGTACAATTATCAACTTTCTGTGCACGTTGCTCGATAGTAGATATTGGAGGTTGGCCTTTAGTAACCTGATGAATTTTATCCATTACTTGTCCATGTGATAGCCCCTTATCGTGGCCGCTCATCACACCGTTTATAAAATCCGCGTTAACATCCTTTTTGTCTACCTCGTAAATTTGCGTCCCATACTTTCCCTTTGCTCCCTCACCTCGATTGGTGAATACTAAATAAACTTTGTCAGGGTTTCCTTCAACTGGCACAAAAGATAAACCCATAGCATGTCCCTTACAATTAATAGGTACCGAGGTGACCTTTCCTGCTTGTACTCGCTCAGAAAGCGCACGCCCTGCTTCAGGACTCCCTTCAGGAGTACTGAATTGAAAGTCTGCTTTTTTATTTGCAAAATCGAACGCATCTGCAATTTGCGCGAAATCTTTTTTAGCCGGTTGTTTCGTACACTCCTGGTTATATCCCTTTACAGCATCAGTCATCAATTGATAAGTGGGGCCCACATGCGCACGTTGAGAGGATGTGTTATCGACACTTTGCATTACTATACCCAGTACAAGCCCAAATTCTTTAACTACATGCAATTTATCTGGGCGTGATGCAGCATAGTCCTCAGGAGGAGTTATGGTCTTTTGTTGAAGCGCCTGCTGTCCACGCTGGCTATGAATTGCAAGATCATATTCATCCATGGATTGAACATCATATTTTGCGCCTGAATTAAGTAACGTTTGCGCCAGAGAGAAATCTTGCCCTTGCAGGGCTTGAGTTAATGGTGACTGTCCGCTTGAGTTTTTTGCAGAATTTAACGCAGTAGGCAGGTCTTGATAGCCACAATCTTTAGCAAGATCAGTTAATTCCGCTTTGGGATCCACTAAACCTTTGAGAATTGAAGCGAGCATCTTTTGGAAAAACAGAAATAATTCTTGAATGAAGCGATCTTCATCGATTTTTGCTTTTTGTAAGCCTTTAAGTTTATCTTGAGCCATATCTGTCTGGCTCATCGTAGTACTTTTAGGCGCAGATAAGTCTGTCATAATGAGAAGCACTTTTGTTTAAAAAAATAGGCATATCGAATCAAAATATGCCGCACCGAGTAAGAATGGTTCGTGAATTCTCCTACATTCAGCAGAAAAATGACCATCATTTTTATTAATTGTTACTTCCCTGCCCCTCCTAGATCACCACCACTCTTACCCTTTTTTTTACCGCCACCATCATCTTTATCGCTACTCGGAGTCGAATTACCTTGGGCAGAAACATCTCCACCGCCACCACCTTTGCCCATAAAACCTTTAACCGCACCAACAGCTTTCGTACCGTATCCACCCAAAGTTTTATCAATTTGTCCCTGTGCAGTTTGGGTTTCCTTACCGGCTTCCTGAGTCTTACCTTTTACTTCCTCACCCCATTGCGCAGTTTCTTGCCCCAAGCTTTCAGGAGAACCGCCAATCCATCGTAAGATTTTATCAGGTAAATAGGATATCAATGTAAATGATTTTTGGATTATCACTAAGTACATAGTGGTATAAGTTAATATTGAGAAGAAGAATGCATAGATTCCGGCCCAATCAGTATATCCACCTGTACCAGAAGGCGAGTCCGTACCACCTTGCGACCAGATACCCCTGGCGAGGTGAGCAGCATTAGTATTTTCCTGTTGGATAAATGCGATAGCCTGATCATATCCGGCATTGAGAACCCATACCCCCACATAAGATAACGCGATGGCCGAAATGTATCCAATAATCATCATGGAAGGTCTTAGGAACACATTAACCAAGATCATGATCGCCGCTTCACCTTTACCAAAGGCGTCATGTCCCTCAGGATGTGTCACCCCTAATGCAACAATCGGTGCAGCAACCATCGCTTCAATAACTGAGATTATCCAGCCCAAAGCCCCAAAGGTAAAAATCATATAAGGTAATATCGGGATGTAATACGCTGTGGTAAAGCCTACGCTGACCATGACGCCTACCCAAGCGATCACCAGTGGCATCGCTAAAGACATCATCGCAAAAATAAAGACCCCAAATACGGGAATTAACGCACTGGATATTGCCAAATTCAATAAGAGCATCCATAAGTTACCAGCGAAATTGATGTACTCATTTCCCATATTTGCTAATGCAATAACAGGGTTTACGCCTGGCTGCGAGATAATCGCAAGTCCCTGTTGAAAGATTGCTGCCATCCCTTGTAAGGGGATCATCAAGAAGGCTAAAACCACGCTATTGATAATCTCGCCAAAGATATCAAGAAACAGGTTATATACGGTAACTAAGATAATATTGTAAAATATATTTCCAAGTATTTGTCCTAAACAAATTGAGAAGAACGGCTTTACTTCACCGCAAGAAAAATTTTGGGGCTGTAATCGATACAGCGATGTACTGACACTGAAATTAATGGTGTTCGCAAAGGTCATTGGTTGTACTCCAGGTTGCCCAGGAGTTTGCATCATCAGTGCATTGTTAATAAAACCATATACGGTAGATGAGCTAGTACCACCCACCGCCGTCATGTTGGATTTCCATGAAGGTTTTACATTTTTAGAAGAATCTGAAGTAATTAAATTTCGTACTGCTTGTAATGGCGCAACATCTTGATTAAACCAAAGGCATAAATTCTTCAAACTTTTATTAGGAAGACTTCCATCAACACAGGTAGTACTTTTACCATCATCACTTATTTTAAATGCACTCGTTATTGCATCAGGACTAAATTTGCTGTCTCCCAAGCCGGTGTTTGAATCGACTTGACCTGCATTCTCTATGGTTCCAGATGTTCCCTGGATTCCTACCAAGTTAAAGAAATAGGCACCAGCCATAATCCATCCCTGCGTCTCAGCCTTATTGATAAACTCAGTGGATTTATCACCATTCGATGCTGAATTAATCAGGCGGTTTAGATTAACTGTGGGCATCATAATGCCGTTATAATCATTAATCGCATTGAGTAATTCGATACCAGTAAACAAAACTCCGCCAGCTGCAGAGCCTTGTGTAGGTCCCCAAATGACGCATCTGTCTTGCTGCGAAGTACCACTATCATAACTGGTACAAACTGTTCCATTTTGTTTATATGGCACACCAAATTGCTGAGTCGCATTCGCAGTAAACGCGCTCGGGTTGGCTTTTTGAGTAAAAGGGATTCCTGGATCATTAGTTATCATAGACCGAGCCACTGGCGCCAAATCCGAATACATTTGTTGGACTGCAATAGACCGTGACATTTGCGTTGCAGCAATTTCTGAAGGAGTTAACGTGTTATTGCCAACGGTTACGTTATTTCCTGCAGTATAATAGTTATAAACGATGTTACCATTTTTATCTTTCACAACGTTTCCGTTTTGATCGAGTTTAGGACTCTTACTTTTATCCAGTAAATCAGTAAAATTAGCGTTCCCGTTGCTAATGCTGTTCCATGTAATGGTGCCGCAAATCCCATTTAGAAATGCATAGTCGCTACCGGAATCAAAATTGGGCATGTCGACCTTCCAAGACTGATTGTTTGGCGCATTATTTTGCACAGCAACTGCATTGACCGAACCTAAAAAGTCAGGAACCGCAGTATTACAAAATTTATACATGGGGTCCTTAGAATCTTTGGCTGTATAGCACGATCCTTTTTGTTGCGATGCTGCATTGAGAAGATATTGTCTTTGAGCGGTCAATTGCGTCTGCAAGCCCAGCATGCACACTTGACCAGAAAGTATATTTACCACCCCGGTTGCAATGCTGCCAATCCCCGTACTTGAGCCAGTGACTTGCGATGTAAGATCGGAGGCCGGATTTATCTGTTGGGCCTGAATAATAACACCACCACGATTCAAATAACTTAAAGCAGCATTCCACACTTTATCTGCTGCACCAACCCCTTGCACAACCACCCACATAACAAAAATTTGCATTAAGCAATAACCAGAGGCCTTAGGGATCAATAAAGCCAAACCTACAGTGGAGCGAATTGGAATCCAAATGGAAGACCATTTTTGTCCCAGCATCTGCCCTTCGTGAGCAGTGTTCATGGTAGCGACCAAAAGGGTATACATAATAATGATACCGCCTAATGCCAAAACTGCGGCATTAAATACCGCAAACATACTACCCATAATTTGGCTGCCGGTGCCACTTAAAACACCATCAACAACACCAAATAAATTACTAAGAAAGACTACAGAGAAATCACTAGCAGGAGGTGCAAAACTCAACGATCCAGAACTATCGGCTAAAACTAAACCGGGACATAAAAGCAGGAGTAGAGTAACCAACAACTTATTCATTTCTTCTCTCCCAACAACCCCTGCCTATACCACTCATTAAAGGTACAACCAAGCTTACGATGCTTTATCTGAAAGTACCAAAAGTGGTAACGGAAGGCTAAAACAAGCGCAATCATAGTAACAATAAGACTAATAAGAAACGCTTTGATTGAACCGTAAAAAAGCTGATAACCAGCATACCCCAAAATCAAAACAGCAGCGATGACCATAATAATGCTTAAACGAAACAATGATTTTTGTTTCGTAAGTATATTTTCATCGCTAAGATTAAGTAACTTCACCGCTTCTTTAAATGATTCACCATCCGTTTTTTTCTGTGGCACAAACAAGCGTTTACAGCCATTTCCTAAATATAAGGTAAATGCCCTCATTCGCTCCCAATCGAACCATCTACGAACATTAAGGATCGTTGAAATTAGCCTAATTATTCTTGACTTCTTTTTCATATATTTTACTTCTTTCTTTTACCTTTCATAATATACTATAGTAGTAAGTAATGGTTTCGTCCATCCGCTAATTATAAGTAAAGAAAGAGTAAAAAATGCCAGATCTTAGTCATGAAGCATCCGCACAATACTGGTTTGAATATATTGATCCAATGATCTATAGAGTGATCACTTTTATGGAAAGTGTGGAAGATTGGACCCTTGATGGAAATCCAGAGTTTGAGCAGGCTATGGAGCAGTTAGGTAGAGAACTTGACGACATAGAAAAAATAGATATGGGGCTCCTGGCCGAAGAGGAGAAATTTATTCGCATCGTAGGAAATATTAAATCAGGTCGCGGACTGCGTCTGCTGCAGGCAATTGATACAGTCCATCCAGGTAGTGCTTCTCGTGTTTTAATCCATGCAGAAGAAACAAGTACAGGAAGCCATGATCCAGCGGGGGTTTTTCTCAAAAGAAACATTGTATTTGAACGTTTAAGATTGTTGTCGCGAGTTTTTTGTCAGTACCGTCTAAAACTTGTTTTACGTGCACTTGAAGGGGAAGAATAAATGAAATTATCGTCGTCTAAATTTGTATTGCTTAATCTGCTTTGTTTTACTGTTTTTCCTGCTGGAGCAGATAATGCAACTATGTTATATAGTCAACAGCAACAAATGTCTACTAATATGCAACAAATGGTCAAGTATTTCCAAAATTTTGGTAATTACTTGGGTTTTGATGTAACTAACCCTCCCCAAAAACCCCAGAACTTTGTGCTAAACTACACATTGATCAACACACCTGTAGCACAACTGGCTCAAACCTATGCGTTTTATACTTATTTAGGTTCGATCCCGGTAAACACTTATACAAGTGGTAGTACTGCGAATTCGAGTGGATCTACTGGAAATGCAGCAACTCCTTTCTCTGAATTAGTACCGAGTAACCTTAATAATATTCCTATAGCTCAAATAGCTAATAACCAAGTTAATAATACGTTTAATGGCTTTAATGGCTCGGGGTCTTCTAGCACCTTGTCAACAGTTACTGCGAACCCATTGTTCGATCAATCAGTGCAACAAAATCAATCATCAGGAGCTACTGGGGGAGCTGGCCAAGGAGCGTTTCAACAAGAGCCAGTAAGCCAAGCCATACTCAATATTTTAGGAACACCTGATGCCACTTACTGTATGGAAAATGGAAATCAACAAAATCCAACTATCTTTACAACAAACTGTAAGTATCTATATGGAGGATTAGTCTCCCAAAATGTAATAGGAACCTCCATACCCACTGCAACAACATTTTTTACCGGCAGTTACATTTCACAATTTTTAAATCAGCTTAATAGCAACGCACTAACTGGGCCATTAATGTATTCAACTGATAGTCTTGATAATGCTGGCAGTACAAACGGCGGATTAAACGCACAAAATCAACAGCAACTTGCCAATAATTTTATTCGTTATGTTTCAGGCAGCCTTGTGCCTATAAAATTGCCCAAATGGTATGATTTCGACCAACTTTCTTTGGCGACTACGCCTAACACTGACGGTTCTGTCGGTACGAAACAAATTCAGGCGACACAATTAATTACCAAATACCTGACAAGCTTGCGTACCTATGCTGCCCAAAACTCAGTAGGAGTAAGTAACCTATACTATATTATGTCTAAAAGAATGCCTCAAACTCCAGCGCAGGGCGCAGGAACAACAGGAACGGGGGGGCAAAATCTAACACCAATGAGCCAAGCCCTAAGTGAATATAATATGGCAACTTGGCGATTATTTCCTAATGGTGCCACTGCTGCAGGTGCTACCAATACTCCGAGTACCGGAGGAGCTGGTGGTACTGGTGGTCAACAAGAAAACACTCAGTGGATTACTCAACTTAACACTGCAGCACCAGCTACTGTAGAAAAAGAAATTGCCATCTTACTTGCAGAGATTAATTATCAACTGTACTTAGATCGACAAATCCATGAACGTCTATTAATGACCAATAGCATCTTGTTATTACAAAGCGTTCGTAGTGGCGCACCAAATGCTGATCTCACTACATCACAATAATAACCCTATTCATTCTGTATTCGTTTTAGTCTGGGTAATTTGCATATGCATGTTACTCAGACTTTTACACGCCGATATCATTTTATATACGTCATTTACAAAGCGAAACAAGATACGCTTACAAAAGACTAAATGAATACACTGTGACAAACTGAGCACTATTATCCAGAAAGAACAAACAAGGCAAAGAACAAATGGTTAATAAGTAAACGATTACATCAATACTTCGTAATATCATTAAATAAACCCGCCCTTAATGTAGAAATTTAATACTTGGTATTTTAAAATTAGCCATCATTTTTCCATCCGTTGCTTGGTATGAAAAACATCCTTTTTCAAGAGTCCCTTCTCGTTTCTGGCATCATGTGTTTTGATGGTTGCGGCAATGCAATCCAAAACTTACTGAGTTCATGTATTGATGATTGTATTAAAGACAAACTTCTTCCTGCAGATGCACACCCCATCATAGATGCGGAACCAAATGGACTTGGTATTCATCGCTTAAATATCTCCATTGAAAGTGAAACGAGTGATTTTATTCCCGCGAAAAATTTTCATGCAACTCTTTTAGCTAAGATTAAAGAGGACATACCCTTCGAGTTCATAGACAACCCTGAGGAAGAGCAAGAGCATAAACACTCTAAAACCAATTGGATAAATATATTAATTAATCTCATTGCAATGGGTTTAGTTACCACGTTAGCGCTCATATTTCCGCCCTCAATTTTGTTGACTGTGGGTTTGACTTCAATCTCTTTTCTCGCTACCGCTTTTACAGCTCGTGAATATTTGATTAATTTTTTCCGTAACTTGCGCACCGGCTCCCTGACCAACATGGCTACCACGATTAGTCTGGGTTGGTTTTTATCTCTAGCACACACACTTTTTCATACAATTACTATGCCGTTAGCCAGTAGTTTTTCCATGGCCTTTATGAATTTTATCATGCCAATTATGTTGATAACTTGTATCAACAGCATGGATGAAATTAAACGTCTTGTTTTAGACAAGTCAAAAAAAATGCAATTAAAGGGGATGAAAACTATATTCCCACAAATGTCTGAACAATACGATTGCTATCATTTATCACAGGGCGAGTCAGAGGTTTTAATCAACAATATGACTATTTACCTCAAAAACAAAGTCCAGCCTCTTTCTGAAAGTCGTTCTTTAGCAAGCGATGCAGAGGATAGTACTTTATTGTTAATTAAAGATTTAAAAAATAGAGAAATACGAGGGGTAAAGAAAGGTTTACTGAGAGAAGGTATGCTGATTAAGGTTAAACCTGGAGAATGTTTTCCCGTTGATTGCATTTTAGTTGAGGGTAATACCATTATCGATGCGTCACTTCTCACAGGGGAGTCGCAGCAAAGCAAACAACTTTGGCAGCATATTCCTGCAGGAGCAATTAACCGTGGTCAATTGGTATCAGTTTATGCTACCAAAAACTCATACAATAGTACTGTCAATAGTCTGCTATTTCGTGCAAACCGTGCGCGAAAAACATCGACTCCTACCTCTGAGTCAATACCTCCATTTGCATACCTTTATACAGCCTTAGTTGTTATTGGCATCGCAGCGGCTATCATTGCTCCAATTGCCTTCGGGATCGCAACCTTTTCTTTGATCATGCAAAATATAATTGGCATCCTATTTTCAGTATGTCCTTGTACTATTGCCATTGCCCACCAGCTACCCAGCTTAATCAGCATCCACCATCGGAATAAAAAAGGAATTCAATTACGCGATGAGACACTAATGGGCGGACAGGATGATGAAATACACACCATTGTCTTCGATAAAACAGGGACTCTGACTACAGGGAACTCTGAAGTAGAATCATCTGATATTAATATCAGTTCACCATTATGGCAAAGAATTTATTTATTAGAAAAAATTTACGGTGGAGAGCACCCCCTGGCTAAAGCAATCATGAAGCACTATGAAACGCGCAGAAACCCTCATATTCGTTTTGATGAGATCAAGGATTGCAACATAGATCCGCAGAGCCGTGGGTTAGCTGCGATGATACAAGGAAAATTGATTCAAATAGGTAACGCTGAATATTTAAGAAGCAACAAAGTAATTCTCCCGCAAATCGATCAAGCAAAAATTGAACAAGGCTTCTCCGCTGTTTATGTTGCAGAAGACGGTATTTACCAAGGAGTTATCTATATTAAGCATGAGGCAAGAAAAGGTATTGTAGAGGCCCTTTCCCGCTTAAAGAAAGAAGGGAAGAAAATTATCATGCTCACTGGCGATAATCGTGCATCAGCTAAAGGATTTAATCATCAAATCGGTTCTATTTTTGCAGAGGAAGATATCCACACGGAACAAACACCACGAAATAAAGAAAGTTTTCTAACAACACTCATGGCTACTTCGGGGATCAATCCTAAAGGAGTCTGGTTCGTGGGCGATGGTTTAAATGATGCTCCTTGCTGTCGCGTTGTTTCTGAAAGGGGAGGAGTCAGTTGTGCTATGAATTCTAGTGATAAATCAGCATTTTTTACTGATATTTGTTTAAACGGCTCATTAGATTATTTATTTCAACACAACAAATTAAATCGTTTTGCACATCAAGACGTCACACAAAACAAGTTGATTTTAACCTATAGCACCATCGCTTTCTTAGCTTTTATTATCAGCTTCTGCATCGCCGGTATCCCAGTTTCACCGCTAATTCCTATGGCGATAATGCTGTCAACGACTCTTTTTGTTTTATTTAATTCTTATCGAGTACAGCTTTCTATTGATACTGCCCTTGAGAAGAGTACCCCCTGGCCTAAAGCTCTTTTGGCATCGAATCTATCCATCGGCTTATTATTGGGAGCAAGCGCCTTACTCATTTGCAGCGTGTTGATTGCAACAATTGCGACAGGCGGTCTCGCATTACCCGTCATCACTTTTACAGCAGGGGCTGCCGCAGCCTTTAGCAGTATTTGCTCCTTGTCCGCAATGGGCTTATTCAGTGCCTTTACGACATTGCTAACGACCTCATTATTGTCCGAACGATTTACAACTTCACCAACTGATGAGGTGAATTTAAATGTGCATCAACAGCAATCTAGCACACATGAACCGCCTACAACACCTGACGTTGATCGAGAGACAGAACACTTTGGTTTTTTTCTTGATAGATTTCCTAAAACGAGTGCCACCCCAAAACTGCGCCACCCAGAAGAAGGATTGTCAGAACATTACTCTATGATTTGATTCGAGCCTAATATTCTGTTTCTTATTGGAAACAATAAGATCAACTTAGAAGCAACCTCAATAAAAACTCAAAAAGCCGCAACAGGTTTCACTTCATGTCACCCTGGCCACAAGTAAATTTATAAAAATATGGGATGTCCAAAAAATAATTTTTTTCTCGATAAATTAACGTCATCTCTGTTTCAAGGATCGACAATTTGAGTTAAATTAATGTGAATATGGGAAACAAACGGATCATTCCCGCACTCACATGAATAAAAATGGAATAAAAATAAATGGACCTTTCCTCTAGAAAAAAAGCATTTCAATTATTTAGTGATTATTTTATTAATTCCGATCAGAAATTAACTGCATGGCTCTTACTTGGAGGGATTTTTTTAAGCATTATCGCCATTGTTGCGATAACGGCCTTTCTGCCTTGGGGGTTTTTAGGATTTTGGGCAGCACTTACAGCAAAAGAATTAACGGGGTTTCTGTTTTATAGTGGCGCCATCGCCCTAACCAGTGCCGTCATTATTGGCATGAGTAGCTTAATGGATTATTTAACTGATACCTTATCCATCAAATGGCGGTCATGGTTAACATCAAAATACATTAATAAATACCTCTTTGGGAAAAAAAACTATCTGGACTTAGCCCGTGTTGCACCACATATTGACAACCCGGAACAACGCATTCAAAAAAACATTAAAGGCTTTGTTGATCATACTCTGTCGTTAAGCACTGAATTTTTTAGATCCACATTAAGCTTAGCGATCTTTATTGGCACGCTTTGGGTTATTGGCGGCACGCTTACCATAGTAGTTTTCGGGGCTAATCTCGTTATTCCCGGGTATCTTGTGTGGGCTTCGTTAGGTGTTGCATTAATCAACAGTGTGATTACCCATATGTTAGGCAAATCATTAACCGCGATTAATCAAAAAGAAGATCTTTTGGAAGCAAAACTTAGGAAAGATTTGGAATTTATTCATAACGAATCTGAAAATATTGCTCTTGAAGGTGGAGAGCATTACCACCAAAAAATACTAGAGAATGATATAGAGCAAGTATCACAAAATGCATTCCAGAAAATGTGGGTCAATTTAAAGGTATCTGCCTTTCAAATGTGCAACAGCTACCTTGCTGATATATTACCCTATCTTTTCGCAGCTCCTGCTTATTTCTCAGGATTAATCGATTTTGGACAGATAGCCCAAATCGGCATGTCGTTTAATGAGGTCAATAAAGCCTTTAATTGGTTTGTTGACTCCTATACTGAATTGCAGAAGTATCAATCGAGTATTGAGCGAATTGCCCAACTCGAAGAAGAGCTGGATAATGAACGACGTGAAATAAACCCCAAGAATATTCATATTCATGAATCGCAAACAACGACTTTAGCGGTAAAAAATTTAACACTTGCATATCCACGTGCTTCAAAGCCTGGCCACATGATGCGTAATTTAAATTTGGAATTTAAACCCGGAGAAAATACCTTAATCAAAGCACCTTCAGGTTTTGGTAAGAGCACCTTTTTCAAAGCAGCTCGCAGAACTTGGGGCTATGGAACTGGTGAAATTAGTATTCCCCAACATCAAAAAACTTATTTCTTACCTCAAAAACCATTAATTCCTCATGACACATTAAAAGCCATACTTGCCTACCCCGACCCAGTTAGCACCTATGTTGATGATCAATATAAAGCAGTATTGTGTGCTGTTGGTGGGAAAATGGAGCAATTTATTGCAGAGTTAGATCAAGAAGATGCCTGGTCAACAAGATTATCTCTTGGCCAGCAACAACGAATTTCTTTTGCTAGAGCCTTATTAAAGAAGCCCGATTGGCTCTTTTTAGACGAAGCCACTGCGTCACTGGATGAGGAAAGTGAGGCCCATCTCTATCGCCTTTTAAAAGAAAAACTACCCCACACAACTGTAATCAGTATTGCACATCGCTCTACGGTAATGAAATTCCATCAACGTGTTGTGTCATTTGAACCATCATCTGAGGAGATACAACAACAAAGTAGCTTAGGCCGTTCAATCTAGTGATTGATATCCTTCTAAAACGATCGAGAGCTTCTCCATCACCTCATCAACAGAAATTAATTGCATGGGCTCTTCACCATGTACATGCTGGCCCCAGACATCTTCAATGCGCTTACTACCTAGAATTTTTTCTGCCGCTTCGGGATAACGATTTACAACTAAATGCTGAAAAAGATAAGGACCTGAAATAAGCGGGTTAGTCACCGCATGCAAGGCAATAACCGGAGTGTTTACCGCAGTAGACATATGCGAAGGACCTGTATCAGGACAAAGAACAACCGTCGCTTTACTGATAAGTGCCAATAATTGTTTGGGTTTGGTTTTGCCAACGAGATTGACTGCAGGGATAACTTGGGTTATTTGTTCTGCCAAATGTTTATCAAAATCAATCGGCCCCCCAGTAATAAGCACTTGCACATTCCATTGTTCCTGCGCTCGTTGCAATACTTCGATATAACGCGCAACAGGCCAACTCCGTTCGGGCTTGCTTGCTGCGGGATTAATTACCAAAATTGGGCCCTGTTTTGGTAAATGCTGTTCTGCCCACTCATAATCCGCAGAAGAAATAGGTAAATCCCAGCGAATAACACGTTCCTTTATTCCTAAAGCCTGAGCAAATTTCAAAAAACCATCTAAAGTATGCTCCAAGCCTGGGGTAATGCGCTCATTAACAAATAAACCATGTGCATCGTTTGCTCGATGTTCATCATACCCTATTTTGCGTTTTGCTTTGATCAAAGGATAGAGGAAGTTGGTCCTGAGACTGGCTTGTGGCGCTAATAAAACATCAAAGGTACGCCCTTTCATTTGCTTTTTAAAGCGCCAATAGTCTACAACTGTGTTCGGTTTGTCAATTAGAATAAACTCAACACCGTCCATCCCTTCCACCAAATCAAAAGCAGGCTTGGAAATGATCCAAGTCAATTTGGCTTGGGGAAGACTGGCTTGTAAGGTTCTAATGAGCGGAACCGCCATTAAAACATCACCTAATGCAGATAAACGTACAATACAAATGGATTTAATCATTCTGCAAAACAAACCTCGAACCACAATAAGGACAAACTTCCACACCAGTTTTTTCAATAGGTAAATAAACCTTAGGATGGGCATTCCATAACACCATATCCTTTGTCGGGCAACTCAAAGGTAATTCATTACGATGTACTACATAATTTTTTTTCGTACTCGCTGGTTCTTTTTTAGCGTCTTTCATGATGTTCCTTTAAACTTATTTGGTAGGATTATCTAATATTTCCCCAATTTTCGCTATAATCTCATCGCGAAAAGCCTCATTTTGTGGATCATAATAAAAAGCCTCCCCCCAACTCCTAAGCCAGGTTAACTGACGTTTCGCCAGTTGCCGGGTAGCAGCAATCCCTTTATCACGCATTAGAGAATAATCAAAATCATCCTGCAAATATTCAAGTGCTTGTCTATACCCTACACAACGCATTGCAGGCAAATTCATGGTTAAACTCCATTTTTGCTGTAACTGTTTTACTTCCTCAAGAAAGCCTTCCGCGAGCATATGATCAAAACGTTGTGCAATACGTTCGTGCAACCATGCTCTTTGCTCAGGAAAAAGAATAAAATTCACAAAATGATAATCCGGTTTCTCATTGTGCTGCGCAAGGAAAGAAGACAATGTTTTACCCGTCACATAATATACCTCTAATGCACGTTGAATTCGTTGTGTATCATGAGCATGAATACGTGCAGCAGCTTCAGGATCAATCTGTCTTAATTTTTGATGAAGTGCAGGCCATCCAGCTAAAGCAGCCTCATCCTCTAATTGCTGGCGCACAACAGGATCGGCTTCTGGTAAAGTAGATAAGCCTTTTTGTAATGCATTAAAATACATCATCGTCCCTCCCACGAGTAGAGGAATTTTGCCTTTCTTAATGATCGCGTCACATAAGGATAAAGCGTCAGTACAAAATTGAGCAGCAGAATAAGACTCAATTGGATCTTTGATATCAATTAAATGATGTGGCGCAACGTGTAGTTCTTGAGGAGTTGGTTTAGCAGTTCCAATATTCATATCTCGATAAATCATTGCGGAATCAACACTAATCACTTCAAAAGGATAATGTGTTACTAACTCACACGCCAAAGCCGTTTTCCCTGAAGCAGTAGGTCCCATCAAACAAAAAACTAATTTAACCATTCATCATCTCAATCAAACACCGTAATCACACCCTCATCCGCCCTACGGGCACCTCCCTTGCAAGGAAAAGGGATTTTAACTTAAGTTAAGAAAAAATCCCTTCAAACATCTACTAATTTTCTACAATCTTCATGTGTTAATTCTTTAAATAATCCTGGCTGCTGATTTCCCTCTTTATAAATAGCCAACAGCAACTCATTTAATTCCATTTTTTCCTCGAAACTTAAAAGTCTGGGATCAAATTCTTGTGTGCGATTCATTAATTCCAACAATGTACTTTGATGCATGACATCGCATTCAACAATAGAATCTAAAAACAAACGCAAATCCAAATAAGGCATACAAAGAGGAATACTACGGATAAACACCTCATGTTCTCCCGCCCACTCAAGACTCATGCCTAACTGTTTGAGACACAGTTCCCACTCCACCGCGCTGCTCTGAAGTTTTGCTGGTAAGACATAACGAATCGGCACCAACAAAGGCCTGCTTGCTAAAGGAAAATTCAACTGGGAAATTTGCTGTTGCAACCTATATTGATGTAACGCCACGACATCAACAACATACGGTTGCTGCTGTATTACTGTTAAAATATATCTACTATTTAAAACAACCCAAGATAATTCAGTTTTCGAATGATAAATACTTCTGCTTAAACCCGTCAATTTGGGATAGGGTTCATAAATCTCTGGCCTTTGCTCCTGACTCGGCTGTGTGTATAACGCATATGATACTTCTTCTTGAGGTGCATTTTGTGACATCAATGCTGCAAGCAGTTGTGAGGTAAAAAAATCAAATACCAAGCGCGGTTGCTGAAAGCGTACCTCATGCTTGGTAGGATGCACATTCACATCTACCTCTGCGTGGTTCATTGTAAAGTACAGCACACATGCAGGAAACCGTCCAGGATGTAACAAACCATCATAAGCTTGCTTTAGCGCTTGATTAATCAACTTGTCTTTTACCATGCGCTGATTAATGTAAACCCACAAACGATCATTCTGGCTACGCTGAAAATTAGGGCCGCTTATCCAGCCACAAAGTTTCATTGCCCCATGTTCTACATCAAGATAAATTGCTTCTTTAACAAAAGGACCTCCTAAAATACGAGTTATACGTGTTAGGCGAGTTCGTTCATTGGTGGCGGCAGGCAAAGATAAAATCTGTTTTCCATTATGTTTTAATGTGAGCGCAATTCCCGGCGCACTTAAAGCAAAACGCTTCACTACAGTTTCTATTGCTAAAAACTCCAGTTTTTCACTTTTTAAAAATCGTTTTCGAACCGGTGCATTAAAAAATAAATCAACCACATCGACTGTAGTTCCTACACCACGAGCACAAGGAGAAAAAGAGCGTTCTGTGCCCTGTACGCGTAACATTGCCGCCGTTTCTTGATATTCCGGTTTAGAACTAATTGTAACTTTTGCAACCGAGGCAATGCTGGCCAAGGCCTCACCGCGAAAGCCCATGCTATCAATCGCATATAAGTCATCGAGTGAGTTGATTTTACTGGTCGCATGTGCAGCAATAGCTAAAGGTAAATCCTCAGCAACGATTCCTATGCCATTATCACTGATTTTGATTTGATTCAGACCACCGTAACCTATTTCAATGCTAATCGCATCAGCCCCTGCATCCAAAGAATTTTCCAATAATTCTTTTACTACTGATGCCGGTCGCTCTATTACTTCACCCGCAGCAATTTGATTTGCTATAAGTGGCGGTAATTGCTGAATTCTTATGCCCATGCTGGAGGAATCACCAATTTCTGCCCTGGCTTAAGTCGAGTAATACCACGTAAATGATTTGTGGATTGGAGGGCAGCAACCGAGACACGATAACGAGCAGCGATAGCAGGTAAAGTTTCGCCTGCACGTACTAAATGCACATTGTTCGTTGTCATGGCTTCAAGGCGCGATCCATGCGGAGGATTTTCCCAGAAATAACCTTTAATACCTTGAAAAATTGCCTGACTCAAACGTGCTTGATAACGAGGGTTTGTTAAATTACGTTCTTCTACGGGATTTGAAATAAATCCTGTTTCCACCAAAATTGAAGGGATGTCAGCAGACTTCAACACCATAAATCCGGCTTGTTCCACTTTATTATTATGTAAATTAGTAAAGTTGCCCAGTTGATTTAAAACCCGTCCCCCCATTTGCAACCCAGAGTTAATCGTAGCAGTTTGTGATAAATCAATAAGAACCGAACGTACTACACCATTCTGGTCGTCTAAATCACCTAAATTCACACCACCCAATTCAGAATAGTTTTCTTTTTCTGCAAGCCAGCGAGCCGCTTCACTCGTTGCACCTCGTTGTGATAAAGCAAATACAGAGGCCCCATTTGAATGAGGGTTATTAAATGCATCCGCATGAATGGCTACAAAAATATCACCATTATATTTTCTGGCAATATCCAAGCGTTGTCGCAAACCGACATAATAATCTCCAGAACGCGTTAATACTGCACGCATTCCTGGTTGCTTATCAATTAATTGTTTTAACTTTAATGTAATCGCCAATACAACGTCTTTTTCCCGGCTGTGATGAGGGCCGCGAGCGCCAGGATCTTTGCCTCCATGACCTGCATCTAAAACAACAATCACATCACGCAAATTAGAAGGCCTACCACTTACCTTAATCGGCTGTTGATTGGCTAAAATCGGATGAGCTGGCTGTTTCGGCTCAATTGGCGCAGGCAATTTTGTCTGTTGTGCCGTCTTTATCTTGATAGGGAATTTTTGAGGCACTGCAGGAGCAATTTTTGAGGGAATATGTGCCACAATTGGACTCACAGGACGACCACTATGTACTAAATCAACCCGCACGCCCCCAAAAGCGCCATTAGGTTTCCAAGGAGACGATCTGAGCTGTACTTTTTGATTGAGGTCGAACACTAATCTTAAGGTTCGTGGATCAGAATGTCCACTACGAACTTGTCTTACCAACCCATTGATTAGACCCAGCTGGTTTAAATTCACAGCCAATTGCGTTTCCTTTAAATCCACTACAACACGCTCAGGATTACTTAAAAAAAACACTTTATGGGTGAACGGCCCATTGATTGTTAGAAAAAGAGAGGTTTGATTCCCTTGTTGTTTTAGTGCCACAGATTTAAGTTGCGCACTAAATGTTGCAATGGAGCAAAGACACATTACAATAAAACACCATGAGCGAAATATCATCTTTCACCTACCAGGCGAGCCAAAATTCTTTTACCCACTGTGCTCAATGCCATTATTTGCATTTCACGTCCAGCCCCTTTAATACTTAACTTAAAACGAATATCTACATTAGGCAATGTTTTTCCGGCATTTTCAGCCCATTCAATACAACATATACTCTCTGGCGTAAAATAATCTCTGAATCCCAAATATTCCAGCTCGTCTTCATGATGTATTCGATAAAGATCAAAATGATGAACAGTTAAATGCTTGCATGTATAGCTTTCTACTAGTGAAAAAGTAGGGCTTTTAATCGCCGATTCGACTCCCAGATGTCGCAACATGGCACGAATAATGGTGGTTTTACCTGCCCCCAACTCCCCACTAAAGGTCATAATTAGCGAGGGACAAAGACAAGCTGCCAATTGAGCGGCGAAACGCTCACTTGCCGTTTCATCAGGCAAATCTAATATGCTTACTGTATCCGATTCACTGTTTATCATCATTCAGTGTAATTCAATATATGAGGTAAAACATCAAATAAATCACTGGCTAATAAGCCAGTTCCCCCCAGTTTTTTGGCTACCTGGTCTCCAGCAACCGCATGCGCCCAAACACCGCATTGTGCTGCATCAGCTAAAGAAAACCCTTGCGCACAGAGGCCGGCAATAATACCGCTTAATACATCACCCATGCCAGCACTTGCCATAGCAGGATTACCCCGAGGACAAACAAAAGTATCTTTTTCTGCAGTTTGAATCACAGTACCAGCACCTTTCAACACCACCACCCCACCATATTGCTGTTGAATGTTTGCCGCGGCTTGGTACCTATCTTTCTGAATCAAATCGGTAGAAGAGGATAACAGACAGGCCGCCTCACCAGGATGTGGGGTCAAAATCCAATTATCATCCAGTTGAGCATACTCGGATAACAATCTTAATGCAGATGCATCAATCACCATAGGTAATTGTGACGTAATAGCAGTCAAAAAGAGGTTAAGCGCCCATTCACTTTCCCCTAAGCCGGGACCAATCACACAGACTGTAGCGCGAGCTAAGAGTGGCATTAAATCGTTAGCTGTTTTTACTGCGCTTATCATAGCCTCTGGAATTAATGGTAACGCACTCTTTGCATGTTCAGGCCAAGTTGCAACAGTTACAGCACCTGCGCCCGTGCGCATTGCAGCTTTCGCAGCCAAGCTAATAGCTCCCGGCATGCCTGGCCCACCGCCAATTATTAACACATGACCATAACTTCCCTTATGCGAATTTTTTTTACGCTCAGCAAGCGGCAACGGTAAAGTCGCTGAATTTAAAAGATGTGCAGCAGGGGCTAGTTTTGAAACACATGCATCAAGCTGTAACGAACAGCAATGAATCGCCCCACAATAATCGGGACCATCTGCTGTATACATACCCGCTTTCGGCGCTATGAACGTTAGCGTCGTATTGGCTTTGACACAAAAATTTTCAACCTTTCCTGTATCTGTATTAAGGCCAGAGGGAATATCTAAAGCCACAACCGGCAGACCGCTGGCATTGATCTGATGAATTGCCGAAGCAATAACTCCATGCACAGGCCCTTTCAAGCCAATCCCTAAAAGCGCATCAATAATTAACTCAGCGTCACTATCTATAGGCTCATCCGCTGCTTGGCAGTCAACCCCAGCATTTATCGCCGTTAACGCTGCATGCTGTGCTGCAAAAGGAAGATCGGCTACAGCCTTGCACTGGTAAATCGTGACGAATAATCCGTGTTCATGTGCTAAACGTGCAACAACATACCCATCGCCGGCATTATTTCCTGCACCACAATATACTGCAAGATGCCGAACCTGTGGGTATAGTTTTGTTATAAGAAAAAATGCTTCGCTTCCTGCTCGTGACATTAATTCATTTTCGTCTAATTGATACAAAGATATTGCTTGTTGTTCACAAGCCCTAATTTGTTCACAACGATAAAGGGAGTTTGCTGGGATGCTCACCTTGTGCTCCAAATCTATTAAGGCCTGTTTTCAGGCCTTAGTTCGAACACGTTTCTTATGTAGTCTAGGATGCAATGAATCAAAACCCTGACTTCAGAACGTCCAGGTTTTGGGTTCGCCTTCACCCAGGCTACTTCCTTTTACTTGACTAATTTTAATGAAGGCTTACTTTTAGAAGCTGATGCGCCCTCAGATTCTGCACCAGAGGTTCCAGAAGATGCTGGTGGCGGTTCTTCTTCATCTTCTATGGCAAAAGCGATGCCTCTGCCATTTTCCTTAGCGTAAATTTCCAACACAGCTGCAGGCGGAACAAAAATTTGTTCTGTCTTTCCTGAAAATCGTGCAGTAAAAATAATTCGATCGTTTTCTAATAAAAGACCACGAGTTGCTGCAGGAGAAATATTTAACACAATACGATCATTGTTCACATGCTCTTTAGGCACTTGCACCCCTGTATATGCAGCATTAACCATGATATAAGGTGTTAACTCGTTATCCACGATCCAATCGTAGGCAGCACGAATTAAATAAGGTTTATTTGATGTCATTGTCATAGATTTATGCCGCTCTTAGTTGCCGCTCAGCATCAGTCAAGCTTGCTTGAAACGATTCCCGTTTGAACAAGCGCTGCATGTAAGCAATTATTCCTTTAAACTCCGGTGTAATCTCTATCCCCAATCGAGGCAAACGCCACAATAAAGGTGCTAATGCACAATCCAACAGGGAAAATTCATCACTTAAAAAATAGGGCTTATCTGCAAATACAGGATCAAGAGCAGTTAAACTTTCAAATAAGTTTGCCCTAGCCTGCTCCACATTATCATCCCTTAAAATACGATTCATTAAATAATACCAATCATGTTCTATTCTGTGCATCATTTTTCGAGTTTCAGCACGAGCAACTGGGTATACTGGTAATAAAGGTGGATGAGGAAAACGCTCATCTAAATATTCCATAATAATACGTGGCTCATAAAGTACAAGTTCTCTATCAATTAAAGTAGGAACAGTTCCATATGGATTAACTGATAAAAGATCAGCGCTGGGATCCGACTGTCTCGCAACAAGAATTTCTACATTCACCCCTTTTTCAGCCAACACAATCCGCACCTGATGACTGTAAACATCATCTGTATCGGAAAATAAAGACATTATAGTGCGCTTCGCAACAATTGCCATGAGCAACTCCTATTTAATTCATTAAACCTATATAAAGGTAAAGTTCACACACAAAACCCGCACTTTACCACATTTTTGCCTTTTTGGGTTACTTTATGCCGATTTTTCGCCAATAAACTGTTTTTAAACCCACTACAACAAGGAATAAAACAAATAAAAAGCCAACAACAAAGAATCCCATGCGATAACGCAGCGGTTGTATTGGCTCCCCCACATATGCAAGAAAAGTAACCAAATCTTGTAAATTCATATTAAATTGCCCAGAAGGCAATTCATGATTTAATGTGTCTAGAATATTTGGCATAGCAACGTCAGGAACAAGTCGGTTATTGGTTCCAAAAGGTCGTGCTTCATCCTTATAAAAACCATTGAGATAGCTATAGAGCCATCGCGTACCTTTTTCTCGAGCAACTAAAGATAAATCCGGAGGTACAACTCCAAACCATTGTTTTGCATCCTCTGGAGGCAAAGCAATACGAATAGGATCATTAATTGTTGCTTGAGTAAAAATTAGATTATTCTTTAATAAATCTTCATTTATTTGGCCATCAAACCGAGTTAAGCCCAATCCTTTGGCCATATGATTATAACGTAAATACTTCAAAGAGTGACAGCCAGAACAATAATTCATAAATAGCCGAGCACCTCTTTGCAAACTTGCCTTGTCTTGTACATTAAACTCAACTGGATCTGCGTATACAACTGGATTCACAAATAAACCTGAACATGCCAACAAGTAAAAAACGCCTGCTGTCTTATGCATTATCGCCCTCCTATGCGAGCAGGCAATGGACGCGTTGCTTCTAAACGAGTATAAAAAGGCATTAATAAAAAATAAGCGAAGTATAATCCAGTACTGACACGAGCCAAAAATAAGCGCACCGGTGTGACTGAGGTTGTTCCTAAATAACCCAATAACACAAAAGCAATGACACCAAGAAACAACATAATTCGTGAGTAGTTTCCTTTATAACGCATTGAACGTACTGAGCTGCGATCAAGCCAGGGTAACAAAAAAAGAAATAATAAAGCGAATCCCATACACATTACACCCAATAACTTATCTGGGATAGCCCGTAGCATGGCATAAAATGGTGACATATACCACATTGGTGCAATGTGATCTGGCGTAACTAAAGGATTAGCCGGGGTAAAATTATTATGCTCTAAAAAATAGCCGCCCATTTCGGGAGTGAAAAACACTACCGCAAAAAACAGAATGAGAAAAGCAAGTGTCATCACTAAATCTTTAATCACGTAATAAGGATGAAAAGGGATTTTATCTAAAGGCTCACCTTGTGCATCCCGCTGTTTTTTGATGTCGATCCCATCTGGATTATTAGAACCTACCTTATGTAATGCAACAACATGCAAGAACACCAGCATAAAGAGTAGCAGAGGAATAGCGATAACATGTAAAGCAAAAAAACGTTGTAATGTCGCGTTACCAACCGTGTAATCACCTCTTAACCACACCACGAGGCTTTTACCGATATAAGGTATTGCACTTAACAAGGAAGTGATTACCTCAGCCCCCCAATAGGACATTTGCCCCCAAGGCAATAAATAACCAAAAAAGGCACCGGCTAAAAGCAAGAGATATAAAAACATCCCTAAGAGCCAAACCAACTCCCTTGGTCTTTGGTACGAGCCATACAATAAACCACGAAACATATGTAAATAGATAACAATAAAAAATGCTGAGGCGCCAGTAGAATGCATGTAACGCAATAACCAACCAAAATTAACATCGCGCATTATATATTCTACAGAAGAAAAGGCCTGTTCCGCACTTGGAGTATAAAACATGGTAAGCCACAAACCAGTAATAAATTGGTTGGCCAAAACCACAAGTGCTAAAGAACCAAAAAAGTAAAAAAAATTTAAATTTTTAGGAAGATAATAAGCACTAAAATAATTTTTCCACGTGCTCATCAGCGGAAAACGCTCATCGATCCAATTAAGGAATCTATTCATTTAATCTAGCCTTGTTTTATTACTCATTGTATTTGTTGTAGCCTAGGTGCAGCGAAGGAGAACCCGGGACTGTAAACATAGTTTTCCCGGGTTTTGCTTCGCTGCACCCAAGCTACTAATTATATAGGCATAAAATTTATGCCTTATCCTCGCCAATAACAAGAGTATGCTTATCAATAAAATAATAGGGAGGAACCTCTAGATTAATTGGCGCAGGAACATCTTTAAAAACTCTGCCAGAAAGATCAAAAGTGGAACCATGACAGGGACAGAAAAAACCACCTGGCCACTCGGGGCCTAAATCACCAAGATTAGGTTTGTATTTAGGAGAGCAACCTAGATGCGTACAAATTCCTATAAGTACTAAATATTCTGGGTTAATGGATCGATGTTCATTTTTTGCATAGGAGGGTTGCTGTTGGGTTAAAGAATGGGGGTCACGTAATTTTGAAGAATATGTGGATAACCGTTGCAGCATTTCTTGAGTTCGTCTGATTATCCATACGGGCCTACCACGCCATTCAACAACGGCCTGCTCGCCTGGTTCCAGTTTACTTAAATCCACCTGCACTGGAGCACCTTCTGCTTGCGCTTTGGCACTTGGTAACCAAGAAGCAACAAAGGGTGTTAAAGCACATAAAGCCCCTATACCTCCGAGCACACAGCCTGTAGTTAACAAAAATCGGCGACGATCTTCATCTACAAGATCGTTTTTCTCCTGCTCAGGATCAGCAATTTTATTCACCATAGCATTTGTTTGTATGTAGTAGCCTGGGGGCAGCGAAGCAGAACCCGGGGATTACGATTTATAAAGCCTGCTGGATCCCGCTTCGCTGCATCCAGGCTACGTAAACAAAAAACCCCGCAAATGCGGGGCCTTTGAACCAAAAAACGATTAACGTTTTGAGTATTGAGTTGCACGACGTGCTTTGTGCAAACCCACTTTCTTTCTTTCAACACGACGTGAATCACGAGTTAACAAACCACGTGCACGAAGCTTTCTGCGAACAGAATTTGGATTTGGCTCAGCATCTTCTGCTAATCCTTTTTCATCATAAGCAACTAAGGCTCTTGCGATACCTAAGCGTACAGCACCTGCTTGACCAGAAATTCCACCACCAGCTACTGTGATGTAAATATCAAACTTATTAACAAGGTCAACTGTTTCTAATGGCTGCATAACAACCATGCAAGAGGTTTCACGACAGAAATATTCTTGTAAAGTACGACCGTTTACTTTGATGTCGCCTTTGCCTGGACGCAAAAACACACGAGCTGTTGAACTTTTTCTACGGCCGGTACCGTAGTATTGCTTCATTTCAGCCATAATACTTATTCCTCAATATCAAGTTGCTTGGGTTGCTGTGCAGTATGTGGATGCTCGCTACCAACATATACTTTTAGCTTACGATACATCTCTCTACCTAAAGGATTTTTAGGTAACATGCCTTTAACAGCAAGTTCGATAATTCTAACAGGATTTCTAGCCTGTAATTTTTCAAAACTATCTGATTTTATTCCACCTGGATATCCAGTGTGACGATAGTACATCTTATTAGTAAACTTACGGCCGGTCACAATAACCTTTTCCGCATTTGTAACAACGATGTAATCGCCTGTATCAACATGGGGGGTATACTCAGCTTTATGTTTGCCACGTAAACGACGGGCAATCTCAGTTGCTAAGCGACCCAAAACTTTATCGCTGGCATCAACCACTAACCAGTCACGTTTGACTTCATGGCTTTTGGCACTAAATGTCTTCATTAAATGAACTCCGAACCGCCTAAATTGGTAATCTTCTATCATGGACGGGCGATTTTAACCAAAACAGAAACATCCTACAAGTAAAAAAGGATAAAAATTTATAAGCAATTAATTAAATCCGTGTAAATATAACAAATTTCATACAAGAATCATAATGATTTTTGTTCTAATTGTAGCCTGGGTAATCGTACGAGGGATACTACGTTGTATCAGCATGTCTAGAAAATAATCTAAACTCATCCGTATTAGACGTTTTCCCTCATTGATATGCTTTGCTCAATTTGATACAGGTGGGGCCTAGGTCCAACCTACACTCATTCTTGATCAATTAATAACTGGTCAACAACACCACCAGCAATTAAATGTTTTTCTATAATTTCGTCAATATCAGAAAAAGAGGAATAAGAGTACCATACCCCTTCAGGATAAATCACAATACAAGGACCTGAACTACAACGTCCAAGACAGCCTGATTTACTGACGCGCACTTTACCTGGACCATGCATCTCTAATTCCAGAAGCCGTGTCTTCATATAATCAAAAAAAGCTTCACCACCAGTATTGGCGCAGCATTGCTTGCCTGCAGCCTTTTGGTTGGTGCATAAAAGAACATGTTTGTTGTAATACATCAATGACTTACTTTCCTATAGACTCAATTTTTGTTTTTAACTTTAAACCTGGTTTAAAGGTTACCACTCTTCTAGCTACTACAGGAATTTCTTCTCCTGTTTTAGGATTTCTTCCTGGTCGTTGCGGCTTATCTCTTAAGGTGAAATTACCAAAACCAGATAATTTTACATGATGACCATGTTCAAGTGCATGCCGCAATTCTTCAAAAAAATTCTCGACCATTTCTTTTGATGCGGGTTTGGACAGTTTTAATTCATCACTCAAGGTTTCTGCCATTATTGCTTTGCTTAGTGCATTCACGATTATTCCCTCAATATGATTGAAAATTCATTTTCTAACGTATTGATTATAGCACTAATTAAAGAATTAATCTCGGCATCAACCAAAGTCCGACTTTCGTCCTGTAAGGTCATAGCAACCGCGAGACTTTTCTTTCCCTTAGGCACACCTTCACCAGTATAGACATCAAATATATCAAAGGATTTTAGCCAATTTTCATTAATCGTTCTACGGACAACTGATTCAATCTGCATGACACTAATATCGGTATCAACCAAAAATGACAAATCTCGGCGAATTTGTGGATATTTGGAAATTGTTTTGTAGCGTGGGGCCTCATGCCCTATTAATGCCGCTAAATTGATTTCAAAAAGCAAGACATCATGTTGTAAATCCAAGGCATCCGCTAAACGTGGATGTAACATACCTATCCATCCTGCAGGAGCTCCATTAATATTTATCTGGGCTGATTGGCCAGGATGTAATGCATCATGTGTGGCTGCAATAAATTCGACCTGCTTTAATTTGAGTGTGGCGA
The DNA here is from genome assembly GCF_001468005.1 of Legionella steelei. Lineage (GTDB taxonomy): Bacteria > Pseudomonadota > Gammaproteobacteria > Legionellales > Legionellaceae > Legionella > Legionella steelei. Next base: position 1,010,140 of record NZ_LNYY01000019.1, read on the forward strand.
ACAAAGATTGCAGATCGCCTTTCAGATCAAAGAAGTCAAAACAACGCGTAGACTCACTCCAATTAACTCCGCCATGTTCGCCCATCAACAAGCCTGCAACACAAGGTCGCTCAATGAGTTGCTCTTTATTCACATCAAAGACTACACCAATTTCAAAAAATTTAACCGCATTTTGTTGACGATGTACATTATAAATCATTGATGCAATTAAGCCTGGCCACATTCCTGCACGCATTTGCGATAATTCAGAAGAAATGGGATTCAGTAACTGCATAAATTCTTTATGTGGATAAAGTTCATGCTGAAGCTCAGGGTCAACAAAGCTATAGCTAATCGTCTCGTGATACCCTCTACCGCTAAACCATCGTGCAAGCTTGGTCGCTATTTCTTCATTCCCGCACGTTTTCCCTGCTTGCACAAATGTATAGGCAGGTTGCGCATGCAAATTATCATAGCCATACAGGCGAATGATTTCTTCAACTAAATCTACATCCTGTTGAATATCAAAACGATGCGAAGGAATAGTCACATCAAAAAAATTAGCCCGTTCTTTTGCAACTGTAATGCCCAGGCCTTCTAATAAACTTTTCATTTTGTTTTGTGAAATACTTAGCCCAGTTAATTTTTTAACCTTATCGGTATCAAAAGCAAAGCTTCTTATTTCGGGTAAATATTTTTTATCATGCGCTTCAATAACCGGTCCAACTTCGCCACCTGCTATTTCTAAGATTAATGCAGTAGCTCGCTCAAGCGCTTTCATCTGCAACCCAGGATCGACTCCACGCTCAAAACGTTGTGACGAATCACTGAATAAACCGAACTTTCTTGCAACGCCCGCGATAACGATAGGATTAAAGTAGGCGCTTTCCAAAAATACATTTTGTGTATGTGCTTGTACGGCACTTGCCTCTCCCCCCATAATGCCGGCCATTGCCAAAGGTGTTTCTTCGTCAGCAATAACCAATACTTTTTCATTGAGGGTTAATTTTTGCCCATCAAGCAATTCTAATTGTTCATCTGCTCTGCTAAATCGTACGTTAATTTCGCCTTTGACTGTTTCTAAGTCAAAAGCATGCATGGGTTGACCCAGTTCGAGCATCACGTAATTCATGATATCTACAATAGGATGCAAAGAACGAATACCACCACGACGTAAGCGTTCGCTCATCCATAAAGGAGTTGTTGCTTTAGGATTGATATTACGAATCACTCGCCCACAATAACGCGAGCAGGCCTCAGGATCCTGTAGTTGTATTGACAATACATCATCAATACTGGGGGTTATCTCAGGAATAGGTCGTGTCAATAAAGGTAATTTGTTCAACACTGCGACTTCGCGAGCAATCCCTAACACACTAAAACAATCGGCACGATTAGGTGTTAAATCAATATCGAAGACATGATCATCAAGCATTAGATATTCACGTAAACTCATCCCTACTGGGGCATCACTTTCTAATTCCATAATCCCTTCAGATTGCTCTGCCATGCCCAGTTCACTCACCGAACAAAGCATTCCTTGTGACAGCTCACCCCGTAGTTTAGATTCTTTAATATTAAAACCACCTGGCAAACGCGCTCCAACCATAGCTAATGCCACTTTTAATCCTGCTCTAACGTTAGAAGCACCACAAACGATTTGTAAAGGTTTGTCTGTATTTGCATTCACTTCACACACAGTCAACTTATCCGCATTAGGATGAGGCTTGGTACTAAGAACTTCGGCTACAATCACCTGGGTAAACTCTCCTGCTACGGGACTCACTGCATCCACTTCTAGACCCGCCATAGTCAGTTGATGTGCTAATTCTTGTTCAGTTAATGAGAAATTCACCCATTCACGTAACCATAATTTACTTAATTTCATTTATAGTCCTTACCACCTGATTAAACTTTGTAGTACCCAATAGGCATATTGATTACTGTCTCTTTATTGGGCTTCAATTGTGCGCGTTCTTAAAATTGACTTAAAAAGGTAAGATCATTTTCAAACATCATACGTAAGTCATCGATTCCATAATACAGCATCGCCAGTCTATCCATACCCATGCCAAATGCCCATCCCTGATACTCATCCGGAGAGATATTCACTGCTTTTAGCACGTTAGGATGCACCATTCCGCAACCTAAAACCTCGAGCCATCCAGTAAATTTACAAGAACGACAGCCTTTACCACTGCATTGCGTACATTCAATATCAACTTCTGCAGAGGGTTCAGTAAAAGGAAAATAAGAGGGCCTAAACCGTAATGCTAATTTACGACCAAAGAAATCCGCAAAAAGATCTTCGAGCAATCCTTTTAAACCAGCTAAAGTAGCTTGTTTATCAATCAATAATCCTTCCACTTGATGGAACATGGGTGTGTGTGTCAAATCTGAATCACAACGATAAACTCGTCCTGGGGCAATTAAACGAAATGGAGGTTTGCGTTGCTCCATTGAGCGGATTTGTACTGGTGACGTGTGCGTCCTCAGTAAGCGGCCATCACCAAAATAAAATGTATCATGCATTGCACGTGCGGGGTGATGCCCGGGAATATTTAACGCTTCGAAATTATAAAATTCTGTTTCTATTTCAGGACCATCAATAATGTCAAAGCCCATACGGCTAAAAAACTCGTTAATCCTGTGCTTCACTTGCGTTACTGGATGCAATGAACCACTCTCCTTTTTACGTCCTGGAAGAGTGACATCGATACGCTCCGCTGAGAGTTTTTCTAATAATTGTTTTTCTTTGAGTTCAAGCATTTTCGTTTCAATCAATTCGCTGATTTCACGTTTTGCCAGATTCACTAATTGGCCTACTTTAGGTTTTTCTTCGGCAGATAGATGAGCAAGACTTTTTAAAATTTCGGTTAACTTCCCTTTTTTACCTAAAAAATCAACACGAATTGATTCTAATCCAGATACATCTTGCGCGTTCTTAATTGCTTCAGAAGCTTGCTCTTGTATGGTGATGATATCCTGCATAATTATACCCACAAGTAAAAAGGAGGCCGCAGCCTCCTTAAATAAATTTCATCTTTATTTTAATGTTCTTGATCACTTGCAGTCTGGATTAAGCATCACGAAGCCCGAGAATTTCTGACAATGCTGCGGATTACAACGATACTTTCACTCAGACTACAATAAAAACACTCACAAAGATTATTTTGCCAATGCAGCCTTAGCTTGTTCAGCAATTGCAGCAAAGGCTACTTTGTCATGAACAGCCATATCAGCCAATACCTTTCTATCCAATTCGATTGCTGCTTTTTTCAATCCATCAATCAAACGGCTATATGATAAACCGCACTCGCGGGCTTGTGCATTAATACGTGTAATCCACAATGCACGGAACTGACGTTTTTTCTGACGTCTGTCACGATATGCGTATTGGCCAGCTTTAATTACTGCTTGTTTCGCCATGCGATAGGTTCGACTACGGGCGCCGTAATAACCTTTTGCTTGGTCTAAAACTTTCTTGTGACGTGCTTTCGCAGTCACCCCACGTTTAACTCTTGGCATTTCTCATTCTCCCCTTAACTACCGTGCAACATGCGTGCTGCTAAACGTGCATCGCATGGCTTCAAAGTACCAGCTTCCACGCGCAAATGACGCTTCGCCTTGGTAGACTTTTTAGTGAGGATATGATTTCTATAAGCACCGCGACGTTTAATCGCGCCACTTGCTGTCTTACGGAAACGTTTAGACGCTCCGCGATGTGACTTCAACTTCGGCATAACAATATACTCCGCATTTATTCAGCTACTTAGTTTTTTTAGGTGCCAAGACCATCAGTAATTGTCTTCCTTCGCGTTTCGCATGCTGTTCAACAACTGCAAATTCAGCTGTATCTTGCTGCAACCGCTCAAGAATCTTCATACCGAGCTCTTGATGAGCCATCTCACGACCACGAAAACGTAGCGTAATTTTGACCTTATCACCGTGATTTAGGAAACGGATCAGGTTGCGTAGCTTGACCTGATAATCTCCATCTTCCGTCGTAGGACGGAATTTCAATTCTTTGACTTGAATTTGCTTCTGCTTTTTCTTCGCTTCAGCTTGTTTTTTACTCAATTCAAAGAGAAACTTGCCGTAATCCATGATACGGCATACAGGAGGTTTGGCTGATGGAGATATTTCCACGAGATCCAATCCACCTTCTTCCGCTGCACGCAGGGCTTCACGTGTTGAGACTATTCCTGCCTGATTACCATCGACATCAATTAAGCGTACCTCAGGTACATTGATCTGTTCATTAATTCGTGCGCGATCGCTTTCACGCTTAGTTGGTGCACTAATGGTTTAATCTCCCCTGCTTGTTAATTAACAATTGAACCTTTACGAGCAATTTCTTGCATCAAGGTATCACAAATTGTATCTATTGTCATCACACCTAAGTCAGCGCCTTCACGCGAACGCACAGCAACTTGGTTTGATTCCACTTCCTTATCTCCTATTACTAAAAGATAAGGTACTTTTTGTAAAGTATGTTCGCGAATTTTAAAACCAATTTTCTCATTTCTCAAGTCATAGTTAGCGCGAACACCTCTTTTTTGCAAAATTTGTGTTATTTTCTTCGCATACTCATTTTGTTTTTCACTAATTGTCAGGATCATTGCTTGCACTGGAGATAGCCATAAAGGCAGTTTCCCTGCATAGTGCTCTATCAAAATACCCATAAAACGCTCAAAAGATCCCAAAATTGCACGATGCAGCATCACTGGAACTTGCTTACTGCCATCTTCAGCAACATACGCAGCATCCAAACGTCCTGGCATCGAAAAATCAACTTGTATCGTCCCGCATTGCCAAATCCGTCCCAAGCAATCAGCTAATGAACATTCGATTTTGGGTCCGTAAAAAGCACCCTCACCTGGCGCATCAACCCATTCAATATGTCTATCTTTCATTGCTTGTTTTAAAGCATCCTCAGCCTTATCCCATACCTCATCGCTACCAACGCGCTTTTCAGGACGTAATGCCAAACGGTATTTAATCTGATTAAAACCAAAATCAGTATATACTGACTGCACCAGCTCCAGCATCATCGCTACTTCAGACTGAATTTGATCCTCTGTACAAAAGATGTGTGCATCGTCTTGGACCATGTTACGAACACGCATCAAACCATGTAACGCACCAGAGGGTTCACAGCGATGGCAATTACCAAACTCAGAAAATCTCAATGGCAAATCTCTGTAGCTTTTTAACCCTTGATTGAATACTTGCACATGGCATGGGCAATTCATGGGTTTCACTGCATAGTGACGATTTTCTGTTTCAGTAACAAACATCTCATCTCTAAAATTAGCCCAGTGTCCTGATTTTTCCCACAATACTTTATCAACCAATTGTGGTGTTCTAATTTCTTGATAACCAAAATCAACCAATCGATTGCGCATGTAACGCTCAAGCTCTTGATAAATTGTCCAGCCTTTGGGATGCCAAAATACCATCCCAGGTGCAATATCTTGAAAATGGAATAGCTCTAAGCTTTTACCTAATTTACGATGATCACGTTTTTCAGCTTCTTCAATACGGAATAAATACTCTGCTAAAGATTTTTTATCAGCCCAGGCAGTACCATAAACACGTTGCAGCATTTCGTTATTGGAATCACCACGCCAATAGGCTCCAGCTAATTTGGTCAGTTTGAATGCCTTCAAAAATCCTGTGGAAGGAACATGAGGACCACGACAAAGATCTTCAAAATCGCCTTGCTTATATAAAGACAACACTTCATTTTCGGGAATATCAGCAATAATCTTCGCTTTATATTCCTCACCAATACTCTTGAAATACGCGATTGCCTCATCACGAGGAAGCTCTCTGCGCGCGACAGGGTAGTTCGCCTTGGCCAGTTCCACCATTTTTGCTTCTATTGACTCCAGATCTTCAGGAGTAAAAGCCCGTTGGAAGGCAAAGTCATAATAAAAGCCATCTTCAATAACTGGACCTATAGTCACTTGAGCTGTTGGGAAAAGACTTTTCACTGCTTGCGCTAATAAGTGCGCTGTAGAATGACGGATCACCTCAAGGCTTTCTTCTTGTTTTTCAGTCAGAATAACCAAAGCACAATCGTGTTCAATCAGAAAAGAAGTATCGACCAGGCGATCATTAACACGACCTGCCAAAGCGGCTTTGGCTAGGCCAGGACTTATGCTATGAGCAACATCATAAACCGTTAAGGACGCTTCAAAATGTTTTATACTTCCATCAGGCAATTTAATGTTTGGCATAATTTTATCCGTAAGCACTAGGATCCGTTTACAATTCGCTCGTTTGAGCCTCAATACTGTTATTTTAAAGCACCGAAACACAACACACACAGAGTGTACGCGTATTGGAGCACATATAATCGCAGCATTTTGGCCATGATATTAGAATTGTAAACAGACCCTACTTCTTTTCAAAAAAAAACCCTGCAAGGCAGGGCTTAAACCTTAAAAAAGGAGTCAATCTCAAGCATTCCCCAAACGAATGTGGGTGCTCCTGGAATACGATTTAGTTGCATGGTAGGCACGAGTGGGATCGAACCACCGACCACCACCATGTCAAGGTGGTGCTCTACCACTGAGCTACGTGCCTATAAAACGACCTGCATACACATTGGTGTGAAGTATATAATAAGGTGATATTACAAAGCAATCATTTAGATTGTTTTGTATTAATAAATAGTCTATTTGCGGCTGTACTTATCTTAATTTATAGAAATACGCCCCTAAGACCTAAGCCAGATCTTAGGAAGGCTTAAATGGAGGGGAACCATTCAAGCCATGATATTGCGAGGTTAACTACTATGAGTTATCCACTTTTTCTTCTATTGGACGGTAATTGTGATATGTGCTCCATCTTATATCACGTGCTTCCTTGTTGGGACTATTCAAAACCATTTCCATAGGTTTCGGATACATTATACTTTTTCACCCCAAAGTGTCAACCGTTGATTTCCAATGGAAACTTAAAGTTTCCAAAATTTGTATATTTTGAATTTAATGTTTCGTTTGATATACTATGTTTCACATCAAATTGAAACGCCGAATAACTATGATGGACAAAATTCATCTGACAAAACAATTTGCAGATCGTTTACGAGATGCCATGATCGCGGCAGGATTTAATTCACAACGCTCTACTTCAGGGGTATGTATCCATAAGCTGTCTGCAATTACTGGGTATTCAGTACAAATATGCCGTAAATATCTTCGTGGTGAAGCCATCCCAGAACCAGTTAAATTGGTGGAAATCGCAATGAAGCTTCATGTGTCGCCCGGCTGGCTATTATTTGGGAGCGCGCAAAACGATGAGGGAGTTGTTCGAGAAAAAATAACCGTTAATAAAAATTTACTTCATTATCTACTCACCAAGGCCTCATGTCTTTATCACAGTACGCTTTTAGAACATGAGATACCTAATTTTTTAATAGAATTAATCAACGATGTTAGTCTAATTAATGCGGATGAAGAGCAGTCTAAAAAAATTATTGATTTGGCTTTAGCGTCAGTGAAACACTTTAGCCATTCTCATGGAACATAAAAACAAATGACATTTGCTCCTTACCCCTTCTATATAGTTCTCCATTTGACTCAATAGTGGTATCATTGCATTTTAAAAAAACACCCTGAGTTTATATGTTACTCCATTATCTGTTCGTCATAGGTATTTGTGTTGAGGCGATCACTGGCGCATTAGCAGCTGGCCGCAAAAAAATGGACTTCTTTGGCGTCATGCTCATTGCAAGTATTACTGCATTAGGCGGTGGGACAGTAAGAGATGCTCTATTTAATACTTATCCATTAACTTGGGTCATTCATCCTGAATATCTGTTGTATACCTCACTAGCTGCATTCTTAACTATATTTATTGCTCATTCCTTGATTCGAATTATGAAAATATTTTTAATCCTCGACGCTCTTGGATTATCTACTTTTGTGATTATTGGCACTCAAAAAGCATTACATCATGGTTTATCCCCCAGCATCGCCATTATTAGTGGAATGATCACGGGCATTTGTGGTGGCATGTTACGGGATATTTTATGTAACGATATCCCTCTGGTATTGAGAAAAGAACTGTATGCAGTGATTGCTCTTGCCGGTGCATTACTCTTTATTACCTTAGATTATTTTCATACCCCAGAAAACATCAATATAATAATTACCTTAATTAGTATTTTTAGCGCTCGTCTATTGGCTATTTTCTTTCATATTGAAATACCTATCTTTGACTATTCAGAAAGTATTAAAAAGCGGGGACGAAAATCGTAAGGGGAGAATTGTCGCCTGGGTAAAGCGCAGCGGAACCCGGGTTTCGCTGCGCTTCACCCAGGCTACCCTAAAATTACACTTAAACTTCTTTAACTTCGAGAATGCTCACTTCCTCTACAGGTACATCAGCATGCCCCATTTGTTGTCCTGTTTTGACTTTGGCAATAGAATCCACAACATCCATACCGTCAACAACTTCACCAAAGACACAATATCCATATCCTTGCATGTGCTCACCACTGTAGTTTAGAAACGCATTATCAGCAACGTTAATAAAAAATTGTGCCGTTGCAGAATGAGGATCCATGGTTCGTGCCATTGCAATAGAACCACGTTTATTTGCCTTGGCATTTTTTGCTTCATTCTTAATGGGCTCATTAGTAGACTTCTGCTTCATTTCTGAATCCAAACCACCACCTTGAATCATAAAACCGGCAATAACACGATGGAAAATTGTATTATTATAGAAACCACTGCGCACATAATTGAGAAAATTTTCTGCTGTAGCTGGCGTATTCTCTGTATCTAACTGTATATGAATATCACCTTTAGATGTGCTAATTACAACCATTTTATCTCCTGTTATTTTTTAGATTAATTGATGAATCCATATAAAAAGCATTGCTTCTTACAGGATAATATATTCGTTAATGACATAAACGAGCATAAGATCCCTTTTAGTTCGAACTCTCATTAATTATCAACTCACGCATTTTATCACAAACATCGTGCATTACATGAACATTATGAATACTTGCCAACGCGGTAAATAAATTTGTTTTTTGCTTTGCTAGCTGATGCAAATAAGAACGTGAATAATTTTGGCAGGTATAACAAGAACACTGTGCCATGATCGGTGACATATCATCAGCAAAACATGATTTCTTTATTTGAATACGTTCATTTTCATACTCACTGGCAAAACGCAACCAATTGCCTTCGCGAATTAACTCACCGCAATATAAAGATCCATGGCGTGCATTACGTGTTGGCGCAACACAATCAAACATATCAATTCCTTCGGCAACTACGTCCAAAAGATCTTGTGGGGACATGCCAACTCCCATGGTATAGCGCGGTTTATTTTCTGGTAAATAATCACGCACCCAACGAATGACTTCAACCGTAGTTTTCATATCAAAACCAATTGTTTCACCACCAATTGCAATCCCATCCGTATTCATTGAGGTAATAAAATCCGCACTTTCGCGACGTAAGTCTTTAAAAGTTCCTCCTTGAATAATTCCAAAAAGTGCTTGCTCGTAACCATATCGCGAATTGGGATGTTGTTGGTGGTAGTGCATAGATTGTTTTAACCAACGATGTGTGCGCTCCATGATGTGGCTGACTTCATCTTTAGTACAACTATCTGGCGTACATTGATCAAAAGCCATGATAATATCCGCACCAATGATCTTTTGGGTTTCCAAAGACATTTCCGGAGTCATATGGATCAGTCGCTGACTGCCAGGTAATTTAAAATGAGCTCCTTCCTCATCAATAGTGCAAATTTCTTCATTCTTGGAAAGGCTAAAAACCTGAAAACCACCGCTATCGGTTAACATTGGGCCGTGCCAACCCATGAAAGGATGCATTCCCCCTGCTTTTTCAATAACGTCCATGCCTGGGGCACACAACATATGATAAGTATTACCACCTAAGATAATTTGGCTGTGTGCATCTCGCAATTCGATGGGAGTCATATTATTTACACCCGCACGGGTACCAACAGGCATAAAAACAGGGGTAATAAACTCACCATGGGCGGTAGTAACCCGTGTCACTCGGGCTTGAGTGGCTGAGTGCTTATGCAACACATTGCAAGAAAAGGTTTTCATTTGCTTAAAATAATTCAAAAAAACCGATGATAGCTAAGTCAAACGCGGATTACCAGCATTAGCCATGTTAATCATGAATCAATCTATGATATCATGCGCAAAAACCGATGGAAGCACGGCCTTATTCATCCCCATTCTAAAAAGGATATGAAAAATATGCCCAGTTCAAATTCTAATTTATTCATGATCGATATAGAAGGCATAGAACTTTCAGCTATGGAACGGGAAATTATAAAGCATCCCCATGTAGGCTCCGTCATTCTTTTCACACGTAATTTTACAAGTCCTCAACAGTTAGAGCAGTTAATTCGCGAAATCCGTGACATCGACCCCAATATTTTTGTAGCAACCGATCACGAAGGTGGTTTTGTGCAACGCTTTTTACGCCAGGGGTTTCGTTCCTTACCTGCATCCCGCGTTTATGGCGATGTCTATGACCTAAACCCTGAAGTTGGTATCCAGCTTGCAAAACAATATGGCGAAGTTATGGCCAAAGACCTGTTGGCATGTGGCGTTGATGTAAGTCTCGCACCAGTCCTGGATTTACATGGTCAAAGTCGTGTTATTGCGCATTTGGACCGTGCTTTTCATCATGAGCCGGAGGCAATTATTGCTTTGGCAAGCGCTTTTATTGAGGGCATGCATGCAGCAGGTATGCCTGCTGTTGCCAAACATTTTCCCGGCCATGGTTCGGTCAGTGCTGATTCACACAGTACAATGCCCATTTCTTTTGCATCAATGGACGAATTAAAATCTAAAGATTTGAAGCCTTTTATCGAACTGATTAAAAGAGGATTGCTCAATGCCATCATGCCGGCACATATAACTTATAAAGAAATCGACGCAAACAAACCTGCTGGCTTTTCAACAATCTGGTTGCAAGAGGTATTACGCCATGAATTGAAGTTTGACGGTTTGATTTTAAGCGATTGCTTGAGTATGACCGGTGCCGATATCGGCAATTTGATGACGCGTACAGAAGAAGCACTTAAAGCAGGCTGTGATATGTTGATTGTCTGCCACCAACCACGCCAAGTATTACTCGAGTTATTACAAAAAATCACATTATCACAAACATCAGCCTCAGCCGCACGCATCACTCATTTTAAAAATCAGATGCTTCGTTTTGTACATCCAGAGCAAAATCAGCTCAAACCTTATTTATCAACAATAGCTCAAGAAAAAGATTCTGCTGTTGTGAGCAAAAATCAGCAGTTCAACACCTCAGAAACGATTTAAGTTGTTGTAGCCTGGGTGCAGCGTCGCGAAACCGGTTTTTTTGTCTGGCATGTCCCGTTAAACCCATGTTTCGCGACGCTGCATCCAGGCTAAAAACTAGAAATTATCTTCGCGAAGCTTGCTTAATCGCGTCTGCCAAAATAAGAGGCATCCCATTAGGGCCATGAATAAAAAATACATGGCACTCCATCCCGGCATCGAGATTCCGAATAAATGCCAATTGGCTTCAGCACAATCTCCAGTTCCTAAAAATAAAGCTTTGACTACAGTTTGCCACGGTAGGTAACGCATTAAAATATCTAAGCTTGGCATACACGCAGGAGCTTGCCCCGCAGGTAAGGACTGTAACCACAATTGACGTAAAGAAAAGTATAGTCCCGCACATGCAATGAGAATTTGCAAGAAACTAATAAGACGCGCCTTTTTTAAGGTTCGAAAACTTAATCCCATAACTGCCAATAATAAAAGAACGCAAACGCGTTGCATGATGCATAAAGGACAAGGGACAAGGCCATCAATATATTGAAAATAAAAAGAAGCAAATAATACCAACACGGTTAGTATGGCATTAAACGTTTGCATTTTTTTAAAAGTAACTTTTGTCATGATTTTGGCAACATATAGGATATCGCAGCACGAAGATCATCATCGCTGCATTTAATACACGTTCCTTTTGCAGGCATAGCATTCAATCCTTTTATTGAAGAGGCAAGTAAATCATCTAATGTTTTCCCGGCCAAACGCGGTTTCCAATCTTGTTCATTTCTGAATTTTGGTGCTCCCGCAAGACCATCGCGATGGCAAACGATACAATATTGTTGGTACGTTTCTTCTCCGGGCTCTGTTTTTGTCGCTACATTATTAGTCATTTTATTATCGGCTTGGCCTTGTACCGAAACCTCCCCTACAGGTTGAATTCTTAATTGCATTTCCTGTTGTCGCAACTCACCACATGCATACAACGCAAATGAACAAAACCATAATATTAAAAACAGCAACCTCATGCCCATACACCTCATGATAATAATTTAGGATAATACCCAGAAGTAAGTTTTTTTTCCAGCGTGATTAAAAGCAAATAAGCGGAAAATCATTTTATTTCCTTGCAACAATCTTCAAACTATAATGGATCTTTAAAACAGCAATTGATGGGGACAAAACATGGTACAAGCAATTCCACCAGGATTTCATACTGTAACGCCAACCCTTACTTTTAAAAATTGTGCCAAAGCAATTGAGTTTTACCAAAAAGCATTTAATGCCAAACCGCTACATATTTTCCCATCGTTAAATGGAAAAGGTATTATGCACGCCCGCCTACAAATTGGTAACTCCATCCTGATGATGAGTGACGAAATGGATGGTGAAAATTGCGCTCAAAGCGCGGAAACCCTTGGTAAATCTCCAATTGGATTCTTTGTATATGTTTCTGATGCAGATTCTATGCTACAACAAGCAGTATCTGCTGGTGGACAAATTACTATGCCCATAGCAGACATGTTTTGGGGGGATCGTGCAGGACAAATTAAAGACCCCTTTGGTTACTCTTGGATGATTGCCACACATACCCAAGATTTTACTGATGAAGAAATCAGAAAAAACGCAGCAGATTTCTTTGCCTCTTTAGCAACAAAATAAGTGATAAGGATTCGAAATGTTAGACCGTACTGAACTCGAGCCTATTTTACTCATTGCTGATCCTAAAATTGTCGCCATTCCGGTAATTGATAATCAAGATCCAATGATTGATCTCATAAATTATTCAGAAATTAGCTATGGTCCTTCTCCTGAAATACCGAATAATACCGATTACACAAAAATGCGCAAAACAGTGTATGAAAAATTAAAGCAAGCCCAATCTTTATTGCCTGTAGGATTACGTTTTTGTTTGTATGAAAGTTATCGGAGTCTGACCCTACAAAAGGCACTTTTTGATACACGTTATGAGAAAGTAAAAAATAAGCATCCCGAATGGTCATCGGAACAAATTTTCACGGAAACAACCCGTCTGGTTTCCCCAGTAATCAATCAAGATGGTTCACCCAATATTCCACCTCATTCAACGGGTGCGGCAATAGATGTTTATTTAATCAATGAGCAAGGAGAAACTATTGAAATGGGAATTCATCCTAAAGATTGGATGGAGGATATAGATGGCTCTCTTTCATTAACGGCGTCAAAAATTATTACCGAGGAAGCAAAAAAAAATCGAACACTCATGAGCAATGTCTTAGAGAGCGTTGGTTTTGTTAACTATCTAAATGAATACTGGCATTGGTCTTATGGCGATCGTTATTGGGCTTATTATAAACAACAGCCTTTTGCTCTGTATGATACTTACAAGTAGCCATCTCTTTGTAGCATGTATGCTTTATTAAAACAGAAGGCTGGGCCAAAGCCCAACCTACATAAAACGCAACAAAACACCATAGCTCCATTCGACAACTCTTTGAAAATTAGGTTATATTTCACCTGGCGTTATACGTTATGGATATATCACTATAAGGAAATCATATGACAAACATTAATGAAATTTACCCTCCAAATGTTTTAAGACGTAATTGGGGTTGGCTTTTAGGATTAGGAATAGTACTTGTTTTTCTAGGTTGCATCGGCTTGGGCATGGTCATTGGCTTAACTCTCGTCAGCATGTATTTTTTTGCGGCTTTATTAATAATCTCTGCAATCTCTCATTTTATTGACATTTTTAAACATAGAGACTGGCACGGCGTCTTCTGGCAAGCGCTCATTGCAATTTTATACCTGATTGGCGCTGCAGTTGTTTTGTATGATCCCTTTTTAGCATCCACTTTAATTACTGCACTCTTGGCTGTAGTTCTAATCATTATTGGCATCACGCGAATCATTTTAGCCTTATCTTTAAAAAAAGCTAAGGGATGTGGCTGGCTCTTATTTGCAGGAATCATCTCCATAATTCTTGGCATATTAATCCTCATACAATGGCCAATTAGTGGTTTATGGGTTATTGGAATGTTCATTGCAATTGATATGATTGTTAATGGCTGGTCTTACATTTTTATTGCGCTTTCGGTACGTGCATCGTTATAACGAACATAGTATGATACTGCATCCTTCCTAAATGCAGTATCATATGAGCTCGAGAACGCTACGTATCGCAACACGTCAAAGCCCATTAGCCTTATGGCAAGCCAATCATGTTCGTGACTTATTATTAAATAAATGGCCAAAGCTACAGATTGAATTATTACCGATGAGCACATCGGGCGATAAGTTCCTCAAGGATAAACTTCTGGCTATTGGTGGAAAAGGTTTATTTGTAAAAGAATTAGAAGAGGCATTGTTGGATAAGAGAGCAGATTTTGCGGTTCACTCTTCAAAAGATATGCCTGCAGAATTCCCTGAAGGCCTCGAACTCATTGCAATCTGCAAAAGAGATAATCCGCTTGATGTCTTTGTCAGTTACAAACACACCAATCTGCAAACGCTACCGGCTCAATCCATTGTTGGCACTTCAAGTCTTAGACGGCAATCGCAATTATTAGCGTACAGACCCGATTTAAGTATTAAATCCTTACGCGGAAATATCCATACTCGACTTGAGAAGCTTAAATCAGGAGAATACCAAGCAATCATTCTCGCTGCGGCAGGTCTTGAGCGCATGGGGTTCACTGACATCATCACCGAACAATTATCAACACAAATCATGCTCCCAGCTTGTGGTCAAGGCGCTTTAGCAATCGAATGCAGAAGTGATGATTTAGAAATTCAGGATTTGCTTATCGAGCTCAACGATCCAATATCGTCTATTTGCGTGCATGCTGAGCGCAAGGTCAATGCACTCTTAGGTGGTAATTGTCATGTCCCTTTAGCAGTTTTTTGCTCACCAATAGCAAACAATCAACTGTCGCTACACGCAAAAATTTTAACCCTTGATGGCTTGCAAAGTATTCAGAACATGCAAACAGGCTCATTAGAACAAGCAACAAGCATGGCTGTAAATTGCGCTCAATCTTTGCTGGCACAAGGTGCTGCAAATCTTCTTGCATCAGTGCCAAAATGAGCAATTCACTTCATGGCTTACGCATTTTAAATACTCGCCCACGTGACCAAGCGAGTCAGCTAAGCCAAAGTATTCGTGACGCAGAAGGAAAAGTAATTGAACTTCCAACTTTAGAAATCGAAGCGACCAATACCCATTGGCTCAATTTATTGCCTGATTTAAAAACAGTTGACCATGCTATTTTTATTAGTGCTAATGCCGTTCGTTATTGTTTTAATCAATTAAACCAACAAAATATCGAATGGCCGCCATCGATTCAAGTCATTGCAATTGGCCAAGGAAGTGCTGCAGCAATTCAAGAATTCGGCATTCAAGTGAGTGCGATCCCCGTTGTACCTGACAGCGAACATTTATTGGCATTAGAAACGTTACAACAACCAGAAAAACAAAACGTGCTACTATTTAAAGGAAAAGGCGGTAGACCTCTTATTGAGGAACAATTGATACAAAGAGAGGCTAATTTGGTCGTGCTCGAAGTGTATCAACGAGTTATTCCTCAAATTAGCAGGCAATTGATACAATCGATATGGCGCAATGATTTAGTGGACATTATACTGTTAACAAGTGAACAGTCTCTGCATAACCTTTTTAAACTGTTTGATAAAGAGGCTCATAATTGGCTACGTAATAAAAAATGGCTCATAATAAGCGAGCGACTGGCTCAAGTAGCCTCATCATTGGGCATAAGAAATATTAAGATATGCCACCCTAGCCGGGTGATGGATACATTGTTTGACTACGTAAACAAGGATTAACTTATGGCAAACGGTAACGAAGAACAAGTACAAAAAACAAAAAAAGTAGCTCATCCCACGCAAGTTGAGAAAACAAAACCCCAAAATAATCCTACTGTTTCTAAAAATAAATGCCTGGTCACTGCATTAGCTTTTATTATTGCCTTAGGTGCTCTAGGGGTGGCAGCCTATACCCTCTCTCTAAATAAACAATTGCGTGCACAATTAAACCAAGCACAAACTAATTTCTCTACGCAACTACAACAACTCGAACAAAAACAAGAGCAAGCTGAAGAACAAATCAGTGCAAAAACCAATAATGCTCAAGAAATACAAACACAATTACAAAGTAAATTTGAGCAACTGAACAAGCAATTACAAAATGCAATGAACCAAAAGTTCTATCAAAATCAAGATTGGCTTCTTCTCAAAGCACGTTACTATCTTGAGTTGGCACAAATCAATGCGCATTGGAGTAATGACATTGATTCAACAATAGCCCTGTTGCAACAAGCAGATCAGCTCTTAAAACAGTTAAACGATCCTAAAATTTTTGATATACGACAAGCAATAGCTAAAGATGTAGCACAAATGCAAGCTTTACCATCAGTAGATGTTGCAGGTTTGTTAAGCCAATTGGATGCCGCTCAAAACAGTGTTAATAATTTAAGCATTCCTTTACCTATAAGCGAGAGCCTACCGACAACAGAGCATGTAACGACGCCAGCTAATAATTCTTCTTGGCGCTCCCGTTTACAAAATAGTATGAATGTATTAGAAAAACTTGTGGTCATTCGCCGTCATGATCAAGAAATAAAACCGCTCATGTCTCCCATATTTGAAGCCATACTCAAAGAAAAGCTCCATCTAAATCTCCAAGAAGCGCAATGGGCCGTTCTAAACAACAATCCCTCTGTTTATCAAATGCTTCTGAAGCAAGCGATAAATAATCTGCAAATGAATTTTAATAAAAACTCACCAGATACAACCGCTTTAATCAAAAAACTCACTGAGTTACAACAAATGAATGTAACTCAAAAAAGGCCAGCGCTAGGTTCCGCTCTCCCCATGCTCAATGAATTGATTGACGCAAAGAAAACTCCAGAAAATCAATCCTTAAATAGCGAACATGGCGAACAAGGAGGAAATCAATAATGCTCCGTCTTCTTATTGCTTTTCTGATTTTACTGGGTGCTGTCGCGTTAGGAATTCAGCTAAATAAAGATCCAGGCTATGTATTAATTGCGATCAACCACTGGACTATTGAAACTACGGCTTGGGTCGCTGTCTTTAGCATTATTATTTTGTTCATTATCGTGTATTTTATTCTGCGTTTATTCCAGAAAATTTCTCGAACCCCTCGCGCATTAACTAAATGGCACTCCAAGCGACTGTCTCAAAAAGCCCAAGCAATTACTCGTAAAGGACTCATTGAATACAGCGAAGGATATTGGCTAAAAGCAAAAAATCACCTGATTAAGGCTTTACCCAATACCGATACGCCATTACTTAATTATTTAACAGCAGCTCGCGCGGCCCAAAAAATGGGCGACAACCAATTACGTGATGATTATTTGCGTGAAGCGCAACAATCAATGCCTGAGGCTAAAATTGCTGTTGAATTGACACAAGCAGAATTACAACTCGCAAATCATCAATGGGAACAGGCTCTAGCAACCTTAAAACATTTACATGATATAGCACCACGCCATCCTTATGTTTTAAAACTCATCATGCAACTGTATCAAGAAGTCAAAGACTGGCCTCAACTCATTGCTATTTTGCCTGACTTAAAAAAATATCAGGTAGTTGACTCCCAAGAATTCGAATTATTGCAACGCAATGCTTATTTACAAAGGCTTAGTGATCTTATAAAGCAAAATCAACCATCGGCGGTAACTGCTTTTTTTCATGCACTACCAAAAACATTAATTGATGCCCCCAATATGATAGCTGAGTATGTTCGATTTTTATTAAAGAAGGCAGACTACGCTACCGCCAATGATTTATTGCGACGCTCATTGCGCAAAGAGTTTAACCCGCAATTGATTAGGCTTTATAGCTTATTACCTGCAGATGAAAAACAACTCGCTTTTGCCGAAGGATTGCTGAAAAAAAACGCGCATTCCGCAGCGCTTTATTTGTGTTTGGGCCAAGTATGCATGCAACTTAAATTGTGGGGAAAAGCCAAATATTATCTCGAAAAATCAAACGAGATTGAACCTACTGCCTTAGCCTATGAAACACAGGGACAATTGCATGAACAGCTCGGTGAAGGTGCACTTGCCTGTATCAGCTATAAACAGGGTTTGGAGTTAATTACAAAAGAAACCTCTGTTGAGGTGTAGGCTGGGCTGTTAAGCCCAGAGCTATTGGATTAATTCGTACGCGCCATCATCAACTTCATTGTAAGTCCATTAACGGGAAGTAACTTGTTAAGCAAGAAATGCTTTGGAAGTTAAATGCTGGGCTTAACAGCCCAGCCGACAAAGTGCAGAGACGTCATTCCGAATATCATCGTGAGATTCTTTGTGGTAAGCCTTTCAGGATGGTGGTAATTTTTTATCTATAAAAACTTTGGATGATGGCATGCATCATTACAATTTATCTCGGTCTTTTCTACCTGGATAGTCACATGTTGAATATTAAATTCATGACGTAACTGCTCAACCCATTCTATCCGTAATGCATCAGAAAGTTCTTCATCAGGCATATATAAATGCACTGACATGGCATTCTCTTGAGTACTGAGTGCCCAAATATGTAAATCATGGAACCCTTTTACCCCTGGTTTCGCAAGTAAAAAGTCACTCACGGCAGTCCAGGAAATACTTGCTGGAACCCCATCCATAATCAGCCTGAAACTTCCCGCAAATAAAGACCACGTTCCTTTTAGAATAATTAATGCAATTAACAAACCAACTACTGGATCTATCCAAAGCCAGCCAGTCCAATACAATAACCCAGCAGATACGACCACGCCAACAGAAACCAATGCATCATAAAATAGATGTAAATAAGCACCGCGGATATTCAAATCATCGGAACCACGAGCAAACAATAATGCGGTAGCAAAGTTAATTACTATGCCCACGCCGGCAACAATCATTACAGACACCGCTTGAACTTCAGAGGGCGAAAATAATTTATATACGGCGTCTGTAGCAATAATTCCACACGTAAAGACTAATAAAATCCCATTTGCCAATGCAGAGAGAATGGATATTTTTTTTAACCCATAGGTCGCTTTCATCGTAGGCGCACGCTTCATCAGCACTGTAGCCATCCAGGCTAAAATTAAACCCAAAACATCGCCTAGATTATGAAATGCATCCGCCAATAAACTGGTTGAATTAGAAAGATAGGAAAAAACAATCTGTAAAACCACAAAAAGGCCATTAGCAACTATGGAAATGATAAATGCTTTCCCATAAGTAGCAGCAACATTTTGTCCGTGATGGTGATGATGTGAGCCATCATGTGAGTGCATACTCATAAGACTCCTTCGTCTTTTTGTTCTTCAACGTAATAATTAATTCCGATTTTAATGCGATTACGTTCTTTTTGTTTACGCCAAGCATTTGTATCACGCAAAGAATAAACACAGCCACAATATTCTTGCTTATAAAATTCTTCACGCTTTGCAATTTCATACATGCGTTCAGAACCACCATTTTTACGCCAATTATAAGTCCAGTATTCAATGTCTGGGTACTTATTTGCAGCGCGAATCCCACAATCATTAATTTGATTCATGTCTTTCCAACGAGAGATTCCCAAAGAACTGCTAATCACCGGGAAACCATGTTCGTGTGCATATAAAGCAGTTCGTTCAAAACGCATATCAAAACACATGGTGCACCGTTTACCACGCTCAGGCTCCCATTCCAGTCCTTTGGCTCGGGCAAACCAGTTATCTTTATCATAATCTGCATCAATGAAAGGGATATTGTGTTTTTGCGCAAAATTAATGTTTTCGTTTTTTCTGATTTCATACTCTTGAACAGGATGAATGTTCGGATTATAAAAAAAGATAGTAAAATTAATTTCTGAACTGATAAGCGCTTCCATAACTTCACCAGAGCAGGGGGCACAACATGAATGCAGCAATAACTTATCTGCACCATTAGGTAATTCCAATCGCTCTCTTTCTATCATTTTGTTACATCCGGCAAATTTATAAAATGGTGACGATAATATACTAATTCTGCAATGGAATCTTTAATGTCATCTAATGCTAAGTGTTTGGATTCTTTAACCACTCCATTCAACAATTCAGGACGCCAGCGAATGGCGAGCTCTTTCAGAGTGCTCACATCTAAATTTCGATAGTGAAAAAAGGCCGCCAGTGCTGGCATGTATTTGTATAAAAATCGTCGATCTTGGCATACGCTATTACCACACATTGGTGATTTACCCTTATCCAGGTACTGTTTTAAAAAATCGATGGTCGATTGCTCTGCTTGCGTCTCGCTAGTTTGGCTTTCCAAAACTCGTTTGACTAAACCAGATTGCCCATGTTGTCTGGTATTCCAAGAATCCATACCATCCAACAAGGCTTTAGGTTGAGAAATAGCAAAAACTGGCCCTTCAGCAATTATATTCAAATGGGGATCAGTCACAACTGTAGCAAGTTCGATGATTCTGTCTTTTTCAGGCTCAAGTCCTGTCATTTCTAAATCTATCCAAATCAAATTTTGATTATTTTTCATTTGTTTTCCAGGAATTTAATATCAGTTCAACACATGCCACTCGTCTTTGATGTAATGCATGTTTAATTGCTTCACCCTTATAACCTTCCATAATAAGGGCTTGACTGTTCACTTTAGCACATTCAGCAAGCAAATAACCCCATAATTTACTTTGGCGATAATCAATCTCTCGGCCACAACCTTCTGCATCGGATTGACAAGCAATTAACATATTATAGAAGAGATTTGGGCGGCGAAATGCATCACTTCGTTCTAAAAGTTTCACAATACTACTGGCTTGTAACTCAAATAAGCGATGAATATTCAAATGAAATCGTGAGGTCATCGTTGCAAGAGCACGATAATCATTGGGAATGCGTAAACGCGAACATAACGCTTCAATAATGGCCACACCACGTTCTTCATGACCATGATGACTTGGCCAATTATGCATCGGTGATAAAGCCTTACCCAAATCATGAACCAATGCGGCAAAACGGATCACTGGATCGTTTGTTAAGCCTACAGCCGCTTGCAAGACCAGCAAAGTATGCACACCACTATCGACTTCATGATGATATCGATAGGGGTTTGGAATACCAAATAATGCTTCAATCTCAGGTAAGATAATGCGCAATGCATCACAGGAGCGTAAGGTCATAATAAATTGCTCTGGATTTTTTTCCGCCAGACTTTTTTGCCATTCTTGCCAGACTCGTTCAGCAACCAAATGAGTCAATTCTCCCTGTTGCACCATGGTATACATCAATGAGCGAGTTTCATCTGCCAATTTAAAGCCTAAATGATGAAAACGCGCTGCAAAACGAGCAACACGCAGCACACGTACTGGATCCTCTACAAAAGCAGGCGATACATGCCGCAGTATCTTAGCGTCTAAATCCTGCCGCCCCTGATAAGGATCAATAAGATGTCCATGCTCATCCATCGCCATTGCATTAATCGTTAAATCACGACGTGCTAAATCATCTTCTAAAGTTACTGTTTTACTAAAATCACAAGAAAAACCATAATACCCTGGAGCAGATTTTCTTTCAGTTCGTGCTAAAGCATATTCTTCAGCTGTCTGTGGGTGCAAAAAAACAGGAAAATCACGTCCAACCTGTCTGAATCCTTTCGCTAATAAATCATCAGGACGAGAACCAACAACAACCCAGTCTCGCTCTTTTACCGGGAGTTTCAATAATTGATCACGAACAGCACCACCAACCAAGTAGACTTTCATTAAATTTAATTTACCTTCATACTGTATGATTATTTAACTCTACTTTGCTCGCATCGAGCCAAGAACATTTTTAATGATTATATTATAGATCTGAACTATGAGTAAAAGACGTATTAGTAAACAACAATCAGCTCGCATTGAAAAAATCCAAAACAATTATCATGAACATAAAAAAAGTCATGATGATCTAGTGGATGGTTTAGTGATTACTCGCTTTAGCAGGCATGTTGAAATTGAAGACCCGCACGGTAAGCATGTACGCTGCTCTATTAGACCAAACCTGGAAACATTGGTTGCTGGCGATCGCGTAATTTGGCAAGCAGAGGGGAAAAATCAAGGTGTAGTGGTTAGCCTGTACCCCCGAAGCAGCGTCTTAGCAAAACCGACTAGTGCCGGGGCGATAAAACCTGTTGCTGCAAATATTACGCAACTGATTATCGTGATTGCACCCAAACCGGAAATTTCCTGGCCACTTCTTGATAGCTATTTGGTAATGGCAGAAACACTACACTTAAATGCAGTAATACTATTAAACAAAACGGATTTACCTTGTGACGCTCTAAAAGAACAATTACTTCTAGATTATGGAAGTCTTCATTATCCTATTCTACAAACAAATAAAAACCTTCCTGAGGGCCTGCAACAACTGACACACATATTAAATCATCAAATCAGCGTCTTTGTAGGACAATCAGGAGTGGGGAAATCATCGCTTATTTCCAATATTTTGCCCCATGAGCAAAATATTACAATCAATGCAATTTCGGAACTATCAGAATTAGGTAGACATACTACCAGTAACTCACGCTATTACCATTTGCCCACTGGTGGCGCATTAATCGATTCCCCGGGAGTAAGGGAATTTAGCTTATGGCATATAGACTCGGCAGAAATCGCGCGTGGCTACACTGAATTTAGCCCTTTTCTGACACAATGTAAATTTCGTAATTGTACACATAAAGATACCCCTCATTGCGCCATTATCAAAGCAAAGGATGAGGGTTTAATTTCAGAAAGACGATATGAAAATTTTATTAAACTTTGTGCACAATACACAAAATAAAGTTTATTTTGCGATTAAAATAATCAAATAAACATCTCCTCTGTACGTGTTAGGTTAGTCGTTGAGGGAAAAGGCTAGTATAGGCTGGACTGTTAAGCCCAGCCTATACATAACTCATGTCATCCCATGTTGTATTTACGATAATGCAATCATGTGTACGCACCGGAGCACAGAACATCAAAAACACTTGCATAGATAGTCAAAAATGCAAACATGCCCTAGCTATATTGACCAATATAATCGAGTACAACTCTCCCAGAACCTTTAGCATGTTCTTTTTGGGCAACACTTAAAATAGGTTTGCTTAATGTCAGCAAGTAATTGTTTACTGCCTCTTTAAGTTTAGGCTCGATATGAAGTGTAGCTAATTGATTTTTATACTCAATTATCATTGCTTCAACATCTTTTACGCCTTCAGGAAAATTAAATAATTTTGTCGTATCTAATTTAGAACTTTGCGGGAAAAAAGCTAAGGAAGCCTTTTCAGAAGGCAGGCATAACTTAGATACCTGTTTATTAATATGTTTCGTGCACTTATTAAGAAATTCTGATTTTGCGATTTGCGGATCACATATCTTAATTAATCTTAATAAATTGGTGCGATGGCTGTCACTTAACTCATCTAAAAACTCTGTAAACAAAATATTGACACGCAATTGCTTCATGAGATCATTTTGGTTTTGAGCATAAGTTTGAATTATGGCATCTAAAAGGTGATTAATACGTGTTTTCACGGATGAATTATTTGTATTAAACAGAAGTAATGCATTAAATAATAATTCAGGTTCAAACCAATAAACACCAAGCTCATCTAACTTACAATTATGAACTCGTTCCAACCATTTATTCGTTGTCTCAGAACGTGTAAACCAGGTGTACCAACCATTATCCTCTCTTGCTGGTATGATAATATCTCTAATAATTTTTTCGTAAGCACTTTCTAAAGCTTGCGGTTTATTGGCCGCGATTAATGGCAACAAAATAGTAAAAATTCCATAAGCTTCAGGAAATGCAGTATTTCTTTGGTCCCATAAACTACTGTGCGTTTGAGGAGCAAAGCAAGAAGAAAGTTCAAACCGAGTAGTAAGCAATGACACCAGTAACTTACAACAATTAACAAAGGCATCCGTCTGTGCAAATGGAGGAGCTGTTTTTTCAATTTCATCAGATAACTTTTGATAGACAAGAGCTAATTCTTTGCTTGTAGCTCTTAAATCAGGATTGATTTCAAATAACCATTTACTTAACGTCTGAACTTCATAATCTAGTTCCGTATAATTATGTGCAGTATGCAAATTAATGAACAGATCAAGTAAGTATTTTTCATCGTCTTTATACTTTACTTTTGTTCCATATAAAAAATTTATATCCGTTAAATCGTAGCCATATAAGCGGTTAAAAAAGTTCTTCACATCATTTTTAAAAAAAGAAAAATCGATATTATTGGCTTTCAAATAATAGTAGCGTTCAATTAACTCGAGTAAATGAGGTAATAGGGCTATAGGCATGCGTCCTTGAGCACGTAGATTAACAAAAACTTTTTTGCACATAAGATCCCAAAAGTTTTTAAATCGTTCATCACCAACAGTTACTTCTCGTGTTGTCACTTTACATAATTTTAGACGAGCTAATTCATCTATTGTAACAGCAGCTAATTTTTTATCTTCTCTATAAGTTGATAAAGTAAATTTTCGTCTTTCTAAATGCTCACAAAAGCTCAGTTTTCGATATAAAGTCTTACCCCCGTGGCCTAAATAGAAATTAAAGAGATTTGCCGTTTCATCAAGCGATGAAAAATCATTCAGGTCATTATCATTTTTTAATGTCGGAATTAATATTTTTAAATAAGTTATCTGAGCTAACGGAGCAAGTTCTTTCGCTAAGCATATCCATGCCTGATTCGACGCTGAGGGATTACGAGTATAATCATCGTCTTTATCGACTATTGCTTCCCATCGATTTTTATAGCACGTAAGAAGAAAATGAACATCTGCGTTAGTTAATTTTTCACGTGCTCTTTTAGAAAATCGCTCTGAAAGACATTCAGATAGCACCTTATCACACTGAACTGGTGTGCCTTCCTTTTCAAGCGTACTGATTAAATCCAAAATTCGTTGGACTAACATAAGCTACGACCTATCCTAAATAAAAATAACTTAAACTAAAGTCTAATAAAAATCAATTATAAGACCCCATGACAAAAAAATACGCGAACAGTAAAGATAAAATATAAACAAAAAGTTAGAAATTCACATTAATTCAAGAGAATAGGGGGAAAATAAGCTTAACGTTCTAAGTCAAGCATACTCTGTTATTGACGTTTATTCAAAGAAAAAAAAAGCGGCAATAAAGCCGCTTTTTAAGAATAAAACCCTGGCGATGACCTACTTTCACATGAGGAAACCTCACACTATCATTGGCGCGGGTTCGTTTCACTTCTGAGTTCGAGATGGATTCAGGTGGTTCCAAACCGCTATGGTCGCCAGGAAAACTGGTTTGACATGATTATGGGGGTATTATACCCGAATCATGCACTAGGTAAATAAAGAGTACACAAATTTTTTCTATTTAGCGTTGCCATGTTGGGCCAAAGCCCAACATACATCACTCAAACACTCGTATCTTCAATCAATCTGAAGTAACTCAGATTATATGGTCAAGACAATCAGCCAATTAGTACAAGTTAGCTTCACACATTACTGCGCTTCCACACCTTGCCTATCAACGTCGTAGTCTTCAACGGGCTTCATGGGAAAACTCATCTTGAGGGAGGCTTCCCGCTTAGATGCTTTCAGCGGTTATCCCGTCCGAACTTAGCTACCCGGCGATGCCACTGGCGTGACAACCGGTACACCAGAGGTTCGTCCACTCCGGTCCTCTCGTACTAGGAGCAGCTCCTCTCAATTTTCCTACGCCCACGGCAGATAGGGACCGAACTGTCTCACGACGTTCTAAACCCAGCTCGCGTACCACTTTAAATGGCGAACAGCCATACCCTTGGGACCTGCTTCAGCCCCAGGATGTGATGAGCCGACATCGAGGTGCCAAACACCGCCGTCGATATGAACTCTTGGGCGGTATCAGCCTGTTATCCCCGGAGTACCTTTTATCCGTTGAGCGATGGCCCTTCCATACAGAACCACCGGATCACTAAGACCAACTTTCGTTCCTGCTCGAGCCGTCACTCTCGCAGTCAAGCACCCTTTTGCCTTTACACTCTTGGTACGATGTCCGACCGTACCGAGGGTACCTTTGTGCTCCTCCGTTACTCTTTGGGAGGAGACCGCCCCAGTCAAACTACCCATCATACACTGTCCTCATCCCGGATTACGGGACCAAGTTAGAACCTCAATAACAACAGGGTGGTATTTCAAGGTTGGCTCCATGAGAACTAGCGTCCTCACTTCAAAGCCTCCCACCTATCCTACACAGTTATCATCAAAGTCCAGTGCAAAACTATAGTAAAGGTTCACGGGGTCTTTCCGTCTAGCCGCGGGTACACTGCATCTTCACAGCGATTTCAATTTCACTGAGTCTCGGGTGGAGACAGTGTGGCCATCGTTACGCCATTCGTGCAGGTCGGAACTTACCCGACAAGGAATTTCGCTACCTTAGGACCGTTATAGTTACGGCCGCCGTTTACCGGGGCTTCGATCAAGAGCTTCTCCGAAGATAACCCCATCAATTAACCTTCCGGCACCGGGCAGGCGTCACACCCTATACGTCTTCTTACGAATTTGCAGAGTGCTGTGTTTTTAATAAACAGTCGCAGCCACCTGGTCTCTGCGGCCCTCTTCAGCTCTACGCGCAGGCGTATCACCAAAAAGGGCGTACCTTCTCCCGAAGTTACGGTACCATTTTGCCTAGTTCCTTCACCCGAGTTCTCTCAAGCGCCTTAGTATTCTCTACCTGTCCACCTGTGTCGGTTTGCGGTACGGTTCTCTAT
>NZ_LNYY01000019.1:1042187-1139947 GCF_001468005.1 Legionella steelei
TTTGTAATTTTTTTTCCAACTCATGCTGCGGAAGCACCTCCTCACAGCCTCTTACTAGCTCGGCACATACTGAATCTTCAACTATCATGACATCAAAACCTTTATAAATGATTGACCTATCTTCTCACACCGAGTATCTTAGCCCGGTTGGCAATTTCCTGCCATACCTAAAAGGTGATTTAAAATAATTTGTCACCCGAAAATTTAATAAATGCAGACAATAGCATAGTTCCGGATGGCAATGTATAGGCAAACGATGGATAAGAAACCTTATATATATATCGAAAAGCGAAAGACAAATAAAAATAAAAAATCTAAGCCATCTAAGGTATTAATGGGTTTTGCCTTAATTATTGCTTTTTCACTCCCCTATTTTCTTGTAAAAAAATTTTCACATAACACGCATCAAGGAGCTACAACCCAATCTATTTCCTTACCTGATGTTGATGGAGATGATTCCGAAGAATATCAAGACGAAACCTATCAAGAAAATGCATATCAGAATGTAGAAGAGGAAATTGCTGAAGAGTCTAAACCTGTACTTGCCAAAGAAACGGCTAAAACAGTCGTTGCAAGTGCTATCAAAACGATTAAACCGGTTAAAAACATCGTCAAAGACAATGAATGGCAAACCATTAAACCCAGATCAGGCGACTCCATGGCAACCATCTTTAAGCGCCTTGGATTAACAGCACAAAATTTACACCTGGTAATGCAGAAGAACCCTTATGCAAAAGCACTTACTGCAATAAAACCAAGCCAGGAACTGAGATTTTTAATTAATAAAAACAAGTTGGAAAAATTAGTTATTCCAATGAATAACATCCAAACACTAACCGTCTATAGAGATGGGGCAGTCTATAAAACAAAAATAGATTCCAAAAAAGTAAAAACCCAAGAGCGTTATGTAACCGGTGTCGTTACAGGTTCGTTATATTCTACGGCGCAACGCTTAGGCATTCCTAGAAAGCTAATTCAACAAATGACTGCGGTTTTACGTAAAGAAATAGACTTCTCACGTTCAGTTCGTAGTGGCGATCGTTTCGCTATAGCCTATGACAGTCTTCATGTAGAAGGCAAAATGGTAGGCATTGGAGATATTGTTGCTGTAAGTTACACCAATCAGGGAAAAACTGCACAGGCAGTGCGACATATTAGCAGGAATGGCAACCGTGATTACTATACTCCTAAAGGCGAAAGCTTTAAGAAAGCTTTTTCACGCTATCCTATTAAGTTTAGCCATATCAGCTCAACCTTTACTTCTACAAGATACCATCCGATATTGCACTATAAAAGAGCACATAAAGGTATTGATCTGGCTGCCCCCATTGGCACACCAATTCAATCAGTCGGTGATGGAACCATTACCAATATCGGTAGACACAATGGCTATGGCAATATGATTGAAATCAAACACGATAAAACCTATAGCACACTATATGGACACATGCTTCGATTTGCAAAAGGACTATCCAAAGGCAGTAGAATCAAACGAGGTCAAGTGATAGGTTATGTTGGTCAAACAGGCCTTGCTACAGGTCCTCATTGTCATTATGAGCTTCATGTTCATAATCAACCAAGAAATCCAACAACAACCTACCTGCCTACATCTTCTCCAGTTCCTGCGCGAGAAATGGCTCAATTTAAAGCGAAGGTACGTCATGTGTTTGCTCACTTGAAATCACTTGAAAAAACAAGTTACGCCAGTAAAGATAAAAGCAAAGGGAAGAAAAAAACAAAAATTGGATAATTGTTAATTCCGTACGCGCGAATGCGAATTTGTCTGAAATTCCATACCTTGTGGTAGCCCCATAACCTTTCTATAGGAATTTTAAAAAAGTAGCTTGCTTGTTTGCAGCTGGGATTAATCTTTGCAAACTCTTCCCGGTTGTAAACAACCGGGCTACAAGTTCAGTTAACATCAGTGACAGACTTAGGAAAGTTCATCCAAATAAATAACGACACACCATCACAGAGGCAATGATTCCTGCTAGATCTGCTAATAAGCCTGCGGGTATCGCATGTCGTGTCCGCCGAATTCCTATAGAACCAAAATAAACAGCGATCACATAGAATGTTGTTTCTGTGCTTCCCATCATCGTTGCTGCAATTTTAGATATGAGCGAGTCACCACCATATTGATGAACCAGTTCTGCCATCATTCCTGTTGAAGCACTTCCAGAAAAAGGACGAATTAAAGCCAATGGCAATACTTCTGGAGGCATGCCAATCATAGCGAGAAGAGGGGCAAGCAATTTTGCTAGTAAACCAAAAAAACCTGAAGCACGTAGCATGCCTATAGCCACTATCATGGCGATTAAGTAGGGCACAATACTCAAAATCGTATCAAATCCTTGTTTGGCACCAACAATAAATGCGTCAAAAACATTAATTTTTTTTACTGCTGCGGCATATAAAGGAATGCCTACAATAAAAATTAAAAGCATCCAATTGGACAATTGATTCGCAAATCCACTCATAAGCTGTCTTTCCTTCCAACACGAAATATGGATAATTTTGCTAATTGTTTTACGGAAATAATGGCAACTAGAGTAGAAATGATTGTCGCGATTAAAGAGCTGACAATGACACTACTTGGATTAGTGCTGCCGTTTGCTGCCAGATAAGCGATAGCAGTAGCAGGGATTAATTGTACGCTCGAAGTATTAATTGCTAGAAAAGTACACATAGAATTGGTTGCAATTTTTGCATGTTGGTTCAGCGTTTGTAACTCTTTCATCGCTTGCAATCCAAATGGAGTTGCTGCATTGGCAAGTCCCAGCATGTTTGCGGCGATATTCAAGGTCATAGCCCCCATTGCGGGATGATCTATGGGAATATCAGGAAATAGCCTTCTTAAAATAGGTCTAAGTAGCTTTCCCAATAAAGTAACCAAGCCTGATTCATTTGCTATAGACATGATTCCCAGCCATAGGGACATGATTCCTGCCAAGCCAAGAGCGATTTCAAAGCCAAGTTTCGCTGACTCAGTAACAGCACGAGCAACCTCATCAATACGCCCTTCTATCACACCAACTACAACAGAAATCAGTATCATCCCTAACCAGATTAAGTTGAGCATTCTTGCCTCCATACTTCCGAACGGGTTAAGATGTAGTCATTATTTTGCTTTAGATAGAAAAAACTGATGAAGTACACTCTTACTCCCTTAAAAAATCTGATTTTTGTAACCTGTTTCCTCATTTCTTTTTTAAGTTATGCTTTTGACTCAAACGCTACAGAAAAACAGGCCAATTCCTCAATAGAAGAACTATATCATAGACTAAGCAGCATGCCGAATAATTCCATGCCAGACAGGATCGATTGGTTTAGTAGCCAATTTTTAGGTATACATTATGTGCTTGGCTCCTTAGGAGAAGGCCCAAAAGCCCGATACGATCAGTTTCCCCAATACCGTGTTGATGCATTTGATTGTGATACTTATGTGAACACAGTTTTATCTTTAGCTTTGGCAAATTCTCTTACTTCATTTCAACAATGCATCAAAAATATGCGTTATAAAAATGGCACTGTATCTTATCTGCAACGAAATCATTTCCAAGGCTTAGATTGGAATCAAAACAATCAATACAACGGGATACTCAAAGACATTACATTAACGATTAAAGATAAAAATAATCAACCAGTAGCTCAAATTGCTGATGCCGTGATTAATAAACCTAATTGGTATGCTTATAAAACGGTGCAAACAATCAGACTCGAAAATGCGGATAAAGTCAAAGAACAAGAACGGTTAGATGAATTAAAAAAGAAAGGGGCTAAATTGGAAGTCGCATCAGAAAAAGTTCCTTACATTCCCTTTACCGCTCTCTTTCCCGAAAAAAATAAAGCAAATAAGTATTTATTTTCGCAAATTCCTCATGGTGCAATCATTGAAATTGTCAGACCAAACTGGAATCTAAGCGAAAAAATTGGCACTGCATTAAACATTTCCCATTTAGGGTTTGCGATTAAACATAAAGGACAATTGTATTTTCGGCAAGCTTCGTCAGAATATGGTAAGGTAGTTGATGTTCCATTGATTGAATATCTTGAAAAGGCCCAAAGTAGCCCGACAATTAAAGGCATTAATGTACAAATTGTTGTCCCTACAAAACCATTAACAGATTGTAAAATGCCTGTTTAAAACCAGCGTTAGTTTAGGTAAACTACAAAACAAAAGACGTCATCCATCGCTATACTCGGGATGACAGGGAAGGCGCTGCGCTTCACCCAGGTTACACGAAGCATTAGGAACATAAAAAATGAATTACGAATTAACACAAAAGCTCTCATTATCAGACAGCGAATGTCTTGTGCTCGGCGTATTTTCTGATGCGGAACTATCTGATGCAGTGCAAGCCTTAGATAAAGAAAACCATAGTCTAATCAGCAGGCTCATTAAAAAAACATCTGAAGCAGGCGATATACAATGGCATCATAATCTACATGGAACCTTATTAATCATTCACTGTGGCGAGCAAGCTAAATTCAGTCCTTCTCAATTTAAAAAAAGAGTCACTGATATTACAGTAGCATTAATTAAACAACGTGTTCGCAGTGCAACCGTATACCTCCCTCAACTCACCCAATGCTCCGCAGACTGGCAATTGGAACAAATGATTTTGCAAATTGATAATCAACGCTATCAATTACTGGATTTTAAAAAGAAAAAAGCAAAAGCTCATCAATTAGAATCTGTAACTTTTTATTTACCTACCGCCAAAGGCGAGGGATTAATGCTAGGTAAAGCAATTGCAGCAGGCGTTGAGTTGACCCGCAATCTAGCGAATATGCCAGCTAATATCTGTACCCCCACTTATTTGGGCGAGCAAGCAATGCATTTAGCTCAAGAGTTTGCACCCAATATGAGTTGCAAGGTAATGGGGCCAGAAGAAATAAATCAAATGGGAATGGAAACTTTATTAGCAGTTGCTCAAGGTTCAGCCCAGCCACCAAGACTCATAGACATTCATTACAAAGGTGCGAAAGATGCGCCACCAATCATTCTAGTAGGCAAAGGCATTACTTTTGATTCTGGTGGATTATCCATCAAGCCTGCCAATGCTATGGATGAAATGAAATATGATATGTCAGGTGCAGCCAGTGTATTGGGTACTTTAAAAGCCTGTGCTTTACTGAAACTCCCCATTAATATAATCGGTTTGATTGCCAGTGCTGAAAACATGATAAGTGGCACTGCTGTCAAATCCGGTGATATTGTCACCAGTATGTCAGGACAAACTGTTGAAATCATTAATACAGATGCCGAAGGCCGTCTGGTATTAGCTGATGCATTAACCTATGCAGAGCGTTATCAACCCGAATTTGTCATCGATGTCGCAACGTTAACAGGTGGTATTATTGTTGCTCTGGGTACTGTAGCATCAGGTTTTATGACCCAAGATGAAGAGCTTGCACAGTTAATCGAAGAGGCAGCAAAAGAAAGCAATGACCGAGTCTGGCGTATGCCTTTGGATGATGAATACCAAGATGCGCTTGATAGCCCTTTAGCAGATATGATCAATGCAAATTTTGATCGTACTGCGAGTAGTGTTACTGCCGCGTGTTTCCTGTCCCGCTTTACTGAAAAATATCGTTGGGCACATTTAGATATCGCAGGTACGGCCTGGATTTTTGGTAAAAATCGTAACGCAACAGGCAGACCTGTTCCCTTATTAACTCAAATAATACGCCATGCCATCAATTCGCGTTGATTTTTATTTATTAGCAAGCAACCAGAACGATGCACGTTGGCTAATCGCCTGCCGCCTTTTGGAAAAAGCTTATGCTAAAGGACATAAAGTTTATGTTTTATGTAATAACCAGCAGGATGCTGAATTACTGGACGAACTGTTATGGACTTTCAAAGAAGACAGTTTTATCCCACATAACCTACAAGGAGAAGGACCTGAACCGCCTCCCCCAATTCAAATTGGCTATGGGCGTGAACCAAGAGGGTTTAATGATATTTTATTGAATCTTGCGAATTATATTCCGGATTTTTACCCCAAATTTAAGCGCATTATGGAAATCGTAATCAACGAAGAAACCGATAAAGAACAAAGTCGTGCACATTATAGAGACTATAGAGCCAAAGGTTGCGAATTACATACGCATCAGATCGATTGAATAGTCAACAAAATGGAATCCAAAACCGTGCCTGGGTACAGCGCAGCGAAACCCAGGCTACCAAGAAATGCATTAATCCCAGAGCACATCCTTATCTTTTTTGATAGCCGCTTGCAGCAAACTAATTAAAGGAACAGCACGTTTTGCCAAACTGATTTGGGGCTCACCGTCCTCTTCATTTTCAACAACTTTTTTTTCTGTACCGAGACCAGACTGCAACTTCTCTAAAGCCTCAGGAAGATTTTCGGCTTTAATCGCTCCTGGAATAGTGCCACTATGCCCCATTAGAGAAAGCAAACTTTTCGCCACATCCGCAAAATAAGTAATATTTTCATAAGCATCTGTATGAAACGTCACCAGCATAAAATCTCCTTTTTGAAATAGTTGTAGCCTGGTTGCAAGCAACCAGATTTTCTATGTTACCTGGAATGAAGCAAAAAACAGATCATGATTGTAAGCAACTGGGCTACCCATATACTCGTAGCAAATACTCAGCAACCGTACGTAACCCCATCGCCTCACCACCTTCAGGTTTACCAGGTTTATTGCCCAAGTTCCATGCCATAATATCAAAATGCATCCATGGTATGGATTTTGTCACGAAGCGTTGTAGGAATAATCCAGCAACAATTGCTCCGGCATAAGGATGATCACTGGAGTTGGCCAAGTCCGCTACATTGGAACGCAGCAACTCTTCGTATACAGCAAATAAAGGCAACCGCCAAATAGGATCAGCTGCTTGTTGAGACGCTGCGGTTACATCAACAGCCAATTGATCATTATTGGTAAATAGTGCAGCGATTTCAGTACCAACAGAAACTCTTGCAGCTCCTGTTAATGTAGCAAAATCAATCAGTAGCTCGGGCTGCTCTTCACATGCTTTTACTAAAGCATCGGCCAAAACCAAACGTCCTTCTGCGTCTGTATTATGGATCTCTACGGTTAAACCATTACGCATTGTTAAGACATCACCAGGTCTAAATGCATCAGGTCCTATAGAGTTTTCTACAGCAGGAATAAGCATTTGTAAGCGCACAGGTAAATTACGAGTCATAATCCATTGTGCGAGCCCTATGACATGTGCTGCGCCACCCATATCTTTTTTCATGAACCGCATGCCAGAGGCAGATTTAATGTCTAAGCCACCACTGTCAAAACAAACTCCCTTTCCTACAAGGGTAATTCGAGGGTTTTTCTCATCCCCCCAAGTTAATGACAACAAGCGCGGTGCTGACTTGGAGGCACGCCCAACGGCATGAATTGCTGGAAAATTATTGTTTAGTAATTCATCGCCAACCCATTGCTTAAAGTTCCCTTGATAGGTCTGTGCTAATTGCTCCACTACATCAGCTAATTCTTTTGGACCTAAATCGCTAGTTGGTTTGTTTACCAAATCCCTTACTAAAAATTGGGCTTGGGTTAATGCCAGCAGATCATTCAAATCATCCGGATGAACAACTAAAATACGAGGCCGCATCTCGTATTTTTTATATGCTTCAAAGCGATATTGTGCCAAAGCCCAATTCATTGTTGCTTCCTGAGGGCATCTGCCTTGTACCTGATAAATATTTGGTGGAAGGACTAGTGCTGCATTTGCTAAAGCCTGAACATAATTCCCATCACCTGTCCCGATATATGCTTTATCAATTAATCCATCTGCATTCTGGATAAAACATGAATCCCCTATTTTCCCTTTAAACTGATGCAAAGCAAGACAATTCTGTTCTGCAGAAGTAAGCATGCTGCTCTCTTCTTCTCTTTGAGATTGTGACATCAAATAAAGAGGAATAGCACCATCGCTCTGAGTCTCATAAAATAACTTTGCTTGCATTTTTTATTCCTTCACTTGGCCACGAAAATGAGCGGGTCTAAGTCCAGTTAATCCCAAAACTAATAAGTAAATGACTACAGCAATAAATACGTGGCCACATAAGATGCTTAAGCGCATCACTGGAGAAATTCCGAGCCAATAACTTACTGTCCCACTCATTAAAATTAAATAAATACTAATTGCCACATTCGCTAAAAACAATTGCATACTGTATTTTAACCATCCTGGTGAGGGTTTAAATACGCCACGTTTAATCAATAAAAATAATAAAGCCCCACAATTGACATAACCGGCTAATGCAGAAGCTAAAGTCAAACCAGCATGGGCAAAGTGCCAAACAAATAGAGAACAGAGTAAGGTATTAACCACCATAGAAATCGCCCCCACTTTAACTGGGGTACTGATATCTTGTCGTGCATAAAAACCTGAAGCCAATACTTTTATCATCATAAAAGCAGGTACACCTGCTCCAAGAGTAATTAAGCTTTTTTGAGTCTGAATCACATCATAAGCAGTAAATTTACCATAAGCAAAGCAACTCGCAATCAGTGGTAAAGCAAATAAACACAATCCTAAACCAGCGGGAATTCCTATAAGTAAAATGGAGCGTAATCCCCAATCTAAGGCACTCGAGTATTGGCTTAAACTTTGTTCTGCATGCCTTCGCGATAAATGAGGAAGAATCACGGTTGCAATCGCTACACCAAAAACCCCCAATGGAAAATCGGTAAGACGATCGGTGTAATACAACCATGACACACTGCCAACTTTTAAAAAAGAAGCAAAAATACTGTCAACCATTAAATTAAGTTGGGCAATAGAAACACCAAATAAAGCTGGGATCATAAGTTTGAGTACTTTATTAACCCCCGCATCATTTCTAACCAGGCGTGGCTTGACTAATAAATTACGTTGATGCAAAAAAGGGATTTGAAAAAGCAATTGCACAATACCTGCAATCAGAACACCCCAAGCCAATCCCACTACAGGACTTGGTAAATGAGGGCATAAATAAAGTGCAGCAAGAATCATACTGATGTTTAACAATACTGGTGTAAATGCAGGAATTGCAAAATAACCATAGGTATTTAATACAGCCCCAGCCATAGCGGTTAATGAAACCAGCATCAAAAAAGGAAATGTAATCCGTAACATTTCTGTTGCCAATACAGCACGGCTACTGTCATGACTAAAACCAGGCGCAAATAAAAAGATGATCACGGGTGCCGCAAATATCCCGATTAAAGTAACAACACTAAGAATTGATCCCAGATAGCCAGCGATACGCGCAATAAAAACGCGAACATCATCTGGAGAGCGTGTTTTTTGATATTCCGCAAGTACAGGTACAAAGGCTTGTGCAAAAGCGCCCTCTGCAAAGAGACGACGCATAAAATTAGGAATGCGAAAAGCTACAAAAAAGGCATCCATTCCTGCTTGGGCACCAAAAAAATTGGCAAGAACCATATCACGTACAAAACCCACTATGCGTGAAATAAAGGTCATGACGGAAACCAGTGTCGTTGAACGCAATAAGCTCTGTCGTTTAGGTACCATAATCTCTGTTTCTGTTGCTGACATAATTTTTATGCATGAAATAAAATACTTATGATATACCTAAATGAATTAATTTTCATAACCAAAATACGAGTATAGAACTGTAAAATTTAATTGCTAAAGAGGCATTGGTTCCATATTGCCCAACTGATTATGCCTATAAATAAGACATATCGCAATAGATAGCATCAATTTATACTTTAGAAACAAAGAAGTCTATTGACAAATTCTAACTCATTGTGCATGATCATCATCTTTTTGTACCGTCTGAATGAGTGGAGATTTTTAAGTGGCAAATATTAAATCAGCGATCAAACGTGCTCGCCAAAACGTAAAATTACGTCAACACAACGCCAGTGCACGTTCAATGTTCCGCACTTACATCAAAAATGTAATTAAAGCTGTTGAATCAGGTGACAAAGAAGCCGCTCAAGCTGCCTATAGCAAAGCACAACCAGTTATTGATACAGCGGCTGGAAAGGGCTTAATTCATAAAAATAAAGCTGCTCGTATTAAAAGCCGTTTAGTGGCTCGTGTTAAGGCAATGTCTGCTTAATCATATAATTCATTTGCTTCGAACTGGCAATGCCAGTTCGATTCTTTATTACATTTCTTGTTAACCATCAATAAAACAGCTTGGCGTGTGACTCTGATACGTCATCAACTTTTTATACACAAAGTTTTTAATAATTAATAGTAATGATTAATTGAGATCTAAACTCGTGAGCAACAATTAATTCAGCAAACGCTGGGCTTTACAGCCCAGCCTGCACGTCAACAGGAAAGAGAAGGAGGAAGTGGCTGGTCATCATCCATGTGAGAAGATTCCATGTTTGCGGCTACAGTTCCTCTTGCATGGAGTATATCATTCATTAATGATTCATGTAGATCGAATGATTGTAATATAGTCAACAGATGACTATTGGTTTGCATCAGTTTAATAATCTGTCCTGCAACTACTTCATCTTGAGGATAAGGTATTAATCTCTCTAAGGCCCCTTCGATAAGTTGGTTTTTCTTTTGGATTTGAGCTTCTATTTCATCAACTTCATCTAGTGAACTTGCCGCGCCAAGACGTTTTTTAAATGCTTCTTCCTGCATCATAAGTAGTTCTGTAATTGGTTTAAGTTCTTTTAATTTCGTGATGAAAAGCAATAATGCTTCACTTTGTTCATTCGTTAAATCAGTTAGTGATTCTTGCACACTCAATAACTCTTTTTTAGCAACAATACTTTTCGCTGCAAGTTCTGTGTAATTCAACAAGGTCCGTATGTGTTCGAAATTAGGTTGAGAAGTCAAATGCGCCATCACTTTTGGCATAACCTCTTTATCAGCCCCACTCATCAGTTCTAATAAAAATTGATGAACTATTTTTCCCTCGTCGATCAGTTTTTGAACAACCCCATCGAACTGCTCCTTTGTTTGTACCACATAAAGTTCATCTTGAAGGGCAGCCAATGTTTGGCACAAATCCCCAGCCTTTGATTCGGCTGCAGCAAATTTTTCAACAACTCGGTTAGTATGCTCTTTATTGTCCTGAAAAAGTCTACCCATTTCTATTTTCCTCAATGTAATTAGCGCTGTGCTTAAACATGTAACATTATTACGACTTCTTTTGCACTTTGTTTTGCCTGTTCATTTTCTTTTTGTAAGTCGCCAAGAAAAGAAATGCTCACAGGTACTTTAGGTGTTGCGCCTCGCTGTTCTACCATAGGGTGCTCGCTCTTCACAGGTACAGGTACCTTAGGTGTTGCGTCTAGCTGTTCTACCATGGGGTGCTCGTTTTGCACTCTCACTGGAACATTTACCGTTACTACCTCTGGTGCTCTACTAACATCCTTAGGTACAGCCAACCTTTTTCTCGCATCCTCAAGTATAAACTCCTTTGCTTTTGCCACAGCAGCTTGAACACTATGCGCCCACTTTGGAACGTCTGGTAGCTCCTTTTTAAGTTTATCATCTCGTCCTGGCCCCGAACCCACCTGATATCGCGTTCCTCTAAGTTTAGACGGATCAGTTATCTCGGGAGTAAGCCCTCTGCTTCCGCCTAGCTTTCTAAACTCCACAAGATCATTATACTCCTGATCCACTTTCGCTAATAATACACTTAGTTTGTCCGTTGTTAGACCCTCGCTAACAATCCGCTCTATTTCCTTCCTTGCTTTTTCATAGTCTACCTTTAATTCAGAAAGATTAATTCGGCAAGGTTCTTGTTGATGAGAAAATAGCTCTAACTCAATCACATCTTCTAGGTCTAATTTTTGTGAAGGATCACTCAAGTATTGCTCTTCAAGTGAAGGGGCAGTTCCTTCCTTTTTCACCCATTTTGCATGAAACTCTGCAAACTTTTGACAAAGCGCTTCAACTTCACCGTCGCTAAAAAATTCTTGATAAATTTCTGTTTTTGCAAGACCACGCAAATGTTGATTAAATTCTTTTGGAGTATAGGACTTATTATTTTTTAATCGATAATGGTTATGATTTTGCCAGAATTCTGTTTTATCATGGTGCATTAATTTACCATGGAGTTCATCGCTGCCTCGGAGATATAAATCACATCCATCCTCAACTTCTTCTCTTTGAACTTTGGCTGCAGCATTAAATAATTTATCTCTAAACGCTTGGGGGTACTGATCCAGTCCATCTTGAGTCCAAAAGTACCAAGTTAAAGTGTATCCTTTAACCTGCACTGCAACTTGTACCTCTATTTCCTCTCCTTCATCCCTAATTTCATAGACAACGCCCTTGGTCAATCTAAATTTCAAGCCTTCTTCATTAAATTCTTGTTCTTTCTTGCGGTATTCCGCGTTATTACCCGAAGCGGCAAGCAGTTGAAGCTCGTTAGTTTGTTTCGTATTTGTATAAGAAGTAACTTTAGGGACAGTATGTTTTTTCTTTAAAAAAACAAAAAAAGGATTAGGCATAATAAACCACCATCAATTTATAAAATGCAAAAAAAGATCCATATTGGTTGCATATTTTAACCTATGTTTAAAATACAAGCAATCCTTGCTTGCATTTATAGTCCTATGAAAAGTACCTATTGCTTTAATAAAAACAATTAACTAATGAAGGTGTATATGGGGAATAGATATCAATCTAAAGGCTACAACACCCGAAACTGACCTCTCTATCATCATGCCGTTGATAACTGTCTTCTTTACTGTAACTATTTTTTTGTTCATCAGCTTTAGGAATGGGGGGGAATGTTGCAAAAAAATGCGGCCCTTTACACCTGCTATTTTTTCCCAAAAAAAAACGAGAATCCAGGGAAGCAGAGCTTGCTTTTAACGTCTTACTATCAGTTTCAGTAAGCCAGGTTACCTGTTTATCAGTCAGAGAATGAACTTTTTTCAACTCGCCAATAAAAAATAATTTTTCATCACCACTTAATGAAAACAACATTTCAATCGCTGATTTAGAGCCTGCTAGCTTAATGATTACATCATGAACGTTTGTTTTCGAAACCACATCTTGAGTATTTTGTAGGGCACTAATTAAGAGCACTAAAGGCGAATGAGTATAATCGCCAATCGTACTTTCAGGCGCGCAGTGCATAAAAGCATCGCCTAGCCCTTTAGGACCTGTCTGAATCAAATCAACTAAAAAGTCAGATATTTGCGCTATTGGAATTTGATGGTCGATTGCAGCAACCATGGCACGCACTAACATCATAATGCCATTTAGATTAACATGCTCCCCATCATGAATGGTGTCCATTAAAGCTAAATTAACTTTTTCACTCGTATCTTTCTTCCACAAGTGGTGCACTAGATGAGTTAAAGTCTTTACAGCTTCTGAGCTTCGTCTGCTGTATGCAGCAGAAACAAGTGAAATCAGAATAATGTGTAGAACATGTTTCCCTTTATAAGGACCTTGATCATGAATTTTACATAAAGCATCAATCAAATCTTGAGAGCAAATTTTATTCAAATCGATCAGAATGTCACTAATTAGCTGTATGAGTTTCGCATTATTATCTACCGCATTATTTATTGCACCCGCTAAAACATAGACGCCACTTTTACCTTGAAAAGAACCATGTCTAATTTCCTGAGTCAAAGAAGTACCCAGAATAGCTGGAGACTTTTTAACAAATCCCATCAAGAGTTTAGCAAGTAACTCAGCTGTAGACTGAGTGGTCGGTGTAGTAGCATTTGCCAAAGCACGCGTAAGTACAAGAATCGCATTTTTCCCTTTTTCGCTCCCTTCCTCCATATTTTTTGTGACAACATTAGAAAGAGCATCTCCCTTTTGCTCTAACAGTTGACTAAAAATATAGTGTATAGCAACAACTGCTGAGGTATTTCTGGGGTCGTAAGTTGCAGAAAAGAGACTGTCCATCCATGCATAAGCAACAGTTTGCCCTGCAAATTTTCCGCCAAGGGACTGCGCAAAAATTGAAATTAAAATATCTGGATTTTCAGCAGAGTTCAATTGATAAAAAAGCGAACAAATCTGTTGTACTGCACCCTCATCATACAAGCTTACAGCACTTTGAAGGGCGTAAGTTAGCCAGTAGGAAAAATTACTTTGCAGCAAATCACTGGCCTTAGGGGTATTCATTACAAAATGATAAAGCTTTCCAATCAACCAATCTAAGTCATCTTTTGAAAGCTCAGGAGACTTATCACCTTGATATTGAGCGAATGGTGTAGTGAGAAAACCGGAGTGGAATGAAGTTTTACCGCCCATGTAAGTATTGGCCTAAAAAAATACAGTGTTGATTTTTATTATGATAGCATATGATTTTATATACAAGAAGCTTATTGCATTGCGATATTTTAGATGTGCAATCGGTGTAACTGCCTTAAATTTAAAGCAGTTATACTTTAAAAAGAAAGGAGAATGTTGGAGTTACTACCGGCCATGTGATATGTGTTTCTTTGTTATCCTTTGCTTTTGCATTAATAGTGCTACTTGGTCAATCACGAATAAGCAGGAACATCATGCTGTACTTCCCGGGGTATGCCATGCATCACCCGGGACTAAACTGGTGAATTACCTAACCATAAATACTTACTCTTCGTGCTTGATTCAATTGATCAAAAGTACGTTTTGCAGGTGCGAAATTGGGATATTGGGTCACTAAACGCTGTAAAATCATACGTGATAAAATTTCATCTCCTTGATTCCACTCATTTACTGCTTCTAGATACATAAAATCTGCAGTTTGTCCTGCAGTAACAGGCACTTTATTCATCAATACAGGCTCAATAAAACTGACACGAGCTTGAGTTTGTGCTTCCAATCTCTGTAAAACTTTACGTGCCTGCATGCAGCCATTATCACTGGCCTGCTGCAATAATTGCTTGCCTTTAGAAACAGAACGCTCACCCGCAGTGCCCTCAAGATAATAAGTACCTAATTGATATTGTGCGTAAGCATTTTGACGTACGGCCAATTTTTCATAAAGACTTGCGGCCATTTTTGGGTTTTTCTCAACACCCAAACCATAATGGTACATTCTTGCTAAAGCCAACATCGCTTTCTCATTCCCTTTATCTGCAGATTGTTGGTAGTATTTGAGTGCGCTATTGAAATCAAGCTTGGTAGTAACTCCCGTTTCAGACAATAATCCCAACTGGTAAAGCGCATTAGCATTTCCTAAAGCCGCTGCTTTTTGATACCAGGATAAAGCTTGTTGCGTATCACGAGATTGCCCCAAGCCATTGAAATAAATTGCTCCTAATTGATTCATTGCCTCATGAACCTGCTGAGTTGCTGCTTGCACAAATAAGTCTCTGGCTTTTTGGTAATTGACTGGCGTTCCTTTACCATATAAATACATGAGCGCCAGATTATATACCCCTAAAGCATCCCCTTTTGCGGCAGCTTGTTCATAATCTTTTAACGCCTGAGCATAATTATCATTGACTGTTTCATCAATAAAGCCTAAGGCGACAGAAGCCTCTGGCAGAGCTGTGGCTGCTTTCTGATACCACTGCTTAGCCAAACTATAATCAGGCTCTCCACTTTCACCCAGTTGATAAAATTGGGCTAATAAATACTGAGCGAGAGGATTGCCTTGCTCCGCAGAAGCAGTGTACCAACGTTGTGCATCTGCCAAGTTAGGTTCAGCACCCAATCCTTTTTCCAGCATAAAAGCTAATTTCAATTGCGCATACTGATCTCCTTTTGCAGCCAAGCCGGTATAAATTTGTTTGGCTTCTTGCATTTTTTGCGGATCAGAATTTTCTGCTAAATAGTAATCAGCTAA
The DNA here is from genome assembly GCF_001468005.1 of Legionella steelei. Lineage (GTDB taxonomy): Bacteria > Pseudomonadota > Gammaproteobacteria > Legionellales > Legionellaceae > Legionella > Legionella steelei. The sequence continues at coordinate 1,057,928 of NZ_LNYY01000019.1, forward strand.
AACAATACCAGCATGACTGTTCCCTAATTTATAAGAGCGGATCAAATTAGGTAAAAAGTCTTCTTTGCTTTGTTTCTCTAATACTGCCATATTAAAGTCAGCATATGAGAACTTGTCATCAACAGATTGCTGTAATTGCGCGATACCTTTTTGCTTGTCTTTCGCAATTCCTTTTCCTTCAGCAGTATAAGTCCCCAGGATAAAATCGCTCACCGCATTTTGTCCTGCTTGTTGGTACCAAGTAATCGCTTGTCCTGGATCTGCTTTTACACCAATACCCCGGTCATAGAGCAAACCGAGTAATAACGCAGCGTTTTCATCACCAGTAGCCGCTTGTTCCTTAGCAACCAGAAAAGCGTGTGCTTGTCTTTGTTTGTCCTGATCCATCGCATTATAAAACGCAAGCGGCAGTAACGCTTGAGAAACACCACGCTCTGCTGCTCCTTGATACAATTGACGAATCATCGCTATTTTGTGCTGTCTCACATTCACACTCAAGCCACTATCATTTTGACGTGCTAAGTTATCTGCTAACTCATATTCTGCAGGGCCATAATTATTCGCTGCAGCAAGATATAACATAGACGTCGCTTGTTCTTGATTTGGTTGGATGTATACAGTGCCGTCTGGGCCAGTTATGCCTTGTGACAGAATTCTAGCCAAAACATATTGAGATTTTTTATTGCCTTTAAAAGCCGCATCAGTCAAATCATTTAATGCAAGCTGATAATCTTGTTTGTCCTTGGCATGCTGCAAATATAAAATCCCTAAATTGTATTCAGCGCCCAAATGTTGTTGTTGCGCTGCATTTTGATAAAAAATAATTGCAGAAGAATCACTTTGCGCCACACCAATGCCATATTGAAACATTTGCCCTATTTGAAATTGTGATTGAGCATCTCCCAATATCGCCTTAAAGTATAAATGATTAAACATACACATATAGTTAAGTTGTGCTTGCCATCCTTGAGTCCATAAATCTATGACACTGGCTTGTGAATTATCATCATAATCATAATAATTGGCATCAATATAAGGTACGGGTTGATTTATTTGGGCATATATTGGCGTATTTATCCTATCTAAAGCAGATAATTGTTGATCCAGAGGATAGAGAGGATATGTCCATTGATTCGCCTGAAAACCAGGGGTTTTATTCAAAATTGCATCATAGTAACTGGTTATAGGAACATCATTAGGTTGAACTAATTCAAACTGGGGTTTAAAAATAGATTGACGCATGACCCGTTTCAATTGTGGTGCCTGATTATAAGCAAAATCGCCTAATACTGTGGGATTTTGCCAAGCACTCAATATTCCTTTCATTTGAAAGTCTGTTTGCTCCAATTTATCTGTTGTACCATTACTTAACCAAAGTGCTGCCTGTGCTAAAGCAGCCTCTTGATTTTTTGAGCTTTCGTCTTGATTCGCCTGATTGAGCCATTGCTTAGCCAAATTAGGATCAGCATCTACGCCTATCCCTTTTTGATACATTGCAGCCAATTCACGTTTTCCTTGTGGTAAGCCATCTTGCGCTGCTTTTAAGGTCCACATGAAGGCAGTTTTTGGATCATAAACTGGGCTTTTAGTTTGTAAATAAATATGAGCCAAATCCAAATATGCTTCATCATTATGCTGATTTGTTGCCTGGGTAAACCACTTCAAGGCTTGTTCTTTTTGATTGTTCTGCAGCGCCAACTCACCCAAAGCAACCATTGCAGGTGCAAAACCTTGAGCAGCTGCTTGGTTTAGTAATTCATCACCTTTCTTTTCATCCTTATCAACCAGCTTCCCTTCAAGATAAAGTTGTCCCAATCTGGTTATTGCCTGGGTGTTACCATTGTTCACAGCCTTATTTAACCAGATAAGACCTAATTTTTTATTTGCTGAATTACGACTATCAATAAAATTCGCTGCTAAAGTAAATTGTGCAATAGAGTTACCATTTTTTGCCGCATTAATGTAATAACGAGTAGCAGCATCCGAGTTACGCTTTACGCCAACCCCATACATGTATGCCGCTGCTGTAAACATTTGTGCATCAACATCGCCAGCATCTGCCGCTTTTTTAAACCATGCAAAAGCCTGTTGTGGATCTTTCTCATGTAATAAAGTGTATTTGGCCAGAATCTGGATTGCAGGAAGATACCCTTTTTGCGCTGATTGGGTAAAATAGCGCATCGCCAATTGAGTATTTTTTAATTGACCATATCCATAAAGATAAATTCGCCCCAAGTAGTAATCAGCAACTGCATTTTTCCCTGATTGATTCATTAAAGGCTCTATCGCTTTATTATAATTCCCTAATCGATAGGCACTGAAATCATCAGCAAAAGCATGTTGGCTTGCTGATGCAACGAATAAACATACCCAAGGTACTAGCGCTTTCATGAAAATTCTCCCTCTTTGCACGGCAATTTCACCTGAATTTTGATTATTATACTTTCAGATTATACCCCCGGTATTATGCCATAATGCACCACCTCATTAACGGCCCCATTTCTTGTAGTGCCATCTACTATCCAGAAATTGCCTTTATTATTTAAACCAAACTTAACATTGACATATTCACATACTTTTATCGTATCAGCACAATCAATAATTTTTCCATAAGAGGTTTTGCCATCACCTAAAGTACAAATAAATTTGACTAATGGCTCTCCGGTAGCCAAAGCTGCCCATTGACGGCCGCCTATTGTATGATTGTATCGAGTAGTATACTGACTGTCTTCATCTCGCATTTGATACAGACTCACAGTTTGTGGCAATTGATTAAAAAAGAAATACAAGGATTGCAAAGCCCCCTCTTTTCCAGGAAAAAGAGACAATACTTTTAAACTTTCTTTATATCCCACCGGCCTGCATCCTATAGGAAATCGAGCCTCTTCTTTTTCTGCCTTAGCTTGTGCTTCTTTAGGATCAATTTTTTTAGATTTGGCTGCATCAAGGTGCGTAGACAGTAGCCCCAAGAAAAGCATCAATGAAATCGAAGTGATTTTTTTAATTGTATTCATCTTATTTCTCACTCACTGTCATTTATTGGACGAACAATAACTGTTGTACCCCTAAAATTATTTCGTTCGCTGGATAACTCAACAAAATTCAGATTTAACCATTTAGCATCCTCGGTAAACATGCGAACACATCCATGGCTTGCTCTTACTCCTGGAATGTCTGAAGAACCATGCAATGCGAAACCTTTATGGAAAAACATGCAGAAAGGCATCTTCGCGCCACCTTTACCGATAGGGAACACATCGGACACACATTTTTCATTTTCTTTACTGAATACTCGATAAATCCCTGTTAGAGTGCGGCAAGAACGATTGGCGTCAGGACATCGATCTCTTCCTGATGAAATTGGTCCCCATCTCACCAAATTACCTTCGGCGTCATAGGCTCCAAAAGCCAGTTTATCTTGATCGACGATAATTTGTTTTTGATGTTCATTTGGAATTTTTAGCGGGAAAGGAGAAACATCAAAAACAGTGAGGTACGTTAGATTTTTTGGAACGGCAATCACCTTACCAGTCCATAAAGGATTATAAGTACGATTGATTTTTTGGACGATATCCCGTTGCTTTTCATCCGGAAATAAGGTTTCCCAACTTTGTCCCGACTCCACCTTAATACAATTGTACTGTGGGTAACCGCATAATCCAGTGCCATAAAAATTACCAGCATGCGCAACGGCAACCATAAACATCATTAATGCAGTTGAAAGTAATTTATACATATGCCCCCCTCTCACCTTACTTTTATTTTTTTACATGCAAGATTTGTGCTTAAATATCAATTTATTCTAATTATTATTCGAGCATATCTAATTTAAGTTTAGTACGAATACTAGAGTTTTTGCTAGGGTTATGAAGAATATTCTTGTTTAATAATAAGTTGCTTGGGCGGAGTGTAGTAGTACAGGGGGTTGGGGCAGAAATGGAGTTCAGTAATTCCCGGGTTCCGCATCGCTACACCCAGGCTACAATTTTCATAGCTACACGTTTTCTCCATGAAAAAATTGAAAAATACGTTGCGCCAGATGTTCACTAATACCGGATACTTTAGCAATTTCGTCCATGGGAGCCTTGGCAAGCTCTCGGATTCCGCCAAAACGATGCAGCAATGCTTGCCTACGTTTTGCTCCGACGCCTTCAATATCTTCAAGCGTTGAATCCAATCTCTTTTTCTGTCTTTTTTTACGGTGAGCCGTAATAGCAAACCGATGCGCCTCGTCTCGAATATGTTGGAGCAAATGCAACGCCTTGGAGTCATCGGGCAAAGTTAGCTCACGTGCCTCATGCACTAAAATCAACTTTTCCCATCCAGCTTTTCGTGAAGGCCCTTTAGCAACACCAAGTAAGAGCACTGTTGAGATCCCCAAAGATAAGAGTACTTTCTGAGCTACAGCAACTTGCCCCTTGCCTCCATCGATAATGAGCACATCCGGCAATGATTGAGCCTCTACTAAACGTTTAAAGCGACGCGTAATTGCCTGTTCCATTGCCGCATAATCATCTCCTGGAGTAATGCCTTCAATATTAAAACGTCGATATTCACTAGGACAAGGCCCTTCATGATCAAACACCACGCACGATGCCACGGTTGCTTCACCCTGGGTATGGCTGATATCAAAACACTCCATGCGTTCAATCGCCTCGTTTAATCCTAAAAATTGCTCTAACTCATGAAAACGAGATTTCATTGTGGAATGTTTTGTAACATATTCAGCCACTGAAACACGCAAATTATTAAGTGCAAAATCCATCCAACGGGATTTTATACCACGAGGATTGACTTGGATTTTACATAACTTACCGCGTTGTTGTGATAAGACCTCTTCTAGTGATTGGTGATCAACCAAATCATGGTTAGTAATAATTAAAGCAGGGATTTTCTCTGGGCTATCCAAATAATAGAATCCTACAAATGCATCAAAAGTTTGTTGCCACAAATCATCCATATTGAATTCATCATCCAAACCTTTTTGCGGCACGGAAGGAAAATAACTATGGCTTGCTAATACTTGGCCTTCACGGATTGTCGCACACTGAACGCAGGCAAAACCGGGACTTACCTCAATTGCAATAGCATCTGCATCACCGCGCAACTGTAAAATACCCTGTTGTTCTTGCACCAAACGTAAACTTTTAATTTGATCCCGCAAAAGTGCAGCCTCTTCAAAATTCAATTCACTTACTGCTTTGTCCATTCGCTTGGCAAGTTCATCGAGAATTAATTGAGACTTCCCTTGTAAAAATCGCATGGCATCGTGCACTGAGCGTTTGTAATTTTCTGGAGTGATATAATTGACACAAGGTGCTGTGCATCGTTTGATTTGATATTGCAAACAAGGTCTTGAACGGGCATTAAAATAACTGTCTCGACAGTTACGAATTTTAAAAACCTTTTGAATCGTTACTATAGTTTCTTTTACCGCGGCACTACTAGGATAAGGACCAAAAAAATCCCCTGCAAGAGGCTTTTTCTTAGAGCGATAGCTTTCAATTCGTGGAAAATCAGGATGATTGGAAAGATGGATGTAGGGATAGGATTTATCATCTCGCAACAAAACATTGTATTTTGGCTTTAATGTCTTAATCAGATTGCTTTCCAATAATAAAGCTTCTGTTTCACTGCGCGTCACAGAAATTTCTATAGAGACAATTTGGCTCACCAAAGAACGTGTTTTAATACCCGTATTTTGTTTATTAAAATAACTCGTGACCCGTTTTTTTAGATTGGATGCTTTTCCTACGTAAAGAACAGTACCTGCTTCATCCAACATACGATAAACACCGGGTTCATTAGGCAGCTTAGTAAGGAACAACGCTAATTCAGTAGAAATATTCATGTAGTAATAATAGCAATGATTTTTGATCTAAATAATGGTGTTTGGATGCTTTGTAGCCTGGATGCAGCGTAGCGGAACTCGGGAGCACCGCTGCTAGGTAAAACCCGGGTTCCGCTACGCTGCACCCAGGCTAGACAAACACCTTTTAATCTTCTGATGCCAGATCAATAGGATTTTCTATAATTCCATGCTTCAGAGCTAAATAAGTAAGCTCTACATCATTTTTAATGCCTAATTTTTCAAATGTACGATAGCGATAACCATTAATAGTTTTAGTACTAAGGAACAATCGGTCGCTAATTTCTTGAACATTCATGCCACTAGTAATCATCAACATGACTTGCATTTCACGTTCAGATAATACATCAAAAGGTGAACCTTGTACTTCTTCCAGGCTGTTGATCGCCATTTTCTGAGCAATTTCAGCACTGAGATACCTTTCTCCTTTGGCAACTTTACGTATCGCAGCAGCCATTTCTTCAGCACCGGACTCTTTTGTCAGATAGCCCATGGCACCCAATTGCAACACACGAGTAGGCAACACATCAGAACACATTGCAGTGACAGCAATAACCTTAACGTGGGGATTTGATTTTTTCAAACGGCGAGTTACTTCCCAGCCATCAATTCCAGGCATTTTCATATCTAAGAGGACCACGTCAGGGGAATGTTTTTTTACTAGTGCTAAAGCTTGCTCACCGCTTTCTGCATCAGCAACTACTTCTACATCCGACATGTCTTCGAGTAATCGTCGAATCCCCATTCTAACCAATGCATGGTCATCAACAATTAATACTTTAATCAAATAATGCTCCTTGACATACGACAGCCAATGAACAAACAGTTGCTCGATGTTAACAAGACTGGCTGCTCATTACAATATACATACCTTTTCTAGATGAGCTATTACTTAAATATCCTAAAACTCATGGGAAAAAGGGATCGATTAACATGCTCGAATATGAATATTAGGGTTATTTGGATCCACCTTAAACAGTGGTGGAAACTCCCCTAACTCCCGAGTTCGAGCCAAGAGTTTACCTATATCCGATAAAACAAAATCATACAAAACCTGGTAATCACTAATCACAAAATAAACTGGTTGTAACATGTCAATACGATAGGGCATACGAAATGCCGCTATTGGTTCAAACATCGCTCTAAGCGGAATATCGCTTTCAACGCTATATACTGTTTCACTAATCGAAGACAGTATCCCACCGCCATAAGCGCGCAAGCCATTCACGCTTTTAATCAAACCAAACTCAACAGTAAACCAAAACATCCGTTGCAATAAGGGCCAATCAGACTCAGGGAAAGTTAGTACTTTCCGAGCATAATCGTAAACAAACTCTGCATAAACCTTGTCCGTCAACATGGGACAATGACCAAAAACCTCATGAAAAAGATCAGGCTCTTTTACATAATTCAATTCTTCTTCATTACGAATAAACGTAGCCACGGGGAAATGTTTTGTTGCCAATAATTCAAAAAATTCCCGAGCGGAAATTAACGCAGCAACTGCAGACACTTGCCACCCCGTTTTTGCTTTAAGCTTTTGATTTAGATCTGGAATCTGTGGAATTGCCTGCGAATTAAGGTCTAACGTCTTTAATCCAGTTAGGAATTCATCACAAGCTCTTCCTGGTAGTAGTTTTATTTGTCGTTCAAATAAAATACTCCAAATTGAGTTTTCTTTTTCAGAATAATTAACAAACCCTTGAGCGTCAGGAACATGCGCTACATAACGGCTTGAAAATTCCATAATTTCTCCTTCATTACAAATATCGCAAAAAGCAGGTGGGATGATGTGTAGTTATCTTAAAAAAAAACCACCTTTTTTAGTTATTAGGCAATTTGCGGATAAATGTCAACAACTATTACAGAATTTTCAAATTATGCTATAAAATCAAACTCATATTGAACACTAGGGAAACAGACAATGACGGTAGGCATTTTAGCAACCGGTGATGAAATAGTTCATGGTGATACTTTAAATACGAATAGCCATGATATTGCCCATGCGCTAAGCTCTGAAGGCTTACCTTTAGGTGTTCATGTTTCATGTAGTGACAAAGAAGCAGATATCATCAACAGTTTACACTTTTTGACCCAAAAACATGACATCATCATTATCATTGGTGGACTTGGGCCAACCACCGATGATCTCACTCGCTTTGCTTTATCTCAATTTACTGGTCAGACATTAATACAACACGCGGCTGCTCTTGAACATATAACAAGCCGACTGCGTGATGCACACTTAGGCCTTAACCCAGGAAATATTCAACAAAGCCTTTTCCCTGAGCATGCCCAGCTTTTGCCTAATCCTGTAGGTAGTGCTATGGGTTGTTACTATCCGTGGAATAATAAACACTTTTTTTTATTACCCGGGCCCCCTCGAGAATGCTTGCCTATGTTTAATCATCATGTATTACCTATATTGCAACAGACGACACACAGTCAAAAACAAATACTGAAATGGCGAATTTTTGGCTTGCCAGAAAGCGAAATAGCCCAAAAATTGGAAGAGGCACTGCAGAATATTGATTGCCAAACCGGTTATCGCTGGGAATCACCTTATATTGAATTTAAGGTGCGCTGTACGCCAAATCTTGCCGATAAAGTAAAAGCAGTTGTTGACCCCATCCTTAAGCCACATATTATTAGTAGCGTAGATAAAAAAGCTTCTGAAAATTTGCGAGAATTAATTGCATCCATTGATAAACCAATAACAATTATCGATGAGGCTACGGGTGGATTATTACAATTATTGCTTAGCAAACCCAATATACATCATTTATTGGACTTTAGTGGCCAGCATAAAAACAGATTATTTTTCCATATCAACGGCTTGGCAGAATATTGGCAGCAGCAACAAACACTTGGAACTGCACAATTAATTATTGACTACAGCAATCGCGATCAGGGGGGGCATGAAACTCATACTATACCCTATCGTACTGCTGCAGTAGTGGAGCATGCTGCAGAGTGGTTATGCTTCAGACTCTTTCATCTCATCAATCAGCTGCATCAATGAATAACACAGTTGTTGTGTTCCTTCGCCGCTGATTGCAGAAATGGCAAATACTTTATCGTGCCAATTCAAGCCCTTTACTATGGCTTGTATTCGTTCGTCCCGACTGGCTGCATCAGGTAGCATATCGATTTTGTTCAATACCAACCATCGAGGTTTTTGTAAAAGCTCAGGATTGTATTCTGCTAACTCATGAATAATTGCTTTGGCTGAGGCAACTGGATCACTCTCATCAAGGGGAGCAACATCAATGACATGCAGTAACACACAAGTACGTGCAAGATGTTTTAAAAACCGATGCCCAAGTCCTGCCCCTGTGGATGCCCCTTCAATAAGGCCAGGAATATCAGCCATGACAAAACTTTTGTGTGAAGAAACACTAACCACACCTAACCCCGGATGTAAGGTCGTAAAGGGATAATCAGCTACTTTAGCTTTTGAACTAGAAACTGCGCGAATTAAAGTAGACTTCCCTGCATTAGGTAACCCTAATAAACCCACATCAGCTAAAACACGTAATTCCAAGCGTAAATGCCGCGACTCCCCTGGACTTCCAGGAGAAGTTTGTCTTGGAGAGCGATTCACACTACTCTTATAACGGGTATTTCCTAAGCCATGAAAACCACCTTGGGCAATTAATACTGGCACGCCGGGCTCTTTAATATCGCCAAGCAATTCCCCAGTATCCACATCATAAATCATAGTACCCACAGGCACTTTTATTGTTAAATCATCACCTTTTTTCCCAGTACAATTTCCGCCCATACCAGGTTGACCATTACCTGCTTTGTAATGACGCATGTAACGAAAATCAATAAGCGTATTTAAATCGGTGCTTGCCTCGAAGTAAACACTACCTCCATCGCCCCCATCACCACCATCAGGGCCTCCTTTGGGAATAAATTTTTCGCGTCTGAAGCTTAGACAACCATTTCCGCCATTGCCTGCATCTATTTTTATCACTGCTTCATCAACGAATTTCATGACCAACCTCAAAATAAAAAAAAACCCCGTTGCCGGGGTTAATAACAACATTGTAATTAGGTAAATACTTATAACCAGGATTAAGAGAACAGCACGAACACTGCCACCTCCAGGATACAGTAATAGGGCCTAACCAAATTAGTTTGCAGCAGTTTCTTCGTTCTGCTCTGCAACTATAGTTACATATTTACGATTTTTTTCACCCTTGACAACAAATTGTACTAAACCTTCAACCAAGGCAAACAAAGTGTGATCACGGCCACAACCTACGCCAGGCCCTGGATGAAAACGTGTACCACGTTGTCTTACAATAATTTCACCCGCATTAACAAATTGACCGCCAAAACGCTTCACGCCAAGATACTTGGGATTCGAGTCGCGGCCGTTACGAGTACTACCACCTGCTTTCTTATGAGCCATTGCTATCCTCTCTTACTTACTTATCGCAGTAATTTTAACTTGCGAATAATATTGTCTGTGCCCCATTTGTTTCTTGTGGTGCTTACGACGACGATACTTGATAATTTTGACTTTTTTGTGACGACCATGATCAAGCACTTCAGCTTTTACTGTTGCCTTAGCAACTAATGGAGTGCCACAGACGATTTTATCGCCATCAGCCAACATGAGTACTTCTTTAAATTGTATTTCATTGCCAACATCTTCAGGCAGTAATTCAATTTTTAACACATCACCTTCCTTCACGGTGTATTGCTTACCGCCAGTTTTGATTACCGCATACATAATTTTTCTCCAACTCGCCTGATTGGCTATCACAAATTCATAAAGTCGCATATTCTATGAAATTATGACAATGACTTCAAGTTCATTTTAAAATATTGTATACTTCGCCACCCTTTCCGGATTTTTTAATTCATAATCCGGTGTTTAATCTGGTCGCGGATTAAATTTTGGGATTTTATAAATTTTTGGAGTATACAATGTCAAACATCCTTTTAGAAGCACAAACAAGAACGGATATGGGGAAAGGTGCGAGCCGCCGCCTACGTCGTCTTGAAAATAAAGTACCTGGTGTAATTTACGGCGGCGATAAAAAGCCAATGTCAATTCATTTTCAGCATAACAAGGTAGTCAAAGCTTTAGAAACTGAAAGTATCTATTCCAGTGTTTTTGATATCACCATTGATGGCAAAGTAGAACATGTTATTTTAAAGGCATTGCAACGACATCCTTACAAGCCAGTTGTAATGCACATGGATTTACAACGCGTTTCCAAAACTGACATTCTGATTAAATTAGTACCGATTCATTTTATCAATGAAGACAAAGCGCCTGGTATTAAAGCTGGCGGTATTATTAACCATACCATGACTCAAGTAGAAGTTCGTTGCCAAGCAAAAGATTTACCTGAGTTTATCGCTGTAGATATGGCTGATGTAAAAATGGATGATGTTGTCCATCTATCTCACTTAAAATTACCTAAAGGCGTACAACTAACTGTTGATGTGACCGATGGCAGCCATGACGCTCCTGTAGTAAGCATTCACATGCCTAGAGTCAGCGCAGCAGAAGAAGAAGCAGAAGCTACAGAAGTTCCTGCATCTGATGTTCCTACTGTTAGCTCTGAAAAAGATGAAGAGTAATCTTTTAAGTTTGATTGAAAAAATGTAACCGTAGTAAAAGTAGCCTGGGTGGAGCAAAGCGAAGCCCGGGTTTCGCTCTTCGCTTCACCCAGGCTACAAAAGCATTACAACCCTATCAAAGAGCTACACCATGGCCATAAAACTTATCATCGGTTTGCGTAATCCAGGCTCAGCATATGAACATACTCGACATAATGCTGGTGAATGGTTAGTCTCTTCTCTAGCTCAGCGCCATAGTGCCTTTTTTAAGCTGGAAAAAAAAATGCAAGCCGAGCTGACTGATTTGGAGTTAAATCAGCACTCAACTAAGTTGGTTTTACCTACAACTTTTATGAATCATAGTGGCCAACCAACCCGACTTATTAGTCAATTTTACCGAATTGCACCTGCAGAAATATTGGTTGTGCATGATGAGCTGGATTTACCCCCAGGACGCATTAAACTTAAAACAGGTGGGGGTCATGGTGGTCATAATGGCTTAAGAGATATAATAGCTCAATTAGGTAGCGCAGAATTTCACCGTTTACGCATAGGAATTGGTCATCCAGGCCACAGAGACTTAGTTCATCAATTTGTGCTCAGTAGACCCTCAGCACAAGACAGACAGTTAATTTATGACGCAATTGATAGAGGCATAGCAGTAATGCCTTCCGTATTCTCAGGTGATTTAGCCAGAGCAATGAATCAATTGAATGTATAGGCACTGTTACCCACAATGCAAAAGTCCTAATATAGGAATGTAGCGTAACAGTTGGTATAGTTTTAACAATAGAGGTACTACACATGGGATTTAAATGTGGCATCGTGGGCTTGCCCAATGTTGGTAAATCAACACTGTTCAACGCACTCACCAAAGCAGGTATTGAAGCGGCAAACTATCCTTTTTGCACGATTGAACCCAATGTCGGAATAGTTACTGTTCCGGATCCTCGTCTTGACGCTTTAAGTGACATAGTAAAACCACAACAAGTACTACCAGCAACCATGCAATTTGTTGATATTGCAGGTATTGTCAAAGGAGCATCCAAAGGCGAAGGTCTAGGCAATCAGTTTTTAGCAAACATTCGTGAAACCGATGCGATTGCGCATGTAGTCCGTTGTTTTGAAAATACAGATGTCGTTCATGTGGAAGGTCAGGTTCATCCACTGAGTGACATCGAAGTCATTAATACTGAACTCGCTTTAGCAGATATGGAAACTCTTGAAAAAGCCATATTAAAAGCAGGAAAAAACAGCCGTAGTGGCAATAAAGAAGCAATTTTTGAAATGAAAACCCTGGAAAAAATCAAGGCGCATCTTGATGAGGGACATCCTGTTCGTACTCTTGAATTGAGTACTGAAGAAGAGCCTATCGCGCGTCGTCTTTTTTTACTCACAGCGAAACCCGTCCTTTACATTGCAAATGTCGATGACAATGGCTATGAAAATAATCCTTTACTAGAGCAAGTTCGTAATTTAGCAATGCAAGAAAAAGCCAGCATTGTTGCTTTATGTGCTGCAACTGAAGCAGAGTTAGTTGAGTTGGATGAAGCTGATCGCCAAGAGTTTATGGAAGACTTAGGTTTAAGTGAACCTGGATTACATCGCGTGATTCGTGCAGGTTATGAATTGTTAGGGTTACAAACGTATTTTACTGCTGGAGTTAAAGAAGTCAGAGCATGGACAATTTCTAAAGGGGCTACCGCACCTCAAGCAGCAGGCGTTATCCATTCAGACTTTGAAAAAGGCTTTATTCGCGCAGAAGTCATCGCATACGATGCATTCATCTCCTGTAAAGGAGAACAAGGTGCGAAGGAGGCAGGAAAATTACGTCTGGAAGGTAAAGAGTACATCGTTTGTGATGGCGATGTAATGCATTTTCGATTTAATGTATAAGCCAAAGTTAAGGCCCGAACTTAGAAGAGAAATCTTGAACTTTGCTCAGATGTACTTACAAGTTAAGCCTACTTTTACTTGACAATACGTAGGTACAAACCTTAGCATTTGCTGATTGAATCGTAGAGGACAAACAATGTCGATTGACAGTATACGCGCGCTGGTTAGTGACGATTTTAATGCAGTTAATACTCTAATTGTGAATAAAATTGAATCGCAAATCGGCTTAATTGATGATATGTCCCATCACATCATAGAAAGTGGCGGTAAAAGGCTACGGCCATTGTTGGTTCTTTTAGCAAGTAATGCATGTGGCTATCAAGGTAATGAACATATTATATTGGCTGCTATGGTGGAATTTTTCCATACAGCCACACTACTCCACGACGACGTCATTGACGAGTCTACATTAAGAAGAGGACGTCAGACCGCAAACGACATCTGGGGTAGCAAAGCAAGCATTCTAGTGGGCGATTATCTTTTTACTCAATCTATCGAACTCATCGTTGACTCCGGAAATCCAGAAGTACTTAAGCTTTTTGCCAGTACCGCACTTGAGATCAGCTGTGGTGAAGTAAAACAGTTATCGAATCGTCATAACCCGGCACTAACATTTGATGAATATTTTGATGTAATTCGTGCAAAAACAGCTCTTTTATTTGCAGCTGCTGCCTGTATAGGCCCAATCATCAGCAAAGCCTCCAAGGAAATGCAAGACAGCCTCTATGCCTATGGCCTGCACTTAGGTAATGCGTTTCAACTGATAGATGATGCTCTGGATTATTGTTCTGATGCCAAAACTATCGGCAAAAATATTGGGGACGATTTGGCAGATGGGAAAGCCACATTACCTTTAATTCATGCATTACAACATGGTACTGAGCGACAAAAACAACAAATCATAGAAAGCCTGAAAAAAGGCAGTTTGGACTTTTTACCTGATATTCTGGTAGCTCTTGAGGAAACAAAAGCAATAGAATATACCAAGAACATTGCAGCTCAAGAAGTCGACAAAGCATTATCCGCGTTGATGATATTACCCGAGACCAAGTATAAACAGGCACTTATCAATTTGGCTGAATTCGCTTTACAAAGAAGCTATTGATTGCAGTAGTCTGGGTGTAACCCAACGACACCAGGATTAAGAGAAGTTTTTTGATACCTGAAAACCTGTGGGTTACGGCTTGCCTTCACCCAGCACGGAGTGTAGCTCAGCCTGGTAGAGCACTGCCTTCGGGAGGCAGGGGTCGCAGGTTCAATTCCTGTCACTCCGACCATATAAATCAAAGGGTTATGCAATTCGCCTTTAAAAAATTTTATAGGGTGTTTACAGAGTGCAATTTTAATGGGTCTTGGTGCTGAAATTTTCTGCAAATGGTGCCTCTATTAAAAAAATGTTTAGTCTGCTTCTAATTCAATATGAACTTCTAAATCTATTTCAAATCTCGATTTACTGCTATAGACGTTCGACTATATGGGTGGTATAGACCATCACTGCTCGATAATCAGCAAATTAAACGTATGATTGAAATGTACAACGAACAAAAAAATACAGTGGCTGAAATTTGTAAGATTTATGAAATTAGAAATCCATTGTTTTATAATTATTTAAAAAGACAACAACCAGAGAAGAAGATAACTAACTTACAAAAAATTCGTGGAAATGTAGGCTATAATTTCAGTATTTGCTAAAACTTGGTAGTATAGACCATGTATGAAGAATTTTCTTTTGAAAACTATTATGCTTTTATCTGTATAGATAGTGCAAATTCCAGCGAAAAAAGGAAACTTGTTCGAGAAGAACACGTGGCAAGATTAGAAAAATTGAAGAATGAAGGAAGGCTTTTTTTAGCTGGCCCTTTGCTTGATACAAAGCATCTTGGAGTGCCAATGGGCGGATTAATTATTGCGAAATTTAATTCTCTTGAAGAAGCAGAAACTTGGTTGAATGAAGAACCTTATTTAAAAGTAAAAGCCTATCAACAAGTAACCATTCACGCTTATAAAAATGTGTTGACTGGCTTCCCATTAGCGAGCACTCACTCATGACTAATAAAACAATAATTCTTGTCAGCTTAAGTATTTCTCCTGAAAAAGAAGCAGATTTTAATGAATTTTATCATCACCGCTATATTCCAAATTTAATGAAAATTATTCCTGAAATTAAGTTTGCAAGACGTTATCAAGAACATAATGTAGAGGGTACGCTTCGATATTATAATAAACAATTTCTTACTATCTATGGATGCGATAGCGAAACGCCTTCCTCTTCTATTCTTGAAGCCATTAAAGAACGCTCAGGCAGAGAAAAAGAAAAGGCTGAATGGAGTAAGTTTCAAACCAATGACTTGCACCATTTGGAAAGTGCCTGTATTTACACTCAGCGTTATCAACATCCTCGAGGTATGGAAAAAACGCTTTTTAACAATCCATTTTTTATGGTGAGTGTTGAAGTAATACCTAAAAAAATAGCACTTTTTGATGATTGGTATGAAGATCATTATTTACCCAGAAATCTTTCGGATGTACCAACCTGGACGGCTTGCACGCGATACAGTAGTCAAGGAAGAACACCTTCTCGACATCTTACCCTCTATGAAGCACAAGATTTAGCTGCATTACAACAGAGTTTGGATTTGATGCGAGCGCAACATCGTTTAAAAGAAAATGCTTCATGGAAACAATGGGATACTGGCAATGATCCTGCTATAACGTGGGAAGATGCGACGAGCTTTAAGCCAATATTTCGTTACCCTGATTAAAATTTTACGCAGGCGCTCAAGATACGTGTGCAAATGGGTCACTTCACTTTTAAAACAAGCATGTAACCCATGCCACATAAGGGCTACAGCGTACCTTTTCAGGTTTCTTTGCAATAGCTGTTCTTTCAAATAACATTTCATCAATTTTTTTTGATAATTCTCTTGTGCTCCATTTTTCGACACACACATTTCGGCATAAAACTCTCTTTTAAACTGATTATTTATATTTAATAAAGATACAAAATGAGTCCACTTAAGATGTTGGCTTAGCGATAAAACTATTTTCTCCTCGGAAAAAAGCCTTTCAAATTGCACGCAACGATGAATAACTCGTAATCCAAAACCTCGTGCAAATTTTATTTGTAATCTATCAGCCAACGTTTTTATGATGCCTGCGCCATACTCTGCTCTATTGCAATTTAATATGTCGTGATTTATTCGGCGACCGGCTCCGTTGCAAAAAAGAATCAACATAAAAAATCTTAACTTTTGGACGGATCTCAGCTGTATAGGCCAAATTGTTCATTAATAATAGATACTTCAGTCCGTGTTCCATACATCCAAATACTGAACTGTCCTTTTTTAAACATTCGCATGATTTCAAATCCCTTAATAGTAGCGTAAGCAGTCTTCATAGACTGAAATCGTCTTACTTCTCCATGAAAATGACGCCATTTAAATGCTACAGGTTTTGTTGAGCGCATTCGGTTTTCCGGTTAATAGTATACCTTGAAATATAAACTAGCCTTCGTTTTTGCAACGGAGCCGAATTTTTTGATATTACTCTAAATAATAACCATGACAAGTCATTCGACATCTGTTGGGTGTCCTTACTAACGGATTTTGACGTCGTTGGGCCGTCAATGAAACAAGCAACAACAAGCTTGATTTGAGGTCACAAAACAGTGACCTCAAATTTACCTACGTCAGCACGCAAAGCATTTTTTCAGCTACCAATAGACGAGAGTCGTTGCTCTCTTTTCGGTGATATAAGCCATAACGGTTCTCTCCCAGTAAAGGAATATCATCTTTATCATCCCGAGCATTTATGCAGGCTTCAGTATTTTTGTTTTCAGGGCGTGGCACGATTCTCTTGATTGGAATCAAATCAGGTATAGTGCCTTTTTGCGTCGCAAAAATATAATAAGTAATGCTTGCTCTCAGTTCGAGCCCTGCTCGCATATCAAAGATATCCTTGGCGTCAAAAGTCGCTCTACGCCCAAAATCCCCGAATACGTTCAAAGGAAAGTACATTTCTATTGGTAACAAAGGACATTGTCCCATAAGGAAATTAAAAACAAATTTTAATCGCCTGTTCTGAAAATCAATAATCTCAACAGATGAGCAAGTGCCTTTCTTATATGGATAATAACCGAACAATAGCCCACCTAATTTGACTCTATTCAAGCTTAAGGAGCCGTATCGATTGATAACAAAATCCTCATCCCCGTAAAGATAAGTCTCAAGCTCTTCGGGTTGAATTGTTTGTAACTGCTCAATGTCAAACAACTGGCCATCAAAGATTTGACTGGCATAATGCTTTGGATCCCGAGGCCCCCCCAGATTATTTTGGGGATAATTCACTAAATAGGGGTTCAACACTGAATTGTGAGCGTTTATGAAGTAGATCAGTTGAAGAAGAAAAAAATGATGGCTGGATAACTGACAAATTTGATTCACGTTAGTTAATTTAGGAACCTGGGAGAAACATTGAGCAAATCGGTCTTCTAAGTCCAACAATGAGATGCGCATACCACTAGAAGAATTATCAATACGATACTGAAGTTCATCTAATATGGAAATTACTTCATCTTGCAAGGGACGCTCTACCTCCTCCATTGAGTGATCCACTTGGGTTAATTCAAATTGTTCAAACAGATATTTAAATGGATGCTTTTTGATAAAAATAGTGCTTGAGAATGTTTCAGGAGGATAATGAGCGAGTATTTTTTTTAAAAATAGCATCTTTGTTTCAGGCTTGAGTGCAGATGGAATCATTAATCGTTTCAGATCCTTTAACATCTGGATACGCCATTTCATTCTACTTCCAGGAGTATGAGTCACAAGATTTTTTTCAAATGAGTTAAAAAAATCTTCCAATTTCTCCGGATCTTCAAGAGCTGCCTCAGAAACCAGACGCACCTTTTTCAAATAAGTCCATTCAACATTGAGTTGACTTAAGTCTATTGTGCGCATATCCACGTTAATAAACCGAGCATAGGCTAAGTTTGTGCCTGTAAAATCAGCCCCCTCAATTAAAGTGCCCTCAAACACGGCACCACTCAAATCAGCCCATCTCAAAATTGCCTGCTTCATATTTGCTTGTCTCAGTTTGACGTTCCGCATATTCGCATGGCTTAAGTTTGCTTTTTCAAGCAGAGCATTATCCAAACAGGCTTTTACCAGAATAGCATGGAGAAGATTTGCTTGCCGCAAATTTGCTTGACTCAGTAAACTTGAGTTCAAATCCGCATAGCTTAAATTTGCGTGAAACAAGATCATTGCAGACATATCCTGCCAGCCAAAACAAAAATGGGATAGCGAGGCATGCGATAAATCAGCTCCAGCCAGATCTACCTCCATCAAGCTGATGAAAGGTAAAAGATTGAGGTAAGTTTTAGGAAAATTTGTCTTAAATAAATCGAATAATGCAGTTGATTTTTCTCTATCAACCTCTGGGGCATACATATATAGATGCTCTCTCGTCCTATCATCGAGATATGGTTTATCAACCTTCTGGGCAGGTTGGATAAGCTCTTGTAGATACCTTATCGTCTTCGCATCGAGATAATGCTTATCAACCTTCTGGGCAAGTCGGGTAAGTACACGTAGATGCACTCTCGTCTTCTCATCAAGATATGGCGCATTCGAGACATTTATTAACTGTTCGATGTCTGGGAGCGCTTTATGGTGTCGAGTCAGCATGTAACATGCTACTTCGTGATCAGACATCGGCATTTTATTCTCAACCAGGCTTTTTAGAGCCTTGTATTCACTTGTACATCGATAACCTTCAACAAAGTCATAAGCTTCTTTGGGTGCTATTTGACTTAAATGAGATATGACCTGAGCTGGATTTTTTTTAAAGCGGACCGCAAAAGCTGTTGCTGCCACTCTCGATAAATTTTTTGATGCAATCTGGGCGGCTAATAAATCTTCTATATCACAATGAGTCAAAATACTGACTTGTACTTCTTCTGGCATCGAAAAAAAAAGATGCTCTTCATGTGGTGGTATAACGGAGGAAACTGAGGTTTTTTCTTCAGTTAATTCATAAGCGTTCAAAAACACAATTAATTCATGAGTTTTTAACTTTAATTCCCTGATTTGACTGTAAAGATGTGTTATCAATTGGCACAGCTCATCCTCAATACTCGGCTTGGATATGTCTCCTGCGTTAAGACTTTTATCAGTAAAGCGAAGTCTATTATCAAAAGTGTTGACAATAGTTGTTTGGAGTTCTTGGCACACTAAAAAAAAATCAGCCCAATGTTTCCCAAGTTGTTCTTTATCAATTATCTTTTGAGAGGCAATGTTAGCAAAAAAAACATCTTGGTTATAAAATTTATTTGGATTGTCTATCCTCTTTTTTAAGGACAGAAAGATATGAATATTTTTATATGATAAGAGTTCCGTACTTTTATTGCTTAGCTCATCGCTCAGAACACCATAAAAATCTAAAAAGGCATGCAATTCACGTAGATCGTGAACCATTTTGGATACCCGTTCCTTAATAAAAAAAATAAAATATTCTTCTCTAAAGTCAAATTGACGATTTTTTTTCATTACTTAATTCCTTGCAATACATAAAGACGTAACGTGACATCGATTACACAATTTTCTCTCTGTTTCGGATTGTGAAGACAAACAAGAGTTCGCTCAGTTGACGAATCGAATAAGAAAATAAGCGTTAACCGCTTTTAGATTTCCTGGATAAAACGAGAAGGTTTTTCATCGGGAACCAAGAGGATGGATAAACTTATAATCTTTTTCAACAGCCAAGCTGCATTTTGATAAGATTGCTAAGTTACCTGTCCTCCAGCATTACCAATATTTTTAGAAAGTAATGAAATAAGTTACAAATTAATCGGATTATAATCGCTTCATGACCTAATGTGTACTTACGTGGTTTAATAGATTTGACCACCCGAGTTAAGAGATAATGCACTTAACTGGAGAAAGTAATGCCGATAAGAAAGAAATACCCCCCAAATTTAAGCCGGATGGAATTAGTCTCGTTTTAGAACAAGGTTATGGGGTAACAAAAGCAGCAAATAATTTAGGCATTGCTCAAGCGCGACTAAGTCGATGGATAAAAGAACACAAAGAACAAGATGGGCAAGCATTTCGAGGAAATGGCAAGTTAACAGCAGAACAATTAGAGATACGTCGCCTGCAGGAAGAAAATAAACGCCTGAAAATCGAAAAGAAAATCTTAAAAAAGTCGGCGGTCTTCTTTCCTGCAATATAGCTTGATGCAGAGTGGATTTATAAATCTATTGCAAAACTAGGCGGATGGACAGACACAAAGAAATTAGGAAAAGCCAGTTGGAAAACGCTCTGGGGTGGTTGGTTTAAACTCCAAGAGCGTGTAGAAGGCTATCTCTTGATCAAAAATTTGACTGATCTGATCAAGAGACAGCTGCAGGCAACCAGGCTTGCTTAGGCTATTTTAAGGCAGCGTGAGGATCTAATATAGGAAAATCCGACCAATTGTATTTATCCACAAGAAGCAACCAAAAATACAAATTGTTATAGCCATTCTCAATGGCAAGAATGGCTGATTTGATTATATATTGCCTCAGGTTTAACTATGCAGCTGTTCTAATTTCTGAACATCGGATTGTTTGTTATGGATTGATTTCAAAATTTCTCTAATCTTGGGATCATGGCTACATTTTAGTAAGTAAGCCGTCATTTGCATGCCTCCTTTAAAGTGATCACTCATTTCACTTATATACATATCATCGAACTCTTTGCCTGAAAGCTGGTCAAACGACTTCATCTCCATAGGTTTCATTCCAGGAATTTGATAATTGGCTGCAGAGGTAGCGGGTAATTTACTGAGTAGTTCTTTCATTTTAACAACTTCCCTGCCTTGCCGCGCGAGCATTTTCTTTGAAATAGCCACTATTTTTGGATTTTGAGATTTTTTTATAGCTAGCTCCATTATTTGCATTCCTTGTTGGTGATGAGTAAGCATCATTTGCAGGTATTCTTTTTCAAGTGCTGCAGTTTGTTTTTTATCTTTAGGACAATGATTTTCATTCACAGACATTTGTCCCATATTTGATTGATCCATTGCAAAAGCACATGAACTTATTAATGTGAGTCCTAAAAGTATTGAACACTTCTTCATTTCCCTATCTCCTAAATTAAGTAAAGGACATTAGAATTATAGGTCAATAATAAAAATAGGTAGCCTCTTATGTTTAACGGGAAATAAATACTTATAAAAATGATGCAAATTTATATGCTAAGATTATTTGTAATCATAATGATTAAAATGGAGCTTTGTTATGGCTTGGAAAAAATTAGGCTCAGGCGTTTATAACGATACCTATGTAAGTGATGATGGAACACGAGTACTAAAAATTCAAAAAAGAGAAAATGAGATTACAGATAGCCCTGAGCGTTCTGTACGTTTATGGAATGAAATAAATCCTGATCTTAAGCCACCAGCAGCAATTATCCAAACAGAGTTTGGCTTGGGTTGGGTTTGCCCTTATATAAAAGGACGCCAATCTACAGATAAAGAAATTAGCGCTGCATTAATTGACATATTTAATCGTACAGGAAGGATTATTGTTGACGCAGCTTCCCCAAAAAATTTTATTACAACTCCAGAGGGTAAGGTTATCTGTGTCGATATAGGAATGGCATTACAACTTGATAAAAAAGAAGAACAGCAATTTGGACGAGAAAGACGTAATAGTGTCATTAGTCAAGCAAGTTGGGAACTTACTAGTGAACAATACAAAGACGTTATTTTCCCTCTTACCCGTTTTGTTCTTAAAATGGAAGACACAGTAAATACAATTAAGGCTTTATTGTTTCTTCGCGAAAATAGACCAGATATAACTAATGCAGATTTTTTAAATACAACTCATTCTTATAAGTCAAAATTTGGAATTATCCTTCAAAGGACTTATTTAACTACGCTTAGTAATGCTTTTTCTACAGAGAAAGAGAAGCAAGATGATGCAATAAATGCATTAAAAGAAGCAAACACGGAAGTTAAAGATCATCGAAGTAATTCTGTAACAACTTCTACTCCAAATGATGAGCAACTCTCTGTTGATGAAGTAATAAAGATGCTTAAAGATGAGATGCCCCCAACTGTAACGACCTTCAAAGGAAGTTGTATTAAAGAGTTAGAGCGATATATTAAATCAAGGGGCTCTCTTAATTATGAAGGACACTTTGAACCATCTTTCTTAACTAGAAAACTAAGGGATGAAGCACTAACTGGAGATAAAGTTGAAAAGGCTTTAAGATTAATAGAGAACATAAGAAAAGAAAATACTATAGAAGGAGTAAAGAGCCTGATAGATGAGGCACAGAAGGATCAAATGGTTAATAAAGCCAGGTTTGGTAGTGGGCTTGCCAGTCGTTTAAATAGATGTATATGCATTCTTGAAAAAGGAGCAGTAACGCTTGCAAATATTGATAGAAATATTGAAAGCCAACATTTATAAAAAGGGCGAGTCCAAAAATGCTGCGCCGCGCTGTGCGCTCTTCGCTCACGTTTTGTCGAACCTCCGCCCCCTCGTAGCCACATTAACAAATGTCACGGCTATCGACTTTTAGCCTATAGTAAGGTATTTTCCAGCGTTTGCCATCATTAATATGTTGGACTAAAACATATTTCAATGACTTATAGAGTACTCACGCTTTAATAAATGACTGAGTTTTGGCTTCAAAGTATTCTACTATGTCGCCTTCTTTAAATTTATTAACCGCGCAAGAAACGCGGATTGGGTTCTCTAATTCATTGTTAATAGCAGTAGCTGCTTTGAAGTAATTCATTTTATTATTAGTCATCTTTTTGAAGTTGATATGCAAAAGATAAACAGAAATTTCAAGAACCTTGCAGCAACTTCCAAAACGATGAGAAAGATATCTCACCATTATCCATTCTTTTCTTCATCGGAAGAAGAAAAGAGATCTAAGATTGTTGAAGAATATCATAAGACTGAGCCATCTTTTTTTTATAAATATATCGTGAATAACCCAGTAGGTATAATCTCACTTGCAATGGGTAATTTTATCCTTTCATCATTTGCTGGAGTTTGCATAGACGAGCTTTTTCCTGGCTATAGACTGGCCCGTGTAGCAGCATCCCTTTCTTTTGTAAATGCCATTTTAGGTTCATTAGTGGTAATCGACCAATGCGTTGATTCCGCCCATAAGAGAGCTGTCCAGGTAAAAGATTTTAAAAATTCCTATTTAAAATTATCTCTATTTAATTTTCCTGAAACCAAAAATGAACAGACTCAGGAAAATTGTCTTGGGAATGGACTTTAGATGAATGATTGAACAATTTTTATGTTGGATCCATGTCTACTTTATGGAATCAGCGAAATAGATTTTCCAATGCAACATGAAAGCACTCCCGATTTGATAACTTTTTACCAGAATCGGGGCCGAACCTCATATCGGCTCACTCCGGTTGGCCACTTAATAAAACATTAATACTTAATGGTATATAATTAAATCATACGACCAATTTGAGAAACACTATGACTAAAAAATCCAAAATAGAACGATTGAATATTCTATGTGATGAATACAAAAGACATCTCGAAGAGGCTTTAATTAGTTATGTAAAGGACATGCCTAAGGATGTCATTAATTATTATACCAATAAAGAAGGCAATATAGACATAAATAAAATCATTGAGCAAGCAAACACCGGACGTTCGCTATACTGGCCAGCTAATGTGCAGAAATATCAATGGACGACACCTTCTTGGGATCTTCACCCAGAGTTATATTTAGTACTTAATAAATATAAGATTGTTAACCAAATGAAGGATGCGCTGAATAATCCGAGCGTTCCAGATGAAGATTTACGGATAAAAGCATGCACAAATGTGCTTACCGAAAAGAATAAAGATACATTAAGAGAACGAAGAGACTCAAACAAAGGTGTTCAGTTTTTAGAAAATGTGCTTCATGTTTTAAGTTTAGGAATCTATTCAAAAGTTACTAAAGGAACATTTAAATTTTGGCAATCTCATGGTGAGGCTTTAAGCGAAAATATTGAAGAAGTTGCAAAAGAAGAAAGTAACCTTAAGATAAAATAGCACTTCTGTTTAGCCAACCCTTCGATAAAGCTACAAATTAACTTTTACTGTGAGGTTTCTGCAAGTTTGCAGAAACCTCACAATGATACAACATTTAAAAATTATCCAGATATAAATTTAATTGCAAATGAAGGATTAGATAAGAAACAATGGGTAAATCTAAAAAAACATATAGAATCTGTTCAACAATTCCTTGGCATAAGAGAGGGTAATAACTATGCGTCGGAATGGGAAAAAGAATCTTTCCTTAAAAAAATTAATGAAAAATTGCAATAACATCCCTTAGCGGGAATTTAGCAACGGATTGATATAATATAAAGAATATTGTTCTGCTCCATTTGAAATAACGGCCTCTTCTTCTCCAATAAATGGTAATACCACACCAAATTTCTCTCTAATATTATGTCGAAATCAATATTTAGAGGACTCAAAGGAGATTAGTATAAAAAATAACTATTCAGCAACCTGCGAGATGACAAACCAAATTAATTGCATTCAATCAACCTACCATTAATAGTACTCAGTAAACCTATGAGCTCAGTTCAAAAAACCGCTCAATTCCTATAAATTAAAAAATATTTAATTGAAACAGTTTCTTAAACCAATAAAACCTACTGAAGTCCAATTTCAATACACAAAATAAAGAGCTCACAAAAACAGTGGTTTTTATGAGCTTAATAATATATTGTGTATTTCTCTCGTACCATAAAGACTAAAACAGAATATTTTTATGGATATAGCAAATTATTCTTTTTGGATAAAAATAAGCGTTTGTTTTTTCCTTTGTTTTGGCATGCAAGCTACTCACAGCACCAGGACCTATTCTAAAGATTGGGCTGTTGCAAACATTATTGGACCAATATCAGAAAACTCTTCTTTTAAATATTACCTAGAGCCACAATTACGTCTAATTGACACTCCTTCGGTCTTTAATCAATTCCTTTACTTAGGTGGATTAGGTTATCAATTTAATAGAAATGTTATGTTGTTTATAGGACCTGGGTGGATTTTAACGAAAACACCTGAAAACAAGACACATACAGAAAAACGATTATGGGAACAGTTAAATTGGCAAGTCATGAAAGATTCTAATTTGAGTATCAATAGCCGAACTCGTTTGGAAGAAAGACAACGTAGCGATCAATCCCAAATTGCTTTTCGTTTACGAGAGCGCTTATGGCTAAGAGTTCCCTTAAAAAAATGGCAAAGTTATTCTTTTTCATGTTTTAATGAGTTTTTCTTTAATCTCAATCATCCTAGTTGGACATCACCATATTTATTTGAGCAAAATCGAGCATTTATTGGGATTGCCAAAAATTTATCCAAAACAGCCATTTTGGACATAGGATATCTAAATCAGTTTCTTCACTCATCTCAAAACCAGAACGACAATGTATTATTGCTTAGCCTCACGATGATTAGATAAAGTGCTCACATAATAAGAAAGCCAGAGAGTTTGCGTGCTCTCTGGCTGAGTTGATCTAAGGGTTTTTCTGACCTTTTTGATATTTTTAGAAGCTTAAGGTCTAATACTATGATTAAGATCTTGTCGGTCTAATTCAGCTGCCTCAGCTACCGTATCAACTGGCCCAATAACCCGTTCAATATCTCTCAATACTTTCAGATTTGCAGTAAAATTTTCTATATCATTATTTGCTACAGGCTCTACTAATTTTTGTCGCTCAGCCTCTTTATTCTGATTTCGCATCGTTTGCAATCGAATACAATCCAAGGGCTTTAGGCTAGTTATCACTGTCAAATCGATTAAGCCCCTTAAGCATTACCTGGGCTTTGAAAAACCTATGAACCCAAACCTTGAAGTGCCGCCAAAAATTCAATAAGAACTCTTTAAACTAGGGTTCAAGGTCTGATCCTCTCGGTTTCTGTTATTGATTATGCAGTTGCAGACAAATCAAGTAATTGATTATGCATTTGTACCCCCATCAATCGTAAGATTAGCTCCGGTAATATAAGAAGCTTCTGGGCCAGCTACAAATGAAACCAATGCAGCCACTTCATCCACCTGACCATAACGTTTAAGTGCTGTGTTTGCCACTTGTAATTGTGCCGAATCGCCAGTTACTGGGTTTAAATCCGTATCTATAGGCCCCGGTTGCACATTATTTACAGTAATTCCTCGTTCGCCTACTTCACGAGAAAGCGCCTGTGTAAATAGTTTGACAGCCGCCTTTGTGGCTGAATAGGTAGCAAGTCCGGGATTCATTATTCGCTCGCCAACACAAGAGCCGATGTTAATGATTCTCCCCCCCTTTTTGAGATGTTTCAGGGCAGCTTGCGTTGCAACAAAAACCCCCATAAGATTGAGTGCAACAACCTCATTCATTTCTTCGAATGAAGTTTCTTCAAAAGGTTTTGCAATCGCCGTGCCGGCATTATTGACCAATACATCAAGACGGCCGAAAGTACTCACCACTTTGTCAATTGCAGCTTTCACGGCCTCCGAATCACGCGCATCCGCTTGTAAAGCAATAGCCTCTCCTCCTGCAGCTTTGATGTCCTTGAGCACTAAATCTGCTGCATCAGAATTTTTAGCGTAAGTGATTGCGACTCGAGCACCATCTTTGGCCAATCTCTTAGCGATGGCAGCGCCAATCCCGCGCGACCCACCGGTAACCACTACAACTTTATTTGCTAACTGGTTCATTCATTTTCTCCTGTTCAATTATTCTTATGCGAGTAAGAGGCTTTTGTCTGTTGATATGTCACATGTCTATTTGCCCCTCCTAAGGGTTTATTTTCTACCGAAACAATTCTCTTTGCGTCATCTCAAGCCGCTGGTGCAACTGGTGCATTTTTTGTGGGTTCGGCAGTTAAATCATATGCGAGTAAATGACTCCGTGATTGCAAATCATTAAAGAAACGGTCACGACATGTAGTCACAGATAATTTATTGGCAAGATCTGCCATTTCGGGTATTGAATTAGACGTTAAATAAGTCGATACCGATAAAAACATTGCTGCAGCTAATTTTTTATTTTTAATCAGTTGAGGTCCTTGTAAAAGCCATAGTTGCATTTCTGGCTGCATCCACCCCATAGCTTGATTAAAATTTAATTTCTGTGTCTGCATAAGCGTATGCAGTTTTGTTGCTTTAGGAACTAAATGGACTATATCTATTTTTGCTGCATATTTTTTTAATTCAGAAGCAATAACAGATTGGAAATCTGGATTGAATGTTGCAAGGGTTTGCAATGCATCACGCTCCGTAGAGAGCGTCATGTGCAGCAAATTAGTAGCAATTGTTTTCAACAATGCAAGTCGGTCGACAGGATTCTCGGCTAAAACTAAGACTTTGTTTGCTTCCGCCACATGTCCTCCTAGAGCATAGCCCAATGCCATATGCCGCAACAATTCGAATCGGTCATCAGGATTCTCGGCTAACTCTAAGACTTTGTTTGCTTTTGCCACATGTCCGCCTTGAGCATAACCACAAGCCATTTCTTGCAACAATGAGAATCGCTCATCAGGATCAGCTAACACTAAGATTTTGTTTGCTTCTGCCCCATGTCCGCCCAGAGCATAGCCATATGCCATTTGCTGCAATAATTCAAATCGGTCATCAAAATTCTGCTCGAGCGCTAAGACTTTGTTGGCTTCTGCCTCATATCCTCCTTGTGCATAGCCACACGCCATTTCCTGCAACAATGAGAATCGCTCAGTGGGATCCTCGGCTAACGCTAAGATTTCGTTTGCCTCTACTATATGTCCGCCTTGGGCATAGCCACATGCCATTTCCTGCAACAATGAGAGTCGATCGACAGAATTATGCACTAACTCTAAAACTTTGTTTGCTTCTGCCACATGCCCGCCGTGGGCATAGCCACATGCCATATCCTGCAACAATACGCGTCGCTCATCAGGATTCTCAGCTAACGCTAAGACTTTGTTTGCTTCTGCCACATGCCCGCCGTGGGCATAAGCAGATGCCATCTCCTGCAACAATGAGAGTCGGTCGACAGGATTATGTGCTAACTCTAAAGCCTTGTTTGCTTCTGCCACATGCTTGCCTTGAGCATAACCATATGCTATCCACAACAATGAAGCATTGAATTCTTTTCTTAAAAAATTAACGGATTCAAAATCACCTTCAGCGGCTAATTTACTGACCGCTGCCTCACTTGTCACATGATGGAATACATCAATAGAAGCAAAAGGAAGTATTTTACTAATCGCTATTTTGGCTTCTTTTTTATTAGGATTTTTCGCAGCCTTGTAAATCAGCTCACTGAAGCATGTCTCACTGGCAATGCGTTTTTTTTGTAGTATCTCTTCAGGATCATTTTTAGAATCTAACTGACTGGCAACTGTTGGCATAAAATACGTACTCCTCTACAGAATGACCTTAACCCTTTAATTTCGGCATATTAACGAGCCAACTCTTTTTCTTCAATGCCTTAAGCATGAAATATCAATACCCTCTAGCCGGTTGTTAATATTTTATTAATCTTTATTAGTTATAGTGTGCGCTTTTTGCCCGAGTATACTAAATGCCAATTACGAATAATAACTATAGAAAACTTACACCTAATGAAATCCTCAACGCCACACTTCACCACTGGCCTAGCACGCAAAAGATTACAAATATCCAATACTCTTATGATCTATCCATTATCCCGCAACAGCTCAAGGACAGTGCACGCGCAAAATATTCGCAAAGCTCATTTGCTCCTTTGAATACTGACAGTATTAATTGGCTGCAAAAAGTTCTGCATGAATGGGAAAAGTCTTGTGAAAACACAATTAAATTCATCTACGTTGGCAAAATTAACTCGAATACTTTTCCAGGTATCGTAATAGCCAATTGTGACGACCTGGGTGATATCAATGGATACTGGCAACAAGTCTTCACCTCAGGACAGTTCCAATTTGGTTTGGTATGTATTCCTTCAAACTACTATGATGCTGCAGGCAAGCTCATGCCGTACAATATTAGAACTATTAGCCATGAAATAGGACATGCTATTGGCTTGCAACATTTCCACGATGTAGAGTCAATCCGTGTCTATTTACAAAATAGCCCTGAAGGGATGGGATATTCAGTAATGCCATACCTCGATGAGATAGAATCTGATACAAACTTATGCGAAAAGATCGATGCCTGTTTAAACACCACTTACGCGGTTATGCCTGGTCCTTTAGATGCACAAATGTGTCAAGCAATCTATGGGAAAGATAGCTTGCTTAAACCCATAAGCTTAGAAGAAATACAAAACTACGCATTCGCCGGAGCATCCATAGGATGTGACTTTGGTGCTCGTAGCGCTGCAGAGTACCTTTTTAAGCGTTTGGGTGATACTCAACTAGACGCCCATTTAAAGACCCTTGCGATTTATTACTCAGTTATCCTTTTAAGACTGGTATATTACTCGTACGCCACTGATTACTCAAGCTTTTTTGAGCAAGCACAACAGCTTATGATCCCATTGGGTAGCGAGTTATGCCACCTGACTCTTAAGTTACTTGGAGATTACTTACGGACCCAAAACCTGCATGTTCTAAGCAATACTTTAGAAATAGCGTCAAGTAGTTTGATACTTCTCAGCTTTAGTCATGGACTCATCGAAGCAGCTAGAGGAAGCTTTCATGCAACCTGGAATTATGGCGCAGCCATTCTATCTGGTATCGCCAGTTATGGTATTGTTAGCTCCATAGGTAAGCATCTGGTTAACAATATCTTTACTCCAGTGGAAGTCGAAAATCCTGGAGTTGTTGAACAAACAACCCAAAAAGGCCTTTTAACCTCGTTATGGAGTTTTTTTGGTACAAATAAACCAGAACAAGAAAGTGCTCCCCAGACACTCACGTCTAACAAGCAACACACATTGTAAATGCCTCCTATTGGAGGCCCATCAAATTATTCATACTGTTTTTTACAGAGTCTAGACCATTCGTGCTCATTTGTGAGGGCATTCCCAGTAGGTCTTATTTAATCAAAAATCTCTTAATGTACTATACTTAAGACTTATGCAAAATAATTAGCTAGGTAAACAATGGCACAAAGTATTTTTTTTTGTAATGGCTTTGCAATACCCGCTGGATGTACTGAGAAAATCAGACAACAAATATT
Organism: Legionella steelei; assembly: GCF_001468005.1. Classification (GTDB taxonomy): domain Bacteria; phylum Pseudomonadota; class Gammaproteobacteria; order Legionellales; family Legionellaceae; genus Legionella; species Legionella steelei. The sequence continues at coordinate 1,088,438 of NZ_LNYY01000019.1, forward strand.
ATTAATCCCATACGTTGTTCTATAAAAAAATATCGTATTTAATTTCAACTTTTGTAGATTCAATCAGTTATGAAAAATGAAATAATCATCACAATTAGACTTTTCGGTCTGATTTGCATTTGTGTCTTGTTTTTTTCGTCTAAAACAATCCGTGAATCAGTAGCACGGCCATTAAAAAGAGCTGATTCAACATTCTTTGTTCCTCAATTAACCATTGGCTACCATCAATACAGAGTCAAAGCTGTTGAAAAATCCCCAATTGCTCCTGAGGTCCCTGCCCCTCAAATTATTATCCAGAATATTGCCCTAAAACAAATTTCATTTTTGGATTTACCTGGCTGGGACACCACTGATATAAAAAAATCGTTATCTGTTTTTCAAAATTCCTGCAAGAAATTTTTAAGTCAAGATCCTAATGAAGCAGACGGCTCCAAATACATTGATATACGAGCTAAAGACTGGCAGTCTCCTTGTAGAGTAGCTTTAGCTATCGATCCAATTACAGATAAATCTGCAAAAGAATTTTTTGAAAACTGGTTTGACCCCGTTGAGTTCAATAAAGACAAACCAATCTCTGGCTTATTTACTGGTTATTATATGCCTGTAGTCAAAGGCAATTTAATCAAAACGAGTCAATACAACATTCCAATTTATGGAGCAGTAAAACATAACTCCAAAAAAAATAAACATCCCCAAAAACCAGTCATCGCTTGGATAAAAAGTTCGCTTGAGAGGCTTTTTTTACAAATTGAGGGGGCTGGTATCATCCAGCTTCCCAGTGGTAAGCGTTTATATATTTCATATGAAAATCGAAAAGCGGAGCCTTTAAACCAACAGGATGCTCTAGGTGCTCACGGTATTATACTCACTCCTGGGTACTCCTTAGCCATTGACAAAGACTGGATCCCATTAGGATCTCCGCTCTGGTTATCGACTGTGAAACCAAATATACATGAAAATAATGAGAGTTCATTACAACGTCTCATGATTGCTCAGGACACTGGTGGTGCAATTCGTGGAATAATGCGTGGCGATGTTTATTGGGGTGAAGGTGAAACAGCGGATTTTCTGGGCAATAATATGAAAAATGAAGGACGTTACTGGCTGCTTTTACCAAAACAAGCGTTGGTACGATTATTCGCAGACTTTGAATTTAATTCTTTTATAAGCATCCCCTAATTTAGGATATAACCAAACTTCGAGTAATTGTCTCAATTTTTTAATTAGCAAAAGGAGCATTTATTGAAAACTTGAACAAATTTCGAAGTATATTATAAATATCAACCACAATACCGAAATGCATCAATCCATTTGCGTTATAAACCAGCCTATCTATAATCAAAATTTAACAACCTAAAAGCTTATAAACTGATTGAGAAAAATTAATATTATTATATTTATTTGCTTGCGAATATTTTTCATTGATACTCTTAGTTGTTGATGCGTCTCGATTAAATGCCTTTTTGTTCTATTAGCTAAAAAGAAATAGCAAAAAGAAAACAACCAAACAAGGGAATGGAGATTTATTATGTTTTCACAAGAAATCCTACTTAGTGTTCCTGTGCGCACTGCTATTGGCAACTACAATGGTAGTCTTAGACAAACACCGGCCGTTGAATTAGCGACTACAGTCATCAAGGAGGTAATAAAACGCTCAGCACTTACACCTGAAGCAATAGATACCGTAGTCATGGGTAATGTTATCCAGGCAGGTAATAAAATGAACCCAGCTCGCCAAGCAACTATTCATGCAGGCCTGAGTGTCAACACCCCCGCTCTTACAGTCAACCGTGTTTGCGGTTCTGGCGCACAGGCTATTGTGAGCGCAGCACAAGAAATTGCTGTCAGCGGCGCAGATATTGCCATAGCAGGCGGTATGGAAAATATGGATCTTGCCCCCTATTTAGTTGGTGGAGGTCGATGGGGATATCGAATGGGTGATGCGCAAATTTATGACAGCATGCTGCGTGATGGATTACATGATGCATTTTCCAATAAACATTCTGGTTGGCATACAGAAGACTTGATAATGAAATACAGCATTAGTAGAGAAGAGCAAGATGCATGGGCTTTACGATCACACCATCAATTTACACAAGCCCAATCAGAAGGAAAGTTTGTCGCAGAAATTGCACCTATAACTATTCCTACCAAGGGTGGTACTGTAGATTTTGAAAAGGATGAAACCAACCGACCTGACACCTCTTTGGAAAAATTAACTAAATTAAAACCAGCCTTTCGAGAAAATGGCACATTAACCGCAGGTAATTCTCCAGGTCTTAATAGTGGTGCTGCTGCGATACTGGTAAGTAACAGGGCTGCTGCCAAGAAATATGGCCTAGAACCATTAGCAAAATTGATGGGTTACGCTGTAAGTGCTGTTGAACCAGGGATGTTCGGCATTGCGCCTGCTCCAGCAATACAGACTTTATTAAAACGAGTTGGCTGGACACTCGACGATGTTGAACGCTTCGAGATCAATGAAGCTTATGCCGCAGTACCTCTTGCCGTCATTAAAGAACTGGGCCTTAATGCCTCGCTGGTCAATATTGAAGGCGGAGCCGTTGCTCATGGGCATCCCATAGGTGCAACAGGTGCCATATTAACTACACGATTACTGCACTCCATGCAGCGTGATGGATTAAAGCGAGGTATTGTTGCCTTATGTATCGGAGGAGGCCAAGGTATTGCTTTGGCATTAGAAGCTATATAGCGTATGTCGGGCTTAAAGCCCGACAAGAAAATGCAATAATTAACACTCATAGGTTAATAACATGGTTATCCACAGAATTTGTGGACAAGTCAGTCATAGTTGTTTTGTGTGCGAGTAAACTTCACCCTTTTTACCTTACAATACGAAGGGGTTTATCCGGATAAGACGTACAAGTTTTCCAATCTAGTTCTTACCCATAACGACACATCTACTTCAGTAGTTTAATAACAATCAATCTAGCACCGTTTTTTTTTCAAAGCCAATTACTGTCTATACTTAAATCAGATGAATTTTATTTATACAACATCTTTACGCCAATTGATTTTCCCTTCTTGAAGTATGTTGTATTTAGGAGTGTTGGTATGAGTCTGGGGGATCACTTAGTAGGTTTTTTCAAAAAAAGACCTCAAAGTATTGCTGAATTAGCGTCAACAATAGAGCATAATATCCCTTATTATAGGATTCATGGTGGTTGTCCTGAGTTTGGTTTGCCAACAAGAGGCAATTTTGACAGAGTCACTATTGATGCATTAGTTAAATACATATCGATAAACAAACCACTTGTAGCCTATGGAGGTTCTGTTACTCTTGAAAATTTATTCACTGGATTTTTGAAAGATAAGAAAGTCGAAAATGGAATAAGTGGATTAGTTGTGGGGGTTCCCGGAAGAGTTATTGAGTTATCTTCTTTATATGAACCTTTACTCGATCATTTTATAGGTTTAAATCCAGAGGAAAATTCTAATGCAATTGCAAATTTTATCAAAGAGAATGAAGCAGTTATTGAAAGTTTATCTGAAAATCGAATTCTTGCTTATGTAACTGATTTAAAAGACCTCGTACGCGGAGAATTAGTAAGAAATCACTTTGCTGATTTGAATCCTGCATTGCCTCAAAAAATTACCATACATGAATTACAAGATACTGATTTTATGTGTGAATTATGGGAAGAATTGTCCTCTAAAAATTTGTTAAGAAGAGAATAATAAAATCAAAAATTACGTCTATCTCTACTTCCATATACTCCTTATTAACCACCTTACTTAATATTCTCTTAATAATTTGTCTATATATTTATCAGTCCCGACAAAAAAGGCTTTAATATGAAATTTAAAAATTCTTTATTTGAAGAACGATATAATGAGTACTGGAATAGTAATGTTGTGATATTAGATAAAACCATTCGCAATGCTTCACAAGGCGAAAATTTATTTGCAAAACGAGATAATGTGGGCAACTTGATTCAAGCCTATCAGCAGCATGTACTCAATGTTTTATCAAATTTGGATCGTCAAGCGTATATGTTTGAAGACAATGAATACGTAGAAGAATACAGAAAAAGCACTATTGAACAAGCACGTGAAGACGTCACTACTTATTCAAGTTTATTTCCTGAATGTAAAGAAACTTGCTCTGAATTTTTGAAAGCGTTCGATAACAATTCATCTGTAAAAACTGTTGAAGTTTCAGCGTTTACTCCCACTAAATAATAAGATAGCACATTGCCTGTATCTAAATTTAAGAAATTAATACAGGCAAATCTTAGTTAAAAAATTTTTCAGTTAGATCCCATATACAAAGGATAACCACTTAGCATACTCATTTACGTGAACGCATGCTCACGTAAATGGCCCTACCACAAATACTAGGTTATGCTCTTCATTAGGAAATACTTTTTTGTGCTTTTTCAGCTGCCAAATAAATACAAATAATCGTAATTATCGACATGATAATCAGATAAATTGATACAGGCCAGGTTTTATCATCTGCCCACTCAACCAAACCAGTAGCAATTAAAGGCGCTAGCCCCCCCGACAATGCTGCTGATAAATGATAAGCAATTGCGGTTCCACTGTAACGGATGCGTGTGTGAAAGAGCTCTGAATAAAATGCAGCCTGAGCACCATGCATCATGGCATGAGGACCACACATGCCAAACAACACTGCAAAGAAAATCAAATGTGGGCTTTTTGATTGCAGCAACCAAAAAAATGGAAATGCAAACAACCCCATCAATAAAGCCCCACAGATATATACAGGGCGACGTCCAATTAAATCCGAAACCATGCCAAAGTATGGAATCAGTAGCATTTCAAAAATGGAGCCGAGCATCACTGCATAAAGAAGCAGTGTTTTTGATAAATGCAGGTTAAATGTCCCATAACTTAATATAAAAACAGTTAAAATATAAAAGGAAGAACTTTCAATTAAACGTGCCCCTATTGCGAGAAGAAAATTTCTAAAATGAGAGCGCAACATTTCTAAGGCTGGAACTTTAGGCGGACGCTTATTTTTGGCTGCGTCCACAAAGACTTTACTCTCCATAATCTGTAGCCGAATATAAAGTCCCACAAGAACAACAATGAAACTAAGTAAAAAAGGGATACGCCATCCCCATGATAAGAATTTCTCACTAGGCAATGCAGAAAAAATAAGAAATACCCCAATGGAAATGACTAAACCAAATGGGGCACCTGCATTCGGCCAACTTGAATAGAATCCTCTTTCTTTTTCACGGCTGACCTCCGCAGACAATACGACTGCACCAGCCCACTCTCCACCCACAGCTATTCCTTGAATACATCGCAAAAGTACAAGTAAAATTGGTGCGAATATCCCAATTGAGTCATAGGTAGGCAGTAGTCCAATCAAAAAAGTAGAGGTTCCCATCATACATAACGTGATAATAAGCATATTTTTCCTGCCCACCCTATCACCAAAATGACCAAAAATAATACCACCCAGCGGTCTTGCAAAAAAACCAACTGCATAGGTTGCATATGCGGCCATAATTCCTGCTACAGGACTAATTTTAGGGAAAAAAAGTATGTTGAAAAATAATGCTGAAGCAGTACCAAAGAGGTAAAAATCATACCATTCAATTGTAGTGCCAATCATACTGGCAATAGAAACTCTTCTTGAAGCCTTCGATTTTGGATCACGTCGTATTAGTGCCATAATTTCTTATATAACAAGAGGATATCTCATTTTATCCTATATGAAATATAGTGAGAATGCGAGGATTACTTCCATAAAGCAAATAAACTGTGTAATAGTTCATTTTACTCAGATTATGTGCCCCAAAAAGCTCTTAGGATAGCCATTATTACTTTCTTTTAGTTTTTTTTGCTAAACTAAAAGCGATAATTAGGATTTAGGATCAGGAATAAGGACATTCGAAAATGAACTATTTAGAGCTTATTCTAAAAACATTGAATAAATTTGCGCAAAACTTCATTACTCTTATTCCTAATATTATTGCAGGCATCGCTTTTGCTGTTGTTACCTATTTTCTGGCGAAATTAATTAGTCGACTAATTAATTCGCTTTTACCTAGAATGCCAATTCGCGCCAATTTAGTCACTATTTTTCATAAACTAACTTTTATTGTCGTGTGGTTTGTGGGAATCTTAATCATTTCTGCCATTATATTTCCATCGGTAACCACCGCTAATGTCTTAGCAACATTGGGATTGACCTCTGTTGCAATTGGTTTGGCGTTCAGAAGCATTTTTGAAAACTTTTTTACCGGTATCCTAATCTTACTCAGAGAGCCTTTCAGTATTGGTGATTTCATCATCGTTGATTCACAGCAAGGCTATGTTTATCGTATTTCCGTGCAAAATACTCATCTTCGCAAAACAGATGGTTCTCGTGTATATATCCCTAATTCTAAATTGTATACTAATACAGTGCAGGTACTAACCGACACCCCACTTAGGCGAAAAAAAATTGGCTGTAGTGTTGATTTTGGCACTGACGTGGAAAAAGTACGTTCAGTTATTACCAAAGCAGTGGAACGATGCGAGACTGTTTCTAAAGATAAGTACATTCAGATTTATGTTGTTTCTTTTTCTTCTAATGGGGTTGATTTTGAAATATATTGGTGGGCAAAATCCAAACCCAGTGACCAACGACGCTCACTTGATGAAGTACTCACAAGCATTAAAAAAGCACTTGATGATGAAAAAATACCCATGACCTACTCTACTTCATTATGTTTTAATGAACCATTGCTTATTCAAAATAAAGAAAAAAATAATGACTCCGAAACTCATTGAAGTCCAGCGCCCTTATCCGAGCATTGTAACCTGGATACAGCAAGCCATAATTCGGAAAGATACAAGAAGTCATCAATTGAGTTTTTCTAAGATAGTTAGTACTATACTGAATCAATTTAAAAGCATAAAATTAGCTTTTTACTATTGAAGTTTATTATCCTGTACGTTTGGATGTTTCAAAATGAGCCAATTCATAGATCTATCTCTTCTAAAAAAAAATCGTGACTTCCGATTGCTCTATTTTGGACAATTTATTTCATTTATTGGCACCATGATTAGCAGTGTCGCACTGCCCTATCAAGTTTATCAAATGACCCAGTCAACGTTCATCGTTGGATTATTAAGCTTGGTTCAATTACTACCTCTTTTAATTACTGCACTAATTGGCGGGGTATTTGCAGATCGATACAATCGCCGTGGGTTATTAATTATCAGTGAATTACTTCTAGCTGGAGGCTGTTTCATACTGGTGCTTAACTCATATCAGACCAGTCCCTCTCTGAGCCTTATTTTTATCGTTTCCGCTTCTATGTCAGCGATTAATGGTTTACATCGTCCTGCTTTTGATAGCATTACCCAGCAAATTGTTACTCCTAATGATTATAAAAATGTAGGGGCGCTTGCTACATTTAAATTCAGTTTTTGTATGATTATTGCGCCGGCAATTTCTGGACTTATCATTGCTCAATATGGAATTGTTATCACTTATTTAATTGATTTAATTACATTTATCATGTCATTAATCGCCTTAATTAGGCTTCATAATATTCCTAAGCCAGCATTGCAAGAGCATCCATCTATCGTATCTTCGCTAAAACAAGGAATTTCCTTCGCTCTTAATCGACAAGAATTAATGGGGAGCTATCTAGTTGATTTTATTGCCATGGTTTTTTCATGGCCTAATGCCTTACTCCCTGCGATAGCCCAATCATATGGAGGAGCAAAAACATTAGGTTTACTTTATTCTGCGCCTGCAGTAGGAGCATTGTTTATTTCGTTTTTCAGCGGCTGGACATCAAAAATAGCACGTGATGGCAAAGCAATTGCAATTGCCGCCGCGCTATGGGGTGCGGCAATTATTGGGTTTGGTTTATCAAACTCACTGTGGCTTGTCCTATTTTTCTTAGCACTGGCAGGCGCTTTTGATGCCATAAGTGGAATATTTCGTACCACTTTATGGAATAATACCATTCCAACAGAATATCGTGGTCGATTGGCTGGCATAGAAATGATTAGTTATTTATGCGGACCTAAATTAGGCGATACACGTGCTGGACTTATCGCATCAAGTTTTAGCATTAGCACCGCACTGATATCAGGCGGTGTATTATCCATTATCGGGGTAACTGTTTGTTGTCTCGTCTTCCCTAAATTTTGGTATTATCGCTCACACCAAACCTCTGGCAATGCCACCTAGCCTAGAGCATTCGTAGCCTGGGTTAAGAAGCTTGTTTATGTCTAAAAAACCCGGGTTTCGCTGCGCTGCACCCAGGCTACAATTTTTATATATTGCGACAGGATTGAATCAAATCAAATTTTGGATTGTGTTCCTTTGCTTTTACATCATAAAGCGACAAAAGAGTTGAAAACAAATAATCATGCGATATAGGATCGGCTTGTTTGTTGCGCAAACAATTTTCATTCATGGCTAATTGTTTCGATAATCCTTGTGACAGCCATAAAATCATAGGAACCTTCTTTTGCTCATCTGGCGCCATAAAATAAGGCAACCCATGAAGGAATACATTACGCTCCCCAAGTGACTCACCATGATCCGACACATAAATTAATCCAGTATCATGTGATTTAATGTTTTGTAACAAATCAATTGTGTGAGCCAATATCGAATCAGTATACAAAATCGCATTATCATAAGTGTTCACTAGTGCTTTTTGCGAGCACGAAGATAAATCCGCTGTATCACAAGTAGGCGTCCACTTCTTAAATTGTTCTGGGTAACGTTCAAAATACGCAGGACCGTGATTGCCAAGCATATGCAATACAATCAGCTGATCCCCTTTTTTACTAATAATTCGCTCTTGAAGCTGATGCAAAAGAACCTCATCAAAACAACGTCCATTTTTACATAAATCGTCTACATTTAACTCTTCGACCATTGAATCATCACACACACCTTTACAACCTGACTGATTATCGCGCCACAATACTGAAATATTTGTATGGGTCAATAAATGAAGCAAGGATTCAGTTTGATTGATTTTCTTACTGTTATATGCGTGCATCCCATAAGGAGAAAACATACAGGGTAATGAAACTGCCGTTGTCGTACCACAGCTGGTTACTTGGTTGAAATTAATAACGTCTCGCTTAGCAAGTTCCGGGGTTGTTTGCCTCCGATATCCATTTAGCCCCCAATTTACAGCACGAACCGTCTCACCAACGACAAGAATAATAACGCGTGGTTTACTCTGTTCAGAGCGTGAAAGCTGATGCGCATCCGCGCCAATTTTGATTTTTGTTTTATCTACTCGAGCCTCTCGCGCTCTCCAGTATACTTTTGCAGAAGATGAAAGCATATTTAAAGGAGTAACTAAATAAACAAGTTGCTTTCGCTCTCGAAGAATTGGACCAAGCTCGTGAAATACCGCCCAGGAACTGCCAAACAACATAAATAATGACAAAAAAATAGTTCCTAATCGTCCTGCCCAATATGAAGGAAGACTTCTTTTATAAATTTTAATATGCCAAATGAACCAACACGGAAGCACACCTAGAAATAGAAAATAAGGAAGAATACGCCATTGTAAAAATTCGCTGCTTTCCTGATAATCAGTACTCACAATGTTGGTAATCATGGTTGGATCAATATACACATGAAATGTACTCATGAAATACACTGCAACAGACGTAATCATCAATAAACCAATAGTAAACCATTTAAAGGTCCAACGATTAATCACTAAAAGAAGTAAAAACCAAAACAAACTCGTCATTGCAGTTGCAGTGCAAAAAATAAAAAACCAAGTATGTGGATTCGTTAACTCTTTACCTTGAAGTAACTCCCTCCAGAAAGAGCTATTACATGCTAAAGTAAAAAAAAGGCTGCACACGAGGGTGATCAGTTCACTAGACCAGTAGCTAATGCGATTTGTTTTAAATATGATAACTATTCTCCTCAAAATTTGAGCATAGTTTACAAATTTTTTTTTGTATTTGGTAGTAATTCGTGAGTAGTGCTAAGGAAAACTCAAGGTTGGTGTATAGAAAATAAGGTTCTTCCGTGAACGTATGCGTACCCGTAAGTGAATTATGACTTAAGTCGGATACTTCAACCAAACAGGCATTACCTTATTCAAGTACACCATAAACTTCCATAAACCGACCTGAGATTCGATATTACCGTAAACATCAGTCTTAGTCTCAGGATAGGCAATACCTAAACCAAATAACCCTGGCCCAATAATGCCGACATAGGGATTATGACGTGCATTTTCATAATCACCAATTACAATGCTTTTTCGCTGCTCAAAACCTACCGCATAAACTACTTGGTCACATTCAGGTAAAAAACGGGCAATGTTAGGTTCACTGACGTTATAACGCAGTAGATTAGGAGGCAAAACACCATCAATATGTTCTCGAGCCCAAGCCGCTGTCTGTCCTTTAAGTCCTGTATTATCAAAAAGAATCCAATCATCCATTTCAATAGCATAACAACATGGAGAACGATAAAAATTAATGACTTTTTTAACATCCAACTCAACAAGATGCCTTAAAATGATGATTGCGGAATGAGATGAACCAAATACGCCATAAGTCTCATCACGCTGAACCACTGAAGCCAACTTATCTTTATCAATTGCGACATCAAAAGGAATTACATTAACACCAGGATAATTCAACGTTGAGGGTAATGCTCCTGTAGCCAATATTACATTTTTAGCTTGGTAGCTTTTTGAGTCAGTGCATAAAGACCATACACGCTTGGATAAAAACATATTACGGATTGTTGTCTTTACTGCTTGAACTTTTTTTAATAAATGTTCAGTAACCCATTGCAAAGGCTCAACCATAAAACCTAAGGTGCATGTCTCATCAACTGGTAAATGATTTAATTGAAAATCGGGGGCATCTTGGTAATGAAAAGAACGCACTGCCAATAAAAAATCGTTAAAAAATTTTACCTTTGTATTGCTCGAAACATTATGCCAATGGAGCCCCAAGTCTCCAACTTTAAAATGGGGATCAAACCATAAAATATCTTCAGCTAAAATACCATTATCCAATAACTTACCGACTGCAGCGATCCCGGCAGGACCCGCTCCTACTACTGCCCATTGATATGTTTTTTTATCCATAACTCTTATTCACACGAATTGACTAACACACAAGTACCCGAACTACAATCATCTACTGTTTGACATGAGGGATCATAATACCCCTCATCAGGCACGCCAATAACCACACCAGTATTATCATCCAAATTATCATCATACCAGATATTATCAGTATTCACATTGACACCGCCCACATAACCATCATCATTGTGATAATAGTTACCATGATAATTATTGTAATAGCCATTATTGTTATGATAGACATTATTATGGTATCCATTATTGTGATACACAGTATTAGGCGCGCCCCCATGGTAGCCACCCCCAACATGTCCCTCAAAAGCAAAAATAGAAAAACTCAGAAAGCATAAAGCAAACATTAAACCGCGAGCACATACTTTCATTTTCTTTCCTTAGAGTTAAGCGGCCAGATTTTAATAAAGTATAGTACTCGAAATGAAACTCAGTAAAACAAAAATTCAATGACAAATAAATATCAATTGTGAGTTCTTATGTTACACTTGAGCAATTGTTTGGTCTTTGCAAGAAGGAAATTTATAATGTATCTATCAATTCCCCCTGGAAAAGTCTTTAGAAAAGTTGATGTTAGAACAGATGCACACAGTGAACCCAGCATGAAAGATTGCTTCGTTGATCTAAATGATGACTCCATAATTGTGCTCCAAGACCTAATTAAGGATGCATTAAAATCTCACAGGAGAGGTGGAAACATTATTACTTTAAAAGAATTTACTATATATTTGAAAACACCACCTAACACTGATGACTCCTTTTTGACTTATACTCCAAATCATAACGGGAAGCACCCAACTGATGTAACACCTCAAGTTGTTGTTGGAAAAAACGTTCAAAAATATAATCCAGCAGCGCATACTAAGTACGGATCTTTTTGGCATGGAGCGCTTCATTTACCCCCCGAGAAAAGATTACTAGTAGAACAGAAAATGTTAGCACAGAAAGAAGATCGCCAACATATTGGCGATTCCCCTAAAGCGACCTAATGCTTATGAAAAAAATAAGTTAGCTTTGCAGCCTGGGTAACGCTTAGCGTAACCTGGGTTTTCTGCACGGTTTCCCGGCTTACGTCTTCACCCAGGCTACAAAGCGAGCTACAAATTGGATTCAATGACATGTATAATCAATTATGCTAAGATCACTTCGTTCCGAAAAACACGGATACATGCAGCTCTTACATAGCCTACACTATATATATTGGAACACAATCAAATAACACTTTTGGATCACCCTATGGCAGTTACTATAAAGACCCCTGATGAAATTGAAAAAATGCGTGTTGCTGGCAAACTTGCCGCAGAAGTTCTTGAGATGATTGGCCCCCATGTAAAAGAAGGCATCACCACCGACGAACTAAATACTATTTGCCATGACTACATCGTGAATACACAAAAAGCTATTCCTGCGCCTTTAAATTACAATGGGTTTCCAAAATCTATTTGCACTTCAGTCAATCATGTAGTCTGTCATGGTATTCCAGGAAAAAAGGTTTTAAAAGAAGGTGATATCATTAATATTGACATCACAGTCATCAAAAACGAATATCACGGCGATACAAGTAAGATGTTTCTTGTTGGTGAGCCATCAGTCAAAGCAAAACATGTAGTTCAGGTCGCCCACGATTGTTTGTTTATAGGAATAGACATGGTAAAACCTGGGGTTCATTTGGGTGACATAGGCCATGCCATTCAACAACATGCAGAAAAAAATCGTTGCTCAGTTGTCCGTGATTATTGCGGTCATGGTATAGGGCGCATCTTCCATGAAGATCCGCAAGTACTACATTATGGAATACCTGGCACAGGAATGAAACTAGAACCTGGAATGACATTCACGATAGAACCCATGATCAATGTAGGAAAACATCACACTCGTTTATTACCTGATCAATGGACTGTAGTCACTAAAGATCATAGTCTTTCAGCCCAATGGGAACATACCTTATTGGTTACCGATGATGGTGTAGAAATTTTGACTCTGCGCGATGAAGAACGAAAATAAACAGACAAAGGCTCATCCCTTTGCACCCACACAAGATGCAGAAAAAAAAGGGATGACCTTAGAGTTACAACATCTTAAAAATACTCTAAGACAATTTAAAGAAAAACTACGCGAAGAATTCGATTATAAAACCAATATAACAACCATCACTCGTAAATTAGTTAACTTCATTGATGAACTGGTTATCAACCTATTTACTAAAAATCAATTAGATCATGATGTTTTTTGCCTCCTCGCTCTTGGCAGTTATGGGCGTCGAGAACTACAACTCTATTCTGATGTCGATATATTGTTGTTGCATACTGAGAAAGTCTCTAAATCACAATTACAGCGCGCTCAGAACTTTATCCAGGATTGCTGGGACGTAGGTTTAGATCTCAGCCATCAAATCACTAGCGTTTCTTCCTGTGCTGAACTCGCAAGCCAAGATGTCGCTGTTGTTTCCAGTCTCATGGATATGTTTTTATTATGCGGTCGCGGCGCATTAATGGAAGAATTGATTTATCAAATTCATCCCCTGCACATGTGGATTAGCCATGATTACTTTTTAGCCAAACTTCAAGAGCAAAAAAAACGTGATGCTAAGTATGGTGAAACAGCTTATAACCTGGAGCCCAATGTCAAATATGGTCCTGGTGGCCTGCGCGATTTACACATTCTCCTTAGCATTGGTAAGCGTCATTTTAATATTAAAAAATTGGCTGATGGCATAGGCTATGGATTTATTACTGATAAAGAATATGAAAAACTTACTTACTGCCAGCATTTTCTCTGGCGCGTACGCTTTGCCTTACATGTATTGGCTGAAAAAGCAGAAGAGCGCTTGTCTTTTGACTATCAAGTCAAGTTAGCCCAGTTTTTTGGTTATAAAGATAAACCGCACTCGTTAGCCATAGAACAATTCATGAAGGATTACTTTAAAGTAATTAAACGCAATAGAGAGCTCAATGAAATGCTCTTGCAATGGTTTGATGAAACCATTGCGCACTCCCCCAAACAAAAGTTATTTCATTTAGATAATGAATTTCAACTGTCTAATAATTACATCGAAGTAAGAAATACCCGTATCTTCATCCATCATCCACAAGCATTATTAAAATTATTCCTCTGGATAGCTAGACGACCAGATATTGAAGGTGTTCGCGCGAATACTATTCGCTTAATTAGAGAATCACTCTATCTGATGAATAAGCGTTTTAAAGCATCCTCAGAAACAACAGAATTGTTTATGAGCATTCTTAAGACGGCAGATGGACCTTATAAGGCATTGCATCGAATGAACAGATACGGCGTTCTAGCCCATTATCTGGAATGTTTTGCGATGGTCACTGGTCAAATGCAATATGATTTATTTCATGTATATACCGTAGATCAGCACACCTTATTTGTAATTCGCAATCTCTCACGTTTCAAAGAAAAAAGTTATGTAGAGCAATTCCCTCTCTGCGTACAAATTATGTCTACGTTAAATAAACCTGAACTAGTTTACTTAAGTGCATTATTTCATGATATTGCCAAAGGAAGAGGTGGCGATCATTCTGAGCTAGGTGCGGTTGAAGCATTGCATTTTGCACAAAATCACAGGCTTGAAAAAGAAGACAGTGAGCTACTTGTGTGGCTTGTGCGTAATCATCTTATTATGTCACAAACTGCACAGCGCCAGGATATTTATGATCCCAATACGATAAAAAATTTTTGTAAACTGTTACCCCACCCCCACTATCTGGATTATCTGTATTTGCTTACAGTTGCAGATATTTGCGGTACCAATCCCACATTATGGAATTCTTGGAAAGACTCATTGCTTAAGGAGTTATATCGAGCAGCCAAACATATGCTGCATAAAGAACAAGAATTAATGGATGAAACAGAACTCATTAAAGTACGTAAGCATTATGCTCTATCGCTATTGGTTACTGAAGGTATTAAAACAAAAACAGTCGAGGACTTATGGGAGCAATTTAAAGACAAATATTTTCTCCATGAATCCCCAGAAATCATAGCGCGTCATACTAAAGCAATCCTAGCATGCACCCAATTTCCCTTAGTCATGATTATGCCCCATCATAGCCAAGGAGGAACTGAAGTTTTTATCTACATGCCTCACCGAGATGACCGCTTTGCCATTGCAACGACCGTCTTAAGTAACCACAATGTCACCATTCAAGAAGCAATGATTCTTACCTCTGATAATCAATATGATTTGGACACTTACATTATTTTAGATGAGCAAAACCAAGCATTTTTTGATAAACAACGCTCTCATGACATTCAACAAGCTTTATGTGCTCATTTAGCACAAACAGAACAAGTACCTGCCGTAGCCCGAAAAAGACTATCAAGAGCTTTGGCACATTTTAATGTCAAAACACAAATTCATTACAACGAAGATCTGACTTATCATCAAACTCGATTATTCCTAGTCACTGGTGATAGACCTGGCTTACTGGCAACTATAGGTAGGGTATTTTCAACTTTAAACATTCACTTGCATAATGCAAAAATTGTGACTGCCGGAGAACGTGCGGAAGATACTTTTTATATTACAAATCAGCAAAATCAGTCATTAAATAATGAAGAAAAAGAACTCTTAAAACAAAAACTGATCCAAGAACTGCAAATGACTTTGAAATAAATAGTGATTATAGCCTGATAAGTTACCGACACATTTGGAAAAAATCAGTGAGTAAAATTGAGCATTCTGCTTGCATTATTCCCTCATCAATTTGAACTTTATGATTTAGGGGGTAACCTTGCAATAAGTTATAGACAGAGCCCGCAGCTCCTGCTTTAAAATCTCGGCTTGCAAAAACCAGCCGTTTAATCCGTGCATGCACAATAAGCCCCGCGCACATAGCACAAGGCTCGAGGGTCACATAAAGTGTTGTATCTAATAATCGGTGATTTTTTAACTGTTGCGATGCACTTCTAATCGCACGTACTTCTGCATGATCTGAAGGGTCATGGCTGTTTTGTGTAAAATTCCGTCCTAAGCTTAATAACTGATTGTCCTTACTCACTAACACAGCACCAATAGGAACCTCTCCTTCATTTTGAGCAAGGATTGCCTGTTCATATGCTTTCTGCATCCAATAGTGATCGTTCATTGTTAAGTTAGATTTTGTAAAATGTAGCCTGCGCGCAGCGTAACCCGGGAAAGTCTGTTATAGAAAACCCACGTTACGCTACAATTACTACAGTTATTCCCATTCAATCGTAGCAGGAGGTTTACCTGAGATATCGTACGTTACACGAGATACCCCATCGACTTCATTAATAATACGATTGGATACATGGCCAAGAAATTCCCAGGGTAATTGCGACCAATGCGCCGTCATAAAATCAACCGTCTCAACAGCACGAAGACAAATCACATAATCGTATTTACGCCCATCGCCCATCACGCCTACACTTTTTACCGGTAGAAATACAGCAAAAGCCTGGCTAACTTTATGATAAAGATCTGCTTTTCTTAATTCATCGATAAAAATAGCATCCGCTTGACGTAAAATATTTGCGTATTCTTTTTTCACCTCTGCTAAAATTCGCACGCCCAAACCAGGACCTGGAAAAGGATGGCGATAAACCATATCATGCGGCAAACCTAGTTCAAGACCAATGTTACGCACTTCATCCTTAAATAATTCACGGATAGGCTCTAATAATTTTAAGTTCAATGTTTCTGGCAAACCGCCCACATTATGATGTGATTTAATGACAACTGAGGCACCGCTGGTAGTCGTGGCCGCCGACTCAATAACATCAGGGTAAATCGTTCCTTGCGCCAACCAAGAAACCCCAGGAATTTTTAGTGCCTCTTCATCAAATACTTCAATAAAAGTACGTCCAATAATTTTTCTTTTTTCTTCAGGGCAGGTAACACCTTTCAGTGCATTAAAAAACTTCTCTTCTGCATGAACGGCAATAACCTCTACTCCCATGTGCTTGCCAAACATTTCCATGACTTCGTCTGCTTCATTGAAACGTAACAGGCCTGTATCAACAAAAACACAAACTAATTGTTTGCCGATTGCCTTATGCAATAAAGCAGCCACAACAGAAGAATCAACACCACCTGACAAGCCAAGCAACACTCTTTCTGTTCCTACTTTAGCTCTGATTTTATTGATTGCTTCATCAATAATGAGTTCTGATGTCCAGTTCGTTGAAGCGTTACAAATATCGACAACGAAACGATATAAAATACGCATGCCTTGTAGCGTATGTGTTACTTCAGGATGAAATTGTACTCCATACATTTGACGGCTTTCATCAGCCATTCCAGCTATTGGTGCATTACGTGTTTCACAAACCACATTAAAACCAAGAGGTAATTTCGTCACTTTATCACCATGACTCATCCAAACATCGAGTAAAGCATTTCCATCTGCGCTGAGCCGATCTTCAATTTGCGAAAACAATTTGCTGTGACCGTGTAATTTTAATTCAGCATAACCAAACTCTCTAACAGAAGATGACTGTACTTCTCCTCCTAATTGCACGGCCATGGTTTGCATACCATAGCAAATTCCTAAAATAGGCACTCCTGCGTTAAACAACCATTGTGGTGCTCTCGGGTTCTCATCATGGGTTACAGTTGCTGGGCCACCAGATAGAATGATGCCGCAAGGACTTAAAGAAGTGAATTCTTCTTGGGTTATATTGAAGTGATGAATTTCACAATAAACACCTAACTCGCGCACTCGGCGTGCAATTAATTGTGTGTATTGAGAACCAAAGTCTAGGATCAGTAAAGGATGTTGCTTTAAGTCATTCATTATTAATTATCCACCTGATAGTTTGGTGCCTGTTTTGTAATACTGACATCATGAACATGCGATTCCCTCATTCCGGCATTAGTCACTTGTACAAACTCAGCTTTAGTATGTAGTTGTTCGATATTTTCGCATCCTGTATATCCCATACAAGAGCGTAAGCCGCCTAACAATTGATGAATGATTGTTTGCGCCGAGCCTTTATAAGGAACTCGACCTTCAATGCCTTCTGGAACCAATTTATCAGAGCCTAATGATGCATCCTGGAAATAGCGGTCACTGGAACCTTGCGATGAAGCCATAGCACCAATTGACCCCATACCTCGATAACTTTTATAAGTTGTTCCTTGATACAACTCAATTTCACCTGGCGATTCTTCTGTTCCTGCAAACATACTACCAAGCATTACAGTATCTGCGCCCGCAGCAAGTGCTTTACATACATCACCAGAAAAACGTATGCCTCCATCAGCAATGACTGGAATTTTTCCTTTAAGTTCTTTTGCCACATTCGCAATGGCAGTAATTTGGGGGACACCAACACCAGTTACAATCCGTGTAGTACAAATAGAACCTGGGCC
Source organism: Legionella steelei (assembly GCF_001468005.1). Classification (GTDB taxonomy): domain Bacteria; phylum Pseudomonadota; class Gammaproteobacteria; order Legionellales; family Legionellaceae; genus Legionella; species Legionella steelei. Next base: position 1,106,903 of record NZ_LNYY01000019.1, read on the forward strand.
TATACCAACTTTTACAGCGTCTGCGCCTGCAGCGTATAAATCATGAGCTGCTGCGGCTGTTGCAATATTTCCACCAATTACCTGTATCTCTGGATGATGTTTTTTAATCCATTTTACACGGTCAAGTACTCCTTGTGAGTGTCCATGAGCTGTGTCAACGACCAGGACGTCAACGCCTGCTGCAATTAATGCTCTAATGCGCTCATCAGTACCCTCTCCTACGCCAACAGCCGCACCAACACGCAATTGCTCTGCAGAGTCTTTACATGCATAAGGATTTTCTTTAGCTTTTTGTATGTCCTTTACCGTAATTAATCCACGTAATTGAAACGCATCGTTTACTACAAGTAGTTTTTCAAGGCGATGTTTGTGCAATAAACTACGAACTTCTTCGCGACTTGCTCCCTCTCTGACGGTTACTAATTGTGTTTTAGGGGTCATGACGTGCTCGACACTCAAAGACAAATTAGTTTCAAAACGAATATCACGACTGGTTACGATACCAACTAAATTTTCTCCATCCACTACAGGAACACCAGAAAAATTATATTTAGACATTACATCAAGTAACTCTTTAACACTGATATTAGGAGTCACCGTAATTGGAGCCCTAACCATACCACTTTCAAATTTCTTCACTTTTCGAACTTCTTCAGCCTGTGCCATAATGGTCATATTCTTATGAATAATACCAATGCCCCCCTCTTGTGCTAAAGCAATAGCTAAGCGAGCTTCAGTCACAGTATCCATCGCTGCTGATACAAGAGGAATATTTAGGTTGATTGAACGAGTTAATTTTGTTCTCAAAGACACGTCTTTAGGAAGTATTAAAGAGTGTGCAGGAACAAGAAGTACGTCGTCAAAGGTTAATGATTGCTGCACAATAGAAAGCGCCATTTTATTCTCGCTATCAGGAGTTAAATTAACCGAATAGTATACTATAAATTGTGGACAAATTAAACAGATAATTTACAATAAAACAAAATAATACCTTGGCTTATAAGGACTTACTCGATCCTTCTAACTGATAATTCAGCCCCCTTCATTTATATTCACTTTATATTAATTTTTTTATTCCACGCTCTAAAAACCAAAAAGCAAAAAAAAATCATCAAAATAATCAGCAAAAACCATTCTTGCCCCGCTGCATTTTGGGAAATGTTTTTCCTCGGATCACTGTTGTACTACTTGAATTATTTATCAATTAACGTGTACACTGTTGTTTAAATATTGTGTTGAATCAAAAAAAATAGGAAGGGTTCAGCGTTGGCTAAAATAATCGTAATTACATCTGGCAAAGGCGGAGTGGGAAAAACCACTTCTTCTGCGGCTATTTCTTCAGGCCTGGCTCTCTTAGGGCACAAAACAGTGGTTATTGACTTTGATATTGGTTTAAGAAACCTCGATATCATCATGGGCTGCGAGCGGCGGGTCGTTTATGATTTTATTAATGTCATAAATGGCGAAGCAAACCTCAATCAGGCTTTAATTAAAGACAAACGTATTGCTAACCTCTCTATCCTCCCTGCATCGCAAACTCGTGATAAAGATGCATTAACGATCGAAGGAGTTGAACGAATTCTTAACGATCTTGCAAAAGATTTTGACTTTATTATTTGTGATTCACCAGCTGGGATTGAAACAGGCGCATTAATGGCTATGTATTTTGCTGACCATGCAATCGTTGTGACGAATCCAGAAGTTTCTTCCGTACGTGACTCCGATCGCATATTGGGAATTCTTGCTAGTAAGACTAAAAGAGCGATTGAAAATAAAGCGCCCGTTCAAGAACATTTATTATTAACACGCTATGATCCAGAGCGAGTTGAGCGTGGTGATATGCTTTCTGTTACAGACGTAAAAGAAATATTAGCTATTCCATTAATTGGAGTGATTCCAGAGTCAAAATCAGTTCTTAAAGCATCAAATACTGGTACACCCGTAGTGCTTGATGAAACAAGTGATGCCGGTATTGCCTATCAAGATGCAATTGCTCGTTTTCTCGGCGAAGAGAGGCCAATGCGCTTCATAAGTAATGATCGTAAAGGATTATTGCGTCGCTTATTCAGTAAGAACAAGGAGGAAGTGACTGTATGAGCATTTTCAATTACCTGCGTAGAAGAACTGCTACAGCATCAGTTGCTAAAGAGCGCTTACAGATAATCATTTCTCATGAGCGTTCTCAACGCAATACACCTGACTATCTGCCAAAGCTTCAAGAAGAAATTCTTGCTGTTATTGCTAAATACGTTCATGTCACACGTGACCAGGTCAGTGTGAACCTTGAACGCATGGGAGATAACTCAGTGCTTGAATTAAACATAACCATGCCGGATGACACTAAAGAAACCGCATAATATCAATACATTGTAAATTTTTTAACAGCTGTCTTTAGATCAGAGGTCTACCTCCGGTCTTTTTTTACCCCAAAAATCATTATGAGTCAGCACTAATTAATTTTCTTTTAAAAAACATGATTAATCATTTTCAGTATCTCCGTTACAAACTGTTTCAAGTAGATCAATAACACCGGCTATAAAATATTTAATTATCAAGAAAATCCACTAAACCTTTTCAGTCATTCGCTACCCCTGTTTGTTTTTTATTAGGTTAAGAAATCAATTCAAATGTACATCCATTAGTGTCCAAATTAATATTGTGGTTTCACATGTTGCACAGGATGCGGCACTTGCTGTGGTTGGACCATAGGCTGATTTTGAATAGCAGGAGCTGGATGAACCATAGGTTCATGTTTCAAAACTGGGGATGGCTGAACACTTGTACCAGGGTGTACATATGGTTTTGGTTGCATGTTTGTTCCTGGACGAACATAAGGTTGCGGTTGAGTATTTGGACCAGGCTGAACATACGGTTTCGGTTGTATGTTTGTTCCTGGGCGAACATAAGGTTGCGGTTGAGCATTTGGACCAGGCTGAACATACGGTTTTGGTTGCATGTTTGTTCCTGGACGAACATAAGGTTGCGGTTGAGCATTTGGACCAGGTTGAACATACGGTTTCGGTTGTATGTTTGTTCCTGGGCGAACATAAGGTTGCGGTTGAGCATTTGGACCAGGTTGAACATACGGTTTCGGTTGTATGTTTGTTCCTGGGCGAACATAAGGTTGTGGTTGAGCATTTGGACTGGGTTGAACAGTTGGGCGAGGTCGAACCTTTGGACCAGGTTGAACTTTTATCCCGGGTGGAGCATTTAAGCCAGGCTGAATATTTTGGGTAGGTTGAACATTTAGGCCCGGACGAGCTTTTGGATTAGTTTGATTAGGAACTGGTTGCTCACCAGGTGTTTGACCAGGTACTGGGTGCACTGTTACCGGTGGTGATTGCTTGATAATAGCTGGTTTTCCAGTGTTTATATTTTGAACTTCTGCAGGGGTCAGGGGTCTGCCTGCATTTTTTAACAAAAACGGATGTACTTGTGAGAAAGAAGGTGTTGCAGAAGAAGGCTGTGTTTTGGTGATAATTGGTCTTGAGATTATTTCAGCGGAAGGTTTCACCTGAGTAAAGGCCTTTCCTCCTAATATACTGATAGCTCGAGGTACAATAGGTGCAACATGTGTTTTCCCAGCATTAAAAAGTATTTGATCAGGAACGTGTAAACGAAGGTTATTCACTATCCTGGAATTAATAAAATCATCTGATGGAACAACAGTAACTGCATTAGCAATCCGCGCATTTCTGTAGTTAATTATCATATTTTGATTCTTGTAAATATTATTAATGAAAGCAACATCAATAACGGTGTTACTCTGATTGATCGCGATAAAATAGTTATGATTAACATAATAAGAAGGAATATAAGGTTCTCCTGGTGCTAAAGGAAACCAACCAATACCATATCCACCATTTATCATGAATTGAGGATTATTACCGCCAATAAATACAGTTAATGCAGGTGCGTACAGAGGATGAGCACCTATTGGTCCAGGGACCCAGCACCATCGATTTCTAAGGTGTGCCCAACGCCCATAGTGAAATGGTGCAAAGCCCCAAGGTTGATTATCCACCCAAGTCCAGCCCCAAAAACCTAGCCATATCCATTGACCATCTTGGTAAGGTGCCCAATCTGTCGCTACATTATTAGGATACCAAACGGGACCGTATTGTTGATCTTGAGTCCAAGAGCCATAATTACCGAGATCCTCATAGCCTATGGTGTCAGGAGAAATATATTGAGTTGAAACCGTACCCGCTACCTTGTCGCGATCTAAACTCCAACTTTCAAAATCATCTAAAGCAACACCGAGAGTCGTGCATTGAAAATTATCTAAATTAGTCCCAGTAGCACTGCATGACTTGCCAACATCTACTGTATTTGATGCATTTTGCCCATAAGCGGTTCCCTCCCCCATTCTCACACTAACTGTCGTCATATCATCTTCTGCTATGACATCAAAGCGATAATAGCCAGGTTCTGTAATGACAAAAGCTAAATTTGGCGTATCGACCTCATAAGCTTGTTGACCATTTATACTCTTGATACTTAAAACAAGGGTTCCCTGTGTCAGTTGAAATTGTGCGATTTCGTCATTCAGGTTCAAAATTTTTAATGCCGTTTGACTTCCCATACGCACAGCAGCACCAGATAATTGCATTTCAGCAAGAGATCCTGCATCTGCCCATATTTGGTCATTTGTGACTAAAGGCCGATTAAGAGTTACACCTACCCACTGAGACTCCCCTGCAGGTAAAAAGCTCACAGTACCATTAATGTAGCTTAAGCGAGAAACTTGATTGATAGGATCTGCAAAGGTCAAACTGGATAGCAGCAACATGAAGCATCCTACAAGTACGGTTATCATGATGTTGTCCTGCACTGACCTTCGTTTCATGCTAACCTCCATGTTCTTAATATTGTCCCTAATATATTAAGGAGCTTGCTTGCAGAAAAAAATATGTGTATTATTTATACAAATAACCTTGTTTAATTATAGACCAAAGCTACCTAATTAAAATGAAATAGCATTGTGGCGGGGATTAACGTAGCGTAATCTGGGGAGGCCACGCCCCTTATCCCTGGTAATTCGTTGGCGAAAAAGCAAGTGTAGCACAGTAGGCTGGGCTGTTAAGCCCAGCGTTTGCAGGGTTAATTCTTATTCTTCAAAAATGCCTATTATGAAAACCATCACTGTAGTTTCAACTAACAAGTCACTTATCTATAGTGCTCATACATTGGACTGATACATGCTGGGGTTAGCAGCCAGCCTACGTTTATTGTTATTTTTGTCAACGAATTACCTAACACATACAAGAATGACGACAATAGAATCCGGTGCTAATCCAGGCTAAAAAGCGACACAGGCTAAATATTAATGATTAACAATATGCCTTGATGCCGCGGTCAAGCCGCGGCAAGTAGAGGTAGAATCACTCAAATTAAAAACGACGGAGCCTTGCGAACACTTACAAATCAAATCATCTCTGATTCTATATCGTCCTTATTAACAACAGCCTTTTTACTTCTGTTAGATTTTGTTGGTTGAGCCCGACGTAAATCCTCATCATTGAAATCATCTACTTTAATCACATCTTGACGTGCCAATTCCGCTTCTTTTAATTGCTTGGCTTCTGCTTCAGTCAATAAACCACAAGCTAAAGCTTCATTGATCTGCTCAAGTAAGGTAAGTGATTTCAAAACATTATCTTTTACTGCTCGCATTACTTTTCTTTCTAACTCATCAGCAGCACAAATTTTATGGAATGTCTCCTCCATACGACCCAAAGGACAATTCTCGCTTGCTTTACTATAAACTAAATGAGTAAGCCGGCTACGAGTTTCACCAGGTTCAATTAAAGCTCGAGCTAATTTATGGCCTAACTGATCATTTGGTTTATTTCTTCGATTGCCTAATGGTTTGATAATCAGACGTAAAACAACTCGTGCCCAACGAGCTGGAAAATTGACGATAACTCCATGCATTGCCATTTCACACTCATGCAATAATTGCTGACAACTCCACTCTACTAAAGGTAAATCAGCTTTTGGTTCACCATCTTCATGAAAACGTTTTAATACTGCTGAAGTCAAATATAATGCACTCAGCATGTCTCCAAGACGAGATGACAGTTTCTCTTTACGCTTTAAGTTGCCACCTAAAACCGTCATTGAAAAATCAGCAAGAAACGCCAAATTCGCACTGTATTTATGCACGAGTTGGTAGTAACGCTTCACACTACTAACCGGTGCTTTAGACATATGTGCATCGGTCCAAGCAAAAATAACTGACTTAGTAAAATTAGCAATGATAAACCCGGCATGGGCAAAAAATGCTTTATCGAATTCAACCAAATTATTGTTTCTAATGCTTTCAAGCTCCTTAAACACATACGGATGGCATCGAATTGCTCCCTGGCCAAAGATAATTAAACTTCGAGTTAATATATTCGCACCTTCCACAGTAATAGCGATGGGGGATCCCTGATATCCTCTACCCAAATAATTATTAGGACCAAGGCAAATGCCTTTCCCGCCATGAATATCCATAGAGTCAAGCGAAACTTGTCTTGCTCGTTCGGTAGTATGGTATTTTAATATCGCACCGACTACGGAAGGTTTGGCTCCATTATCTATAGCAGCAGCAGCCATTGTTACACCAGCATCAATAATGTATGTGTTCGCTGCAATTCGCGCCAAAGGTTCTTCAATACCTTCAAACTTTCCAATGGGCTGACTAAATTGTTTGCGAATGCGAGCATAAGCTCCAGAAGCTAAAGCAGCGGCTTGAGCCCCTCCGTTCGCACTCGAAGGTAATGATATGGCTCTTCCAGCACTCAAACACTCCATGAGCATGCGCCAGCCACAACCCGCCATTGCAACCCCGCCAATCAGGTAATCCATTGGAATAAACACGTCTTTACCTTGTGTTGGACCGTTTAAAAAGCCTGTATTCAATGGAAAATGGCGACGCCCTTTTGTAATACCAGCGGTATTTGCTGGGATCAACGCACAACTAATACCTACATCTTCACCTTTACCCAACAAATTACTTGGGTCAAATAATCTGAATGCTAATCCAATTACTGTAGCTGCTGGACATAAAGTAATATAGCGTTTGTCCCAATTTAACCGAATTCCTAGTACTGTTTTGCCATCGATTTCTTGTTGACATACGATGCCTTTATCTGGAATTGATGCCGCATCAGAACCAGCATTGGGTCCCGTCAATGCAAAACAAGGAATTTCTCGTCCATCTGCCAATCGTGGCAAATAGTAATTTTTTTGTTCCTCAGTTCCATATTTAAGTAATAGCTCACCTGGGCCCAGAGAATTAGGTACAGATATAGTTGTAGCTGCAGTAATTGAACGGCCATAGATTTTTACTAAAACAGACATTTGTGCCGTAGCAGAGAACTCGAGGCCACCATAATGTTTGGGAATAATCATGCCTAAGAATCGATTGTCTTTAATAAACTGCCAGATTTCCTGAGGCAAATCAGTAAGATTATGGGTTATATCCCAATCGTCAATCATGGAGCATAAAGTGTTCACTGGACCATTAATAAAAGCCTGTTCTTCTTCAGTCAAGCTTACTGTAGGTAAGTTCCTTAATATAGAAAAATCAGGAGCACCACTAAATAAATCTCCTTCCCAACTTACTGTACCCGCCTCAAGTGCCTCTCGTTCAGTGGCAGACATGGCTGGCATGGCTTTGCTTACAGATTTGAAAAAATATTTGGATAATAATGTGCGTCTTAAAGGTCTTATAGCACAAACAATTAAAGCAAGTTCAACTAAAACGAGGATGATTTTTGTTGTTAAACCAGGAGAACCATACCAGAAAACGAGAGCACTAAATAAACCAAAGCTAATCGCCCACACTGAAACTGCTGCTTGCCTTGTTAGCAATATCCCTGCAGCGCCAATGATTATGAGCACTAAAATAGCGTGTAGCACATTATTCTCCTTAATATTTTGGGCCTTCTGACCACAAGTACGCCTGTTAACAACTCGATTATCCTAGGCAAAAAAAGTGTCATTTATTTATACGCTCCGATACACACGTACTCGTGTATGCTGCGTTTAGTGCTCTAAAATGACACTTTTTTGGCTCAGTCTAGCGAATTGTCAATAGACTCAATTTAAGTTCAAACCAGACACAATTTTTATAATTTGCTTTGCAACAACTTCTGGGTATTCCATAGGAAATAAATGGGTACCTTGTGTCTTATAATTTATAACATTAAAATATTTTTTCATGTAACGCACATCCATTTTACCAACCACAGTACTTTTGTCACCATAAATTAATGCTGTTGGAATGAATAACTTACCTTCATAGTTTGGAATGACGTGTGGAATCGTTCGATAAATTTGATATTCAATATGCCTGTCGAAGCGTAAATAGTATCCATCCTTTTTGTACTCTAATCCGTAGGTAATATAATCATTTAAACAAGCATCCGTAAAGGTTTTAAATAAGTCTCGAGTTTTTAAATAAGCGATTAATTGATCATGACTATCCCAATACATACGACGGCCTCGAGTTCTTAATGCAGGGGTTACCCGATCAATAATGCCCAGAGCTTTTGCCAAACGAACCATACTTGATTTAAAAGTACCAATTAAAGGCGAATCCAACATGATCACCGCTTTAAATAGTTCTGGCTGCTCAATGGCTGCCAAGAAACTCAAAATCCCTCCTAGAGAATGTCCTACTGCAATTACGGGCTGATTGGCTTGCTTTTTAATACTGCCAATAACTTCCAATACGAGATTGTGCCAGTTTTCGCTTACTGGAAATAAAGGATCGTGACCAATTCGGTCGATGTAACAATAATCGAATTCTTTCTCGAGGCCATCCAGCATTTGTTTGTAGCATAAAGCTGGGAAACCATTTCCATGCGCAAAATGAATCAACTCTCTCATAAAGTCACCATTTGCATCTATCCATCAATAGAAATCCAATAATAGTCAAAATGCACTAACCAATATCACCATATCAAACTCAATGTTTTTCATGAAATCATAACTCGCCTACTTTCTGCACGTAGTGAATAAAGTGCAAAACTGTAATATGCGATTAGTAATGCAAATAAAATGAATCCTGATCCCGGAAAAATTGAATTGAGTGTAAACATAATCAGCAGCAGTAATAACATAGGAGTACCAGCAACAATTAACAAGCGACATGATTGTAAAAAGCTTACGTTAAAGGAAAAGAATATATTTGAAAAAACTTGCCCCAAAAATGCTAACACCAAGAAAAAAACAATAAAAATTGAAAGAAATATTGCTACAACCATGGGGTAAATCATCAGTTGTGAAAAGAGTTTTAAATTTTTAATTGAGTTTTGTTCAGCAATTTTTTTACCATCAAATACAAGGTTAGTACTTTTGTCAAACTTTTGAACTAAAGGCTCACTTCTACTGGGTTTTGAATCCGTCATATTAAACAGTTTAAGACTCGGTACTTTAAGAGAAATTTTACTTTTATTAATCAAAACCGTAAGGTAAGGAAAATCTGTAGGAAAATCATTGATCTTACCTGTAGTATCAATAGCAACCACTACTTGCCCTTGCTCATTTTTAATTAAATAAGGCATTGGCTTATCAAAAGAAACTTCACCATTTTGTATATCAAAAACAGGAATTTTTGATAAAGGGTCCGTAATTTGATCTTTAAATGCTTCATTCAAGCTAAAGCTCATTCTTAATGCAAATGGAATTGAAAATAAGGCTATGGTTAATATAAGGTAAAAAAGAGCAAATCCTCGCCAACGTTTTCCAACATCCACATAAAGACGTCGTGAATAGAAAGACATATACAATGCAGACCAATAGCGATAAACCGGGGTATCAATTGGTTTTAGTTTGTTTTTTTCTTTACGCACGCCATTCTCCAATACGTTTTCCAGAAGTACGATGAAAAAGATGTAATTTAATTTTAGGTAGCTCAACCCAGAGTTGTCCACCCGTCAGTTGTTGATCTGCTGTAACACGCAAATTAAGGGACTGGCCATTTTTGATGCATTTAGCATGGAGCAATTTGTCAGCGCCCATATCATCCATAAATTCAATATGGATGGGAATGCCTTGTGGGTTATTCTCAGAGCACAACACAATATGCTCTGCGCGGATTGCCAAAACCAATTCATCTTTATCTTCAAGCTCAAGAACCAAATCAGGAATAGGGTAAGTAATTCCCAAATCCGTTTGCACCGTATTACTGCTTTTATCGAAGATTCCTGATATCAGGTTCATAGGATATTGTCCTGTAAATCCAGCCACAAATAAAGTTGCAGGATTTTGATAGAGCTCCTGAGGAGTACCTATTTGTTCAACATCTCCTTGATTAAGTACGATAACACGTTCAGCCATAGTCATTGCTTCAGTTTGATCATGAGTTACGTATAAACTGGTTGTATTTAATTGTTGATGCAACCGACGAATTTCATGACGCATTTCCGTCCGTAACTTTGCATCAAGATTTGATAAGGGTTCATCAAATAAAAAAACTGCAGGAGAACGCACCATAGCTCTTCCCATAGCAACTCTTTGTCTTTGCCCTCCTGAAAGCGCTTGTGGTTTGCGCTCCAAAAAAGGAGTCAAATGCAACAACTGTGCTGCTTCATCCACCCTTTTTTTAATTTCTGCTTTCTTATAACGTCGCATCTTTAACCCATAAGCCATATTTTCGAATACAGTCATATGTGGATATAAAGCATAATTTTGAAAAACCATAGCCATATCTCTTTGGGCTGCGGGTATTTCATTAACACATTGATCGTTGATTAAAATTGAACCCGAGCTGACATCATCCAAACCTGCAATTAAACGCAATAAAGTTGTTTTTCCACATCCAGAAGGACCAACAATAACCACAAATTCGCCTTTTTTGATGCCTACGTTTACTTTATTTAGAACCGTTGTAGGTCCAACACTCTTTGACACTTCAATGAGATTGACGGTTGCCATGCTTACTTTAACCCTTTTTCAAACCAGCGCTGCATTAACATCACCACCATGCAAGGCGGAATAAGAGCAATCAATGCAACAGCCATAATGTAATGCCATTGTGGAATTTGATCTGCCACCCCAGCTAAATATCGAATACCCATAACTACTGTAGCCATTTTTGTTTCCGTAGTAATCACTAGCGGCCACAGATATTGATTCCAGCCATATACAAACAAAATAACAAATAATGATGCAATTTGCGTTCTAGATAGGGGTAAAACAATATCAAAAAAGAAACGCACAGCCCCTGCCCCATCTAATTTTGCCGCATCAACAAGTTCAGAAGGAATAGTTTTAAAAAACTGACGAAATAAAAATGTACCTGTAGCGGACACAAATAAAGGCAAGGTCAATCCAGTAAATGAGTTTAATAGTCCAAAAGAAGCAACCACCTGGAATGTAGGCACAATTCGGACCTCTATCGGCAACATCATCGTAGTAAAAATTAATGCAAAACATAGCTTTTTAAATGGAAAATCAAAGTAAACTAAAGCAAATGCAGAACCTAAAGCAAGAACTATCTTGCCTAATGCAATGGCCATAGCCATAAAAAAACTATTCAATAACATAGAAGTAATCGGCTCACCTCCTGTAACCGCTAATCCTTCCGTCATGACTGCCTTTAGATTTTTGAATAATAATGTACCTGGAACCATAGGAATGTGAGATTGCATCATGATATTGCCTTCATTACTGGCAGCAACGAGTGCCAAATAAACAGGTAACAACATCAAAATCACAAAACAGCATAAAACTCCATGTGATAGAGCACGAGTAAAATATGATTTCATGCGTAATGAACCTTTTTTTCGAGGTACTTAAATTGCACTGAAGAAACAAGAATAACAATAATCATTAAGAGTACCGATTGTGCAGATGAACTGCCTATATCCATTCCTTCAAATCCATCTTGATACACTTTATAAATCAAATTAGTCGTACTATTACCAGGACCACCATGTGTCATCACTTGAATAATGCCAAAAGTATCAAAAAAACCATACATAAGATTCATAATGATCAAGAAAAAAGTAGTTGGAGATAACAGTGGAACAATGATTTGCCAAAAACGTTGCCATCCTGAAGCACCATCGATGATTGCTGCATCAATTAATGATGAAGGAATTGCTTTAAGGGCTGCGAGGTAAAATAAAAAATTATAACTGAATTGCTGCCAACTCGCGGTAAGTATCACCACAGCAAATGCTTGATTGACATTATTTACATAATCAAAATTAATTCCAAGTGACTGCAAAAAATGTGTCAGCCATCCTAAAGTGGGATGACATAAAAAACGCCATAAAATCGCTGCCACTGCAGGAGCAATAGCGTAAGGCCAAATTAATAAAGATTTATAGACCCCTTGCGTTCGGCCTCTATTATTCACTAATATGGCCATAAGGAGTCCTAAACTTAATGTGAAAAACGTCACGCTAAGAGCAATAATAAAGGTAACCCCAATTGCTTTGCTGTAACTCGGATCCCAAAAAAGATCCAAAAAATTGGAAAGTCCTGCAAATTTTTTATGCAGACCAAAAGCATCTGTATAAAAAAACGATTGCAATAATGCATTACATGCAGGCCAAATGAAAAACACCAGGGTAACAATAAGCTGTGGCACTATAAAAAGCCAAGCATAAAGGCGTTGATGATTAAATTTAGCCATTGCCCAACGTATAAGAGGGTCTGTATAAACATTATATAGCTCTGGTTGTTTAAGTAAAGTGATAAAAAAGAAGAAGAAGAAGCTTAGGTAATACGTAGCCTGGGTGCAGTGCAGCGAAAATCGGGTTTTCTCATCTTGCATGCCCCGGGTTTCGCTGCACTGCAGCGAGGCTACAATTAATTATTTATTTTAAGGAAAAAATTTTGCGCTACGTACACATAGAAAACCCTGGTTCACACAGTCGATTGGTCATCGAAAATGGCCCAACTCCTGAATACAGCGAATCACAAATTTTGGTGCGTGTAAAAGCAACAGCTTTAAATCGAGCAGATATCATGCAACGTTATGGCAAATATCCGCCACCAGCTGGCGAATCGGATATCCTAGGCTTGGAAATTGCAGGCGAAGTAGTTGAGGTGGGAGCACATGTCACTCAATTTAAACCAGGCGATAAAGTTTATGGGTTAGTTGGCAGTGGCGCTTATGCCGAATTTTGCCCTGTTGAAGCATCGTTAGCTCAACACATTCCAGCAACCTGGGATTATACCCTTGCTGCTGCACTTCCTGAAGCGTTGATGACTGTTTATGCTTCTTTGTTTGATCTAGGTACGCTGAAATCAGGGCAAACATTGCTTATTCATGGTGCAGGAAGTGGTATTGCATCGCTAGCAATTCAAATGGCAAAATTGATCGGTGTACACGTAATCACTACAGTAGGAACTGATGACAAGATAGATAAAGCAAAAAAACTTAGTGCAGATCAAGTCATTAATTATCGTAAACAAGACTTCGAGGATTTAATTGAGGATCACAGCGTTGATTTGATTATAGATTTTATAGGCGGCGATTATTTTAATAAACACTTACACTTATTGAAACCACAAAGCAAACTTATCCAGATAGCATGCCTTAAAGGAAGTACCGTAGAATGCAACCTTGCATTGATTATGCGTAAAAGGCTGCAAATTATTGGTTTTGTACTCCGCTCTCAATCTATTGAGGAAAAAAGTAAATTATGGCGCGAAGCTCATAATGCATGGACGAAGTACCTCGAAGCAAAAAAAATAATCCCTATTATTGATTCGGAGTTTAAACTAGAACAAATTGAAGAAGCCCATCAGCGGATACAATCAGGCGTGCATTTTGGAAAAATTGTTGTGCATGTGGATTAATTGTAATCGCTTGTTTGCCTGAGCGAGTGCTTCATCTATTATTCTTAAGCAGTTACAAACACCGAAAATACCAGACAATGTAAGCTGGGCTTATCAGCCCAGCCTACTTACGGCAATTAGTATCCAGGCAGGCATACGTTCACACCTAGCTCAATGCAGTTTTCTTCTTATCCAAACGGAGAGAACGATCTAATAATTGCTCATAGATAGGTCCATTTGGAGTGAGCTGCAGCACAATAGTTGCGGTAATACATGCCATCATCACAGGGAAAATTAAATAATAATTATGAGTCATTTCTACCACTAATACGGCTCCGGTTATTGGTGCGCGTGTTGATGAAGCAAACAGGGCGGCCATTCCTGCCACGGCAAACATGCCTGGTTGAGTTAAGAAATCAATATGTAACATTTCTAAAATCTGGAATATAGCTAAACCAAGAAGCGTGCCTAAAGAAAGAATCGGGGCAAAAATTCCTCCAGGGACTGATGTTCCATAACACACCATAGTTCCTATAAAGCGTGCCACTAAAAGAAAACACAAAAAACCAAATCCGGGTGCAAGAGTTAAGGCCTGATGAATAATATTCATACCACCACCCACTGCTTCAGGATGATGTACCGCTAAAGCACCAATCAAAAAACCTACAGCCAGGACGTAATATGATTTTTGTCGTGAAGTCAGTTTATCCAAGAATGTTAGTGTTCTAATTAAAGAGAGATTAAATAAAAGCCCCACAAAACCGACCACAATACCAAACAGAGCAAATAGCCATAAGGAATCAAGATGGGGGAATTCAAATACATTCATTGGAATTGTTGGCTGAGGCCCAATGATTAAATCAAGGATAACTGTAGCAGTAATACAACAGATAACAACCATACTAAAACTGGTAAAAGAATAGTTGAATTGATTGCGCATCTCTTCCAGAACAAAAATAACTCCGGCTAAAGGAGCATTAAAAGCAACAGCCAAACCAGCAGCGGCTCCTGCTGCAATTAAACTATCTTTTCTACGTCGAGAAAGGTTAAATAAGCTTCCAAGCATTTCTCCTAAACTACCACCTATGTGAATCGTAGGTCCCTCACGTCCCAAAATCATCTTTGCAGAAAGGACCAACATGCCAAAAAAGAATTTTACCGGTAATACGCGACGCCAAAATATGGTTTTTAAATGAAGTAATGTACCCTCAATCTCCGGGACACCACTTCCTGAAGCTTCAGGAGCATACTGCTTTACAGCAAAATAAGCAGCATAGACCAGAACCATCGAAACCAAACCGGAAATAAAAGCGGCCGGCCATCCATGAATGCTGAGGGATTGAAAAAAGTTATCTAGCAAGTTGCTAAGCACATCGATTGATAATCGAAACGTAGAACCAACAAGGCCTACGACAATACCCAAAACAAAAGATACAACATAGAGCATCAATATCTTTTTGCGCATTGTCTTAAATCATCCTCATTAAATTAGTAATAATTTTTAATCCTGCTTGATTAACTAAAGACAATATGGTTTCAGGATGAAACTGAACCGCATGAATGGGTAACTGTTGATGCGAAACAGCCATAACGACGCCATCATCACTCATCGCTGTAATATTCAATTCCTTGGGTACTGTATTCAAGCGTGCATAAAGAGAATGATATCTTCCTGCCTTGAAACTCTTCCCCAAGCCAGAGAACAAATCAGGTTCACCGACTACGTTGATAATTGATGGCTTACCATGCATAGGATATTTTAGAACATCCAAAACACCACCAAAATGCTCAACAAGTCCTTGTAACCCCAAACACACTCCAAACAATGGTATGCCTTTAGAAATAACCTCTGCAATTGTCTGAGAAAGATTAAAATCACTTGGTTTGCCTGGTCCAGGAGATAAAACAACAAGGTCATATTTTTTATTTTGTAAATAATGCAAGGCCTTATCAAAACGAATTGTGCTCACCTCGGCTCCAGTTTGCCGGAGATAATTTGCCAAAGTATGCACAAAAGAATCCTGATGATCGATAAGCAATACGTGCTTACCTTTTCCAGTTAAGGGCAAATCCATTGCCTTGCTTGCAGCATGAGGCTCGCGTTTTTGCAACATATCTAAAAATGCAGAGGCTTTTAAGCGGGTTTCTTCCTCTTCTGACTCAGGTATTGAATCATAAAGCAAGGTGGCACCCACACGAATTTCAGCAACTCCTTTTTCAATACGTACTGTTCTCAAAACCAGGCCCGTATTTAAATTCCCGTCAAAACCAAACCAACCTACTGCACCAGCGTACCACTTACGGGGAGATTTTTCATGCTCTTCAATAAAATTAAGCGCCCACAGTTTTGGTGCACCAGTTACAGTAACAACCCACATATGGGTTAGAAAAGCATCTACAGCATCAAAGTTTTCTCTCAAAATACCTTCAACATGATCGACGGTATGAATCACTCGCGAATACATTTCAATTTGCCTGCGGCCGATTACTTTCACAGAACCTGCTTCGCAAATACGTGATTTATCGTTTCTATCCACATCAGTACACATTGTTAATTCAGATTCTTCTTTTTTTGAATCGAGTAAAGCCTGAATATTTTCTGCGTCCTCAATGGCATCAGCACCCCGTTTAATCGTTCCTGAAATGGGACAAGTTTCCACTCTTTTCCCATGCACTCGCACATACATCTCTGGAGAGGCACCAACCAGATATTCGTCATCACCTAGATTAATAAAAAAGCCATATGGTGACGGATTCAAACGACGCATTTGTTTGAATAAAGCAGAAGGTTGATCTTCATAATGGGTATAAAAAGTTTGACTTGGCACAACTTCAAACAAATCACCACAAGCAAATCGCTCTTTGGCCTTGGCAACAACCTGGGCATACTCTCCTGGCTCATGATCACATGTCTTTTTTGGCTTATTTGGTGCTTGGTATGTTGCAGTCCCCCCCTCTCTCGCCAAAGAATTAGTTGATTGGCCTTGAAATTGAAAATCATAACGTCTAAGAAACGCTTCTTCTTTACGATGGTTCACCACATAAATCTCATCAGGTAAATAAAGAACCATATCTCTTTGTGATGGCTCTCTTTTTTTATGTTTCTTTAAGCCCTCAAATTGAAAAATCAAATCAAAACCCAAAGCACCATATAGTCCTAAGTAAGACTCCTCATCTACTTTGAAAAAAGCCAAGATAAGGCGAATCACCGTAAATACCGATGGTTGCTGGCTACGCTCTTCTTCGCTGAAGACCTCATCAGAAGGTATCAATTTGATTTGTAACAACGTATTACTTTGTGCCAATACTTCTAAATACGCTTCATGTTCCAGTAAAGGCATAATGAATGTTAATAGCATCTTACCGCGTTGATTTAATGCATCAATTTGAATTAAATTTTGCTTGCAAGTAAGAGCCAAAGGTGGATTATAAAAACCTATATCCCAACATGTGTAACGCCCTGGATATTCAAAGCTTGATGCGAATAAAGCGCCTCTTTGTGAATCCAGATGTTCCAGCAGATTTTCTATGCCTTGTTGATAATCCAGTGGCGTCTGAGAACACTCTATCTCAACGCCCCCTTGGGTTTTATAATGTTGCAACATGAATGACTAACTCAATAGATAGTTATGGTGTGTACATCATTCTACTTTAAAAATGAGCTTCTGCAAGAAGCTCGTAGCCTAGTGTAGTGTAGCGATTATGTTTCCCTTCTCCACAGAGAAGGTGCCCGTTAGGGCAGATGAGGGGCACTTTCTCTGCCTACATTTCACTTTTAATAATCTCCTCAAGCGAACAACTCTTATCCATTGCAGCCTGAACCCACAAGCCCACTTGATGATGCGCATCCCTAAAAGGTATACCTTTCAATACTAAAGACTCTAATATTGCTGTAGCATTTAGATAACCACTATTGGCTTTTTGTGCCATTAATTTCGTATTAAATTGCACACTGCGCAAAAACGGCGTCATGATGTCCAAACAAGCCGTCAATGTATTAACGGTGTCAAACAAACATTCTTTATCTTCTTGCATGTCCTTATTATACGCAAGCGGCAACCCTTTCATGACAGTAAGAATCCCCATTAAATGCCCAAATACCCGGCCGCTTTTACCTCGAACTAACTCCAAAACATCTGGATTTTTCTTATTAGGCATTAAAGAAGAACCTGTCGCAAAAGCATCATCAAGGGTAATAAAACCAAATTCCTGAGTAGTCCAAAGAATTAAATCCTCCGCAAAACGTGATAAATGCATCATCACGATCGATGCAGCAGAACAAAACTCAATAATAAAATCTCTGTCGCTCACAGCATCCAGAGTATTCTCAATGACTCCATTAAAGCCCAGCGTTTTAGCAACCCACGCACGATCCAAAGGCAAAGTGCTTCCTGCTAAAGCACCAGCACCTAAAGGAGAGTAATTCATCCGTGTATGCCAATCGTGAAAACGCCCTAAATCTCGTTGAAACATTGCCAGATAAGCAGCAAAGAAATGACCTAAATAAATGGGTTGAGCTTGCTGTAAATGTGTATAGCCAGGAATTTTATCCTCCGCATGAACACGAGCCAGCTCTTCCAAAACATGGTTTAAATTTTGTATCAGTGCGATAATCTGCAATCCTGCATCACGAGAATACAACCTTAAATCCAGAGCAACCTGATCATTACGGCTGCGACCAGTATGAAGCTTTTTACCTACATCACCAATTTTGGTGATGAGTAATTGCTCCACAAACATATGAATATCTTCATTAGACTCATCAAATTCATGGATGCCTTTTGCTATTTCATGGCTGATTTCGTCTAACCCATTGCAGATCAAGTCTGCCTCATTATCAGTGATAAGCCCTTGACGTGCTAACATTTTTGCATGTGCTTGGCTGCCCACGATATCGTGGACATAAAGTACCTTATCAAAAGCCAGGGAAGCATTAAAATGCATGACTCGAGTATCCAACTCCTTCTTAAATCGTCCTCCCCAAGTTTTATGAGCCATCATTTACCTCCTTTATGTACCTTGCCATACACTTGTGCTGATAAAGAAAATAGATTAATAAATCCTTCGGCATCCTGCTGATTATAAACACCATCTTCTTCGAATGTAGCTAAAGCAGGATCATGTAAACTAAAGGGTGAATACATCCCATAAGGAATGATGTTCCCTTTAAATAACTGGACACTGACAGTTCCAGTCATATGTTGTTGCGTCACATCAATCAAAGCATCTAATGCGTTCTTCGTTTGAGAAAACCATCGTCCTTCATAAACAAGATTGGCATACGTTTGTTGCAAGGATTGTTTTAAATGCAAAGTTGCTCGGTCAAGACATAAACTCTCAAGCATCTGATGTGTTTTGTACAACACAGCAGCCGCTGGTGCTTCATATATTCCTCTGATTTTCATTCCAACCAGTCGATTCTCCACAATATCAGCCACCCCAATTCCATGAGAACCTGCTATTTGATTTAATTGTTTTAGTAATTCGACAGATGACATTTTTTTAGTATTCAACGCAACGGGAACCCCTTTTACAAACTCAATACTCACTAATTCGGGCTTATCCGATGTTTGCTCCAAAGAGGCGGTCATTAATAATAGATCATCAGGTCTGGGTTGTCCTGGATCTTCCAAAATCCCTCCTTCATGCGAAATGTACCAAAGATTATGATCTCGTGAATAAGGTGATTTGGGGGTAACAGGTACTTCAATCCCATGTAATTTGGCATACGCAATCGCCTCTTGTCGTGACTTAATTTTCCAAGTTCTCCATGGGGCGATAATTTTAAGTTCTGGAGCTAATGCTTTTACCGTATATTCAAAACGAACCTGATCATTACCTTTGCCAGTTGCTCCATGAGCAACCGCTTCCGCCTTTTCTTCTAATGCAATTTCAACCAGTTTTTTTGCAATAAGTGGTCGTGAAATGGTACCTAAAATATATTGATTTTCATAAAGAGCGCCTGCTTTGACTAATCGCCACAAATAGTCGCTAACAAATTCATCTTGAACGTTCATTACATAGGCTTTGGAAGCACCGCTTTTTATCGCCTTATCTTTAATCGCTGCTAAGTCTTCACTTTGTCCTAAATCACAAACCATAGCAATAATTTCTGCCTGTTGGTAATGTTCTTTAAGCCATGGAATCATTACGGAAGTATCCAGCCCACCGGAATAAGCAAGGACAATTTTTTTAATCGATTCATTCATGGATCTACTCCTGGTAGTATTGTTTTAAATGCATAATAGGCTCAGCCAGTTCTTTAGGAACCACATCGGCAACTAATTGGCCACCTTTCAGAACTATCAAGCGATCCGACATTTTGCTGAGAAAATCAAGATCGTGAGATGCAATGACCATCGTAACGCCTAAAGATTTCACTGAATTTAGTAAACTAATTACTTCATCAATTGTCGCCAGATCGAGGCCCGATGTCGGTTCATCACAAAGCAATAAATTAGGTTTCATCATTAAGCTTCGTGCTAAAGCAACGCGTTGCTTTTGTCCACCAGACAATTGATGTGGATAAGCAGATGCTTTATCACGAATCCCTAAGTTCTGTAGCAAAGAACTCGCTTGCTCCTCATGTTTTAATGTTTTGTTTTGTAAGCGAGGTGCATAAACCAAATTTTGCATTACAGTCATATGGGGAAAAAGCTGAAAATCCTGGAACATAAAACCGCTTTGTCCTTTTACTGTAATCGTTCCGGCATCTAATGTTTCTAATTGTTGGATGCAACGCAGCAACGTGGATTTTCCACTTCCAGATGGCCCAGCCAAACCAAGCACTGTCTGAACTTGTAACTCTAAATTGATGTTATTTAATACGGGTAATGATCCAAAATATTTAGATGCCTGGTTAATGACTAACATAAAGCCCCCTTTCTTCAATTTTTTTACCCATGAATTCAATCAAGAGAACCATTCCATAATAAAAACAACCAGCGATACACAAGGGAACAAAATAGGTAAATTGTTCTGCAGCAACTGATTGAGCTCGACGCATCAAATCCATCCCACCTATAGTCGCAATTAATGCTGTTTCTTTCAGTAACGCAATCATTTCATTAATGAATGCAGGAAAAATATTTTTCACAACTTGTGGTAGAACGATATCTTTCCATAAATAGAAAGCAGGGATCTGCAAAGTTTTTGCTGCTTCAAACTGTCCTTTGGGCAAATGCTCTATTCCTGATCGCAGAATCTCAGCAATATATGCAGAACTGTTCAGACCAAATGTTAAAAGCCCTGCCATTAGAATATTTGCTTTTACACCGATTAAGGCAGGTACCGCAAAATAAATAAAACTAAGTTGCAAAATGACTGGAGTTCCTCTCATCACGGAGATAAATCCATTAATTATTGGCTTCATTATTCCTTGGTATCGCAATAAAGCCAGTAATGTTCCCAATAAAGTCCCTATCAATAAACCGCCAATTAATAAAATTAAGGTAATGAGAGTACCCTCACCAATATAGAGGACATTTTGTTTTAACTCTTCCATTGTGCATCCTCCAACCATTTTTTCTTAAGAGCAGCCAACTCCCCGCTTTGTTCTATTTCGTGTAGCGCTTGATTTATTTTTTGTGTTAATTCAGAGTTCTTTTTTAGAGCTAAGCCATAGCCAGCATCTGATTTGGCAATTACAGCAAAAGACAATCCTGGATTTTTCTGACTAAATACCAGACCTTGGACACCATCTATGAGAACCAAATCGACATGGCCAGCTTTTAGGGCTGCGATGGCTTGATTATTATTATCCATAATCAAAAGATTAGCGTTAGGAACATTTTGCTTTAACCAAATTTCCATAGTACTACCCAATTGCACAGCTATTTTTTTGTCGGCTAATTGTTGTATATTTTTAATTGGATTATTTTCAGGAAAAACAGCTGCCATGCTCTCGAAATAATAAGGTTTGGTAAAATCAAAATTCTTTTTTCGCTGTTCGGTAATCGTTATCGTAGAAATCGCCGCATCAACCTGTCCAGTACTTAAGGCGGGTAAAATACTACTAAATTGCATGGTATCAAAAAATGCTTCTTTACCTAATTTTTTTGCAATCAAGCGTGCAAGGTCAATATCGAATCCTTTGATTTCCCCATGGTCGTTATATTCAAATGGTGGATATTCTGCTGCCACCGCAAAATGAATATTTTGAGTACTCTCCTTGGGAATTTTTGCGTAGCAAAGAAAGACAATCAATGAAAGCCCCACTAAAGCGATAAAAAATAATTGTTTCATTTGAATATAAATCCAGTTTTTATGCGTTTTTTAAATTTATCAACCTCGACTTGCTCTGTCAAGATATTTTGAATATAATTTCATTAAAATGATTTTGTATTCACATGGTCATAAATGAAGTGGAGAGTTATATGAGCCAAGATGCAGCTCTTGATGGACACATATTAAATATTGTGCAAACAGAAAAAATTGCAGAACAAATTGATTTGCAAAATAGCTTAAAAGTTCGAGGTTACACTATTCCTCAGGCAACCCTCTCGCGAAGGCTTAAAAAATTAAAAATTGCAAAAATAGGCGGTACTTATCAAGTCGTCGACTATAATGTACCGAATCTGCCTTTGGTATTGAACCTACAAGTGTCAGATTATGGCCTTATTGTGCTCCACACCCATCCTGGAAATGCAAACAGCCTGGCTTTTTTTATTGATAGAAAATTTGTATCCTTTTCATTTCAACCCATTCAAAACTCAGGGATATTAGGCACAATTGCTGGTGACGATACCGTACTGCTTATTGTAAAAAGTAAAGAACAATTAAAACATGTAATTCAACTGCTATATGATGAGTTCCCTTACCTGAAAAAGTAATAGCTATCGCATCAACTCCCTATCCAAGGTTATGAGTTTTCTATCGAACCTAAGGCCTCTACTGTCGCTCTCAAAACGCTGATGAGCGATTTTTTAAAAAACAAGACAAAGCCCCCACAACAACTAGCGCATCACGACCAACATGGTCTTTGCCCCTAAACAAGTGGCTATTAATTGAGCATTAAATGATTTTTTGATACACTTATTCATTTTTACGTTACACTTTTTGATTAGATAAAAATGCCAACTTTGAAACCCGCGCTTTTGCAAACCTTATTACCAAAAACAAGTGACGACCAAAAAACAGAATTAGAAAAACAATTAACGGGAATTTATGGCAATCTCCCTCGCAGGTTTCAAAACTTACAGGATGACTTCGAACCTTGTAAAAAGCAATTACTGGATTTATTAGCCTATATCATTCAATTAAATCCTGATGCATTACAATTATTTGCAAAATATGCAGAAAAAGTAAGAGATTTAACTGACAAATCGGCTCCCCCTGATATTTTAATTACCTTGAGCGCAGCTAAAAATACTCTAGAGGGTGCATTACCAAATATCCTCGCAAGACATAAGCAGGTCGATAAAACGGCTTTAAATTCATTTACTGTTTCATTATGTTATTCCGGTGCATATATTAATCTGGAATATGCTTTAGGGTGTTTTATTGATAAAAGCTTCCTCTCCCCAATTTTACATACTGCAAAACACGATCTAGTGTACGAATTGGCAAAGGAGTTTCTTATCAGCAGAAAATTAGTTGAACATGTGGGCAATGAAGTTCATATGGCGAATGCATTATTTAATTTTGTAGCCGATGATTTCGGTCTAACCATGTATGCAGACAAATTCGCACATAATTTTTCGCCAGAAAGACTTTTAGAGTTTAAAGATTATCTGAAGCGTCACTTCAATACTAACGCTTTTGTTGCGAAAATAGCCCAACTGTTGCCGCCATTACCAGAGGGCAGCATCAGTAATATGTCTCAACTCAAAAAGGTAGATGATTTTTTTCAGCTTTTAGGTGAAAAAACACCAGGTTGGGATCAATACTCTTTGCTTTATGATGATGAGGACATCAATGATGAGGCGGTATATATTCCCAAAAAAAATTGGGACATGTTTTTTGCCAGTGTCATTGCGGTCTACTTAGAAAAAGCCGGCTATTTCTCTGGAGTAGAAATAACTGTAAATGATAAAAAATTAGTTTATGCCGGCGAGTATGTCGTCGATGCCAGCACAGGCAAATATAGCGTGCTGTCCGACGAGGATTTATTAGTCCTTTTAAATACTTCCAATTCACCTATACACCCTGTGTGCCTTATCCAACAGATGAGTACGCAAGGCGTATTTGACTTATATAAAACGATTAATGGAACAGACGATAAATCTCGTATGCTTAAAGCGTTTTGCTTTCATACAATTCTGAATAGACCTCATCAATCTTCGGAAATTTTAGACCCTTTATATGAAATAATTAGTTCTCCCGTAGATGCGCAAGCATCAAACTTTCAAAATCCGCGAAAATTTCTAAATGCAGTTATTAAAAATGGGCATAAAATTTCTCAAGAACAGCTGAATTTCTTGGCGTCAAAACATACCGAACAAGAGCTTCAAAATTTCTTAGTGTATGTAATTAAGAATGATTTCTCTGAGCTAACCGATTATTTAATGCAATACAATGATCATTTATTAACCATTCCCTATATTATGGACTTAGCTGTCCAACACAACGCACTGAACGTAATGACAATGTTGCACCGGAAAAATGTAAATTTAAATGCACCCGGTCACCAAAATCTACCCCCGGTAGTACTTGCAGTGAAATATAATCGTCTCTCAATGTTAGCTAAGCTTCATGAGCTTGGCGCTAATTTAAATCAAAAAGTACATACCTGGCTTAGTGTTTCTCCTGAGGATGCAGGTCGCGGTCCCATTCATATTGCAGCATTCATGGGCAATACGAAAGCGTTAGAGGTTTTACAATCTCTTAATGCAAACTTAGATGAGGAGGATCTTAATAAAGAAACGGCTGCTTTTATTGCTGCTAAAAATAAAAAATATGATGTTTTGAGAAAACTGCATGATCTTGGAGCGAACTTAAGCAGAAGAGTTCTTCGGGGAGCTAACACTTTCTTTCATCCCTGTGCCTCTCTTGTTCATCTAGCTGTTCGTTCGAAGGATATCGAACTGTTAAGGACCCTTCACGAGCGTAACGTAAGCATGAACGAGTTTGATGAGGAAGGTAACCCACCCATTTTTATTGCCGATGAGGAGATGCTTGACGAACTTCTCAAGCTTGGAGCAAATTTAAACCAATTTAACAGTAAAGGATGGACTTTAGTTTGTGCTGCTGTACGAACTGGAAATGTGCATCTGCTTAGAAAACTTAAAACGCTGAATAACGGTCTTAATGAACCTGATAGAACGGGAGCAACACCAGCACATCATGCTGCAGCAGCAAATAAGGTTGCAGTTCTTCGAACCTTACATAAATTGAAAGTAAATTTTAATATTCGCAACGCTCAAGGACAAACGCCACTCGCTGTTGCAGTAGCAAATCAAAATACTCGAGTGATCGAGTATTTAGCGAGTTATGATGTAGATTTAAACGCCCTAAACAACGAGGGTCATAGCCCTATCTACACTGCTGTAGCAAACGGACTATTTGAATCGCTCGAAACATTAATCAATGTTGGAGCAGGCTTAAGTCAAATACAAATTCATGCAGACGAGCTTCTTGGCATTCTTGTTCATAATAGAAAGATCAGCATGTTTTGCAAATTACTAGAATTGGGGATTGTTTTCCAATCCGACTCAGAAAATTTAAAAGCAATGATTACTTGCATGAATACTCGGCAAATCAGTGTAGGTAAGGCCGTGCATGTTGGTGCATTTTATGGAAATATACAAATACTTGACGCACTGTCTCAAGCTCATGAAGAGCTTGATAAGTGTAATCATGAAAATGAAACTCCTATATTTATTGCAGCAAGAGCAGGCCAATATTCAGCTGTTGAATGGTTAATAAAGCAAGGGATGACTCCTGAGCCGCTAATGATAAGAATGGACTATCTACGAGAGTTAGTAAAAAATGAACAAGCAGACATTAAAGAACGCGCTGAAATAAAAATTAAGGAAGCAACGGCCAAAAATCCTTTTATATATGACGTCGAGCTTTCTCCCAAAGACATCGCAGAAATTATGGGCTATCGTGATATAGTTACTCTGTTTGATAAACCGCAACCATTACCGTCAGTCTCAACACCCACAATGACATTCTTTGCTCCGGAAGTGACATATACTATTCCAAATGCTAGCCAGACTCCCGAACCTATGGATGTAGATGAGCCTGTCCATACTAAAAAACGGCCAGCATCACCTCTAAATGATGCAACGATACAAATCAAAAAACCGTATAAAGAAACGTTATCGGATAAAGAGCATCAATTTGCTCCCCAATGAAACGAATTTCTTCCGGTTTGATAGTATGTTTTTTAAATACAATATATTTTCGTTTCACCTCGATGAAACATTTTAATTTTTTCAATAGTTATATTTTTAAGTGATAACATCCTCGCTATAATGAAGTGTTCACTCTATGGGATACTATTTTATGACCATCTCGACAAAAGAATTAGAGAAAATTTCTCAGCTCGCTTATCTGGATACAGATATAGAACATTCACCTAAACTCATCGAAGACATTAACGCAATAATGAATTTCGTCGACCAACTCGGTTCGATTGATACCCAGGAGGTAGAGCCGCTTTTTCATCCTCTTGCATTAAATCAACGTTTAAGACCCGATGTGGTAACTGAAGAAAATAGTCTTTCCGAATTAGAAGCTCGAGCACCACAATTTTCACAAGATCTTTATTTAGTGCCTCAAGTTATAGAGCAGAGTAAATAATCATGGAACATTTATCCTTAAAACAACTATCCCAAGCGCTGCATCAGGGTAAGCTATCAAGCGTTGAGTTAACCCAGCATTACCTCAAGCAAATTCAACAGCACAACGATTTAAATGCGTTTATCAGTCTAGATGAAGAACACATTCTTCTCGAAGCGAAAAAAGCAGATCACGAATTAAAAAAAGGCCAAGGCAAAACACTGACCGGTATCCCTATGGCGTTAAAAGATCTATTTTGTACCAAGCGTATGCCAACGACCTGCGCCTCTAAAATGCTTGCAAATTTCCAGTCACCTTATGAAGCAACCTTGGTAACTAAGTTGTTTGCACAAGGTTCGATTCTGATTGGTAAAACAAATATGGACGAGTTTGCCATGGGTTCGTCCAATGAAAACAGCCACTTTGGTGTGGTAAAAAATCCATGGGATAAAGAGCGCGTCCCAGGTGGTTCATCAGGAGGCTCTGCAGCAGCTGTTGCTGCGGGTTTAGTCCCTTTCGCTATAGGGTCTGATACTGGAGGCTCCATACGACAACCTGCAGCCTTGTGCGGAATCAGTGGAATTAAACCCACTTACGGTCTGATTTCTCGCTACGGTATGATTGCTTACGCATCCAGTCTGGACCAAGCAGGTCCTTTAGCACGTAGTGCTGAAGATTTGGCATTAGTACTACAGGCTATGGCAGGACATGATCCTAAAGATTCTACTTCAGTTGAATCAACCATTCCCGATTATTATGCTGAACTGAATAAACCTTTATCCAAACTAAAAATTGGCTTGCCTTCGTGCTTTTTTCAACCGCAAGTAGACCCGGCAATACAACAAGCTATTCTTGAGGCAGTTAAGGTTTTTGAAGGTTTAGGCGCTGAAATTATTCATTTAAATTTGACGCTTCAACCTTTATGGGTACCATGTTACTACGTAGTGGCTTGTGCTGAAGCATCATCCAATTTATCACGCTATGATGGCTTACGCTTCGGCTATCGTAGTAAGAATGCATCAACATTAACCGAGCTCATTCGCACGACGCGTAGTGAGGGCTTTGGAATAGAAGTAAAGCGTCGAATTCTTACTGGAACACATGTACTTTCATCGGGCTATTTTGATGCATACTATTTGCAAGCCCAGAAAATTCGTCGTCTTATTCAAGAAGAACTAGTCACAACCCTCAAATCTGTTGATGTTATTCTTGGACCAACATCTCCAACCTGCGCTTTTAAACTTGGTGAGAAAATTGCTGATCCAATTCAAAACTACTTGACTGACGTGTTTACAGTAGCGGCTAATCTTGCCGGACTCCCCGCAATTTCCATCCCCACAGGCTTCGCCAAGGGGCTACCCATAGGTTTACAACTCATGGGTAAACATTTTGGTGAAAGCCAATTGCTTCAGATTGCTCATCATTATCAACAACAGACCAACTGGCATTTGGCCAGTCCAAACCAATAAAGGTGAATTATGGAATGGGATACAGTCATTGGCCTTGAAGTACACATTCAGCTAAAAACAAAATCGAAACTTTTCTCTGGCGCATCTACTGCTTTTGGTTCAACGCCTAACTCTCAAACCTGCTTTATTGACGCAGGGTTTCCTGGGGTTTTACCAGTATTGAATCAAGAAGCTGTCATTATGGCAATTCAGTTTGGCTTGGCAATTCAAGCAGATATTAATGATCAATCTGTTTTTGAACGCAAAAACTATTTTTATCCAGATTTACCTAAAGGCTATCAAATCAGTCAATTTCAAAAACCGATAGTCAGCAATGGAAAATTGGCAATTACGCTGAATGACAGTAGTGTCAAAGATATTGTGATTGCACGCGCTCATTTAGAAGAAGATGCAGGTAAATCATTGCATGGGGTTCACCCTGGCTTTAGTGGTATTGATCTGAACCGTGCAGGAACACCTTTATTAGAGATAGTAACTACACCCTGCTTGTTTTCAAGTCATGAGGCGGTGAGTTATCTTAAAAAACTACATCAACTGGTGCAGTTTTTAGGTATCTGTGATGGTAATATGCAAGAAGGAAATTTCCGTTGTGATGTCAATCTGTCATTAAAACCGAAAGGAACTGCCGTTTTAGGAACGCGAACCGAACTAAAAAATTTGAACTCATTTCGTTTTATCGAGAAAGCCATTGCCTACGAACAATCGCGACATCAAGATTTATTGGAAAGTGGACAACACGTGATTCAAGAAACTCGTTTATATAATCCCGATACTCATACAACACATGCAATGCGCAGTAAAGAAAATGAGAATGATTACCGATATTTTCCTGATCCTGATTTACTACCGATACAAGTCACTCGTTTTCTTATTGCTGAAATTAAGAATAATTTACCTGATTTACCTGAAAAAATTCATACTGAATTAAAAAATATGCCTTCTCTCAATGAAGAAGACATTAATTTTATTCTTTCTTCACCAGCTGCTCATCAATTTTTTAAAGCAATTAAAAACCAATGTCGTGCCCCGGAAAAAATGATTATTAATTGGTTAAAAGGTCAATATGTTGCTGCTTTGAATGAAGAGAATTTAACTTTTGATACACCACGCATATCAGCAAAACTTATGGCCAATCTTCTTAATAAACTCCATGACAATTCCCTTTCTCTAAACAATGCACGAGCTATTTTTTCTTTGCTATGGGCTGGAGAAGAAGATATTGAAGCAATTATCGAGCGCGAAGGATATCAACAAATAGATGATACTGCTGCTTGGGAAGATATGATTATTAAATTAATTCAACAGTATCCTGAACAAGCTGCTGATTACCGAGCAGGAAAAGAGAAATTATTAGCCTTCTTTGTAGGACAAATCATGAAACAAACCAAAGGTAAGGCGAATCCTGAGCAAATTAATACTTTACTGAAAAAACATTTAGTATCGTAGCCCGGATTAGCGTCGCGTACTCCGGGAGTTTTTTGCCATCATTCTTATATGTGTTATGAAAAATAGCTCAATAACCGTAGGCTGGGCTGCCAAGCCTGGCATCTAACAAAGAATGTATGCACACCATGGATAAGTTACTTGTTAATTGAGATTACAATGATAGTTTTCATGATGGACATTTTGAAGAGTAGGAATTAACTCAACACATGCTGGGCTTAACAACCCAGCCTACACTTGCTTTTCGTCAACCAATTACTACCCAAGCTACAGCACAATGTTAGAATAGGGAGATCCTCGTTACACTGGGGATGGCGGATCACTTTGTAGATTACTGGCGGTTTTGCTCGGGAATACCTGATTTTTTAGGTTCTGGTATTCTTCATTACTGTTATCTTCTTCACAATAGAATTTCTTCACAACATTCCATTTGCTCTCGCTAACGATTCCCGAGGTTTTAAGTCCATGAAAATCAGATTGTGTTGAAAATATAAGAAATTTGGAGTGCCCTGCTTCCCAAGCGTCATCGATACCTATAAGTCGTTGTAAACTGAGCATACGGCTTGTGCCAAAATAACTACCGCCTATGGTGATTTCTTTTTTAGCACTAAAGTTATTGGTTACTTTTTCATGAGCTTCATTAATAATCAAAAGTAAGTTGCTTTCAAAATTTAAACTAGAAATTTGCAAGTTAAGTTCCTTTTCTAATAATTTGCAATAGTCAATCTTCGCTTGATTTCGTGATTGATGAAAAAATCTAACGGTAAAACAATCTTGCTCATTTTCTATTGTTTTTCTATATGTTCTTATTAATGAGATTGCCTCTTGCAATCGCTCTTTCTTTGCTGCTGGCACTTCCTCAGTCTTTACTATAGGCACTTCTTCAATTTTAGGAGCACTTATAATAGGAGGCAGGTCAGGGACGGAAACATGCGCTTGAGAATCTTCTATTATTATTTGCTGGGCTTCACTGCGTTTATTTCTAATTTGTTGTAAAAATGATAAAGCTTGCGCCTTTTTTTGCTGAAGGGAGTGTTCAAGCTGCTCAATAGCCCGGATGGATTGTTGATGTAGCTCTGAATTACCATTAATCCCATTTTTAATGTCCTGCACTTCGTGTTCTTTATCTGCAATAAATTGAATAAATTTTTCAAGTTGATCAGCATCTGAAGGTATGAGCTCATCTGCTTTTTTGATGACAAGACCTTCAATAGATTTTATTTGCTTAAGCAGTGCGGTTAACTTTCTTAATTCTGCTGCTTGCTCCATGATTGATTCAAAGTTTTTTATTAGCTTATTAAGCTCTGATTGCTCGCTCCTAATCGCCTCTTCAGCAGAGGTTGCTGTGCATTCCTCCAAGATTCCACCCATGATGCGCTTTCTTACAGCAAGCTGTTTTTTAAGTGTCGAGGCAAGTTTCTCACCAAACAAACGATCAAGATTCTGGCCATACTCAGCAAATGACTCAAGCGAAGCCTTTGAACTTGAAAGCAAACTAAGGTAGTCACCTTGAATGTGTGTCAGGTTGCGCTGATTTGCTACAAAATCATCGTACGTTAATTTTACTAAAGACTTAGCCTGGAGAATTAGCTGTTGATTTCGAATGACCACTAGCTTTTCTCTAAAGGCATGCAACCGTGTGGTAACATTCTCAACGAGTGTTGAGTTTTCTTGAATGTCTTTAATAGACACATATTCACTCTTAGTTTGTCGTTGTCTTGCATAGTGTTGATTCAGAGAATGTTTCTTACGAATAATTATTGTATCGATATCATTTTCTGCCGAGGATAAGGCAAGAATCATCGCCTTTATAAAATCCAAATATTTCTTGTTGTATTTTGAGGCATCAAACCGGGTAGACGTGTATAGCTTAATATTATCTTTGTTTGATTTAATGAACTGCTTGAGGTCTTCATTAAAACCTATTTCAGCGAGCTCCTTAAGTTGCTGTAGAAGCGCTTGTTCAGCGGAGATTTCTATTGGATTAGTATAAATTAACCGCAGTTGATTATTCTTCATATTAAGTTTTGATGCACCAAAAACAATGTGCTCATATTATAACCCATCTGCACAATAAATTGAACCCACTTTAATCCAAGTGGAAATTGAATGCGCACTTCGATCAAAATCCATGATTTCTTCATAGAAAATAAGGACGTAGGCTATTGCTAAATAAAGCTATTTTAATATTCACATAATCTGTTTTGGGTCATCTATTTAAGGATATGTATGGATCTTGAAGAAAAGCTATATTTGACAAATTTTGCGCAAAAATAAAATAATTGGGGACAATAAAATAAAAAGAGTCGGTCGATAAGCCGGGTTCTGTCATGGACAATCATTCATCTGGGACATGCGTCACCACATGCCTCAAGCAACCTACCCGAGTCCCGTGCGGGTCACACGTAATGACTTTTCAGCCAAATGGACTCCTATTTGGTCTTGCTCCGAGTGGGGTTTTCCCTGCCACGCCTGTTACCAGTCGCGCGGTGCGCTCTTACCGCACCATTTCACCCTTACCTCAAAGAGGCGGTATATTTTCTGTGGCACTTTCCGTAGGTTCACACCTCCCAGGCATTACCTGGCACTCTACCCTTCGGAGCCCGGACTTTCCTCCCTTTGCAAAAGCAAAGAGCGATTGTCTGACCAACTCTGATATCAATAGTAGCAGAGTGCCTAGCCAAAGACCACTACATTAGGAAATTTAATAAGAAAAAACCAGTGAAAGCAGGTTGTTCTACTCACTTAGAAATCACGAGTTCCAATAAATTCGTCATCAAAATAACGCTTTAATTTAGTACGCAAAGTACCGCGGCTTACACCAAGGACACGTGCAGCTTTTGATTGGTTGTAACGAGTTAATTCCATAACAGTGCGGAATAAAGGTGCTTCAACTTCCTCAACAATTAATTGATATAAATTCAAGTTAGCATCTTTATTACTAACACTAGTCAAGTAACCTTTAACAGCATGAATTACTTGATGTGAAAGTGCTTCGCTGCTTTGCACCATTGTATCTGTGCTCATTTAAGTCTCCTAGTACAAATTAATTAAATAAAATTATGCCCAGTACATACACTCACCGAACACTATGGACTATATAGTACCAAACATCTCAAAGAGTGTAAATATTGTTTTAATGATATTCATTTCTTAAGGAAATATTAAGGAAAAAAAATTTTACCACTTTACAACTAAAATGGACAAGGCGTATTTATTAATTAATTCATACCTCCTTATCACTCCATATTAACAATTTGATAATAATAAGAAATTCTGAACTTTTTATTTTCTTCGCATAACAAAAATCATTGCCGTCTATTTATTTTAAAAATATTACTAATAGAAACAAATTTATTATTTTTTTAAGAATTAATCGGACAAAAAATAAAAAATGACCTGCATTTGTGAACCAAATGGAAGGTTTCATTTGTGTTTTCTAGGAAAAAACAAAAAAAACAATGGGACTGTATAAATAAATACGATAAGATACAGACACGTAGGGTGAATCATCCTGGTAATTAATTGGCAAAAATGGCAAGTGTAGGCTGGGCTGTTGTATAGCCGGGGACATCCCTGACACTGTTCGGGGACATCCTTGACACATGAGTTGAGA